>NZ_BANR01000009.1 GCF_000332975.1 Gordonia aichiensis NBRC 108223 | reverse complement strand
GGCGGCGATGTCGAATGATTGCAAAGAAAAACCCCGGCGGGCGGGCCGGGGAATCTCAAGCAGTCGAGTGGGTGCGCGACTACCTTGATTATAGCGAACCCCTCACCACTGAGGAGCGCTCTGAGGTCGCTGCCGTGTCTGTCGTCGTCGAACTCGGCTACCGGCCTGCCGTGCAATGCACGTCGTGCGGGTCGTGGCTCGTAGCTCCGAAATCCGTTGCGTTGCATCGTGGCCCAGTGTGCCGGAGCAAGGACGGTGACGCATGACGTCACTGACCTATGAGCGCGCAAACAATCTTCGATACAAGCTCATCGACGTCGAATTGCCCGAGGGTGTCGACCGGGCGATGTTCTGTGCGTTGCTGACTGCGGGTGTCCGTGGCTGTCTTGAGCAAGAGCTCGCCGCACTCGAGGACAATCGGAATGCGATGAAAGACGCGGCCCTGGCGATCTCGCAAGCTGCGGACTGGAATGCCGTCGCCAAGCGGCTTCGTGACCGTGACGCGGCAATTCGTTCCGGCGCTTTCATTGAGCGGGTGACCACATGAGCGTGCCCAATTTCTACGACACGCCCGAATTTGACGAGAACGGATTACCCTGTCAGACAGCGACTCTCGCTGACGTCCACGCGGCGTTCACCGACTGGCTCGGTGACGATTACGACACCGACGCGCTCGACGCGGTGCTCGCTGCTGCGGCTGTCGAGCAACTCGACGGAGACCCGCTCTGGTTGCTGCTAATCAGCGGGGCGGGCAATGCCAAGACCGAGACAGCCCAGGCGCTCGCCGGTGCCGGAGCAATCGTCACGTCCACGGTGTCCTCACCGGGCGCACTGCTGTCGGCGACGGCACAGAAGGACCGCGCCAAGGACGCGACGGGCGGACTCCTGCGCAAGATCGGTGACCGCGGCGTACTGGTCATCAAGGACGTCACGAGCATTCTTTCGATGAACAAGGACGCTCGCGCCGAGGTGCTCGCCGCGCTGCGCGAGGTCTACGACGGGCACTGGTCGCGCAACGTCGGTTCTGATGGTGGCCGCACGCTCGACTGGCATGGTCGCATCGTTGTCGTCGGAGCCGTCACGACCGCCTGGGACAAGGCGCACGCGGCCATCGCGTCAATGGGTGATCGGTTCGTGCTGGTGCGCATGGATTCCCGTTCTGGTCGCCAGAAGGCCGGCAGGCAGGCTATCGGCAACACCGGGCACGAGGCTGCGATGCGCGGTGACCTCGCTGATGTTGTGGCTGCGCTTCTGCGACGAGATCTCGTCGGCGTCGCACTCACCGAGGACGAGACCGACAAGGTTCTCGCCGCTGCCGATCTGGTGACGCTCGCGCGCACGGGTGTCGAGTTCGACTACCGCGGCGACGTCATTGACGCGCACGCGCCCGAGATGCCCACCCGATTCGCCAAGCAACTCGCGCAGGTGATGCGCGGCGCGGTCGCGCTCGGAATGGACCGCCAGCATGCCTTGCGGCTGGCGATTCGGTGCGCTCGTGACTCGATGCCTCCGCTGCGCCTGGCGATTGTCGACGACCTCGCTGCGCACCCAGGATCTTCTACGACCGAGGTTCGCAAGCGGCTGGATAAACCGCGCAACACCGTCGACCGCCAACTCCAGGCGCTGCACATGTTGGGAGTCCTCACCTGTGACGAGGAACAGCAAGGGGACATGCGCACCGTGTGGCGATACTTCCTCGCCGACGACATCGATCCGTCGTCCCTACTTGTGCCAGAAAAGTTAGTACCTGCGCGTAGGACTACTGGAAAGAGCGGTGATTCCAGGTGACTCCTACCCGCCCCTACTTACATATCTGGCACAACTCTCGGAGGCTCCCCCTCTGTGGCGCCTGCCGGTTCCCGATGAGTTTTGACGAGGACATCGAGCGCGGCCAGCACCTGACATGCGTGCCCATCGCCTGGCCTCGAGGCTCCGTGCAACGCGCCCGCATTCGACGACCATTCCACTTCCCGACGAAGGAGACACACTGATGAGCCAATCCCCAAGCCTCGCGACCGACATGTTGATTTACGCCGCGCTCGGAGTCGTCGACTGCCACTCATGGGTAATCGACGTGCTCTCCGATTATGGCGTTTGCGACGAGCACGAGATCGAAACTGATGCGCTCGGCGATGCTGTCGGCGACCTACACCGTGCGACGTACGAGTTTTCCCATTACAGCGACGGGCGTCCTATTCGGGCGACAGAAGTCATCGACACTGGCATTCACATTTCGCACGTGTTCCCGGCTGTTGTGGAGCACCGCGGCGAGCGTCTGCTATTCACCGACCGGCGTCTCCGCGACCCCGGCACACCCGACCGAGGTCATTTCAGGGTGTACGTCGACGACGCCGCGGCAACTATGCGTGTCGAGCTATACGGACCGCTGGAGGCGATATGAGCCGCAACGTGTCTCGTCGTGAGGGCGGCGTGGTTGATCTGCTCGAGGCGATACTGCGCGGCACCGCAGACCTGTCGGGTGCCGCGTGCGTCGGCTCGGCGGAACTCTTCGACCCGCGTGACCCGTATGAGGACGCCGCTGACACCCGGTACCGGCACGAGAACGCCGAAGCGTTGTGTCACCAGTGCCCGGTGCTCGAGCGGTGCCGGGACTGGGCGGCACAGCGGCGCACTGACGGCTCTGTCGTCGCTGCTCGCTCACCCCGCCTGCCTGGTCGACCACGGAGCGTCGCGTGAAGCGCTACGGGCGGACCGGTCCCGCCACAGTCATCGTCACGTCATCGCCAGCAGACGACTCCCGCCCGATCTGCCTTGCGATCGGACCCGACCGGTACGGGATGACCACAGAGGAAGCATACGAACTCGCGACCGTCCTGGCCGCTGCACTCGACGAACTCAGGAGACAAGCATGACTGACCAATTCCCCGACCAGGACGTGACGGCTGTACGCCGTAGCCTGCGCATCGAGCGTGCGGTGATCGGCGCGGTGCTGCACGGATACCGCGCCGACAATCACGGTTTCAACGCCGCGATCACCGATCTGTGGGTCACCGAGCAGGCGAGCGCCGTTGACATCAACGTCGCCCTGTTTTGGGCGTTGTCGCGCCTGCCTCGCAACGGTGAGGAACCCACACAGCTACAGGATCGGCTCGCGGTGCTCTATGGGGTGTCTGATGACGATTGAGAAGGTTTCCGGTGTGCTGCTCGATGCCTCCGACGCCGACTACCTCGCGCGGGCGATGAAACTACTCGCCGCGCTACTGGCCAAGCAAGGTTCACGTCCGTCGCCTCGGCTGGTCGACCTCGAACGCCGCCTTTCTCGCGCGAGTTCTGACGCGACACGCTCTACCACTGGCGGGTACGTCAGTGGCGCAAAGGATTCGGCGGATCGTGACGCATTGTCTGCCTATGAGTTCGTCGACACCGAACGCGCCGCAAACATCCTCGGATGCACCCCTGGCAACGTCCGAGACCTCGCGCGCCGCGGTCGGCTCCCCGCTGTACGTTCCGGCGGGCGGTGGCTATATCCAGCGGCAGCGGTGGTCGCCCGCGCCGAGCGACAGGGGTGACCGTGGCTGAGAAACGCATCACCGGCGTCGAGTTGGTGAAGGTAGGCACCTGGGAAGCTTCCACCGGACCGTGGACAGTGACCCGCGCCGACATCGCCGCCATGATCGACGCATTCACCGCGGGAGCCGTACGCAAACCCCCGATCAAACTCGGTCACACCGACGAACGATTCGACGGCACACCCAGTTTCGGATTCGTCGACAAACTACGCACAACCAGCAACGGCGACACTCTGGTCGGTGATCTCGTGATGCCGGCATGGTTGGCCGACGCCGCACCACTGCACTACCCGGACCGTTCCGTGGAAGCTGCCTACGACTTTCAGGACGGTGCCGGCACGGTGTGGCCGCTGGCTTTGACCGGCCTCGCACTGCTCGGCGAAGCCGCACCCGCCATCACGTCCCTTGATTCGCTACAGGATCTGGTTGCCGCGTCAGCCCGCAAACGTGTCGCCCTCACAACCACTGGTGCCGGATGGCCCGACACCGGTTACCGCACAACCATTCTCATCGCCGCGGCTCGACGTCGCCGCAACCAACGGAAGGTGCTCTAACATGTCGACCTCTATTCCCAACCCGCGCGTGTACGCGCCCGGTGGTGATGTCACCGCCCAGGCGACCGCCGCCATCACCGCACGCCGATTCGTCGCAATCTCAGGCAACCGCACCGCGGACGGCAACCTTGCAGTGGCACCCGCCGCCGCAGGTGCCCGCACATTCGGTGTCGCCAAGCACGACGCCAACAACGGAGAGCTCGTCGGTGTCGCACGTGACGGCGTTGTCAAAGTCACCGCAGGAGCAGCGATCGCCGCAGGCGCGGACGTCGAGGTCGGCACCGCGGGCCGCGTCATCACCGCCACCAGCGGCAAGGTCGTCGGCTACGCCGTCACCGCCGCCACCAACAACTCCGACGCCGAAATCGCGCTTCTCTGAGAGGAACTGACCCATGCCCAACGCTTTGATCCCCGAACTGACCGGGCGTCGACTGACCGTCGATGTCGCACTCAAACAGCCCAACCTCATCCGCAACCAGATCGCCAAGCTCGCCGACGAACAACTATTGCTGCCCAAGTTTTTCTCCAACCTCGGCGCACCTGTCACCGGAGGCGGCATGCTCTATTCGGTGGTGGCGGCGTCCGACTTCTACTCCACCGACGTCGAGAAGCGTTCCCCCGGCAGCGAATACCGGGTCGTCGAGGGTGTCGACCCCGAACCCAAACTCGCCGTCGTCGAGGACTGGGGCGGCAAGTTCCAGATCACCGACGAACAGATCAGCCGCAACGATGTCAGCTACCTAGACCAGCAGACCACGCAGCTGTCGAACACGATCGCCCGGAAACTCGACGTCGCCGCGATGGGCGCCATTGCCGACGCCACCATCGAAGCCGTCACCGGACACGACTGGTCGGATCTGGTTCTCGTCGGGCCCGAAACCCAACTCACCCCGTCCGGCTCCCGACCGACCGCCGACCTCTCGGCTGCACAGTTGGCCGCAGACCTCGAGGAACTCGGCGTCACCCACGACCTGTTGGTTGTACATCCGAACGAAGCGCACAGCCTGCGCGTCGCCTACGGTGACGGACTCGACGCCATGCTCAAGAGTGCAGGCGTGACGCTGTTCGCCAACCCGCGCGTCGCTGCCGGAACCGCGTGGGCAGTGCAGGCCGGTGCTGTGGGCACGGTCGGATTCGAAGCCCCACTGACCGTCGACAAGTGGGACGACCGCTCGACGCGCTCCACGTGGGTGCAGGCCTACTGTGTGCCCGCGTTCGCCGTCGACCGCCCCTACGCCGCCAAGAAGATCACCGGCCTCGCCGGATAAAGGAGACACGATCATGGCATTGACATTCACCGACGACCAGACCAGCCAACTGTTCGAACTGCTGGGCCTGCCCGCCGACACCGACCCCACCGACGCCGACGCGATACTCGCCGTCATCGACGACCTCGCCAAGCAAGCCGCCAACACCGGCGACAGCAAGGACACCAAGCCGTCTGCGGTCGCCGCTGCCGCGAAGCGTATCGGCATGGAAGTCATCGACAGCGACAGCCTCGCCGCGCTCCGCACCGAAGCCGCCGAAGGCCGACAGGTCAAAGCCGCTGCCGCGAAAGCCAAGATCGACGGCCAGGTCAACGATGCGATCCGAGCGGGCAAGATCACCCCCGCCCGACGTGACCACTGGGTCACACTCATCTCCGCAGACCCCGGTATGGCCGACGTTCTCGCCTCCGTCCCCGACGAGACCGCCGTCCCCCGAACCGAGATCGGACACTCCGCCGACACCGACGACCTGACCGACGCCGCAACCTGGTTCCGGTAACCCCCACAACGTTCGGCGCGTCAAACTCACCCTCGCTGTAGCTCCAGTTCCGGCAACGGGAATGCATGGCCGCGAGAGCCCCCGTCCCCACCAGTGGACTTTCCAGGCTCACAGACCGACCAGCGCGCCGACACCAGACCCCCGCAAACCCACCACGGGCGAGCGGGGGTCTACCCATCTCGAAGGGTCGCGTTTCAAACGCGACCCTTCCGAACTCTTCGCCGCCGACCCCCACCAAATATCCAGACACCCCCCACACCCTGACTGCCGAGGTAGTCAATCTTTTATTTTTTCGCAGGTCGCGGGGTGTTTTCGCCGAAGGACGTCCGCGAGCTTCGAGCCACCGCCCTGGCTCCGTTCCACCACTTTCGTGGCGTCACGAAAGTGGTGGGAGCGTAGGCATAAGGTCGCACGAGTTCAGGGCCGTCGCGCTTGAGTCGGGCGGTGATGGTGGCGCCAGACCCACTGTGCCGATTTTTCGCTCCAACCCCGTTCGCCGCTGGGATTTCCGCCCGCCGCACCCGCGCAATCTGCTCCGGCAACCGTGGTCACGATGACCATGCATGGATCAATCCCCACGAACGGGGCGCATCGAAAACTTCCGAAGATTCCGATCTCCTACCGACGTTCAGTCCCTCACGTACGGGGCGCACGTTGGTCTGCTTGTCAAGCAGGCCATCGCGGCTCGTTCAGTCCCTCACTCGCGGACTTCGAAGAGTTCGGAAGGGTCGCATTTGAAATGCGACCCTGGGCGCATTTTTCGGTGACGCCACCGAAAAGTCGGTCAGGGGTTCAGTCCCTCACGTACGGGGCGCATCACGAGCGCGTCGCTTACGAGCCGACCCTCGAGGCGGATTACTGGTCTAGGCCGGTCGAACCATCGGAGTACGAGCGTTACAACCGTCGAGACGAGCGCTGCTACTGGGACAACCTGCCATAGGTTCACGGTCACGGATTCTATGGCCCCGGCATTACCCGGCAGACCTCTTCCTAGGGCATTTTCTCCGGGGGAGAGAGAAATCTGACTACCTCGGCCAGTCAGGTGGTTCCCCCGGTCTCGATATTTTGGGGCTATTGTCCGTTTATGGCCTCGTGGTTTGAACTGACTGGAAACGATTGCGCGGCGTGTGGCGAGCCGGAGAAGCTCAAGCACATTCGGGTGAATGGCTCGGATGGTCTGCCGTATTTGGAGCAGACGAGTGGCCCGAGTTGTTTCATCACGTCCTGCGATGCCTATGTCACGTTCAGGGCTTCGGAGTAGGTCGTGGGCCTGCGTTGGGAAACTCTCAATGCAGCTACCGTTTGTATCGACACCCTACGGGTGGCCGCGCGTTGAACCCCATCCCGTTCGACCCACGACAACCATGCCCCTATCGCGTCCGGCCACGACTCCTAGCACCGTGCCCGATGGGCAGGTGTGATCGTCATGGCACCGGGTCTCGGTTCGCGAGGTCGGGACTGGTGGCCCTCGAGCACGGCGAGGGACTGGGCTACGTGCTGACCGCTGGTTTTCGTCGGGCTGGTCGGTGACGACGGGCACGCGGTTGGAGTGGTTGCGTGCGCTGAGTGCCCT
>NZ_BANR01000010.1 GCF_000332975.1 Gordonia aichiensis NBRC 108223 | reverse complement strand
CCAGTTTCGCAATCCCGAAATGGATTGACCAATCCGTATCGTGACGCCGCGCTGCGTGTGATAGTCGGCAAGCATTGATGACAGCTCTGCGCTTGCCACGCGGGCGAGTAAGCGGTCTTCGCGTTCGATCACTGTGACGGGGGTGCCTTGGCTTCGTGCCACGGCGGCCACCTCCATGCCAACGTAGCCACCCCCGACGATGACGAGTGCACCGCCGCGGGCGAGTGATTCGCTGAGATCGTGTGCATCGTCAAGACTGCGTAACGTGTGCACCCCCGCGAGCGCGGGGTCTACGCCCGGCAGCGATCGAGGTGTCGATCCAGTCGCGAACACCAGAGTGCTGTACTCGATCTCGCTTCCCGAGTCGGTAGCGACCACTCTGGTGTTCAGGTCGATCGACCGGACACCCTGACCAACCCTGAGATCAATATTGTTCTCCACATAGAACTCTCGGGGGCGAAGCAGTTGCTCGACGTCACTGCTGTCGAACTTCTTCGAGAGCGGTGGCCGATGGTAGGGAAGGTGGCGCTCGTCGCCGATGATCGTGAGTGATCCGGCGAAGCCGGACTGGCGCAGTATTGCTGCCAGCCCGGACCCGGCGTGTCCCGCACCGATGATGACGACAGATGCGTCGGGAGAGGCGGTCACTTCTGGCTCAGGGTGAGCTGGACCGGCATGTTCTTCAGGCCGCCGACGAAATTTGTCTGGATGAAGCGTGCATCGCCGGTCAATTCGATGGCGTCGAGGTGTGGCAACAGAGTCTCGAACATGATCTTCAATTCCAGCTTCGCCAGGTGTTGGCCGATGCACATGTGTGGTCCGTAACCGAAAGCGATGTGTTTGTTGGGGCGTCGATCGATGTCGAAGACATCGGGGTCGGTGAATACGTCGGTATCGCGGTTGCCGGATTGATACAGGAGCATGAAGCGGTCTCCCGGACGGAGGTCGATACCGCGAAGGGTGTAGGGCTGCAGAGCGGTTCGCATGAAGTGCTTCACCGGCGAGGCCCACCTCAGAGACTCGTTGACGAGGTTGGGAACCAACGACAAGTCGCCCTTCAGACGCTCGAGAAGCCCTGGGGTCTGTGCAATCGCCCGGATGCCGCCCGCCAGCGTCGATGAGGTGGTGTCGTGCCCGGCAGTGGCAATGGCGATGAAGTAACCATAGGCAACCTCTCTGGGGAAGTACTCCCCGTCTGCGTTCTTGGCAACCGCGACGATCGACGCAAGGTCGTCTTTCGGAGTCGCCCTCCGGTCCTCGAGGAGCGCGTCGAAGTATGCGTAGAAGTCTTGGATAGTGGCCACCCACTGCTTGGCTGCAGCGTCTGGTGTCAATGGCTCTACGTCGTCGCGAGCCGCGTCGGGGTCGGCGGTTCCGAAGAACTCCTGGGTGAGGGCCATCATCCGGGGCTCATCGGACTCAGGAACTCCGAACAGGCTCATGATGACGTGCAGTGGATACTGCAGCGCAAAGTCTTTGACGAAATCGATCTGACCGTTGGTCTCGAGGAGTCGGTTCACCGACTCGCGGGCGAGAGTCCGGATCGTGTTCTCCCACTGCTTGAGGTTGTTGGGCCGGAACCAATCTGCCGCGATGTCTTTGACCGCAGTGTGCTCTGGGGGATCGAGGTACGTGAGCGTTTCCAGGATGCGCAGACTGCCGTTGTTGATCGATTTGGTGAACGCGTCACCTGCTTGATTGGCGAGTATCGGGTTGAAGGCACCCTTGTTCTCTCCGCCTGCGCTTGTGAAGATCTCCGGCTGACGTTCGATCTCCATGATGTCAGCGTGCTTGCTCACCAGATAGACCGGATCGTAGCCATCGACATGAGCCAGGCCGAGCGGATCGTTCTCACGTAACCACTTGTATGCCTCGAACAGGCGGTCGTCGTCTCGGTGTCCCTCGGGTAGGACGATCTGGGTGGCGATGTCTTCGGGAACCGTTGTGTTGGAACCTGGTTGAATCGTTGAGGTCATGAGAACTCCCGTGTCGGCGACTGTGACGTGTCCAGTGTTGTCCACTATCTAGTGACCAGCGTCACCCTGATGGGGTGGATGCAATGTCTCCCAGAGGGATTCGTCCGCCGGAGTTCCTGACGTGATGGCGATCGCGAAGGAGTTCACTCCGATGGTCGGTCTACCTCACCCATCCTGGTGATGCCGATCGCATAGGTGCTCTCCAGAATCGACTTCACGCACCTACTCCGGTGTGTGAACCAAAGCCCAGGGCGATCGATCGAATCGCGTTATCTTGCAGGAGTAGTCATGGCGAAAGTGACCTACCACCTCTCCACTGGAGAGTCGGCGACAGTCGAGGTGCCGGAGGGTCAGAGTGTGATGGATGGTTCCGTGCGGAACAACCTTCCTGGGATCATTGCCGAATGCGGTGGAAGCTGTTCGTGCGCTACCTGCCACGTCTACTTGTCTGAGGGCGCCCTCACACTCTTCCCCGAGCCGAGCGAGGAGGAGCGTGAGCTCCTTGAGTTCTTGGACGGCGCTCGCTCGAATTCGCGCCTTTCTTGCCAACTGATCATCGGTGATCAGCAGGAGGTCGATGTAGAGGTCGTGGATTCCAACCAGTGATCAGGAATCGAGTCCACCGAACATGGCGATGAGCTCGGAACGGTTTGCGGCATTGGTTTTGCGGAGGATGTGTTTGACGTGAGATTTGACCGTTTCGACCGAAATGGTCAGTCGATCAGCGATCTGAGCGTTTGACGCACCGGAGGTGACTATCTCAAGGATCTCTCGCTCGCGGTCAGTGAGATCGGTGGTGACAGGTGGGATGTCGGTTACGGCGTCGAGAGGGTTCAGCGGCTCGGCATCTGCATCGGCCAGACCGAGCAGCGCCAAACCCATGCGATGTACGTCTTCGGACTGGCGCCGGAGTGCGCGTGCGGCACCCAGATGGTCGATTGTTGCGGATGTGACCTCGATGAGGAGGATCAGCGCGTCGAGAGCGTCGGGATCGACCTTTCCGGAGATGAGTAGAAGCGAACGTGTCTGTGCTGTCTGTGTTATGGGCAGCCTTGTGACGATGTGGCCTGTCGCCGGCGCCGCCGTGACCGGGTTATCGGTGTCGCCGTCGTGACGGTGAACCCGGTCGGTGGGGCCGATGGCGGTCCAGAGTCGTGATGACGGACATGATCCGGCGACGCGCCGGGGCATGTCGCCGTGAACGGACGCGATCTCGACCGCTGCACCCACAAGTTCGGCCGTGTGCGCGACAAGAGCATCATGGACGTCACTTTCGTTCCGTGCGTGTGTGATCGCCGCGATCGCCGCATCGAGGTGCTCGGAGAACCTGGTATCACTCACCGGTCGAACAACTACACGACGGTGGATGTGCAGTGCGCCTGATAGTGCGCGGCAGCCTCGGCTCGTGTGCTGACCCCGGTCTTCCGAAAGACCTGGCGCACATGAGATTTGACCGTCCCGTCAGAAATGAACAGCTTCTCGGCGATCGCTCGGTTCGAGGCGCCTGTCGCCAGAAGGCGCAACACCTCGCGCTCACGGTCAGTGAGGTCGTCCAGCACTCTCGTTGCAGTGGCGAGGGGGTGCGGTGTGGTCGCATGGTCGCGGTCGATCTCGGCTACGCGTTCGAAAGCTTCCGGGTGGCTCGACGTGTCAATGGCGGGCATGGTCGAGAACGTCGTACACACTGCGGCACGTTGCCGACGCAGTCGCTCTCGGCGCTCGAGTATCGAGTAGCTCAGGCCGCACAGCTTGGCGCTTCGGCTCAGTAGGGTCAGGTCAACCGGCGCGATACCGTCGGCATGATGGTCGACGTGCAGGATCGCGACTGTCCGTCCAAAGGCCACGATAGGTGCCGCCGCATATGCGGCCGGATCGGACAGGTCGATGAGAGGGCGATAGGAGTGTCGATAGTCCTTCTTGCCGAGAATGAACGGTCTACGGTAGCGCACCAGGTCGGCCTCTCGAGGTGCCCTGAACAGCGGTACCGCAGATCCGTCCACGGCGTCGATGAGGTCGTCGAACCCGGTGTCGAGAACTGGCGAGATGAACACTGACTCGGGTCGCCACGTGGGCCCATCGACCCACGAGAACATCGCCTTGGAGAATCCGAGGTCGGTGCATGCCGACGCCACTGCCGTGGAGGCAAACCCGTCCATGTCGGTTGCCCGGAGATTTCGTAGGAAGGCAGTGAGTCCGCGTGCTTGTGAATCCATTGAGTGCGGATTCGGCATGGTTGCTCTTCTCTCGCTGGCATGTGTGAGCTGGCGCACAGTGTACACGGGGTTCGACGCCCTCCGATTAGTTGGCCGGGGGGAGATAGACGGTGTGCAGATGCTGGAAGGCGTGTAGCCCTTCAGGGCCCAACTCGCGTCCCATCCCGCTGTTCTTGATCCCGCCGAACGGCGCGACCGGGTCGTTGGAGTAGTGGTTGACCCCCACTGTGCCGGACCGGACCTTGCTCGCGAGCGCCGAGGCCCGCTCGACATCTGCTGACCACACGGATCCGCCGAGGCCGTACTCGCTGTCATTTGCTATTGAGAGGGCTTGCGCCTCGTCGTCGAAGGGGATGACCGACAGCACAGGGCCGAATATCTCCTCCCGCGCAATGGTGGCGGTGTTGTCGAGGTCAGCGAAGACGGTGGGCTCCACGAACCAGCCGGAGGCGAGTGAAGGGCGGCCGCCGCCGGTGGTCAGGCGGGCACCCTCGGACTTGCCCTTGGCGATGTACCCCTCGACTCGATCACGCTGGCGCGACGAGACGAGCGGTCCGATCTTCGTCGAGGGATTCAACGGGTCCCCGATCTCGAGCGATGATGCCAAAGCGGTTATCGCGTCGACGATCTCGTCATACCGTGTCCGCGGTGCGAGCACACGGGTGTTCAGCCAGCAGATCTGTCCGTTGTTCAGCAAGGTTGCGGCAAACAGGGATTCCATCGAGGAGTTGAGGTCGACGTCGTCGAGCATGATGGCCGCGGACTTGCCGCCGAGTTCCAGAGTGACAGGTCGCAGCATCCGTCCACACGTCTCGGCGATGGTCCGTCCGGCGGCGGTGGAGCCGGTGAACGACACCTTGTCGATATCCGGGTGAGCGACCAGATACGCGCCGAGCTCGCGGCCACCCGGAACGACATTGAGGACTCCGTCGGGCAGGCCTGCAGCAAGTGCGGCTTCGGCCATCAGGAACGCGTCGAGCACGGTTTCCTCGGCAGGCTTGAGGACGACGGTGCACCCAGCGGCAAGCGCGGGGGCAAGTTTCAGGAATGTGATGGCCTGCGGCACGTTCCACGGAACGATGGCGCCGACGACGCCGACAGGATGACGCGACACGAGCGCTGTACCGCCGAGCATCCCGGGCCGGGAATCCACATCGGCTGCGTTGATCATCAAGTCGCTGAAGTAGCGCAGGAGAACCGCTGGGAATCCGCCCTCGAACTGTTCGGCGAGCCAGATCGGCATGCCGTTCTGGATCGTGACGCGTCGCGCGGTTTCCGCAGCGCGCGACTCGAGTTCGGTGGCGAAACGTTCGAGAACTTCGGCACGTTGCTTGGGATGCCACGATGCCCACCCGTTGGGGTCGTCGAAAGCGAGGCGGGCGGCTGACACCGCGCTGTCGATGTCGCCAGAAGCGCCGGCAGGAACCGAACCGATGATCTCTTCGGTTGCCGGCGAGCGCACCTCGATGCGGTTGCTGCTGGCTGGCTGATGCCACGTGCCGCCGTAGTAGAGCTCGGAATAGTCGATGGTGGACATGGGACTCCTGTCGTGGGATCGCGACCCGTGACGATGCTGTGAACGGGATCACTCTTCAGGATCGTTGTTCTCACGCGTTGGTGCAATCAAAAGTTAGGTCTGACCAAACAAAATACCACCGTTGACGGGCTCGAATCAGTCTTTCGAGTGAACTCTGCGCCGATTGGCGTGGGATGGCGTTCGGGCCTTGATTTTTAGGTCAGACCTTTTTAATCTTTGGACAGATGCGAGACACTGAGACGGAGGCCACGGCATGACCGGAGGACGGAAACTGGGTCGCTATACCCAGGAACAGATCGATGACTACTACGCCTCGGGCTACTGGGCCGACGAGAACTTCACTGAACTGCTACGCGCACAAGCGAACGCGGCGCCGGACAAGGTGTTCGTCACGGACGGCACTTACGCGCTCACTTTCGCCGAGTTGTACGACTCGTCGCAGCGGTTGGCTTTGGGTCTGCATCGCAGCGGAGTTCTGGCGGGAGCCCGAGTTGCGGTGCAGCTGCCCAACTGGGCGGCGTTCGTTGTCGTTGCCGCAGCACTCGCCCGGATCGGCGCTGTGATGGTTCCGATCATGCCGATCTACCGCAAGGACGAGGTTGCTCACGTGATCTCGGATGCTGAGGTCGAATGCGCGATCGCGCCATACGAGTTCAAGGGTTTCGACTACATCGGGATGTTCGACGAGATTCGCCGCGAGTCGCACACGCTCACATCTATTGTCGCGGTGCGCGCTCCTTCGCAGGAGCGAACCGGTCTTGCGGAGCGCAGCATCCAGGTTTTCGAGGACCTTCTCGTCGACGACGTCGAAAGCTCTGCGATCGACGCCGAGTTGGACTTCCGGGTCCACCCAGACGATCCGTTCGTGATCGTCTACACCTCTGGTACCACGTCGAGGCCGAAGGGGTGTGTACACACCTTCAACACCTATGCATCCGGCGCGAGGATGTTGGTCGTGGCCTTCGGGCACACCAGGGACGACGTTCAGTTCGGGCCATCACCCATCACACACACCACCGGACTCGTGACCAGCGTTCTCGTTCCGTTGATGGTGGGCGCTGCCACCCACGTGATGGCTGAGTGGACGCCGAAGGCCGGCCTCGCCGACATCGAGAAGTTCGGCTGCACCGCGGCGGTCACCGCGACGACCTTCTTGCAGACACTCATCGCTGCCGCAGACGAGGATCCGAGCGCAGATCTCTCGTCGCTGCGAATGTGGACCTGTGCCGGCGCGCCGATCCCCGCAGCTGTGGTGGAGAACGCGAAAGCCAAACTCCCGCAAGCCAGCATCTTGTCGCTGTATGGACGCAGTGAGAATCTGTCGACCACCACCTGCACCATCGACGACGACCCTCAGCGGGCAATCACGTCTGATGGCGCCGCGCTGCCGGGTGCTGAAGTGAAGATCGTGGGGCCCGATGGAGCCGAGGTCCCGCGGGGCACCGAAGGCGACATCGCCTATCGCGGGCCGTCGCACATGATCGAGTATCTGAACCGTCCGCACGACACCGAGGAGCTTTTCACCCCGGAGGGCTTCTCGCGCTCGGGTGACCTCGGTGTGATGGACGACGACGGCTTCGTTCGTGTTACCGGGCGGACGAAGGACATCATCATTCGTGGTGGCATGAACATCAGCGTGCGAGAGGTGGAGGACAAACTCGCCAATCATCCGGACCTGCTCGCGCTTGCGGTGGTTGCCATGCCGGACGAGCGACTGGGCGAGAAGGTGTGTTGCTATGTGGTGCCCAAGGAAGGGCATGCCGCGCCGACGGTGGATGAGCTGCGCACCTACCTCACAGATCGCGATGTCGCGATTCAGAAGACCCCCGAGCGTGTCATTGCGATCGATTCATTGCCGATGACGGCCACCGGGAAGATACAGAAGCACGTGTTGCGGAAGCAGGTCGCTGACGAGTTGAAGCAGCACACAGTGGCAGGTGCGGTCTGAGGACAGCAACAGAACAAGCCTCCTGATCACACACGCGGAGCAGGAAGCGGTCGACGTCGGCCGCCGGCCCGAGACCACAGCGTCACAAGGTAGTGCTTCGCGTTCGCGGTTGAGCGTCACGAACCGATCAGGAGTGCTCGATGAGCAATTGTGCCCAGTGACGTTCGGCTGGACCGTGCCAGATACTTCGCAGGTGCAGGAGCCGCTCGGCAGATTGTCGTCCGGTCCACGCCCCGGACAACGCGCGCGGGAGGTGGGGGTCGATCACCAAGAGATTCTGGAGTTCCTCGTCGAGTCGTAGCAAAGCTTCGAAATGCGCTGCGTCTGTCGTCGGGGCCATGCGCTCGAAGCGCTCGATGAGTGTGTTGTAGATCGACTCGAGATCGTCGAGATTCCATGCACGGTCAACGATTTCGCCGACACTGAGACCCAAATCGTCAGCCGTACCGACGAACGACAGCGTGGAGTTGAGGAGACCGGCCCCGGTGATGGCCGCCGTGGTCCTGCGCTGTCGATTCAGGTGCGGGGATACCCATACCGAGCCCAGCGGGTTGCCGAATCCGTCCCACCGCAGCGCGCGGTAGACCCGGTCGCGGATGGACCGCTGCTCGTTCGGAATGGTGACGACGAGAATTCGCCAGCGACCATCCCAGTCCGTGTGAGGATCGGAAAGTTGTTCGACGCCGGCGACGCCGTCCTCGACGAGCCGAATGCCGCGCGCCGTCAGCGCCCATCGGGTGGAACGTCCTACGCGTTCCTTGGATATCCATCCGGCTGCAGCGCAGCGCGCGATCGCCTGGCGGATGGCCGGCTCGGTGTGACCAAGCTCGGCCATCGCAGCCAAGAACACGGAGGTGGCGACCGGAACCCGTGACGGATGCACGATATCGCCCACGATGTTCAGAAGCGTGGCCTGAGCGGTGCCGGGTGTCGGGATCGCCGGGGCGCTCCGGCCTCGGCCGGGCTCGGAGCGGGATGGCGACACGACGTCATCCTCTCACGGGACGCGGTGCTGGACGACGATCACTTGCCCGTGAAGGTCGGCATCCGGTGCTCGAGGAACGCTGACCTGCCCTCGCGCCAGTCCTGAGTGGCGATGAGACTTTGCTGCAGGGCGGCCTCGAGTTCCAACTGGCAGGCCATCTGTGACTGTGTCCATGCACGGACGGCACGTTTGGTGGTGGCGAAGGCGGCGGTCGGTCCCGAGGCCAACCGGTTCGCGAGTTCGTGAACGTCGGTGTCGAGGTCATCGGTGATTCGACTGACCAGGCCGAGTTCGGCGCACCGCTCGGCGCCCAGTTTCTCCGCAAGCATGAAGATCTCGATGGCCCGCTGCGCGCCGACGGCTTCGGCGAGAAGTGCGGTTGCCCCGACATCGGGCATGAGCCCGATTGCGCTGAAACGGAACTGGAGATAGGCGTGCTGTCGATCCATGATCGCGATGTCGGCGGCGAGTGCCAGGCAGGCGCCCGCGCCGATGGCGGGACCGTTGACGGCGGCGATCACGGGCTTAGGCGAGTCGAGCATGGCGAGGAATCCCGGGTGGAACCGTCGCCGTAGCGTGCCGGTCAGGTCGTCGTGACCGGACGGCAGGCTGGGGAATCCGGCAGCGAGATCGGCGCCGGAACAGAAGGCGCTGCCGGCGCCGGTGAGTACGATGCACCGTACGGAGTCGTCGAAAGCGGTAGCCGTGAAGGCGCTTTCGAGTCCCTCGCCCAGTGAGTCATCCCAGGCGTTTCGACGGTCGGGACGGTTGAGCGTGATCGTTGCGATTCCTGATTTTACATCTGTATTGACTGAATCCGTAGATGTGTCTAGTGTCATGCTCACACTGTAACCCACGTCACGTGCGGTGCAGATTCCGCTCGACGGCGCTTACGCGACTACGCAGCGTCGAATCACCAAGCAGAGGACGTTGTTCGTGGACCCTCGAATTCGGCTCCCGGAAAAGATGTTGGCGTCTGCGGCGCCGTCCGACGTCGGAAGGAAGTCGGCGCCCGCGTCGGCTGCGAGCGTTGTACTGCTCCGCGACGGAAAGCGCGGTGTGGAGGCGTACTTGCAGATCCGCGCCTCGACAATGGCGTTCGCCGGGGGTCGCCCGGCATTTCCGGGTGGTCGCATCGACGACGGTGATCACGACGAGATTCGCGGTTGGGTTGGGCCGGGGCGTTCGGAGTGGGCCCGGTGGCTTGGTGTGGACGACGGGAATGCCGGTGCGATCATCGCGGCGGCCGTACGTGAGACCTTTGAAGAATCGGGCTACCTACTTGCGTCGCCGTCGGATGGCACCGACCTATCCGACCTCACCACCGATGACTGGCGGAAGGACCGGGAGCTGTTGTCGGAGCACAAGATAAGTCTTGCGGATCTGCTCGGGAGTCGACATCTCCACATCCGTACGGACTGGCTCAAACCGTGGTCGGCCTGGGTGACACCGGAGTTCGAGCCGCGGCGCTTTCACACCTGGTTCCTGATGGCGCGATGCCCGCAGGAACAGGACGTGCTCGGAGTCTCACGGGAGTCCATCTCGAGCCGGTGGATCACCCCGTCGGATGCCCTGCGGCAGGCCGACGCCGGGAGCCTCCCGCTTCTGCCGCCGCAGTACTGCACCCTTCTCGAACTCTACGGGCATCGAGATCGCACTTCCGTATTCAGTGCCGCGCGAGAGGTTTCCACCGTGCGACCGGGTCTCGCCACCGATGACGACGGCACCTACCTCGACCTTCCCGACGAACTCGTTGAGCTCGGACTTGCAACCGCCGAACAGATGTATCCCAACCCCGAGGGCCGATCATGAGTAACGAATCACCGAGCGCGCTTGACATCTTTCGAGACAACGTCCTGCACCATCCTTCCGATGCCCAGGTGGTCTACTTCGACACCAGTTTGTGCGTACGCGACGTCGACGAACTGTCCGACGCTTTAGCCGTCGCGCTTGCCGGCGAAGGCGTGGGAACCGGTGACCGCGTCGCTGTCCATATGCAGAACATGCCGCAGTACATGATCACGGTTCTCGCGGTCTGGAAGCTGGGGGCCGTTGTCGTTCCGATCAATCCGATGCTGCGGCCCAATGAGCTCGACTACCAGCTGAATGACTGCGGTGCCGTCGTCCTCGTCGCCCTCGACAGCCTCTGGCGAGATGTCGCGCGGGATGTTGTCGGAGCGACGTCGATCCGATCTGTGATCACCACCGCACCGCAGAGCATGCAGCACCGCGACGACGAGCGTGTGATGGCGCCGGAGCGTCTCGAGTCGGCCGACGACAGCCTGGAGTTCGACGATCTGATCGCTCGCCATCGAGGCGAACGCCCGGCGCGGCGCGATCCCGGGCTCGATGATACGGCCCTGATCTGTTACACATCCGGCACCACGGGTCCGCCGAAGGGCGCTATGTGCAGTCATCGCAACGTCATCGCGGTTGCTCGAGCGATCTGCGCCGTTGCCGAGATCGGTGCGCACAGTCGCGTGCTTGGATTGGCGCCGCTGTTTCACATCACGGGATTCATGGTGCAACTTGTTCCGGCTCTGATCACCCATTGCCCGCTCATACTGAGTTTCCGGTACCAGCCGGCTGTGATGCTCGACAGCATGCGTGAACACCGCCCGACGTTCTCGGTCGGTCCGATCACCGCCTACATCGGCCTTCTGCAGGCCGACGGATTCCTGAAAAGTGACTTCGCGAGTCTCGATCGCGTCTACAGCGGGGGTGCGCCGATATCGCCGGCCTCGGCCCGCGCCTTCGAAGAACGCACCGGCAAGCAGTTGCTAGGCGCTTACGGAATGACCGAGGCGACCGCGGCAACGCACTTGGCCCCACTCGGACTCAGGGCACCAGTTGATCCGAACACCGGCGCATTGGCAGTGGGCCTACCCACACCTGGGACATCAGTGACGATCGTCGACGACGACGGTCAACCAGTCCCCATCGGCGAGCCCGGCGAGGTGGTGCTCGAGAGCCCGGGCGTCATCGCCGGATACTGGAATCGTCCAGACGCGACCGCCGCGACGATTCGAGACGGACGACTCTACTCGGGGGACATCGGCGTCGTCGATGACGACGGGTGGCTGTTCCTGGTTGACCGAAAGAAGGATCTGATCAACTGCGCGGGTTTCAAAGTATGGCCGCGCGAGGTCGAGGATGCCCTCTACGAACACCAGGCTGTGCTGGAGGCGGCGGTCGTGGGAGTGCCCGACGAGTACCGTGGCGAGACCGTGAAAGCCTATGTCTCTCTGAAGAAGGACGGCGAGGTGACCGCCGAGGAACTCATCGCCTTCGTCGGCGAACGGCTGGCCGCGTACAAGCGTCCGGGCGAGATCGACATCCTCGCCGAACTCCCGAAAACCTCCAGCGGGAAGATCTTGCGGCGCGCGCTACGTGGCAACGAGCGCACTCCGTTGCCCACTGCCGCGTTCAGTGGACCCGGAAGTTGATGTGGACTTCGCACTGACCGACGAACAGGAAATGTTCCGGCAAGAGATCCGACGATTCGCCGAGCGGCAACTCGCCCCGCACTACCAGTCGGACGACCTCACCGGGCGAATGACGCCGTCGATCTTCACCGACATGGCCGGAGTCGGATTGTTCGGGCTGCGCGTACCTGAACGCTTCGGTGGTGCCGAGGCGGATGCGGTGACTGTCGGAGTCGCCGCCGAAGAAGTCGCCCGCTCGAATATCAACGCCGGTTACGCGCTGCTCTCGACGGCATTGGTTTGCGATATTTTCTTGACTGCTGGTTCTGAAGAACAACTGGCACAATGGCTTCCTCCCATCGCAACCGGATCGGTTATACCGACATTGGCACTGACCGAGCCCGGCCACGGTTCGGACGCGGCACATATCGAGCTACAGGCCAAGGCCACCGACGACGGTTGGGAGATCACGGGGGAGAAGACCTCCATCTCGCTGACCGAAGATGCCGACCACGCAGTGATCTTCGCGCGCACCGGCGGCCCGGGCGCACGTGGGGTCAGCGCGTTCTATGTGCCGCTCAACCATCCCGCGGTGTCGCGGACTCGACTCGACGACGTCGCAAACCGAGCCGCCGGGCGATGCTCTCTGTACTTCGACCAGTTGCCGGTGACCGCCGATCAGATGGTCGGCGGCGAGGGTTCCGGCTTCGTCTCGGTCATGCAGGGCTTCGAGTACTCGCGCGCGATCATCGGCCTCCTGTCGCTCGGAACCGCAGCGGCCGCGCTTGATGATGCCATCGAGTACGCCAAGGAGCGGCAGACCTTCGGGGCACCGATCAGCACTCGGCAGGGTGTCGCGTTTCCGCTGGTGGAACACCTCACCTATGTCGCTGGAGCCCGGCACCTCTGCTATGAAGCGTTGTGGCGCAAGGACCAAGGACTCGACCACACGGCCCTGGCCGGCATGGTCAAGTGGTGGGCACCCAAAGCTGCAGTGGAGGCCATCCACCAGGCGCTGCTCACCTATGGCCATGCCGCCTGGTCGGCGGACAATCCGCAGGCACAACGCTTGCGTGACGCCATGGGATTCGAAATCGCCGATGGCACAGCGCAAATCGCCAAACTCGTCGTCGCGAGATCTGTCTTCGGAAGGCAGTATGCGCCATGAGCACTCGCGCCAACGAGTCGGGGGAGGTGACCCAACCGGCGTCCCGCGAATTGTCTTACTGGCATGCGACCGATGAGACCCCGTTGGTGCATGGCACCGTCGGTGATCTGCTTCGAACGGCTGCAACTACTGCTCCCGACCGTATCGCGATCATCGACGGGGCACCTGGTTCGGAGCGGAGTTGGACGTACCGGGAATTCCTCGACCTCGCCGAACAGTGTGCACGCGACCTGGTTGAAGCCCACGACGTGGGATCGAGGATCGGCGTATGGGCGGCCAACAGTCCGGAGTGGCTGCTCTTGCAGCAAGCATGCGCGCTCGCCGGAATGCAGCTCGTCACGTTCAATCCCGCCTACACCTACGCGGAATTGGCGTTTGTGCTTCGCGACTCAGGGTGCGTGGTGTTGTACCACGGGCGAGAGCACCGGGGCGTCGATCTGGCAGCCATCGCCGAACAGTGTGTACGCGACATCGACACTCTCGGTGCCACCACGGCACTGGACAGTTGGGCCGCACAATCCACCGAGCACCCCCACCCATCAGTCGTCCTGCCGACGCCCGGTGAGACAGACGTCGCGATCCTGCAATACACGTCCGGAACCACGGGCGTGCCGAAGGGCGTGCTGATCTCCCATCACGCCATGGTCAACTCCGCGAATCTCGTTGCCCGTCGTGCGGGTATCGAGGCCGGCTGCGTCTATGTCAATCCGATGCCGACCTTTCACATCGGATCCTGCGGCACGGTCACGCTCGGTGCGGTCAGTTCCGTGGGAACTCAGGTCATCTTGCCTGGATTCGATGCCGGACGCGTGCTCGAACTCGTCGAGAAGCACCGCGCCACAGCACTCCTGGCGGTTCCGACGATGCAGATCGCCATGCTTGAGCACCCTCAGTTGCAGAGTCGGGATGTGTCCTCGCTGCGGGTGATTCTCACGGGTGGTTCCATCGCGTCGGCGGACCTGGTCCGACGGGTCAAGCAGGCGTTCGGCTGCAGGTTCTCCATCACATTCGGCCAAACCGAAACCGGCGGGCCGGCCACGCAGACCGACCCGAACGGACCCGTGTGGGAACAGGTCGAGACCATCGGCCGCGCTCTACCACACACCGAGGTCAAGATCGTCGATCCGCTGACCGGGGAGACCGTCCCGATCGGTGAGCGAGGCGAGATCTGTTCACGAGGGCCAACCACGATGGTCGGCTATCTCGGCCGGCCCGGCGATCGCAGTCTGCACGACGACGGATGGCTTCACTACGGAGATCTCGGGTCGATGGACAACGACGGGTATCTCCGTGTCGTGGGCCGTCTGAAAGACATGATCATTCGCGGTGGAGAGAACATCTCGCCACGTGAGATCGAGGAGATCATCTGCACGCACCCGGATGTCGTCGACGCCGCGGTTGTGGGCGCGCCCGATCCCGTTTGGGGGGAGCAAGTCGCAGCCTTCGTGCGTGTCCGCGAGGGCTCACTAGTTGATGAAACACTGCTGGCGGATCTGTGCTCGGCACACCTCGCCCGCCACAAGGTGCCCAAGATCTGGCGCCTGGTCGACACTCTTCCACTGACCGCATCGGGGAAGGTCCAAAAGTTCAAGTTGCGCGAAGCTTTGTGAGTGAGCCGGCTCTTTCCCGGTTTTCGTGGGGACTTCCGCCGTCGGTGTGGCTTGTGTAAGCGTGTAGTATCCGCCTGCCTCGACGAAGGTGTGGCGTTGTCCGGTCAGAGTGCACAGCAGTGTCTCTGAGCTTGACAGCGGGATTGTGCTGCCTGAGCGACAACAACCTGCGACTCCCTCTGCAGTCGATGCCGGTCGGCAACAGGCGGGGCGAAAGAAGGCGGGGATTCGTATCACTCCCGCGGGTGATGTACGGAGTGATCTTCGAGTGTCTTGAGTGATCTGCCGTTGATCCCGGTCGTGGTGTCTTCATAGCGTATTCATTGCGAACCGATACTCCCTAGACTGTTCAGTGTGGGGTCCAGTGCGATCATTGATCGTGGGAATGGAGAAACAAATGACGGCCTCGGCGCGAAGCGTGACCGCGGAGAAAGCAGACGAATCAACTCTGCTCGCATATCCGCAGCGTTATCTGGACTCGTGGGGGCAGCGGGACATCAGTGTTGCACTGGATGTGATCTCCCCCGAAATCCGGTGGTTCGATCCCTCTCTTCCAGAGCCGCTGGTAGATACCGAGGGTGCACGGCTCTTCTATGAGTCGACATGGCAGGGATTTCCGGATATCACATTCCAGCCGGTGGGAAGTCCCATCGTCGATCTCGACCGAGGCTTGGTGGCGCATGAATGGCGTTTCACCGGTACGCATACGGGCGAAGGGTTCCCTCCCGGTGTGCCTCCGACTGGTAAGTCCTTCGATGTTCCGGGAATGGACGTATTCCGCGTGGACGCCAACGGAAGAGCCGTTGAGATTCATGCGTACTGGGACGTCTTGAATCTGATGACTCAGTTGGGTCTCGCTTAGTTCTGCGATGTGGTTGTGGGTCAATGAGTGATGTGAAGCTGGGGGAGTCGACCCCCGCGTCGTCCGATACCGCGTCCAAGCGACTGCCGGGGGTCGAGGGACTGTGGGTCTTCATCGGCGTGGACATGGCGTTCTTCCTTGTCTTCTTCATGGCCTTCATGCTCGCAAGGCGTGATTCGACGAGTGTTTTCGAGGCGGGCCGCGAATCTCTGAGTGTGAACTTCGGGGGCGTCAACAAGTTGCTCCTGCTGACAAGTTCCTGGTGTGTGGTGCGTGGAGTCGCCGCGGCTCGGTCGGCAGGCCCAGTGTCGGGGTGGTTGCTCGCGGCGGTGTTGTGTGGATGCGGTTTCCTTGTGTCCAAGATCTTCGAGTACAGCTCGAAGATCAGTGATGGGTTGACGCCTGCAACTGACGACTTCTACATGTACTACTTCGCATTGACTGGATTCCACTTGATGCATGTTCTTATTGGCACGGTGATGCTGTTGGTGTTCTGGAGGATGGCGCGCAAGAATTCCTTTATCGGAAAACGATATCTGGCGCTTGAATCTGGAGGAGTCTACTGGCATATGGTCGACTTGCTGTGGATCGTTCTCTTCCCGCTTCTGTATTTGATGAGGTAGCACATGCCTGGCATTCTCAAACAGCGGACGACGGTCGTGTGGATTTTCCTTATGCTCGCGACCGTGGTGACGACTTGGTGGCTCGCCAAAGATGCATTTCCCGTACGTGTCGGGACTGTTGGCATATTTCTGATCGCGGCGGTCAAGGTGCATCTGGTCCTCAATGAGTTCATGGAACTACGGCAGGCGCCCAAATCCGCTCGGATTGTATTCGAGACATGGGTAGTGCTCGTCACCGCCGGCGTAGTCGGCATCTATCTGGCGACCTGAACGGCCGCTGACGCATATTTCCTACCTCTAAGGAGAAAACGACATGGACGGACAACCGAACAACTATTGGTCTCAACGGCTAGGGCTTTGGTGTACGTGGATTTTCGCGGCGCTGACCGTGATCGGCTGGCTGGGGATTGCTCACTTCTTCAAGCCGGAAGCCGCTGACTCCAGCGCCGCGCACATCAAGGAATGGTTCACCGACGATCACCGGTGGGGCATCATCGTCGGTTGTTCCATCTTCTACGTCGCGTGCGGTCTGCTGGTGCCTGGCTCGATTCAGTTCGGGCTGATGCTGGCCAAGATCGAGGGGCGACGTCCGATCTGGTCGATCACCACCGGGGTGTGCGGGATCTTCATCTCGCTGATCATCTTTTTCAATGCGTGTGCATGGATAACCGCGGCGTATCGACCTGAGAACGGTGCCGACGTCATCCAGGCGTGGTACGACTGGGCGTGGTTCGCGTTCCTGCTCGGATGGATCTACCTGGCAGTCGAGATGCTGGCCACTGCGGTCGTCGAACTGTCCGACAAGCGGCCTGAACCGATGATCCCGCGGTGGCTGACGTGGCTGACGATCGCCGGGGCCGTCACCCTGATCACAGCCGCGGGCCCCGCCTTCTTCAAGAGTGGTCCTTTCGCCTACAACGGTCTGCTCGGCTTCTATCTACCGATGGTGGTCTGGGGCATGTACCTGGTGCTCACCACGTGGTTCATGCTCAAGGAGCTGTCTCGCGAAGAAGCGGCCGAGGTGGCAGACAACTTCACGGACGGTGAGGTCACAGTGGCGATCGCGGGTAGGCCGAGGTAACGACGAGACGCCGCGGTGTCGCGGCGAACCCATGTCGCTGAGTAGCCGACGATCGCGGTATTCGATGTCGCGAGTCTCGCGGTATGCATCCACGCGTGGGCCAGGATGCCGCCCCGCTGCGCTCGACCCCGACGCGTATGGTAAGACCAAATACATGACAGGGGTCGAGCAACTGCAGGTATGGAGAGGCATTGATCTGGTGTTGAACGCACTGCATTCGGCAACCAGCGGTCCGTGGGGCTGGTCCGCGGCACACGGCGGCAACGAGTCCAGAATGCAGAAGTGGTTGGCGCACTTCGTTGGAGGCACCGAAACGAACGCGGCGACCAGTGCATGACCAGCTGATGGACGCGCAGCCAACTGAGTTCGTGATCTCGGGCGCTGAGTCGTTGCTGCGTGTCCGCCCGGTCAGCCTGTCGGTCGAACGAGCTGAATTGTCAATCATCGCGGGCGAATGGCTACGCGACCCTGCCGCCGGATACGTCCGAAGCGCGATGGGCGTGCCACTCGACGATGTAACCGGGTACGTCATCGCGGCGGGCAGGACCGAAGGCTGGTGGCCTGTAAGTCTCGGCATCAGGGTCGATTTCGTCGCGGATCCGCCAAGCGACGGTTCGACGTTATCGGTCACCGGGGATCTGGTCGCGCGCGATACGCGCGGGGGCACGACGCGCGGGTCGGTTGTCGACATGTCCGGTTCGGCGGTTGCCCTGGTCACCCAGCGATCACATTTCGTTCCGGTCCAGGATGTGCCCACCGGAGATCCGCGCGTGATCTCCCCGCCCGATGATTCGGTCACCGTTCGAGAAGCGCTCGGGATCTCTGAGGTGTCGAAGGGGATCATCAGTATGGCGCCGACAGAGTATGCGGCGAACGGGATGCACAACCTTCATGGCGGCGTGCTGATCATCGGTGCTGAATTCGCAGCCATGTCAGCGGTTGAGGCCGACGGGGATCTCCGCACGACAAGCATAGACATCGCATACGTCAGACCTGGTGATGCGGCAGACACGACGACGTTTCGTGCTGATGTCGTGCACCGCGGCCGGTCGTTGGCAGTCGTGCGGGTCAGCGCAGCGAATTCGTTGGGCAAACCGTGTGCCCTGGCCACCGTCGTCGTCCAGAAGGTGTGCGAATGAAAGCAATAGTGATGTCGAGCTACGGCGGGCCCGACGTGTTGGCGCCTGACGAGGTCGCCGATCCGGTGTCGCGTGAAGGTTGGGTGACCGTGAAACTGCGTGCGGCCGCGCTCAATTGGCATGACGTGCTGGTGAGGCGCGGGCAATACACGTCAGAGTTGCCCCACACTCCGGGCGCCGATGGTGCAGGAACGCGCGTCGACACCGGCGACGAAGTAGTGGTTCTACCGTCACTGTTCTGGGGTGGGCGCAGCAGCGCTCCTGCCGCCGGGTTCGAGATACTCGGCGACCACCGACCGGGGACGTACGCCGAGTTCGTCTCTGTCCCCGACGAGTGCGTTGCACCTAAACCGACAGGCTTCAGTTGGGAACAGGCCGCGGCGTTACCGCTGGTGGGTGTCACGTCCTATCGTGCGCTGGTCACTCGTGCTGGCCTGTCCGCGGGGGAGTCGCTACTGATCATCGGCGCCGGGGGTGGTGTCTCGACGATGGCGTTGTCGCTGGCGCGAGCGGTGGGCGCGTCGATCTGGGTCACAGCTTCGTCGGAAGAGAAGCTTGAGCGGGCGCGCGCGTCGGGCGCCGAGGGAGGTGTCCTGCATACTCGAGACGACTGGCCGGAGAGGGTGAAGAGAGTGTCGCCGAACGGCTGCGGGTTCGATGTGATCCTCGACCCCGTCGGACTCTGGGACAGGTCGTTGACCGCTCTGCGCCCCGGAGGTCGCCTGGTGGTTCTCGGGGCCAATGTTGCCGAGCAGGTCAATCTGGATGTCCGCAAGTTCTACTTCGGCCAGTTCGACCTCTTGGGCACGACGATGGGTGGGCCACAAGACTTTCGAGGGCTGCTGGACCTGGTGGCGACGCACGCGGTGACGGCACCTCCTGTCGCGGCCACCTTGCCGCTGGCCGATGCGGCCGAAGCCCACCGGCGACTCGAGGCAGGCAACGACATCGGGAAGATCGTGCTGGTGCCGTAGGTGTGCTCGCCCGGCAGGTTCAGGATGCGACGCGAACGTGTGCCTTTGCCGACACCACCACGCGCTCGCCGACCGCGGCAACGAGAGCCAATTCCGCCACACCATCATTGAGCTGATCCACTCGTCCGTTGAGAGTGAGTGTCTCTCCTATCGCCAGGGGGGAGGCGAAACGGACCGAGAAGCAAGCCACGTTCTCGACTCCGACGACATCGGCCACCCACGAAGCCAGCATTCCGGCCTGCATCTGGCCCATGGCGATGACGCCAGGAAGACCGGCGCGACGTGCGTACTCGGCATCATGGTGCAACGGATTGAAATCGCCACCAGCGCCGGCGAATCGAACGATGTCGGTTTGACTGATGGGGCCGATCTGCCGAGATGGCAGTTCTTCACCCTCGCTCATCATCGTTGACGCCCGTGCCATCATGCTCCCCTCTCGATCAGTACTTCGCGTTGAGTCACAGCGACCGCGCCGGTGTCATCGACCCAGGTCGTCTCCAGCGTCACCATGCGCATGACGCCCCCACGCTTGCCCTCACGAGTGGTGTCATCGATGACGCGTCTTGTCCCGGTCAGCCGGTCACCCGCCAGAAGTGGACGGGCGTACTCCCACTCCACCGAGCCGACGACCACTCGCTCGATTGCGAGTCCGAGTGCAGACACGAACCCCTGTTGATCGCGATAGTGGCCGGCCACGACCACGTGGGTCGGTGTTGCCGGGACAGCGGAGAAACCGATCTCGCTCGCTGTGTCGGGGTCGCGATACACCTTGTCTTCCGCGCGCGTTGCCAATGCGAACTCGCGGATCTTTCCCGCCTCTACCTCAAACGATGTGACGTCGAGAATGTCCCCGATCTGCAACGTCTCTGTCGATCCACCAGCCACTGCACGCTCCTAGAGTTTTGGTCTGACCTATTGTACCGTTGGTCCGTAACGATGTGGAGGTTTGTATGGATCTGAGCGATTCACCGGACGAAGCGAAGTTTCGTTCCCGCGTCCGGAATTGGCTGACCGAGACCGTACCGGCGCTGCCGTGGCCAGAACCCGCCCGGTTGGAGGACAAGCGTGAGTTCTGGGCAACATGGCAGCGCAAGCTATACGACGCGGGATTCGCCGGACTGTCGTGGCCGACGCAGTACGGCGGGGCAGGTGCTGATGCGAAGACGAAGGCGATCTTCAACGAGGAGACCGATCGAGCGGGAGCGCCCGATCGTTTGAACATCATCGGTGAGGACTTCGCGGGACCCACGATCGTGGCTTTCGGCAACGATGAGCAGAAGCAGCGGTACCTGGAGCCGATTCTGACCGGTGAGGAGATCTGGTGCCAGCTCTTCTCCGAGCCCGAATCCGGGTCAGATCTCGCCTCATTACGCACGAAGGCCACCAAGGTCGATGGGGGATGGTCGATACAGGGCCAGAAGATCTGGACGTCTCGAGCCCAGATCGCCGACAATGCGATTCTTCTCGCTCGCACGGGCGGCGGCGAGCGGCACAAGGGAATCACCTACTTCCTGCTGCCGATGAATTCCGAGGGAGTCAGCGTGCGCCCCCTCGCGCACATGCTCGGCGAGGCAGAGTTCAACGAGGTCTTTCTCGACGACGTCTTCGTTCCCGACTCCTCGGTGGTCGGTGAGGTCGACGGCGGCTGGAAGGTAGCCATGGGCACGTTGGCTTTCGAGCGCGTCGGCATAGCCACCGGTCGTGTCAACACCACGCGCGCCGTCGCGGACCTGGTCGAGCAGATCACGAGGAGTAGCGACGACAACGACACCGCGCTTGCCACGAAACCCGAGATTCGTCAGCGAATCGCGGACCTCTATGGGCGTGCGCTCACGCACTACCTCATCGGTCAGCGCGTGATCACCGGAGCGGCGTCTGGCCAGCCACCCGGACCGGTGACCTCGATCGGCAAGCTCTACTTCTGTCCTCTCGTGGAGGACATCGCCGACTTCGGGCTCGAACTGAGTGATTTCGGAGGGCAATTGGGGCTTGCCGAGGACGATCCCGACGCAGATCCCGATCAGCAACGCTGGCTGCGCCTGGCATATCAGGCGCGGGGAACAGCGATCGCCGGCGGTTCGACCTTCATCCAACGCAATATCGCTGCCGAACGTGTCCTCGGCATGCCACGAGTCTGAGGAAGACCACACGATGAGTTCTTATGTTTGGAATCCGAGCGCCCACTACCTCGACAACGCCAACGTCTTGCGTCTGGCACGCTCCGTCGGCATCGACTCGATCGACGAACTGCGTCGGCGCTCAACGGACGATGTCGAGTGGTACTGGGATGCCGCAATCGACGACCTCGGAATCCCTTTCGCGACGGATTACGGCAGAGTTCTCGATATCTCGAACGGAGCGGAGTTTCCAGATTGGTTTGTCGGGGGGACCTTCAACGCGGTCGACGCGTGCGTCACCCGTTGGCTCGCCGACGCCGCCGAACGTCGTGCCATCGTGCATGAGGCAGAAGACGGTTCAGTGAGAACTCTCACCTATCGGGATCTCGCCGAACAGGTCGGCCGGGTAGCCTCCGGCCTGGTCGAACTCGGTGTGGGAGAGGGCGACGCGGTGGGCCTCTACCTGCCGATGGTCCCCGAGGCCGTCGTCGCTTGCTATGCCGCCGCAGGCATCGGTGCGATCGTCGTCCCGCTGTTCTCCGGGTTCGCTGCCCCTGCGATTGCGGCGCGTCTCAACGACGCTGAGGTGAAGGCCGTTGTCGTGGCTGACGGCACCATTCGTCGTGGCCGCACCGTCGACATGATCGGTGAACTCGCCAAAGCTCTACCGCAGACGCCCTCGGTGCAGACCGTGGTCACCATCGACAACGTCGGAAGTCCGAGTGATCTGTCCGATGCCAACGTCGTTGTCGCCTCGTGGTCTACGTTGGTGGACCCCGCCCGTCCCGAGTTCGAGTTCAGTGCGTTTCCTGCGATGCAGACACTCATGCTGGGCTACACATCGGGTACGACGGGCAAGCCCAAGGGCGCGGTGCATACGCATGCGGGATTCACCGTCAAGGTAGCCACGGAGGTTGCCTACTCGTTCGACATCAACGCCGGTGACACGTTCTGCTGGATCACAGACATGGGATGGGTCATGGGTCCGTTGGCGGCGTTCGGGACGCACGCCAACGGCGCGACACTGCTGTTGTACGAGGGATCACCTGACGTCCCGGATACCTGTCGTCTGTGGGATCTGGTGCAGCGGCACGAGATCACCATGCTGGGTGTGTCACCTACGCTCATCAGAGCATTGAAATCGACACCCCTGGAGCAGATCGCCGGTCGTGACCTGACATCGATCCACGTGCTCGGTTCCACAGGCGAACCGTGGGACCCGGACACCTACGACTGGCTGGCCGACTCCGTCTTCGGTGGTCGGGTTCCGGTCATCAACTTCTCCGGCGGCACCGAGGTCGGAGGTTCCTTCCTCGCGCCCTATCCGGTCGAGCCGATACCCAGTTGCTCGCTGGGTGGTCCGTCGCTCGGGATGGATGTCGACGTCGTCGATGATGATGGAAAACCGTTGCGGGGCAGCATCGGCGAACTCGTTTGTCGCCAGCCGTGGCCCGCGATGACCCGTGGTGTGTGGCGGGACCGCGATCGCTATCTCGAGTCCTACTGGTCGACTTTTCCCGGTATGTGGTGTCACGGCGACTACGCGCTGATCGACGACGATGACCAGTGGTACATCCTCGGCCGTTCCGATGACGTCATGAATGTCGCAGGAAAGCGTCTCGCTCCGGCAGAGGTCGAATCCGTGCTCACCACTCATTCGGCGGTCGCCGAGGCCGCTGCCGTAGGTATACCAGATCCCAAGAAGGGCGAAACCGTGTGGGCCTTTTGGGTTCCGCGGGCAGGGGTCGGTACCGAAGGCGTGTCCGAGGAACTACGTCAACGTGTCGCAGCAGGAGTGGGCAAGCCGTTTGCGCCCGCGAAAGTGTGGCAGGTTGAGGCACTGCCGAAAACCCGTTCGGCCAAGATCCTGCGCCGTGCCGTACGCGCCGCCGCCATCGGAACCGACCCGGGAGACCTGTCGAGTGCCGAAAACCCCGAAGCAGTTGACGCGATTCGAGCCGTCGTCCACGGCGCGGGCGTGAGGTAGAGGAGGAACGATGCACTGGGAACTGTCCGAAGAGCAAGAACTGTTCGCTTCCTCCCTGAGGGAATGGATCGCCGCCAAATTCCCGATCGACGCCGTGCGTGAAATCCAGTCCTCGGGTACACGGCGAACCTTCGACGATGCGTTGATCGGCGAGGGATGGTGGGGCGTTGGGTACGACGAATCCTCGGGTGGACAAGGTGGCGGAGTTCTCGAACTCGCGCTGGCGGCCAGGGAATTCGGGCGCGCTGCAAGTCCCGACTCGGGGTGGATGGCGGCGGCCCTGGCCGCTCGCTTGCTCACCGCTGATGAACTCGCCGCTCAACTCGGCGGTACGAGCCGCTTCGCAGTGGCAATGCGCGCCGACCGTATCCCCAGCTGGTCGAGAACCGACACCGATGGTGCCCGCGTGAGTACAACCGTGCGGAACGTCATTGGAGCGCTCGACGCCAGCACGTTCCTGCTGCCCGTCGTGGGGCCTGATGGCCCTGCGATCGCTCGCTTGTCGGCGTCCGAAGCGAATGTCGCCGCTGAAAACGTCCTTGACAGGTCACGGTCGGCGGCCACTGTCACGTTCACTGACGCCTCTATCTCGTCGATGTCCGACGCCTCGGCCTTCGAGCACATTGCGCCCTTGTCGGCGGTACTCGTTGCCGCAGACGCGCTCGGGGCTGCAGAGCGCATGCTCGAGCTCGCTGTCGAATACAGCAAGCAGCGCAAGCAGTTCGGACAACTGATCGGCGGATTCCAGGCCGTCAAACACGCATGTGCACAGATGCTCGTCACCGTCGAAGCGTCGTTCTCGACTGCTCTCTATGCGGCTGCTGCGCTCGATGCCGCACTTCCCGATGCGGCGACAACTGCCGCAGTGGCCAAGGCACAGGTCACCGGTCCGGTTGCAGACCTTGCAGATTCGGCCCTGACGGTGCACGGGGCGATCGGCTACACCTGGGAGCACGATTTGCACCTGTACTACAAGCGGGCCAAGCTTGACCGCACGCTGTACGGGACGCCTGCCGACTGGAACGAGTGCGTCGCGGCCGCGCTGCTCGACGAGGCTGTCGAACTGTCCCGATGAGTGTGTGACGCGCTGTGGCCATCTCTCCCTGGCACACCCCAAGTGGGGGATTCTGGAGGGGGAAAAGGGGTGAACTTCCTCCACAGCCATCGTAGGTGCGCTGAGACCTTCTTAACGTTGGTACTGCTCCCTCACATAAGGGGGATTCCGGCTGATGATTTCGCGCCCGGGCGTAAGCCGTTGGCCAAGATCATCACTCCCATCGCGGGACAGCCTGTCGGATCAACATACCGACGTGAACGAGAAGGAAGGGACGATGACTACTTTCGCAACGGCATCCAGTACCCAGGTGCCCGACGAGATCGCCAGGCAGATCGTTTTACCAGAGGGTCACAGCGACAACGCCAAGCTGTATGAGGCATATCGGTGGTTGCGCGAGAACGCTCCACTGGCCAAGGTCAGCGTAGAAGGTTACGACGATCTGTGGCTGGTCACCAAGCATGCAGATCTGATGGAGATCGAGCGCCAACCCCAGGTTTTCAGCGCCGGTGGCGGTGAAGAGAAGGGTGCACACAACCCCATGTGCGCCAATCAGGCCGGCGATGCGTTCACGAAGCAACTGACCGGCGGCTCACTGCGAATCCTCGACGCACTGCCCTACCTTGATCCTCCGGAGCACTCGACGATCAAGGACGTCGCGTTCGACTGGTTCCGACCCGCAAACCTCAAGAAATGGGAAGACCGAATCCGGGAAATCGCAAAGGAGCAGGTGGCGCGGCTCCTCGCTCGCGATCCCGACCTGGACGCGGTGAATGACTTTGCCGTCTATTTCCCGTTGCACGTGATCATGACTCTCTTCGGCGTGCCCGAAGAAGACGAACCTCGCATGATGGCATTGACCCAGGACCTGTTCGGGACGGCCGACCCCGATGCGGCACGAGAGGACGTCGAACATCAGTCACCCGACGCCGCAGCGCAGCAGTGGGCCGCTGCCATCGCCGACTTCTACGGATACTTCGACAAGCTGGTCGAGAGCCGTCGTGCGAATCCTCGTGACGATCTGGCGACTCTTATCGCCGTGGCGCGTCAGGAGGACGGCGAGTACTTCCCGAAGACGTTCGCATACGGGTGGTTCATCGCAATCTCTACCGCGGGCCATGACACGACGGCGAGCACGATCGCAGGACTACTCGAGGAGTTCGCGCACAACCCGGAACTGCTGGCCCAGGTCCGCAGCGACCTTTCGCTCATCCCGAATGTCGTCAACGAGGCATTGCGAATGGTTTCCCCGGTCAAGCAGTTCTCTCGGGTTGCTCTGTCCGATGCGGAAGTACGCGGTCAGCAGATCAAGGCGGGCGACCGTCTCATGCTGTTGTTCCAATCCGGGAACCGTGACGCCGAGGTGTTCGAGGACCCCGATACTTTCCGGCTTGATCGTCGACCGAACAAGCAGATTGCGTTCGGCTACGGACCGCACATGTGTATCGGGCAGCATCTCGCCAAGCTGGAGATGAAGGTGTTTCTCGAAGAGCTGCTCCCGCATCTTGAGAAAGTAGAGATCACCGGTACTCCCAAGATGATTCAGACCAACTTCGTTGGTGGTCTGCGGCATCTCCCGGTTCACCTCACGCTCGAATGATCTGTCGAAATCAACCATCATCTGTGCTGAAGGAGGCGTCCCATGCCGCTCGTGGCCTATCATCTTCCGGATGGAACAGTTCGCGAGATTGAGGTGCCGCCTGGCCAGAGTTTGATGGCTGTGTCCACGCAACACAATCTTCCCGGAATTGTGGCTGAGTGCGGTGGCAATTGTTCGTGTGCCACCTGCCACGTGAGCGTCGATCCCGAGTACGCTGCACTGTTCAGTGAGCCCTCGGACGAAGAACGCGAACTGATCGAGTTTTCCGATGACGCGTGTGCGACTTCACGTCTATCGTGCCAGTTGATCGCTCCGGATACTGATCAGAGAATTGAGGTACGCGTTTTCGACAGTCGCTGACAATTGAGGATTAGTTGCGGAAAGGCGGGCCGGTTTGCTGAGGCAAACCGGCCCGCCTTTCTCTTTGGTCCGTGGTCGCTGAGTCCAGTCCGCGATCGTGGTCAGATACGGTCGAGTTCCATCGTTGGCGACTCCGTCCATTCAGCGTCCGTGGTCGCTGTTTGTCGGGCGGCGTGGGCGCGGGACTCGGCACGGATCTGGTCTTCCTGATCCATCGACTCCCGGATCGCGCGTTGGGCGTTGGCCGGCAACGACGGCAACATCTCCAGCACCCGCTCACGATGCCGGGCGACCGCTTTACGCTCGGGCATCCCCGGATTGGGCTGCACCTGCGGAATGATCTCGGTGAAATCATCCTTGGTACCGCCACCGGAAATACCCGCGGCCTGCATCGCAGCCTCTTGCGCGGCAACAGCCTCGTCCTTCTCCTCCGACATACCGATCGGACCGAACCGATCACCGGAGAGGAACTGCTTGACCACCGGCTGCTCCGAGGTCAGCAACTGCTCACGCGGACCGAACATCACCAACTCCTTCCGGAACAACATGCCGATGTTGTCCGGAATCGTGCGAGCAATGTTGATGTTGTGCGTCACGATCAGAATCGTCGCATCGATCTGCGCATTGATATCGATCAACAACTGCGAGATATAGGCGGTACGCACCGGATCCAGACCCGAGTCCGGCTCATCACACAAAATGATCTGCGGATCGAGCACCAACGCCCGCGCCAACCCGGCACGTTTGCGCATACCACCGGAGATCTCACCGGGCAGCTTGTCCTCCGCGCCGGCCAAACCGACCAGATCGATCTTCTCCATCACGATCCGCCGGACTTCGTCTTCCTTCTTCTTCGTGTGCTCACGAAGCGGGAACGCGATGTTGTCATACAAACTCATCGACCCGAACAGCGCGCCGTCCTGGAACAACACACCGAACAGTTTGCGGATCTCGTACAGCTCTTTGGCCGAACACTGCGTGATATCGGTGCCATCGATGATCACCGACCCCTGCTCAGGATGCAGCAACCCGATCAACGTCTTCAAAAACACCGACTTACCCGTACCCGACGGGCCCAGCAACGCCGACACCTCACCCGACGGCAACGTCAACGTCACATCACGCCAAATATTCTGCGATCCAAACGACTTCGTCAGATCAGCAACACTCACCTCGACACCCACAGTTCCTCCGCTTCGTCGTCTTGATAGACCTCGTGGCAATAGTTCTCCATACTCAGCTCTAGTACATGGGGCCGACTGGTTGCGCGACTGCGAGCGCGATTGCCTCTGGCGTGGGGGTGATAATCACCCGGTGTGGTGACGCGCGAGCAGGGACGATCGATGACACTTCACATATGACCATCACTGGGAGTGCTGTCAGCGACTTCAGCACCGATACGGATTCGCCGGTCGTCATCATCGGTGCCGGACATGCTGGTGCAAATCTCGCCGCGCTGGTGCGACAGGAAGGTTTCACCGGCGATGTGATTCTCCTGGGAGACGAAGTACACGATCCGTACCATCGGCCTCCGTTGTCCAAGAAGTTCATGGGTGATTCGCTTGAACAACCCCTCCGCGGCCAGGGCTTCTACGACGAGATGAAGATCGACACCCGGTTCGGGAGTAGAGCCGCCCGCATACTGCCGAGTGAACGCGCCGTGGAAACGGCCGACGGAAGCCGGATTGAATACGGGACCCTCGTGATTGCCACGGGATCACGCCCACGACGACTCAACCTCCCGGGCGCCGACGCCGAGGGCGTGATGACGCTGAGAACGCTCGATGACGCCAGGACCTTGCGTTCGGCGGTCCAACGCGGCGGTCGCCTGGTGATCATCGGTGGCGGATACATCGGACTTGAAGTTGCGGCCGAGGCACGGGTGCACGACCTTGCTGTATCGGTCTTGGAGCGAGAAGAACGGGTACTGGCACGAGTCGCGAGCCACGAGTTCTCCACCCTTCTCACCGACCATCACCGAGTCCGGGGAACCGACATTCTGACCGGCGTCGATGTGGTCGGTCTGGCAACGGATGGGGGTGCAGTCATCGGGGTCGAACTTGCCGACGGTACGAGCATTCCCTGCGATGCGGTCCTCGTGGGCGTCGGGGCCATCCCGAACGACGAGTTGGCTGCAGACTGCGGAATCAACTGTGCGGACGGGATCGTCGTCGACGAGAATGGACGCACGAGTGTGCCACATGTCTTCGCTGTCGGAGACGCTACCCGCCGTCCGGTGGGCGGGGATACGATGCGCTTCGAGAGTATCCCCAGCGCGATGGAGCAGGCGAAGCGAGTGGCTGCGTGTATCGCGGGGACCCCGCTCCCGGGTGCTGAGGTGCCGTGGTTCTGGTCTGATCAGTTCGACTTGAAGTTGAAGATAGCGGGGCTAGTACATCACGGTGTGTCAGTCTGCCGCCGAGGTGACGCAGGCGCCGCGAAGTTCGGAATCTTTCACCTCGATGACCACAACAGGCTTGTTGCGGTCGAGACCGCCAATGCGCCTTCCTTTTTCATGGCGGGGAAGAAGTTCATTGCGTCGTCGGCTGTGCTCGATCCTCAGCGGATCGCCGACCCGGATACCGATCTGCGTTCCTGCCTTGCAGGATGAGTGAGAGGAAGTTCGATGCCAAAGATCACGTACGTCGCTGCTGATGGGGCGGAGACCACGGTAGATGTAGCCGTCGGGTTGACCATCATGGACGGCTCGGTACGCAACAATGTGCCTGGGATTGTCGCCGAGTGCGGTGGCGGTTGTTCGTGCGCCACTTGCCACGTGCACATCGACAGGCAGTGGCGTGAGCACTTCGCAGAACCGACAGACGAAGAGACCGAACTCCTCGAGTTCGCCGACGACTACTGCGATGACTCGAGGTTGTCATGTCAGCTCGTGGTATCCGATGCGTGTGACGGAATGCGCGTCCGGATTCCCGACTCCGAGAACTGACTGACGATTCGCCCTGTGGGCACGTACTCACCCGCGGTCGAGGTAGAGCGAGATCGCCTCAGAACGATTGACCGCGCCTATCTTTCGTAGGATCTTCTTGACATGTGACTTGACGGTCTCGACTCCGATGAAAAGCTTCTCGGCGATCTCGGCGTTCGAGGCGCCGGAGGCGATCAGCCGCATGACCTCGGATTCGCGTTTGGTGAGTAGCTCCTCGAGTTCATGATTGACGGGCATCGGGTGGGTGTCTGATGAGCTGAGTGCCTGTTCCGCACCATCGTCGATGTCAAAGTCCAAATGAGTGACCCGCACGGTGTCTTCGACGATCTGGTCGACGGCGCGTTGAAGTGTCGCGTAGTGGTGCGTCGCTTTGCGCGTCCACATCTCGCGTGCGAATGTCGCCACCACCGCACTCTGGTAAATGGCAAAGAACTCTGCATCCTCGGTATCGACGACCAATGGCGCGATGTGTGCGACGTGCATGATGGCGGGAACCGTTGCGCCGACCCGGATCGGACAGACAAGATAGTCGTTGCTGCCGAGCATCGCGGCAATGCCCGGAGTGGTGCACTCATGCGTTGATGATCGCGGGTGGGTGTGAGGTCCCTTGATGGCCGAGAACTCCACGGAGTCGGAGGGTGGAATGAACTCGCGCGGCCCCTGTTCCTCCACCTGTGGAGTGCTCGACGTGTACCCGAGAACCCGGAGTCTCCCGTAGTCGACACCTGAGAACATCGCCGACCCGAACCCCGCTGTCCCCGCCAGCTCGTCGCAGACCTGTTGGGGGAAGCTCTGGCGAGTGGTCGGCGCCCCGAGTCGACGTAGTGAAGACGACAGGGATTCTGTGGTCCGCGCGCGTCTGCCCGCCAAGAACTCGCGCAATGCGAATTGCAGGCGCAAGGACTCCGCGGCGAGCTCGCTGACTTCAGCTGCTGCAGCAGGATCGTGCATATCGGCAACGGATGTCAGGGCGAGATCCGTGGTGCGCTCTGCACGGTCGAGATTCTCGGTGAGCGTGCAGGTTCGCTCCGACGGCGTGCTGCGCTGAAGCGTTGTTGCCGACAAGAATTCGCGCAGGCGCTCGTCGACCGCGCTCAGTTGATCAGCGAGCTTCGCGGCGCCCGTCGAGTTCATATCGTTTGAGTTGCCCGCAGACTGCTCAATTGTGCAAAGCGAGCAACGGCCGCGGAGCGTGTCGAGGTGCCGAGCTTCTTCGAGATCTGCTTCAGATGAGACTTGACTGTCTCCTCCGAAATCACGAGAGCGCGCGCAATCTGTGCATTGGTTGCTCCAGTGGTCATCTGGGCCAACACTTCTCGCTCTCTCGGTGTGAGAAATGCTGGAGGAGCCCCTCGGTGGCTCGTTCGACGATCAGCTCCATCGTCTGGAAAAAGCTGTGGAGTGAGCAAGTCGCTCGTTGAGATATTCGACTATTGTGCAGTGATATCGCCGAAGATGTCGTCGACCCGGGCCGAGCTCATCCTCAATCGATCCTCGAGTATCGCCCTCTCGAACACTGTCGACAAGCATTCGCTCAGTGCGCTGAGCACAGCCAGGTCGGCTTCGTCCACACGGCCGTTACCGTTCGGGCGATCTGCATGGAGGATGCCGATCACGCGGCCGTTCGAGACAATCGGCGCAGCAACGTATCCAACGGAATGCGAAACCTCGACGATCTCCTTGAAAGTGCGCTTGTCGTCATCGGGTCGGGCGCAGATGGATGCCGAGCGGTTGCGTACGATCTCGGTCTCGAGTGGCGCGTACGACAAGGGAATGCGAGCGCCGTCGACATAGGACATGAATGCGGAGTTCTCCGGGCTGTCATCGCACTCGATGTGAAGATGCCGGGGGAGCCATACCGCCGATCGAACCGACGAGATCATCGCTCGGCCGAACGAGAGACTCTGGCAGATGCGCTGAGGGACCAAATCGATCAGCTGAGTGGTCTGTGCGTCGATCAGATCGGCGACGACTCGTCTGACCTCGCCGACAGACTGGGCATTCGATCGAGATGCGCGGTGCAAGAGCTCGCTCTGGTCGCGGTGGATGTCCAGCAGCAGACTGCATGCCTGAAGGCTTCGGTCGGGCGAAGCGTCGGATTCGAGGAGGAAGCGCTCGAGCCGCGACCGCATCCGCCGTAGCGCGATCGCGAGGTCGACGGAGTCTTCCGGAGGCGGATCCCCGAAGAATTCGGCGCACGCGGTGAGGTGCTCGGCGGTGTGCTCATCGTGGTGGTCGCAGACCTCTGCATTCGTACGACATGAAAACTGGTAAACGGCATCGTGACTGTGGTGGACGTTCACGGAAGACCCTTTCGCGGTGCGATCTAGATCACTATCCGGACCATACTGCACTGCCGGTCACTTCGTTAGCAAATGGTCAGACCAACGTTTTGGCTGTTTGCTGCAAGTCTCCCCCGTGGGGGTGACCCCGGGGGGAAGTTCGAGTGATTGTGCCCGTGAACTCTCGTTTCGTCTCTGTGACCTCCATAACATCAGGCCACGTTGACCGCGTATGGCGCGGAGCACCGTCGTGGACACCATCTGTGTTCACGCTGAGGGCCAAGGAGGCATACCACCATGGAAGCAACAGCAGTCATCGTTCCGTCAGTCGGCGCGGAGTTCGAACTCTCGACCGTCGAACTGTCGGACCCCGGACCTGGCGAGGTTCTGGTGAGAATCGTCGGAGTTGGTCTGTGCCATACAGATGCGGCGGTGAAGGAGGGACACCTGCCGTTCCCGTTGCCGGGTGTCCTGGGCCATGAAGGTAGCGGGATCATCGAGGCAGTGGGCGAGGGTGTCGCGGACCTCGCGATCGGCGACAAGGTTGCCCTCAGCTTCAACAGCTGCGGAGACTGCAAGTGGTGCCTGCGCGACGAGCCCGCGAGCTGCGTCAACTTCATGCCGTTCAATTTCGGGGGCGTGCGGGGTGACGGGAGTTCACCCATCGAGCTCAACGGATCGTCGGTCGGAGGCAACTTCTTCGGACAATCCTCCATGGCAACGCATGCCATTGCCAACACGCGCAACGTGGTCAAAGTTCCTGACAGCGTTCCCCTGGAACTGGTTGGACCGTTGGGATGCGGTATCCAAACCGGCGCAGGCGCCGTACTCAACTCGCTCAATGTGGAAGCCGGTTCCAGCGTCGTGGTGACCGGTGCGGGACCGGTTGGCCTGTCAGCGGTCATGGCGGCCGCACTCAGGGGGGCCAAGCACATCGTCGTCGTCGAGCCAAACGCGGGACGTCGTGCGCTCGCGCTTGAACTGGGCGCCACAGCAGCGGTCGACCCCTCAGAAGGTCCGGTCACCGAGCAATTGCGAGGGATCGTCCCCGAGGGCTTCGACTATGCAGCAGACACCACGGCGATAGTCTCCGTTCTCGGAGACCTGATCGGCGCGATGGCGGTCCGCGGAGTCGTAGGTCTCATCGGTGTTCCATCAGACCCGGATGCGGCCCTGCCCCTACCACTCGTGCCGGCGTCGGTTCTCGGGATCACCGTCCGCGGAATCATCGAGGGCGATGCGGACCCGCAGACCTTCATTCCCGAGCTCATCGACTTCTACATGCAGGGCAAGTTCCCCTTCGACAAGCTCATCACGACAATGCCGTTGTCCCAGGCGAACGAGGCGCTCAAAGCACAGCTGACGGGCGACGCAGTCAAAGTCGTTCTGCTTGCCGAGTGACAGTCAAGAGTACTGACGGACCAGAAAGAAGAGAACTCACCATGACATCTGCAACGGATCAGAACACTTTCTTCATCGGAGGCGAGTACAGGAAGCCTGAAGGATCTGGCCGTATTACCGTTATCTCGCCGAACACCGAACAGGCGCTGGGCTCGGTTCCTGACGGAACCGACGCCGACATCGACGCCGCGGTCGCCGCAGCGCGTCGGGCATTCACCGACGCCGACGGCTGGGGCGGGTGGACGGCGGACCAGCGCGCGAGCGCGATGGAGCGGCTGGCCGACGAGCTCGACAAGCGAGCTGGCGATCTTGCGCAGGCAGTCAGCGCACAGAACGGCATGCCCATCGCGGTCGCTCAACAACTCGAAGCCGTTTTTCCTCAACTCCTGCTGCGTTATTACGCCGGACTTGCCCGGGAGCACGCGTTCGAGGAGACCCGACCGGGAGTGCTCGGCGGGTCCACCCTGGTGACGAGCAGTCCTGTGGGGGTTGTGGGAGCCATCGTTCCGTGGAACTTCCCCCAGGCCCTCGCGGCATTCAAGTACGCCCCCGGGCTGGCCGCGGGCTGTACCTTCGTGCTCAAGCCGTCTCCTGAAACGGTGTTCGACGCATACATTTTCGCCGATGCTGTTGCGGCAGCGGGGATTCCGGAAGGCGTCATCAACATCGTGCCCGGCGGACGTGAACTCGGTGCCTACCTCGTCTCGCACCCGGATATCGACAAGGTCGCATTCACCGGGTCCTCGTCGGCAGGACGGAGTATCGCCGAAGTATGTGGGCGCCTGCTTCGGCCGGTCACTCTGGAACTGGGTGGCAAGTCGGCTGCCATCATCCTCGATGACGCCGATCTCGATCTGGCAAAGGTCGGCGAGCAGATCTTCGGCGCCACGCTGCTCAACAACGGGCAGACGTGCTTCCTGGGTACTCGAATCCTCGCTCCCCGTAGTCGCTACGACGAAGTCGTCGAAACCTTCGCGGGACTCGCAGGCTCTCTGCAGGTCGGTAGTGCATTGGAGCCGACCACTCAGATCGGCCCCATGGCGACTTCACGCCAGCGGGACCGGGTCGAGTCATACATCGCCAAGGGCAAGGGCGACGGCGCCAAGATCGCTGCTGGAGGTGGTCGCCCACAAGCGCTGGATCAGGGATGGTTCGTCGAGCCGACGATCTTCGCCGATGTAGACAACAACTATGCGATTGCACAGGAGGAGATCTTCGGGCCAGTCCTCTCGGTCATCGCGTACGACGGTGACGATGATGCGGTCGCCATTGCCAACGCCAGTGACTACGGACTCGGGGGCTCAGTATGGACCTCCGACCACGATCACGGTGTCGCGGTTGCGCGTCGCGTCGTGACGGGCAGCCTGGGCATCAACGCGTATCTCCCTGACCCTCCGCTCCTTTCGGAGGGGTGAAGGCATCAGGACTCGGGCGTGAACTCGGGCCTGAGGGCCTGTCGGCCTACCTCGAAAAGAAGTCGATCTACCTGTGACCGAGGGGTGACGCCGCGGATTCAGGCCGGGCGTCTAACGGCCGGCGTGCGACAGACGATGACGTACGTCGGCCGTTGCCGTTCCCGAGGAAGCAGAACCATCTATCCATCCTGATCTATCAAGGAGTTGTCGATGATGTTCCCGCCACACCGTATTCGGGTCATGTCAGGTTCAGGAATATGACCACATTGCTGCCGGGCGGTGGACGCTCACCTGATCCGGCCCCGGACCCGTTCCTCGTCGAAATCGTCGAGTTCTACGCGCGGTGGGAACCTTTCGGGGGCGCGCGCCGGTGACATCCTCGTCAATTTCGGGATGTCGCGAACCGAGTTCGAACGCCGCGTGCTGGCGGCTCTCGACGATGTGCGTTTCCGGCGGTACTGGCTTGACAACTCAGATCTATACCAGCGCATGCGAACTCGTGCTGCGAGCGCGTAGCTACGGCAACCATTGCCAAGTTAATTCACCGAACACCACCGAATGAAGGACATGGACGTGACCACACAGACATACCCTGGCGTGAAGCCCCGGGAACGTTACTCGGAGGAACAACTCGCGCAGTTTCGTGCGTCGGGATGCTGGAGAGACGAGAGCTTGGCCGAATGGGTTTCGCACTGGGCGGAGGTTCAACCGGACCAGACGGCGTTCTCTGATGGAGATGTCTCGATCACGTGGGGGGAGCTGGAGAACAGAGGATTCCGACTCGCGCTTGCTCTGAAGGATCGCGGCATCGGTCTGGGAGACAGAGTGCAGGTTCAACTTCCGAACTGGAGCGAGTTCGCCGTCATCTATGTTGCCCTCGCGCGCATCGGCGCCGTCTTGGTACCTACAATGCCGATCTATCGCCATGACGAGGTCGAGTACGTCATCAATCATTCCAGCGCGCGAATGGCATTTGTTCCCAGTTCCTTTCGGTCATTCGACTACGTCGCCATGCACGCCGACATCGCGGACAACTGTCCCGATCTCGCCGAGGTGGTCGTGGTGCGCCCTGAGGAGGACTTCAAAGGCACTCGACTAGAGGACCTGATCGGCAGCGGGCCCACACCTACTGACGACGAACTCGGTCCGGTGCCACACGCTGACGAGGATCATGCAATCATCTACACCTCGGGGACCGAGTCGCGTCCCAAGGGCTGCCAACACACCTTCAACACGATCACTTTCAGCCTCTACAACCTGTGTCGCGACATCATGGGCATGCGGCCAGGTGAGGTGATGTTCCAACCCTCGCCGATCACGCACGCAACGGGCCTGATGACGGGTGTGGCCGGACCGATAGTTCTCGGGGCAGCGGCGCATCTGATGCCGGTGTGGGAACCTCACGATGGTATGCGCCGAATCCAGCAGTATGGCTGCACCATGAGTACGACCGCGACACCGTTCGTGCGTATGGCGCTTGACGTCATGAACTCCGAAACGGCGGATTTCGATCTCAGCTCTCTCCGAACGTGGATCTGCGCCGGAGCGCCCATCCCTCAGGCGTTGCTGGAGGAGTGGCGTGACAACATGCCTACGACAGCGCTACTGCCCCTCTACGGGTGTAGTGAAGGTTTCATCGTGACGGCGTGTGTGCCGGGCGACCTACCGGAAAAGATCGTGAGTTCGGACGGAAAGCCCTCTCCCGGCGTAACGCTGGAAGTACGGAACGCCGACGGTGAGGCTGTAGGTCCGGGCGAGGAGGGAGAGATCTGGCACGGCGGCCCGGGCCTGATGTTGTCGTATTGGAACAATCCGAGCCAGACGAGCCACGATATCGATGCGAGGAATATGAAGCGTTCCGGGGATCTGGGCCGTCTGGACGGTGACGGCTATCTGAGAGTTACCGGACGCATCAAAGATCTCATCATCAGAGGAGGTACGAACATCTCTGCGCGCGAGATCGAGGAGCATCTCATGACGCACCCCGCGGTTGGCGCGGCGGCCATCGTGGGATTCCCCGACGAAAGACTCGGTGAACGAGCCTGCGCGTTTGTGGTGACGGTTGACGACCAATCGATCGATCTCGCGGAAGTCGTGAGATTCTTGCGCGATGAGCGCAAGATCGCGATTCAAAAACTGCCGGAGCGGCTGGAGATTGTCGAATCGCTTCCGATGACCGCAACGGGCAAGATCCAGAAGTTCTTGTTGCGAGACACGATCGTGAGCTGAGTAGGTAGTCCAGACAATGCTGTGGCCCAGGCCGATCACGGCCTGGGCCACAGCATTGTTGTGATCAAACCGGTTGGAGTGCTGAGATCTTCCAGGTGTTGTCGGCACGCGTCGTGGTCACTTTGACACGGCTGCCGTCGATCTTAGGAGTGGGTTCGTCAGAGCTGGACGTTGTCTGGTTGATGAACATCAGGATCGTGACCGAGTCACCTGTCGTTCCGATGACCCCTGATTCGGCGACTTTCGCATTGGTCACCAGATCCCGCTTCTTTGCCTCCGGGATGATCGACTCGGTGCTGAGTTTCTTGAAGTCATCGTGAAACTTTCCGGTCAGGAGATCGTACTTTGAATCAAAATCCTTGTCTATCTCCTTTGCCCGATAAGAGAGCAGTGTTGGCACAGTCTTTCTCATCACGGCGAGTGCTGTGTTCTCGTCTTCGATGCGTGCATTGTCTGAGTGCAACTGCGCGAAGAAGTAGCCGAACAATCCTGCGGCGACCAGCACAGCGACAGCCAGTGCACCAGCGATCGCGCGCACACGAGTGCGTGATAACGAACCGATTTTTGCTATCAGACGCGACCAGACGCGGGTGGCGGCAGCAAACGAGCGTGCGACGACGTTCTTCATGAGACGAACTCCACATTCGAGACCAACCATCGGTTGTCCTTGTTGGTCAGACTGACTTTCATGCGATAGACGCGGGGTTGGCCCTCTGGTGCCTGTGCGTTCTTCACGGTTGACGTGACCGCCGCGATAGTTGTGGCACTGGTCTTGTCGGCGTTCAAGACAGCGACCTCGCGCGCCTCGCCTGTTGATTCCACTTTCCCCTGTTGCAAGACGGTCGAGAAGCTACCGGTGGTGTCGCCCATCTGGTTGAGGAACTCCCCGGTTGCATTTTCACGAATACGTTTGACGTCTTCGTCCGCGCTCCCGTACCGCAAGGTCACCAGGTTCTTCGCTGCCTGTTTGGTGGCTGCGATCACCTCCGCATGACGGTTGGCCGCAACTGTGCGGTCGTGATGCTGTACACCGGTGACAACGGCTCCCGCTGCCAATCCCGCGGCCACCAAAAAGCCGCCGGCGAAGAGTGCGGCTCGCCGAGTACCGCCGGGACCGACGACCTGCTGCGCTCGTTCGGAGTCGATGCCGTCCCCGTCCTCGGATTCTTGCTCGTCCTGGGCGTCCGACGATGGCCCTGCGGCAGCTCCTGTGGTGCCCTCCTCGTCTGGCTCCTCGCCGGCGTCGGTCCCTGAGTTGGTCTCCTCAGTCGGGTCGGTGAGTTCGAGTCCGCCCGACGTGGTCGTTTCTGGCGCTTCGGAGTCAGGTGTAGTCACTTCGGGAATAGCTGTTGCCATTGGGTTTTCACTCCCTTGTCGTTCGGTCCCATGATCAGATTGCCGAGTTGTAGAGTCACTCCTTCCGGGGTCGTGAACTTTCCGGTTTCAGGGTCGTACGGAACAGCCACCTCGGTGCGTGTTTTCGGCCCTTCAGGCTTCCTGTTCTTGGGCGGAGCCGCCGCCGCGGTGTCAGGTGTTGTCGGCCGGGCCAACATCTGTGGCCATGTGGATGGAAGACCCCCAGGGCAGTTGGCGATGTCGGCTGTGCGTACCGACGGGTCGGTGGCACACGGAAGGTTTCGGGCTCCGCGAACGACTCTCGGGTCGGACTTCGGTAGCTTGCAGTATGTGTTGTCCGGTGATGCGACCGGACTTACATCCGACGGGTCACGACGTTGCGTCTTCTGATATCCCTCGGTACAGGGCGGCGGATTCCCGGTGTTGCCGAGCTTGATGTCGAGATGGCCTTGTCCTGACGAAAGATCCGACGGGATCTGCACTCCTTCGTGCATCGCGTTGATCGCGGCGGTGGCGGCAGGGTAGACAACCAACACGTGCCGCAGTGCAGGGGTATTCACGCGAAGCACTTCACCCACCGATTGAAGATTGGCCAGCAGGATGGGCAGCGACGGGTTCAGGTCATTCAACGTTTCGCTGGCGGTCTCGAAGAATGGTGTACCTGTGCGCAGGGCGGTCTGGAGGTCGCTGTCGCTCATAGCCAAAGTGTGGGTGAAGGCATTGAGGTCCGTGGCCAGCGACGAAATCTGAGCGCCCGAGGCGTCGAGTTGCCCGAGAACCGGGCCCATGTCCTTGATCAGGTCCGTGGTCGGCGTGATGTCGGCCTTGGCCCTTCGCACGAGGTCGGAAGAGGCGATGAGTGCCCGATTCAGTTCTGGTCCGACATTGTCCACCGCAGTCGACGCCTCGTCCACGACGGTGTGCAGCGAATCCTTGGGCACTGTCTCGAGCAGTCCGTAGACCTTTCGTATGACCTCTGTGGCTGGGATCGGGATATTGGTGCGGCTCTGCGTGATTCGTGATCCGTCGTGGAGTAGTGCCCCCGTGGAGGACGTCGGAACGAGGTCGATGAACTGTTCTCCCGCTACCGACACGCTGCGAACATACGCAGTGGTATCGGCAGGAATCTTGTTGTCGGATTCAATCTGAAGCTGGGCGCTCGCGCCGTTTCCCGACACATTGAGGGCTGTCACTATTCCGACATCTACCCCACGATAGGTGACCAGTGCATTCGGGTAGAGCCCGCCGCCGTCGCGCAGTTCAGCGGTGACGGTGTAGGTTCCGATTCCGGTGTACCGCTGGAACCCGCCGTAGGCGTACCCTGCGTAACCCACCGCGAGTAATGCGATCACCCCGAAGACGATCAGTTGCGCGCGCACAAGGCGGGATCTCATCGGTGGGCCTCCTGCTTGTGGTCGAGCGGTGCACGCAGCGGATCTGCGTCGGACCGGGCGGTCTGAGGCCGCGCATTGGGCAGGCGGCCAACGCTGGGAATGACCACTTTGGCGATCTTGTCTGCGCTGATGTCAAGCGTGAGGAACAGGTTCATGTAGTCACCGCGGATGGCTCGAGACGTCGTGTTGATGGGGAAGGGGACCGTCAGCGCGATCTTGAGAGCCTCGGTCAGGTTCGTACCGGATTTCGACAGCTGGTCGAGGGTGGGTTTCAGCGATGACACGTCAGATGTCAGATCATCACGGCTTCGGTTCAGGACGCCGGTCGCCGCATCGCCGAATCTACCGACGGAGTCCAACATCCGGACCAGTTCATCCTGCTGGGTGTCGAGGATCGCGAGTGCGGGCGAGATCGAGTCGATGCCCTTCGCGATCGTCGATTGCTGCTTCTTCAGTTCACCGCTGAGCTTGGCCAGACCGTCCACCGCGTTCTGAATGTCGCGGCGCTGATCGGACAGCCCAGATACCAGGGTGTTCAGGCGACGAATAAGGCTACGCGACGAGTCTTCGTGCCCCGTCATGACGCGGTCGAGTTCCGAGGTGATCGTACGTAGCTGCTGCAGTCCCGAGCCGTTGAGGACAAGAGAGAGCGACGAGAGAACCTCTTCAACCGCAGGGTACTGGCTCGTGTCCTTGAGGGCGATCCTCATCCCGTCGTGCAACTGACCTTTCGGTTCCTGTCCCTTGGGAACCGACAACTCGATGTACTGCGACCCGAACAGACTTGTCTGCGCCAGCGCGGCGTTGACGTTCGCCGGAATGTTCTTGTCCTTGTCGAGTTCGAGTACCAGTTTGGCGTGCCAGCCGTCCACTGTGATGGATCGGATGTTCCCGACTGTCACGTTGTCGACCTTGACCGGCGAGTTGCCTACCATGTTCTGGGCGTTCGCGAGCTCAACCTCGACCCGATAGGTGTCGCCGTCTGAGGTGTTTCCGGGCAGAGGCACCGAGTTGACCCCACTGAAAGAGCAGGCTGCGCACATCCACAGTGCCGCGCAGGCAGCTACGACCGGCGCCAGCCGGCGTACATCGATCTTCATCGTCCCCCCTGCTCGGTGGTTGATTTCGGGCCTGAATCCTTCTGGGTCCGGCCTGTACCCGTGGCCGTTGTCTTGACCGCCTGGGCTGCGTTCTGGCTCAGGCGGGATACCGCGGAACTACATTCGCTCTGCGGTGCATTCGCAGTTGTCAACAGTGCGCATATCAACGACTTCGGATCAGGAACATCAGGCATGCCGAGCGCGCCCGTGAGCGAATTCGCCTTGGGGTCATAGATGTTGTAGAAGTCCGAGACTGCGGTCGGCAGACCGTGCAGGATGCTGCCCAAGGTGTCCATTCGGTTGACGAGCAGCTTCGTGATGGTGTTCGCCTTTTCTACGTCCCTTGTCAGCGCATCTCTGTTCGTTTCGAGGAAGGTGCGCACCTGGTCGAAGGCCGCGTCGAGACTCTTGAGGAGCGTCGCAACCTCGGTTCGGTTGTTGGCGAGCACATTCGAGAACTGTGCGAGCTGAGTCGTGAAGGTGCCGATCTGCCTATCCGATTCCGCCATGGCCGAGGTGAATGACGACAGGTTGCGAACGGTTGCGAACAGGTTGTCGCCGCCCTTGTCCAACGAGGTCGTGGCGCGAGAGAGTTGCGTGAGCGCATTACGCAGCGCTTGTCCATTACCCTCGACTACCCCAGCAGTCGTATCGATGAATCGGTTGAGGGACCCCTTCTCATCGTGGGTCGTCGGACCCACATCGTCGGCGAGTTGGACGAGCTGCTTCTTGATCTCATCGAACTCGACGGGCGTTGCGGTGCGTTGCACAGGAATCGTCGAATTGTTCTCGAGCACCGGGCCTTTCGTATAAGCGGGCGCCAGCTGTACGTAGCGACCCGACACCAGCGTCGGAGCGATGATCGCAGCTTGGGCATCAGCGGGAATCGCGTACCCGTCATCAACGGTGATGTCGACGCGAACCGATCCGCTCTCGGGTGTGATGGAGTTGACGGTTCCCACCGGAACCCCGAGCACCATGACACGGTCTCCGCTGTAGAGGCCCGCAGAGTTTCGGAAGTGCACCTTGAGGTGGGTCTTATCCGGCCCGCCAAGGTACATGGCCGTACCGGCGGCGACTACGATGAGTGCGAGTAGGCAGGTCAGAACCTTTCCCGGTGTCGTGGTGGCGCGCGTGGTGGCAGGGAGGCTGAATACCTTTGTGCGTGCGTGCTTTGTCATCTCGGCGCTCCCGGGCTCGAAGGCTGCTGGCCGTTGAGATTTGCAGGCAAGATGTTCTGCAACAGAACGTTGAAGAACGGTCCACTACCAGCGACTTCTCCGAGTTGGTAGGTGAACGACCTCATTCCGGTCAGCGACTTGTCGATGTTCTGGTAGTTGCGGTTGAGCAGGTCAAGCACGGAGTTGAGTTGATCGAGTGTCGGTTTCATGGTGCTGCGGACGTCGGCGGAGAGGCCGGTCAGTGCATCGGCCACCTGAGAGGCCTGCACGATGACGGCATGGATTGTGTCTGCGCGTGAATTGAGCGCCGAGAACAGTTGCGTCCCCTGCCCCATGAGCGCAGCAACCTGGGTGTTGCGTTTGGCGAGGATGTCAGTGCTTTCGGCAGAATTGGTCAGTAGCGATTGCAACTCGGTATCGCGAGATCCGATGGTTGCGGACAGCCGGGCTACGCCGTCGAGTGACGACCTGAGATCGTCGGGTAACGCCGCCTGGACATCGCTGAGCTGATCGAGCGCCGCGGACAGGTTGGGCTTGTCGGTGCGTGACACCTTTTTGGTTACCTCTTGCAGACTCTTGGTCACGTCGTAGCCAGAAGTCGTGCGCGCGAGGGGAATGGTCGCGCCGTCGTCGAGTGAACCCGGACCCTCGGGTTCGAGATCGACGTAGCGTTGTCCAAGTGCGGTCTTGACTTTGATCGCAGCTCTGGTATCGGTTCCGAGCCGTTGGTTCTTGGAGTCGACCGACATATCGACCCGAACCCGGTCGCCTTCCAGGGATATCTTCTCGACGGTACCGACCTCGACTCCCGCGATCATCACGGGATCAGATGTCATGAGACCGCTTGCGTCGCCGAACTGCGCACTGAGATCGTCGGAACTGTTGATCACAGGAACCGAGCGGAGATTGAAGGCGATCAACAAGAGCACGATGATCCCTGCGGTCCCCACGACGCCCAGCGTTACCGGGTTTCGTTCTGTCATAGATTTTTTCAGGTCGATCACGGTTGGCACCTCGCGGCCGGTGATGTGAACATCGGGGTCTGGTCTGCGCGGCCGGCGCCGTATTTGATCGCCATTCCACAGACAAAGAAGTTGACGAAACTGCCGTAGCTCGACGCGCGAGTCGTCAGGCGGTACGTCTCGGGTAGCTTGTTCAGCACCAGTTGGAGGGTGTCAGCCTGGGAATTGAGGTTCTGTGAGAGCGTGCCCAGGTTGGCGATGCTCGCGGCGAGATCGGGGCGTACCGAGGTCACCACATCGCCCAACGCCGCGGTGAGGCCGTCGACCTTCACCAAGGACCTGCTGATCGAATCCCGGTCGGCAGATAGCCCTCGGACGAGATCGGCCAGTCCGTCGATGAGGCTGTCGAAACGATCGTGGCGATCGTTGATGGTGCGCAGGACATCGTTGAAGTTCGAGATGATCTGGCCGATGGCTTCATCCCGATCCGCGATGGCGGTGGTCATCGGTGTCAGCTCGCTGATCAATGAGGAAATGGCTGTCTCCTGTCCGTTGAGGACTGCGATCAGTGAGGTTGCCAACCTGTTGGTCTGATCCGGGTCGAGTCCCGTGAGGAGTGGGCGAAAGCCGTTGACCACCTGATCGATGTCGAGCGCGGGAGTGGTTTGCGAGGCAGGAATTGTCTCGCCGGGCTGCAAAGTGCTCATGTCTCCCGTGCCTTGCCGCAATTCGACGAAACGGTCGCCGATCAGATTCTTGTATCGAATTGCTACTTCGGTTCCGTGATAGAGCCGATGTGACTTGTCGACACTGAATTCGACGATTGCGCCATCTCGTCCGTCGAGTGAAACTTTCGACACCGAGCCGACGGGAACGCCTGCTATTCGTACTTCAGAACCCTCCCGGATGCCGGAAGCAGAGCTGAATACCGCCTTGTAATCCTGGCTCGGACCGAACCTCAGATTGCCCGCGAGCACAGCAACGAAGGCGCCGGACAGCAGGGTTATGACGACGAAGACGCCCAGCTTCGCCAGGGTTGCACCCATTCTCATGACTCACCTCCGAACAGCATGGTTGCCAGTGGATTCCCGATCAGATCGTCGATCCCCTTGGTCGCGTGGTATGCATCGCTCCCGTCGTCGAATGCGAAGTGCGAGTGCACCGGGCCGGATTGTTCCCGACAGCTGGCACCAGTGTTCGGTGTTCCTACCTTCGGAAGATTGTCGGGATAGGTGTAGGGGGGATTTCCCATGAGCAACGTGCCGGTGATGTTCAGACCCGGTCTGTCGCTTCCGCCGACGGTACGTTCGAGGTAGCGGTTCGACTGCGCGAGGTTGGCCAGGAAGCAGGGGAGGATGGGGGAGAACTCCCCGAGGAGGCCGAGTGGGTTCCTCAGACTCTTCGCCGCGCGCTCGAGCGGCAACCCGCCTTTGGCGAAGAAGTCGTGTCCTGCCTGGCCGAAGTCGGTGAAGCTCAACACGAATGCGGTGAACTGTTTCTCGTTGCGGGTCAACGTCTGCGAGGTCGTCGTCAGGTTGTTCACCGTCGAGAGCAGGTCTGGAGCCGCATCCGCGAGACGCTCACTGACATGTGACACAGAGACGAGATCGGAACGGAGCTGCCCGATCAGGGGATTGAACTCGGCCAGGTAGTCGTCGAGTTGGTCGACCAGCGTGCCAACGCGGTCACCGGTGCCGGCGAGTGCTGTCGACAAGTTGTTGGTCGTCGTGGTCACCTTCTGAGGGTCGACCTGTTTGAGCACGCGGACGAGCGACGCCAACAGATCGTCGACCTCTGTGGTCACTTCGTTGGCGATCAGAACCTCGCCGTCGTGCAGCGACCTCGGTGACGGATCGGTAGGCGTAACCAGTGTCACGAACTTCCGGCCGAGGAGAGTGGTGGGATCAATTGTGGCGGTGACGTTATCGGGGATGTTCGGCACCTGGTCATCGTCCATGGCCAGCGTTATATGTGAACGATTCCCGGTCAGGTTCAGATCGGTGACCCGCCCGACCACCACGCCGTTGAGTTTGACATCGCTTCCCTTTTCAAGGAGAAGTCCCGAGCGGTCGGACACCAGAGTGATTTCGGTGGTGCTCTTCAGTGCCCCGCGGTAGAGCGCGATCGATAGTGCAACAGATGCGACGAGTGCAACCACCAGCAGCACACCGAGGAGAACGTTTGTTCTTCGGCTGAGCTCATGAAAGTGTCCCATCAGCCGGCAACCTTCACCGCGCCGGACGGACCACCGTAGACAGCAAGGCCGACGAGCAGATCAATGAGCATGACTGCGATGAGCGAAGTCCGAACCGCTCGTCCAACGGCGACGCCTACACCTGCGGGCCCACCGTTCGCGTTGTATCCGTGGTAGCAGTGCACACACATCACCACGACTGCCATGCAGAGCACTTTGACTGCGGACCAGAGAACGTCCTTGGGTATCAGGAAGACACTGAAGTAGTGCGAATAGGTTCCCGACGCCTGGCCATACAAGACAATGGTGACAAATTGTGTTGCGGAGTAGCCGACTATGAGTGAGACGGCGTAGAGCGGTATCACGGCAATCGTGCCCGCGATCAAGCGCGTGGATACGAGAAAAGGCATCGACGGGATCGACATGGTTTCCAGCGCGTCGATCTCTTCGCTGACACGCATGGCGCCGAGCTGTGCTGTGAAACCTGCACCCACCGTAGCGGTCAGTGCAATGCCCGCGATTGCGGGGATTGCCTCGCGCGTGTTGAAGAACGCTGAGATGAACCCCGCGAACGCTCCGAGACCGATGCGCCCGAGTGAGGAGGCGCCCTGCTGGCCGACCTCGTACCCGACAGCGGTAGAGAGCATCGCGACAATCACCACTGTGCCGCCGATCACCGCAAGTGCTCCGCTGCCCATGCTGACCTCAGCCAGCAGCCTGAGTACTTCGACGCGGTAGCGGTGCAGTGTGCGGGGTGCCGCGGCTACGGTCTGTGCGTAGAACGACACCTGTTTGCCCATGTTGTCGAGGACGCCCACGGGAACGTCGGCGGCCCGCTGCGCCGCATCCGCGGCTCGAGGCCGGGAAGGGCGTGATTGTGTTGAAGTCACTGTGGATTCCTTCCTGATCACCGGTGATCAGTGCAGGGCGATGGTCGTGATGACCGAGTTCGCGAGGAAGAGGAGAAGAAAGGAGAAGACGACCGTTTGATTGACGGCGTCGCCGACTCCCTTCGGGCCGCCTTTCACGTTGAGTCCGAGGTGACACGCGACCAGTCCTGCGAGCAGGCCGAACACGCCGGCCTTGACCTCACTCACGATGAAGTCGGGGAGACCGGTGATGACCGAGATACTGGTGATGTACTGGCCCGGTGAGGCCCCCTGGAGCCACACGGTGGAGATGTAACCGCCGACGATTCCGACGGCGGACACCAACCCATTGAGAAGGATCGCGACACACGTCGAGGCCGCCACCCTCGGTACACACAGGCGTTGGATCGGATCGATACCGAGCACTCGCATCGCATCGATCTCTTCGCGAATCGTCCGTGACCCCAGATCTGCGCAGATGGCTGTGGATCCCGCGCCTGCGACGACGAGCACGGTGATCACCGGGCCTATTTCCCTGATGATGGCCACACCCGCGCCCGCGCCGCTGAGGTCGACGGCTCCGACCTCGGCGAGCAGGATGTTGATCTCGTAGACGAACATCATGCAGAAGGGGATGGACATCGCCAACGCCGGAAAAATGGAGATCGAGGCTATGAACCATGCCTGCGCGAAGAACTCGCGGGTCTGAAACCTCGACGTCAGGAGATAACGGAAACTCTCCAGCGAGGTCGCGTAGAACCCGCCGACGGCACGCGGAAGGACCGCTGTTCCCGATTTCAATGAGCTGAGACGCTTGGACGCCTCCGCATGTACAACGGTCACACTCACCCCATTCACCTCTCGCCACTCGGTGGTCGTGAACAGTTCACGGACTACTGCAGCGACTGACGTGGACAGTGAGTCAGCGCTCTACCGAGGGAATATGTGTGTTGCTTCACATAAGCGCAACGATCCAACACGCTATCGACGGGCAGTGCGTGCGGAAACACCCCTTCTGGGGAGATTTCGCACCCCTGAGCGGGGTGAAGGAGGGATGGGCGGCGTCGAGCGGTTGCCTTAAAGGGTCAGACCATTATATCTTTCGACAGGAGAGGTAAGGTCACGGACATGGGAGCAGCGACGTGGATTTCGAACTGACAGAGGATCAGGTCACGATTCGTGACGCCGTCGCCGAGTTGGCGGCGAAGTTCGACGATCAGTACTGGCAGGAGAAGGACGAGAAGCACGAGTTCCCTCGGGAGTTCTACGACGCCTTCGCCGAGGGTGGGTGGTTGGGCATCACGACACCCGAGGAGTACGGCGGTCACGGTTACGGCATCACCGAGGCGTCGATCATTCTCGAGGAAGTCGCGGCGTCCGGAGCAGGCATGAACGGCGCGAGTTCGATGCACCTGTCGATTTTCGGCATGCACCCGGTGATCGTTCACGGTAGCGAGGAACTCAAGAAGCGCACGCTCCCGCGCATCGTCAGTGGAGATCTGCACGTCTGTTTCGGGGTTACCGAACCGGGTGCTGGGCTCGACACGACGAAGATCACGACCTTTGCCAAGCGTGACGGCGACAAGTACGTCGTCAACGGACGTAAGGTCTGGATCTCCAAGGCGGTCGAGTCAGAGAAGGTTCTCCTCCTCACGCGTACGCAGAAGTTCGACGAATCGCCGCGCAAGACCGACGGCATGACGCTGTTTCTCACCGATCTCGATCGCAGCAAGGTCGACATCCGCCCGATCAAGAAGATGGGTCGCAACGCGGTCACCTCCAACGAGTTGTTCATCGATGGGCTCGAAATTCCTGTCGAGGACCGCGTGGGCGAGGAGGGGAAGGGTTTCACCTACATCCTCGACGGCCTCAATCCGGAACGGTGCCTGGTCGCAGCAGAGGCATTGGGTATCGGACGCGCCGCGATGCGTGCTGCCGTGCGTTACGGAAACGATCGTGAGGTCTTCGGACGCCAGATCGGCAAGAACCAGGGAATCCAGTTCCCCCTCGCCGATTCACTGGCACGTCTCGACGCAGCAGAGCTCATGCTCCGCAAGGCGACGTGGCTCTATGACAACGGAAAGCCATGTGGACGCGAAGCGAACACGGCCAAGTATCTGTGCGCAGACGCAGGATTCGATGCCGCCGACCGCGCACTGCAGACCCACGGCGGTATGGGGTACTCCGAGGAGTACAACGTCGCCCGCTACTTCCGCGAGGCTCGACTGACCAGAATCGCTCCGATCAGCCAGGAGATGATTCTCAACTACCTCGGCTCCCACGTCCTCGGCCTTCCAAGGAGTTACTGATGACAGACACACAGCTCAGCGAATCCGCCGGTCCCGTCGGGATCGAGGTATTCGGTCTCGACGGCCGCACGGCTCTGGTGACCGGTGGCGGTGGCGGTGTTGGCGCTGCCGTGGCCGAGGCATTCGCCGCCGCGGGCGCCACGGTGCTCGTCACCGACATCAACAAGGACGCGGCGTCCCAGGTGGCCGACCGGATCACCGCACGCGGGGGAGCGGCGGAGCCTTACGCCCTCGATGTGTGCGACGCAGAGAACGCACGTGACGCCGTTGCCGCAGCTGCGCGCCTCGGCGGCGGCACCCTGAATATCCTCGTCAACAATGCGGGCGTCATCAAGCCTGCGATGTTCCCCAAGATGGACGAGACGAAGTTCCGGACCGTCATCGACACCCACCTGATGGGTACCTATCACTGCAGTCATGCTGCACTGGACCATCTCCCCGACGACGGTACGGGGCGGATCATCAACGTCACCTCCGCAGCGGGTCTCACCGGAACCATCGGTCAGGCGAACTACGGTGCAGCGAAGGCGGCCATCGTGGGGTTCACCAAGTCGCTGGCGCGGGAACTCGCACGCCAGTCCGTGACAGCGAACGCCGTAGCTCCGCTGGCGGCGACCGCGATGACGGAGAACATTCGTAGCAATGAAAAGCTGGCTGCCAAGACGTTGGCACGAATTCCATTGGGGCGCTGGGCGTATCCTGCCGAGATCGCACCGACCTTTGTGTTCCTCGCCTCTGATGCGGCAGCCTACATTACCGGGCAGGTACTCCCTGTCGACGGTGGGACGGTGATCTGATGACAGAACAACGAGTGTCCGGGCCCTTCACCCAGGCGGGACGAGAGGTCGTGATCGCCGAGGCGGTACGCACACCGATCGGCCGATCGCATCCCGAGAAGGGGTGGTTCAGGGACATCCATCCCAACGCCATGCTCGCCGCGTGTTACGAGGACTTGATCGCTCGCAGCGGACTCGACCCCGCTGTCGTCGAAGACCTCATCATCGGGTGTACGGCGCCGTTCGGCGAGCAGTCTCGCAACATCGGCCGAAATGCGTGGTTGCAGGCGGGATATCCTCCTGAGGTCCCAGCCACCACGCTCGACCGTCGGTGCGGATCGGCGCAAACCGCAGTCAATTTCGCTGCGGCACTGGTCTCGTCCGGCGTGCACGACATCGTGATCGCCGGGGGCGTCGAGCACATGGGCCACGTTCCCATGAACTCGCCCGCCAAGATCAGTGAACTCTACGGTGAACCCTGGCCGCCGGAGCTGCGTGCTCGCTACGATTTCGTCACCCAGGGCGAGAGCGCGGAACTGATCGCCGACCGCTGGAACATATCTCGCACGCAAATGGACGAGTTCGCTGTTCGGTCGCATGCATTGGCGACGGCGGCGATCGAGAACGGGCGCTTCGTCGACGAGATGGTTCGCATGGAACTCGACGGTGAGGTGCGGACCGGGGACCAGGCGGTGCGTCCGGGAACGTCGTTGGAGACCCTCAGCGCGCTGAAGACCGTGTTCCGGCCCGAGGACGGTCGCATCACGGCTGGTAGTTCGAGTCCGATCTGCGACAGTGCCGCAGCAGTCTTGTTGTGCACCCGAGAGGTGGCCGAGCGGCAGGGGCTCCGTATTCGGGCCAGGATTGTCGACCAGACGACTGTCGGCGTTGACCCCATCATCATGCTCACCGGTCCGATTCCGGCCACCCACAGGTTGCTGGAGCGGAATCGGCTGACAGTCAATGATATTGATCTCTTCGAGGTCAACGAGGCCTTCAGTTCCGTGGTTCTCGCCTGGCAGCAGGAGCTCAAACCGGACGAGGATCGGGTCAACGTCAACGGCGGTGCCATTGCGCTGGGCCACGCGGTAGGTGCCACCGGCGCCCGGTTGGTTGCGACCATCCTCGCTGAGATGGAGCGTCGTGACAGCAATCTCGGACTGGTCACGATGTGTTGCGGTGGTGGTTTGGGCACCGGCACCCTCATCGAACGGGTCGACTAGATGATCGACTTCGATCGGTTGCTCACACCCGGCATGGGTGTCTGGTGGAGCCAGGCCGCAGCCGAACCACGGCCGCTGGTCGACCAGTTGATGGCTCAGGCCTCATCATCGGGGCCGCTGCGGCTGTTCACCGGACTCAGCTGGAACGATCAGCTGGCCCAGGCGATCTCGCCCGGGGATGTCATGGTGTCCTATGGCGGATTGGGGGCGCTTCGGGCGCTAGGTGACACAGACCAACTCGAAGTCGTTCCCTGTCATTACTCTGCACTGCCGCGCATGTTCGCCGAGCATCGTCTTCCGTGTGACGCCGGCCTGTTGCAGGTGTCGCCGCCGGACCGCGATGGAATGTGCTCATTGGGTATCGGCGTCGACTATATGGCTGACGCGCTCGAGCACACGTCGATGCTGTTCGCCGAGATCAACAGGCAGATGCCAGCGGTACCGGGATCGCCTCGAATCCCGGTGAGTCGGTTCACCGCGACCGTCGAGACCGACCGTCCCTTACAAGAAGAGGCGACACGAGCTCCCGGCGACCTGGATCGGATGATTGCCGGCCATATCGCCGAGTTGATCGACGATGGCGACACCATCCAGGTTGGTATCGGCTCGATGGGGGCCGCGGTCCTCGACGCACTGTCGGGGCACCGGGACCTCGGTGTGCATTCCGGCATGGTTACCGACGGTGTTCTGCGACTGATCGACAAGGGAGTCGTCACCGGTAGTCGCAAGCAGGTCGACGTCGGGCTCGCGGTCGCCGGCACCGCACTCGGCTCTGCGGATCTCTACAACCGCGTCTGTGATCTTCCCTTCCTGTTCCGGCCCACCAGTTACACCCATGCCCCGCAGGTACTCTCACAGCTGAGTTCTTTGGTCGCGGTGAACTTCGCGATCGAGGTCGATCTCACCGGCCAGGTCGGAGCCGAGGTCAGCCGCGGCGCTTACCTAGGTGCTGTTGGTGGCCAGGTTGATTTCGCGAGATCGGCAGCGCTGACCGGAAAACGGTCGATCATCGCGTTGCGATCCACGATGCGCGGGAGGTCGTCCATCAAGTTCGGCCTCGATGAGGGAGTGGTCACCACTGCGCGCGCCGACGTCGACTGTGTGGTCACCGAACACGGAATCGCCCATCTTCGTGGACAGCCGCTCGCCGAACGGCGTCGGCGGCTGATCAACATCGCGGCTCCCGAATTCCGCGACGAACTCGCGGGTGCGGTTCGCTCCGCATCCTGACATCGCAAACATCATCGAAAGGATTGAGACACATGAGTAATCGAGTCGCGCTGGTCACCGGTGGAGCACAGGGGATCGGTGAGGGCATCTCGCGAAAACTCGGCGATGCCGGCTTCCGCGTAGCGGTCGCCGACCTGAATCTGGAAGTGGCGCAGCAGACCGCGAAGGAGATCGTGGCCGCAGGCGGAGAAGCGATCGCCGTGCCGATCGATGTCACCGACACCGAATCAGTGAAAGCCGCAGTGGCCAAGATCGAGTCCGATCTCGGTCCGGTCGAGGTCGCCGTGAACAATGCCGGCTGGGATGACTTCATGAAGTTTCTCGACACCACCGAGGACTTCTGGAACAAGATCCTCGACATCAACTTCAAGGGTGCGCTACGCGTCAATCACACCGTCGTCCCCGGGATGATCGAGCGGGGTTTCGGCCGTGTCGTCAACATCGGATCGGATGCGGGGCGCGTCGGTTCGTCGCTCGAGGCCGTGTATTCGGGCGCCAAGGGCGGCATCATCGCGTTCACGAAGACCCTCGCCCGTGAGGTGGCAACCAAGGGTGTCACGGTCAACACCGTGTGCCCCGGTCCCACCGATACTCCAGCGCTGCGCAAGTTCGCGAACAACTCCGGGCAGGACGCCGACAAGGTACTCGGCGGCATGACCCGCGCTGTGCCGATGAAGCGACTCGCAGCGCCATCTGACATCGCTGCTGCAGTGGCATTCTTCGCCTCCGACGAGACGGGCTATATCACCGGACAGACGCTCTCGGTCAGCGGTGGACTGACCATGGCATGAGTTCCGGCCACTCGAGCGGGTCCGGAGTGGTGGAGTGGTCGACGGTCCGTCGTTACGACGACGTCGACTACTCCCGCACCGACGACGGTATCGCGAAGATCACCATCTGCCGGCCCGAGGTGCACAATGCCTTTCGGCCACAGACCCTCATGGAGATCTCTGACGCATTGACGGCTGCCCGTGAGGATCCCTCTATCGGTGTGATCATCTTGACCGGTGAGGGAGAGAAAGCCTTCTGTTCCGGTGGTGATCAACGTGTGCGAGGCGATACCGGCTATCTCACCGAGCCGGACGATCCCCGCGCAGTGGGACGATTCCATGTCACGGATCTGCAGGTGCAGATCCGTCGCCTGCCGAAACCTGTTGTCGCCATGGTGGCCGGATACGCCATCGGTGGCGGACACGTGCTGCAGATAGTGTGCGACCTGACGATCGCGGCCGACAATGCGCGCCTCGGTCAGGTCGGGCCGCGTGTCGGCTCGTTCGACGGAGGCTTCGGTGCCGGGCTGCTGGCAGATATCGTCGGCCAGCGTAAAGCCAAGGAGATCTGGTTTCTGTGTCGTCAGTACACCGCTGAACAAGCGTTGGAGATGGGCTTGGTCAACACAGTGGTGCCGCTGGCGCAGCTGGAGTCCGAAACGGTCGGTTGGTGCCGAGAGATGCTTGCCCTGTCACCGATGGCCCTTCGTCTGATGAAGGCGAGTTTCCATGCCGCAGAAGACGGTTTGGCCGGCATTCAGCAACTCGCGCACGATACGAACCTGCTCTTCTACTCCACTGACGAGGCCAAGGAGGGACGCGAGGCATTCAAGGCCAAGCGGCAGCCGGACTTCGGCAAGTTCCCGCGCCGGTCGTGACGTATGAGTGAAAGGACCAGAGAGATGACGACATTCGGGGTCAATGCATTCGGCGTCGGAACCGGCCGGGAGCGGTTCACCACCATGGTCGACCTGGCGCGCGAGGCCGAGGAGATCGGATGCACAGCCGTATGGACGAGTGAGCTGTACAGTCGCTCGGCGACGGTTCCCATGGCGATGCTTGCTGCTGGAACCGACGCGATATCGATCGGAACCAACATCGCGTACGGTGTGGGCCGCAGCCCTCTGATGTGGGCAGCAGAAGCCCGCGATCTCGACGAATTATCCGGCGGCCGAATTATTCTCGGACTCGGGAACGGCACGCCGAAGATGATGGAGGCCTGGCACGGGGTCAGCGGGGAGGCGCCGGCTGCCCGTATGGCGGAACTCGTGACCGTGCTCAAGCAGCTTTGGCGTCTGCACGAGGGGCCGGTCGACCACGACGGACGGTTCTATCAGATCCATATCCGGCCGACCTCCGATGTTCCCGAGCCGGTGCGGCCAGAGATCCCGATCTGGGTTGCGGGCGTCAACAAGCTGATGTTGCGCACTGCAGGGCAGCATGCCGATGGGCTCGTCGGCCACCCCATGTACACGGCCGACTATGTCCGCGGCCCGGTCGCCGAGGAATTGTCGAAAGGCGCCGGGCTCGCTGGACGTCACCCATCCGACATCACGATCATGGGGATCCGTATGTGCGGTATCGACGACGACATCGACAAGGCTCGCCGCCAGGTGGCGTTCGCCATAGGGCAATACGCCGCATCGCGGGTCTACGACAGACTATTCGAACTGCACGGATGGAGTGCTGACCAGCAGCGTATTCGGGCGGCGGCGCGTGAGCGCGACACCGCTGGTGTCATCGCCGCCGTCACCGATGACATGATCGACACGATCGGAATCGCGTGTACGCCTGCGGACTTTCCGGATGCACTGGCTGCCATTCCTGAGGGATTCGACCATCTCGATCTGATCGCCCCACCCTGGGGTTTGACGGATACAGAGACCCGCGCCACCAACCGCCATATCCTCGCAGGCCTCCGGCAGTACCTCGGCGCGCCGTCGTTGGTTGATTGAGGTCGCACCCGGGCCCAGCGCTGCAGGGGCCTTACGCGTCGCGTAACTCGATCTCGGTACGCTGTTCGACCTGCACGACGGCTTCGGCGTAGCCGTGCACATGCTTTGTCATACGCCTTGTGGCCGCTGCACTGTCACCTGAGCGGATCGCGTCGGTGATGGTTTTGTGTGCCTTGAATGTCGTCTTGCGCACGTCGTCGTCGACGAAGGCCTTGTTCTCTGTCGAGCTGTAAATGGCGTTCGACAGGGCGGTCATGAAGCCGGTCAGCAGTTCGTTGTGGCTGGCAACTGCAACTCCGATGTGCCACTCCACGTTGGCCCTCAGGAATCCCTCGAGCGGTGCCTGAAGATCTCCGATGGTGCTGTTCGCCGCTTCGAGCGCCGCGATATCGTCGTCGTTGCGATACTTTGCCGCGAGCCCGGCGCAGGCAGGCTCGATCGCCTCGCGGGTCTCCAGGAGGTCAGTCAGGCGTAGCTGCTGTCCGCGGATCAGCAGGTTGACAGAGGTCGCGACGGAGTCGCCACCCGGTTGCTGGACGAAGGCGCCGCCGGACCGACCTGTCTTGATCACCACAAGCCCCTGTACTTCGAGGATTCGCAACGCCTCGCGTACGGTGGTTCGGCTCATACGGGTCTGCGTGACCAATTCGCGTTCGGGTGGGAGTGCGGTGCCCGCGGGGAATTCACCACGAAGAATGCGCTCACGCAGATCATTGGCGAGCACATCCGACGCTTTCGGTACCTGCATCGGCTGCAATTGAACCGGGTGTCGTGCGACCGCGCTCGACTCGGACATGAACAACCTGCTTTCCGTATTTATGGTCGTACCGAATTTACCAGCAGTTCGACGTTGCATGCGACCTGTGCTGTGGCGCGTCGGTGCGGACATTTGGTCGTACCAAAATAATGGTTGACTTGAAATAGGGGGTGTCGTTACGTTCGAGGGAACAGTGGGCGTGTCAGGCGCGGCAGGATGAGCGGACGTGAGGACGGTATGGCAGATCAGGCGCAAGATGTGGTGACCTCGACGACGGTGTCGCCAGGGATCAGTGAGGTCACCCTGGAGCGGTCTCCTGCCAACGCACTCGGTATTCCGCTCCTGGATGGACTGCACTCGGCGATGGATGCCGCTGAGAAAGCGGGCGATGTGAAGGTCATGGTGATCAGGTCGGCGATCCCAGGGTTTTTTGCCGCTGGTGCCGACATCAAGCACCTCTCATCCATCGATGCGGCAAGCTTCACTGCCTACGGCGACAAGATGCGTGAGGTGAACGACAGGCTTGCTGCTTCCCCCTGGATCTCGGTTGCGGCCGTCGATGGTGTGGCGCTCGGTGGCGGGCTCGAACTGGCCATGGCCTGCACACTGCGTGTGGCGGGGCCCAATGGCCGTTTCGGTCTACCAGAGGTGAAACTCGGTTTGATTCCGGGTGCGGGCGGAACGCAACGTCTTCCGCGTCTCGTTGGCCGTGGGCGTGCGCTCGACATCATGCTGACCGCGCGGCAGGTATCCGCGGACGAGGCCTATCGCATCGGCCTCGTTGATCGGCTCACCGACGGTGACGTGACAGTGGCGGCGCGTGAACTCGCGGATCAGCTCATCGGGCCCTCGCTACCTGCGCAGTTGGCGGTGGTGCGGACCGTCGATGCTGCGTTCGACTCTCCTCTCGCCGAGGGATCGCGGGTCGAGGTTGAGCAGATCCAGCAACTTTTCGAGGACGGAGAGGCGGCCGAAGGCATCCGAGCCTTCGTCGACAAGCGTAAGCCCGAGTTCCGCTGATGCTCGAGGTCACCCCTGCCGCTCTACTGAGGAGTTCGTGAATGAAGGCACTAGACCGACAGATGGAGACCCTGCTTGCCGAAGAGGTCAAGCCGGGGATCGTTGTGGTCACCCTGAACCGTCCAGACCGATACAACGCGATGACCAATGCCATGTTTGTCGAGCTCGAGCAGCTCGCCTGGGACCTCGGCGCCGAGGACGACCTACGAGTCGTCATTCTGACCGGCGCAGGCAAGGCGTTCTGTTCGGGGTACGACCTCGCCGATGCTGACGAACTGCCCAATCTCGGCGCGTTGGGCATGCTCGATCAGCAGGAACGCGCGGCTCGTGCGCTTGCGGCGATCAGATCGGTGCGAGTGCCTGTCATCGCGGCCGTCAACGGTGCCGCTGCAGGCGGGGGATTCTCTCTCTCGTTGGCAGCAGACATCCGGATCGGCGGCCCTGCAGCCAAATTCAACGCAGCCTTCGTGCGCATCGGGCTGTCCGCGGGAGACCTCGGAACGTCGTGGCTGCTGACTCGTTTGATCGGACCCGCCAAGACGAGCGAGATCTGTTTCACCGGTCGGATCGTCGAAGCTTCAGAAGCAGAGGAGCTCGGGCTCGTCAACTGGGTGGCCGACGACGATCCTGTCGCTGACGCACTGGCACTCGCCGAGCAGATCGTCGCGAACTCACCTGGTGGGGTTCAACTTTCAAAGCGGGCTCTGCAGGCGAATCTCGAAGTCGGTTCGTACGCCGCGGCTCTCGAACTCGAGAATCGCGGTCAGGCGTTGCTAACCCGCAGCACGGATATGCCCGAAGCTCTGGCCGCGTTCAAGGAAAAGCGCCCGCCGGTCTTCCAGGGCAACTGACCGACGTCCATTCATCGAGCCAGGTAGGCGCACGTGACCATTGACTTTCCTTCCCTGAACACCCTTACCTTCACCGAGCCCGAATCCGGCATCGGCGTGCTTCAGATGAATCGTCCCGACCGTATGAATTCGCAGACGGTCGAGATGTTCCATGAGTATCTCGTCGCGGGTCGCGCTCTGCGTGACAGCGGCTTACGCGCGCTCATCGTCACCGGGAGTGGTGAGCGTTCTTTCTGTGCGGGCTTCGACCTGGACGAGATCTCGGTCATCACCGAGATGGGTGTGCGGGAGTTCCTCAAGTTCCAGGAAACCGCGACGGGCGGTATCCAATCGATCCGCCACCTTCCGTTCCCGGTGATCGCCGCCATCCACGGGCCGGCAACCGGAGGCGGGTTCGCCCTCGCGCTCGCCGCCGACATCCGGCTGGCGGCCCCCACTGCCAAACTCAGCGCCGCCTTCGTGAAGGTCGGCCTATCGATCGGCGAACTGGGCACGTCCTTCAATCTGGCACGACTCGTCGGTCCCGCCCGTGCTGCCGAGATCGCTTTCACCGCGCGAATAGTGAAGGCTGACGAGGCGTTGCGTATCGGCCTGGTCAATCATGTGGTCCCCTCGGAGCAACTACTCGACGAGGCGATGGCCATGGCCCGGCTCATCGCGCAGAATTCCCCCGGCGGCGTCCGCATGTCCAAGCGGGCGATCCAGCGGAACGCCGAAATAGGTTCTTACGAAGCGGCACTCGAACTCGAGAACCGCGGTCAAGCACTGCTCACTCGCACAGCTGACATGCCCGAGGCACTTGCTGCATTCAAAGAGAAGCGCGCGCCGCAGTTCACAGGTCGGTGACCGCGATGACCGACGACACGACGGGCTGGGACTGGAGCGATTCCGACCTCCACCGGCTGCGTGGGTTTCTCACCGAGCACCGCATCATGAGCGGTGACATCACCACGCGGCGGATCGGCGACGGGCATTCCAACCTCACATACCTCGTCACAAACGGGACCGAGTCCGTCGTTGTCCGGCGGCCACCGCCGCCCCCGATTCCGCCGGGCGCCAACGACATGCTGCGGGAGGCGCGCATCATGTCAGCGTTGTCCGACACCGCAGTACCCGTACCGAAGGTACTGGCCGTCGCCGATAATCGTGATGTGCTGGACGTGCCGATGTACGTGATGTCGTTTGCGTCCGGACCGGTGGTGACGACGAGAACCCCATCGCCGCTGAACACCCCGACGCAACGCAGGGCGGTGGGCGACAGCCTGATAGACACCCTTGCGGCGCTACATGCTGTCGATTGGCGGGCGGCAGGCCTCGCAGATCTCGGGCGCCCCGAGGGGTTCAACGCCCGACACGTTGCGCGCATGAGGCGTCTCATTGCCGACGAGAATGGCTCTGCGCCAGAAGAATTCGCAGACGTCGATGAATGGCTGCTCAGCAATACGCCGGCAGAATCCGACGCAACACTGGTGCATTGCGATTACCGGATCGGAAACGTCGTACTCGAACCCGATCATCCAGGGCGTGTTGCCGCGGTACTGGATTGGGAGCTCGCGACATTGGGCGACCCGCTGCTCGACATAGGGTACTTTCTCGCCACGGTGCCCGAGTCCGGCCACGACCCCAACCCGACGGCGGCGCTGGGTACGGCGATGCTCGAAGAGGGATATCCGAGTCGCGACGAGTTGATGGACCGGTACGCCCGGCGCAGCGGCCGAGACCTCGGCAATCTGTCCTGGTATACCACCCTCGCGCTGTGGAAGCTCGCGGTGCTCTACGAGTACAGCCGGAGACGACTCGTCGACGGAATCGGTGACCCGTACTACGCCGACCCCGGGTTGGTGACGAGCTTCTTGGCCGATGCACGTCGCAGTGCGGGCCTTGTCGACGCCGGCGTCTGAACCCGAACCCGCACAGACACAAGGAGATCCGATGACAGCCGGTACCACCACATTCCACGATCGACTCGTGGGTCCCGACGTATCCGACCTGCCTGCCGGGTTCTTCGATCGCTGCATGTTCAATCTGCACCCGCAGCAGGCGACCGAACCGTCGATCATCATGGGCTTCGGGTTCTATCCGCCCAACGACGCCGTTGACGGCTATGTCCTGCTCAGTGACAAGCACGAGCAACGCAATCTACGCTACGCGAGCGTACTGAGCGCCACCGAGCGCGACGGGGCAGGACCTTTTCGATTCGAGCTCCTCGAGCCGAACGCGGCATGGCGGCTCGTGCTCGGGCCCAACGACATCGGCGTTGAATTCGATGTGACCTGGCGGGCCCAGACGCCACCGTGGTTCGGTACCGTAAGCGTCACCAACGACACGTCGACGCCCACCTCGTTCGATCATCTGTTCCAGTCCGGATACTACGACGGCACGCTGTCCATTGACGGCGTCGACCGATCCGTCGACGGGTGGTGCGGGCAACGGGACCGATCGCGAGGGGTCCGCACGATGTCCGGTGGTCAGGGATTGCACATCTGGTTCCAAGCGCAGTTCTCGGACTATTCGGTAGGGTTCCTGCTGGTCGAAACACGTGATCACCGGCGCATGCTTCTCAAGGGCGCCGTGATGCACGCAAACGGACTCGTCGACGACGTCACCGATGTGCGGCACAACCTCACGTTCGATGCACATCGCGATCTGGTCGAGGGCGTTGTCGAGGTCGATACCGACTCCGGCCGGACGTATCCGATATTCGCTGATGCCAGCGCCCGTGGCGGCTACATGGCAGGCGCCGGGTACGGCGGGCATCACGGAGCCCAGAAGAGCGTTGATCACATCGAAGTGGACCGTTTTCCACTCGACGGGTCGGTCAATCCGAGCACGCTCGATTCGGCGCTCACCGATCGTCTGTGTTCGTACACGTGCAATGGCGAACAAGGCGTCGGTATTTTCGAGCTCGCGCAGACCCGCAGCAGGTCGTACGAATACACGGCGTCGATGTGATGGGCATGCCGACGAAGGCCGCAGTTCACTGATAGCGGCCTGTCCTCGGCGATCGTGGCCATGCCCGTGTAGGTGACCCCCGCGAAGATGGAGCCGGATCCTCGAGCAGGATGCGGCCCCATCTTCGCGTGCGTCGGTAGGTGAGTTCAGACGCTCCGCTGCGCCTTACTCGATTCGGACGCAGCCTTGCTGGTCTCCTTGATCTGCTGCCAGTCGGCGTCCGACAGACTTGTCAGGCCAGCGAAAGTGCCTGGGCCCGCCAGCATTTGGCCACCATCCATCGCGATGCACTGTCCGGTCAGGTAATCGCATGCGTCCGAGAGGAGGAACATCGTGAGGTTGGCCAATTCTTCGATTGTTCCGGCTCTGCCTGCGGGGATCGAGTCGGTTTGAGTGGCTCCGACCGAACTCTTGTCGGTGGGATTGAGCATCTCCCAGGCGTAATCGGTGGGAATAGGACCTGGAGCAACCGCATTGACGCGGATGTTGTGCTTGGCCCATTCGACGGCGAGAGACATTGTCATCGAATGAACAGCTGCTTTCGCCATCGCCGAAGGCACGACGAAAGCCGACCCCGTCCACACCCATGTGGTCAGAGTGGACAGTACGCTCCCCGGTAGCTCGTCGGCGATCCACCGCTTGCCTGCGGCGTGGGTTGTGTGGAATGAACCGTTCATCACAGTGCTGGTGATCGCAGAGAACGCCCGGGGGCTCAGGTCCTTGGTCTGCGCGATGAAGTTGGCTGCAGCATTGTTGAGCACACCGGTCAGCGGTCCGTGCTCGGACCAGATCGCGCCCATGGTGGCGTCGACGTTCTCGTAGTCACGTACATCGACGGTGTGATAATGCACCGAACCCGGATGTGGTTCGGAAGCCTCGGCTGCGGCCTCGGCGAGCACGGCTTCTCGACGGCCCCACAAGTGGACCTCGGCCCCGTGCTCGACGAGTTGCCGTGCAACTCCACGGCCCAGACCGGTACCGCCACCTGTGATAAGAATGCGTTTGCCCGCCAACAGCTTTGGCGAGAAGATCTCGTTCATTGAGTTACCTCGTTCTCGGGTCTACCGTGGTTTCTGTATTCACAGGCCCATGTTCTTCGCGATGATTTCGCGTTGGATCTCGTTGGTGCCGCCGTAGATCGGCGGTGCGAGGGCCCGGCGTACCTGGCCTTCCATGCCGTATTCACGGGCATAGCCGTAACCGCCCATCATCTGCATTGCCTCCAGCGCTGTGTTCTTGGCGATCTCGGTGCACCGCATCTTTGCCATCGAACTCTCCATGGAGAGCGCCTCTTCGAGACCGGCGTCGATCTTGGCGGCGACGTCGTAGACGAAGAGGCGAGCCATCTCGATGTCGGTGGCGAGGTCGGCCATCCGATGACGCAATGCCTGGAACGACGAGATCGGTTGCCCGAACTGTTCGCGATCCTTGGCGTACGCCACGACGTCGTCGAGTGCACGGCGCGCCGCACCGATACTCATGGCGGCGATGATCATTCGTTCGATGGCCAGGCCGCGCATGAGCTGCTTCCACGCGTTGCACGGTGTTCCGACGACCGCTGACGTGGGCACCTCGACGTCGGTGAAGAACACATCATTGCAGGTGCGGGGTTCCATCGTCTCGATGCCGCGGATGGTCAGTCCGGGTGCCGAGGTGGGAACCATCAGTAGGGTCATACCCTGATGCTTGGTGCCGCCGGACTCCTCGCGGGCCAGCACCAGGATGTGTTCGGCCACATGTGCAGCGGAGATCCAGGTCTTCTGGCCGTTGATGAGGTATCGGTCGCCCTCGCGGCGGGCGGTCACCCGCAGTCCGGCCAGATCCGAGCCTGCCCCTGGTTCACTCAGGGCGATGGCCTCCAAACGGCCGGCGGTGAGGTTGGTGACGACGGTCTTCTTCTGCTCGTCTGTGCCCCAACGTAGATACGTCTGCGCCGCAGTCAGACCCGTCGAGTACGCGGTGATCGGCGCCAGTCCACGGGCCGACTCTTCCAAGAAGATGCACTCGTCGACGAATCCCGCGCCACCGCCACCGAACTGTTCCGGCAGTGATACGCCCAGCCACCCATGGGACGCCATGTCGGACAACACCGTCGGACTGTTGGCCAGCGTGCCGCCCTCGGTGAGTGCGTCACGTTGCGCCAGCGTCGCGCGCTCGCGACGGCAGTAGTCGGACACTGCCGTCGCGAACTCACGTTGCTCTGGGGAGAACTGCAACTCACTTGCCTCGATAGGGAGTGAAGTCAGGCTTCCGCTTCTCGTTGAACGCGGTAATGCCCTCACGGGCCTCTGGGGTTTCGCCGAAGATCTCGAGTGTCGAGTACGCCATCTGGCCGACGCTGACGAAATGTTCGGTGTCGGTGTTGAGTGACTGCTTGAGTACCTTGAGCGCGGTGGGGGAGAAGTCGAGCATCTGATCCGCCCATGCCCGCACCTCGTTGCGCAGCTCGGCGGCTGGCACCACCTTGTTGACAAGACCCCAGTCCAGGGCTTCCTCGGCCGAGAGGCGACGCAGCATAAACCAGATCTCGCGTGCTCGCTTCTCGCCGACGACACGCGCCAAGTAGCCCGACCCGAGGCCCGCGTCGAACGAGCCGACGCGGGGGCCGTTCTGGCCGAACTGCGCAGTGTCGGCAGCAATGGTGAGATCGCACAGTACGTGCAGGACGTGTCCTCCGCCGATCGCCAATCCGTTGACCGCAGCGATCACCGGCTTGGGGTTGTCGCGGATGACTCGGTGCAGGGATTCGACTTCGAAGAGTCCGCTCTGCGAGGGGCCGTAGTCGCCGGTCTCCATGCGCTGCTTCTGATCTCCGCCGGCGCAGAAGGCCTTGTCGCCGGCGCCGGTCAGGCAGACGACACCCACCTCGGAGCTGGCCCACGCCATCTTGAAGGCGAGGATGAGTTCGTCGACCGTCTGTGCGCGGAACGCGTTGTAACGTTCCGGACGATTGATGGTGATCCATGCCAGCCCGTTGTCGACCTCGTAGGTGATGTCGCCGAATTCGGTCATGAGACGTCTGTGTCCTCTCGTCAAGTAGTGCCGTGCACGTCAGCCGGGTTTATGGACTGACCATTTGCAACACAGTACCGTTCACCCTTCTGTCGAGCAATACTGTGATCTCGATTCACGTAGATGACGATGCGGGTCCAGGGGGAGCGTGCAGTGGGGCCGATCGGTGACGGATGGTGGTGTGGCGCCTGAACGGGGTTCAGTCCGCTTCGATGCCCGATGTATCAGTGACCGGCGTGTGCGCGCCCAGTTGTGGCGCAGGGCCGACGAAGTACTGTTGGCCGTCGAATGTCGCGGGCAGCGCAGCGGCGAGGTAGCGCCCGATGCCCGGTTGGTCTACCTCGGCGAAGAGCGGATTGGTCTTGAGTGAACCGGAAGCCACCACCTCGTCGAAAGTGCGGTATCTCCCGGCGAGCACCGACGACGCGGCGAGGGCGGCAGACACGTCACTGGTCGAGTGTTCGGAGAACCACTTTCTGAACAACGCATTCAGCACGCTGCGATGAGCGAAGCGGTCGGCTTCGAGGGAGAAATCGACGTCGAGCGCTCGCTCGAGAGAGCCGATCACGTCGCCTGTGTCGGTGAGCTGTACGAGATCGCGGAAGTGTCGAGGCGTCAGTGCAACGATCATGAATTGATCGCCGTCGGCGGTCGCGACGTCGGTGCCATAGGTTCCGTAGACGTCGTTGCCGGTTGCTTCGCGCGACCGTGAATTCACCTGTGGTTCGGTGAGATAGCCGAGGGTACTGGCGATCGACAGCGCAGTGTCTTCGAGAGGCAATCGGATGCGGCTGCCCGCTCCTGTGCATTCGCGACGTCGCACGGCCGCGGTGATCGCCACTGCCGCGTACAGCCCGCAGATCACATCCCACGCCGGCAGAACGTGATTGACGGGTCCGTCGTGGTTGATGGGTCCGGTGAGCCGAGGGAAGCCGAGCTCGGCATTCACTGTGTAGTCGACGGCAGGGGAGCCGTCCGAACCGCCGAGGAGTTCCAACGTGATCACGTCGGAACGACTCTGTTGCAGCACTTCGTGACTCATCCACTTCCGCCCGCCCGAGTTGGTGACGAGAATGCCGCCGCCTGGGCCGGATTCGGTGATGAGTCGGGTGACCAGTGACTGACCCTCGTCGGATCGGAGATCAGCGGTGACCGACCTCTTGCCCTTGTTGAGTCCCGTCCAATAGATCGAGGTGCTGCCGTCATCGGTCAGCGGCCAGCGGTTGACGTCCGCCGCACCGCCGACCGGATCGACACGGATCACCTCGGCGCCCAGCTGAGCGAGAGTGAGCCCGCACAACGGCGAGGCGACAAAACTCGAGATCTCGACCACGCGTACACCGTCGAGTGGTCGAGGGGCGTCAGACCCGGTAGGCATATCCGCGGTTGTCACATGAATCGCCCGCCGGTGACCTCCATGACCGTCCCTGTCATGTACGACGACAGATTGCTGGCGAGAAACAGTGCGACGGTGGCGACTTCGCTGACCTCGCCCGCACGGCCCATGGGAATCTCGGCCATCTTCTGATCCCAGGCCTTCTGTGGCATGGCCTCGGTCATAGCCGAGCGGATCAGGCCGGGTTGGATGGCGTTCACCCGAACACCGTGGTGCGCCATCTCTTTCGCAGCTGCTTTCGTCATGCCGACGATGCCTGCCTTGGCTGCCGAGTAGTTGGTCTGTCCGACCATGCCCACCTTGCCCGACAGCGACGACAGATTTACGATCGCGCCGGACTTGCGTTCACGCATGATGGCCGCTGCCTTGCGCGTACCGTTCCAGGTTCCCTTCAGGTGCACACTGATGACCTGGTCGAACTGCTCCTCGGTCATGTTCCGCATCGTCGCATCCCTGGTGATACCCGCGTTGTTCACCATCACATCCACGGGACCGAATGCGTCTGCGGCAGCGGCGAGTAACGCGTCGACGTCATCGCTGACGGTGACGTCGCACCGCACCCCGATGGCGCGATCGGCGCCGCCGAGTTCGACGGCAGCCTTCTGTGCGGCATCCGCGTTGACATCGCCGATGACGACGCGAGCACCCTCATCGATGAAGAGTTGGGCAATGGCGAAGCCGATTCCCTGGGCGGCGCCGGTGATCACGGCGGTCTGGTTGTGCAGGAGTGGTCCTGGCATGGGCGTGGAATTCTCTCTCGATCGGGGAAGTTGAGTATCAGCTGTGTGTCGATGCGGAGCGGATGAGGTTGCCGCCGATGATGAGTCGTTGGATCTCGCTGGTGCCCTCGTAGAGACGCAGCAACCGCACATCACGGTAGATGCGCTCGACGGGCACCTCGCGCATATAACCTGTGCCGCCGTGGATCTGTACGGCGAGATCGGCGACCTTACCGACCATCTCTGTGCAGAAGAGTTTCGCCGCGGAGGGTGCAATGCGACGGTCTTCGCCAGAGACGTATTTGGCCGCAGCATCGCGCACCAACGCTCGTCCGGCCATCACTCCCGTTTGCTGGTCGGCGAGCATAGCCTGCACCAATTGGAAAGAGCCGATGGCCTTTCCGCCCTGGGTGGCATTGGCTGCGTAGGCCACCGATTCGTCGAGCGCGCGCTGTGCCTGTCCGACCGACAGGGCAGCGATGTGGACGCGGCCGCGCGCCAACGAGGTCATGGCAGCCTTGTAGCCCTTCTCCTCGTCGCCCCCGACGAGTGCGGACACCGGGATGCGCACGCAGTCGAACGTGACGTCTGCGGTCCAGGCACCCTCTTGGCCCATTTTGGAATCCTTCGCGCCGACCTCGACACCTGGAGTGTCGGCGGGAACGAGGAATACTGCGATGCCCGTGCCCGATTCGTCTGCAGGACGGGTGCGCGCGAAGACGACGAAGAGGTCGGCGATCGGAGCGTTGGTGATGAAGCGCTTCTGTCCGTCGATGACCCACTCGTCACCGTCGAGGACCGCCTTCGTGCGCAGTCCCGCCGGGTTGGATCCCGCGCCGGGCTCGGTGAGCGCAAAGGACGCGACGACGTCGCCCGACGCTATGCCTGCAAGCCACTGCTTCTTCTGATCGTCGGTGCCGAAGTTGACGAGAACCTGACCGGCGATCCCGTTGTTGGTGCCGAACATCGACCGGAGAGCGAGGCTCGTGTATCCGAATTCCATCGCGAGTTCGACGTCCTGGGCCAGGTCGAGTCCGAGTCCGCCCCACTCCTGAGGGATGGCGTATCCGAAGAGACCCATCTCGGCTGCTTGCGCGCGTAGGTCGGAGGGGATCCCGTTGGCCTGCATGATCTCGGCCTCGCGAGGAACCACCTTGGTTCGGATGAACTCGTGCACCAGTGCGCGGATCTGGGAGAAATCGTCGGCGTCGACGGCCGGTCTGTGCTGTTGTGCTGATGCAGCAGTCATGATCGAAAAATATCAAAAAAGAGGCGATCTCGCCAGAGGGTGCGGCATTCATGCAGGAAATCGGGTGCGTTCAGCTCACTCGGTGGTATCGGATGATATTAAGGCGACCGCATGTTTTATATCTGCGCGCTAAGATCGACGCGTGACTGTCAATCCGCAGGAGAAGGTCGAGACGGGGTCGGATGCCGTGTCGTCGGTACGCAAGGAATCAGCAGCACGTGAGATTCGCAGTCTCGTGTTCGCAGGCGAACTTCGGCCGGGTTCTAAGGTCGACCAGGATGCGTTGGCCGAGAAGCTGGGAATGAGCAAACTGCCCGTCCGCGAGGCACTCATCGCGCTCGCGGGGGAGGGCATCATCGAGACCATTCCGCGGCGCGGGGCATTTGTTGCGGACCTGGCTCGCGAGGACATTCGCGACCACTACTGGATGCTCGGTGTGATCTCCGGCCTCGCCGCAGAGCGCGCAGCAGCCAATCTGTCCGACGCCGACTTCGCGGCGCTCGACGATCTGGCTGAGCAGATGGAGGGTACCGACGACCTAGTGGAGATGGAGCGCTTGAACGCTGCTTTTCACCGCATGATCAACAAGGCGTCGAGGTCGCGTCGTCTCATCGCGGAGTTGCGACTGCTCAGCCGCGCGATTCCGCCCAACTTCTTCGACTCCCACCCCGACGCGGTCGCGTCATCGCTGCGTGACCACCGCGAGATCCTCGACGCGCTACGAGATCGCTCGCCGGGCATGGTCCGCACACTCATAGAAGGACACTTCCTCCGTGGCGGACACCGCGCCGTCGAGCTTCTCGAAGAAGCGGGTTTCTGGCGGGAGTGACTGTGGCTCAGGGGCGTCCGGCGTGACCCACCGCGACCGGAATTGCGCGGATCGTCGCTTCGCGTGCTGCTGAACGGGCGTGCTCATCGAAGTCGGGCGCGCAACTGATGAACAAGGTGTTACCGGCAGTTCCTCCGAGCATGCAGGCGTATGCCCCTGTGCCGACCGCGATCTCGTCGACGATCTCTCCGCCCTCCCGTACTCGGATGACACGATTGCCAACAGCGTCGGCAACCCAGAGGCACCCCTGTGCGTCGAGCCCGCAGCCGTCTGGGGCGACGACGGACATGCCCAGAGCGTCGGCAAGTGAGGGAGACGACGGCTGGTCACCGAAACGTGCCCAGTCCCGACGCTCTCCGAGTGAACCGTCAGCACCAATCGTGAACGCGCTGATGCGATTTCCGAAAGTCTCGTCGACGATCAGCGTCGTTCCATCCGGCGTCACCACGCTGCCGTTCGGAAAGTGCAGGCCCGACGCGACGGACGTTACGGTGCCGTCGGCGTCGATGCGGAGCAGTGACGCGGTGTCGAGGTCGGCGCCTGCCATGAGGTCGAAACCGAAGTTGCCCAGCCAGGCGCGACCCTTATCGTCGACGACCATGTCGTTCGGATGGCCGGTGACGTGCTCGCTGACGTCGGCGTGCACGACGACCGATCCGTCGTCTTCGACCCGAAGTATTGCGCGGTCCTTCATCGACACGACGAGCAGCCTGCCGTCGGGGAGCCATCCCAATCCGGACGGTTGCGCGGGAACCTCGAGTTCTGCGCGGAGGTCGGAGCCGTCTTCTGCCACCGAGTAGACGGCGTGTGTGTAGAAGTCGACGAACCACAGTCGGCCGTCGTGCCATCGCGGGCATTCTGTGAACGACATGTCGGAGACGACCGTGCGCAGCTGTGGTGTGCTCATGATCGGAGTGTATGAACCCCGGACCGACGACGTCGTCCACTCCGCATAATCGGCAGCAACGTGTAGACCTGAGTGCAGGTGTTCACGCCGCAGGGGCGGCGACCGACGAGGGGTGTTCTGTGGCAGACAAGCGAACGATCGTGATCACGGGCGCGAGTGACGGGATCGGTGCGGTCGCGGCGCGAGAACTCGCGGGCGACGACGTCGACCTGATCGTGGTCGGTAGGTCGCGCGAGAAGACAGAGGCCGTGGCCGCACAGACGGGTGCGACGTGGTTCGCCGCTGACTACGCGCGGTTCGACGACGTCCGGAAGCTGGCAGACGAGATCGCGCGCCACACGGGATCGGTAGACGTTCTCCTGAACAACGCGGGCGGGACCTTCTCGCCATCGCAGCGCACCGCCGACGGCCACGAACCGAACTTTCAAATCAACCACCTCTCCGGTTTTCTGCTCACCACGTTGTTGAAGGATCGGCTGTCCGCTGACGGCGGCGCGTTGGTGGTCAACACGTCGAGCTTCGGGAACCTCGCAGGCAGTGTCGATCTCACCGACCTCGACTACAACCGCAGACGACCTTTCGAACTGCGCTGCTACGGAACCAGCAAACTGGAGAACATCATGTTCACCCGCGGGATTGCCGAGCGGTGGAGCGATGACGGGATTGTCTCCGCCGCAGTACATCCCGGAGTTGTCGCCTCCAGTTTCGGCAGAGACTCGGCTTTCATCGGGCTGTTCTATCGCACGCCGCTGAAGCGTGTCGGCACGATCACCCCGGAGCAGGGTGCGCAACCTCTCGTCGCGCTGGCCCGGCGCGGCGCCGACCCGGCGATCAACGGCGTCTACTTCAACCGGCTCAAGCCCAACGGGCTACAGAACAAACAGGCTCGACGCCGCGACCTCGTCGACGGCCTGTGGGCAGCGTCGGAGAAGCTCGTCGGGGAGGCCGGAGCCCGCTGAAAGCAACCTGTGACGGACCGAGTAGGCAATAATGGCCCCCATGGCTGACAGCGCGGACGGCACACCCGACGTCACAACCGAGGAACGTACCTTCTCGGGCAAGCACGGTGAGCAGATCTTCTATACGACGCTCACTCCCTCAGATCCGCGGGCACTCGTCGTGATCGCTCACGGACTCGGCGAGCACGGCGGGCGCTACGCACACGTTGCTGCAACGTTCACCGACGCGGGGTTCGCCGTCGCGATCCCTGATCATCTCGGACACGGTAAGTCCGGCGGAAAACGCCTGCGTATCAAGTCGTTCAAGCAGTTCAGCGACGATCTCCACACCGTCATCACGCAGACCGCAATCGACGGATTGCCCACCTATCTGCTCGGGCACAGCATGGGCGGGTGCATCGCGCTCGACTACGCGCTCGACCATCAGGACATGCTCGACGGACTCATCCTCTCGGGCGCCGCAGTGATGCCCGGTGATGACATGCCCGGGCCGGTCATCGCGGTCTCGCAGGTCCTCGGCAAGATCGCCCCGTGGCTGCCGACCATCGCGTTGGATTCGACCGCGGTGTCGCGTGATCCCGCTGTCGTGGAGGCGTATCAGACCGATCCGATGGTCACGCGTGCGCGGATTCCCGCACGGCTCGGCGCGGAGATGCTCTCGACCATGCAGAGTTTCCCCGGCCGGGTCGGCTCGCTGCACATCCCCCTGCTGGTGATGCACGGCTCAGCCGATCGACTGACCAATCCCGCAGGCAGCGAGATGGTCGAACGGCTCGCGGGTTCCGAGGACAAGACCCTCGTCATCTTCGACGACCTCTATCACGAGATCTTCAACGAGCCGGAACAGGAGAAGGTGCTCGACACGACGGCTCGTTGGCTCGACGCACACGTCACGCAGGCCCGGAACTGACCGGCCGCGTCGCGGTGATCTGCTCGACGCCCATGCGTCCCTCGCGGAACGCCATTCGTCCTCCGACGAGGTAGAGCCGCCACACCCGAGCCATCTCGTCGCCGACCAACTCGACAGCGCGCGCCCAGTTCTTCTCGAACGTGTCGTACCAGACGTCGACGGTGCGCACATAGTGCTCGGCCATCTCCTCGACGTCGTCGACACGCAGTCCTGCATCGGTCAGGTACTGCACAGTGCGTTCCACCGGGCGCATGTACATGTCGGGCGCGATGAACGACTCGATGAACGGACCACCACCGGGATGATTGCCCTCGGGCCGTGACATCTGCTGGATGCATACCCGGCCGCCGGGAATCACCTTGTCGTGCAACACCTGTGCATAGGTCGCGTAGTTTTGCTCGCCGACGTGCTCACCCATCTCCAGGGAGGCGACCGCGTCGAACGGGCGATCGGGGATCTCGCGGTAGTCCTGCACCCGGATCTCCACGCGATCGGCCAAGCCCTGCTGCGCGATCCGCTCGTCGATGAACGCCTTCTGTTCGCGCGAGATGGTCACCCCGACCACGTTGGCGTCGAAATGCTCTGCCGCATACAACGATAGCGATCCCCAGCCACAGCCGACGTCCAGGAATCGTTGTCCCGGTCGGGAGTCGAGGCCGACCTTTCGGCAGACGCGGTCGAGCTTGTCGGCCTGGGCATCGGCGAGCGTGTAATCGGGGGCGTCGGAGGTCCAGTAGGCGCTCGAATATGCCATGTGGTCGTCGAGGATGAGCTCGTAGAACTCGTTCGACAGATCATAGTGATGACTGATCGCGGCACGGTCGCGGGCGCGGGAGTGCAGGCGTCCGCGCACCCGTGCCTGTGTCGCGGGGGGCGCCTTCGGCATGCCCAGGAGTCGATACCGCAATGCGAGGCGCGCGGCGTCGAGAAGCACACGCGGCGAGGGCCGGATCCCCGACAGCCCACGCTCGCGGGCGACGCTCCATACGTGGCTGAGCGCCTCGTCGAGGTCGTCGAGCACGTCGAGCTCGCCCGTGACATACGCCTGAGCTGCTCCGAGTTCGCCCGGGTGCCACACCATCCGGCGTAGTGCGTCTGCGCTGTAAACGGCGACGTGCGGCGCGGCGTCGGGGCCGGCGACGCTGCCGTCCCACGCTGTCACATGGACGGGGATCTCACCGCCGATGTGGTGTTCGATCACGTCGGCGATGTCACGAGCAATGGTCATCGGGGCTCCTTGCCGGTCGACCTTGTGCGTCTGTCACCGAGTCTTCGGTGGGCACACCGTATTCGGATGGGCCGGTTGCCCACCCGAACGCGGTGTCGGTTCAGGCGTCGTAGCCGAGCAGCGATTTCACCTCGAGGAACTCGTCGAAGGCGTAGTCGCTCCACTCACGGCCGTTGCCGCTGTGCTTGTAGCCGCCGAACGGGGCGGAGGGGTCGAGTTGCGCACCGTTGAGCGAGATCGAGCCCGCCCGGATGCGTTCGCCGATTCGACGCACCTCGTCGAGATCCTTGCCCGACACATAGCCCGCGAGCCCGTACTCGGTGTCGTTGGCGATCGCGAGCGCCTCGTCGATGTCGTCGTAGCCGATGATGACCAGTACAGGCCCGAACACCTCGGTACGCGCGATCTCCATGTCGTTGGTGACGCCGGAGAACACGGTCGGGCGCACGTAATAGCCGGTCGGCAGGCCGTCGGGCCTGCCCGGACCTCCGATGACCGGGGTGGCGCCGTCGCCGATGGCTCGTTCGATGAGTCCCTGGATCTTTTCGAACTGCGGCTCGGAGACGACGGGGCCAAGGCGTACTTTGCCCGTCGGATCGCCCACCGTGAGTGAGGGTTCGACCGACTTGACGGCTTCGATCGCATCGTCGAGACGCGAGTTGGGCACGAGCATGCGCGTGGGTGCGTTGCACGACTGCCCCGAGTTGGTCATCATCGTCGCGACCCCTCCGGCGACATTTTTCGCGAGGTCGTCGTCGTCGAGGATGATGTTGGGACTCTTGCCGCCGAGTTCCTGTGCCACTCGCTTGACCGTGGGTGCTGCGGTGCGCGCAACCTCGATGCCCGCGCGGGTGCTGCCGGTGAACGAGATCATGTCGATGTCGGGGTGGGCGGCCAGCGCCGACCCGACGCCGGGGCCGTCGCCGTTGACGAGATTGAACACTCCCGCGGGAACGCCTGCGGCATCGAAGATCTCGGCGACGATCGCTGCCGAGAACGGTGCGACCTCGGACGGCTTGAGCACCATCGTGCAGCCGGTCGCCAGCGCCGGTGCAACCTTGCACATCACCTGATTGAGCGGCCAGTTCCAGGGCGTGATGAAACCGCAGACACCGATGGGCTCCTTGACGATCCGCGAGGCGCGACGGTCCTCGACGAAGCTGTACTCGGGCAGTGCCGCCGCCGCGGTCATCAGGTGACCGAGTCCGATCGGAACCTGCGCGGCACGCGCGAGTCCTGCCGGTGCGCCCATCTCCTCGGTGACGGCTTCGGCGAGGTCGTCGGTGCGCTTCTGGTACTCGGCGATGATGGCGTTGAGTACCGCAACCCTGTCGTCGACGGAGCTGCGGCCCCACGTCGCGAAGGCGCGACGCGCCGCGCTCACCGCGGCGTCGACGTCGGCTGCCGTGCCGAGTGCCACGTGGCCGGCGGCCTTCTCCGTGGCCGGGTTGATCACGTCGACGAGGTTGAGTTCAGTGGGTTCCACCCACTGACCGTCGACATAGAACCTGGTGATCTCGCGCATCGCTTCTCCTCCGGTCATGCTGTGTGACCTAAGTTACGCGCGCGTGTGTGGAGTGATGCAACGAGCCTGTGTGTGAGGTTCGCTCGTCGAGGGTTCTCACAATGAGACACGGTGACTGTTCCCCGGGGTCGCAGAGCCGACCTAGGCTGGCTACATGATCCACATCGTCGCCAAATGGCAGATCAAGCCCGAGTATGCAGATCAGTGGCCAGAGCTGGTCGCCGAGTTCACAGAGGCCACGCGGTCAGAACCCGGAAACAAGTGGTTCTCATGGTCGCGAAGCCTCGACGACCCTAACGAGTACGTCCTCATCGAAGCTTTCGACGACGACGCAGCGGTGGCGCACGTCTCGAGTGACCACTTCAAGAAGGCGACGGCCGACCTGCCGAACTTCCTCGTCTCGACTCCGGAGATCATCAACACCACCGTCGATGCCGACGGTTGGTCGGAGCTGGGGGAGATGTCCGTCGAGTGACGGATTGCTCCCGCCACGCCATGCGGTGCCACAAGTCCAACTTGTGAGCTCACAAGACCGAGCCGTCTTCCGGTAGGTCGTCCGGGCGACGAAGCTCGGAGCATGACCGAGATCCTTGACCGATCGTGTGGTGACGACGTCGCAGCGGGTGAAAGGTCGACCCTGCGTCGAGGGGGAGTCGCGTTCGCGCACATCACCCCCAATTGGTTCGCGGCGGTGATGGGTACGGGGATCGTTGCGACGTCGGCGATCAGTGTCGGCGGGGAACTGCCGGCGATCCGGTCCTTTGCGAGTGCGATCTGGGTACTGGCGGTAGTGCTGCTCGTGCTCATCACTGTCGCCTTCTGTGCTCATTGGGTGCGCCATCCGGTCCTCGCGCGTCGCTACGTGGCGGACCCGGTCATGGTGCAGTTCTACGGCGCGATCCCGATGGCGCTGTTGACCGTCGGCGCGGGAACCATCACCGTCGGATCGTCGATCCTCGGTGCGCTTGGTGCGGTCGTCGTGGACGCAGTGTTGTGGTCGGCTGGAACCCTGGCGGGACTCGGCACGGCGATCGGGGTGCCGTATCTCATGATGACGCACCATCATCGACGCGGTGAGCTCGTCGCACTACCGGCCTGGCTGATGCCCGTCGTTCCGCCGATGGTGTCGGCGACGACGGGGGCGCTCCTCGTCGAGCACGTGCCGTCCGGGCAGTGGCGGCTGGGTTTCCTCGCGCTCTGTTACCTGCTGTTCGGGCTCAGCGTGTTCCTCGGGATGGTCACGCTCACGCTGATCTACGGCCGGTTGATGCGCGGAGGTGTCCCGACCGGGCGCGCGGCACCGACGATCTGGATCACGCTCGGCGTGATCGGCCAGTCCGTCACGGCGGCCAATTCCCTTGCTGCTCATGCCGACAGCGCATTCGTCGGGCGCACCGACCAGCACATGATAGTTGCCGGCCTCGTCGACTTCGGGATCTGTTACGGTCTGGCCGCCACCGGGCTGGGTGCAGGGATGTTCGCGCTCGCGACCGCTGTCACGGTGCACAACGTACGGCGTTCACTGCCGTTCGCGCTGACGTGGTGGAGCTTCACCTTCCCGATCGGTACCTGCGTGACAGGCCTCGCCGCACTGGGAACAGCGTTGGACGCCACCATGTTCCGCGTCGGCGCCGCGATTTTGTTCGGTGTTCTCCTCGCCGCCTGGACAGTGGTCTTCGCGCGTACCGTCGCCGCGGTGATCGGTGGACGACTGCCCGCTGCGGCGTGAGCAGGATCAGACGATGCCGCTCGGCGATCTGCGCGTTCCCGGTTGTTGGCGCGGCATTCGGTTGGGCGGCACCGGATACGGCTTGCCATAACCTGCCGTGCCCGCAGCGACGTTGGGTCCACACTTGACGAGAGCATTCTGCGCCTTGGGATTCGGATCGCCGAGTCGAGGCCGGGCCGCGTTCGGTCGATGCGCGAAGTCGAATGCTGTCGTCATGTCGCCGACGGTCTGTCTGCGCCACGCTGTCAGGTTCGGGACGTCGACTCCAAAACGCTTCTCGATGAGCTTCAGTTGTGACGTGTGGTCGAAGGTCTCGCGCGCGACCAGACCGCCACGGCTGTAGGGCGAGATCACGAAGCAGGGCACGCGATAGCCGAGTCCGATAGGACCGCGGATGCCCTTCGACGACGAGACTTTGTTGATGTTCGGCACGCTGACGTACTCGCCCTTGGTCCCGGGCGGGGCAGTGGGCGGAACGATGTGGTCGAAGAAGCCGCCGTTCTCGTCGTAGCTGATGATGAGAGCGGTTTTCTCCCATACGGCAGGGTTTGATGTGAGGATGTCGAGGAGTTGCACGATGCCCACCGCGCCGAGAGCAGCGGGGAGAGCGGGGTGCTCGCACTCCATGGCGGGCGGGACGACCCACGACACCTGGGAGAGCCGATTGGCGGCGACGTCGGCGCGAAAGTCGTTGGGGTAGGTGGGTGCGATGCCGCGTCGGGCCAGTTCCGAGTCAGGATTCTGTGCCTGCTTGAAGCACCCCATCATGCCGTCGAGGACGACCGAGGAGATCGGTCCGAGGTCTTTGTTGTTGTAGATCTTCCAGCTCACACCTGCCTCACTGAGGTTCTCCGGCATCGTGCGCCAGCTGTAGGCGAACTTCGGTATGAGCGTGGGTGTTTCGAGAAGTGGGCCGCCATGGGTGCCCTCCGGGTCGAGGGTTGCACTCATCCAGTAGAGCCGGTTGGGGTCGGTGGGGCCGAGAACGGAGCAGTGGTAGGCGTCGCAGATCGTGAATGCCTCGGCGAGGGTGCGGTGGACCGGGATGTCGTCGCGCTCGTAGTAGCCCATGAGTGCCGGTGCGTTGGCGGGGCCGACCGACTCGACCGACATCGGGAGCCAGCCGTCGTTGCGCCCGCCGTTCCACGCCTTGTGCAGTCCCGCCCACGAGTGGTCGGGGTCGTTGATGCATTCGCCGTCAAGGTTGGCGTCGTTCTCGGTGTCGAGGCGGAAGGGCATCGTGTAACCCGACTTCGTCGGTCCTACGCCGGGTGCCCATCCGTGCTGGCGCCACAGCGGCGTCGACTCGCCGAATCCGCGGACACCAGAGTAGGTGCCGAAATAGTGGTCGAAGCTGCGATTCTCCTGCATGAACAGGACGATGTGCTCGATGTCGTCCAGTGACCCCGTGCCCGCCGGGTCGGCTTGGGCGTACGCCTTGTCGATGATCGGCGCGGCCCACGACGTGAGCAGCGCGCCACCGCCGACCGCGGCGACCCTCGACAAGAACTCCCGACGACTCAACCCGCCGAACGGCATCTCTGACATACACACCCCTGAGGAGATCGATTGCGCTGTCGGGGCAACGGGCTGCGTCCCCCGGCGGCAGAGCGTAACCGCCGAAGTCTAAACCCGCTCTGTGAATACCGCCGAGCATTTGTGCGTACGGCAGGCGTCCGGCGGCTGGCGTGTCGGGTTGCCCGAGATCAGTGGATGCTGCTCATCACCGCGACCACGACGCCTGCGATGACCAGGACGCCGACGCATACCGCCATCGCGACGGCAAGGCGTCGACGCCCCCGGGAGACCGCGTTGATGCCGACGCCGATACAGATCAGGATCGCTGCGGAGTAAACCGCGATGGCCAACGTCAGCAGGGCAACCGCACCCTGATCTGCGGCGAGGACCAGCGGTGTCGAGGACGGCGTCATATCTCGAGTAGATCATTCAATCGATCGGCAGCACTCTGGTGTCCCTGAGCGTCGCGTCACCGCTGCGGTCTGAGTCGACGTCGAGCGTGTGGTTCGTGTGTTTCGGCGTACCGACGTCGACCGTGTCCGTCATGGCGTCGGCACGGGTGTGGTCGTCGTGGTGGTGGTCGGCGTATCCGCTCCAGTCGGCATCGGGGTGGTAGCGCTTCCCGGTGTGGACGATGCACGCGACGGGGAAGGCTCCGTGGTGGTCGCCTCGGAGGAGGTGCCCGGCGTTGTCGATTCGGTTGCAGACGTTGCCGATTCCGCGGACTCTGATGCCGATGGTGTCGTCGACTCCTGGGTGCTGCCGGAGAGCGCGGCGAGTACCGCAGGTGTCTGCACCGGTGCAGCCGCGGCGACACGCGCGGCCGCGGTTGCCTTCGCGACGCCGTCGGGTTCGGGCGATCCCGCGGCGCTGACCAGTTGGGTCTTCGCGGTCACTGCGGGAGTCTTGTTGAGTGCGGCAAGTACGTCGTCCTTGCCTGCGCCGAGTCCTCGATTCCAATTGGCCCAGTTGTGCACCCCGTAGTTGGGCAGCGAGATCACCGACACCCCGCTCTGTGCCAGTTGCAGCTGCAGCAGCACCGTCGAGACGGCTGAGAGGATCTCCAACGCCACAGCGTTGATCAAATCCGACTGCGAGAGCTTCGCCATGTCGGTAGGACTCGGGAACCCGTTGCCCGACGAGATGATCAACGTCTGGCCGTTCTGCTTGAGCTTATCGATGTTCTTCGACGGGTCGTTCGCCGTCCACCGGGCGCTACCCGGCGCACCCCACATGTTGACGATGCCGTTGGTGTAGTTCGAGACGAGCGTTTGTGTGGCGAGCACGCCGAGCGCACCGATCGGATTGTCGGTCTGGTAGTAACCCGACATCGCCTGCACGACCTTGAACTGTTCCGGGTGCCGCTCGGCGAGCGTCACCGCCGGCCCCGCCGACATCGAGAGGCCGACGATCGCATTGTCCGATTTGCTCACACCGAAGTTGGTGGCGAGGTAGTCGGGCAGTTCCTGGGTCAAAAACGTCTCCTGCTTGATCGTGACGTTCTTGTCGCCCGCTCCGCCGTCCCAGTCGGTGTAGAACGACGACGCCCCGCCCGCGGGCATGACGAGTGTGGTGTCGCTCTTGCCGTCGTAAACCTTCGCAGCCTGGACGTCGGTGGTCCACGCCGAGCGGTCGTCACGCGCACGCATGCCGTCGAGCAGGTACACGCCCTTCGCGCTGCCGTTGGATGCGCGTATCTGGACGATGACGGACTTGTGCTGGGACTCCGACCAGACCTTGCAGTTCTGCACGTAATTGCCCGACGGATCCCAGCTGCATCCGGGCCGCAGGACCTCGGGATGACCGACCATGGCCGACGCGCGGTCGTCCTTGCCGACCAGGGCGCCGAGGCCCAGGAGCGCCGCGGTCAGTGTCAGCACGGTCCCGACGCCGACCAGGCGGCGTCGGATACGTCGAGGCTGACGAGCCTGGGCGTCGGCGGTCGGCGTCGGCTCGGCGGCCGTCGGAGCGTCGTCGTAGACGGTCCACTGATCGCGCGGATCGCTACTCGGTGAATGGGGTGGGATGGGCATGTGACTCCTGCCGTCTGTGGTCCCCGATGTGTAAGAGGTCGGTATGCGCGCCCGCTCCGTTACATGTGATCGGCGTCTACCGTGGATTTCATGGCAGATTCGGACAGTTACGACGTCATCGTGGTCGGCGGTGGCCCCGCGGGCGAGAACGCCGCCGACTATGCGATCCGCGGAAGCTCTCGCCGCGCGGTCCTCGTGGAAAGTGAGCTCGTCGGCGGAGAGTGCTCGTACTGGGCCTGTATGCCGAGCAAGGCGCTGCTCGGCGCAGGAGCCGCGCTCGACGCGGCGACGGGCCTGCCCGGTTCGCGGCCGCGTGTCGTCGACGGTCAGCCCGACTCCGCTCGACTGTTCGCGTGGCGGGACTCCTTCACCGAGAACCGCGACGATTCGTCCCAGGTTGAGTGGGCGCGCGGAGCTGGAATCGACGTCGTGCGCGGTGCGGGACGTCTCGTCGGTGAGCGTGAGGTGGAGGTGGACGGCCGACGGCTGCGCGCGACCGCGGCCGTGGTGTTGGCGACGGGCAGCGAGGCGTCGATCCCGCCGATTCCGGGGCTTGCCGACGCTGCGCCCTGGACGTCGCGTGATGCGACCAACCTCGTCGAGGTCCCGCCACGTATCGCTGTGCTCGGCGGTGGCGTGGTGGCCTGCGAGGCCGCGACCTGGCTGGCCGAGCTCGGTAGCGAGGTGACGATGGTGGTTCGCGGAAAAGCGCTGTTGCCGTCCATGGAACCCTTTGCGGGAGAGCGTGTCGCCACAGGCCTCCGCGGCCGCGGCGTCGACATTCGATTCGGCACCACGTTCGCGTCCGTGACACGTCCCGGCGTAGACGACACCGGCTACGGACGGATTCACGGGGGGCCGGCCGTTGTCGACCTCGCCAACGGTGACGGCGACGTGACCGACCGCCTCGAGGTCGACGAGATCCTGGTTGCCGCTGGTCGACGGCCCCGCACCGTCGACGTCGGATTAGATTCTCTCGGAATCGATCCGAAGGCGAAACTCGACGTCGACGATCACTTGAACGTCGCCGGACATGACTGGCTCTATGCCGTCGGTGACGTCAACGGCCGTGCGCCGCTGACGCACATGGGCAAGTACCAGGCACGGGTTGCCGGTGATGTGATCGCCGCACGCGCGGAGGGACGTTCGCTCGCCGGCGAGCGGTACGCGGCCACCGCCGATCATGCCGCCGTGCCGCAGGCCGTGTTCACCGAGCCGCAGGTCGGGTCAGTGGGGCTGACCGAACACGCCGCCCGCGACGCCGGGCTCGACGTGGTCACATCGGAGCTCGACATCGAGGTCGCGGGGTCGGCGCTCGCGCGGGAGAACTACAGCGGCCGCGCGAAGCTGGTCATCGATCGTGAACGAAATGTGTTGGTGGGAGCCACGTTCGTCGGCCCCGACATCGCCGAGCTGGTCCACTCGGCGACGATTGCTGTTGTCGGAGGGGTGTCGATCGACCGGCTCTGGCACGCCGTCCCGTCGTACCCGACGGTCAGCGAGGTGTGGCTGCGGCTGCTGGAGAACCTGCGCGGGTAGAGACTCGTGGGATCGGTATCGCCGCGTAACGCCCGATTCCGTGAGTTGGTCGACGAGCGCGGCAGACTCAAGGACGTGCCTGCGCTCCGCGGGACCTTCGACTCCAAGTTGCGTGGGATCCAGGGGTGCAGAAATGCCCCCCAGGATCCCACGCAACGTTCGGCGGGTGCCCCCAGTCGGACTCGAACCGACACTGTGCGGATTTTAAGTCCGCTGCCTCTGCCAATTGGGCTATAGGGGCGCGTCGACAAGCATGCCATGCGCGTTCTGGCCCGATCGAGTGAACCGTCCCGTTGACACGAGGACCGGTTGTGAACTCACCGATGCAGGCCCGCCTGGCGCACCGCCAGGCGGGCGGCGCGTTGGACGCACCAGACGGTCCAGACCGCTGATATCAACGCGATCACAAGGAGCTCGCTGGTCATCCACACCAGGCCGTCGCCGCTGACGGTGTTTGACGGGTCCTGGACCATGAAGACCACAGCCATCACCGACAACAAGCCGATCACGGCTGACGGCCAGCCGGCGTGCGCCTCGAGGTGGTGCTTTTCTTCGATCACCTCGGCAGCGTGCCGCTGATGGTCGGCCCGCGAGTCGTTGAGCTCGGAGAGGGCGACGAACAGATCGGCACTACGGCGAGGCTGTGAGGATCGGTGGTAGGACAGCACCCAGGCTCCAACCGCGACGGCGGCGAGAGCAAGTGAGAGGTAGACCACACCCCATCGTAGCCCGTCGGACGGATGTCGCCGAGTGCGACGGCGACCGGCGAATGCGCAGCTTCATCGAGCGATACACCCTTGACGCCCTGACTTAATGGCGATAACTTAACGCGGGTAAGTGACCATCACGCGCAAGGGGAACCGCATGCTGGCAAGACTCACTCGACTCGCGGTTTCGGCACCTAAACGTGTTCTGGCGGTGGCGTTTCTGCTGCTGGTGTTGTGCGGGATCTACGGAGCGTCTGCCTCGCAACACCTCCTCGCCGGCGGTTACTCCGACCCCAACAGCGAATCGGCGCAAGCGGCGCAACAGATCAACGACGCGTTCCAGCGCGGGGGATTACAAGTCGTTCTGAAACTCGACGCTCCCGCAGGTACCGACATGGAAAAGGACCCGCGGGCGGCCGCGGTCGGCACGTCGCTCGTCTCCGAGCTCGATGCCATTCCGTATGTGCAGCAACCGATTCTGTCGGTGTGGCAGGACCCTACGCTCGCCCCAGGATTGGTCAGCAAGGACCGTAGCTCTGCCCTGATCATCGCCACGCTCGATGGCGGCGAGGCCGACGCGCCCGCGCACGCGAAGGAAGTTGCCTCGCGGTTCGAGGGGACTCGTGATGGCATCTCGGTCCGTGTCGGTGGTGAGGGCCTGGTTTTCCAACAGGTCAACGAACAGACCACACGCGACCTTGCACTCGCCGAGGGAATCGCGATCCCGATCAGCTTCCTCGTGCTCATCGTCGTCTTCGGCGGCGTGATCGCTGCGATGCTGCCGATCGGTGTCGGCATCATTGCCATCGTGCTGACCTTCGCGTTGCTGCGTCTGATCGGCACGGTCACCGACGTATCGATCTTCGCGCTGAACCTCACCACCGCAATGGGTTTGGCGCTCGCGATCGACTACACGCTTCTGCTCGTCACTCGCTATCGAGAAGAGGTCGCCGATGGTCGGGACCGGCGGTCCGCGATCCTGCGCACCATGTCGACGGCTGGTCGCACCGTCGCGTTCTCGGCTGTGACGGTCGGCCTCGCGCTTGCCGCCCTCGCCATCTTCCCGATGTACTTCCTGCGCTCGTTCGCCTACGCCGGACTCGGGGTGGTCGCGATCGCCGCGGTGACCTCGCTGGTGCTCACACCGGCTGTACTCATGCTCCTCGGCGACCGGATCGACTCGCTCGACGCGCGTCGCGGACTTCGTAAGCTCCTGGGCCGACCCGAGCCAGCACCGCGGCCGGTCGAAGAGGGCTGGTGGTACCGCGCGGCGTCGTGGGTGCTGAAACGTGCCGCGCCCGTCGGGGCTACGGTCGTCGCGATTCTGTTGGTGCTCGGTGCACCGTTCCTGTCGATCAACTTCGGCTTTCCCGACGACCGTGTGCTGCCGACGAGCGCCAGTGCGCATCAGATCCAGCAGGAGATCCGCGACGACTTCGCCCAGAACCTCTCCTCGACAATCACCGTCGTCACGACCGGTGATGTCTCGCAACAGACGAGGGAGCAGTACGCGCAGGAACTCTCGCGCGTGGCCGACGTCAACTCGGTGCCGGGGGCGGGCGGCACCTTCGTCGACGGTCGGGCAGTGGGACCGGTCAACCCCGCGGACCTGCGCGGCGACGTCGGAGTGATCACCATCGCCACGAGCCTCGAACCGATGCAGGAGGCCGGCGAGCACCAGCTCGCCCAGCTGCGGGACGTGCCGGTGCCGGACGGTCTCACAGTGAAGTTCACCGGAGCGGCCGCGACCAACGTCGACACGGTTGACTCCATCTACGCGCACCTCCCGTGGGTGCTCGGGGTGATCGCGATCGCCACCTTCATCCTGCTGTTCCTGTTCAGCGGAAGCGTTGTGCTGCCGCTGAAGGCGTTGGTGCTCAACGTGTTGTCGCTGTCGGCGACCTTCGGTGCCATGGTGTGGTTCTTCCAGGAAGGGCATCTCGGTGGCCTGGGCACCACGGCAACCGGCTACCTCGCAGCCACGATGCCGGTGCTCATGTTCTGCATCGCGTTCGGGCTGTCGATGGATTACGAGGTGTTCCTACTCGGCCGTATCCGGGAATCGTGGCTGGCGTCCGACAGGTCACGCGCGGCCAACGACCGCGCCGTCGCACTCGGGCTGGCGAGAACCGGGCGCGTCATCACGGCGGCAGCGCTGCTGATGAGCATCGTGTTCGCGGGAATCGCGGCGTCGGAGGTGTCGTTCATGCGTATGTTCGGTGTCGGGCTCACCCTCGCCGTGTTGATGGATGCGACGCTCATCCGGATGCTGCTCGTCCCGTCGTTCATGCGACTGGCCGGGCGCGCGAACTGGTGGGCACCGGCTCCGCTGCGTCGGCTGCACGACCGCTTCGGACTCACCGAGGAGGTCGATGAGGACCACGCCGACGCACACCGCACACCCGAGATCGAGACACAGGAGAACAGTGACGCCGACCAGTCGCAGAACCCGATCGCCCCGCGGATCGGGTGAGTTGCTGGCAGAGGAGATCATCGACGCCGCGACGTCGCTCCTGCTCGACTCCGAAGCGGCTTCAGCAGTCTCGATTCGTGCGGTGGCCGACCGTGTGGGCGTCACGCCGCCGTCGATCTACCTGCACTTCGCCGACAAGGACGCGCTTCTCGAGGCTGTGTGCGCACGCTACTTCGAGCAACTCGACGAAAAGCTGGTCGAGGCGTCGGCAGGGATCGATGACCTGCTGGAGCGGACTCTGCAAATGGGGATGGCGTACGTGCGATTCGCGGTCGACACCCCGGTGCTCTACCGCGAGGCGTTCCACCACGTCTCGCCCGCAGACCAGCGGACCAAGGTCGACGAGGTGCTCGCGGCGTCGGCGTTCGTCCGACTCACCGGAACCGTCAGCGAACTCGCAGACGCGGGCATGTTCCGGGACGACGAAGTGCGCGACGTCGTACTGGAACTGTGGACCACGGCGCACGGGCTGGCGTCACTGATGATCGCTAAACCGGGTATGGGCTGGGGTGATGACCTCGCGATCGCCGAACAGACCCTCCGTTCGGTCTGCCTGGGGCGTGCTGTGTTGTCGATTCGCGACTACCGCCAACCCGACGAGGTTCGTGGATTCCTCGACGCACTGAGCGCGCCGTCGGATCCCCCGGTTGGTCAAGAGAAGGTAAAGTCGGAACTCGAACGGGTCGATCCCCGTTGATGAGACGTACACGTCCATAAAAGGAGCACCTGTGCGAGACAGCAGTAACCCGGTGATGCGCGGCGTCGTCCGCGATAACCAGAATCCCGGTGGATACGCCGGCTTCGGTTCCAACATGGCCGGGGCCGGGCAAGCCGCCATGTACAACCAGTACGGTCAGCAGGTCCCGCCGCAGTATGCACCGCCGCAGGCTGCCGGACGGCAATTGACCATCGACGACGTCGTCACCAAGACGGCGATCACGCTCGGCGTACTGACGGTGACAGCCATCGTCAGTTATGTCATCAGCAGCTACAACAATGCGTTGGCCGGCCCGCTCATGGGTATCGGCGCGATCGCGGGCCTCGTGCTCGTGTTGGTCGCGTCGTTCGGTCGTAAGCAGGACAATCCCGCCATCGTGCTCGCGTACGCGGCGTTCGAGGGCCTCTTCGTCGGTTCGATCTCGTTCGTGTTCGCCAACTGGATGGTCAGCGGCGACACCAGCGCGGGCGCGCTGATCGGTCAGGCGGTCCTCGGTACGTTCGGCGTTTTCTTCGGCATGCTGTTGGTCTACAAGATCGGCGCCATCCGGGTGACACCGCGCTTCACGCGCATGCTGTTCGCCGGACTCATCGGTGTGATGGTTCTGATGATCGGCAACCTGATCATCGGGCTGTTCACCGGCGGAGCGGGTGTGCTGCGCGACGGCGGTCCGATCGCGATCATCTTCTCGCTGGTCTGCATCGCGCTCGCTGCATTCAGCTTCCTCGTCGATTTCGACGCCGCTGATCGGCTCATCCGTGCGGGCGCTCCGTCACGCGCGGGCTGGGGAGTGGCGCTCGGACTCACCGTCACCCTGGTGTGGCTGTACGTCGAGATCCTGCGCCTGCTGAGCTACTTCAATTCCAACAACTAGTAGTTCCAGCACGACATACACCGAGGCCCTGCACTCCGCTGGAGTGCAGGGCCTCGGTCGTCGAACCAGAAGTGGGGTCAGCTCAGGCGCTCGAGCACCATCGCCATACCCTGCCCACCGCCGACGCACATCGTCTCGATGCCGAAGGTCTTGTCGTGGGTCTGCAGGTTGTTGAGCAGCGTGGTGGTGATGCGTGCACCGGTCATGCCGAACGGATGGCCCAGCGCGATGGCGCCACCGGAGACGTTCAGCTTGTCGTGGTCGATGCCCAGCTCGTTGGCCGAACCGAGGACCTGCACGGCGAACGCCTCGTTGATCTCGAAGAGGTCGATGTCGGAGATCGACATGCCCGACACCCGCAAGACCTTGCGCACGGCCTCGATGGGCCCGAGGCCCATGATCTCCGGCGACAACCCGGTGGCAGCAGTCGCCACGACGCGTGCGAGCGGGGTCAGGCCGAGTTCCTTGGCCTTGGTGTCGCTCATCACGACCAGCGCAGCAGCGCCGTCGTTCAGCGGGCAGGCGTTTCCGGCTGTGACGGTTCCGTCGGGACGGAAGACCGGCTTGAGCTGCGAGATCTTCTCGTAGGTCGTGCCGGGTCGCGGGCCGTCGTCGGTGCTGACGACGGTGCCGTCGGGAAGGGTGACCGGGTCGATCTCGCGCTCGAAGAAGCCCGCCTTGATGGCTTCCTCTGCGCGGTTCTGGCTACGAACACCCCAGTGGTCCTGATCTTCACGCGAGATGCCGGTGAAGCTGGCGACGTTCTCGGCGGTCTGACCCATCGCGATGTAGACGTCGGGCAATAGACCGTCCTCGCGCGGATCGTGCCACGCCGGTGCGCCGCCCTCGGCGGTGCGCTCGGTGCGGGCCAGGGCCTCGTCGAAGATCGGGTTCTTGGAGTCCGGTGCGCCGTCGGCTCCTCCGGAGACAGCGAAGCTCGACACGCTCTCGACGCCGCCGGAGATGAAGACGTCGCCCTCGCCGGCCTTGATGGCGTGCAGTGCCATACGAGTGGTCTGCAACGACGACGAGCAGTAGCGGTTCACGCTGACGCCGGGGATGTGGTCGAATCCGAGCTCGACGGCGAGGACACGGCCGATGTTGTAGCCACCCTGACCACCGGGCTGACCGATGCCCCAGTGGATGTCCTCGATGTCTTTGGGATCGAGTTCAGGGACTTTCGCGAGGAGCGCGGTAACCATCTGGCGCGAGAGTTCGTCCGGCCGGACGTCTTTGAGGGATCCCTTACCGGCGCGGCCGATCGGGGAGCGGGCATGGGCAACGATGACGGCTTCAGTCATGTGAAACACGTTACTGCACGTCGTCGACGCCAGATGAGCCGGATTTGTCACTCGACGGGTCCCTGCTTGTCGGGGAAGACCGGCAGCCGTCGGGTTGTATGAGAGGAAGGAAGACATCGTCGACGATGCTGCGCAGCACATCGTCTGGGACGGGCGCCAGCGACATGAGTACCTCGTAGCGATAGAGGTCGGTCGGGAGCGCGATGGCACGCTCGGTGACCAGCGCCGGGTCGACCTCGCCACGTGCTATGGCGCGGTCGATGAGGGTGGGCATGATCGAGACGCGGTCGCCGACGAACAATGCGCGGACCTCCCGTGGACTGGTGTCACCCTCGGCGAAGTACTCACCGAGGCTCGACGCCATCATCACCACGAAGTCTGCGCGGGTGGCGTTCATGTCGCGCAGCGCGGCGAGGACGTCATCGCGCAGGTTTCCGGTATCCGGCACGTCGACCGTGATCTGGCGCCCGCGGTGCGCTACCGCTGCGCGTAGCAACTCCCCGCGCGTCGCCCACCGGCGATAGAGCACGGGCCTACTGGTTCCCGCGCGGTCGGCGACCGCCTCGAACGTGAGACCGGCGTAGCCGCGCTCGAGCAATTGGTCCCACGTTGCGTCGAGGATTGCTGTTTCGAGTTCGGCGCCCCGGCGTCGGGTCGTCGTCGACGCATTGTCCTCAAGGTCCACTTGCGTATCTTATCGCGACGGGCTAGCGTTGCAATAAGATACATAACTGTTTCTTAAGGAGGTCGTCATGCCTGTGTCAGCGTCTCCGGCGCAGACCATCGACCCGGCGACGCGTCGCGTTGCGTGGGCGGTGATCGTCGGCCTGATCGCACCGATCCTCGACACGACGATCGTCACCATCGCGCTCGAGGCCCTCGGCCGGGATCTCGATGTCCCGGTGTCGACGATCCAGTGGGTGAGCACGGGGTACCTGCTCGCACTCGCCGTCGCGGTCCCGCTCGCGGGCTGGGCGGCGACCCGATTCGGTTCGCGGGCGGCCTGGATCGCGGGGCTGGTGATCTTCCTGCTGGGGTCCGTGCTGTGCGCCGTGGCGTGGAATGCACCGTCGCTCATAGCATTTCGTATCGTGCAGGGTCTAGGTGCCGGGCTGATCATGCCGCTGATGACGTCGATCCTGGTATCGGCGAGTCGAGGTGTCGCACTCGGGCAGGTGATCGCCCTGGTGTCGATGCCGACGGCGTTGGGACCGATCCTCGGGCCTGTGCTCGGCGGCGTAATACTGAACTGGCTCAACTGGCGGTGGCTTTTCCTGATCAACGTTCCGATCGTCGCCGTCGCGTTGTATCTCGCACGCCGCATCCCAGACGACCGCTCGACGGCCGACGCCGACGACCATCACGCACGACTCGATATCGTGGGGCTCCTGCTGCTCGCACCGGGGCTTGCGCTCGTCCTTCTCGGGCTCTCGAACGCGCATACGGGCCTGTTGCGGGTGAGCGTGCTGGTCCCGGTACTCCTTGGCGCGAGTGCGCTGGGCGCGTTCGTGGCACGTGGCGTTGTGTCGCAGCGAGCCGGAATCGTCGATATCCGAGTTCTTGTCCACCGCGCGGTCGCTGCGTCGGCTGCTGGACTGTTCGCGTTCGGCATCGCCTCGTTCGGCGCAATGTTTCTGCTGCCCTTGTTCTTTCAACAGGTATATGGCGACTCGGTGCTGCGCGCCGCGCTCTATCTGATCCCGCAGGGTGTCGGCGCCTTCGTGACCCGTGGGCTCGCAGGTCGGCTCACCGATCGGTTCGGCGGACGCTGGGTGGCGCTCTCCGGATTCCTGATCGTCGCCGCTGCGACCGTGCCATTCGCAGTCGCAGATGCTGGTACATCGCCGTTCTGGTTGATGGTGGCCTTGCTCTTCCGAGGTTTCGGTCTCGGGTTGTTACTGTCGCCGATCATGGCTGCCGGATTCATCGGTGTACCCGATTCCGCCCGTCAGGACACGAGCATGCTCACCCGGATCACGCAGCAACTCGGTGGATCGTTCGGCACGGCGATTCTCGCCGTGGTGGTCGTGTCGGCGGCCTCGGTGGGTGCGGGGTTCGCCGCCGCTTTCTGGTGGTCGGTGGTCCTCGCCGTGCTCGGCGCGGTCGTCGCACTCGCGTTGCCGTCCCGGCCGGAATTCAGGTGAACGGAACTATCTCGACGCCCGCAGCGACCAGGGATGCACGGGTCGCGATCGACATCGCCACCGCCCCAGGGCTGTCACCGTGCAGACACACCGAGTCGACGTCGAGGCGCACGTCTCGACCGTCGATGGATTCGACGACGCCGTCGGTGATCATCCGAACCACGCGCTCGGCGACGAGCTCCGGATCGTCGAGGACGGCGCCGGGCTCGCGTCGGGAGACCAGCGTGCCGTCGGACTGATAGGCCCGATCGGCGAAAGCCTCCCGTACCGTGCGGACTCCGCGTTGAGCAGCGATCTCGAGCAGCAGCGAGCCGGGGAGTCCGAGTATTGGGAGGGCAGGGTCGACCGCGGCGACCGCGTCGACGACTGCACGCGCGTGCTGTTCGTGATGCACGGCCGTGTTATACAGCGCCCCATGGGGTTTGACGTAGCTGACGACGCTTCCGGCAGCGTGGGCGATGGCTTGGAGTCCGCCGATCTGGTAGACGACGTCGTCGGTCAGTTCGGTCTGCGTGGCGTCGACGAAGCGTCGCCCGAAGCCTGCGAGATCGCGATAACTCACCTGTGCGCCGATGCGGACGCCGTTCTCGCGTGCGCTGCGGCAGGTGCGCGCCAGCGTGCTCGGATCGCCTGCGTGGAATCCGCACGCGACGTTGGCGCTGCTGACCACCTCGAGCACCGCGTCGTCGTCACCGAGTTGCCACCGGCCGAACGACTCCCCGACATCGCTGTTGAGATCGACACGAGCGCTCATGCGACGGTCCGTGCACGACGGAGTAGTCGGGTCATGAACTTGCTCGTCGGTACGGTCTCCGACATCTCCGGCGGCTCGGGCAATGGTGCGGGGCCCCACTCGCCGATCTCCTCGAGTACCGGTGGTGTGAGTATCGCAGCGGCGAGCTCATATCCCGCTGCAGACGGGTGGTAGTGGTCGGGCGAGAACATGTGGTCGGGCTCGGCTTTGAATTCCTCGGCGAGCAGATCGGCGAGCGGGACGGCGACCCCTCCTGCACCGCGTACCGCCGACGCCTGACGGGCCGCGAGCCGCAAGCCCCAGATCCGCAGCACCGACCGCAGCGGTTGGGGGATCGCGGTGATGACCCCGAAATCGGGGCAGGTGCCGACGACCACCACAGCGCCGGTCTCGCGTAGTCGACGGACTGCAGCGCCGAGACGGTTCGCTGACGCCCTGATGCCGTTGGTCGCGGTCACGTCGTTGGCGCCGACGAGAATCAGTGCCACGTCGGGCCGGTGTCCCGCGATGAGCATGGCGTCGATCTGCGCGGCGAGGCCCTTCGACGTCGCGCCGACGATGGCCTTGTTGCTGTAGCGGATGGTGCGTCCGGTGTCGGCGGCCACGCGCCGGGCGACGCGGACGCCGGGGGTGTCGTCCGCGGAGTCGACGCCGAGACCCGCGGCCGTGGAGTCGCCGAAGACCGTCAGGTGTAGATCGGCCGAGGTCTCACGCGTGACGCGCAGAGGGCCGCTGCCGTCGGGTAGGTAGATGCCGTCGCCGTTGGGAGCGTTGTCGGTGCGATGCGGGATGGTGGTTCTGGCCTGCTGCGCCTGCCACACCAGTACGTTGTAGGCCGCCCACGTGGCACCGGCTCCTGCGGCCGTTGCGGTCGCGGCGGCACCGACATCGCGGAGGACGTGACGCGAATCGGACACGGAAGCAAGCTTAGCGGTAAGTCGAATGTGGACGTCTCGCGACGCTCTGGGACCATGGAGGCATGCGCATCGCCAATCACGTCGTCGACCTGGTGGGCAACACACCACTGGTCAAGCTCAACTCCGTGACCTCGCCCGGATCCGGGCTGGTCGCCGCCAAGGTCGAGTACCTCAATCCCGGCGGCAGCAGCAAGGACCGTATCGCCGTGCGGATGGTCGACGCCGCTGAGAAGTCGGGGGAGCTGCGCCCGGGCGGCACAATCGTCGAGCCGACGTCGGGCAACACCGGGGTGGGGCTGGCGCTTGTCGCGCAGCAGCGCGGATACAAATGCATCTTCGTGTGCCCCGACAAGGTGGGCGAGGACAAGCGCAACGTACTGCGTGCCTACGGCGCCGAGGTCGTCGTGTGTCCGACCGCCGTCGCGCCGGAGCATCCCGACAGCTACTACAGCGTCTCCGACCGGCTGGTCCGCGAGGTCGAGGGTGCCTGGAAGCCCAACCAGTACGCGAACCCGGCAGGCCCGCAGAGCCACTATGAGACCACCGGTCCCGAGATCTGGCGCGACACCGACGGAAAGATCACCCACTTCGTCGCAGGAGTCGGTACCGGCGGCACCATCACCGGCACCGGCCGCTACCTCAAGGAGGTGTCGGACGGGAAGGTCAAGGTCGTCGGTGTCGATCCCGAGGGCTCGGTGTACTCCGGCGGAACCGGGCGTCCCTATCTCGTCGAGGGCGTCGGCGAGGATTTCTGGCCGCAGGCCTACGACCCGAGCATCCCCGACGAGATCATCGCCGTCTCCGACGCCGACTCATTCGACATGACCCGACGCCTCGCCCGCGAAGAGGGGTTGCTCGTCGGTGGTTCCTGCGGCATGGCCGTCGTCGCGGCGCTGCAGGTGGCCGAACGCGAGGGACCCGATTCCGTCGTGGTGGTCCTGCTACCCGACGGCGGGCGCGGATACATGGCCAAGATCTTCAACGACGAGTGGATGAGCAGTTACGGATTCCTGCGCACGCCGCTCGACGGCGGCAAACCGGAGCCGCTCGTCGGGGATGTGTTGCGCGGCAAGACAGGCACATTGCCCGACCTCGTCCACACCCACCCGCAGGAGACGTTGCGCGACGCCATCGAGATGCTCCGTGAGTACGGTGTCTCCCAGATGCCGGTCGTCGGAGCTGAACCGCCCGTGATGGCCGGCGAGGTCGCGGGCGCGGTCACCGAGCGCGATCTGCTGTCGGCCGTCTTCGAGGGGCGCGCGAACCTGGCCGACCCGGTGTCGGCGCACATGGGCGACCCGTTCCCGCTGATCGGGTCTGGCGAGCCCGTATCTGCTGCGACCAAGGCACTCGGTGAGTCCGATGCCCTCATGGTCGTCGAGGACGGCAAGCCGATCGGGGTCATCACCCGGCACGATCTGCTGGCCTTCGTCAGCACACATCCCACGATCACCGCGGGCTAGCGACAGCACGCATCCAGATTCCCACTCAGCGAGGAGTTCTCACGTGAAGAAGTACCAGCGCCCGCGCGGGTTTTCGACCGATGCCATTCATGCGGGCTACGAGCCCGACCCGCGGACCGGAGCCGTCAACGTGCCGGTCTACGCGAGTTCGACGTTCGCACAGGACGGTGTCGGGGGACTGCGCGACGGGTTCGAGTACGCACGTACCGGAAATCCGACGCGACGCGCGCTTGAGGCGAACATCGCAGCCATCGAAGGCGGTACGTACGGGCGCGGTTTCTCCTCCGGTATGGCGGCCACCGACGCGATGCTGCGAGCATCGCTGCGCCCCGGCGACCATCTCGTCATCCCGAACGACGCCTACGGCGGCACCTTCCGGCTGATCGACAAGGTCTTCACCCAGTGGGGCATCGATTACTCGGTGGCACCGGTCAGCGACATCGACGCCGTACGTGCGGCCATCACGCCGAAGACCAAGCTCGTGTGGGTCGAGACGCCCACCAATCCGCTGCTCAACGTCGGTGATATCGAGCGGCTGGCAGAGGTCGCGCACGAGGCCAAGGCAAAGCTGGTCGTGGACAACACCTTTGCCACTCCCTACCTGCAGCGCCCGCTCGCGCTGGGTGCCGACGTCGCGCTGCATTCGACGACGAAGTATCTCGGTGGCCACTCCGACGTTGTCGGTGGTGCGCTCGTCACCGATGACGAGCAACTCGACGCCGACATCGCGTTCCTGCAGAACGGCGCGGGTGCGGTGCCCGGACCGTTCGACGCCTACCTGACGATGCGCGGCATCAAGACGCTCGCGGTGCGGATGGAGCGCCATTGCGACAACGCGGAGAAGGTCGCCGACTACCTCAACCGCCACGACAAGATCGAGCGCGTCCTCTACCCCGGCGATCCGTCGCATCCCGGTTACGAGGTGGCAGCCAAGCAGATGAAGCGATTCGGCGGGATGGTCTCGGTGCTGGTCTCCGGCGGCATCGAGGACGCCAAGAAGTTCTGTGCCCGCACCGAGGTGTTCACGCTCGCCGAGTCGCTGGGCGGCATCGAATCGCTGATCGAGCACCCAGGCGCGATGACCCACGCGTCGACCGCCGGGTCGCTGCTGGAGGTTCCCGAGAATCTCGTGCGCCTCTCGGTCGGCATCGAGGACATCGACGACATCCTCGCCGACCTGGAGCAAGCGCTGCAGTAGTTCGTCAACCGCGGGCTTCCGGTGCGCTGCGTCCGGCGCCATGACCGCGTAGGTTGACGCTCATCATGCTGATCACACAGACCGAGATCGACGACGCCGTGTCGGTGTTGGCGCCGGTGATGCGTCGGACCCCGATGGTGGCGTCGCGGGTGCTGTCCGAACGCAGCGGCTCCGACGTGTGGCTCAAGTGCGAGAATCTGCAGCGCACAGGATCGTTCAAGCCGCGTGGTGCCTTCTACCGGATCTCGCGGCTGACCCCCGACGAGCGCTCGGCGGGCGTCGTTGCCGCCAGCGCGGGCAATCACGCCCAGGGGGTCGCATGGTCGGCCGCGCACCTCGGCATCAGTTCGCGGGTGTACATGCCGGTGGGCGCGGCGTTGCCGAAGTTGGCCGCCACCAAGGCGTATGGGGCCGAGGTTGTGCTCACCGGCGAGACGATCGACGAATCACTGGTCGCCGCACGTGCATTCGCGGCAGAGACCGGTGCCACGCTGATACACCCGTTCGATCACCGCGATATCGTCGCAGGCCAGGCGAGTGTGGGCGTCGAGATCTGCGAGCAGATGCCGGACGTCGGGTCGATTGTCGTTCCGCTGGGTGGCGGTGGGCTCCTTGCAGGGATCGCCGCCGCGGTCAAGGCCAGACGCCCGAACGTGCGGATCATCGGAGTCCAGGCGGCTCAGGCGGCAGCGTGGCCGACCTCGCTGCAGGAGGACATGCCGGTCGCCGCAGCGCACATGTCGACGATGGCCGACGGCATCGCCGTCGCACTGCCCGGCGATGTGCCGTTTGCTCACGTCCGCGAGTTGGTCGACGAGGTGGTCACCGTCGATGAAGGACAGCTCGCCACCGCGCTGCTGCTGATGCTCGAACGCGCCAAGTTGCTCGTCGAGCCCGCCGGGGCCGCCGGTGTCGCCGCGCTGATGAGCCTCGATCTCGAGCTACCCGGCCGGATCTGTGTCGTGGCCTCCGGCGGCAACATCGATCCGCTGGTGCTCAGTCACGTGACCACCACCGGGTTGACGGCGTCCGGTCGATTTCTCACGGTCACCGCGACCATCCCGGATCGGCCGGGTGGACTGATCTCGCTGCTCGAACTACTGCGTGACCGGGGTGCGAGCGTCGTCGACGTCGTCCATTCTCGTGTCGCCGACAATCTGCAGCTCGGCGAGGTGCAGGTGACGGTCAGCGCGGAGACCAGGGGAGCTGAGCACCGCGAAGTCGTCCGTGCCGCTCTTGCTGATGCGGGTTTCCTCCGCTGACGTGAGCGGCGTTGATGACAGGGGCGAGTCGTGACATGCGTGGCGACGCCGCGGGGCGACGACCCTAGACCTGCGGACGAAGCGTCGAGAAATGACGAACCGTGTCGGTTTCGACGGTCTTGAACACCGACGCGGCCGTCGGCCCGCTGAACAACCGGACGGGTTTGGCATTTGTGTTGAGTTCCAGAGCGAACTTCCAGACGAGGCGACATCCGACGTCGGCCGCACTCACCTCGGTCAGTTCGCCGAACCGCGAGAGCCCCGGAACAGTCACCGACGTGCCGCGAAATGCGTTGCGGTAGTGGTGTTCTTCGGGCTCCTCGATCCAGTCGAAGAAATACTCGGAGAGCGTGACACCGGGTCCGAGCTTCGCCTGGCGGGTCGTGCCCGTGCCGTAGGGCGGAGGGGAGGTGAACTCGATGCTGCGAATTGCCCTGCACCAGTCGAGGGTGTGTTGACGGGTCAGTTCGGCCCACGCACGTTCCGGCGTGACGGGCAGGTGGACGTCGATGCGGTAACTCACCGGTGCGGAGTCGAAGAAGTCGAGGTCGAAGGAGTCGAGTGTGTAGCTGCGCGCCATCGTGCCATTCAAGCACGGAGCCGCATGGTCTTTCACCGGTACTCGACAGGCGTCGCTGCGCGAGCGCTCAGGGTGTCGCAGCGCGGGCGCTAATCTGGCACGGTGCCCGTCCCCGCAACCACCGTGATCGGCCTCCTCGGTCCAGTCGCCACCGGAGTGTGGGCAGCCGACGACTCACTGGCGACGCCGGATGATCTGGTGACGGTCCCGGGTATCCGCGCCAAGAGACTGCTGGCGTCGTTGGCGCTTGGTGGCGGGCGCACACGGTCTTCCGAGCGCCTCATCGACGACGTGTGGGCCGACGCACCGCCACGCTCTCCCGGCGCGGCGCTGCACACCCAGATCTCACGGCTCCGCACCATCCTCGGTGCCGGACACATCGAGGCGTCGGGAAACGGGTATCGACTGGTGGGTATCCGCACCGATGTCGAGCTCGTTGAAGAGCTGATCGCGCAGGGTGATGCCGCCGCACTCGACGCCGCTCTCTCGTGGTGGCGTGGCGAGCCCGGCGACGACCTCGGCGACGACGCGGAGCCGTTGGTCGGCGAGGTCCGTGCGCGGGCAGCGCATGCCGAGGACGCCCTTGATCGCGCGCGCAGCGTCGTCGCCATGAACTCCGGAGACTACGTGACGGCCCGGTCGATCGCCGAAAAACGATGTGCACGAGACCCTCTGGATGAGACGGCTGCATCCGATCTGATGCGCGCGCTTGCCGGCGAGGGCCGGGTTGCCGATGCGCTCGCGGTGTTCGCTTCGCTGCGGCGGCGATTGTCGGCGGAACTCGGTGTCGATCCCGGGGCGGCGATCACGGGGTTGCACGAAGCCCTGCTCGCGGAGGACGACCGTGACGCCCGACGACCCGCCCCGAGTGCGCGGCGCTCGACCATGCAGGCAGGTTTGTCGGTGGAGACGAGCGATCTCATCGGTCGTGACGGCGACGTCGCGTCGATCATCGATCGGCTGCGGACGCATCGGCTCGTCACGATCCAAGGGCCGGGGGGCGTCGGCAAGACACGGGTGGCCAATCGCGTCGGGCATCGCCTCGTCGACGCGGGTTCCGCTGTCTACTACGTTCCGCTGGCACCGATCCGCAACGACGATGATGTCGTGCCGGCCATCGCCGCAGCACTTGGCGTCGGAGAGTCAGACCTCGGTACCAGCGGACGACCCCGGCTCGCGGCGACGGGTGATCTTCAGGACAGGCTGGTCGACGCGCTGCGCGGACGTGACGCGTTGCTGATCCTCGACAACTGCGAGCAGGTCATCGAGCGGTCCGCGCGCCTCGTCGCCGACCTCCTGGCCACGGACTCGTCGTTGAAGGTCCTTGTCACGAGCCGCGCTCCACTGATGCTGCCGTCCGAGCAGATCTTCGGGCTACCGACGCTCGACGTCACAGACGACGGACCCGCTGTGGAACTCTTTCTCACGCGCGCCCGCGCAGTACGGCCGAACGCTGACCTTGAACGCGAGTCCGTCGCGCGACTGTGCAGACACCTCGACGGACTGCCGCTGGCAATCGAGTTGGCGGCGGCTCGAATTCGGACCATGACGGTCGAAGAGGTCACCGATCGGTTGGCCGAACGTTTCGCGCTGCTCCGCGGATCGGATCGCAGCGCGCCCGACCGGCATCGAACCTTGAGAGCGGTGATCGACTGGAGCTGGGAGCTTCTCGACGACGACGCGCGTGATGCACTACGACGGCTGTGTAGATTTCCCGCAGGATTCACCGCAGACGCGGCGGGGATCATTCTGAACTATCGAGGATTTCGGCTCGATGACACTCTTGCCTCGCTGGTCAATCAGTCGTTGTTGACCGTCGTCGAGGCCGACGGCCGGGTGCGCTACCGGATGCTGGAGATGGTGCGTGAGTTTGGCGAAGAGAAGCTCACCACCGAGCCGGGGTTGTCGGCTGCGGTCGATTCGACGATGCGTGAATGGGGTAGGTCCGTTGCGGCGGAGTTGGTTACGAGGTACGACATCGGTGTCGACGCGGCGTTGATGGCCAGTGTGGCAGCCGACGTCGACAATCTTGTCTGGGTTCTCCGTCATTGCACGGAGGAGATCGCGCACGACGAGGCCGATGCGTCCGTGACGGCAGAAGCAGTCGACTGCGCGGTGCGAATCTTCCCGCTTCTCGCCGGATTCTGGATGGCGAGGGGGCTGCACGCGGAGGTCATGAACTGGGGGTCCCGGCTGCTCTGGGTGTTACCGTTGCCGCCCCCACGACTGTCTGATGAACGTCGACGGGATTGGGAGGCAACAATTCTCGCGTCGATGACGCACCAGATGCTGCGCCGGGATCTGCGAGCGCTCGCTCGTGCACGATACTATCTGCGCCGCCTGCACAATCCTGACCGCATCTACGTCGAGCCGACGGAACTGATGACCGCGTGTGTGCTCAGCAGAACCACGATGGAGGCGATCCGATACGTGGTGCGCGGCACCTCGAGTCCCGATGAACGTGTGGCGACCACCGCGCTCAGCGGACGCATGAATCTCGCCGAGAATCTCGGACGCCTCGACAAGGCCGAACGCGACGGTGAGACGTTGCTGAAGCGATCCCGGCTCGGGCGCGATCGCTGGCTGTCGGCAATGGCGCTGGTCAGTCTGGGCGGCATCCACAGCCAGCAGGCGGACTGGGCGGCAGCCGTCGAATTCTATCGGGGTGGGATCGCCGATCTCGTTCGGCTGGGCTCGTTCGAGGACGAAATGCAGGCGCGCGGTTACCTCGCCGTGACGCTGATCAATCTGGGACAGTTGGACGTTGCGGAAGAAGAGTTGGCACGCGTCGCCGACGGCTGGACTGCCGACGACCCCGACCCGCGCGGCTTTCCCGAGGTGTTCGCCGGAATGATGCTGGCGCTCGGTGAATTACATTTCGCGCGTGCAGATCACGCCGATGCGGCGGCGATGTTCGCCAGGGCATCGGACCTGTTGTTGCGGGAACACCCGATGGCCGCACGGGACCCGGGTGCGTCGATGCTGATCGGCGTGGCCGCCATAGGGCTGGTGCGCACGGGGCAAGCCGACCGTGCCCGCGGGCTACTGCCGGTACTCGAGAGCAGTATCGCAGAGACCCTCTCGCCTGGCGGCTGGAGCGACATCCCCCAGACCGCGAATATGGCGGTGGCAACCGGATATGTTCTGTGCGACAACATCGATACGCGCCACGACGGTGCCCGACTGATGATGCTCGGCAAGCGGCTGAAGGCTCGTGTCGACTATCCGGGCTACTACGCTGTCCTGAGCGATCTTCCCGGTGCGTCGAAGCTGACCCGCGCGGAATGGGAGGACGCGACTGCCGACATTGCGGCCATGTCCCGACGGCGTGCCACCGAGGAACTCGTGCGGGTTCTCGGCTCGGCGAACCTGTGACCAGTCCGGTCGCCATCGGCTCACGACACCACGGCGCCCCTCCCGGACGGGGAGGGGCGTCGTCGTAGTGGGGTGATCGTCAGGCATTGCGCATGTACGCGCGCACGGCGAGCGGGGCGAAGACCGCGGTGATCACGACGGCTCCCACGAGCGCCCACACGACGTGAATGCCCGCGTGGCCGGTCGACGTGAGTTCACGGACCGCGGTCACGAGATGACTCACCGGGTTGACGTTCACGAATGCCTGCAACCAACCCGGCATCGTGTCAACCGGAACGAATGCATTCGACATGAAGGTCAGCGGGAACACCACGAGCATCGAGATTCCCTGCACTGCAGAGGCTTTACTCATCAGGCAGCCCATGAGCGCGAAAACCCACGAGACCGCGAAACTGCACACCATGACCAGAACCACGGATGCGATGATGCCAAGTGCGTTGGGGCGCCACCCCATGATGAGGCCCATGACGACGGTGATGACGCTCGCGACGAGGTAACGGATCACGTCGGCGAGCAGGGCACCTGCCAGCGGACTGATTCGCGCGATCGGGAGGGAACGGAATCTGTCGAAGACGCCCTTGTCCATGTCCTCGCGTAATTGAGTTCCGGTTACGATGGAGCTCATCACCACGGTCTGCACGAGGATGCCGGGGACGATGACGGGAAGATACGACGACACGTTGCCACTGATGGCGCCCCCGAAGATGTAGGTGAACATCACCGTGAAGATGATCGGCATGATCGTCACGTCGAACAACTGCTCGGGATTGTGCCGGAGTTTGAGCACGCCGCGGTAGGCCATGGTCAGTGATTGTCGAGCTGTCTCTGTCAGCGATACCGACTGTTTCGCCCGTGCACGGACGGTACCGGTGGTGATCGCTGTGGCGGTTGAGTTGTGGTGCAGTGCTGCGGTCATGCGAGGTTCTCCTGCTGTTCGGCATCGACATCGGTGGGGCTCTGGGTGTCGGCAGGCTTGCCGGTGAGGGTGAGGAACACCTCGTCGAGGCTGGGTTTCTGGACGTTGATCTCATCGACCGCGATGCCGTGCGAGCGCATGGCGATCAAGACGTCCGGCACGAGGTCTGGTCGGTGCAGCGGAGCGGAGATCCTACCGGCTTCGGCCGAGAGGGAGGCCGGTTCGCCCAACACTCGTTCGACGATCTCGGCGACCTGCGGCGCGTCGGCGCGATCGAGTGGTGCGAGTTGGAGCGTCGCCGCGCCCACCGAACTCTTCAACGCGTCCGCGGTGTCGTCGGCGATGACGCGGCCATGGTCGATGACCGCGATCCGATCGGCGAGTTGGTCTGCCTCATCAAGGTACTGGGTCGTCAACAGGACTGTGGCGCCCTCGGCGACGAGTCGACGAATGGTCTCCCACATCTGGGCGCGGGTGCGCGGGTCGAGGCCGGTCGTCGGTTCGTCGAGAAAGAGTAGCGGTGGGGTGTCGATGAGGCTCGCGGCGAGGTCGAGGCGTCGACGCATGCCGCCGGAGAAGTCCTTGAGCGGACGGTCCGCGGCCTCGGTGAGCGAGAACTCATCGAGCAACTCGTCCGCCCTGGACTTCGCCGCCTTCCGCGAGAACCCGAGGAGAAGTGCGAAGACGACGAGATTCTGCCTGGCCGTGAGGTCTTCGTCGACCGAGGCGTATTGGCCGGTGACGCCGACCAGAGAGCGAACTGCTGTCGAATCGTGCACGACGTCGTAGCCGAAAACCGTCGCCGATCCGGCGTCTGGCGTCAGCAGCGTGGCCAACATGCTCACGGTGGTGGTCTTGCCCGCCCCGTTGGGCCCGAGGACGCCGTACACCGATCCGGTCGGTACCGCCAGATCGACGCCGTCGACAGCGCGATTCGAGCCGAACTGCTTGACCAGTCCGCGTGCATTGATGGCGAGGTCGGACCGCGGAAGCGCCGAGGCGCTCGGCGTCGATGTGGTCGTGGTTGTCGTAGTCATGGTGCTCAGCGTGCACGCCGGGACTGTCGTCGGCCTTACATCCGCTGTCGTGCGATGACGTCGACTCTCGGCGACGTCGGTAGCAGCTCAGCTGGTGGCCGCGAGCTGAGGGGGTGCGGCGCTGCGCTTGTCGTTGAGTCGCCCAACGTAGGCCAACCCGAACAGCAGGATCGGCAACAACATGTAGCCGAATCGGCCGACCGGTGCGAGCAGGAAGAAACATGTGAAACCGCACCCGGCAACCGTCGCGGCAGCGGCGAACGTCGCCGGCGGGCGACGAACGAGCCAGACCATGATGGCCGCGGCGCAGACGCCGAGCAGTGCGATGTCGATGATGCGACCCGCGGGTACGGTGGAGGCGAGGAGGACTCCGGGAAGTTCGCTATGCGCAGGCGTCGAGACCTGTCCGCTGCCGGTGGGAAACTCGAGCACCTGATCGACGACGTCGGAGACCGAGAACAGAGCCGGAATGATCAGCACGACGGCCGTCGCCGTGAACACACCCGCGAAGCGAAGTGCCGCGCGACGGCCGAATCTCACGACGAGCATCGCCAGGATCACCGGAACGCAGATGATCGCGACCCATTTGATCGCGAATGCGGCGGCGATGCAGAGGGCGCCGAAGGTCGGCCGTCGTGTGGCTGACAGTGCAAGGCCGAGTAGCAGAAGCCCGGCGAGCGGCAGATCGACTCCGCTCGCGCACATTTCGAGTGCGATGGTAGGGGAGGCGATCAACAGGACGACAACGGTGCGTGAGGTCTGCGAGTGTGCGCGAAGCACGCGCACCGACCCGAGAATGCCGACGAGCGCGATGAGAGCACACCAGATTCGCGGATCGCCGACTGCTGACCAGAGCGCGTTGCCGGTTCCGTGAGTTCTCGCGACGAGGGCCGCCGGGATGCCGAACACGGCCATGAATGGCAGGTAGGGGTTGATGTCTCCGAGGGTCGAGGCTCCGTGCACATAAGGAATGCCCGACGACAGCAGCAACTCGCCCGACCGTGAAATAACACCGACCTCATCCTGCATCTGGTGATGCCCGTCGAGAAGCATGACGAACGGCACGACGACGGCGCCGGTGATCGCGGCGATCCGCGCGAGTCGCGTATGCCGGTGGGGTCCGATCGACAGAACGGCAGCTACGAGATAGCCGACGACAGCGCAGTGGGCCCAGGTGATGTGCGAGTCGAGTCCGGAGTAGCGGAAGAGTAGGTACGAGCCGACCCCGAACCCGACATAGGTGATGGCTTCGCCGGTGTGACGGTGAACGCGTAGGAGATCTGACGCGAGTGACATGTGCATCCTGCCCGACTCCCCGAACTCTATTAGTTGAGCGACTCAACTATTCTAGAACTCTGGATGGACGGCTGGTGAACAGAGGGTACTCATGACCTATGTCTGGAGAGGTCGCTCGGTAGAGAACCGGACGCGCGGGGTCCTGCTCGACGTGTGCTCGTGGTCGGCAACGGCCGTAGTGAGGCTCGGTGATGCGGCGTCGGCGGTGGGGCGTTATCTCGCTCGGCCCCGATGGTGGCTGGAGATTCTTCTGGTGCTGGGGGTCTACCAGGCGTATTCGCGGGTGCGTAATGCGGGCGGGCACGACGTCGGCAAAGCATTTGCCGACGGACGGTCCATTGCCGGCGTCGAGGAGTGGCTCCACATCGACATCGAACGCCGGCTCAACGGGTGGGTCCACCGCACCGAGCCTGTCGCTGATATTTCGGCACTGGAGTACCACACGCTGCACTGGTGGGTGACGATCGGCGTCGTCGTTTGGCTGTTCTGGCGACGCCGCGACCAGTATCGCAAGGCATCGCTTGTCCTTGCGTTGACAACGCTCTTGGCGTTGGCGGGCTTCTATCTCATGCCGACGGCGCCTCCGCGCATGTTCCCCGGCTACGTCGACATCATGGCCCAGACCGCCTCGTGGGGTTGGTGGGAAGCATCAGGCTCGCCGGGCCCGCAGTCGGTGACGAATGAGTTCGCTGCGATGCCGTCGCTGCACTGTGGCTGGGCGATCTGGTGCGGGCTGATGATCGTGCTCTACGCCCGCCGCACCTGGGTGCGCGTGCTGGGTGCGATCTACCCGCCGATGATCGCGTTCGTGGTGATCGGCACCGCAAACCACTACGTGCTCGACGTCGTCGCGATCATCGCGGTCATTGCTGTCGCGATGATGGTGGTTCACGCTCCCTGGAAGCGCCTGTGGCAGCACGCGGTTCGCAGAACCCCGGCAGTGGCCGAGCAGGCGTTCTTGCTCAGGCCGCCGTTGCGGGGTGCTGCGAGTCTCGGTGAGGTGCGGTCGCCAGATCGGCCTCGTAGCGGATGACTGTGGCGACGTGGCCCAGACGCTGCTCGACGATCGTGATCGCTTCTGCCAGTTGGGCTGTGTCGTCGACGTCGGCCACAAGTGCGACGGTGTGGCCGTTGTTGCGCAGCATGAACGGTACGACGTCGTAGTAGTTGCTGCTCACCACTGCCACCGGCGTTCCCTCATCGAACAGGGTGGTGGCGTAGCGCGCAACGAGGACGTCGTCGTCGAGGACGACGAGCGGAACGTCGGGGCTGGGCTGCTTGTGTAGTTTCATGGTCTGTCCTCCTTTGGATGCGTGAAGCTCTGACTACACGATGAACGCGCAGGTTAGCGAGGGTCTGGGGCCAGGCTGTGGATAACCTGTGGTCCGCCGCGCTCCTGTGGACGGCCACGGTGACTCGACAAGCGATCACGCTTAGCGTGCAGCGCATGGGCAGACGAAATCACAAGTCGCCGAAGCCAACTGTGGGCGGGCACACGCGCAACAGCACAACGGGGAGTGGGCGGCAATATCACGCCGCCACACGACGTCGACTCAACCGGATTCCGTGGGCGGCGGCGGGCGTCCCCGACCTCCGGGTCGCTCTCGTCGACGCCTTCCGCGGGATCGCGGAGGAGTGGGCGGGTCACATTCTGCCCACGGGCGCTCGGATGTTGGACGCCATGGACCGGGCCGACCGCCACCGGAACGGGCTGCTCGAGCTCACCGATGAGGAGTACGTCGACCTCGCCGAGGAGTACTGTGACGCCGTCGACCTCTACACGCTGTTACGCGGACTGCTCGGCCGCGCCGACACGTCTGCAGAGGTCCTCACGCGGGTGTCGCCGATCTGGGTGCCCGAAGCCATCACTGAATCGGCGTCGACCGACGACGTGGCGAACATCGGCGTCCTCGGAGAGTTGGGCAGCGCTGGGCTCCTCGTCTTCGAGAAGCCGCTGACCAGAATGACCGAAGGCCCGCTACCCAACGGAATCGTCACGCCCACGGTCGATGTCGACGCCGTGCTGTGGTGGTCGCACGCCGAGTTCGCCGACATCGGGGTCGGTGGTGCGTGCACGGAGGAGGACACAGCAGGATGCACATCCTTCGAGGTGCAACCGCTGACCCGTAGTCGCGACCTGCAGGGCCTGCGCGGCGACGCGTGGCGGCTCTCGGTGTTGACCGAGGTGACCAACTACAGCGTCGATCCCACCGACGACATGTCGAGCGCGAAATCGGGCAGGCCGCTCTTCGAGATGCTCGGCAAACTCGGAGTCGCGCTGGAGCACGGTGCCATTCGCGTCAGCGAGGAGTCGGGAACCCCCACGATGAGGTTCGACGACGCCGCCTGAGGTGAAGATTGTCGTTACTGTTCGAGTTCGCGAGGTCCGAGTCCGTTTTTGAGCATGAAGGTCATCAGGTCGCCGATGGTCTTCAGTGCTTCTTGTCTGCGTTGAATACCGAAGGCTTTGCCGTCACTGAATGGTGACAGCCGATTGAGCTCGGCGCTGAGGTCGGTTTCTGCCTCGGCGAGGCGATACCAGAGTTCGCTATCGAAAGGCTCATCGATCTTTTTGAGAGCGTAGGCGATTGCGACCTGAATCGCGACGCTGGTCGGGTCTGCAAGCAATTGCTGTACGCCGTTGCCGGTGGTTGCTGCGATTGTGGTCACCATCGCTCCGGTCGAGGCCAGGCCACTGAGCGTCACGAGTCCCCCGATCATGCCGCCTGGCCCGAGCGCGGCGAGGCCGCTCGAGAGCGCCGCAGCTCCTGCAACGCCGGCAACCCCGCCCATTGCTATCCCGATCGGACCTGCTGCAAGAAGGGCGAGACCTGCGGCGGCGAAGGCGATCTTGGACTTCGTTCCGAATCGTCGACGCTCGACAAGCACATACTCGGCGACCTCTTGCACCGCATCTTTGACCTTGATGCCTGTGCCGCTGGTCCAGCCGAGGTCGACGATAATGTCCGCGATCGCATCGTATTTCGCGTCGCCAGCGTCGATTTCGTACGGGTCGAGAACGTTGGTGAACGCGAGTACTACGGTTCGGCTGACGGTTTCAGGCAGCGTCCATCGGCGAGGAATCGGCGGAAGCTGCCCCTGCGTGAGTTGCGCTAGTTCTGGCGGCAGATGTCGGCCCTCGCTGTGTTCGACGATCGCCGCCGCCAGTGAGTCTTGAAGGAGCGCGAGTGCGTCCTCGAATCGAGCTTTGTCGTCACCCTTCAAGTGCACGCCGACGCGTCGTGCGTAGGCGAGAGCCAGGAGGGTGGTCGCATCGGCATCCTCGAGGCGAAGCACGACACCACCGTCGGAGCGGACGAGATCTTTGGTGGGGTAGAGGACGTCAGAAACGAGTTGTGCGACGGCCGAGTTTCGGAGGTAGAGCGCTGAGGCATGTCCGGCGGCACCACTGATACCGAAATCTTGTGCGCCAGCAAAGATTCCGGTGAGTCCACGTCCGGCTGTGACGGGGTCGCGGCAATCGAGGAAGTTCGACCAATCGTCGACGCGTGCGTAGGGAAAACGTTTGAGTATTCGCTCGCTTCCCTCATGGAGCGGGGGAGACCCGGCTGGGCTACCTATAGTGATGAAACGGCGAACGTGAACCGTCTCGGGAAGGTGGTCAAGTAGGTCGATGGCGATGACACTGCCTAAGCTGTGCCCGATCAACACGATGTCACCCTTTGCCGGGATGGCGTCGAGGATCGATTGGAGAACGGCACCGCGGAGGCCTTCATCCGCCATGTAATTCTTGACCTGCGCCAGCACCGGTGCACTGCTGATACCGAACTTCTGGATCGGCGCGACGAGGCCATCGGCCACTCTGCCGAGGCCGAATTTACGAACGATGCCTGTCTTGTTCAGTAGTCGAGCGACGCGTGCCTGTCGGCGTTCGAATGCGCGACGGGCATCGCGATCATCGCGCGGGGTGTATGTCCGTTTCGGATGAGGAGCTTTGATACCTTGCGTCCTCAACATTCCGCTGTATTTGGGTGCGATGACGTCGTTTTCGGCGATCGCCGGTTGTCCGAGGCCGACGAGTCCGGCGTTGAGTCCTTCGAGCCATGACATGTTCCCGTCGCCATCACCGACGCCGTGCAGGTAGACAATTTTCACGGTTGACTTTCTGGTTCAGTTGGTGCGGAAATTGGGAAGGTGTGCGCCGATGTAGCCGACGTAGATCTTTCCGGTTCCGGTTGCGTCGTTGAAGTAGTGCATGCGAGGACTGACGCTGCCGAACTTGGCTATTCGCAGGTGGGCGCCCATGAACACCTTTCCGGATGGATCGACCGCTTCAGGTACCGGGAGCACCCGAAGCGGTCCGTACTCGGAGTGGTCCTGGGTCGCCTTTGTCTCACCGCGTGCGTGGCTGCCGGGTGGGATCGTGGCGCAGCCCGCGGGCGTGTCGTTGACGTAATCGTCTACGCTCCCGGAGAAGTCACCACTAGAACGCAGGCGGCAGTAGTCGTTGAGGGCCCGAAGGTAGTCCCAGGTACGGATAGCCCAGTCGACGAGGTTCTGGTCGTCAAGGGCGTACGCAGGTTTCGGGTCCCCGGTGAACACGATGCGCTCGAACTCGCTGATGCGATCGATGAGATCGCGAAATGAGTCTGGTGGATTGTCCGAGGAGACCGCTGTCGGAACCCACGAGACTTCGCCGCGATCGAGTTTTGCCAATTCCGAACGCAGATGGCGCAACTGTGCCTCGGTGGCCGATAGTTCGATACGAATCCCGGCGAGTTCGTCCTGCCCGTCCTGGGCCCGGGCAGCAAGCTCGATGTTGCGGTCTTCCAGAGCATTTCGTTCCGACTGAATCGTGTGGATGCGCTCGCGAACTGCTCGAAGATTTTTCTCGTGCATCAGCGAATCAGCGGCGAGTTCACCGAGACGCCCGATTGCCTCGACGGTGACGTCGGCAGTACCGACGACCTTGGTGACGACGGACCGTAGCGCGGCGAGCAGCCGTGACGTCGACGGCGGCTCGGTGTCGGAACCCCTGTGCGTCACGGTCGAGGGCACAGTGGTCGTTGGCGCTACGACTCGTGACTCTTCAGTTTGGTGTGGAGCCTCGACGGGGGTCGACGGTCCGCGGACAGCGGAGCCGTCGACGATCGCCTCGTCGAGGAGTTCGCGCAGACGTCGATCGATCCGGACCAATTCGCGAGGAATGGCAGTCGTGGCCGAATGCCGGCACGCAGCTCGGGCAAGGAGATCGCGTAGGTGGTACTCGGTGTCGTTGACGATCCTTCCGGTACTCAGAACTCGGTGCCGGACGCCGTCTCGCGGGTCGTCGAGTTCGGGCTTGGGTAGGAACGTGCGGATTGACCACTCTCGGATTCGATGCGATTCCGGTAGACGTGTGTTGAGGGCGAGCGTTGCTCGGGGGCTGAGTACGTAGGTGTTAGCGAGTCCGCGGGTTCTGCCAGTCAAGCGTTTGACATAGTCGGCCCAGTTGGCCTGGGGGATGGCCATGGTGTCGTCCGAGCCCGCGAGGAACAGGAATCCGCGGCGATCGTCGTCGAGAATGGCCGCGTAAATCTCGTCAACGTCATCGACGTCGGCTCGGATGGGTGTTGGCGTGATCCGATGGTGCCCGTCGAACGCGTCGATCACCTCGAGAATATTGCCGACGAGGCGGGGGATACGAGCCTCACGACCTTCGGGCTGGTAGACGTCTGTCCACACCCATCCGGAGTTGTCGCGATCGACCAAGGTGGTCACCTCGGTGATCCAGATGCCGTGGCCCTCATCCTGGTGGAATCGGCATCGCTCGATGGTGCTTCCGTCTTGGCGCTGGTCGCGGACCAGAGACGCTGTGACACCCGGAGCTACGTCGACCACGCCCGGTCCGGTCAGCAGATCTGCGTCCCAGTTCTTCTGCTTGCACCACGAATACAGTTGCTGGTCGATCTTGGTGGCGAACTGCGGATCGTCGAAGACTCGCATGAGTGAGCGGCATCCGAGCTCAGTGGTCTCCGGCGATCGTGTGCGGACGGCAGCCGCTGTCATAGCTATTCGACCTCGAAGTCGGATGGATCGAATCCGAGGGTGTTGGCGTTCTCGCGGACAGTTCGCACGGTTGAGTCGTCGAAGCCCTCCGGCCTCACCGCGCTGATTTCGATTCTCACATCGAGAGTTGTACCGGACGCCTCCGACAAATGGGCCAGGATCTCCTGTTGAATTGTGGCGAAGTCGCGGGCCGGGAAGTGGGGGTCGAGCTCGATCGAACCAAAGTAGCGCGTCGGCTGTGGAGGCCGCGGCACCGCCCCCTTGCCGCCGGGGCGATATCCGCCACCACCCTCGCGCGTCCCGCCAGCACCCTTGCCGCCATCACCTCCGTCTCCGTCGTCGTCCGGGTCTTCGTCGCCTTTGCCCTCCCTCTTTACCTTGGCGATGTCGGCGTCTCGTTGTTGCATGGCGAGATCCGGTTCCACGACGAGAGTCTCGTCGACGAACTGCGGCGTGGCCTCGTCCGTGGGTAGGTGGATGTCGATGTACTCACCGGTCGTCTCGTCGACACCAGCAGCGAATCCGAATCCATCAATCTGCCAAGTAGTTTCGCTGTACACGGTGCATAGTCCGTCGATCAGCGAGTCACGATCTCGTAGGCGGGCGAGGTAGGGATACGTCGCGTAGAAGCCGTAGAGTTCGCCGACGCTGATATGCCCCGGTTCCCAGGCCGCCGCCAGCGGACCGGTCAGATCCATCGAGATGAGCCTCGACGATCTGGTGAGGGAGAGCTGACTCTTGTCCCTCATCCGAGCACCGGTGCGCGCGATGAGGTCGTCGGTGGTTCCGCCGGTGTTGAATGTATCGAGCGCGTAGGTAGCCTTGCCTGCCTCCTGATCGGGGGCGATCGCCCAAATAAACGTTTCGGGCAGGCGATCGTCGACGACGTCGTTTGCCTTGGCCATGCGGGCCTGGGCCTGACGGGTCTGGGAGCCGCCGAGTCCGAGGCCGTCCGCGTTATCCCGCACGTATTGCCAAGCGAGGAATTGCCGGACGGACTCGTCGAGTTCGCGCGCCCGCTTGTCGTCGGCGGCAAGAAAGATCAGCGCGTTCTTGTAGCCGCGGTTGGCGCCGCCGCGGTGCTCGAGGGCCTCGTGCGCCCAGCGCAAGGCACTGCTGTCGGATGCGCGGGCGCTGTGCGTGAACTCCATCGGCACAATGACAAGGCGCGTCGCTGGTTCATCTGGGACTTCCGCAGACGACGTCGGGCACACGTGGACGCCAACGAAACTGTCATCCCGCGAGGTCTTGCGGAGGTGATTGAGACGCCGCTCGACCTCCGCCCAGACGTCGGCCTTCGGCAGATTGTCGGCGTGGTCGCGCGCGGCGCGCGTGGTGTTCGCCTGGCTGTCATACCAGTAGCGGCCGGCGTCTGTGTAGAGGTAGGTGGAGTTGTTTGCCAGGTGGTCGAGTGCGGAATGAAAGTTGCCGGGGACGTCGCCGGGCATCGCCGTTCCGAGGAAGATGCGCTGTTTATCGACGCCCTTGTGCGCGGTGTGCAGCGTTGGTGTGGCATCCATGAAGATCGTCTTCGCCAGTCGTCGCGCCACACGCCGTTTGCCGAACAGGTCGTGGTCCTTGTCGATGTTGCGCGGTACCGACCCCTCCCCGGCGACATCGGTGGTCAGGATAGGGCGCCAGGTGCCGACATCGAGGTACGACGTGATCTCGGTGACGACCGAATCGGTCTCCAGGGGAACCAAGCCCGGCATGATCAGTGGTGCGGCGTCGTCACTGCGCCAGAGGGTACCAACGATGCGATTCATCAGTCGCAGCACGCCGCGCGTGCGCTGAAACCTGTCGAGCGTCGACCAGTCCTCGTAGAGACGGTCGAAGAGTTCCGGATGGATCGGGTAACACTGCTTGATGCGGTCGATATACCCGGGTTCGATTGCCTGACTGGGGAATTCGGTTCGGTGTTTGCGGTAGTACTCGACCAATGACTTGGCGATCGAGCTGACTTTCGCCAGTGTGTCGCCATCAGGATCGACGAAGATCCGACGACGAACGATTTCAAAGCTCTCCTGCGGGTTTGCGGGCAGCCAGTGATCGGCGGTGCGTCCGACGATCGATTTGAGTCGCGCGAGCGCCTCACGACCGTTCTCGCCGCCGACCTCTTCATCGCTGACGCCGTCGCCGTCTCCGTGACTGTCATACGACGCAGGAATTGAGATGACGACCTGGATTCCCTTGGTTGCCTTGGCCGCCTCGGTGAGCGTTTGTGCGAAGGTGAACTGTGTGTCGAAATCTCCTGCGGGAAGCCCGCTTTGGCTCAGCAATTGCCGGGCGTAGGCAACCCATTCGTCGATCAGAATGACGGCCGGTGAGTAGACCTCGAACAGTTCGCGCAGTGCGGCACCGGGATTGGTCGACGTGCGGTCGGCGTCGGCGATGATGTCGTATGCGTCTTGTCCCCCGAGCTGCCAGGCGAGTTCACCCCACATGGTGCGGATGTGCGGACGCCCGTCGCGGGTGTCCTCGGTTGCCGGTTCCATCTGATTGCCGACGAGGGCCACTCTGCGTACACCTGCAGGTAGTCCGTCCAACGGCGCGGCGAGCGCAGCGACCTCGTCGGGGTAGTTGCCGCTCTTGAGGCCCGAAGCCAGATGCCAGAGCGCAAGCATCGAGTGTGTTTTACCGCCACCGAAGTTTGTCTGCAGATTGACCACTGGTGACGCGTTCATGTCTCCGGACAACCGTCCGACGTTACGGGTGATCAGGTCGCGCAACCCCTCGGTCAGATAGGTGCGCGCGAAGAATTGGATCGGGTCGGAGTACTCGCCGGCGTCGTTGCCCTGGGCGACGGTATGCAGATCAGCGGCAAACTCCGCAGCGTTGAAGTTGTCGCTGGCGACGTCGGGGTGCGGGCTCATGATCTCTCGCCACGGTGGGAGGTTATCGGCGCCGACATCGGCTGTTCCCAGTGCCCTTGCGGCTCGGCTGTCCTCGCGGTCGGTGGCCACCCGACGGAGATCGAGGCGCATTCTGCGGACCTGCTCGGCCTCTGCCGGAGCGCCGATCGCTTTGAGGAAGAGTTCTGCGGTGTCGAGAGCGCGTTGCGCCTCGTCATTGCTGAACGGCTCGAAGTGCTGTGCTCGGTTGCGGACCTCCTTGAGTTCTTCGGCCCAGCTCTTCTGCGCCCGCGACAGTGCTCCGTCGAAGGGATACCAGCCCTTGCGTACCGAGTTCGGAATGTTGTCAGTGAGCATCCGCAGGCCGTTTTGTACGTCGTCTGCGTTGTAGACCTTGTCTGCCGGGGCGCCCTTGCTCGCGTCGCGTGCGCGAAGCAGGTCAACCCACGGCGTTGCCCCGAGGTTGGGAGCAAGCGTGGCGGCGATGAATGTGTTGAGTGCCGGGCCAAGGAGTCCGAGCGTCTTCTGGACCCTTTCGAGGTTGTTCATCGCCATCGTCGTAATCCTCCGTGATGCACAACATGATGTGAATTGCTGACGACTCTATCCACAGGTACCGACACATCGGACATGCACCCTGTGGCAGGGCGTTAGGAGTAGTGCCATCATTGACTGATGAGTGCCACGGTGGTTCTGGGAAAGCAGGGCAGGCTGGTCGTGCCCGCTGACCTGCGTAGCGAACTGGACTTGCGAGAGGGAGATGTCTTGTCGGTGCAACGAGTCGGTGATCGTCTGGTGATCGAACGTCCAGCGGACGCACTGCGGTCGTTGCGGGGAGCGTTGGCGGCGCGGTCCCGAGGCAGGTCGCTTGTCGAAGCACTGCTCGCAGAACGACTCGCAGAGGTCGAGAGCGGCACGTGACCGTACTCGACGCGTCGGCGTTGCTTGCGCTGCTCAACGACGAGCCGGCGCCGATCTTGTACAGAAGGTATTGACCGAGGGCGGCGGCGTGATGTCGGCGGCGAACCTAGCCGAGGTGCTCGGCAAGGTGGTGGACGTCGGCGGAGACATCGAAGAGGTCAACGCGTTGCTGATCGCGGCAGGAGTGCTGATCGAATCACTGGACGCGGCCGATGCATTGGTGGTTGCAGCTATGCGGTCGGTCGACGGCGGACAATCGCTGTCCCTGGGGGATCGGTGCTGTCTCGCACTCGCCGCGCGCAGTGAGCCGCCTGTTGTGCTGACCGCCGATCGTGCGTGGGCAGACCTCGACCTGCCGGTCGTCGTGACCTTCATCCGATGAACGGCGCCTTCCGGCACGTCGTGATCCGGGACGTCAGTCGAGGAGAGTCGGTTGGTACGACGCCTCGGGGGCCTGGCGTGCGATGTCATTCCACGCCGCACCGAGATTGTTGAAGTCGACGGCGAGCTTGGATTTCTTCTTGTCCTCCGCGAGCTTGAACAACAGGCTCGCGAGTTCTTTGCACAGATCCCAATCGACGGTGCGCGGAACTCTGCCGAGAAGCGCTGCGGCCGCGGGTACGCCGTCCTCGGCGAGCACGCGCGTCAGATGCATCACCACCTCCCATTGGCTGATCGCGGTGTCGGTTGACGGGTCGTAGTCGGCAGGCATATCCGACGGCGCAATCAGTGCGACCTTCCCGCCGCCCTTGGTAAGGATTCCTGCGCGGTCGAGCGCTTCGAGGTTGACACCGCGGGCATTGGCAATGCTTTCGGCATCGCCGAACCTACCTGTGTCGAAACCGGATTGGCGGAACCAGGTGAGCGCGAAACGAGTCTGGTTGTCGTAGTCGTTCTCCAACTCGGTGAGCACTTCGTCGAGGATGGCATTGATCCGCTGGAGAGCGGTACGAACGGTCATCATCGAGCCGTCGTCTTCGAGCACGGCGCTATAGCGGGAGAAGACCGTCATACCGGGGCCGATCACGGCCTGCGGGACGTCGACGGGCGCAATGGCGCCCTGCTGGAGTTCTCGAAGCTTCTGCGGCAGTTCGGCTTTGAGTGCGTTGATGAAGCCGCGGCGGTCGGTGCGGGGAGCGTTCTCGGGGCGAGGGCGGCAGGCGAGGACGATGGAGGAGGCGAGGGCGTTAGTGCCGTGTGCGAGCATGCGGTTGCTTGCTTCGCTCCGCACGGGCCACGTGGCAGTGATTTGCCAACCGGACTGAATCATGCCCTCTAGCAGCGTCTCCCAGCCGGTCGACGACTGACCGGACGTTGAGGAGTCCTGCTGTTTGAAGGCGTAGTAGACAGTGATTGGGAAGTCGGGGAGTGCGGTTTCGCGGGCCTCACGAAAGACTCTAAGAAAGCCTTCTTCGAAGAACTTTTGAGCGCCGTCCTTGCCACCATGACGATACGGATTTGCCACCAGCTCCTCGGTTTTCGGGACCAGTAGCGTCGACAGGATGCCCGGGTGGACCTTGCGCAATGAGCGGCGCAGCCATACGTAAAAGAAGTCGGAGAGGTCGGAGTAACCGATGTTGTCGTAGTAGGGAGGATCTGTGGACAAAACGCCTCGAGCACCCAGGGTGCGGATAGCGTCCGACTGCTGTGCATATGCTTGAGGTTCGCATCGGGAGAACGCGCGGCTCTCGAAGGCACGACGAGTCCCGTCGAGGAGCGTTAGCCATGACCCGGAAGATGCGCCAAGTGGATTCCCCTCTCCGTAATCCCAGATCATCGGGATCGCTTGTCGTGCGAAGAGGTGTCTCGGGCATTCGGCAAACGGTTCCCATGAGGCAAGCGAATTGGCTAGGTCCGCCAATCGGCTTATCGTTTCGCCCAAGTACGTAGCCACTGCATCGGCGTACGCTTCGGCGCCGGTGCCGCCGTCGTCGAGACTGGGTGCGTGGGGCAGTCCGGCGGCGAGGGCGTCACGGACGATGAGTTCGCGGGCTTCGCTCACCAGGTCGCTGAACGTGGTCAGCGCAGTGAGTTGGCGTGGGGTGAATAGGGAAGCGAAGGTAGTCATCCCATAGTTTGGTGTCTTGAAATCGCGCGGATTGGTGGGCAGATCACCGGCAGGTGCTCCCACGGGAACTGGCACATCAGCAGTCGCCGCGTCCGATGCCGTGGGCTCAAGGTAGACCCGCCGCCTATTACCTTCGGCGACGGTGGCCATCAGCTGGGCGCCAATTCGCCCCGCTTTGCCCTCGGCGCGAATGTACTTCAGTTCAACCGACGTCCCACACCGCACGCAGGTGGCACCGGTGCGCCCGACGGTTCCGTCCGACTCTGCTGTCGGTGCGAACTGCGGATCATGCCCGATCTCGAACCGGACGGTCTTCCCCTCGACCACGGGGACGACGTATGCCTCCTTGCCCTTCTTCTTGCCGAGCCACCACTTACTGGTTAATGGCATCTGAATGCGGCATTCCGGATTGGGGCATGTAACGGTGCGTGCCCAGATCCAGGCGATTACGTTTGCCTGTGAGCCGTCGGGAAGCGTCGCCTTGGGGTAGAGGTGCCCGATGCGCTTCTCGGCTTCGTCGCGCATCCACTGTCCGTAACGACGCACGTCCTCGGCGAGGCCGGTGGCGCGCGGCCAGCTTTGAATCGTCTCGTCTGCGGCGCCGGGGAATACCGGGCGCTTGCCGGCGAACTTTGGCGGAATTTCGATGAGGGCCTTGTTGATGAGCACTGCAACGGGATTCAGATCCGAAGCGTGTGCCTCTAGGCCTAGTCGTTGGGCTTCCAGCGGGATTGATCCGCCACCCGCGAACGGGTCGAGGATTGGCGGTGGATTACCGCCGGTTGACCCAAGGATCTTCGCGTGCGCCTCGCGGAGTAACTCTTCGTCGTTGGAGTTCTCCCACACCACGAGGCGTTCGATCAACTCGTGGAGTTTCTTGCGTTCGAGGGTCTGGTCTTCCTCGGTCGGGTAGAGATCGGGGCGAGCGGAAGGGTCATCGACGAGCTGCGCGAACAGCACGGCGCGTGACGTTGCAAGCGGTTTGCGTGACCACCAGAGGTGCAGCGTCGACGGGTGCCCGTGGCGGATCGACTTCTCGCGTGCGGACGCTTCGTTGATCTTCTGCAAAGGCAGGCTGACCTCGATCAACTTTCGCTTACCAACATGTTGTGTGTCGTCAGACATGGTCGCCTCTCGTCCGGTGCAAAGCTACTCAACATAACGCACAACATGATGTGCGCGAGCGTTGGGGTGGATACTCCATTCGGCTTAGTGCGGTGGCTTCCCCTTCGACCACGCCTTTGGCCAGTCGATCATGATCGTCGCCGTGTCGGTGTCGCCCATGTTGAAGTTGCGGAAGTAGTCGGTGAGGTAGCGGATCTCGTCGAACTCGGGTCCGCGGTCGGAGACGGATACCAGCGCGAGACGATGGTTGAGGCCGGTGTTGCGGGCCTGCATCACCTCGCTGTAGCTGATCGAGAAGTGATCCGCACCCTCGACGCGGCCCTTGACCTCGATGAACACGGTTGGTCCGCGCACGCCCTGTTCGTCGGGCGCAGGCAACGAGCGAATGTCGTACCCCTTGTGGTTGTGCGCCATCTCTTCGGGATCGCGACCCAGCGCAATCTCGGCGGCCAGCACAGCGTCGACGCCCCGACGCTCAGTGATGGTGGTGTCGCGGGCGAGATCGGCGACGGATCCACCGACCATGCCCGCTGGAATCACGAGCATCACGGCCGTGAGTACCGGCGGCTTGGCGGTGAGTATCGCGTCGCGTGCGAGTTCGTCCGTCCGAGTAGCCAAGCGCTGCTCGAGTTCGCGGGCACGTGCCTCCAGCCACTCTGGGCTGTACCTTGCCCGCCGACCCCGACCTGTCGCTTGCGATTCGCGGACGCGCGCCGACTCGGAATCGAGGTAGTTGATCTGACCGATGAGGCGGGCTCGCACGGCGGCAGAGGTCTTCTCGATACTGGGCATAAGCTGTGCACGGACCTCTGCGAGGTGAGCGGGCTGTGCGATTCCGCCAGCCCACCCCATCGCGCGGTCGGCCAGGTCGGCGCGAATCCAATTCTCGGTCAAGGCCTTCGACGCTGCGGCAGTGGCGGCGTCGGGCAGGGGTGACAGATCCAAGTGGGGCGCCGGGCCTGCGTCGGCGACAGACCCGTTCGAGTGGAGGGCCACGAAGCTGAATCGCTTGCTGACCACCCGCCGGTGGCCGTCATGGATCTCGCCGGTCATAGCCATGAGCACGTACGGTTCGGTTGCCGTGTCGAGCGGGTCGAACAGGGTGGTGCCGATCTCGAGGAGACTGTGCGCTCGCTCGATCGTGGTATCGAGCACTGCGTCGAACAGAGGGTGCCCGGGAGCGAGGAGTTCTGCCTGACGTCCCTCGCGGATCGCCACGGCCGTGGGATCGAACGTGACTCGCTCGTATGACCGGACCACCGGGCGGCCGGCATGCTCGCGGCGGACAGGCCGTTGGCGAAGCGATGCCGGGACATTGCTGATCTGGAATCGCTGGCGTTCTCTGCGGGTCAGGCGTCCCCCGAACTGACCGAAAGCATCGGTGAAGAAGGCTTCGATGTAGTGCGGCTGCAGACGGCGTGCCATCGCGTCGTCCATCTCGCGCCGAAGCCGGTCGAGTTCGAGCGGGTCGAGTGTTTCGCGAGCCAGGGCTCGATCGTTGATCAGTTCCTCGCAGCCCTCGGCGACCTGGGCGTCGACGACGCGCTCGATTTCGGCAATCCGCGCTGGGTCGTCGCCGTAGCGGATCGCATCCATCAGCAACTCGCGCAGCGGTTTCTCCGCAAAGGCATCGCCGAGAACGTCGAAGAGTTTGCCGCCGTAAGCTTTTCGCTGCTGCTCCATCTTGTCGAGGAGTCGGACGAAGACTTGGCCCTCTCGTGTTTCGTCGGCGACGATGTTCCATAGTCGGCAGACGTGCTCTTGCCCGATGCGGTGGATGCGGCCGAATCGTTGTTCCAACCGGTTGGGATTCCAGGGGAGGTCGTAGTTGATCATCAGGTGCGCGGCCTGCAGGTTCAGACCTTCGCCTGCAGCGTCGGTGGCTACGAGCACCCGACGATCGAGCTCCTGGGTGAACAGTTCACGTATCGCTTTTCGATCGGTCCGACGGGTTCCGCCGTGAATGGTGAGAACGGCGTCGTCGTCGCCCAGCACGTTACGGATCTGCCGTGCCAGATACTCGAGCGTGTCGCGATGCTCGGTGAAGATGATCAGCTTGCGAGGTGCGCCGTCACTGTCTCGGAGCAGTGAACGATCGGCGAGCAGTGTGCGCAACTCCGCCCACTTCCGGTCGACGCCACTGTTGCGGACCCGGGTGGCCAATGCGATAAGATCGTCCAGCAGTGCGATCTCGACGTCGAGCTCTGCGACGGTGCGTGCTGCGGTGGCGGCGTCGACCACTTCCTCTTCGATGTGCTCGAACTCTTCGGCGCTCCACTCGTCCGGGTCGTCGAATTGATCGGCGCGCGGTAGGCGAAGCCCCTCTTCCACCGCCGAATGGCGCCCTGCTGCCATCTCGGCGCGTTTGGTGGCCAAGCGATGACGTCGACGTTCCAGACTCCGAAGGATTGCGTGGGTGCTCGACGCCAGACGCCGCTGCAGCACCGTGAGTGCGAAACCGACCGTGCGACGCTGGGGCGAGTCGGGGTTGGCTTCGGCCCGGTTCATCTCCTCGCGTACGTAATGTGTGACCGCGTCGTAGAGTTGTTGTTCCTCGTCGGACAGTCGGTAGGGGACGGTCTCGGCGACGCGCTCAGGGAAGAGTGGTCTGCCTTCGAATGTGAGTAGTTCTTCTTTGACCATGCGACGCATGAGGCCCGTCGTGTCTGCGATGGCGGATCCGCGTGGTTGACCTTCGAAGCGGTCGGGATCGAGTAGGGACAGAAACGCCTGGAAGTTCTCTTCGCTGCCGGCGTGCGGCGTGGCTGTCATCAGCAGCAGATGCCGCGTTATACCTCCGAGAAGCTGACCGAGGTTGAACCGCTTGGTCTTTCGGAGTTCACCACCCCACCAGTTTGCCGACATCCGGTGCGCTTCGTCGACTACCACCAGGTCCCATTCGGAAAGAGTCAGCTTTTCGAGCAGTTCGTCGTCACGGGCGAGTTGATCCATGCGTGCGATCAGGAAGGGGTGTGCGGCAAACGGATCGCCGTCGACGCTGGCGTCAATGAGCTCACGAGACAGCAGGGCCGTTGCGATGCCGAACTTGCTGTCGAGTTCGTCCTGCCATTGATCGACGAGTCCGCCGGGGGCGACGATGAGCATCCGTGCGAGGTCGCCGCGGAGAATCAATTCCTTGGCGTAGAGACCGGCCATCACTGTCTTGCCTGCGCCCGGGTCGTCGGCGAGGAGGAATCGCAACGGTGTCCGCGGCAGCAGCTCACCGTAGACCGCGCGGATTTGGTGTGGCAACGGCGAGATGTCGCTGGTGGCCACCGCGAGCATCGGATCGTGAACGCCCGCCATCCGGATACGCAGTGCCTCTGCCGCGAGCCGGAACTGTGCGGGATCGGCGGTGAACGACCATGGCGCATCCGCGTCGTCGACAACGGTGATCGTCGAACCGAGTTCATCCGGGTAGACCAACTCGGCGTCGATCGTACCGTCAGGGCTACGCACGACGATCGACGCGGCGGAGTCTCCGAGGTAACTCACCGACAGCACCTCGACGGGGGCGGGCCACCGACCCTGTAGTCGCAGTCCCGCAACCAGTTCTCGTAACCTCACGACAAACGCACCTCGCTGACACACATCTAGTTGTGCAGACAATACGTTGTGCGTCCGACACATTGGGATCTGTGCCGACCAACGAGCGTGGATCCCTGGAATGGGGAACCTACGGTCACTCGTTCGGCAACCGGCTACGGTTAGTCCGTCATAAACGTGGCCTCTCGCAAGAGGAACTGGCTCACCTGGCCGGAATGCACCGCAACCAGATCTCGAACCTCGAGCGCAACGCGAGCAACCGCGACCCTTTCATCGCTGATCCGCAGTTGTCGACGGTATATCGACTGGCACACGCACTGAAGGTCGCGCCGCGACTCCTGCTTCCCGACCTCGACCACGTGGTTCGACGACGCTCGCCCGAGCAAGAAACTCGTGCGGCGGAGTCGCGGGTCGAGGCCGAGTTAGAGCGCATGCTTGACGAGATGGACCTTGGCGCCCGCTGAGTTCGGCGCCGAGGTCGACGTCGGATGAGGTTCTCTACCGAGCCAACCCGAGCGTCCGGCTGACGATGCCTGCCATCTCGCGCTCGCCGAGTGCGTTGGGATGCACCGGGATAGGTTGAACGGTGCCGAAGATCGGCTCCACCCAGCGGACGCCGACCGGTTTGCAACTGTCGTGACCGATTGATGGTGTTGCGGCGTCGACGTAGGTCACCCCGGTGGCCTCGGCGGCGCGTTTGACAGCGTCGTTCAGTGTCGTCTGGATACCGTGCGCGTAGGGCAGATCCCCCGCGGCGACGGGCAGATTGGTGCAGGTCTGCGCGGTTGCGGGCATGATCAGCGGGTAGCTCACGATGGCGACCTTGGCCTTGGGCGACTTCGCTCGAATAGCCTTGAGTGCCTTCACGATCTTGGGGTAGGTCGCGGTGCGGATCTCCTTGTCGATCGACGTACCGTACTGGTCCTTGCATGGTGTCCCGCGGAATCCCGCAGCGACACCGGCGGCGATGCACTTCGCGACCGTCCCGGCGAAGACGTTGCCGTCGTTGCCTCCGATCATCAGCGTGACAAGCTGTGTGTCTGGGCGTAAGGCGTGCAATTGCGGTGCGGTGTCAGGGTATTGACGTGCGAAGAAGTCTTTCGTCTGGGCACCGCCGCAACTGACATCGGTGAGCGAGAAGCCGTTGCGACGTGCGACCACGTGGGCGAAGTTGTTGCTCGACTGTGAACAGCTGCCGGGTTTGTCCGGCGCGGTGGGGGATACGCCGGAGCCCGCGGAGTAACTGTCTCCGAGGTTGACGTAGCGCAGCGGTGCAGGTGCAGGTGCAGGAGCGGCGGTGGCGAGTGCAGGGGTCGAGACCGAGGCGAGCAGTCCCACTGCCGCAGCAGCGACGAAGACCCCCACCCGGCGCATGGAGAAGCGCGAATTCATACCTCACGTCTTAGCATCGCGAACCATTCTTGCGAGACGTTTTCGGAAAACTCGTCTCAGTGTGGTGCCGACTGCGCGGTGACTGATTCGGGCGTGGAGATTCGATCGTTCGGACGACCCAGCGCGGGGCCGTTTTTGTCGGAGTCGCTCCCTAGAGTCCCTTTCGTCGCCGAACGTACGGCGTCGTGAACGAAGGAAGACCAATGACAAACCCCCCGAACGCGCCGCACCCCGGCGCATCCCACCCGGGCGCATCCCACCCCGGCTCGTGGCAGCCTCCTGTGGATCAGTCGCAGTACGCCGGTAGCGGACAGCAGTACGCCGGTGCGCCGAATACGGTGCCGCAGTACGGCTTCCCTCCCGCGGCACCCGGTGCGCAGCCGCCCAACCAGCCGCCGAAGAAGCGCCGCAAGTGGCCGTGGGTCCTCGGTGCACTGGTGGTGCTCATCGTGATCATCGTCGCGGTGTCCGGTGGCGGCTCGGACTCGGATTCGTCGTCGAGTTCGACGTCCGGTGGCTCGTCGCAGCAGGGTGCCGACGAGCAGAACTCCGACTCGGGCAAGGGCAATGATGTTGCAGGACTGAACACCCCGGTGCGCGACGGCAAGTTCGAGTTCGTGGTGACGGGGGTCGAGAAGGGGTTGTCGAGTGTTGGTGACAATCCCTACCTGACCGAGCAGGCGCAGGGGCAGTTCGTGATCGTTTCGATGACGGTGCAGAACACGAGCAAGGAGCCGAAGAGTTTCTCGCCGACGGAGCAGAAGCTCGTCGACGATCAGCGGCGCAGCTTCGAGCCGAGCACCTCGGCGCAGATCGCGCTCGGCGGTTCCGATATTCCGGTGTGGGACAACATCAATCCGGGGAACACGGTCAACGCCAAGATCGTCTTCGACATGCCCAAGGACGCGAACCCGGCAACACTAGAACTGCACGACTCGATGCTCTCGGGCGGCGTGAAGGTCTCACTCACCTGATCAGAACCCGCGGGGTTGCGTAAACGAAAGGTTGCTGTGAGCTGCGGAATTCGCAGCCCACAGCAACCTTGTCATTGCTGGACCCTGAGATGTCGTGGCCCTGCGTTGTCGCGGACCAGACGTGCTGTGGTCTCGTCGAGGATCAGCCGTGGTACGGCTCGGCCTTGACGAGTGTCACCTTGACCACCGAGCCGTTGGGGACGGTGTATTCGCGGGTGTCGCCGACCTTGGCGTCGATCAACGCGGAACCGAGCGGTGAACTCGGCGAGTAGGTTTCGAGCTTGCCGGCCTGCGCCTCTTCGCGAGTGGCGATGAGGAAGGTCTCCTCGTCGCTCTTGTCGCCGTCGTAGTAGACAGTGACGACGGAGCCGGGAAGTGCGACGCCCGACTGCGTCGGGGCTTCGCCGACCTTGGCGTTGTTGAGTAGCTCCTGGAGCTGTCGGATACGCGCTTCCTGCTGACCCTGTTCCTCGCGTGCTGCGTGGTAGCCGCCGTTCTCCTTGAGGTCGCCCTCTTCGCGACGCTCGTTGATCTCGGCAGCAATGACCGGACGGTTGGCGATCAGAGAGTCGAGCTCGCTCTTGAGGCGGTCGTGCGACTCCTGGGTCAGCCAGGTCACCTGGGTGTCGGTCATCGGTCACTCCTTTGTGTTGTCCGCTCCCCGGCAATGTCTGAACCGGGGCATAGTCCCGACTCGGGACACATGGACTGCTTCAAATGCTTGGTCTGCTCGCATGCGTCGTGCACTCACGTGCGTTGTCGTCGACATGCGGGCCTGCTCTAAATGCAGCAACACGACCCCTCGCGGAGCCGTGTATCAGGCAAGGATACCAAATCCGGACGGATGTGGCACATCACACGTCGGGTGCGTTGACCTCGGCGAGTGCCTGCTGGTAGCTGGGTTCGGCCCGCTTCAGCCACGCGACCACGGCGTAAGTGATCGGCATGACGAGGATTTCGACGAGCGTTTTCCAAATGAATCCGACGGCGGTGTAATTGACGAAGTCGCCCCAGGTCGAAATTCCGAGTGCGGACGCTGCAATCGAACAGAATACGACGGTGTCTGCGAGTTCTCCGACAACGGTCGAGCCGAGCAGGCGTGCCCACAGGCGCTTCTCACCTGCGCGCTGCTTCATCTTGACGAGGACGAACGAGTTGAGGAACTCGCCGGCGAGGTAGCCGGCCAAGCCTGCGAGCAGGAACTGCGGGACCACACCCGCGACGCGGGTGAACGCCTCTTGGCCGTCGTAGAAATCGGCTGCGGGCAGATGGATGGTGGCCCAGAAGCACAGGGAGGCCAGGAGCAGGACGGCGAAGCCTGCGAGGATCGTGCGACGCATCGCCTTGAAGCCGTAGACCTCGCTGATCACGTCGCCGAGCACGTACGCCAGCGGGAACAGGTAGAACGCGCCGTCGGTGACCAGGCCGTTCATGTGGATGGGGCCGACGTCGAGGTGCAGCCAGCTGTCGAACAGCACCACTCCCTTGGTGCCGGTGATGTTGCTGATGAGCATGACGCCGATGAACAGGGCCACCAGTGCGGGAAAGTAGGGGCTGCTCAGCCGGGCGAAGACTGCTCTGTCGGGTGTGCGGGATGCGGTCACCGACGTCGAGCCGTCCTGAGTCCGCCTGTCGCGGCCCCGATCGTCACGGGGAGGTGCCCCGCTCACGATGCCGTCGACGTCAGGTACGTGGGCACGTCGGTGCTGCAGCCGAACACCTCACCTATCACGGGTGGTCCGGATGTCTTGACGACGGTGCGCAGGCCCTCCTGCTGGGTGCCGGGTGGTACCAGCACCTCGCGCCGGCCCGCTTCGGAGCCGTCCTTGACACGGGCCCGGACCACGCAGGCCACGGGCCGCGTGGGGTCCTTACGGGTGACGGTATAGAGCACGGCCACCGACGAATTGTCGAGGATCTCGTAGCCGGTGGCCTGTCCGCTGACGTCGGGATCGGCGAACTTGTTGTACCCGATAGCGGCGAGGATCACACCGATGATGACCACGGCGACGGCCGATGCGATGAACCACAGGCGGCGACTGCGTGCCGACTGTGCGACGGGATAGGTGGCACGGGGTCCGCTCTGTGGCTGTTTGTGCAGGTCGGGTTCCTGCGGCGTGCCCCCGTCTGAACTGTTCACGGCTCAATACCTACCATGAGAGGAGTACGTATCCGAAGGCGAGGAACCGTGACCGAATCGCGCACGCAGGGCGGCTACCGTCTCATGGCGGTGCACGCCCACCCCGACGATGAGTCGAGCAAGGGCGCGGCCACATCGGCCAAGTACGCCGCCGAGGGCAACGAGGTCCTCATCGTCACCCTGACCGGTGGTGAGCGCGGCGACATCCTGAACCCGGCGATGGATCGACCGGGGATCAAAGAGCGGATGAGCGAGGTCCGCAAAGAAGAGATGGCGAAGGCCGCCGCAGCGCTCGGCGTCGAACAGACGTGGCTTGGCTTCGTCGACTCGGGCCTCCCCGAAGGCGACCCGCTACCTCCGCTACCGGAGGGGTCTTTTGCGACGCTGCCGGTCGAAGTTCCGACCGAGAAGCTCGTCGCGCTCGTCCGGAAGTTCCGCCCGCACGTGATGATCACCTACGACGAGCACGGTGGGTACCCGCACCCCGACCACATCATGTGCCACAAGGTATCGGTTGCGGCGTTCGAGGCGGCGGGTGATCCTGCGGCATTTCCCGACGCGGGTGAACCGTGGACGGTCTCGAAGCTGTACTACACGCACGGCTTCATCCGTGATCGTATGGTGCTGTTCTCCGAAGAGTTCGAGAAGAACGGCCAGGAGAGTCCCTTCGCCGACTGGTTGTCGAAGTGGGACCCGAGCCGCGGCGATCTGATGGGTCGTGTGACAACGCAGGTCGAGTGCGCGGAGTACTTCCCGCAACGCGACGATGCGCTGCGAGCCCATGCGACTCAGATAGACCCGAACGGCATGTTCTTCGCGGTCCCACTGGAGTGGCAGGAAAGGCTCTGGCCGACCGAGGAGTACGAGTTGGCGCAGACGCGGGTGACCACCGCGATTCCGGAAACAGACCTGTTCACAGGTGTATCGCTCGACGACGAAACCGTCGGGGTTGGGGAGCAGGCGACATCATGACGTTCTCGACAATCGCGGTGCTCGCCGCGCAACAACCACAGGGACCCGAGTTCGGCAAGGCGTCGCCGATCGGTCTACTGGTGATCGTTGTGCTGCTCATCGGTACCGCCCTGCTCATCCGATCGATGAACAAGCAACTCCGGAGGCTGCCGAAGTCGTTCGACGCCAACCATCCCGAGGCCGATCAGGCATTCGACGAGGGCACCGACGCCGCAGGTGCAGGCGTTGCGGAGAGTTCGTCACCCGAGGACGGAGTGTCGGTCACGGCGGATACGAACGCCGACCACGACAGTCGACGGGAATCCGACCACCCCTGACCCGATCGGCTGCACCACCCAACGACTCGCGCGACGGAGTGAACCGCATATGCCGAATCATCTGAGCGAATCGTCGAGTCCCTACCTGCGGCAGCACGCCGACAATCCCGTCGAGTGGCACGAGTGGAGCGACGCAGCCCTCGATGAGGCCGTCCGCCGCGACGTCCCGATTCTGCTGTCGGTGGGTTATGCGGCGTGCCACTGGTGTCATGTCATGGCCCACGAATCCTTCGAAGACACTGACACCGCAGCCCAGATGAACCGCGACTTCGTCTGCATCAAGGTCGACCGCGAGGAACGACCCGACATCGACGCGATCTATATGAACGCAACGGTCGCAATGACGCGGCAGGGTGGCTGGCCGATGACGTGCTTCCTGACACCATCGGGCGATCCCTTCTACTGCGGCACATACTTCCCCGACACCCCGCGGGGAGGTATGCCCTCATTTCGGCAGATTCTGACGGCCGTGACCGAAGCATGGACCATGCGCCGCAGCGAGATCGAATCGATGGGCTCGCGTGTCCGGGAGGCGTTGTCCGACGCCGCGTCGGCGCTTCCGAGCGGCGGAGTCGCCGTCGACGAGCGTCTGCTCGACTACGCAGTTGCCGGCGCGCTCGGTGACGAAGACGGGACCGCGGGAGGATTCGGGGGCGCGCCGAAGTTCCCACCGTCCGCACTGCTCGAAGGGCTGTTACGCCACTACGAACGCACGAGCGACGCCGCGCCGCTGCAGTCGGTCATGCGCACCGCCGACGCGATGGCTCGGGGTGGAATCTACGACCAACTCGGCGGTGGGTTCGCGCGATACGCGGTCGACAACGACTGGGTGGTACCGCATTTCGAGAAGATGCTCTACGACAACGCCCAACTGCTCCGGGTCTACGGACATCTGTCGCGGATTGTCGACGACTCGCTGCCCACTCGGATCGCGGAAGAGATCGTCGAGTTCCTCCTGCGGGATCTGCGCGTCGCCGGTGGCTTTGCCTCGTCGCTCGACGCCGACGCCGCGGGGATCGAAGGGTCGACCTACGTGTGGACCCCAGACCAACTGCGGGACGTACTCGGAGACGACGACGGTGGCTGGGCCGCAGCGCTTTTCGGCGTAACAGATGCCGGCACCTTCGAGCACGGCACGTCGACGCTGCAACTGCGCACAGACCCCGACGACCCCGAGCGATACGCCGACATCCGGCGACGACTGCTCGCCGCGCGCGCCGGACGACCACAGCCTGCGCGCGACGACAAGGTCGTGACGAGTTGGAACGCCATGGCGGTGACCGCACTCGCCGAGCTGGGTGCGGCGTCGGGACGCGAGGACTGGGTCGACCTCGCCGTCGAGGTGCTCACCGAGCTCGACGACAATCATCTCGTCGACGGCGAACTGCGACGGTCGTCGCTCGGTGGTGTGGTCGGTGCTCCGGTCGCAGCGCTCGACGATCACGCCGCGCTGGTCACGGCGATGTTGACCGTCTATCAGGTCACGGGTGACAAGCACTGGTGTGAGCAGGGTCTGACCCTTCTGGATTCGACGATCACCACGTTCGTCGACCCTGACGAGCGTGGGGCATGGTTCGACGCCGCGCCGGGGACACTCATCGCGCGACCCCGGGATCCGGTGGACGGGGCGACGCCGTCTGGTGCATCGCTGGTGGCGGAGGCTTTGCTCATCGCATCCACACTCGCGCGCATGGGCCCGGCGACACGGTACGCGGAGATACTCGACGCGACGCTCGCCCGGAGCTCTGTGCTGCTCGCCAAGGTTCCGCGGTCTGCGGGTCACTGGCTGGCCGTCGCGGAAGCCCGGCTGGGCGGCCCGGTCCAGATCGCGGTTGCCGAGGATTCGCACAGTGACGGTGAGTTGGCAAGGGCTGCACGACGACTCGCACCCGGCGGGGCGATCATCGTGGCCGGGGCTCGGGATGGGCAACCACTGCTCGACGGTCGGGGACCGGTTGGCGGGCGTGACGCCGCCTATGTCTGCCGTGGAACCGTGTGCGACCTGCCTACCACTTCCGCCGTCGAGCTGGCGTCGAAGCTGCGGTGAGGGGTCCTGCCGGTCAGCGAGGAGGCCGGGAGAGGTCGACGTAGGTGCCGACGGCGGCGTCGATCACGGACATACACAGCTTATGGTTCTCGGCGCGCGTGATCCGGCCGTCGACGATGCTGCCGACCGAACTCGCGCGGACGAACGCGATCCAACCCGAGAAGGCGACGATCCCCAGTTCTCGCGCATGTCCCTGTGCCCCAGCAGCGTCGAGAAAGGCGTTGCACAAGCTGTGCATGTCGCGCTCGATCGGGCCGCGAACCGCCGGATCGGCAGAAATCGAACTGCGATTGGCGATCATGACGAGCGCCAGATGCTCGTCGTAGAAGTCGAGGTAGGCGTCCAGCGCCGCACTGATACGGTCACGCACGGTCGGCGCTGAGAGCGTCGATACCTTGTGGCGTAGATCCGAGTGTGCCGCCTCCCAGACCGCGCCGAAAAACTCTGCCTTGGTAGGGAAGTAGTGATACATCAGCCGACGAGTGACGCCTGCCTGTGCTGCGATCTCGGCCATCGAGAGAGCCTCGAAGTCGGAGGTGGAGCTGAACGCGCGCATCCCGACGTCGAGTAGATCAGCTCGCCGAGCTTCGGGTGTCATGCGTTGTCGCGTCGGCATGGATTGATCGTAGATGGTTGACCGGATCACGTCCGGGGCCTAACCTTTCGTTATTACACATGAGTGAAATAGGGGTCGCCGTGGTGAAGGTATACCGGGTCTGGTTGGTCATGTTCGGGCTCGTTGTGGCCGGGATCGCGGTAGCCCACCTCTTCGGCGGGCAGACGACCTACATCGGTGGGGGATCAGTCAATGCGACGATGGATTCTGACCTGCGGTTCTACAACGTCCTGTTCTTGGCGTACGGATGCGTGTTCATCTGGACGGCACGGGACCTTCGAACGTATGCCACGCTGATCAATATGCTGGGGCTGCTGTTCTTTCTCGGCGGTGTGGCGCGGCTTCTCGCCTGGATGGCGAGTGGAGCTCCCAGCGTCTTCTACCAGCTGATGATTCCCGTCGAATTGGTCATTCCCGTTATCCACTGGGCCGTGTTGCGAACTTTTCGACAAGCGGATCAGTCGAACGCCGACGTGGCCGCAACTCCGTCGTCGTAGCCGAGAGTCGCTGCGAGACAGCGGATATCGGGGTCGAAAGGGGTGTCACCCGAGAGCGGCAACCGCACTCCCGGACTCCTCCAGAGCGGCGAGGACGCCCGTCATCCAGCCGATTCCGAGCAATCCGCAGGCCCCGAGCACCAGCGCGCTCGAGGTGGTCACAACGACGTACGGCGTGGCCGGGCGCCTTCGGGGCCGCGCAGTTCGACGAGACGTCGGTCGCCCGCGTGGTCGCTGAGCAGTGCGCTGCCGGCGGGACGCAGGTCGATGTTGGCGCCCTGACTGATGGGCCATCCGAGGAACCTGCAGATGAACGAACGCGAGAAATGACCATGCGAGACGACGATGACGTCGGATTTCGCGAAGCGTTCTTCGACGTGGTCGACGGCGGAGTCGACACGCGTGGTCATCTGCGACACCGATTCGCCGTTGCGACCGCCGCCGGTCCAGATTGTCCAGTCGGGGTCGTACTGCTGGTGAATCTGAGCTCGGGTGAGCCCCTCGTAGTCGCCGTAGTCCCACTCGGCGAACAGTTCGCTCGTCTCGTCGACGTGCAACCCGGCCAGTTCCGCCGTCCGCTGGGCACGTTTGCGGGGAGACGCCATTACCCAGGGATTGGTCAGGCCCGCACGGTTCTCTATGCCCTTCAACGCTCGCGCATCCTCCTCGCCCTTGGGTGTCAGATCGATGTCGGTGCGACCGGTGTGCCGGTCGGTCAGCGACCACTCGGTCTGACCGTGGCGGATCAGGAGCACGTGGTGGGTGGCGTCGTCGTGCGGAGAGTCGCTCATCGCTCCGATGCTAATGGCGAAGGCGGATTCACCGCACGCCTATCGGAGTCTGGTAGGCGCCCGAATCAGTTGGTCACGCGCCCGGTTCTGTGAGCAGTTCGTAAGACACCACATCGACAACGTCCGATCCGGACAGACCGGGGTAGTGCTGGTCGAGTGCTCGGTGGAGGTCACCGAGGCTGTCGAAACCGTCTTTTCGGGCGTCGGTCTCGGTGAGCGTACTTCGCGGGACGGAACGCACCTGAGTGATCGTGGCGTCGACGACGACTGTTTTGCCGTCTGTCTTCTCGAAAACGATCTCGGCGGGGCCCGGTCGGAAAGGATCGTCGACGCGAATCGTCTGGCGTTTCGTGCCCGACCGGATCATCTGCTCGTAGCCCTCCCACATGTAGAGCCGCTGGCGGCGTTCGGCGTCACGCCAGTCGTAGGCAAAGGGGAGGAGTTCCCGCGCTGTGCGCGTCGCCAGCCCGTTGGGTTCGCGGATCACGAACTGGATGTGAGGTGAGATATCGAAGAAGACCTGACGACACTTCCCACAGGGCGCGATCACTGCGCGAGTCGGGCCATAGGCGGCGGCAACGGCAACGATGGGGTCGGCGGGATGGGCTGAGGCGTGGTTGGACAGCGCCGCGACTTCTCCGCAGGGCCCGCCAAGGAAATGAAACGTATTCAGGCCGAGTGTGATCTGTCCGGATTCGGTCAGTACGCCACCTGCAACGGTGTGGTCGTCTCCATCGTTCCAACGCGCGGCATGCTCGATGGTCGTCCTGGTGAGTGTTCGCAACCTTTCGGAGAGCATGCTTGTCAAGGTAGCAACGTTGCTCTGTATTGCTGTCGACACGCCTCATTGCGGCAGCGTGCGGGACGACGGGACGGACTCAATCCCGCAATGCGAGCGCGAATCTGTCCGTCAGCCAATCGATCTCGTCGTGTGTCACGACGAGAGGCGGAGCGAGGCGGATCGTCGAATCGTGGGTGTCTTTGGCGAGTACGCCACATGCTGCGAGTCGGAGGCAGAACTGCTTGCCGGTTCCGAGGTCGGGGTCGATGTCGATGCCTGCCCACAGCCCCTTACCGCGGACGGCGACGACGCCGTGTCCGACGAACTCGCGAAGACGTCTGTGCAGGTGCTCGCCGAGTTCGGCAGCACGTGCCTGCCAGGTGCCCTCGGCGAGCATCTTTACCACCGTGTGTCCGACTGCTGCCGCAAGCGGGTTCCCGCCGAACGTCGAACCGTGTTGTCCGGGACGCAGGACGCCGAGCACCTCGCGGTCGGCCACGACGGCCGACACCGGAAGTACACCGCCGCCGAGCGCCTTTCCGAGCGCGTACACGTCGGGCACCACGTTCCAGTGCTCGCACGCGAATGTCCTACCGGTGCGGCCCAACCCGGACTGGATCTCGTCGGCGATCATCAGCACGTTGCTCTCGGTGCAGAGGCGCCGAACCGCGGGCAGATAGTTGTCGGGTGGGACGATGATCCCGGCCTCGCCCTGGATGGGCTCGATCAAGACGGCAACGGTGTCGTCGTCGATGGCATCGGCCAGCGCGGCGGCGTCTCCGAAGGGGACGCGGGTGAACCCCGGTGTGAACGGGCCGAAGCCGCCCCGGGCGTCCTCGTCGTCGCTGAAGCTCACGATGCTGATCGTGCGCCCGTGGAAGTTGCCTCCCGCGACGATGATGTTCGCTTCGCCCGGCGCGACGCCCTTGACGTCGTAGCCCCACTTGCGCGCGACCTTGAGCGCGGATTCGACCGCCTCGGCACCGGTGTTCATCGGCAGCACCATGTCTTTGCCGCAGAGTTGGGCGAGCGCAGCACAGAACGGTTCGAGGGTGTCGGACCCGAACGCGCGGCTGGTGAGAGTCACGCGATCCAGTTGTGCGATTGCGGCCGCGACGATCTCGGGATTGCGGTGACCGAAGTTGACCGCGGAGTACGCACCGAGGGCGTCAAGAAAATGTCTGCCCTCGACATCGGTGATCCACGCTCCCTCTGCTGTCGCAGCCGTGACCGGGAGTGGTGAGTAGTTGTGCGCCACATGGGTTTCGGCGAGAGAATGCATGACCTGCTTGGCAGTGTCGGTCATCTTGTCGTCGCCGTCTGCGGGCATTCGCAATTCGAGCGTGCAGCATTTCACGCCGCCACCGCCCTTGAGGAGTTCGGACAGGTCGACGGTGATGGGCTCGAAGTTGGCATCGCGCAGTCGTGCCTCGAGTCCCGGTGCGGCATCGGTCATCACCACGTGGCGCCCGTCCGAGACCAGATTGAGGCCCAAAACGACGGCGTCTGCCTCCGTGGCGATGATCGCGTCGGGGTACAACTCGGCGAGGACGGCGCGCGAAGCGGGCGAGAAGGCTTCCGGGAAGTACGCGACCGTGTCGTCGTCGAGCACGCCGAGCGCGGTGTCGAGGTGGTAGAAGCGCGGATCGACCAATTCGAGACCGATGACCGGCAGGCCGGTGATGGCTGCGACCTCGGCGTGGGTGTCGGGGTGGGTGCGGAAGCCGAAACCTGCCAGGATGCGCCGACCGACGAGCAGGAAGTCTCCCTCGCCCTCCTGCACACCGACGGTCTCATGCACAGCGTCGACGCCGCAGGTGTGCAACCATGCCGTGTAGTGCTCGCCTTCCGGTGCGCGCTCGGGGTGCAGGAAGCGCGCAGCCACGGCCTTTCCGTCGACGACGAATCCGCCGTTGGCCGCGTACACCATGTCGGGAAGATCCGGCTGAGCGTCGACGAGCGTCACGGAGTGGCCGAGGGATTCGTAGGTCGCCCGCAGCGACTCCCACTGGGCCATGGCCCGCGCGGTGTCAACGGGGATCGAGGGGTCCATCCAGGGGTTGATCGAGTAGCTGACCGTGTAGTGGGAAGGAGGGGTCATCGCATAGCTACGGATGCGTGGTGTGCGCTCGGTGGGCGCAATGAACCGAGGACTCGTCAGCGTCATATTTCGACGGTATCGTCGGCCTGTGGCGCAAACAATCGACGCGAGTTGCACATATGGTTAAGAAATATCTATTGGTGGGTGGCAGAGGGTGGAAAAGTTGCGCCAGATAGACGAGCTCGACGAGAAGGTGCTCGAATGCCTCGCCCGTGACGCGCGGGCGACGTATGCACAGATCGGGGACGAGGTCGGTTTGTCGGCGCCGGCGGTCAAGCGTCGAGTCGATCGGCTCGTCGATGAAGGCGTCATCAAAGGGTTCACGACCGTCATCGATTCGACGGCGATGCAATGGACTACAGAGGCGTATGTGCAGGTCTTTTGCCGCGGCAACATCTCACCGGAGGAACTGGCCGCTGCGTGGGAGCCGATCCACGAGGTGGTCAGTGCTGCGACCATCACCGGCCAGGCCGACGCGATCCTGCGTGTGATGGCCCGCGATGTGCACCACCTCGAGCATGCGCTCGAGCGCATCAGACAGGCGGGACCGGTGGACCGGAGCGAGTCGATCATCGTGCTGAGTCAGCTGATCGACCGGGGGCATCCGTGAGCGCCGAGCAGCGATGTTCTCCCGCATTCGGTGGACCCGTGCTAACCTCGTCAGCGTGACCAGCAACGTACGCGCCTATTGGCGTTTCTTTATCGAGGCTCCGGGTGAGCCTGCGATGAAGCGCTGAATCTGCGTCGCACGTCAACAAACCCGGAGCCCGAGCAGTGACCACATGGTCGCTGCTTTTCTCATGTCAGGGGCCTCCGACGACAATCAAGCGGGTGTCCCAGACGTAGAGGACAGGCCACCACCCCGCGAAAGGCAACACGAAGTGACCACCCTGCCCGACCTGACCGCCGCATCGCTGCACGGAACCGATTCCGCCTCGGAGTCGACGTCGGATCGTCGTATCAGGTCGTTCCGGTCCATTCCCTCGCCGGACACCATCCGCGCAGAGCTCCCGCTGACCGCCCGACGCGCACTTCGCGTCCAGGCCGACCGCGACGAGATCGCCGCGATCCTCGACGGACGTGACGATCGGCTGCTCGTCGTCGTCGGCCCCTGCTCCGTACACGACCCCATCGCCGCACTCGACTACGCACGACGGCTGGCGCCGCTGGCCGACGACTACGCCGATCGGCTGAAGATCGTCATGCGCGTCTACTTCGAGAAGCCACGCACCACCGTGGGCTGGAAGGGGCTGATCAACGATCCGGGCATGGACGGAACGTTCGACGTCGAGCGCGGGTTGCGCACCGCGCGGTCGTTGTTGCTCGACATCATCGACCTCGGGCTCCCCGTCGGATGTGAGTTCCTCGAACCGACGAGCCCGCAGTACATCGCCGACGCTGTCGCGTGGGGCGCCATCGGTGCACGAACCACCGAGTCGCAGGTGCATCGTCAGCTCGCGTCCGGTCTGTCGATGCCGATAGGTTTCAAGAACGGCACCGACGGCAACGTCCAGGTCGCGATCGACGGCGTGAATGCTGCAGCCGCACAACATGTGTTCTTCGGGGTCGACGACTTCGGGCACGGCGCGCTCGTCGAATCGGCGGGCAACGACGACTGCCACATCATCCTGCGCGGCGGGACGAACGGACCGAACTTCGACGACGAATCCGTGGCATCTGCCGTTGCCGCACTCGACAAGGCGGGTCTGCCCGCGCGCGTCATGATCGATTGCAGTCACGCCAACTCCGGCAAGGATCACGTTCGCCAAGCACAGGTCGCCGCCGAGATCGCGGCGTCGATCCGCACACGTCGTGCCGCGGGGCATCCACCGCGTATCAGCGGTGTGATGCTCGAGAGCTTCCTCGAGGCAGGGGCCCAGTCGATCGATACCGGGTCACCCGACGCCGCGCCCCTCGTGTACGGAAAGTCGGTGACCGACAAGTGCATGGACTGGGAGACCAGCGCCCGAGTACTCGCCGACCTCGCTCGTAGCTGAGGCGCCCGGTACGCGGCTCTTCTGCTCTGAGCAGAAGAGCCGACGGTCGGCTGCGCAGGTGACCTACGCTCGACGGCATGGCACCGACGAACGATTCGCACACCCATCGCGCACCCGAGCCGCTGTGGCGTGAGGTCACCGGCCGCGTGCTGCGCCGACACCGTCACGAGCGCGGTGAGCGACTCATCGAGACCGCGCGGCGCGCGGGAGTGTCGAGCCAGTATCTCTCTGAGATCGAACGCGGTCGCAAAGACGCGTCGTCGGAATTTCTCGCGGCCGTCGCCGGTGCTGTCGGACTGAGTCTGCTCGACCTGGCCCGAGAGGCCGCCGCGGAACTCGCGCGACTCGAGAGCGTCGACACCGCTCGCAAAGCCGGCGCGTTCGGTCCGGTTGCGTTGCGCTCGATCCCGGGTGTTGCGCAACCGATTCGGCCGCGCGCTGCGTTTCGCGAGGGCTTTCGTGGGCCGGTCGCGCTTGCAGCGTGACCGACGCGCTGGCGGCCCTGCGAGTCAGACGATCAGTGCGTGGGTCGTCCGCGCGTGTCGATGACCTGATCGGCGAGGCCGTACTCCACGATCTCTGCTGCACGCAGTACACGGTCTCGGTCAGTGTCGTGTCGCAGCGTCTCGATGTCACGTCCGGTGTGGCGGCTCAGGGCCTGCTCGATCTCTTCACGAATGCGCAGGATCTCCTCGGCGGCGAGGATCAGGTCGGGAATCGTTCCACGCCCTTGGCCGGAGGGCTGATGGAGCAGAACGCGCGCGTGCGGAAGCACTGAGCGCCTGCCCGGTGTCCCGGCGGCGAGCAGCAGCGCCGTCGACGAGAGTGCTTGTCCCACACAGGTGGTGGCGATCGGTGCGTGACAGTACTGCATGGTGTCGTAGAGGGCGAAGGTTGCCGTCACCGACGCTCCGGGTGAGTTGATGTAGATCTCGATGGGTGCGTCGGGGTTGTCGGAGTCCAGGTGCAGGATCTGCGCGATCAGCGCGTTCGCGACCCCGTCGTCGAGTTCGGTACCCAGGTAGAGGATGCGGTCGTCGAGCAATCTGCTGTAGACGTCCATCACGCGCTCACCCTGTGGCGTGCGGGTGATGACGTTGGGAATGGTGTACGTGCTCACGCGTGGCTCACCCCGAAACCTGTTGCAGCGGGACTCAGCGGACGGATCTGAGCGATGTCGGTGACGATGTGGTCGACGAATCCGTAGTCAACGGACTCTGCTGCGGTGAAGACGTGGTCACGGAGCGAATCATCGAAGATCTGCTCGCGCGTCTGCCCGGTCTGCTCGGCGATGATGGTCAGGACGGTGTCGCGGACGTGCCGGAGGTCGTCGGCCTGCAGTTCGATGTCGGGGGCGTACCCGCCGATCCCCGCGGAACCCTGGTGCAGCAGTACCTTCGCGTGTGGTGCGATGAAGCGTTTACCCCTCGTCCCGTTGCACAGGAGGAATTGACCTGCGCTGTATGCCATACCGAGGTTCACAGTGATCACGTCGTTGGGGATCAGCGCCATGACGTCGGTGATCGCGAGCATCGCGGGCACCGAACCACCCGGCGAGTTGATCCAGAGCGCGATGTCGGCGCCGGGATCGTCGTCGGAGAGCATGACGAGTTGTGAGCAGAGCTGGGTGCCGATCTCGTCGTCGAGTGCCGAATCGAGTGTCAGGATGCGTTGTCCGAAGAGGGTTTCGGCAGTGCGCTTACGTAGTGGTAGGTGGTGTTGTTCCTCTGTCATGACTTGATCGTCGGGGGTGGAGAGGTGGACGGCACCCCGATTCCGCTGCGGGCGGTGCCGATCTGCGCTGGGCAGGATCGCGCGGCCCGCAGCAGAGCATCTGCCGCTCAGCTGACGTCGATCACCGGGCGTCCCGACGGAATGGAGATCCGCGCCCTGCGGTGCAGCGGGACATCAGGCGCTGCGATCGAATCGCTCACGCGGTAGTCGGCGTCCCACCTGTCGGCGGTCACCCTGTTGAGGACGTAGCCACGTTGTGCGTTGCCGAAACGTATGTGGGGCGAGGCCGCTTTGAGCTGTCGATCGCTGGCGTCACTGTCTTCACCGTCTGCTCCCGACGCGATAGAGGTCCCGGCGAGTTCGACGCCGACAGTCGGGGAGGGCCGCGAGTACGTCGAACGTAGTTCGGACACCACGTTGCGGTGGATGTCGCCGACGATCGACACCAGGTTCTCGACGCGGCGCTCGCGGGCGCCGTCGAGAACCCTTGCGCGCGAGGCCTCATAGCCGCTCCAGCCGTCCATGCTGACCGCCCGGGCGCCGTCCTTGCGGCGTGCCAGATCGGCGATGGTGGTCTGATGTGCGAGTACGTTCCAGCGTGCCCGGCTCGCGGCGAGCCCCTCGAGTAGCCACTTCTCCTGTGCGGCACCGGTGATGGTGCGCCGCGGATCGGCGGTAGCGGCATTCTGCGCGGTGTCGTTGTCACCGTTTGCCTGGTCGCTGCGGAAGGTTCTGGTGTCGAGAACACTGAATTCGATGAGGTCGCCGTAGCTGAACCTCCGATAGGCGCGCAGATCGTAGAGATCCGGTGTCGTGGTGGGGTGGGGACGCTGAGCGACACGGACCGGAGTGTTCTCCCACCAGGCACGCATCGCCTGGGCGCGACGAGCGAGAAATTCGGGGATCGGTTGATCATCTTCGGGAATCCGTGCGGCCCAGTTGTTGTCGACCTCGTGGTCGTCGAAGATCGTGATGAATGGACTGGCCCGGTGTGCTGCCTGCAGATTCGCGTCGAGCTTGTAGAGGGCGTATCGGTCGCGGTAATCGTCGAGGGTGGCGCACTCACGGTGTGCGGAGGTGGGCGTAGCCCGTGTTCGTCGTCGGCCGCCGTTCGTGGGGATGGGCTTCTCGTAGATGTAGTCGCCGAGGTGGAACACGACGTCGGGCGCATGCGCGGCCATGTCGGCGTACGCGGGGTAGTGTCCATCGGCCCACGACTGGCAGGACGCGAACGCGAATGTCAGTGCACTCAACCGGCTTCCATGGGGTGGTGCGGTACGGGTGCGGCCCGTTGGCGAGATCGAGGCCCCGGCACGGAAACGATAGAAGTAGTCGGCCGCCGGACGCAGACCACGGACGTCGGCATGTACGCTGTGTCCGTTCTCCGGCGTTGCCAGTTCGACGCCGCGCGCCACGACCTGCCTCATCGCGTGGTCTGTGGCGATCTCCCATTCAACAGGTACTGCTCGCATGCCCATCCCACCGGCACGCGTGAGTGGATCGGCTGCCAGGCGTGTCCAGAGCACGATCCCGTCGGGAAGCGGATCTCCCGATGCCACTCCGAGAGTGAACAGTTCGCTGCCGCGCCGAGGCGGTGGCGCCGACGCGGCGTCGGTGGTGAACATCCAGGGAACGGTCGCGATACCCGCGGCGACTCCCGCCCAGGTGAGGAACCGACGTCGGGTGGTGCCTGCGTGCAGGGTCTTGTCGGCGTCGATGCGGAGGTCACGTAGCTGATGGCTCGGCACACCTCACCCGACCAAGAGAGGATGGACGTTGTCCTACTCGCTGTCGGCCTCGCGGTGATGGGATGGTGAAGTTCGCGAAACCGCATGCGCCATATGTCCGATTCGGGGCTGTTGCTACACTGCAGCGGCGTCGGTTCTCCAGCCGAGATCGTCGGTGAGAGCCAAGAGGGAATCTGGTGAGAATCCAGAACTGCCCCGCAGCGGTAATGGAAACGAAGGCGTTCAACAGCACTGGGCCCGCGGCTCGGGAAGCGATCGTCGGTAGGTGGTACATCACGTGCCGTGTCCGAAGTCCGAAGACCTGCCGACGTGGCCGCCGGGCATAGGCGGTCCCATCGGCTTCGCGGGACATGGTCGGTGTTGAACTCGCGCGGTCCTCGTCGACCCCGCGTGGCGACATCTGCCGTACCCGCTCCGGACTGATCAGGAGGGCGGGCTATGTCGACGCGCAGTGCGGACCCTCGCGCTACCTGGGCGCGGCCGGTCTCGGTGGCCATCGTCTGCGGTGTGGCGCTCGTCGTGGCCGCAGCGTGCGGCGTCGCATACGGAACAGTGGGGATCGGCTGGTCAGTATCGCTGCGGATGGTGTGGGCGGCACTCACTGGAGGGTCGGTCTCCTCGGTCGACGCTGCGTCGTACTGGATCGTCGTCGACTCGCGTCTGCCACGGGTGCTGACGGGAGCGCTGGTGGGCGGCGGTTTGGCGGTCGTCGGCGTGATCGTGCAGGCGATGGTGCGCAATCCGCTGGCGGATCCCTACGTGCTCGGAATTTCCTCGGGTGCGTCGGTCGGAGCCACCGCCGTCGTGCTGTTCGGGGTCTTCTCGGGTCTCGGTCTCTATGCGCTGCCGACCGCGGCGTTCCTCGGCGCACTGGTGGCGACGTTGCTCGTCTTCGGGATCGCACAGCGTGGCGGAGGTCTCACACCATTGCGGCTCGTGTTGACGGGAACCGCTCTGGGGTACGGGTTTTCGGCTCTGACCACCGTGCTCATCTTCTTGCGTCCGGTGGGTGATGCCGCGCGGAGTGTGATGTTCTGGCTGCTCGGCAGTCTTGCTGCGGCAACATGGCACTCGGTCGCGCTGGTCGCGGTCGTGGTGGTCATCGGGATAGGTGTGGTCGCATTGAGAGCACGACAACTCAATGCGCTGGCGATGGGCGACGAGGTCGCCGCGTCGCTCGGCATTCGGGCGTCACGGTTTCGGCTCGAGCTCTTCGTCATCGCCGCGCTGATGACGGGGTTCATCGTCTCTGTCTGCGGCGCCATCGGATTCGTCGGCCTCGTCGTGCCGCATGTGACCCGCATGATTGTCGGTGCGGATCACCGCAAGATCATTCTCGTTGCCCCCGTGCTGGGGGCGCTGTTCCTTGTGGTTGCCGATCTGATGGCGCGGATTGTCGTTCCGCCGCAGGAGATTCCGCTCGGGGCGATCACGGCCGCAGTGGGTGTGCCGGTGTTCCTCGGGCTGATGCAACGTCGGCGTACCAGGATCGACTCATGAGTGCGGTCGAGTACGAGTCCGTCACCGTCGAGATCGATCGCACCGTCATCGTTCGGGACGCATCGTTTTCGGTCGACTCCGGAGAGTTCCTCGGCGTGATCGGCCCGAATGGCAGCGGAAAGTCGACCCTGCTTCGATGCGTGTACCGTGCGTTGGCGCCGTCGGGTGGCAGTGTGCGAGTCGACGGCCGAGATGTGCGTGTGGTGAGTATGCGGGACAACGCACGGCGAGTAGCCGCGCTCACCCAATCAACCTCGCTCGACTTCGATTTCACCGCAGCAGAGGTTGTCGCGACGGGACGGCTACCGCACCGCGAACTGGGTGCGGCGGCCCGTGCCCGCGACCGCCAGGTGTGCGCGGCGGCGATGTCGACAGCTGGCGTCGAGATGTTCGCCGATCGCGTGTTCACCACGCTCTCCGGCGGAGAGGCGCAACGCGTACTCATCGCGCGCGCATTCGCGCAGGAGCCCACCGTACTGATCCTCGATGAGCCGACCAATCACCTTGATATCCGCCACCAGTTCGACATCCTCGGTGCGGCGCGCGGACGCGGGGTCACCGTCATTGCGGCGCTGCACGACCTCAACATGGCGGCACAGTACTGCAGCACGCTCGCTGTGGTGCTCGACGGGACGATCGCATGCATCGGGCCGCCGGACGAACTCCTCACCGCGGCGAACATCGCCGAGTGGTACGGCGTTGGTGCATACGTCGTCGCCCACCCCCGCACAGGCGTTCCACAGATCATCTTCGACGACCAAGTCCCCCAAGCCATCTCCGAGGAAGAGCACCCATGACCACGACAGCACTCAGCAGACCGCGCGCATTCGTCGTGTCTACGCTTGCCGCGATGACAGTGGTCTCCGGTTGCGGCGCCGACGTCGAGTCGTCGACTCCCGAATCGTCGGGAGAGCAGGTCACGGTAACCAATTGCGGTGCTCCGCTCACGGTTGGTGGCGTACCCGATCGTGCGCTGACGAACGACACAGGGATCACAGAGCTCATGTTCGCCCTCGGGTTGGGTGACCGGATGGCCGGCTACACCACGTACGAAGGCAAAGAGCGCGATATCGAATCATCCCCGTGGCGAGCAGATTTCGAGAAGACACGATCTCTCGGCACGGCGTTCACCCGGGAGATCATCACCGCTGCGCGGCCCGACTTCGTCTTTGCCGGCTGGAACTACGGGTTCAAGGAATCGACTGGCGTCACCCCCGACTGGGTGCGTTCGACCGGTGCCACGCCGTACCAGCTGACCGAAGCCTGTCGCCAGGCAGGCACCACCAGGCGCGGCGTCGTACGACCTCTCGATGCGTTGTACGCGGACCTGTCGAATCTCGGGCAGATCTTCGGCGTGAGTGATCGGGCCGCGACGCTGGCCGCCGACTATCGCAAGCAGGTCCAGGCGGCGAGTGCGGGGGCGCCTGCGGCGTCTGCAGCGGCCCGGGTCTTTCTCTTCGACAGCGCCGATCCGACGCCGTTCACCGCGGGAAGGAATGCGGCACCGGATCAGATCATCGCCGAAGCCGGTGGGCGAAACATCTTCGGCGATATCGACGACTCGTGGACGTCGGCATCATGGGAGGCGGCTGCGCAGCGCGATCCGCAGGTCATCGTCATCGTCGACTACGGCGCGGGGCCGCAGAACACCGTCGAGGCCAAGATCCGACAACTCGAGTCACAACCGTTGATGGCGCAGACAACCGCTGTCCGAGAGCACCGCTACATCTCGTTTCCGTATGCGGCGCTCGTCGAGGGTCCGCGCAACCCTCAGACCATCACGGACCTTGCCCACTACTTGCGATCGCAGGGGTTCTGAGTGTGTCGTCGGCAGGCGGGCGGTTCGTGGTGAGGCGCCCTCAGGCGGCGACGACCAGCCAGACCGCGACGTAGTGCAGTAGCGCAGCGATGGCCGTACACGCGTGGAAGACCTCGTGGTGGCCGAAGACTCCCGGCCATGGATTCGGCCATCGGACGGCGTAGAGAACCCCGCCGACACTGTAGAAGACCCCGCCGACGGCGAGCAGTATGAGCACGAGCCACCCGACATGCGCGACCAGTGCCGGGGCAACGGCCACGATCACCCAGCCGAGAATCAGATACAACACGACGCCCAGCCAGCGCGGCGCCGCCGGCCACGCGATCTTCAGCACGACACCTGCGAGTGCGCCCACCCAGACGATGCCGAGCACCCACCAGCTCGTCGGAGCAGACAGACCCATCGCGCAGAACGGCGTGTAGGTGCCCGCGATGAACAGGAAGATCATCGAGTGGTCTGCCCGCTTCATGTGGATCTGGGCGCGTAGCGACTTCCAGGCGACGCGGTGATACGACGCGGAGACCGCGAACAAGCCGACGACGCTGATCGCGTACACGGCACAGGCGATCGCGGCCCCGGGGCCGCGTACACATGCCGCACCGATGACCAGGGCGAGGCCTGCGGCGAGCGCGATGAACGCCGACCACTGATGAATGACACCTCGGAATCGAGGTCTGTCGGCGACAGCAGTCACCAGGAGGGGGTTCACGAGGCTACGGTACCGTAACTTTATGTGCGCAGGCTGTTAGGCGAGCGCGTCGATCACGGCTGCGAGATGCTCGACGTCGATGGGCGTCGGCTGGTAGACACACACCTCGTCGACCAGGACGTCGAGATCGCGCAGGGCGTCGAAGGCGTCAATGCGCGCGCGGACACCGCGTGCCACGTCCTCGGCGCTGCCACACGCGGCGATGGTGTGCAGTAGGTCGTCGTCGATCAGCTTGGGCATCTCGCTCCAGCGTCCCTGCTTGGAGAGCGCATTCAGTGCGGGTTGTAGATGTGCTGCCCCGTGCGCTGCGAGGACCGGGCGATAGGCGGGTGTCGATCCGTAGAAGGCGAGTAGACGGCGTGCTGCGGTGTGGTCGTCGCCGACGGACACGATCACCTCGGGTATCACCGTGAAGCCGCGCGGGGAGATGCGCGCTCGTCGGGAGAGGCCGCGTCGAATGTTGGGGATCGTGGTCGAGGCGAGGAAGTCCGCGGTGTTGAACGGCATCACGAGCAGACCATCGGCATAGGTCGCCGTTGCGCGCGTCATCAGCGGTCCGAGTGCACCGACGAACACCGGTGGCCTGCCGAAGGGGTTCGGGCCGGGATCAAACGTCGGCGTCATCAGCGTGTGCCGGTGATAGGTGCCCTCGTAACGCAACGGGGCGCCGGTCTCCCAGGCATCGAAGATTGCGTTGATCGCGCCGACCTTGTCCGCCATGCGGCCGACGGGATCGTCGAATTCCGCGCCGAACCGCTTCTCGATCTGTGGGCGGATCTGGGTACCGAGACCCAGACGGAACCGTCCACCGGACAGGAGTTGGAGATCGTTCGCGGCGTGAGCGAGGTGAATCGGGTTGCGCGGGAAAGCGATCGCAACATTGGTCAGCAGGCGCAGGTCGGGTACCGATGCGGCCACGGCCAGTGGCGTGAACACGTCGTGCGGTCCCTCGAAGGTGAAGACGCCCGACGCTCCCGCCTCGGCCAGTGCCGCGGCGCGTTGTGCCGCGTCGACCGGATCGAACAGTGCCGTCGTGACCGCAACCCGGCTCATTCAGTAACCCCGGCCCATTCAGTGTCCTGACTCATTCGGTATCCGCGTTGTTGTAGCGGCGCAGCAGGGTGGCGAACAATTCGAGATCCTCTGGTGTCCACGACTCGAGCCTGGCCGCGATGGCCTCCCCGCTACGTCGGCGGATGTCGCCGAGAACGTCGACGGCCTCCTGCGTCGGCTCCAGGGCCTGCGATCTCGATGACGTCGATTCCTGCGACCTGCGCAGGAGGCCACGGCGTCGGAGCTCCGCGAGTTGACGGCTGGCTGTGGATTTGTCGATGTTCGCTGCCCGTGCCAACGACGCCGCATTGATCCCCGGATTGTCGGAGATCAGCGCCAGCAGGGAGAACTCGACGAACGTCAGGCCGCCCTCGGCATAGATGTCGCGCGCGCCGTTGCGCAGTCTGCGCGAAAGGGTCACGAGTTCTTGCCCGACCACCTGTGCGGCGTCGTGTTGCCCGGGTGAATCCATAGTTGTATATTACAACCTATCCGTGTTGCATTCTGCAACTATCAGCTGTTCTCCACTAGCCCAGAAGGTAACCGATGTCCGCTGCTCCTACTCACGCGTTGTCAATCAAGACGATCGCGTCACACGTCGCTGTTCCCCTCGTGATCGGTGCCGTCATGGCCCTGGCCTATCTCGGTGGCTTCCACAAGCCCGACCCGCACGACCTACGGGTCGACGTCGTCGGCACCGGAACGTCCACGCAGCTGGTCGCGCAGACGCTCCAGCAGAAGCTCGACGATCACGTGTCGATCCGCACTGTCGCCACACCAGAGGCGGCCCGAGAGGCGATCGAGCACCGCGAGATCGCGGCAGCGTTCGAGCCCGACGCCGAGACCCCCGTGCTGTACGTGTCCACGGCAGCGTCGGACCCCACAGCGGTGACGATCGAACGCATCTTCAACGGCATCACGATTGCGGAGAATCAGCCGTTGAAGATCGTCGATGTCGTGCAGGCCGATCCGCAGCGTGATCCCTCGGGTCAGAGCATCTTCTTCTTCCTGGTGGCGCTCACCGTCGGCTCGTACGGATGCGGTATCGCGATCGCCGTCGCCGCAGGCGGACGCAGGATTCGCGTGCGGCTCGGCTTTGCTGCGGTCTGCTCGGTGATCTCGGCAGCGGTGACCACGGCAATCGCCGTGTGGGTGTTCGATGCGCTCCCGGGTGCGCAATGGCAGATTTTCGGGCTCTCGATCCTGTATGCCCTCGCGACCATGCTGTTCGCGATCGGGTTGCATCCGTTCATCGGCCGGTTCACCACACTGGCCATGGTCACGATCTTCGTGGGGTTGAACTTCACCACCAGCGGCGGTGTCTTCGCGCCCGCTCTGCAACCGAAGTTCTTCGCGGTGCTGCACGATTTCTGGATCGGTGCAGGGTTGAACGAGGCCTCGCGCAATCTGGCCTACTTCCCGGATGTGTCGAACGGCGGTGAGATCGCCAAGATCGTCGGCTGGCTGATTGTCGGCGCGGCGTTGGTCGGGCTCGTCGCCCTGCGCGAGCGTCGCAATGTCGAGGAAGAAGCGCCATTGCCGAGCGGGCGCCATGAGCGCGACCAGCTCACCGACGCCGAGTCGGAAGAACTCGCCGAGGACGTCGTGGCCTGACTCAGTGAACCCTCACCGGTGAGGTCTAATCTGGTTCGCGATGAAACTCCTACCCGATCGCCTGCGTCGGCCGATGCTCTCGGTATACGAGCGTCGGCTGATCCAGCTGACGGACGAGACCCGACTGCCACAGCACGTGGCGATCATCTGCGACGGTAATCGGAGATGGGCGCGAGAGGCCGGCTTCGAGGACGTCAGCCACGGCCATCGGGTGGGCGCCCAGCGCATCGCCGAGATGCTCGAGTGGTGTGCGGAGCTCGGCATCGAGACCGTCACCATCTACCTGTTGTCGACGGAGAATCTGCAACGCGCCTCCGATGAGCTCGATGCGCTGATGGAGATCGTGCCCGACATCGTCGACGAGATCGCCACTCCCGATGGACAGTGGCGGGTTCGGATCGTCGGCACCCTCGATCAACTGCCCGAAGCTGCCGCACAGCGGTTGCGGCAGGCTGCAGAGCGCACACGTGATCGTTCCGGCATGAACGTGAACGTCGCCGTCGGCTACGGGGGCAGGCAGGAGATCGCCGACGCCGTGCGTGCGCTGCTGGTCGAGAAGGCCGAAGCAGGGGCCACGATGCAGGAACTCGTCGATGCGGTCACGGTCGAGGCGATCGACGAGAACCTGTACACCAAGGGGCAACCCGATCCGGACCTGGTCATCAGGACCTCAGGCGAGCAGCGACTGTCGGGTTTCCTGCTGTGGCAGAGCGCGTACTCGGAGATCTGGTTCACCGACGCCTACTGGCCGGAGTTCCGTCGTGTCGATTTCCTGCGTGCGCTGCGCGACTACTCCGCGCGCAGTCGACGCTTCGGCAAATAATCGTCGAGTAGGTCGATCAGCGCGGTCACGTCCTCGTCGAAGGTGGAGACCGACGGTGTGCCGAACCCGACGAGAATTCCCCCGGTCGGCTCGCCGTCGGTGCCGCGGAGTCGTGGCGCATCGCGATGGCGCAACACGTCGAGTCCGCCGAGCGAGAAGCCGCGCTCGTAGGTTGCCGCGAGTACCGACGCCTCGACGTCGAGGGGAACCGGTATCACCGCATGGAGTCCTGCGGCGATACCCAATGTCGCGATTCCGTGTGCGTCCAGGCTCTCGATCAGAACCTGTCTACGCTTCCGGTAGAACTGTCGACTGCTGCGGATGTGCTTGTCGTATGAGCCAGACTCGATCATGTCTGCCAGCGCGAGCTGATCGACGATGCTTGCATCGGGTTCGCGCATTCCCTTGGCCCACATGATCGTCGACACGAGTTGAGGAGGCAGGACGAGCCAGCCGATCCGGACCGACGGTGAGAGGCTTTTGCTGACGGAGCCCGTGTAGATGATCGACTCCGGTGCCAGTGCCTGAAGCGCGCCTACTGGCTCACGGTCATAGCGCAGCTCTCCGTCGTAGTCGTCCTCAATCAGGAAAGTGTCTGTAGCCCTGGCCCATTCGACCAGAGTCGAGCGACGCTTCGGAGCAAGCGACACTCCTACAGGGGACTGGTGGCTTGGCGTGAGCAAGACGGTCTGGGGCTTCGGGTTGAGATCGACCAGCGCGCCGACGTCAGCGCCGTCATGATCGACCGGAATGGCCGACACTGCGGCGCCGTGTCGGGTGAACGCGTCCCGAAAGAAGGGGAGACCGTATGCCTCGACTGCGACTGATTCTTGAAAAAGAGTGCGCGCCAACAACTCCAATCCCGAGAGTACTGATGTGGTCAATACGATCTGGTCGGGGTGCGCACGGACGCCACGTGCACGTGCGAGGTAACCGGCGAGCGCAACGCGTAACTGTTCGCTGCCGTTGGGCAGCGTCGGGCCGAATGCCGCGTCGTCGGCGGTCGAGACGGCACGCCGCATCGACCTGATCCATGCCGACCGCGGGAACTGCGACGTGTTGGGTTGTCCGAGAGAGAAGTCGTGAGCGATGTGTGGTGCGGACACCGCGGTCGCGGGCGGGAGACCTGCGGGACCGGGCGACCCGAAACCTGTCGCGACCGCGGTGCCCGCTCCCTGCCGCGCGGTCAACCAACCTTCTGCGACGAGTTCTGAGTACACCGATGAGACGGTCCCGCGAGCGAGGCCGAGATCTGCGGCCAGTGACCGATAGGGAGGCAGGCGCATGCCGGGGGTGAGGCGCCCGTCCGCGATTGCGCCGCGCAGTTCGTCGGCGAGGCGGGCGCGAAGCTGGGCGCTGCGCCCTCGGGTCGGTGCGTCGGACTCGATCCGCAGGTCGAGGAAGAGATCGGTCCCGAGCCGCTCGGCGACCGCCGACCACGGATCACTCGTCATCGAACGCCTCCCACATTGACATACAACACCGAGACTTGATTGAACCTCATTTCTGAATCAATTGGCTCTAGCGTTGACGGTGTCGATCGAACAGTGGTCCGGCGACGCGACGATTCCTGAGAGGCAGGGCTGATGACGACGGTGGTGTTCGGTGCGAGTGGTGTGCTCGGTGCGCTTCTCTCCGACGAACTCGAACGGCGGGGCGAAACAGTGGTTCGTGCGCAACGGTCGTCGGGAGTCGACGCGTATGCGGGCACCGGTGTGCGCGAGGCGTGCGCTGGTGCCGACACGGTGATCGACTGCACCAACGTGACGACAACGCGCGGCTCGAAGGCCGTTGACTTCTTCTCGACGGTCGCGCGCAACATCGCTGAGGCGGCCACAGCGGCGGCTGCGCAGCGGGTCGTCTGCGTGTCGATCGTCAATGCCGCCGACCGGGCAGTGAACGCGAAATTCGGTTACTACCAGGGCAAGGCGGCGCAGGAGCGGACCTACTCCGACAATGTCGCCGCCGACCATCTGCAGATCATCCGGTCAGCGCAGTGGTACGAACTCGCCGAGCAGATGCTCTCTCGCGCCGCATTCGGCCCCGTCGCCGCCGTGCCGCATATGGTGTGCCGGCCGCTGGCTGCGGCCGACGCAGCAGGATTGATTGTCGACGCCGTGTTGTCCGATGAAGCGTCGGACAGGCAGATCGCGGGACCGCAGGAGCACGATCTCGCCGACCTGGCGCGTGTTGTTGCGCAACGCAACGGGTCACCGAGGTGGGTTGTGGCACTACCTTTCGGCGGCAGTGCGTTTCGCGACGGCGGGCTGATGCCGCGCGGGGTGGTCGACCAGGCCCCGACCACGCTCGACGAGTGGCTCGATGCGACAACGCGCACGAGACACGGCTGAGACGGGTTAGGTCTGCGGGTGCGACGGCATGTCCGCCAGCACCCGTAGGGCGTCGAGGACCTCCGCGAGTACGCCGTCGCCCATTGCGTCGGCCAGGGCGTCGGCCTCGGCCGCCGCTGCCGCCGTTGCCAGTCGTGTGACGGCGCGCCCACGCTCGGTGAGTTCGATCAGACGGGCACGCCGATCGTCGGGATCTGTTCTGCGCGTCACGTACCCGTCGCTTTCCAGTGCGTCGACGATGGCCGCTGCGGATTGCTTGGTGACGCCGATGAAGGCTGCGATGTCGTTGATCGAGGCGCCCGCCTGCGAGATTCGGGTGAACACGAGTCCGTGAATCGGGCGAAGCGTCGGATGGCCCCGGCGTGAGATCCGGTCGTTGATGCGTTCGCTCACTGCGGACTGTGCGCGCATCAGCAGGAACGGCAACTGTGCGCGGGGAGGGGTGAGGCTTGACATATAGACAGTTTAGCTGTCTATATATAGACAGCCAGACTGTCTATATATAGGAGCTGTCATGCCACTCGTCACCCGTTCGACCACATACGACATGCACGGGGCGTCGTTCGAATCATTCGTATCGCCGCGCACAGGAAGCCGTGATCTCTGCGCCTGGCGGACGACGCTGTGTCCCGGTCAGTCGGGGACCGAGCACACCGTCGATTCCGAGGAGGTGATGCTCGTGCTCTCCGGTGCGCCGCGGCTTGCGCTCGACGGCGTGCAAGTCGACGCCGAGCCGGGCTCGGTGATCTTCGTGCCTGCGGGAAGCTCTGTGTTACTGGATAATCCGGGAGACGTCGAGGCCGAAGTGTGGGTGACCTCGGTGCCCGGCCTGACTGCCTCGACGAGGGATGGCGGTCGCATCAGCCCGCCGTGGGTGCAGTGATCGGCGTGGGTGTCGTGATCAGGTTGGGTGGGGTACGCAGGTGACGGGGCTGCGGATGACGCAGAGTCGACCGCAGCCAGATGTGTGTCGAATCGGTCGATGTGGTTGCTGCAGCACCCACATCCTTCGATTGGGCCCACATCCGCGTGCGATCTACAACTTGCGCAACCGAACCCGGTTGATCGAGTGGTCGGCGTCCTTGCGGAGCACCAGCGTCGCCCGTGGCCTCGTGGGCAGGATGTTCTCCCGGAGATTCGGCAGGTTGATCGACGTCCAGATGTCGCGTGCGGCGGCTTTGGCCTGGTCGTCGGTCAGCGACGAGTAATGGTGGAAATGCGAGTTGGGGTCGGCGAACGACGTCGACCGCATCTGCAGGAATCGCGAGATGTACCAGTTCTCGATATCGGCGGTTTTCGCGTCGACGTAGATGGAGAAATCGAACAGGTCCGACACCATGAGCGTCGGACCCGTCTGAAGCACGTTGAGACCCTCCAGGATGAGGATGTCGGGTTGATGCACATAGTGCATCACGTCGGGGACGATGTCGTAGGTGAGGTGTGAATAGACCGGTGCCGTCACCTCGCGCGCGCCCGACTTGACCTCGGTGACGAATCGCAGCAGGCCCCTACGGTCGTAGGATTCGGGAAAGCCCTTGCGGTGCATGATGCCTCGACGCTCGAGTTCCCTCGTGGGGAGTAGGAATCCGTCGGTGGTGACGAGGTCGACCTTCGGGTGCGACTCCCAGCGGGCGAGTAGCGCGGCGAGGATTCGGGCGGTCGTCGACTTGCCGACGGCCACGCTTCCGGCGATCCCGATCACGAAGGGAACCTGTTTGGTGGTCTGTCGGTCGCCGAGGAAGGTCGACGTCGCTGCGAAGAGTCGTTGTCGGGCGGCGACCTGGAGGTGGATGAGACGCGACAGCGGGAGGTAGACCTCGGCCACCTCTCGGAGATCGACGTTCTCGCCCATGCCGACGAGCTGGTCGAGCTCGTTCTCGTTGAGCACCATCGGCATGGATTCACGCAGGTCACGCCATTGCTTGCGATCGAGCTCCAGATACAGACTGGGATCGCGGCCGGTGGTGTCGCGCGCCATCAGCGGGCTCGTCCCATGGGCGATCGCGAGTCACACCTCGTCGTCATGGCCTACAGCTTAGAAGGGCGCGTCGAAGTCGCTGTCGGTAGCCTTCCATCATGGCAACGTCGTACAGCGAGTCGGCTACCCCGGAGATGGATCTCACCACCGATTATCTGCGGCTCGGTCTCGCCTTCGACCGGCTCGAAGAGGGCTTCGTCGATGCATACACCGGTGATCCTGCGTTGCGTGCCGAGGTCGCCTCGGGACCGGCTCCCGACCCCGCCCGGCTCGCCGATCGCGCGCGCGGGCTGCGTGGCGAACTTCCCGCGGGACTCCCCGCCGACCGGGCTGCGTTCGTCGACGCCCATCTACGCGCGCTGGAGTGTTCGGCACGCAAGTTCGCCGGGGAACCGATCGGATTCGTCGACGAGGTCCGTGCCTACTTCGACGTCGACATCTCGCTCGCCGACACCGACGACTATCGAAAGGCGCACGGCGAGTTGGGTTCTGCGCTCGGCGTACCTGACGCGAGTGGACCGGTGCTCAGCGATGCCTACGCGGCGTACCGACGCGCAGACGAGATCCCGCCCGAGCGTGTCGACGAATGCGTGCGTGCGTTCAGCGGTGCACTGCGTGAGCGGGTCAGGGACGAGTTTCCGTTGTCCGACAACGAGATAGTCGAGTTCGAGGTGGTGACCGACAAGCCGTGGTCGGGTTTCAACTACTACCTCGGCAACTACCGCTCGCGGGTCGCGATCAACGCCGACCTCACGCAATACATGTCGTCGCTGCCGCATCTCATCGCACACGAGGCGTACCCGGGGCACCACACCGAGCACTGCCGTAAGGAGCAGATCCTCGTCGGCGGTGGGCAGGCCGAGCAGACCATCTTCCTGGTCAACACGCCGCAGTGTCTGATGGCGGAGGGGCTCGCCGACCACGCGCTGCATGCAGCCATCGGCGACGACTGGGGGTTGTGGGCGCAGGAGATCTACGCCGACCTCGGGCTGCGATTCGACGGTGAGCGCGCCCAGCGAGTCGGCAGGGCGTCGTCGGGCCTGCTGACCGTGCGACAGGACGCCGCCCTGATGTTGCACGACCAGCATGCCGACGTCGACGTCGTTGCGGGCTTCCTGGAACGCTGGCTGCTCGCTCCTCCGGAACGGGCGCGACAGATGTTGCGATTCCTCACCTCACCGCTGTGGCGGGCCTACATCTCTACCTACGTCGAGGGATACCGACTGTTGGAGGAATGGCTTGAACAGGTGCCCGCGCAGGGACGGCTCGAGCGATTCGGCAGGCTTCTCGATGAGCCACTGACCCCAGCGCTGCTCCGAGCCGAACTGGGCCAATAGACTGTTCGCCATGACCGAGAACCCCATCTCAGCGAACACCGCGAGTCTGAACTCGATGTCCCTGGCCGAGCTCGACCCCGACGTGGCCGCCGCGATGAACGGAGAGCTGAGTCGTCAGCGCGACACCCTCGAGATGATCGCCTCGGAGAACTTCGTTCCGCGCGCTGTGCTGCAGGCCCAGGGCAGTGTGCTCACCAACAAGTACGCCGAGGGGTACCCGGGACGCCGGTACTACGGCGGCTGCGAGTACGTCGACGTCGTCGAGGACATCGCGCGCAACCGTGCCAAGGAGCTCTTCGGTGCCGACTTCGCCAACGTGCAGCCCCACTCGGGGGCGCAGGCGAACGCCGCGGTGCTGATGGCGCTGATGAACCCGGGGGAGAAGCTCCTCGGCCTCGACCTCGCGCACGGCGGCCACCTGACCCACGGGATGCGGCTGAACTTCTCGGGCAAGCTGTATGAGAACCACTTCTACGGTGTCAGCAAGGAAGACTTCCGGATCGACATGGACGAGGTGCGCAAGATCGCCCTCGACGTGCAGCCCAAGGTGATCGTCGCGGGCTGGTCGGCATACCCGCGCACACTCGACTTCGACGCGTTCCGGTCGATCGCCGACGAGGTCGGTGCCTACCTGTGGACCGACATGGCCCACTTCGCCGGACTCGTCGCCGCCGGTCTGCACCCCAACCCGGTCCCTGCGTCCGACGTCGTCTCCTCGACGGTGCACAAGACCCTCGGTGGTCCACGCTCGGGCATCATCCTCGCCAAGCAGGAGTGGGCCAAGAAGCTCAACTCGTCGGTCTTCCCCGGACAACAGGGCGGACCGCTCATGCACGCCATCGCGGGCAAGGCCGTCGCACTCAAGATCGCGGGCACCGAGGAGTTCGCCGACCGCCAGCGCCGCACGCTCTCGGGCGCCAAGATCCTCGCCGAGAGGCTGACCGGCTCCGACGTCGAGAAGGCCGGTGTCTCGGTCCTCACCGGCGGTACCGACGTCCACCTGGTCCTGGTGGACCTGCGCAGCAGCCCGCTCGACGGCCAGCAGGCCGAAGACCTTCTCCATGAGGTGGGTATCACGGTCAACCGCAACGCGGTGCCGTTCGATCCGCGCCCGCCGATGGTCACCTCCGGTCTGCGGATCGGCACCCCTGCGCTCGCGACGCGCGGCTTCGGCGACGAGCAGTTCACCGAGGTCGCCGACATCATCGCCACCGCGCTCGCGGCCGGGTCCGACGCCGACGTGTCCGCGCTGCGCGGACGGGTGTCGCGACTGGCGCTCGACCACCCGCTGTACGACGGACTCGAGGAGTGGGGGCTGATGAGCCGGGTCTGACCTGGACATCTGGCCAGAATCGGGGAGGTCGGGGCGGTTTGAAATCGCCACCCCGGCATCCGTATCCTTGGCGCGATGAACGTACTGAGCGAAGACGAACTGATCATCGCGCTGGAGAAGGCCCTCCCCGAGGTCGCCGAGGATCACCAGCTCGCTTCCACCGTGTGGAATCCGCACGAGTACGTGCCGTGGGACGACGGCCGCAACTTCGCCTTCATGGGCGGCGACGATTGGGATCCCTCGCAGCAGACGCTGTCCGACGAGACGGCGGCGGGGCTGCTGGCGCTCCTCCTGACCAAGGACAACCTGCCGTCGTATCACCGCATTCTCGCGAAGTACTTCCCGGCGTTCTCCGACTGGCGTCAGCTCGTCGGCGTGTGGACGGCAGAGGACAACCGCCACGCGGTGGTGCTGCGCGACTACCTCGTCGTCCGTCGCGCGATCGACCCGGTCGATGCCGAGGAGCGTCGTCGAGTTCACGTCACCGCGGGTTACCGGCAGAACGAGGCGCAGGTCGACGAGCTCAAGCCGCTCGACGTGCTGGCACTCATGGCCGTACACGAGGCACAGAGCGTGAAGTTCATCGAGAAGATGCAGGCATCGGTGACCGACGACATCCTCGCCCAGATCCTGCACAAGGTCGCGGGCGACGACGAGACGTCGTCGCGCACCTTCGTCAACCTGCTCGGCGCCGGGCTCGTCGCCGACCAGGACACGGCTGTCATCGCCCTCGACAAAGCGCTCGCACGGGGACTCGACGAGCCGATCGGCTTCGACATCGTCGACTTCGACGAGCAGCGCGCACTGATCGCCGACTACCAGGACGAGAGCACCATCGACGCGATCGCGGCGTCGATCGTCGATCAGTTGAAGCTTGAAAGTGTCGACGGGCTAAACGACGAGGCGGCCGCGGCAAAGGCTCGTATCCTCGCGCGCGCCGGTCGCTGAACAGCGCATTCTCCCTGCTGACGGACGTATCGTCACCACGGCATCGCTTCTGCGCGTCGTGGTTCGACGATACGTCCGTTTACGCATATTTCACGTAGACACACCCGTTTACGTCGCGCCGGAACGTCGGTATCCGCGTACGTTGACCAATGACGGGCCGCGGGGAAGCGGTTCGTCCGGGAGGTTCACATCGTGGGTTGCACCAGCAGCACGAGGGGGCCGGCCCCGGTCCTCGTCCACCTCGGCTGACGCCGGGAAACGGACAAGAACCAGCCGGTCATCGAAGAACTGGTTTGTGCGGGTGCCGCACAAACGTAGGAGCCCACGTGACCACACGCACCTACGTCCTCGACACCTCCGTGCTGCTCTCCGATCCCTGGGCAGTCACACGATTCGCTGAACACCACGTCGTCCTGCCGTTGGTCGTCATCAGCGAACTCGAGGGCAAACGTCACCACCACGAGCTCGGTTGGTTTGCACGTGAGGCATTACGACTGCTCGACGACCTGCGTCTCGAACACGGACGACTCGACGTCCCGCTGCCGATCGGCGATGACGGCGGCACCCTGCAGATCGAGCTCAATCACACCGACCCGGCCGTGCTGCCCGCAGGCTTTCGCACCGACACCAATGACTCACGCATCCTCGCGTGCGCGCTGAACCTGCGCGCCGAGGGCAAGGACGTCACGCTGGTGTCCAAGGACACGCCGCTGCGCGTGAAGGCCGGTGCGGTGGGCCTCGACGCCGACGAATACCACGCACAGGACGTCGTCGTCTCCGGATGGTCGGGCATGGCGGAGCTGACCGTCGATCAGTCGGTCATCGACACGCTGTTCGCCGACGGGGTCGTCGACCTCGACGCTGCACGAGAACTGCCCTGTCATACGGGTGTTCGGCTGCTCGGGCACGGCTCGGCGAGTGCTCTGGGCCGGGTCAACGAGGCCAAGCAGGTGCAACTGGTGCGGGGCGACCGTGAGGCATTCGGGCTGCACGGGCGTTCGGCTGAGCAGCGGGTCGCGCTCGACCTGTTGCTCGACGACAGTGTCGGGATCGTGTCGCTCGGCGGCAAGGCGGGCACCGGAAAGTCGGCGCTCGCGCTGTGTGCCGGCCTCGAGGCCGTGTTGGAACGTCGCACCCAGCGCAAGGTGGTCGTGTTCCGTCCGCTGTATGCCGTTGGCGGACAACAGCTCGGCTATCTCCCCGGCGGTGAGGCCGAGAAGATGGGGCCGTGGGCGCAGGCGGTGTTCGACACCCTCGAAGGGCTCGCCTCGCCGGAGGTCATCGAGGAGGTGCTCAGCCGCGGCATGCTGGAAGTATTGCCGCTCACGCATATTCGCGGTCGATCGCTGCATGACTCGTTCGTCATCGTCGACGAGGCGCAGTCTCTGGAACGAAATGTGTTGCTGACGGTGCTGTCACGACTGGGTACGGGATCGCGGGTGGTGCTCACCCACGACGTCGCGCAGCGCGACAACCTGCGCGTCGGACGTCATGATGGCGTCGCCGCCGTCATCGAGAAGCTCAAGGGCCACCCGCTGTTCGCGCACGTGACACTGACCCGCAGCGAGCGTTCGCCTATCGCGGCACTGGTCACCGACATGCTCGAGGAGTTCGCGCCGGGCGCGACCTACTGACAGCTACTCACAAGCCCTTCCGCACAACGACTTCCGCCCGCGCACTCATACGGTGCGCGGGCGGAGGTCCGTGCCGGCGGACAGGGCAGATGTGTGTCGTATCCCAGGGCTTGGTCACTGCAGCACACACATTTCCTGAGTTGGCACACATTCACCCCGTCCGACCCGAGATCCGATCCGCAACGCGTGCAATCACACTCGTCGTCGGGGAGGTCGAGTCCATTTCCCGTCGGTCCGCCGACCGGTACGCTCCGTACATGGTCGCAACCCCCAACCAGCGCAGGGGTTCGGGCTCCCACTTCTTCGCGTGGTGTGCGACCCACGGCAGTTCGGTGAGCTCTGTCCGTTGCCCGACGACCAGGTCGCGAAGTGTGCGTGCAGCGACGTTGGTCGTCGTGAGGCCTGACCCGACATAGCCTGACGCCGAACCGATTCCAGTGGACTGATCGAAGTCGATCGATGCCGACCAGTCGCGGCTCACCCCGAGCACGCCACACCACGCGTGGGCGATCTCGACGTCGGCGGTCGCCGGGAACAACTCGTGTAGCGCTCGGATCAGTGACTGTGCGGTGCGTGGCTGGGTGGTGCCCTCGTGGTCTATTCCGGAACCGTATCGGTAGGGCACTCCGCGCCCGCCGAGCGCGATTCGACCGTCCGCGGTGCGCTGGGAGTAGGTGTAGGCATGCGCGGTCTCGCCCAGCAGTTCCGCACCTGCCCAGGCGATCTCGTCCCACATCGTCGCCGGTAGTGGCTCGGTGACGATCATCGACGAGTTGAGCGGAAGCAACGCGCGGTGCTGCCCGGGCATCGTCGAGGTGAACCCCTCGAGGCAGACCAGAATGGTCTCGGCGCGTACGGTTCCGCGCGCGGTGTGGACCGCACGTGGGCTGATCTCCTCGACAGCTGTGTCCTCGTGGATCGTCACTCCTCGACGTTCGACCGCGTCGGCCACGCCACGGGTGAGCTTCATCGGATTGACCCGCGCGCACTGGGGCGAGAACATTGCGGCCCGGGCGTGTGGGATCGACAGGCGGTGGCCGAGGGTGTCGGCGTCGAGGAGTTCCCAGTCGGTGGCACCGAGTTGGCGCTCGGCGTCGAGTTCTTCACGTAGGCGGGACTCCTGTGCGGCGCACCGCGCGATGTGCAGCACACCGGACTTCACCGCGTCGCAGTCGATGCCCTCGACGTCGATACGGGACAGGACCTCGTCCACGCCTGCGCGCATGGCCGCGGTGAGCCGACGATTCGCCTCACGACCGTCGCGACCACGTCGCTGCGCGATGTGTGCGTAATGCGACCGGTTTCCCGGCACCTCTGCCGACAACCAGCCGCCGTTGCGCCCCGACGCCCCGAAGCCGCAGAACTCCTTCTCGAGGACCACGATGCGTGCGTCGGGCAGTGCGGCCGCCAGGTAGTAGGCAGACCAGAGTCCGGTGAGTCCGCCGCCGACCACGGCAACGTCGGCGTCGAGATCGCCGACCAGGGGCGGGCGACGGCGGACAGGGCCGATCGTCGAGTACCAGAACGAGACGTCTCCATTGCGCATGACGAAGACGGTAGGCCACTCAATGTTGCAAGCAGATTAAGAAGCAGTCGTTCAGATGGAGAATGTTTGCGGAATCAGTGACGATTCTCCGCAAGAACATCGAATTTCGGCAGTTGAGCTACTGCTCGGGGGAGCTGGTCGCAGTCATCGGACCGTCGACTTCGACTGTCGGCACGGAAGGACCGCAACGCACGTGGCTGTACCTCTTCCGGACACCGTTTTTCATTCGGGCCCGGTCTTCGACGGGTATCGACTTCACGACGACTGCGCGGTGGGGGTGCGGTCGGGCCGGATTGTCGCAGTGGGCGACACCGAGAATGTGGTGGCGCAGATGCCCTCTGCCGAACGCGTCGACCTTGCCGGACGGTTGCTGCACCCGGGATTCACCGATGCCCACGTTCATGCGTTGTCGGCAGGCGTCGACCGCAACGCCTGCGACCTGACAGACGCCGACACTGCCGCGCAGACACTTCACGAGATCGCGGCGTACGCCTCAGCGACCGACCGCGACTGGATCGTCGGCTCCGGTTGGACGATGAGTCACTTCGACCGCGGGTGCCCGACGGCGACCGCTCTCGATGCCGTTGTCGGCGATCGTCCGGTGTTCCTGCTCAACCGTGATCACCATGACGCCTGGGTCAATTCGCGTGCCCTCCAGCTGGCAGGGATCGACGCGGCGACTCCGGACCCGTCGGACGGGCGCATCGAGCGCGCAGCCGACGGATCGCCCACCGGGACCTTGCACGAGGGCGCGATGGACCTCGTCGCCCGACACGTGCCGCAGCCCGGTGTCGAGGAGCAGTATTCGGGCCTGCTCACCGCTCAGGAATATCTCCACTCGCTCGGCGTCACGGGATGGCAGGAGGCCATCGTCGGCGAGTATCCGGGCATGGCAGACCTGGACTCGGTGTACTCCTCCGCGGAGGCGGCCGGCGATCTCACCGCGCAGGTGGTGGGCGCATCGTGGCTTCCGCGAGACCTCGACAGGTGGGCCATCGACGACGTCGTCGCGGGTTTCGCGGCGCGCCGGACGCACACCGCCGGTCGGCGGTGGAGCGTGCATTCGGTGAAGATCATGGTCGACGGCGTGGTGGAGAATCGGACCGCGGCGATGTCGGAACCCTATTGCCGCGACTGTGCCTGTGCTCCGGTCGACACCGGGCTGGCGTACTTCGACCAGAAGATCTTGACAGAAGCGGTCATCGCTTGTGACGCAGCAGGACTCGACATCCACTTCCACGCGATCGGCGACGCCGCCGTCACCGCAGCACTTGATGCTGTCGAGGCCGCGCGCATCGCCAACGGTCTGACCACCGGAAGACATCACATCGCGCATCTTCAACTCGTGCGCCCCACCGACCTCGTGCGGTTCGCCCGTCTGGGTGTGACGGCCAACATGCAGGCGCTCTGGGCGTGCAACGACGAATCCATGCTGGCGCTCGTGTACCCCGCCATCGGCGACGAGCGCTATCGATGGCACTACCCCTTCGGTTCACTCGAGCGGTCGGGCGCCGCCCTCGCGATGGGCAGCGACTGGGCGGTGAGCACCCCAGATCCCTGGGCGGCGATCTCCGTTGCGGTGAACCGTATTCCACCCGGCGAATCGGTCGAGCCGCTTCTACCCGACGAGGCGCTGGGCCTGACCACCGCGCTCGCCGCGTACACACGCGGATCGGCGCACCTGAACAGACGGGACCAAGCCGGTGTCATTCGGCCTGGGGCGCGCGCCGACCTCGTCGTCGAAGACCGCAATCCTTTTGCCGAGCAACCGGAATCGCTCTGGCAAACCCGAGCCGATATGACCGTCGCCGACGGCCAGATCGTTTACGAGAGGACCCATCCATGACGGCAGTCGCAACCACCACGAAGCCGGCGGGGGAGAGCACCGAGCAGCGCGGTGCCATCTCACTGCACGGCGTGACCAAGGTGTACGACAACGGCCACATTGCCGTGACGAACATTGATCTCGACGTCGCCGCGGGCGAATTCGTCTCCCTCCTCGGGCCATCGGGATGCGGCAAGACGACGCTCCTGCGCATGCTTGCAGGCTTCGAACGTCCCACCGAAGGCGACATCACGCTCGACGGAACATCGATCGTCGACGTCCCACCGGAACGTCGACCCGTGAACACGGTGTTCCAGTCGTATGCATTGTTCCCGCACATGTCGGTTGCACAGAACGTCGGATTCGGTCTGCGGCAACGCAAGGTGGCGAAGAAAGAGATCGGGCAGCGCGTCGCCGAAGCGCTCGAGCTCGTGCAGATGACCCGATTCGCCGACCGCAAACCGGCGATGCTGTCGGGTGGGCAGCAGCAGCGCGTGGCACTCGCTCGCGCGCTCGCGAACCGTCCGGACGTTCTGCTGCTCGACGAACCGATGAGTGCTCTGGACCGCAAGCTACGCGAGGAGATGCAGATCGAACTCAAACTGCTCCAGAAGGATCTGGGCACCACCTTCGTGTTCGTGACACACGATCAGGAGGAGGCGCTCTCGATGAGCGACCGCATCGTCGTGATGAGTGAGGGACGCGTCGCGCAGGTGGGAGACGGCAGGGACATCTACGCCGAGCCCGTGAATCGGTTCGTTGCCGACTTCGTCGGCAAACAGACGTTCTTCGAGGTCACCGGGACCATGACCGACGGGCGGCTTCCGACCACAGACGGACCCTTCGCCGTCGCCGACGACCCGACGGGGCTGTCAGGCGACCTCGTGGTCGCCATCCGGCCGGAGGCGATCTGGTTTGCCGAAACCCAGGTCGACATCGACAGCGCCGACAACGTCATTTCCGGCACAACCGCGGGCGTGTCCTTCCTCGGCGACCTCACACAGGTCGTGGTCACCACCGATGCGGGCACCGAGGTGTTGGTGCGTGGAGCAACGCGCAACTTCCCCGAACTCCGTGACGGTCAACGCGTCACCTGTACGTTTGCCGGAGCCGACACGCGGGTGTTCGTCAAGTGAGCCGGCAGCAGCGGATCGACGACGATCCGGTGGCGGTGCGTGCTCTTGTTCCGCAGGCGGCCGTATCGCGGATCACCCGGCGTAGCTTTCTCGCAGGGATCGGCGTGACAGTCGCAGGACTTGCCGTGACGGCGTGTGGCGGGGACAAGACGATCGCCGCGTCGAAACCCGTGTCCGGCGACATCGAAGGCCAACTCAACTACTACAGCTGGGGCGACTACGAGGACCCGGGTGATCTCGATGCTTACCGCAACAAGTTCGGCGTGCGGCTGCAGGTCGATTCGTTCGGCTCCAACGAGGAGATGATCGCGAAACTCGCTGCGGCGCGCGGTACCTCCGGCTACGACGTCGTGGTTCCGACGGGGGTGTACATCCCGCAGATGGTGGAGCACGGGTTGCTCGACGAACTCGACCACTCGCGGATACCCAACCTGAAGAACCTCGAAGAGCGGTTCTTCAACCCGCCGTGGAATCCGAACTCGCGCCACGCTGCGTGCAAGAACTGGGGCACAACGGGGTTCATGTACCAGAAGTCACTCACCGACAAGACCCCGACGTCGTGGAAGGATTTCATCGACCTCGCACGCGGGCCCGCCAAGGGCAAGGTCAGCGTGCTCGAGGACCCGTGGGAGGTCGTGTCGATCGCGATGGGATCGATGAACATCGACCCGAACACGACGAACGCCAAAGATCTTGCCGCAGCACGCAACATCCTGGTAAATCAGCTCGCTCCGACCATCCAGGGCTACAACTCGTCGATCACGTCGATCGTGTCCGGCGGCGCCTACACCTTGCTCCAGGCATGGAATGGTGATGCGCGACTGACGTTGTCGAACGAGAGCGATCCCGACAAGTGGGGGTTCGTGTACCCGTTGCCCACGGCGAATCTGTTCACCGACAACTTCGCGATCGTCCGGGGCACCCAACACCCCGGCGCTGCATACGCGTTCATCAATCACATGCTCGATCCGGACGTCTCGTTCACCGAGTTGCAGTACATCGGATACCAGACAGGAGTCAAGGGGATGGTCGAGAAGGCGAAAGCCGCCGACCTGCCGTTTCCCGAGCTGCTCTTCCCGTCCGACGAGATCGTCGACCGTCTCGTCGTCGCGACCGTCGACTCGGCGACGCAGGAGCGTACCGAGATCCTCAATCAGATGCAGGCGAGGAGCGCCCGATGACCGCCACAGACACACTCGCACCGGTACCGAAGCACTCCGAGCCGGAGAGTAGGCCGATTCGTACCCCCAAACCCCCACTCCGACAGCGTCTTTTCGGTGCGGGCGGGATGACCTTCCCGGCGTGGGCGTATATCGTCTTCTTTTTCGTGATCCCGCTCGCGCTGGTGATCTGGTACAGCTTCGGTTACAAGCCCGACCAGTTCACCACCTATGCGACCGATCGTCTGTCGCTGGACAACTACGGCGAAGCGTTCGGTGTCGACTACCGCTCGACCTTCTCCAACACGCTTCAGATCGCCGTCATCGGAGTGGTCCTCACGCTGCTGATCGGCATCCCGTTCGCGTATTGGCTTGCGGTGAAGAGCAATCCACGGCGTCGGCCGCTCTACTTGGCGCTCATCATCATCCCGTTCTTCACCAACTTTCTCGTCCGCACCATCGGCTGGCAGATCACCCTTGCGCCGTCGGGGTGGTTGTCGAGCGCGATGCAGGGCATGGGTCTCGGCGAAGTCGGTATCCTCTACACCCGCGCCGCGGTGCAGATCGGCGTCGTCTACAACTACCTGCCGCTGATGATCTTCCCGCTCTATGTCGCGATGGACCGGGCGGGGTTGTCGCTGCGCGAGGCGAGCCGAGACCTCGGCGCCAACCGGTGGACGACGTTCTTCCGGATCACGCTTCCGCTCGCCGCACCCGGCATCGCGTCGGGCGTGCTGCTGGTGTTCATCCCGCTGATGGGTGACTACGTCACGCCCTCGGTGCTCGGCGGCGCCAAGGGCACGATGGCCGGCCAGATGATCGCCGCGCAGTTCGAGACGGCGCAGAACTGGGCATTGGGCTCGGCCATGACCGTCTCGCTGATGCTCGTGGTGCTGGCGTGCGTGGTTCTCGCGGGGCTGATCGTCAAAGCCATCGCCGCGTACCTCGACAGGAGGGTCTTCGACGTCCGGCTTCCCGCACATTCGGGCGAGAAGTCGGGTTCGCTGCCGCCGTTGACGATGAAACCGCTACGGACACAGTTTGATTGGTACACCTTCGCGATCAAGGCATGGGCCGTCATCGTGTTCGTGTTCCTGTTTCTGCCCATCGCGGTCATCGTCGTGTACTCGTTCAACACAGGCCGTCTTCTGCAGCAGTTCGATTCGTTCGGGTTCACCGCGTACTCCGACGCCCTTACCAACGACACCATCGTGCGCTCGGTGGAGGTCTCGCTCGAGGTCGGCATCCTGTCAGCTCTGCTGGCAACCGTTCTCGGCGGTTTTGCCGGAATCGGAATCGGTATCTCGCGCAGGCCCCGATGGTGGTCGATCGGACTGTTGGGGTTGCTCACGGTCACACTCGTCACCCCGGACATCGCCGACGCGGTGGCTTTTCTGCCCTGGTACGTCACCCTCGGCGTGGACGGTGGACTGACGCCGTTCAACAACGGACTGTTCCGTCTCGTCATCTCGCACGCGGTGGTCTCGATGGTGGTGGTGACGTTCATCGTGCGTGCCCGGGTCGCCTCCCTCGATCCTGCCCTCGAGGAAGCGGCCGCCGACCTCTATGCCTCGCCGCTCGCGCGATTGCGCCACGTCATCCTCCCGGCGGCCATGCCGGGAATCATCGCAGGCATGCTCCTGGCGTTCACCTTCAGCCTCGACGACGTCGTGATCTCCACGTTCGTGCAGCAGCCGGGGTACACGCCGTGGCCGGTCTACGTGTTCTCCAACGTCCGCGTCGCACTACGCCCGGAGGTCGCCGCGATGTCGACGCTGATGCTCGCTCTCACCCTGGTGGTGCTCGCAATCTCCGCGGCGATCCTTCGGCGCAGCGGTGAGGACTCCAACTCGATGGTCAAGATGCTCGGCTGACGAACCGACGTCGGAAAAGAGCGGAACCGTACTTGAACCTGAAATTGGGTTCAAGTACGGTTCCGTCTATGAACATCGACGGAAGTGTAGCGATCGTCACAGGTGCGGCGGGTGGAATCGGCTCCGCAGTCGCTCGTGCTCTCGTGGACGGTGGCGCTCGCGTCGTCGTCACCGACCTCGACGACGCGGCGCTGACCAGCGCGGCTGCCGCGATCGACCCGACCGGCGAACGGATCGCCGCGCTCGCAGGGGATGCGGGATCGACAGAGCACATCGACGCGACGGTGGAGCTCGCGCAGTCGCGTTTCGGTGCCGTCGACATCTATGTGGCGAATGCGGGCATCGCGGGCCGACCGGGCCTGGCTGCATCCGATGCGGACTGGGACGTCGCGCTCAACGTCAACCTGCTCGCGCACGTGCGTGCCGCTCGGCGTCTCGTTCCCGAATGGGTTGAACGCGGCGGCGGCTACTTCGTGTCGACCGCGTCGGCGGCGGGGCTGCTGACGCAGCTCGGATCGGCCATCTACTCCACCACCAAGCATGCGGCGGTCGGCTTTGCCGAGTGGCTCAACGTCGCCTATGGCGACGATGGGGTCAAGGTGAGCTGTCTGTGCCCGATGGGCGTCGACACGCCCCTGCTCCGGCCGCGCGCGATGTCGGAGGACCGCGACGAGTTGCTGATGCAGGCGGCCGTGGAGACCGCCGGCCGGGTACTCACACCGACCGAGGTGGCCGAGGTCGTGCTTGCCGCCATCGCCGACGAGCACTTCTTGATCCTGCCGCACCCCGAGGTCCTCGAGATGTATCGCAACAAGGGCGCCGATTACGACCGCTGGCTGCGCGGGATGCGCCGGTACCAGCACACACTGCGCGATCAACTCGCCGACGCCTGACAACCCATTCACCCACAGCCTTCCACCGTAAGGAGAACCCGATGAGCCTGTTCGAGATGTCGCCGCGCGCAGCGGAATATCGCCAGCGCCTGCTGGACTTCATGGACCAGTACATCTACCCCAACGAGGCGGTGTACGAGCAGCAGATGCGCGAGCTCGACAATCCGCATGCCAACCCGCCGATTCTCGACCAGCTCAAGGAGAAGGCACGAGCGGAGGGACTCTGGAATCTGTTCCATCCGCACAAGGAGTGGGGGCCGGGGCTGACCAACCTCGAGTACGCGCCGCTCGCGGAGATCATGGGCCGCGTCGTCTGGTCGTCGGAGGTGTTCAACTGCAACGCTCCCGACACCGGGAACATGGAGGTGCTCACGCTCTTCGGCACCGACGAGCACAAGGAGCGCTACCTCAAGCCGTTGCTCAACGGGGAGATCTCCTCGGCGTTCGCCATGACAGAACCCGCGGTGGCGAGTTCGGACGCCACCAACATCGAGTTGTCGATGGTGCGCGATGGTGACGAGTACGTCCTCAACGGACGGAAGTGGTTCGCGTCCAACGCGGTTCGTCCGGATTGCAAGGTACTCATCGTGATGGGCAAGACCGATCCCACTGCGCCGACGCACAAACAGCAGTCGATGATGGTCGTCCCCACCGATGCGCCGGGTGTCACCATCGTGCGTAACCTGCCGGTCTTCGGCTACGTCGATCGCGAGAGCCACGGCGAACTGGTATTCGACAACGTTCGGGTGCCGGCCACCGATGTGCTCAAGGGCGAGGGTGAGGGCTTCGCGATCGCCCAGGCGCGCCTGGGGCCGGGACGTATCCATCACTGCATGCGGACCATCGGGATGGCCGAACGCGCGCTCGAGCTGATGTGTGCGCGAGCAGCGACGCGCGTGACCTATGGCGAGCCTCTGGCCGACCGCGCGAACATCCAGGACTGGATCGCGGAGTCGCGCATCGACATCGAGATGGTGCGCCTGCTCACTCTGAAAGCTGCAGAGATGATGGACACCGTCGGTAACAAGGCGGCGGCGACCGAGATCGCCGCGATCAAGGTGGCGGCCCCCAACGTCGCACTGAAGATCATCGACCGCGCAATCCAGGTGCACGGTGGTGCGGGCGTCACCGACGACTTCCCACTCGCCATGGCATACGCACACATTCGTACCCTGCGGCTCGCCGACGGCCCCGACGAGGTGCACAAGCGGGCTATCGCGCGGCGCGAACTGCGGCCGTACCGCACCTCACCGGCTCCCGAGACGGTTGCGGGAGTATCGGATCAGGCACTGGCGGCGCGCTGGTGAGCGCGTCGGTGGCTGGTCTCCACATTCCCGAGGTCGACGCAGAAGCGTTGCGAGGATGGTTGTCGGACAACGGGATCGAGTTCGATGATCAGGTGCATGCGACGAGAATCGGTGGTGGGCAGTCCAATCTGACCTACCTGCTCTCCGATGAATCGGGTCGGCGATACGTCCTGCGTCGACCTCCCGTCGGGCACCTGCTCGCCTCCGCGCACGACGTCGCCCGCGAGGCGCGAATCCTGTCCGCCCTGGCACCGACCGACGTTCGGGTGCCCGCGGTGTACGGCGTGTGCACCGACGAGGCGGTGACGCCGGTTCCGCTCGTCGTGATGGAATTCGTCGACGGTGTGTCGCTGGAGAAGCGGGAGAGCGCGGAGATGCTTCCCATGGCGGCGCGCCGGAACGTCGGCACGTCGATGATGCAGACGCTTGCGCACATCCATGCCGTCGATCTCGACGCGACGGGTCTGAGCGATCTCGCCAGCCACAAACCGTATGCGCACCGCCAGCTGAAACGATGGGCCGCGCAGTGGGAGCACTCCAAGACGCGCGAGATCCCCGAGTTGGATTCGTTGACCCGACGGCTCGCCGAGAATGCTCCTGAGCAGCACGAGACGTCGTTGGTGCACGGCGACTTCCACATTCGGAATGTGATGGTCGATCCGGAGACCGGCGAGGTGCAGGCCGCGCTCGACTGGGAACTGTCGACGCTCGGTGACCCGCTCGCCGACATCGGCAGCACGCTCGCGTACTGGCCCGAAGTGGGGGAGGAGATCCCGGGGCGCTTCAGTGCGGAGACCATGGATGGGTTCCCGTCCCCGTCGGACGTCGCTGCGGACTATCTGCGGATCACCGGTCGCGATCCGCAGGCGTTGAAGTATTGGCGCACGCTGGGGCTGTGGAAGGTCGCGATCATCGTCGAAGGCGTTGTGCGTCGGGTGCAGGATGACCCGACCAATCGTGCCGCCGTCGGTGTGCCGACCGCAGCAGTGGTCGATCGCTTCGTGGCGAAGGCGTCCGCGATGGCCGATGAGGCAGGACTGCGGTGAACCGATACCGTTGATCGATCCGACTGTCGGGCCAACCGCGAGGTGAGCCCCGAGATCGCCGAGGAGAATCCGATGAGCGCCGAGACCGACGAGAAGGCCGCGCCCGACACCGCGCTGGAGGTGCCGTCGGTCGCGTCTGGTTCCACCGTGCGCAAGCCGCTCACCGCACGCGGGGAGAGGACGCGCGCCTCCCTGGTGTCGGCGGCGCGCACGGTGTTCGAGCGTGACGGGTTCGCCGACTCCAGGCTCACCGACATCACGACCGAGGCGCAGTGCTCGATCGGATCGTTCTACACCTACTTCGACAGCAAGGAAGAGATACTCGACGCGGTGCTCGCCGAGGCGCATCAGGACATGCTGCATCCGGGCTTTCCCCATGTGGAGCCCGGCTCGGAGGACGACCCGACCGAGATCCTCGCTGCCGCCAATCGGGCGTATTTCGAGGCATACCGGCGCAACGCGGGATTGCGACTGGTCCTCGAGCAGGTGTCGTCGACGATGGCGGAGTTCCGCGAGAAGCGCCGGCAACGCAGCCTGGTGTTCGTCGAGCGCAACGCACGGCACATCAGGGAACTGCAGGAGCGTGGCATCGCCGATCCCGATCTCGACGCAGTAGCCGCCGCAGCGGCGCTGTCGGGCATGGTGTCGCGAATGGCCTACCAGGCGTTCATCGTCGGCGGCGAACCGTCCGACGTGGACGCGATGGTCGACACCGCCACGCGGCTGTGGGTCAATGCGATCGGAGTCCGACGCCCCGATCGCGCGTAGCCCCGCCCGGCAACGGTGCCTGCACTACTGGATTGATCTCGACGAGGATCTCATCGACGTCGTGGTGTACCCGAGCCGCTCGAGCTGAGTTCTCGCAGCGAATCGCGGTCGATCGCTCGCTTGAGGATCTTGCCGGTCGCACCTTTCGGGAGTTCATCGACGACGTGGACGATGCGCGGCACCTTGTAGGCGCTGAGCCGTTCCTTCGCCCACTCTCGCAGGGTATCGGTGGTCAGAGTGGCGCCGGACCGAACAGCGATCACCGCGGCGATCTCCTCGCCGTAATGAGAATCTGGCACACCCACCACGGCGACCTCGACGATGTCGGGGTGGGTGTAGAGCACTTCCTCGACCTCGCGCGGGTACACGTTGTACCCGCCGCGGATGATGAGATCCTTTGCGCGGTCGATGATCCGAACGTCGCCTTCAGTGTCCATCGAGCCGATGTCGCCTGTCCGGAGCCATCCGTCGATCAGTTCCGAAGCCGTGGCTTCCGGTCGGTTCCAGTAGCCCGTCATCACCGTCGGTCCCTTGATGAAGATCTCACCGACCTCGTCGTCGCGCAGCGGTGTGCCGTCAGGGTCACGTACCTCGATCGTGAAGCCCGGCAACGCTGTTCCCACTGTCCCGACCTTCGGCGCACCGTCGAGGTTGCGGAACGTGGCGGTGCCTGCGGTCTCGGTGAGGCCGTAGCCCTCGAGGATCGCACACCCGAACTTGTCGGCGAACGCACGGATCACTTCTCCGGGCATCGACGCCCCGCCCGAACACGCCAGCCGTAGGTCCTCGAAATCCGTCGGAGCATATCCGGATGCGCTCTGCAGCATCGCATTCCACATCGTCGGGACGCCACAGGCGATGGTGACACGTTCGTCGCGCAGGCGGTTCATGAACTCGACAGGCGCAAAAGGGGAGAGCAGGGACAAACTGCCGCCCCACGATAGCGCATTGTGCATGACGACAACCTGGCCGAAGCAGTGGAACAGTGGAAGTGCGGTGGCCCAGCGCTCTTCGTCCCCGAGGCGCAGTGCCGGTCGGAACGCGATCGGCGCCGCGTTGACGTTGGCGATACTCAGCTGTGCACCCTTGGGCTTCCCGGTCGTTCCGGAGGTGTACAGGATGACCGCGGTGTCGTTCTCGTCGCGTTCGACGAATGTGTCGACCGACGGTCCATCCGCGCTCGCATCGTCTTCGAATGGTCGGACCTCGACGAACGGTATGCCGTGCTCGGTCGCGACGAGATCGGCTGCTGCCGCGGACTCCTGCCACGCGACGATCAGTGACGTTCCGGAATCGTCGACCACGTAGTCGATCTCGTGAGTGGTCGACATCGTGTTGACCGTGATGACGGTGGCACCGATCGTGTGGAGTCCGTAGTACGCGATGACGAACTCGGGAATCGACGGGGCCACGAGGAGAACCCGATCGCCCGGAGTGATGCCGAGACCGGCGAAATGCGCTGCGCTGCGCGCTATTCGGTCGCGTAGTTCGCCGTATCGGAGGATACGATCGCCGCTGCGCACGGCGATACGGTCGGGATGGGTATCTGCGCCCTTCCACAGGGCGGCAACGGGATTGGCCATGGTTGTCCTTGGTCGAGATCTGGCGGAGGCGTCGATCACTCGAAGTAGCGGCGCGGGACGTCGACGAGCATGGTGTCGATGTCGGCGTCGCTGACTCCGCGCTCGCGCAGTGCGGGTAGGACATCCTCGCTGATGTGCCGGTAGTTCCAGTTGGGGACGGCCTGCTTCTTGGCCTCCGGATCGAACCAGTCGATGAAGCACGACGCGTCGTGGGCGAGTCCCATTCGATCGGCGTACCCGCGCTTCGTGAGTTCGACGATGGTGTTGATGCGGTCGTCGAAGGGCAGTAGTACGTCGAGTCCGAACCTGTCCATGCCCAGAATCGATCCCTCGTCGGCGATCTTCATGAGGTAGTCGAGATCGGTGGAGTCGCCGGAATGTCCGATGACCACCTTTGTCAGGTCGACGCCCTCCTCGCGGAGAATACGTTGGGCGACGAGTCCGGACCCGGTGTGCGGGTTGGTGTGCACGGTGATCGGTGCGCCGGTGTGTACGTGGGCCGCGCCGACCGCGCGCATGGCGCGCTCGACGCCGGGCGTCAGGCCGGGCTCCTCGATCGCGCATTTGAGGAACGATGCCTGGACCCCGGTGTCGGCGATGCCCTTCGTGAGGTCGCGGACGAAGAGATCCACCAGTGGTTCGTCCACGTCGAACAGCAGACCGGGCCCGGTGTAGTGGAACTGGAAGGGGATGTCGTTGTACGTGTAGAGGCCGGTTGCCACGACGATGTTGAGATCGACCTGCTCGGCGATCTGCTTGATGCGCGGAATGTAGCGCCCGAGCCCGAGGACGGTCGGATCGAAGATCGTGTCGATGCCGAGACTCTTGAGTTCGGTGAGGTCGCGAACCGCGTCGGCGATCTTCTGATCCTCGTTCCAGTCGTCCTGGTAGTTCTGCCGGTACTCCTCGCCGACCACGAAGATGTGCTCATGGATGAGCGTTCTTCCCAGGTCCGCGGAGTCCACCGGTCCGGTGACGGTATTGACAGTGCTCATCTGTGTTCCCCTTCGAGGTGTGTGAGCGGCGCCAGGATCAGGCGGTGTGCGCTACGTCACCAAGGACAGTAGATGAGGCTGAGTTCATGTTCAAGTAGCTGTCTTCTCAGTCGGTGTCATCCGATCAGTGCAGCACCGTAATCCCCCTGAGACTCACGAGTCCTTGCCATTTGTCACACTTGTGTGGTGCAGAAGTTACTGATGAGGCGGATGAGACTGTTGGGACTTGTAGCGATTGCGGTGATGGCTGCAATCGTTGCCGGTACCGGCCAGGCATTGGCCGCGCCGGGAACCTCGACTAACCCCACCAGCCCGACCACACCGACGAGTCCGACCAGACCGGCGACACCCACACTTCCGTCGATTGGCATCCCGGCGGTGGACGGGCTCCTCGACAAACTGGCTGGCAACGGCTCGACGGCGCCGGGGACCACCTCGTCGGACACCAGCCAGATGATCGTGGTGACAGCGCCTAGGGCCAGCGACACCACCGCGACGCTGACCGCGTTCGACAAGGGCGCGGACAAGACGTGGAAGCCCGCCTTTGGTCCCACCAAGGCGTTCCTCGGGTCGCAGGGTATGGGCGAACCGAAGGACAACGTTCCCCGCACCCCCGAGGGCACCTTCGCGCTCGACCAGGCGTTCGGCAGGCAGGCCAACCCTGGCACCAAGATGCCGTACTTCCAGGCGACCCGTCAGGACTGGTGGGACTCCAACATGAAGTCGCCGACCTACAACACCCACGTTCACTCACCGAAGAGTCCGGGGGGTGACAGTGAAAACCTGTACGACTCCGGCCCGGTGTACGACTACGCGGTCAACATCGCGCACAACCCGCAACGCACGCCCGGCAAGGCGTCAGCGATGTTCCTCCATGTCACCAACGGCGAGCCCACACAGGGGTGTGTGGCGATCGACCGTGACGTGATGCGCAAGATCCTCATGTGGCTCGACCCGGCCAAGCATCCGAAGATCACCATCGGTGTGAACGCAGCGGCCCCGACGGGTGACGGTCCTACCACGACCGCGCCGTCGAAGACGTCACCGACGACACCCGCCTCGCCGAGCCTTCCGGGAGTATCGGACATCCTGGGCGACAAGGGATTGAGCGATCTGCTGACCCAGCTGGTCAACCTCATCCCGACGCTGCTGGGTACGAAGTAGCTCTGGAGAAGTAGCCGGCCTGAAGTTGGGTCGAATCGAAGGGCGTGGGTGCAACAGCACCCACGTTTTCGGATTCGACCCAACTCTGTCGGGCGGCGGTGTGGACTACGCCCGCTCCCGCTTGAGCTCGAAGCACGCCGCGCGGCGACCACCGAAGTCGTCGCGCGGCGCGGTCATCGCCTCGACCTGAGCGCGGGCCTGCTCCACCACTGGGGTGTCCGGATCGAGAACGCTCAGGTACACCTGATGCGCAGCAAGGGATTTCACAGCGATGTCGACCTGGTCGGTGACGTCGACCGCATGGGTCGGGTGCGGACCGTTCTCGAACAGCCACCGGGGGGCGTCGCCGCCGAGAGAGTCGTAGGCGTCGAGGACCGCAGCCGAGAACTCCATGTGGTCGCGCTGATTGGGCTTACCCGGAGCCCACTCCGCGCCCCCGTAGAGTGAGAGCACCACCTGCGGATCGACACGTCTGATGGTGTCGGCGATCGCAGCGCGCAGTTCCGGTGTGTTGCGAATGTTGCTGTCCGGAAAGCCCCAGAACTCGACCTCGTCGACGCCGACAATCGCGGCCGACGTCTGCTGCTCGCCCTCCCGCAGCGGGCCGGCTTCGGCCGCATTCATGCCTTCGATACCGACTTCACCGCTCGACGCGAGGGCATACACCACGCGTTTACCCTCGTCGGTCCACTTCGCAACCGCCGCCGCCATCCCGTATTCGGGATCGTCGGGATGTGCGACGAGTGCCAGCGCGGTGTGCCAGTCTGTCGGGAAGGGTGTCAGATCGGACATGGCCCGACTCTATCGACGGCTCAACGCTTGTGGTCGAGGTTGGCCATCTTCAACACGTCGAGGCGCTTGTCGAGTTCTTCCTCGCTGAGCTTGTCGGGCACGAGACCACGGTCGATGACGGTCTGCCGAATCGTCTTGTGCTCCTTGAGCGCCTGCTTCGCGACCGCCGCGGCCTCCTCGTAGCCGATGGCCGAGTTGAGCGGAGTCACGATCGACGGGGAGCTCTCGGCCAGAGTCCGCAGACGCTCGTCGTCTGCCTGCAGCCCTGCGATACAACGGTCGGCGAACAGTCGGGAGACGTTGGCGAGCAGCTTCAGCGATTCGAGCACGTTGCGCGCCATCATCGGGATATAGACGTTGAGCTCGAACGCTCCATTACCGCCGCCCCAGGTGACGGCCGCGTCGTTGCCGATAACCTGGGCCGCTACCTGCGTCACGGCCTCGGGCAGAACGGGATTCACCTTGCCGGGCATGATCGAACTGCCCGGCTGGAGGTCGGGAAGATGGATCTCGGCCAAGCCGGTCAATGGACCCGAGCCCATCCAGCGGACGTCGTTGGCGATTTTGGTCAGAGACACTGCGATCGTCTTGAGCTGACCCGACAGCTCGACAAGACCGTCCCGTGCGGCTTGTGCCTCGAAGTTGTTCTTGGCCAGAGTGATCGAGTCGACATCGGTCAGTCTGACCAACTCGTCGACGACCTTGGTGCCGAAGTGGTCGGGCGCGTTGAGCCCGGTTCCGACGGCCGTTCCACCGATGGGGACCTCGCCGACGCGGGGCAGCGTCGCCACCAGACGCTCGATTCCGGCCTCCACCTGGCGGGTATAGCCGCTGAACTCCTGCCCGAGCGTGACCGGAACAGCATCCATCAGGTGGGTGCGGCCGCTCTTGACCACCTCACGCCACTGTTCGGCCTTGGCGAGCAGTGCAAGTCGCAGATGGTCGAGCGCGGGGATGAGGTCGGTGACAACCGCCTCGGTGGCCGCCACATGGGTGGCCGTCGGGAATGTGTCGTTCGACGACTGCGACATGTTGACGTCATCGTTCGGGTGGACGTCGACGCCGCCCGCCTTCGCGATCGACGCGATCACCTCGTTGGCGTTCATGTTGGAGCTGGTCCCCGAGCCCGTCTGGAAGACGTCGATGGGGAACTGGTCGTCGTGCTTGCCGTCCGCGATCTCTTTCGCCGCGGCGATGATGGCGTCGGCCTTGGTCGCGTCGAGTAGTCCGAGATCCTTGTTGACCTGTGCGCAGGCGGCCTTGAGTAGGCCCATCGCACGGATCTGGGTCCGCTCGAGCGGACGGTGGCTGATCGGGAAGTTCTCGACGGCGCGCTGTGTCTGCGCGCGCCACAGCGCGTCGACGGGGACCTTGACCTCGCCCATGGTGTCGTGCTCGATGCGGTACTGCTGCTGCGCCATCTGTCTCTCGTCCTCCGGTTCTCGACGGTGGGTTAGGACTACCTCAATCAACGCTACTCGCAGCGGATTGTGGGGCCGCGTCTGCCGTACACAGGTGGCAGAATCCGGCACCTGTGTACGGCAGAGGCACTGGGGATCATGACGGGGCCCGACTCGACGCCGCGGTGCGGTGTCCGTGCCCGGAAGAGTACGAGCCGCAAGACCGCTCGCTCAGCGCTCCTTTGACCGGATCCGCACGCCGCCCAGCGGCACGGTCACCGACCCCGACGGGTCGGTGAAGAAGTCGTTGCCCTTGTCGTCGACGACGATGAACGCGGGGAAGTCCTCGACCTCGATCTTCCACACGGCTTCCATGCCGAGCTCGGGGTACTCGATGACCTCCTGGCTCTTGATGCAGTCGAGGGCGAGACGGGCGGCGGGACCGCCGATCGAACCCAGGTAGAAGCCGCCGTGGGCGTCGCATGCCCGGGTGACTTGTTGGGAGCGATTTCCCTTCGCCAGCATGACCATCGAACCGCCCGCGGCCTGGAACTGCTCGACGTAGGAGTCCATGCGGCCGGCCGTCGTGGGTCCGAACGACCCCGATGCCATGCCCTCGGGCGTCTTGGCGGGGCCCGCGTAGTAGACGGGGTGATCGCGCAGATACTGCGGCATCGGTTCGCCTGCGTCGAGTCGTTCCTTGATCTTGGCGTGGGCGATGTCGCGCGCCACGACGAGCGGTCCGGTGAGGGACAGTCGGGTCTTCACCGGATACTTCGACAACTCGGCGAGAATTTCTGGCATCGGACGATTGAGGTCGACCTGTACCACCTCACCGCCCTCGATGTCCTCGGTGACCCCGGCGTCCGGCATGTACTGTGCCGGATCGGTTTCGAGCTGTTCGAGGAACACGCCGTCGGCGGTGATCTTCCCCAGGGCCTGCCGGTCGGCCGAGCAGGAGACGGCGATGGCAACCGGGCACGACGCTCCGTGGCGGGGGAGACGAACCACGCGGACGTCGTGGCAGAAGTACTTGCCGCCGAACTGCGCTCCGATGCCGAACGACTGGGTGAGCTTGAAAACGTCCTCTTCCAACTCGAGGTCACGGAAGCCGTGCGCCGACATCGAGCCCTCCGTCGGAAGGGTGTCGAGGTAGTGGGCCGACGCGTACTTGGCTGTCTTCACAGCGAACTCGGCCGACGTCCCGCCGATCACCACGGCGAGGTGATACGGGGGGCACGCGGCAGTGCCGAGCGACCTGATCTTCTCGTCGAGGAAGGACAATAGGCGCTCGGGGTTGAGGATCGCCTTGGTCTCCTGGAACAGGAATGACTTGTTGGCGCTGCCGCCGCCCTTGGCCATGAACAGAAACTTGTACTCGGGGCCCTTCGGTCCCTGCTGCGTCGAGTAGATCTCCACCTGCGCAGGAAGATTGGTGCCGGTGTTCTTCTCGTCGTAGGTCGTCAACGGAGCGAGCTGCGAATAGCGCAGGTTGAGCTTGGTGTAGGCGTCATAGACGCCGCGTGAGATCCACTCGCCGTCGTCGACGCCGGTCAGCACCCCCTCCGACTTCTTGCCCATGACGATCGCTGTGCCGGTGTCCTGGCACATCGGCAGAACGCCCCCTGCGGAGATGTTGACGTTCTTGAGTAGATCGAGTGCGACGAAGCGGTCGTTGCCCGATGCCTCCGGGTCGTCGATGATCCTGCGCAACTGCCGCAGGTGCGCCGGGCGCAGGTAGTGGCTGATGTCGTGCATCGCCTCGGACGTCAAGCGCTCGAGTGCTTCCGGCGCGACCTTCAGGAAGGTCTGACCGTCGACGTCGACTGTGGACACCCCCTCCGTGGTGATGAGGCGATAGGGCGTGTCGTCGGCGCCGGAGGGCAGCAATTCGGCATAGCGGAACTCCGGAGCAAGGGCTGGTTTGCTCACGCGGCAGATCCTATCGCGGCCGGTCAGTGGCCTTACATTCTCCGGTCGCCGTATGTGGGCCATGCCACCGCTGCCGGAACGTGACCGTTGCCCGGTGTGCGCATGCAACACAAGGGGTATTAGTGTGTGGTGGGTCACAGTTCACGCCGCTGAATTCGGTTCGGTGATGTCGGCCATTCATCGGCGCGGGTCGACCATCAGCGGCGTCGACCACCAGCGTCGTCAACACGGAGGGGGAACGCATTGGCTGCAATCGTGCTGGCGGAGGTTCGAACGACCTGCGAACGCGAGGCCGTCACCGAGTGGGCGTCGAGCAGGCACCCCGACGCGCCGGTCCGCACGCTCGACGAAGTGGACCCCGAGACACTCGACCCCGACACGACCCTGATCCCCGCTCGAGTGGTCTGGCTCCCCCCGATGCGCAAGGGCGAGCGCCGCGTGTCGGTGGCAGACGTACTGGTGCTGTCCAATCCGCGTAGGCCTCCGGCATTCAGACAGCGCGCGATCAAGAAGCGGTCACCCGACCGCGCCCGTGTCGTGGCGGGCGAACCCGCAACGGTCGAGGAACTGCGACGACGACACGAGCAGTCGTCGGCCGAAGGTGAGGATTTCGGCGGCTTCGTCGCATTGGCCGCGGCGCTGTCGGCCGAACGTGCCGAGCGGCAGTTGATCGGTGATCGCTACAAGGTGCCCAAACTCGTCGCGCAGCAGATTGGGTCGTCGGCGCGTTTTCAGGCCAACGCGGCCAAGCTCGCCGCAGATCTCGGGCGCCCTGTTGCCTCGGTCATCTCCGACGCGATCGACAAGATGTCGACGTTCGTCGCAACACAGAGCCCCCTGATGGACGACGTGTTCTCCACGACCTTCGGAAAGCTCTACGAGCGCACCTGGACCGTGTCGGTAGACCTGGACACACTGAGCGAACTACGCACTCTCAACAAGACCCACGGCCTGGTGTTCCTGCCGTCACATCGCTCCTACGTCGACACGTTGGTTCTCGCAGACGCATTGCGCCGTCACGACTTTCCGCCGAACCTGGTGCTCGGAGGCAACAATCTCGCACTGTGGCCGATCGCCGCGATCGCACGGCGGGCCGGTGTGATCTTCATCCGGCGCAAGTTCGGCGATGACCCGATCTACAAGTTCGCGATGCGCGCCTATCTGTCATTCATCGTCGAGAAGCGGTTCAATCTCGAGTGGTACATCGAGGGCGGGCGTAGTCGCACCGGAAAGCTCCGCCCGCCGATGATGGGATTGTTGGCGTACGTGGTGGACGCCATCGAGCAACTCGACACCGCCGACGTGATGGTCGTGCCCACCTCCATCGTCTACGACCAACTCCACGAGATCTCCGCCATTGCGCGTGAATCCGCCGGTGGCACGAAGAAGCCGGAGGACATGGCCTGGCTACTGAAGTACGCGAAGGCGCAACGCTCTTACCTCGGTGAGGCGCGGGTGCGTTTCGGGGAGCCGTTCTCATTGAGAGAGTCGATCACCGAGCTCAGTGACGACGACCCTGCGCGGCTGGAGAAGATCGCCTTCAAGGTGATGGACGAGATCAACGCGGCCACACCGATCTCGGCGACGTCACTGGCGGGGTTCGCACTCCTGGGTGCTGGTGACCGCGCGTACACGGCCAAGGAGATCGAAGACATCTTGCGGCCGTTGCTGTCCTATATCGAGCGTCGCGAACTTCCCGGCCCGGACCCCGCGATGTGTCGTGGACTCGGCCTGAAGTCCACGCTGAAAGAACTCACCGACGCCGGCGTGCTCACACACTTCGCCGGGGGAGTCGACGATGTCTGGTCGATCGCCGAGGAGAACCACGCGATCGCCGCGTACTACCGCAACGGCGCGATCCACCACTTCGTTGATCGGGCCATTGTCGAGGTGGCACTGTTCGCAGCCGACCGTAACGAGATCGACGCGGACCGCGAAACGCGTTTGGCCGCAGCGCAAGAAGAAGCCCTGCGTATCCGCGATCTGTTGAAGTTCGAGTTCTTCTTCCCGACGAAGCAGGAGTTCTTGCACCGACTCGGCGCCGAAATGGACCTCATCGCGCCGGAATGGCGTCACGTGCGCCCCACACCCGCCTGGCTTCACGACACCTTTGCAGCGATGTCGGGTGAGTTGTTCGCACGACGCACGTTGCAGCCCTTCTTCGACGCGCAGCTGGTGATGGCTCGCCGTCTCGTCGAGCTCAACAGCGAGGCGCGTGAGAAGGAGGAGATCGTCTCCGACTGTCTCGGCCTGGGTACACAGCTCTCGATGCAGGGCGTCGTCAAGAGCAGGGACTCGGTGTCGACCGAGTTGTACAACGCGGCATACAAATTGGCCGACAATCGCGGTCTCATCGAGTCAGTGGACGGAGGCGACGTGACGGCGGCGCGGCAAGAGTGGCTTCATGAGGTCGAGGACATGCGTGACCGCCTGGCCCGGATCGCCGAGATCGAGGCGGAGCAGACGGGAGTGTCAGCGGTATGAGTGCGCTGGGGACTCGGCTGGCCGAGATCCGTTCGGCGCCGCGCGGTAAACACATCGGTGCCTTCTTCGACTACGACGGCACTCTCATCGAAGGTTTCTCCGCCACGGCGATTTTCGGCGCCCGCATCCGGAGCCTGGAGTTCGGGTGGGGTGAGGTTGCCGATTTCGCGCTCATCGGACTGCGCGGCGTCGAATCCGAACAGGATTACGCAGAAGTGCTCGCGGCGACCAAACCGACGTTCGCGGGCAAGACGTACGACGAACTCCTCGCGATGGGGGACAGACTCTTTCGTCACGAAACCGCGGCAAAACTGCGTCCCCAGATGTGGCAGATTCTCAGCGCGCACCGCGAGATGGGGCATCGGATCGTGATCGCGTCGTCGGCGACCCGCTTCCAGATCGAGCCCATCGCACGCGAGATCGACGCCGACCACGCCTTGGCGACCGACGTCGAGGTGGTCGACGGCATCGTCACCGGAGAGGTGCTGGGGCGGCCGCTGTGGGGTCCGGGCAAGGCGGCTGCTGTGCGGGCGCTCGCACGCGAATACGACATGGATCTCGACGCGTCGTTCGCTTACAGCGACGGCAACGAGGACATCCCCTATCTGGAGAGTGTCGGGCATCCCGCTGCGGTGTCGCCGCGGCGGATTCTGCGTGCGGAAGCGAAGGAACGTGGCTGGCCTATTCTCGACCTGCGCAATCCCTCGCACAACCGTCTCGGTATGGCGCTACGCACCGGAGCCATGTACGGATCGTTTCTCGCGGGCGCTGCGGCCGGAATCGCAGGAGGCATGGTGCAGCGCAACCGTTTCGAGACCACCGTTCAGACCGGCATCGCCACCGGCAACGACGTCGGACTGGCGCTCGCGGGCGTGCACGTCGACGTGATCGAGGGCGAGGAGTATCTGACGTCGGATCGACCGTGCGTCTTCGCGTTCAACCATCAGTCGAAACTCGATCTGCCGGTCATGATCCATCTGGTGCAGCGTGAGGCGACCGGCGTGGCCAAGAAGGAGATCCGCGGTCTGCCCGTGTTCGGTCAGATTCTCGACGCGGCGGGGTTGGTCTTCATCGACCGCGCAGACGCGGGTAAGGCGATCGATCAACTCGAACCCGCGGTACGAAAACTGCGCGAGGATGGCTTCTCGCTCGTGGTGGCCCCGGAGGGCACACGTTCACCGACACCACGGATCGGCAGGTTCAAGAAGGGGCCGTTCCACATCGCCATGCAGGCCGGCGTGCCGGTGGTGCCGGTGGTGTTGCGCAACGTCGGCGAATTGATGTGGCGCGGTTCGCAACTGGTCGCGCCCGGAACGATACAGGTGCGGGTGTTGCCGCCCGTCGACACCACGACGTGGGAGGCGGAGACCATCGGCGACCATGCGGAGGAGGTGCGGCAGATGTTCATCACCGCGTTGGCGGACTGGCCGGAGCCGGGTGACGCCGGGCACCTGAATGATTCGCAGGATGACGAGATCGGTGACGATGCAGGGGAGACTGTCGGATGAGTGAGGACCAGCCCCTCGAGTGGGGCACCGAGCAGCACATGAGCCCGGTCGATGCGCTGATGTGGCGCGGCGACACCGACCGTCGACTCCGCGGAACCATCTCGATGATCGAGATCTACGACTGCGAACCCGATTGGGATCGGCTGATCGCCGCGCACGATTGGGGAAGTCGCATGGCTCCCAGATTCCGCTCGCGCGTGGTGGATTCGCCGTTGCACACCGGCACCCCGAGTTGGGCCGTCGACCCGGAGTTCGATCTTCATTATCACGTTCGACGCATCCGGTTGCCCGGCGACGGCTCGATGCGCGAACTGCTGTCGACGTGTGAGCAATTGGCCATGACGGCACTCGACCCTGCTCGCCCTCCGTGGGAGGGCTATCTGATCACCGGGCTCGCCGACGGCAAGACCGCGTACTTTCTGAAGGCGCATCATGCGTTGACCGATGGGCTCGGTGCCATTCTGGCTCTGGCGCAATTGCATTCACCCTCGCGCGACCCGATCCCCAACAAGCCGCAGCCGCCTGCTCCTGCACCGACCGAGTTGTCGGCACTGGAGGTGCTGGCACGTCAGATCGGCCACGAGTTCGCGCAGACCCCGTACCGGGCAGGCCTGGTCGTGCGTGGCGCACTGGCCCTGACCGACCCGAAACGTGCGCTCAGCAAGGTGCTGCGGTATGGGCGGTCGGTGCCGCGAGTGGCAGGCCTGGTCAGTCCGCCGGGATCACCACTGCTGGCGCAGCGCAGCTTGTCGTGGCGGTTCCTGGCTTTCGAGGTGCCGTTCTCCGAGTTGAAAGCCGCCGCAACGTCGATGAAGGCGTCGATCAACGACGTCTATCTCGGCGGGCTGATCGGCGGCTTCCGCATCTATCACGAGAAGATGGGGGAGCAGGTCGACGCGATTCCCGTCGCGATCCCGATCTCGGTGCGGCGACCGGAGGACCCCGAGGGCGGCAACCGAATAGCCGTGGGCAGACTCGCCGGGCCCATCGGGATCGACGACCCCTTCGAGCGGGTGCTGACGATCCGCGAACAGGTGCGCGCGGCGCGTACCGAGCCCGCTGTCGACATCTTCAACACCCTGGGTTCGGTGCTCGCGTGGATGCCGGGTGAGTTGCTCGGCCAGTTCAGCGGTGCAACGAGTATGAACGACCTGCAGGCCAGCAACGTACCGGGAATCCCCTGGGAGACCTACGTTGCCGGCGCCAAGGTGGAGCGGTTGTTCCCGTTCGGCCCGTTGCCGGGTTGCGCGGTGATGGCCACGATGATCACTCACAACACCACGGCCTGCCTGGGACTGAACTGCGACGCCGCGTCGGTCACCGACCCCGAACTGTTCGCCGAATGTATTGTCGCCGGATTCGACGAGGTACTCGCGCTCGGACGCGACACCGACGCTCAGGCGGACGACGCGACCATCGGGATGCAGCGGGTGAGCTGACCCAGCCAACAGCGCGATCGCCGCGTCCACCTTCGCGGGTGGGCGCGGCGATCGCGGTGGAGACTAGATGTCGAGGCGGGCGTACTCGCGCAGCTTGGTGGTGCGGTGCACGGCCTCGATGCGCCGGATGGTTCCCGACTTCGAGCGCATGACGAGCGAGCGGGTGGTCGCCCCACCGGGACGGTAGGTCACGCCGCGGAGCATGTCGCCGTTCGTGACTCCGGTTGCTGCGAAGAAGCAGTTCTCGCCGCTGACGAGATCGTCGGTGCCCAGCACACGGTTGAGGTCGTGTCCGGCGTCGATCGCCTTCTGGCGCTCCTCGTCGTTGCGAGGCCACAGCTTGCCCTGGATCTCGCCGCCCATGCACTTCATCGCGACCGCGGTGATGATGCCTTCAGGGGTGCCGCCGACACCCATCAGCATGTCGACGGTCGAGTAGTCGCCCGCTGCGGCGATCGCGCCTGCGACGTCGCCATCGGAGATGAGACGGATCTTGGCGCCTGCCTTGCGGATCTCGCCGATCAGGTCGGCGTGACGCGGACGGTCGAGGACGACGACCGTCAGGTCGCCGACGTCGATGCCCTTGGCCTTGGCGACCGAGTTGATATTCCACTCGACGGACTCGTCGATGTTGATCGCGCCCTTGGCATCCGGCCCGACGGCGATCTTGTCCATGTAGAAGACCGCCGACGGGTCGTACATCGTGCCGCGCTCGCTGACCGCGATGACGGCGATCGAGTTGGGGCGGCCTTCGGCCATCAGGGTGGTGCCATCGATGGGGTCGACCGCGACGTCGCAGTCGGGTCCCTGCCCGTTACCCACTTCCTCGCCGTTGAAGAGCATCGGCGCTTCGTCTTTCTCGCCCTCGCCGATCACCACGACGCCGCGCATCGATACCGTCGAGAGGAGTTCGCGCATGGCGTCGACGGCAGCGCCGTCGCCCTTCTTCTTCTCGCCGCGTCCCACCCAGCGGCCCGCGGCGAGTGCCGCGGCCTCGGTGACCCGCACCAGCTCCATCGCAAGGTTACGGTCGGGTGCCTGGTGGTTCTCGGCTGTCATGTTCGATCGACTCCTCGGCATGGGGTGCGTGCGTGATACTCGGCACTCATCCTTTCACGTCGCGATGAGGCGAACGCACTCGCCCGGCAAGATCACAGGAGCCGTCGGTGCAGCGCATGCGGGTCGCGGGTCGGTCAGAGCGGGTCGAGGATCCGCCGCAGGAACTGACGCGTCCGGTCTTCGGCGGGATGGGCGATCACCTCGTCGGGGCCGCCGCGTTCGACGATCACCCCGCCGTCGACGAACAACACCTGGTCGGCGACCTCCTGTGCGAACCGGATCTCGTGCGTGACGACGACCATCGTCCAGCTCTGTTCGGCCAAACCCTTGAGAACCTTCAGTACGTCGCCGACGAGTTCGGGGTCGAGGGCCGACGTCGGTTCGTCGAACAGCAGGACCTGCGGGTGGAGCGCCACCGCACGCACGATTCCCGCGCGCTGCTGCTGACCACCGGAGAGTTCGTGCGGGTACTGGTCGCGCTTGTCGTCGAGACCGACACTCGCGAGGAGTCGTTCGGCCTCGGCAACGGCGTCGGCCCTGTCCCGATGCTGCACGACGACCGGACCCTCGATGACGTTCTCGAGGACCGTCTTGTGCGGGAAGAGGTTGTAGTTCTGGAACACCATGGCGCTCTGCGCGCGGTATGCGGCGATGTCGGCCCTGGTGTACTGCCCGCTGAAATCGATGGTCCGCGCGCCGACACGGAGAACGCCCGCATCGGGGATGTCGAGGGCGTTGAGCGACCGCAGGATCGTCGTCTTGCCCGACCCCGAGGGGCCGAGGATGACGGTCACGGTGCCCCGGTCGACGGTGAAGTCGATCCCGCGCAGGACGTGGTTGTCGCCGAAGGATTTTTCCAGTCCGACGACGTCGACGACGCGCTCGGGCGACGCGGCGTCGACGGTCCTCGGCCCGCGGTTGGTGTTCTGGTCACGGTCGGTCATCGTGTCGCGAACCTCCCCAGTCGGGATTCGAGTCTGTTCTGCAGTGCGGACAGGACGAGGCACACGATCCAGTAGTAGATCGCGGCCGTGGTGTAGAGGGCGAAGAACTCGAACGTCGGTGCGGCGGCCAACTGGGCGACACGCAAGAGCTCGGTCACCAGGATCGTCGACGCGAGAGAGGTGTCCTTGACCAACGAGATCAACGTATTGGACAAGCCGGGCACAGCGTTGCGCGCGGCCTGCGGCAGGATGATCCGACGCATCGTCGTGCGATAGTTCATGCCGATCGTCTGGGCCGCCTCGGTCTGGCCTTTCGGGACGGAGAGGATGGCGCTGCGGATGATCTCGGCGGCGTACCCGCCGACGTTGAGCGAGAACGCGACGACGGCCGCGGGAAACGGCGGCACCTTGATGCCCAGTTCGGGCAGCGCGTAGAAGATGATGAACAACTGCACGAGCAGCGGTGTGCCGCGGATGATCGAGATGTAAACCCGGGCCAGCCAGTTGATCACCCGCGTCTCCGAGAGCCTGGCCAGTGCCACCACCAATGCGATCACCAACCCGACCACGAAGCTGATCGCGGCGAGTGGGATGGTCACGGTGATCGTGGCCTTTGCCATGGGCCACAGGTTGTTGCCGATGATCTTCCAGGTGCTTCGCGGAACGGCCTGTTGTTGCCCGGCCGCCGCGCTGCCGCTCGCGTCGGCTTTGAGGTACTTCTGCGAGATTCTCGACAGTGTTCCGTCAGCGCTGAGCTCGTCGAGCGCCTTGTTGATGTCGCCGGTGATGCCGCTGTCTTTCCTGGCCGCGAATGCCTGCTCGCTCGTGTCCCCGGTCTTGGCGGCGATCTTGACACTCGTATCGCCGGTCTCGGCGAAGTAGGCGTAGACGGCGACGCTGTCGTTGACCGTCGCCTGGACGCGGCCCTGATTGAGCAGCTTGATCGCCTGGGTGAACCCTTCGACCGACTCGACGTTCGCCCCCGCGTCCCTGGCCACCTGGGCCCAGTTGCTCGTCGCCGACTGCGCGGTGGTCTTGCCCCGCAGATCGTCGAGCGAGCGGATCGAGTTGTCGTCGGCGCGAGTGACGATGACCCCTTCGCTCACGGCGTACGGCTTGGAGAGGTCGTATTTCGCTTTGCGTTCGGGTGTCACCGACACCTGATTGGCGACGACGTCGAATCGGCCTGCCTCGAGGCCGGCAAAGATGGAATCCCATGGGGTGGTGACGAATTCGGTACGCACCCCCAGCTTGTCGGCCACCGCATTCGCGACGTCGACGTCGTAGCCGGCGAGTTCACCGGTCGTCGGATCGCGATAGCTGAACGGGGCGTAGGTGCCTTCGGTTCCGACGCGCAAAACTCCCGACGAGCGGATCTCGTCCATGCCGTTGCGTTGGTCGTCGGAGGTGCCGCATGCGGCGAGTGCTCCGGCCGCGATCAGCGTCGACAACACGGCGATGGCGATGCGACCTCTGCCGCCGAACCGGACGATGCAACCGACACGGGACACGACGAGCTGTAGCGCGCGCATAGGAAACGGTACCGCGAGGCGACGACACGGGCGTGGACGCGAGTTGTGGCGGCGGGCACGCTCGTCGAGGGGCGCGGCACGAGGTGTCTTCGGCGACTGGGATACTCGTGACCCATGGCGAGCAAACCCCGCATTCTGACCAGCGGCAAGGACATGATCTGGACGCTGATCCCGTTGCTCGCGGTCTGCGCGCTCGTCGCCATTGCCTCGGGCAACTGCTCGGTCGGTCTCACCGGCACGGCGTCGGACGACAAGACACCCGCCTACGACGTCCGCAGCGGACTGGCCGCCGACGCCAGGATCATGCCGTTTCCCATTCGACGACCGGCGACCCCGGAGGGGTGGAAACCGAACTCCGGCAGCACCCAGGAGATCGCGAACTCGACGTCGAGCAACGTCGGTTGGGTCACCGGCACCGGCGCGTATCTCCAGCTCACACAGACCAATGCGTCAGAGGACGACCTCGTCGAGAAACTCGGCGGCGACGACGTGTCGTCGGGAACCGGCACCAAGGAGATCGACGGCCACACGTGGGTGGCCTACTCGACGCACGACGGCAACAAGTTCTGGATCACCGACCTGTCAGACGTGCGGATCGCGGTGATGTCGCGCGGCCCCGATTCCGAGATGGCGCAGATGGCGCAGTCGGTGTTGGCCCAGCAGCCGTTGCCCAAGACGAGTTCCTGACGTCGAGTTCCTGACGTCGAGTTGCTGGCAGCGGTTTCCCGACAACGAGTTGCTGGCTCGGCGGCGTGCGCCGGGTCAGTCGTCGAACTCGTCCTCCGCTGAGTCATCGACGTCTGAGTCCCCACCGTCTGAATCGTCGGCCTCGTGCGACAGCGCGGCCTCGATCCGGTCGCGCGCTCCGGTCAAATGTTCCTCGCACCGCGTGGCCAGTGCTTCGCCTCGTTCCCAGAGCGCCAGCGATGCGTCGAGGTCGAGGCCACCGTGTTCGAGCGCGGTGACCACCTCGACGAGTTCGTCGCGGGCCTGCTCGTAGCCGAGCTGCTCCACCGGAATCGGCGTTGCGGACGTGCCTTTCGCTTGGCCGGTCACTTCGTGCTCCTCTTCGTGTGGTCGGTGCTCTCGGCGGGTTCTGTGGGTCCGTCGGCCGGGGTGGCGACCTGTGCCGACGCGGCGCCGTCGCCGACACGGATGCGGAGACGGGCGCCCGCGGGCATCTGTTCGGTCGAGGTCACCACATGGGGATCACCGGCGTCGACGCGCTGGACGACGGCGTAGCCGCGCGCCAGGGTCTGAGCGGGTCCGAGTGTGGCCAGGCGGGCAGAGAGATGCTCGACGCGGCGCTCCTCGGCGTCGACCATCCGGGTGACGTCACGGCGGATGTCGCGTCGCATGCGCTCGACGTCGTCGGCGCGTCGGTCGATCATGGTGAACGGATTGGCCAGTACCGGCCGCGCACGCAGGCCCGCGATCACCCGATCCTCGCGGTGCACCCAGTTCCGGAGGGCGTGGGCACTGCGTCGACGCATCTCGGCGATGCCTGCCAGCTCGGCGGTCACGTCGGGGACCACGCGCTTGGCCGCGTCGGTCGGGGTGGCTGCCCGGACGTCGGCGACGTAGTCGAGGAGCGGATTGTCGGGTTCGTGCCCGATGGCGCTGATCACCGGCGTGGTGCATGCCACGACGGCCCGCAGCAGCGTCTCATCGGAGAAGGGGAGGAGATCCTCCACGCTGCCCCCGCCGCGGGCGATGACGATCACGTCGATCTCCGGGTCGGCGTCGAGTTCGGCGAGGTGCGCGAGAATGCGCGGCACGGCCGTCGGCCCCTGAACGGGTGCATCGCGTACCGCGAAACGCGCCTGGGACCAGCGGGCGGACGCCACTGACATCACATCGCGTTGCGCGGCGCTCGCCCGCCCGGAGATCAGGCCGATCGCGCGTGGCAGAAACGGAAGTGGACGTTTGAGCCGCGGATCGAAGAGTCCCTCGGCAGCGAGCAGTTGCTTGAGACGCTCGATGCGCAGCAGCAGCTGGCCGACGCCGATGGGACGGATGTCGGTGACGCGCAACGAGATGGTGCCGCGTCCCGCGTAGAAGTCGGGTCGGCCGAGCATCACCACGTGGCTGCCCTCGGTGACCGGAACCTCCGTGCGCATCAGCAGATCGGGGTTGCAGGTGACGGTGATCGAGATGTCGGCGGCCGGATCACGCAGCGTCAGAAACGACGTGCGTGTTCCGGGACGACGAGAAAGCTGGGTGACCTGACCCTCCACCCAGATCTGTCCGAGCCGGTTGATCCACTCGGCGATCTTGCGGTTGACGGTGCGCACCGGCCACGGGTTGTCCGCGGTGTTGCCGTTGTCCCGATTTCCGGTCCTCGTGGAACTGCCACCCGACGGCGATCCCTGCGCCGGATTTTCTGACGGCGACCCCTGCGCCGGGATCACGAGCTGGGCGAGCGCTTGTTCTGCGCGGTGATCCGGTTGTCGAGCATGGTGACGAACGGCGCACGGTTCTTGGTCGCCGTCTCGTAGGCGACGAGAGCTGTGAGGTCGTCGACATCGACGGAACGCAGTTTGGCGCGCAGCTGCGCCAAGGTCAGGGTGTCGTACTCGATGAACTCGACGATCTCGGGCTTGTCGACGTCGGGAAGGTCGTCGCCGGGCGTGGCCGTCTCGCCCGTGATCAGGTCGGCCGGAGCCGAGCTGTAGAGAGCAAAACGCCCGGCGTCGGCTCGCGGTGCCGGGTTCTCGGGCGTCGAGTCCGTCGACGCGGACTTGGTGGGCATCGACTTGGTGGGCGTCGACTTCGTGGGCGTTGACTTCTTGGGAGTGGGTGTCGAGTCCTTGGACGCGGGCTTCGTGGGTGTCGCCTTCGTGGGCGTCGACTTCTTGGGAGCGGACTTCTTGGCAGCGGACTTTGTTGTCGCAGGCGTGTCGGGTGAGGACTTCGCGGTCGTCGGGGGTTTCGTGACGGTCGCCGGCGCGGCGTGCAGCGTCGTGACCTTGGCGGTCGTGGCCTCGGCGCCGGGTTTGTCGGCGCTTTCGATGGGTGTCCCCGGGTCGATCTCGGTGAGTTCGTCCTCGTCGAAACGCGCCCACTCGGGCTGTTCGTCGGCCTTGTCGAAAATGAGGTCCAGGGCCTCGTCGCCCTTGATCGCGAGTTCGGCGATCTGCTGCTGCGCCCGCATCCCGGCTTGCAGCGTCTGACTGACCGCTGTCATCGGCAGCGTGAACAGGCGAGTCGGTAGTCGACGGGTCTCTTCGAGTGCCACGACGATGAGACCTGCGGCGATACGTGCAGGATAAGGTGCGCGAACCATGACAACACTCTGCCATCTGGGCTGCGTCACACCAACCCGGCGCACGACGGTCGGTAGGTCGTCGACCACGTACCCTGGGAACCATGTCTGAATCCAAGCGTGTCCTGCTGGCCGAGCCGCGCGGTTACTGCGCGGGCGTCGACCGAGCGGTGGAGACCGTCGAACGCGCCCTGGACAAGCACGGCGCACCCGTCTATGTGCGTAAAGAGATCGTCCACAATCGTCACGTCGTGGACACGCTTACCGAGCGTGGAGCGGTGTTCGTCGGCGAGACCGACGAGGTTCCCGAGGGCGCGATCGTCGTGTTCTCCGCTCATGGCGTGTCGCCTGAAGTACATCGGACCGCCGCCGAGCGCAGCCTGAAGACGATCGACGCCACGTGTCCGCTGGTGACCAAGGTGCACCAGGAGGCCAAGCGTTTCGCCCGCGATGACTACGACATCCTGCTGATCGGCCACGAGGGCCACGAGGAGGTCGAGGGCACCTCGGGTGAGGCCCCTGAGCACATCCAGATCGTCGACGGGCCCGACAGCGTCGACGGTGTCACGGTGCGCGACGAGTCGAAGGTGATCTGGCTGTCGCAGACCACGCTCTCGGTCGACGAGACCATGGAAACCGTGCGTCGGCTCCGCGAGAAATTCCCCGAGATGGCCGATCCGCCCAGCGACGACATCTGCTACGCCACCCAGAACCGGCAGGTCGCCGTCAAGGCCATGGCACCGCAGTGCGACCTCGTGATCGTGGTGGGGTCCAAGAACTCGTCCAACTCGGTACGCCTCGTCGAGGTCGCCGTGCAGAACGGCGCCAAGGACGGACACCTCGTCGACTACGCCCGCGAGATCGACGACGCCTGGCTCGACGGCGTTTCGACGGTCGGCGTCACCTCGGGCGCGTCGGTTCCCGAGGTGCTGGTGCGCGGCGTACTCGACTACCTGGCCGAGCGCGGCTACGACACCGTCGAGAAGGTCAACACGGCCGAGGAGACACTGACATTCGCGTTGCCGCGCGAGCTGCGGCCCGCGCGAACGGCCAAGTAGCAGAAGGTCATCGGAAGCGGTGGTCCGATGCCGGGTCACCCGCGGCAGGGCCACCGCTGTAGGGCTTCGTTCAGTAGTCGTCGGGGTCGAGCGCGCGTACGCGACGGTGCGGCAGAGCGAGCGCGAGCACGACGAGGACGAGCACAATCGCCGCGCCACCACCGATCACCGCGACGTTTCGAGCGGTGTGGTCGGGAGCCGGTGGTCGCGTCGGTGCGGCGATCGCGTGCGGGACCGCTCCGGCGCGTGGAGCATCGTCGAGCTCCGCGGTGAGGGCGGCGAGGGGATCTATCACCCCGAAGCCGATGCGGGTGTCCCGCCCGGTTCCCGGTGCATGGGCCGTTCTGGTGACACGATCGATCACCGCAGCGGCGGTCAGGTGCGGGTAACGGGCACGGATGAGCGCGACGATTCCGCTCACGTAGGCCGTCGAGAAACTGGTGCCGCGCAACGGGACCGGACCCGACTCTGACTGCTGTGCAAATACGACTCGTCCCGAGCCGTCGACACTGACGACGTCGGTTCCCGGTGCTGCCACCGACACCCACGGGCCGTTGATGCTGAAGTCGCTCGGCGCGCCGCTCGCGGCGTCGACCGAGCCGACCGTGAGCACGTATGGGGAAAACCAAGCGGGACTTGCGATCATCGACACGGAGCGCCACCCTGTCGGGTCATCGCCCTTCGGTATGGGGTTCTGACTCGAGCACGCCGAGTCACGGGTGAGATTACCCGCCGCGACGACGACAACGACATCTCGCGTGTGCGCGTACCGAACCGCCGCGCCGAGTGCGCGGTCGTTGAGCTTCGTACCCACGGCGGCACACGCCACCTCGGAGATGTTGATGACCGTTGCACCGAGATCGACCGCGCGCACCACAGCGTTGGCCAGAGTGCGCACCGAACCGTAGCCGCTGCCGATATGGGGATCATCCGAATCACGAGAACGCCTGGCGCCGAAAGCCGTACTCGACTGGCGAATGGCGATGATCGACGCATCGGGTGCCACACCCGCGAAAGCGTCGGTATCGCTCGGCGAGCCCGCGATGATGCCGGCAACCAGGGTGCCGTGCGAGTCGCAATCCGACAACCCGTTGCCCGTCGATACGTAATCGCCACCAGCGATCAGCCGGGGAAGCCGTCGATTCGGCGTCACACCGGTGTCGATGACTGCGACGCGTTGACCCGCACCCCTGCCGAATCGCCAGATGTCGGCTGATCGCATCATCGCCTGTGCGCCCGTCGCAGACGAATAGCTCTCTGCAGCAATCGGTGTCGCACACAGCGTGCGTTGTTCGGTGGGCTCGGGCGGTGCCACCGGTGCGGACCTGACAAGTGCGGAGCCGTCGATGACCGGCGGTGTCACCGCGAGCGCCGGAGCCTCACTCGAGTACGTGAGCAATGCGATACATGAGATCACCACAGCCACAACCGACGAAGGGCGTGTGTGCGGCAACGTCAGAGCTCTCGCACGAGTCGGTACAGATCAAGTATCCACAGCAGCAACGGGATGACCGTGAGCAACAGTGCGTACTCGAGAAGTTCGGCGCTGCGTCGGAGCACCGGCGAGAAGTCGTGGACGGCGGCAAGCCGTCCGATGATCATGGCTCCCGCAGCAAGTGCGGTGCCGATACCGAATCCGACGAGTGCCCACGGCGAAGGGCTGCCGACCGCCAGTCCGATGAGGACTGCGATCACGGTCAGCGCACCGCCGGCAATCTGCGTAGCGGCCTGTGTGAGATCGCTGTGCGAACGGCCACGCAGGCAGAGGGCCGTGCCGATGACCATCGCGTACGCCACCGGAACGGCGTGGAATCCGGCCAGCGGCGCAGCAGTTCCGCAGGCTGCGGCCGCGGTAAGGGCCGTTGCGCCGCCGACGATACCGGTCATATACGCATTGGCGAGATGTGAACGTCGTTCGAGTGCATCGACTTTCGGAAGCGCGATGGCACCGATGGCGCCGATTCCCTCGATCGCGGGTGCTGGTTCGAACACATCGAGATCGATCGGCGCACCCGCCGTGGGCACGGGCGGAACTGGCAGCTTGGTCAGCAGGATGGTCGTGCGCGAGGCCATGCAGACGGCCAGCAGGCCGATGGCGGCCACGATCGCCGACACCTTCTCCACACCGATATCACTGAGGAGTTGCACCCCCGCGCCGACGCCTGCCAGCAGCGACGCGGTGGTCAGCGCGCTGTGTGTGATGGGACCGACTGCAGTCACGCGATATGACACGGTCGCGGCGAGCAATACCAGTGCGCACCCGAGCGCCAGGTGGGCCGAACCGAATGCGCCGGGTGGCGCCAGAAGACCCGCGGCGAACGCGAACGGCATGGCCGATGCCGACAGAACGGTCGCGGAGGTTGCGTCGTCGAAGTGCCGGGCGACAACGGCCGCAGCGACGAGGAACACCAACGCCGCGACACCGCCGAACAGGGCTGCAATGCTTCCCATCCCACCCGCTCGAGTGAGAGTCAACGACGCAGCTGCGGCCAGTGCGGCGACAAGCGTCGCAACGTATCCCGTGTAGCGTGCGGCGACAGGTGACCACGCGGCGAAGACCGAATCATTGAGTCGAGCCACCGCGTCGACGACGTCGTCGAACAAGACCGGCGACTCGCCGGTGTCGACAGACTGCAGCATCAACAGATCGCCGTCCCGTACACCCGACTCCGACAACGTGCGGTTCGGTGCGAGCGGCTCTTGGCCGACCAACGCGAGTGTCCAACGGTGCGCTCGTTCGGGAGGTTGCGTCGAGGATTCGACGTCGGGGTCGCGCTGGACGGGGACACGTGACTGTATCTGCGCGACGACCTCGCCGATCAGCAGGGCCACCGGGACTGCGGCGGGGAGCCCGACGTCGAGTTGCGTGTTTCCTCCGAGCACGGACACGCGTACGAGGGCGGGTTCGATCCGCGCGGCGTGGTTGTCGCGGTGCTCGCCGCCCGAGTTCGGGCCGACCACCCTCGACGTATCCACAGATGTCATGTTTGTCCGTTCTTCTGATGATTCGGAGCTAACATAGCGAACTACGACATCGACGACCAGCCAAGTCTCAACAGGCCTAGAAGCCATGAGGCGCAGCATGTGTCCGGGTTCTGTGGGGGAGATGAGTTGGTTTCGACGACCGAGGGATTCGTGCGTCGTGCGCGGATCGCCGCACCGCGCGCCCCCGGCGGTGAGCTGAGCATCGCACCGCCACCCGACGTCCCGCGCGTGGTCCCCGGCAACCTGCTGATGAAGCTGCTGCCGGTGGTCATGATCGTTGCGGTCATCGGGATGCTCGCTCTGATGTTCGCGACCGGTGGCCGCAACATCCTCAGCAACCCTCTGTTCATGATGTTCCCGCTGATGATGCTCATGTCCATGTTCGGCATGTTCGCCGCCAGTGGTCGGGGAGGGGGCAAACGAGCCGCGGAACTCAACGAGGAGCGTAAAGACTACTTCCGGTATCTCGGGCAGTTGCGGGAGCAGGTTCGCGATACCGTCGATGACCAGCGTGCGGCGCTCACCTGGAGTCATCCCGACCCGCGTGCGCTACCGGCGTTGATCGGGACCCGCAGGATGTGGGAGCGACGTCCGTCGGACTCCGACTTCGCGCACGTGCGGATCGGCGTCGGTGCACACGGGCTCGCGACACGTCTGATGGCGCCCGAGACCGGGCCGCCCGAAGACCTTGAACCCGTGTCGATGGTGGCATTACGCCGTTTCGTCCGAACGCATTCGGTGGTACACCGGTTGCCGACGTCGATCTCGCTTCGCGGATTTCCGGCGATCAACATCGGTGGCGCCAGGCAGGAGACGCGCGGTACGGTGCGCGCTCTGATGGCAGAGTTGTGTGTCTTTCACGGCCCCGATCATCTGCGGATCGCGATCGTCACCGCCGACCCGATCGGTGAGGCGTGGGACTGGGCGAAATGGCTCCCTCACCTGGGCCATCCACTTGCGCGCGACGGCCTGGGGGCAGTGCGCATGGTGTACGAGTCGCTCGCCGAACTCGAGTCCTCACTGGCCGCGGAACTCCTCGACCGCGGTCGTTTCAGTCGGTCCGCCCCGCCGACTGCGGGAAGAGTGCACCTCGTCGTGATCATCGACGACGGGCACGTCGTCGGAGACGAACGCCTCCTCAACGACGCGGGTACCGAGCAGGTGACGATTCTGGATCTGTCCGCCCCACCCGACGGACTCGCGGCGCGGCGCGGACTCGAGTTGGCAATCCGCGACGAAAAAGTCTGTGCGCGAAGCGCTGTCGGCGTCGAGGAGTTCGCCGACATGGATGCGCTGACGATCGCCGAGGCAGACGCGCTCGCACGCAAACTGGCTCGATACCACGTGGCGACCGCTGCGAGTATGGCCAACCTGGACTCCGAGGCCACTGCGGGCGATCCGGGTCTTCCCGCGCTCCTCGGCATCGACGACGTCGCCCGCTTCGATCCCGCTGTCGAGTGGCGCGGAAGGGTCGGCCGGGAACGGCTGCGTGTGCCGATCGGATTTCAGCCGAACGGAACCCCGGTCGAGCTCGACATCAAAGAAAGCGCGCATGGCGGAACAGGACCGCACGGATTATGTATCGGTGCAACAGGCTCGGGGAAGTCGGAGTTCTTGCGCACGCTCGTCGTGTCCTTGCTGGCGACGCACTCACCCGCCGAGTTGAACCTCGTCCTCGTCGACTTCAAGGGCGGCGCAACGTTCCTGGGTGTTGTTTGTCCAGTTACACACCTAAACGCGCTATCGTCATTGGTATGTCGACCGCCATCTACTGCCGAATCAGCTCAGACCCTCGAGGTACCGAGCTCGGTGTCGACCGACAAGAGCAAGACTGCCGGAAGCTCGCAGAAACCCTGGGATGGAACAACATCCGCGTGTTCGTCGACAACGACACCTCGGCCTTCTCCGGTAAGCGCCGCCCGCAGTACGAAGAGATGCTCAACGCAATCGAGGCCGGCGACATTCAGGGACTTGTTGCATGGCACTCGGACCGGCTACACCGTTCGCCGATCGAGCTCGAGCGATTCATCGAGCTAGTCGACAAGCAACGAGTCGAGATACGAACCGTCACGAGTGGCACACTCGACCTCTCCACTTCGGCTGGCCGAATGGTTGCCCGAATCCTCGGAAGTGTCGCCCGTCAAGAGAGCGAACACTCTTCGGAGCGTCGCAAACGGGCCAATGACCAGCGTGCCGCTGCGGGGGAGTGGGTCGCCACAAAAACTCCGTTCGGCTTCACCTCCGATGGCCTGCACGTCGAATCCGAGGCCCAGGCGATTCGCTCCGCAACAGCAGAAATACTCGCGGGCGGCACACTGCGAGGTGTTGCTCGGCAATGGAATGCTGCCGGCCACCGCACGCGCACTACAGGGCAGGAGTGGGGCGGGACTACGGTCAGGAGAGTGCTGCTGAACCCCCGTCACGCCGGAATGGTTGTCCACCGCGGCGATGTAGTTGGGCGGGGGCAGTGGGAACCGATTGTCGACCGAGACGATCAACTCGCAGTCGAGGCGATCCTTAGCGACCCTGCCAGACGAAACAACGTCTCCTTCGAGCGTAAATACCAAGGCACCCAGGTCTATCGCTGCGGTGTCTGCGGTAAACGTGTGCAAGTTCATCGCGCAGGAGAAAGGGTGTCCTACGCCTGTCTCGACAGACACGTGCGCCGCAACCAAGGGGCGCTGGATGAATACATTTCGGCAATTGTGGTTGGGCATTTGAGTTCGCAGCGGGTCGAGGTCAGTAGCCGACCAGACACGTCGGCGATGAGTACCAGGCGTGATGGGCTTCGTGTACGTCTCGATGAACTGGCCGCGTTGTTCGCCTCGGGTGTAATCGATGCCTCTCAGTTGGCGCGCGGCACTGGGGATCTTCGGGCTGAGCTCGAGAAGGTTGAGCGTCAGATCGCCGAAGCTAGGCAGGTGAGTCCACTCGACGGTGAGAGTGACCTGACTGCTGCGTGGAAGCGGCTCAGCCCGGATGCGCGCGGCAAGGTCATTGACGCACTCATGACTGTAACGATTCAAAGGGCTCCGCGGGGGCAGAAGCGGTTCCTACCAGAGTTTATTGATGTGGAGTGGAAATGACGCATATTCTCGAGATCTATTGCGAAGGCAACGGTGTAGCGCACGAGAGGTGGTTCGTCGCGCGATTGGTGCGCACAATCTATGCAGATGGTCGATCCGGATGGACTGTCGCTCGCGAGTTCCGATCCCGCCAACACCACAAGAATGTCTCTGGGCCGGACCCAGATGAAAGCGACTACAACCGCATCAGCTTGCAATGTGCGTGCAAGGTGGATACGGCAGGCTCGTGGCGGAAGTGCGGCGTCAACATTCAAGTCCACCGAGGGACCGCAGCGTTTGATCGCATCGTGGCGCTGTGCGATATGGCTTCAACACGCCATCTGACCGACATCTCGCTACGCACTCTTGCTGCTAGGGTTGGAGTAACGGGTTAGCGTGTCGCACCTCTGAGTGCCGCCTGAGTCTGCAAAGGCCGACCGCGTTTTAAGCCTCTCATCGGAGGGTAGTTTCTTGCTGCCTTTTGGAGGCTTCCCTTGTCTGGTGCATCTCGCACGAGTCGAACTGCTCGCGCCAAACTGGCCTACGCCACGCGCACATACGGTCCAGAATCCCATGAAGTCGCTAGCGCCAGAAGAGATTTCAGTGCTGCGCGCATCGAGGATCATGTTCGCGAACTCTTGGCGAAGGCACCGCCCCTCACTTCCGAACAACGCGAACGAATCGCGGCTCTGCTCCGCGTCGGTCCACGACCCCAGGCCGATCACGCGGACCTCGGTCTCGTCGACGTCGATCACGACGCAATC
>NZ_BANR01000011.1 GCF_000332975.1 Gordonia aichiensis NBRC 108223 | reverse complement strand
CCGCATAAGGGGTACGTGGAGTTCTGCGGCGTGGCGATCATCGAAACCCTTGAACATGTGGTGCAGCGTGACCCAGAAAGTGGCCGAAGCTATCCGAACCTGGCTCTTGATCTCGCGATCGTCGCCGGGGGCGATGACGACGAATTCGATATGCGATGGATTGATGATCGTCGTGATCCCACATTGGCGGTCAAGTCGACTCTTCGTCACGCTCCGCTTTCGTGGCGAAAGTGGGTGAAGGGCGGGCGAACGGTTCTTCCCGGGATCCGACGGCGCGTACTTGCCGGAAAGGTCAAGACTGCAGCGGAGCAATTACCTGAAGTGGGTAGCCGCTCGTTTGAGACGCTGAGTCGAATCCACTCCTTTTACGACGGGCGCAAGCATGCGTTCGAAATGTTGGCAGCGCGCGTGGCTGCACACGTCCTCCAGGAGTCCGGTGCACGATATCGAGAAGGATGGTTGTCTCGGTCTTCTGGGGACGGGGGCGTTGACTTCATCGGTCGGATTGACTTCGGCGCCACGGGTGCGACGATGCCCGTCGTCGTTTTGGGGCAGGCCAAGTGTGTTGCCCCCTCGTCGAGTGTATCTGCTGAGCAGGTGGCGCGGCTTGTAGCGCGACTGCGGCGTGGGTGGATTGGCGTGTACGTCATCACCGGCACCTTCTCGCGCCAAGCACAGGTAGAGATTATCGATGATCAGTATCCGTTGGTGATGATCTCGGGACGAGTCCTGACCGAGGCAGTCGAGCGAATGGTCCAGGAGAGCTATGGAGGCGTGCTCGAGGAGCTACTCGACGCCACAGTGAAGGACTACGGAAAGGCGATCACTTACCGTCGCCCCGAAGAGATCATTGCGACGTGATCTGGGTGTTCGTATCCCTCCGGGCATCCGTATGAGCTTGCGGACATGAGCCGCCCAGCCGCCTCGCGTCCGTCAATTGTGAAATCAGGAGGTATGCGTGTGACGCCGTCCTCGAACTCGACCAGGCCGCCGGCTTCGTCGGTGTCGGTTCGAGACCGTATGAGCAGACAGCGGTCAAAGAACACTGCCCCGGAAGTCCGGGTGCGCAAGATTCTGCATTCGCGAGGGATACGTTTCCGCACCGACGTTAAGCTCGAGGCCGATCTGAGAACGCGTGCAGACATCGCGTGGCGCCAGCTCGGACTGGCCATCTTCATCGACGGCTGCTTCTGGCATGGCTGCCCGGAGCACGCAACTCGCCCGGCGGCGAATGCCGACTGGTGGGCGAGGAAGCTCGACAACAATGTCGAACGCGACCGTCAGACCGACGCGGTGCTGCGAGGACGCGGCTGGGTGGTCCGGCGCTATTGGGAGCATGAGTGTGCGGATTCAGTCGCTGACGACATCAGCAGTGCGATCAATCTGCTTCGGCTTCGACCCGATCGACCCTGACCCGTGCGATCCGTGTTGCACTAGTTCGAGCGTCACCCAGTGTCGGGATTGTCGGACCGGTCGGGTAGAAAAACTGCAGATGGTCAACTAAGCGGTCTTCGACTTAATCGTCTGGTCCGGTCGTGCCGACACCTTTGTTGAGGTACGCATATGAGTGCGACCTACCACGGTTATGAAGGGAGCTGCGATGGGCGCCGCAAATGCGGTCCGGCTAGACGAGGCCCAACGCAGTGTCGCCGAGGCTGCCGCTGATGAACGGCTCGTGATTGTCGCCGGCGCAGGCCAGGGAAAGACCGAAGTCGTCACCGCGCGCCTTCAGTCCCTCATCGAGGATGAAGGTCTTTCCGCGTCCGCAGAGCTGTTGGTCCTGAGCTTCTCGCGGGCCGCAGTACACGCGGTCCGTTCCCGGCTTTGTAACCGCGACATCGCCGAGGTCAACGTCAGAACGTTCGACTCGTTCGCGTCGCAGCTCCTGCTCGAGGCAGATGTTGAGCCTGCGATCGGATTTGAGGCGCGCATCCGGCAGGCAACTGAGTTGCTGGCAGACAATGACGATATCGCCGACCTGGTCGAGTCCCTCCGGCACGTCATCGTCGACGAGGTTCAGGATCTGGTTGGCGAACGCGCCGACTTCGTGTGGGCGCTGCTGTCGAACCTCTCCGACGACGCCGGGTTCACGGTCCTGGGCGACCCGCTCCAGGGCATCTACGACTTCGTCCTCGACGAGTCCACCGCACCCACGACATCCCCTGAATTACTCGGCAGCATATCCACCGAGCTCGGTGCCACCGAGGTGAGCCTGTCGACCAATTACCGGGCCCGCGGCGCTGACTGCATCAGGGCAGCCGAACTCGGTCCTCTTCTGCGGAGCAAGACCAAGCCCGACGAAGCACGATCTGCGCTCCGCGGATTCCGCGATTCCCTTCCGCACGTCGAGCGGGTCGAGGACTGGTCATTTCTCGACCTGTACGGTGGCCGCAGCGCAATCCTGTGCCGCAGCAACGCCGAGGTCCTGCGCATCTCCCGAGAACTCGTCGACGAAGATATTGCCCACGCGGTGCGTCGGCCCGCCCAGTCGTTCGGAGCGGCCAAGTGGATCGGTTCCGCCCTCGGCGCCCTGCAGGGGCCGATCGTCGCCCGCTCCGATGTGGAGCAGCGGCTCGAGCAGATCCTGGATAAAGCGGACGCCGAGGACGCCTGGTACCTGCTGAAGTCCGCTGAGCAACGTGGCCGGGGCATGAATCAGATCGACCTGGACCGCCTGCGCCGTCGTCTGGGAGCCGGAACCGTGCCGCTGACCCTGACCGAAGGTGACGACGATATGAGGATCATCGTCTCGACGGTCCACCGCGCCAAAGGCCTCGAGTTCGACAACGTCTTCATCGCCGACTGGTCGGACCGACCGGACGAGGATGACCCGTGGGCGCCGATCCGCCTCGAGTATGTGGCGCTGACCCGTGCCCGGGACACGATCGTCATGGTGACCACACCGCGCCGACACTCCGTGGTCAGCGAGTGCCGCTGGCTTCCGGACCGGCTGCAGGAACGCATGGGTCCCAAGGGCAAATCGCGGGCGCGAGCCCTGGAGATCGGTTACGGCGACACCTACGCTGCGCGACCGGTCGCTGTCGACAACGCTTCGGTTGCTCAGGTCCAGGCCGCACTCGAGAAACTCACACCCGGCGTTGCGGTCGAGGCAGAACTCGACCGCATGCGTTCCGACGCGCAGCGTCCCATCTATGCGCTGACGGTCAACGGCCGGACAGTCGGCCGCACCACCGACGAGTTCGGCGAGGACTTCTCCGCCGCATTCAAGGTTCGTCCGGGTCAATGGCCCGCCGCGCTGACCGACATGGTCTTGGTCTCCGTCGAGACAGTGGCTGGTGACCCGAGTATCGCCGCCGAGGCGGGCGCAGGCCCTGGCGGCTTCTGGCTTGTGCCGAGAGTGGCAGGTCTTGCGAGACCGCTGTGGGACGTGATGGAGAAAGTGGGATGAGCGTGCAAGAAGAGCTGGCCGAAAAGTATCGGTTCCGCGAGGAGATGGTCGACGCGCTGGAAGCCGACCTCATCGGTCCCGGCGAGGGCGAGCACGAGGTGATCGGCGAGGCGCCACTGAGCCGTTACATCGTCGGTGCCTTGTGGCCGCGGCCCGCCGACGAAGAGGATGCCGAAGACGTCGAGCAAGAACACGAGACCGAACCCACCGGAGCGGAGGCGGATGGGGAATCCGACGAGGGAAGTCCGGTCGCGCAGGCGCGGATGCGATTTCCGTCGTCGGTGGGTATGACGTTCTCGGTCCGGGCTTCGGCCGGATCGGTCACGATCACGCCGCGCGCTGCCCGCTATCAGCAATTGATCGACGAGGACGAAGCCGCGGAAGGCTGGAGCCGTATCCCGCTGGAGACCGAAGCGATCGGTCAGCAGCTGCAGCGCCCGGGTGTGTACCGCACGAACATTGGTCCGGGTCTGGAGCTCTACAGGTACGTCCGGCCAGAGAGGGGCGGCAAGGTCACGGTCACGGTGGCGCTCAACAACACCGCGATCTCCGTCAAAGGAGATATGCGAGACGCCATCTCGTGGTTCCAGGTCGGCATCACCGTCCAGACCCAGCACGCCGACATCGTCGATCGCTCGGTCGCCCACAACATCGGCAGCGACCCGGACCTCGACACCGCCGCGCTGATGTACCGCAACGCCCACACCTTCGCGATCGGGCATGGCTGCGCAGCCGACTGGGACCTGGACTCGGTGGAGAATGGTGCTGTCGCGAAGGTTTCCACCACTTTCGTTCCCACGCACGAGGTTCACCGGGCCAAGCCCGGCAAGGTCGAGAATCTCGACCTTCGGATGGTGTCTTTCGCGGAAGATCCCATTGACACGATCAGCGAGAACCTGCGAGGCCTCACCAGCCAGTACCGCACGTGGATCAGCACGATCGAAGCCGACGTTGGGGGCGGCGGTGCCTCGGTTGGGGATGATCTGAAACCGGTTGCGTCCCGACACATCACGGACATGCGCAATGCGGCCAACCGCATCGATGCCGGTATCCGCCTTCTCGAAGACAACCCGGAGGCACTCAGGGCATTTCGATTGGCCAATCGCGCAATGCAATTGCAGCGCGCACGCCAGGATTGGGTACGTGGTGGTGCCGACGGGGAGGTAGGCGACGGCGCGGACGCGGAATGGCGTCCCTTCCAAATCGCCTACGTCTTGCTGAACCTTCCCGGGATCACCGACCCGACTCACGAAGACCGAGAGGTGGCAGATCTCCTGTGGTTCCCGACTGGCGGTGGTAAAACCGAGGCCTATCTGGGCCTGGTGGCCTATGTGATCCTGCTGCGGCGCATCCGTAACTCCTCGGCCATGGGCGTCGCCGTCATCATGCGATACACCCTGCGGCTTTTGACAATTCAGCAGTTTGAGCGGGCAACCATGCTCATGTGCTCGCTCGAGACTGTTCGAAAGGACAATCCTGACCTGGGTTCTCGGCCCTTCTCCATCGGCCTCTGGGTTGGCGCCGGCGCCACACCGAACTTGGTTCGTGAGGCTCGCACATCGCTGAACAAGCTTGCCCGGGGGGAGGAACTGCAGGAGAAGAACCCTGTCCAGCTCACCCAGTGTCCGTGGTGCGGAAGGTTCCTCAACCACGAGAATTACTCAGCGGAGCGCCGGCCGTTCGAGCACCTCGTCATCGCGTGCAAGACCCCATCGTGTGACTTTCGAGGAGGGCTCCCGGTCCACCTTGTGGACGAGGATGTGTACCGCGAACGTCCGGAACTCATCTTGGGTACCGTCGACAAGTTCGCGATGATGGCCTGGAATGAGAACGTGGGCAAGCTCTTTGCGCGCGACGGCAAGGGCACCCCTCCCGAGTTGATCATCCAGGACGAGTTGCACCTGATCTCGGGCCCACTCGGCTCGATGGTCGGCTTGTACGAGACGGCCGTCGACGCCGCATGTTCAGTCCCGTCGCTCCACGATGAATACAACCGGGCGAAACCCAAGGTCATTGCGTCGACCGCGACCATCCGACGCGCCGACGAACAGATCGAGTCCGTCTTCGCACGATCTGCAGCGCTCTTCCCACCTCCGGGTATCGACCCCGATGAATCGTTCTTCGCCGAACCATCGAGCAAGGACGAACTCGGGACGCGCCGCTACGTCGGGGTGATGGCATCGGGCACGAGCCACGCAACGTTGTTAGTCCGGGTCTACTCTGCGCTGTTGCAGGCCGCCAAGGACATTGGCGGCGATGACGCGACACGCGACCCCTACTGGTCACTGCTCGGATACTTCAATAGTCTCCGAGTCCTCGGCAGCGCGAATCTCCAGGTCGAAGGTGACGTCCGGGAGCGCCTCGGGGTTGTTGCCTCCCGTGGGGGCACGAGAACGCGCGAACTCAAGGTGGTCAACGAACTCACCAGCCGCGTTCCGTCATCTGAGATTCCCGGACGCCTGAAGTCTCTGGAGCGGAGACTCGGCGGGGAACATGCCCCCGATGACGTGGTCCTCGCCACCAACATGATCTCTGTCGGCGTCGACATCGACAGACTGGGACTTATGACAGTGATGGGTCAGCCGCAGGCGAGCGCAGAGTACATCCAGGCGACCAGTCGCGTGGGCCGTCAACACCCAGGCCTCGTAGTTACCATTTTCAACTCGGCTCGCTCTCGCGATCGTTCCCACTACGAGAGCTTCCGACCATTCCACCAATCGCTCTATCGTGCGGTAGAAGCCACCAGCGCAACACCTTTCGCGGCGCGCGCTCGTGACCGAGGGCTTCACGGCGTGCTCATCTCAATGGCGCGACTCTTGGTTCCTGAGCTTTCGAGCAACGATTCTGCGCATCTTGCTTCTGAGTGCTGCGATGAACTGGCAGCAGTCGGGCAATTGGTCGTCGATCGCGTCGCATCGATTGAGCGGTTACGGGCTGATCGACGTGACGAAACCATCGATACTGACGAGATCGATGCCGTAAGAGCCCAAGTCGGAACGCTCTTGGATACCTGGCAAGACGAGGGCGACAAACGCGAGAATCTGAAGTACCAGAATAAGAACCCCGAGGCCGCACTCATGGTACGACCGGAAGATGCGCTGGCCAACGATGTAATCGAGTATTCCCAGCGAGAGGCCCCTTGGCCAACCCTCCAGAGCATGCGTGACGTCGACGCCGAGAGTGGCCTATACCAAATTCCGATGAAGAGGAAACAATGAGAACCGCGAACGTCAAGGCCCGCCGCAGTCAGCTTCTCAGCACGTACGGAATCGGCGGATTGTTTCCCTCTGAGACAACAAGTTTCATGATCGTGGGTTTGCACGAGTGGAATCAGGTCCGCGCGCAACCGGTCAGCGAGCCCCGTCTCGCCAGGTCTCTGGGAGTGCAAGATCTCAAGGCGCCTCCTGCGGGGGAGAAACGCGATGTACCCGTCGTGAGGTTCCCGGTGACGCAGATCTGCCCGGGTTGCAGAAAGATCGGGACCACAGCCCAACTGGGTGGTGATTGGAACGCGAGCAACTGCCGATGTAAAGATGGCCGCGCAGGTGCAGCGTTGTCACCGTTCCGTCTGATAACTGCATGCACACATGGGCACATCGACGAGTTCCCCTTCTTTCAATGGCTGCACCGTGGCTCAGACGGGCCCGAGGATCAAAGCAGCGACAAGAAGCACGAGATGAAGATGAAGTCACTGGGTCGAACCTCGTCCTTGGACGATCTGGTGCTCGAATGCACCTGCGGCGTCAGTAGCAGGTCGCTTGAAGGTGCTTCACAGTCAACGGCGATGAAAGGAGTGATGCGATGCCGTGGGCTGCGTCCGTGGCTGGGCGCCGACTACGCAGAATCCTGCGCCGAGACACCCCGTGTGCTCCAACGAGGTGCGTCCAACGTGTGGTTCCCCGCGGTGCGCTCAGCGATCTCCATTCCGCCGTACTCATTGGCGGTGGCAAAGTTCGTCGACAAACACTGGGCAGCCCTTGAGGATCCGGAGGCAGTCACTGACGCACTTCTGCGAAACCTCGCCAAACGAAGTGGGTTCTCGATCGATCAGATCGTCTCCGAAATCGATCGCAGGCGAGGTGAGGAGAAGGACGAGGCGGTGGACGACAAGGCGCTTCGGCGTCAAGAATTTCAGGCACTCGTCGATGGTCGTGAGGAGTACGAAGGTGAGTCCGACTTCGTCTGCGAAAAATCGGTCACCAGAGGTCAGTTCCCCGATGGGGTGCCGGAGATATTCACCGAGCTGCGCAAGGTCACACGTCTCCGCGAGGTCCGCGCCCTGCGCGGATTCACCAGGCTCACGGGAGAATCCGATCCCGACACACTCTGCGAGCTCTCTCCCGAGCCGCTGAGCTGGCTGCCCGCCATCGAGGTCATTGGCGAAGGAATCTTCGTCGCCCTCGACCGCAAGGAGCTGACGGCTTGGGCGACAGAGCCGTTCGCCGAGGGCCGCCAGCGCAAGCTGCAGGACGCAGCCAACAAACAGGCGAAGCAGTTCAAACGCGATGCACTGCCAGTCGACATCTCCAAGGTCGCACTCCACACGCTCGCCCACGTGCTGATCGATCAACTCTCGCTCGACGCCGGCTACCCGGCATCCTCGCTTCGAGAGCGACTCTTCGTCGACGAGGACATGGCCGGAATCCTCATCTACACTGCCAGCTCCGACTCGGCCGGAAGCCTCGGTGGTGTGGCCTCTCAGGCCGATCCGACCAAGTTCGCCGCCGCCATCGAAGAAGGCCTGACGAGGTTGTCGTGGTGTTCGTCCGATCCCGTGTGCATCGAGTCGCCGGCATCGGGAACCGACGCTCTGAACATGGCCGCTTGTCACGCGTGCGTGTTGGCGCCGGAGACCTCGTGCGAGCTCAACAACACGCTGCTGGATCGCGCGCTGCTGTTCGGTACCCACGAGCCCGGGGAAGAGGACGCAGGCCTCTTCAGCGGGTATCTCGCGCAGGCATAGGCTGCGAACCGGGCAGTATTCGAGGAGGCTGGGTCGTGGCAGATATCGCTGCAGGTGAGCGCGTCATCGTCCGAGATGAGGAGTGGCTCGTCCGCTCGGTGCGAGCCACCGAGTTGGACGGCACCCGCGTCGAGGTCACCGGTGTCAGCGAACTGGTCCGTGACCAGGACGCGGTGTTCTTCGATCACCCGGACCTCGACACAATTGACCGGCTCGACCCGCGCCAGGGCCAACTGGTCGCCGACGTGTCGCCCGGATTCCGACGGACCCGCCTCTGGTTGGAGTCGGTGCGACGCAGCAGCCCGGTGCCCGCTGCCGACACGCGGATCGCCGTCGGGCACCAGGCGCTGCTCGACCGGATGGACTACCAGCTCCGTCCGGCAGCGCAGGCATTGGAGAATCTGCGCCCACGCATCCTCATCGGTGACGCCGTCGGACTGGGTAAGACTCTGGAGATCGGTATCCTGCTCTCCGAGCTGATCCGACGCGGACGGGGCGAGCGCATCCTTGTGGTCACTCCCCGCGCGGTGCTCGAGCAATTCCAGCAGGAGCTGTGGACGCGTTTCGCCATCCCGCTGATCCGACTGGACTCCGCCGGTATCCAGAAGGTCAAGCAAACCCTCCCCAGTTCACGCAACCCGTTCAGCTATTACAAGCGGGTCATCGTGTCCATCGACACCCTCAAGAACCCGGCCCGGTACAAGCACCACCTCAAGAGTCAACACTGGGACGCCGTCGTGATCGACGAGTGCCACAACCTGATCAATCGCGGCACTCAGAACAACGAACTCGCCAGACTGCTTGCGGCGCAATCGGATGCCCTCATCTTGGCCAGCGCCACCCCGCACAACGGCAAACAGGAGTCGTTTGCCGAGCTGATCTCGATGCTCGACCCAACAGCCATCGTCGATCCGAACGAGTACGACGCTAAGGACATCGAGCACCTCTACGTACGCCGCCATCGCAACTCGCCCGATGTGAAACTTGACGTCGCCCACAAGTGGAAGGCCCGCCGCAAACCTGACGTCCTCGGCGTCGAACCCAATCCCGCAGAGCTGCAGGTTCTTCGCGAACTGGAGGATATCTGGCTGCACCCGACCGGGCGTCCCGTCATCGAAGGCAAAGGCCGACAACTCTTTCCGTGGACCCTGTACAAGGCCTTCCTCTCGTCGCCGCGCGCCCTGCGGGCCAGCATCGGACGCCGCCTGAAGACTATCGACAACGACCGCGACCGTGAAGCGATGGCACTGCTTCGACTCGACGATTTCGCGGCCAAGGCCGAAAAGACCTCCCCGGCCAAGCTCGACGCACTCGTCTCCTACCTCGACTCGATCGGTGTGGGCAAGGATTCAGACACCCGGGTGGTCATCTTCTCCGAGCGCATCGACACGCTGGATTGGCTCCAAACTCATCTGCAGAAGAAGCTGAAGTTTTCGGCCAAGGCCGTCAATGGGCTCCTTCCCGTGGAGGTCCTGCATGCAGGCCTCTCGGACGAGAAGATCCAATCTGTGGTGGAGGGCTTCGGGCAGAAGGCGTCCGCGATCCGTATTCTCGTCGCCTCCGACATGGCATCGGAAGGCCTCAACCTCCACAAAGAGTGCCACCACCTGGTGCACTACGACCTGCCCTGGTCGTTTATCCGCATTCAGCAACGCAACGGTCGCATCGACCGGTACGGCCAAGTGCATGCACCTCAGATCACGGCGTTGGCCCTGACCACCGACGACGACGTGACCGACGACCTCAACGTCGTCACCAAACTGCTCCTGAAAGAAGACGAGGCCAACCGTGCCCTCGGTGACGCCGAGGTGCTCCTCGACCTCCATGACGCCAAGATCGAAGAAGAAACCGTTATGGAAGCCATCCGCACCCAGCAAGACCTTGACACCGTCATCCCCGAACCCACCCCTGAGAAGCTCAATCCCTTTGCCCGGCTGATGATCAAGGGCGGCGAGCACGAGAACGAGCCGGCCCCGGACACCTCCGTCAGGCTGTCGTTCTTCGACGATGACGACAACTACCTCACCGAAGAACTGGCCGACATCGCCACCGATAAGGGGGCGACGAAGCTCGACGTGTACCGCGAGGCCGACAAGGACCTCATCGCGTTCACCCCACCCGACGACCTGATCACCCGATTCCGTGACCTCCCACCGGACTACCGGGCCGAGCAGGGAATCGAAGAACGCCTCCGCCTGACCGGCAGCCCCGACGTCGCCAAGGAGCGTCTCGCCCGAGCACAGAAGGCGCAGGACACTTCCTGGCCCGACGTGCACTTCCTCACCCCGATCCACCCCGTCCTCGATTGGGCGGGTGACCGTGCCGTGGGACGATTCGGCCGCAACGAGATTCCCCTCGTCACCGGCTCCGTCGACCGCGTCTACTTCCTCACTCAAGCCGTGTGGTCTAACGACGACGGACGACCGGCCATCGCCCACTGGGGTGCGGTCACCGGGCTGCCGCAGTCACCCGAGGTCGACGACTTCGAGACCATCGTCGAGATCTCGGGACTGAGCGAAGACGCCACCAACCCCGGCATCGACCATGACCGGCTCGCGGAATTGCAGGACCTCGTGCCCACCGCAGTCGACGCTGCCCTCGCCCACATCCGCGATCGTCGCGAGGACTTCGAACAAGACCTCCTCGAACGCGTCGACCGATACCGCGCCGGCCTGACCCAGTGGCAACAGTCGGCACTGAAGATCGCTACCGAACCAGGCAAACGCAAGGACAGCAGATTCGAGATCGAGAACACCGCGGGCAACTGGTCCGCCATCATCGACTCCCTCGCCGCATCCGGGGACCCGTTTGTGCGCGTGGTCGGTGTCATCATTCCGAAGCCCAAGGGGTGACGCAATGTTCGATTCCATTCACAACGTCAACGACTTTCTCTCCGAGCACTGGCTCGCCGAGGTCTTTCCGTCATCCCTGAAAACGCTGACACGCCAATGGAAGGAATGGTCCGAGCAGGGCAAGTCCACACCGGTCAAAGGGCTCACGGCGATCGCGGCCGGCTACATCAAAGACCTCGGCGATCTCCCAGAGGCGGACGAGACGCTCGCTGGGAGGGTCACAAAGTTACATGCGGTGCTGCTCGATGCCGTAGGCCTCAAGGCAGATCCGGTCATCCTCGAGACCCGACAGGCCGAGACGCCTATCGATCTTCCGCTGCTCGCGCGATATCCGAGTGCCACCACCACCGACTCCCTCCACATCCTGCAGGCATACCCCGTCGACAACGCCGACGCACTGTTCGGTGGCGACGCCGAACTGGTGGAACCCCTGACCATCCACCAGAGCAGCGAGAAACTCCAACCCCTGCGCGGGGTCAGCGAAGCGATCACCCAGGTCTTTGTCAGCGACGACGCGCCCCGATACCTGATGGTCGTCGCGGGAAGCGTGGTGCTCCTCACCGATGTCGCCCGATGGTCGGAGGGCCGTTACCTGGCCTTCGATGTTGCCACCGCCCTGGACCGGCGTGACGACAAGGCCAATGGCGAGTTGTCCTGGCATGCCGGCCTGTGGTCGGCCAATGCTCTTCTACCCGATGAAGATGACGGCAAGGCTGAACTCGACCGCTATACCGAGAGCTCCGAAAGGCACGCCGTCGGCGTCAGCGAAGACCTCCGCGAAGGCCTCAGGATCTCGATCGAGAAGATCGCCAACGAAGTGCTCACGCGGCGCCGCGAAAAGGGCCTCGCTGTCGAAGGTATCCCGGAACTACCGCGAGATCTCACGACGCAGTCGCTGCGGTTCCTCTACCGAATCCTGTTCCTCCTCTTCGCCGAGGCACGACCCGAACTCGGAGTGCTCCCGGTCGGAACACCTGAATACGAATCCGGCTACGGACTGGATCGGCTGCGTGAACTCGTCCAGGTCCCGCTCACCGGACGCTCCGCCGACGGACACCATCTCCATGACTCCCTCGACCTGCTGTTCAGGCTCGTCAACACCGGCCACAACCGTGGTGGACGCGACACTGACGGCCTCGTCTTCGAGCCCCTACGCTCCGACCTGTTCGACCCTGCGAAGACACCGCTCGTCGACGGCGAGGGCATGCGGATCAGTAACCGTGTGCTGCAGGAGGTCTTGAACCTTCTGCTGCTCTCGAAGCCGTCGAAGCGGAAGGGTTCTCAGCGCGGCTACATCTCCTACGCGCAGCTTGGCATCAACCAGCTAGGTGCCGTGTATGAGGGCCTGATGTCCTACAGCGGACTCATCGCCTCCGACGACATGGTGGAGGTGGCCAAAGACGGCAACGCCGACAAGGGATCATGGCTGGTTCGCTCCAGCAAGTCCGGCGACTACGACGAGAAGGACATCGTCTGGCGCGAGGACCGGCTCACCGGACGCAAGGACATCGTCCGACACCCCAAGGGCAGTTTCGTTTTTCGTCTCTCGGGACGCGACCGCCAGCGAAGTGCCTCGTACTACACCCCCGAGGTGTTGACCAAGTGCGTCGTCAAACATGCTCTAGCCGAACTGATCACGGACGACACCCGAGCGCAGGATATTCTCGAGTACCGCATCTGTGAGCCCGCGCTGGGCAGTGGCGCGTTCCTCAACGAGGCCATCAACCAGTTGGCCGCCGAGTACCTGAAGCGCCGGCAGGACGAACTCGAAGAACCGATCAAGCCGGAGAAGTACACCGAGGAGCTCCAGAAGGTCAAGGCATACCTTGCGTTGCACCGTGCTTACGGTGTCGACCTCAACTCCACTGCCGTCGAGCTCGCCGAGGTCTCGTTGTGGCTCAACGTGATGCACAAGGGGCTACAGGCACCCTGGTTCGGTCTGCACCTTCGACGCGGCAATTCCCTCATCGGGGCGCGCCGCGCCACATACGATCTGACCGCCCTCGGTCGCGCCAAGAAGAGCTGGCTCAAAACACCGCCCGTCGACCGGCCGCTGTCAGAGGGCGCGATCGGCGACGGCGAGATCCACCACTTCCTACTTCCCGCTGAGGGGTGGGCCGCAGTCGCGGATGCCAAGCAGGCCAAGGAATTGGCACCGGAAGCTGCAGCGGCGCTTCGTGAATGGCGCAAGAGCGTCACCAAGAAGCCGAGCCAGAAGCAAGCAGATCGTCTCCGCGCGTTGGCGACGCGTGTGGAACGATTGTGGACGTTGGTGCTACGCCGTATGGAGATCAGCGAGGAGCAGATTTCCCGGCACATCGATGTCTGGGGAGCTGAGATTGTGACGATCAAAGACGCGGTCCCTCGCGAGAAGGTAGAGGAAGATCTACACAACCCAGACGGTCCATACGAACGGCTGCGCCTCGCCATGGATGCATGGTGTGCAATGTGGTTCTGGCCGCTTACTGGATCGGTGAACGACGACGAGCAGGGCCATCCCGGCCCGCCGGATCTCGATGAGTGGATCGTGACGCTCGAAGAGCTGGTGGGCGCCGCCGGAATCAAAAAGTTCGACAAGGACCAGGGCTCATTCCAAGATCTCGCCGAGGGGTACGAGCAACTGGCAGAGATCGACCAGCAGGATCGGGAGTTTTCCGGCATGCGGTCCATCCCCGATTTGCTATTGCGCCATCAATGGTTGGGTACGGCTCGTGGGATCGCGCAAGATCAGGGATTCTTCCACTGGGAGTTGGACTTTGCGCAGGTCTTCGATCGGGGAGGGTTCGACTTGCAGGTGGGTAATCCGCCCTGGGTACGCCCTGTATGGAAAGACGATGCCACGCTGGCAGAGTACGACCCGTACTTCCTGCTTGAGGAGAAGATCCCGGATCGCGTATTCAGCGAGCGGCGCTCGCGGGTGCTGGAGTTGCGGGACGCGGAGCATGGATACTTGTCCGACCTGACAAGTTGGGCAGGAACGTCCGCCTCTTTAGGTTCGGCCATTGAGCATCCGACGCTGGCCGGAATTCAGACCAATCTATACACAAACTTCATGGAGCGCGTGTGGCGGAGTTCGGGGCTACGGGGGATCACCGGACTGCTACATCCAGAGGGCCATTTCTCTGATCCAAAGGCGGCGGCGCTCCGCTCGGCCACGTACGTTCGCTTGAGGCGCCATTGGCAGTTCGTGAATGAGCTCATGCTGTTCGAAGATATCGGTCATCCGGTCATTTACGGGATTCATATCTACGGACCCGAATCCCGAGTGCGCTTCTTGCAGATGTCATCCTTGCTAACACCTGAAACGATTGAAGGATCGCTGGATCGGATCGGATCAGAACACGACGAAGTTCCCGGCATTCAGTTTCCTTGGGGTGGATGGGATTTACGCCCTCACCACGATCGTGTGACCAGCGTCGACGACCACGTGCTTGCGGAATGGGCTTCATTGTTTGACACTCCGGGAACTCCCGCTCTGGAAGCGCGTCTTTTGCGTCCCTACACGTTTCAACACGTGGCTGTTCTTGCGAAATTCGCGGAGCAACCGGTCCGGCTGACCGATGTGGGTTACCGGTGGACGAGTCTATGGCATGAGAAGGGCGCTAAAGCGGACGGCTACATCGAATGGCGAACCGAGTATCCGCCTTCTTGGGATGAAGTGGTATTGCAAGGGCCTCACTTCACCGTCGCCACGCCCTTTGCAAAAGAACCCAACGAGAATTGTAAGAGTAAGGGCGACTACACCACCTGGGACCTCGAATCCCTCCCAGAATCGGTGATCCCACGAACCAACTACCAGCGCGCCTGCGACCGCGACACCTACGACGCCGGCATCCCGAAGTGGGGGGATCGACCCGCGACGGACTTCTGGCGGGTGGCGTGGAGGCGGATGACCCAACCGGGGTTGGAAAGATCACTGCACGCAGCCCTTGTCAGACCGGGGGTAGCACATGTAAACACAGTCAATACATTGACTGTGTGTACATGTGCTACCACCTGTAAACAGTTGTCGAGCCCTGACGGGCTCTCCGACGTACGCAAGACGGCGCTCGTCGCGGGACTATGGGCGTCGCTCCCCTTCGACTATTTGGTCAAGGTCAGTGGCAAGTCAGACGTTCAGGCCGAACTCGTCGACCGGTTCCCTGCCCCAGTTGATCACCCGGCAGCCCAACAACTCCTCCTGCGGACATTGCGCCTGAATTGCCTGACGCGCGACTACGCAGAGCTCTGGGATGCTCTGTACGAGAAGGAATTCGCCAACGATTCATGGGCCACACCATTCGGCCCACTACTGGACCCACTCGGAGTGACCGCCCACAAGTGGACGATGCAGACCCCACTCCGCACCGACTTCGAACGTCGCGCAGCGCTCGTTGAGATCGACGCCCTGTCGGCGCTCATGCTCGGTCTGACCGCCGAACACCTCGCGCTGATGTTCCGCGCGCAGTTCCCGGTGCTCCGCAAGTACGAATACGAAATGTACTTCGACAGGAACGGGCGCAAGATCGCGAAAGACCACCACGCACAAGGAGGTCACCAACAGAAGGACGACTACAAGCTGCTCCAGGCATGGATGAACGGCGAGGACTGCGGCGACCTGCTCGAGCGATACACGCCGTTCGCGCCGGATGACGACCACGATGAACCGTGGTTCTACAAACCAGACCGTGAGGCCGAGATGCGCGCAGCGTATGCCGACTTCGAACAGCGATTGGCCATCAGCGAATGACCGCACCGAATCCGAGCCTCCCATCGCTGCTTGCGTTGGAGACCCAGGACTCGATCGTTGAATACCTATCGACGACGTTCGCGCTCTCGGATCCCGAAGCGCAACAGGCGCTTCGTACTTTTCTGGCCGATCCGCAGACCGGGATCTTCCGCGGCCCCTACCTCAAGATCCGCACGCCCTACCAGCCCGTCGGAACAGGGTGGGTCTCACCGCTGGAGTGGATACCACGAGGCTTTCGACCCTTCCGGCATCAGGCGGAAGCCTTCCGGCGGCTGTCGACGAATGGCGCTGCGGCGCAACCGACGATCGTCACCACCGGCACCGGCTCGGGAAAAACCGAGTCCTTCCTCGTCCCGCTGCTGGACCACTGCCGCCGCGCTGCGGCACGCGGCGACAAGGGTATCAAGGCCATCATCCTGTACCCGATGAACGCCCTCGTCACCGACCAAGCCCGCCGTCTGGCACAGTACATCCACGACGATGACCGCCTGGCGGACGTGACGGCGGGTGTCTACATCGGTGGTAGCGGCAAACGCAAACAGCCGAGCCGCCACGCCCTCGTCGACCACCGCGAAACCCTGCGTGAGAACCCGCCGGACATCCTGCTCACCAACTACCGCATGCTGGATCTGCTTCTGTTGCGCCGGGCAGATTCGAGTCTGTGGGCCAACGCGGCTCTCAGCCTGCAGTACCTCGTCCTCGACGAATTCCACACCTACGACGGTGCTCAGGGCACCGACGTCGCCATGCTCATCCGCCGTCTCGGGGCCAAGGTGGGCGTGGCCGGCGCAGGTGGCCCACTCGGTCGGATCACACCCGTCGCGACATCCGCGACCCTGGGAGGCGGCACCCAGAGTGTCGCTCTCCGGACCTTCGCCGAAACCGTCTTTGGCACCGCGTTCGGTCCCGACTCCCTCGTCGGCGAGACTTCCCTCGCCGCGACCGACGTCGTCCAAGAGGTCGACTTCACCCTCGACATCCCGTCCGTCGAGGACATCCTCGCGGTTCCGGCACCGGTCAGCGACGACCCAACCACCTGGGTGCCGCTTGCAGAAGCGGTCCTCGGCCCTGCCGCAGCGCAATCCACCGATCTCAGCGATCCGGTCGCCATCGGTGATGCCCTCCGCAGCCACTTCCTCACCCGCGTCGTCATCGACGTCCTCGGCGACGCCCCCATGACCGTCGCCGACGCGGTGAACGGCGTCGCGCAAGCAGGCATCCTGCCATGGGGTGTCCACAACTCCACCAATCCCGGAGAAGCCCAGACCGCACTCCTCCGGTTCCTCGGCCTCATCTCCATCGCACGCACCTCCGACACCACCGGAGCGCTCCGGCCACTGGTCAACGTCCAGGTGCAGACGTGGGTGCGTGAACTCAGCCGAATGATGCGCACAGTCGGCCCAAGGCCCGAGTTCCGTTGGTGGCACGACGGTCCCATCGAAGGACAGCGACTCCTGCCCGCCACATACTGCCGCGTGTGTGGGCGAGCCGGCTGGATGGCCGCCACCACCGAACTCGGTGACAACCTCGCGGGCGAGGCGTCTGCCATCTGGCGCAACAGCGCCCGCTCCGGCAGCCGTGCCAAGACACGCACACTGCTCGCCGCCACTGCCGACGAAGAAGGCGTCCGCCACCTCGACCCCGAAACCCTCGAACTCCACGCCGCACCCGGAACCGACACCATCGCGGTCCACAACACCGCGACAGACGAGGACGCCGCCAACGAGGTCTGCCCATCCTGTGGCGCCCGAAACGCCGTCCGCTACATGGGCTCCAGTGTCGCCACCCTCCTCAGCGTCGGTCTCACCACCGAATTCGGCTCGCAAGTCCTCCCGGACGACGAGAAGAAAACCCTCGTCTTCACCGACTCCGTACAGGATGCCGCCCACCGCGCCGCATTCATCGAGGGGCGCGCCTTCGCCTTCAACTTCCGCTCGGCATTGTTCCGTGCCGTCGGCGACGACCGGTTGTCCCTGGCCGACGCCGGAGCAGAGCTGGGCGATACCACGGCCATCGATGAACTGTATGCCCTCACCCCACCCGACTTCAGTCGGAGACTCACCAACGACGCCGACTGGCTCGACCATGACAACGGACCGCTCCGATCGTTGCTGGCAACCCGCCTCGCATTCCAGGCACACCTCGAAGCCGGCCTCGGCTCTCGAACCGGCCGCACCCTCGAACTGACCTCATCGCTCGCCGTCGACATCGACGTCGACCTGGACACCTACGCACGCCTCAGCCACGACATCCATGAAAACCTGCCGCAACTGAGCCTCGGTGGCCCCCTCGCCGAGAGTGTTTATCGCCCTTGGCTGTTCGGAGTACTCGAGCACCTGCGCATCGGCGGCGGGATCATCCACCCCTGGCTCGCGACCTACCTCAAGGACGAAGGAAAACGGTGGTCCATCTGGGGTGGAAGCACCGACGGCATGCCCAAATTCCCGCGCGGACGACCGGCCCCGTCCTTCTACACCACCGGGCCCGCCGGGGACACCGACTTCCAGTCCCTCAGCCCCAGAGGGGAATCGTGGCTCACCGACTGGACCAAACGCTGCCTCGGCGTCACCAGCGGAGAAGCGAGAGCACTCCTGCTCGGCGTCGTCGACCAGCTGGCAAGCGAAACCGGACCCCTGGCCCGCAGATCCGGTGAGAAAGGATCACATCTCTACGGTCTCACACCGCAAGCAGTGATCTTCGACCCATCCGACATCGTCCGCCTGGAATGCCCGACGTGTCATCACGTCCAACCCGCCGCGGGCAGTCGACTGGACCTCTGGCATGGAGCGCCCTGCCCCCGGATGCGATGCACCGGACGACTCGAACCCGATGCGGTGGAGGAGTCGAACTTCTACCGGAGCATGTACCGCAGTGGCCGCATTCGCCGCATCGTCAGCGCTGAACACACCGGCCTCCTCGCGCGCGCGGAACGGGAAGAGGTCGAAACCCGGTTCAAGGTCGGCGGTTCCGCATCTGATCCCAACATCCTGGCATGCACCCCGACGCTGGAACTCGGCATCGACATCGGTGACCTCACTACGGTCGCGCTGGCCTCCCTGCCCCGGTCGACGGCCAACTACCTTCAGCGTGTCGGGCGAGCCGGACGATCCACCGGCAACGCCTTTGTCCTCGCCGCGGTACCCACCTCGCCGCGCGACCTCTACTACTTCGCACAACCCGAGAACCTCATCGCCGGAGAGGTCATGCCGCCAGGGGCGTACCTGGAGGCCACCGAACTCCTGCAACGCCAGTACCTCGCCTTCTGCCTGGACAAGGTTGCCGAAGATCATCTTCCGATCACAACGCCCATGCCGACCAAGCTCACTGGATGCCTCGACCACGGCATGGACGAGGGTCATTGGTTGCGTTCGCTGGTCGACACCTGCGTTAACCACGCCGACACTCTGACCGCCGAATTCTCCGCACTGTTCGGCGACAGCATTTCCGACGATGCGCGCCTACATCTGCGGGACTTCGCCGCAGGAGGAATGCGCAACCTTGCCGCCGAGACCGCCGCCCGCTGGATCTCCGACACCGACGAGATCCGCACCCGCATGAGCGGACTATCGGAAACCATTGCGGCACTCGACAAACACGGACACCTCGATGACGCCCAGAAGGAAGACCGCAAACGCTGTGCCGGCGAATTCCGTGCTCTCAGTGAACAACTGTACGAACGTGGCAGCATCGAGACCCTCACCGGACTGTCCGGTGTCGGGCTCCTCCCGAACTACAACCTCCTCGACGACGCGACCACCCTCGACATCCACCTGTGGTGGACCACCGGCACTCCTGGCGGTCAACCCCAGACCGAAGCACTCGATCTCACCTATGAGCGGGCCAGTGCCACCGCCCTCACCGAACTCGCGCCCGGCGCCTACTTCTACGCGGGTGGCAAGCGCGTCGAGATCGACGCCATGGACATTGGACCGTCGACCAAACCCCACTGGCGCCGAACCCGTCTGTGTCCCGACTGCGGTTGGGGTACAACCGCACCCGACGTCGTGCAGATGTGTCCGCGGTGTCACTCCGGGGCGGTCGCCGACTCCGGCTCCGTGCACAACGTCCTCGAACTGCGCAAGGTGTCGGCAGTCCACCGCCTCGACGATGTCCTCATCGACGACGAAACCGAGGACCGCACCCGAACATTCTTCGGAACCGTCACCGGCGTCGACATCGAACCCCACGACATTGCGCAGGCCTGGCGACTCACCGACGCCATCTTCGGTGCCGAATACGCCAGAACGGCCACCATACGAACCATCAACACCGGATACGGCGACGCGCCCGGTGAGACCATCACCATCGCCGGCGACGAACGCAACGCGCCCGGATTCACCACCTGCCAACACTGCGGCGTCGTCGCATCACGCTCTACCCGAACCGAAGATGTCCGCCACCGCGGCTACTGCATCACCCGGCGCGGCGGCACCGAGACATGGACGCGGCTCCTGCTCTCTCACGAACTGCGTACCCAAGCGGTTCGACTCCTCCTCCCCGTGTCGTTGCTGAACTTCGAAACCACCCTGGCCTCCTTCAAGGGCGCGCTGCTCCTCGGACTGCGCAAGGACTTCGGCGGCGACCCTCAGCATCTGTCGGTGGTGGCGTCCAGCATGACCGACAACGAGGGAGTCACCCGCCGCTTCCTGGTCCTGCACGACACCGTGCCGGGCGGCACCGGATACCTTGACCGATTCGGCGAACCCGACCGCATGCGCCACATCCTCACCCTCGCTCGGGATGCGCTCGCCGAATGCCCCTGTCGTACCGAAGAACTCCGCGCCTGCCACCGATGCCTGTACGGAGTTCTGCCGGCACGAGACATGACCCACGCTTCACGTGAATCCGCCCTCAGGCTTCTCGAGGACTTTCTCGGCGAATGGCAGGTCGAGCGGATAGGGACAGTCACCGGGATCGACATCGGTGCCGTTCAACTCAGCGAGCTGGAGATCCGGTTCCGGGAGCTGTTGAAGCATCTGCTCGAGAGCCGTCCTGGCGCGTCGTATGAGATCTCGATGGGTACCAACGGCGAAGAACTCGACATCCGCATACCCGGTCCCGACCAGCAACCCCGACGATGGCGTATGCGGCCGCTCGTCCAGGTGGTCGCCGTCGGTGTCGCCACCGAGCCGGATTTCTTGCTCACCAGGGTCGACGCGCAGACCGCCGACGTCGCGATTTACCTCGACGGCCAACAGTTTCACGCGAGTGTCGAGCACAATCGCACCGCGGATGATGCCCGTAAACGCGACGCGCTCCGACGCGACGACATTCGTGTTTGGTCGATCGCATGGGACGACGTCGCCGCGCTCGAAACCGGCAACGCCAAGAATCGGTCGCAGGACATCGTCCACCAGCACGTCAAGAACGCTGCCGCCGAACAGGTTTCCGACCCGCGAATCAAGTACCTGTGGGATAACCCTATCGAGTTGCTCATCGAGTACCTCGCCGACCCCGACGCCGACGTGTGGGGCGATGGTGCCACGGCGACCGCGCTGGCACTGGTGAACCCGTCGGACAAGCACGGCTCCGGCGAGCCGATCTTTACCGGGCCGGGGCAACTCGCGAAGATCCTCGTCAACGTCGCAGCCGGTACATCCACGCATCCTGACGCTTCTGGGACCATCATGGTGGTCCCGCGACACGGCCTGAGTGGCCTGCCCATCTTGATCTGCGCCGATCCCGAGAACTTCGAATCCACGCTCGGGGTCTTCACGCTCCTCGATGACTCGGACGAGGCCGTCGGCGGGAAGATGCACGACAATCAATGGCGAGCCTGGCTCCGATGGGCGAATCTGCTTCAGTTCGTATCACTTCCACACTTCGGTGACTTGCTGCCCCAGCGGATGGCCGCCATCTGGACGACACGATCACTTCCAGATTTTCTGGCAATGTCTCTGCCGCTGGCCACTACATCGGCAGATCGAACCGATATTGTCACTCCGCTCCCGGGGCAATGGAAGATTGTTCACGAGTACGCCGACCCAGCTGTGGCCGACCTGGTAGAAAGTCTCGCGAATTCCGGGGCCGCCATCCCCGAGGTCGGGATGGAGCTCGGCCCCGACCAATCCATCTGGCAGGTGGAACTCGGCTGGGACGAACCACGGATCGCGGTCGTGACGGATAACGTCGACGACCGGGATAGGTGGCTCGAGGAAAACGGTTGGCGTGTGTTCCGCATGACGAACTGGCCCGACGGCAGCGTGGTGGACGATGTTGTCGGTGCGGTGGCAGGAGGACAGTGATGACGAGATACGTGCAGATGCACGAGATGTTCCAGGATTCCTACGACAAACTCGATGGAAGCATCAAGGGCAAAGTTCTCAACTTCATGGTGAAGCTCCAACAAGACCCGGACGCCACCGGACTTGACTTCAAGAAGCCCAAAGGGGCCGCCAACAAGTACATTCGAACAGCCCGCGTCAACGACAACTACCGAGCGGTTCTCGTGGACCCCGGCGGCGATTCGTCGCTGTACCTCATCTCGGTCCTGACCCACGACGACGCCTACGACTTCGCCGGCAAGGTCACCCTGCAGGTCAACAAGAAGACCGGAGCTGCAGAGCTGTTCGACCATGTGGCACTCGAGGAGGCGATTGGTAAGGCCCAGGCTCCCGCAACGGGCTCCGACGCTCCTTTCATGCCCTCAACGGTCAAGCCGATCGACCTCGAACGTTTCGGAGTCGAGGCGGACCTCGCCGAGAAGTTGACCAAGGTGGTGGGTGAGAAGGCGTTTCTCGCAATCGCCGAAGCATTGCCCAATACCCAGGCCAACGCGGTGCTCGATCTCGCATTCGGGAAGAGTCCCGATGAAGTATGGAGTTCCTACGCGATCGACGAACCTGGCCCCGTCGACGCCGACGACATCCAGAAGGCACTCAAGCGCCCCATCTCCCAGCTCAACTTCACCGCTGCTGCCGGCGAGAACGAGGCCGAGCTCCGGGCGGTACTCGAAGGTGACTTCGCCAAATGGCGTGTGTGGCTGCACCCGTTGCAACGCAAGCTCGCGACCCACGATGGGTGGAACGGTCCCTTCCGGGTCACCGGCGGCGCCGGCACCGGGAAGACAGTCACTGCGCTGCATCGCGCCCGTCACCTCGCTCACCGGCTGGGCGAGGAGAACAGCGGCGCCAAGGTGTTGTTGACCACCTATACGCGAAACCTGGTGCGCGCCATCGAGGCGCAGCTCATCGAACTCGCCGGCAAGGAGATCACCCAACGGGTGGAGGTCCTCAACGTCGACGCACTCGCACGCAAGGTGGTCGCGTCCACCGACACTGGTCGCGCTCTGGTCACCTCCTCGACGTTGGTTCACGACGGCGATTCACGGGTCACCCAGCTGTGGTCGGTCGCCGCGCAGCAGTCCAACGAGGGCTGGGAGCCGGCCTTCCTCTCCGATGAGTGGTCCCTGGTGGTGTTGGGGAACTCGATCGAGAATGAGACCGCATATCTCCGGGTAGCCCGGAATGGCCGCTCCCAACGACTCTCTCGTCCCCAACGTGCCGACGTGTGGAAAGTGATCGAGCATTTCCAACGCCTGATGCGCGCTGACGGGTTGATCACCTTCACCGAACTCGCCGCGCGCGCTGCATCAATGCTCACTGCCGATCCCAAGCTGCGTGACAAGTTCAGGTACCGATTTGCCATCATCGACGAGGCCCAGGATCTGCATCCCGCCCACTGGAAGATGGTGCGCGCACTGGTCAAGCCCGACACCGACGACCTCTTCATCGTCGGTGACGCTCACCAACGGATCTATGGTCGCCCGGCTCCGTTGTCGCGCTACGGAATCGAGACACGAGGACGCTCACGCCGACTGACCATCAACTACCGCACCAGTCGGGAGATTCTGCGGTGGACCCTGCAGGTGGCCGATCCCGATGTCGATGACCTCGACGTCGATTCGGAGGAGCTCCGTGGCTCCCGATCGGTCTTCGGGGGTCCTGCGCCCGAGATGGCGGCTTTCGACAGCGTCGCGTCCGAGTACTCCGGCATCGCGGGGTTCATACGGGAGTGGGAGTCGGACGGGTTACGCGCTTCCGATATTGCTGTCTTCACTTACGAGAAGCGTTATGTCGATGACATTGTGCATGCGCTGGCCGCCGACGGAATCAAGGCGGCGGCTGTTGGTTCGAACACCGCCGAGGAGAAACTGGGTGAAGTCGTCCGGGTGATGACGATGCACCGTGCGAAGGGCCTAGAGTATCGCGGAGTGGTCTTGGCGAGATTGGGGGAGAACGATTTCCCGCCCGCCTATCTCACACGCAAGAAGGGCGACGACCTCGAACGCGAACTGAAGAAGCTCCGCAGTGTGCTCTACGTGGCGGGTTCTCGGGCACGGGAGCGCATGGCCATGACACATGTGGGTGGACCCGCGAGACTTCTGACATGACCCAGTCCATCGACCCGGACGAGCGGACGGCGTTCGAGCTCGACGATTCGCAACGAGCCGTTGCCGAGGCGCGTGGCGACGCGCGTTTGCTGGTGATCGCCGGTGCAGGTCAGGGCAAAACCGAGGTCGTGGCGTCGCGCATCCAGTATCTGGTGGAGCAAGAGGAGTTATCGGCATCCACCGAGATCATGGTGCTCAGTTTCTCCCGTGCCGCGGTGCAAGCTGTTCGCACAAGGCTCGAAGGACACGACATCGCGCGTACCGACGTCCGCACCTTCGACTCGCTGGCGTCATACCTGTTGTCGCAGAACGGACGAGAACCCATCGGAGACTTCGACAATCGAGTTCGACAGGCGACCCTGCTGCTGGATGACGACTCGGACGAGGTCGAGGGGATCGAGGATCTCCAGCACCTCGTGCTCGACGAGGTCCAAGATCTTGTGGGCGATCGGGCGGAAATGATTCTGGCGCTACTCCGTCGGATCCCAGAGTCGGCCGGCTTCACCGCCCTCGGAGATCCGTTGCAGGGCATCTACGACTTCACTCTCAAGGCGTCGCGGAGCAAGACCACATCGGACGAATTCGCCGCTCAGCTCACGGACGTGTTCGGCGCTGAGTCGGTGACGTTGGCGCGGAATTACCGAGCGCAGGGGCAGTTCCCAATTGGGGTAGTGGGCCTGGGGAATCAGCTGCGAGGCCAGCGCGAGGCTGACGCGGCGGAGACGGTCGCACAGTTCGAGAAGACCTTGCCCCATTCGGGTGTGATCAAGAACTGGAAGTTCCTCGCCGAACCGGAATCCGGACGCACCGCCGTGCTATGCGCGACCAACGGTGAGGTACTGCGTGTTTCGCAGTTTCTCACCAAACAGGGAGTGGATCACGTGGTTCGTCGACAGGCCCGGGACTTCGGCGCGGCCCGGTGGATCGCGGGCATCTTCGAAGACTTCGCCGGGCCGGAAGTAGACCGGGACAGCGTCCAATCGGTGATCGAGGCGAAACTCGCGCAGCGGCTTCGTGAAGAGGCGTGGTACCTGCTGAAGGGCGCTGAGGGACGTTCCCGCACGATGTATCAGCTGAACCTGCCTCGCGTGCGCAGTCTGATTGCCACGGGCTCGATTCCTTTGACGCTGACCGAGCCCGATGAATGCCGGGTGATCGTGTCGACGATTCACCGTGCCAAAGGGCTCGAGTTCGAACGTGCCTTCTTCGTGCACCCGAACAGTCCGATGGGTGATGAGAACGAATGGCCGGCATTGCGTCAGAAGTACGTGGCATTGAGCCGGGCGCGCGATGAGGTGGCAGTCCTCGATATTCCGGCCGGGTGGATGTGGTTCGACAAGCGCAACGGACGACAACGAGAGCGTCGCAAGAGCAAGCAGGGCAAGAAGTACAGCGCAGCGATTGAGTTCGGGACCGGGGATGTGCTCGCCGGGCGACCATTGTCCGGAGACGCCGCCCGTGTGCGGGACATGCAGCGGGCCTTGACGGACGCGTCGCCGGGTGAAGTGGTCACAGGAGTTGTAGAGCCGGTGTACTCGACAGACGATGTGCCGGTCTTCGTTCTGCGGACCGAGGCCGGAGACGAGCTGGGAATGACGAATGAGTGGTTCGGACGGGCTGTCGCCGACGAGTTCGGCTATCGCTTTCGTGATGGCTGGGACGGTGCCGTGATCGAAGGACTTCGCCTGGTTGCGGTCGAGACGGCCGCCTGCGACCCCCGGTTGACCGAGGATGCGGGGCTTGGCTCGTCGGGATTGTGGTTGGTGCCGAGGGTTTTCGGATTGGTGACGCCGCGCGCGCCGTGAGCGTCAGTCGGTTGAGCCTGCGCGGCAATTCCTCAACTCCTCCGCAAGAATCGGCTGGGTTCGGCCTCAGTTGGTTAGTCTACGGACAGATCCAGTCCGTTTCGGTGAAGAGTGAGAAAGGCGTCAGCTGGGACCCTCCGCCCGATCGCCGAGACCAATTCGGCCTGTGGCTCGAGTTCGGAAATTGCCAGGAGTGGGTCCAAATAGACATGATCAAGCGAATCAAGGTTGCCATCGACGATTTCTTGCACGGCCCGCCGGAGACCGCTGAGGTTTCGTGTGTCCACCCGGAATGGCCACTGTTCGAGAATCTGGTCAATCGTTTCCCAAGTGTATTGACTTAGATCGTCGGCCTTCACCTGGTCGATTGAGGTGCGCGTGCCAACGACGAAGTCTTGCGCGGTGGTGGCAAGCGCACGATTCAGCAGTTCGCTGGGTACCTCAAGGCGAGCGTAGGAAATCGTTGGCGCCCATCCGCCATTGGACTTCTTAAGAATTAGACCACACGGGCGGGGAGTGAGTATGAGGAGATGTCGCCTCCCGATTGGGAACTGCATACTAATGATGTCCGGGTATTCGTGGACTAGTTCCAAGCAGTAGCCTATGTCAGGTATGACCAGGTCATCACGGACTTCGCACACCGTCCACTCGCATGCCAGGGCTCGCGATGCAAACCTCTCCATCTCCAAAATACGGTTGATGGCGATGTTGGTGTCATTCAGGACCAACTCGCCGAATTCTTGGCGATCAACATCGATCTCTCGGGCGAACCTGCCCACCACGCGCGCTTTGTAACCTCGGTCGCGTCCGAACGATGCGGCGACGAAAGGCACAAGTATGTTGATCCACTCGGAGGCGGTGACCGAACCGCCGATCAGCTTGTCGAGCGCACGGGACAAGTCAGGCTCGTACGAGTCCCAGACAGAGTCAACCGCGCGAGTACCGCGAGTCGGAAACATCTCACCATCAACGTCGTACAGGTTGCGACTATATCCAATCGACTCAGCACGGACCAGTGCGCGCACGCCGTTGCTTCTCAGTGACCATACCTTTGAAAGGCGGGAGGAGTCTTTCGGGTCGTCGGTGAATCGAGCAAGAAGTCCGGCGGGAATGAAATGGTCCTTTGCCACGCTTGATTCCTGTCACGAGCGGGCTTCGACTGTAAACCCAAAGATGTGTACCGGCTACTGCACGCAAATAAGGTCAACTGCTGCGTCGGTGCCGCCGAAACCGTTCCCGAACCTGCTCGAGTGTCTCACCAGTTCGTTCGAGTCGCCAATCCCGCCAACCATTTCGGCTGGATCCCACCGCATCGGATAAGGCTCCCGAAGGGCTGTCATACTCACGGTTTCCGACAAGGATTCGGCCTGCTCGACCGATACGGGCCGCGAATGAGCGGCCCTTGCGAGGCTGCTCGTGGTAGACGGTGTCGCCCTCCTTGATGAAGCCCGCGATCATCAGATCACTGATGGTTTCCTCGTAGAAAACCCTGGCCCTTGTCCCGTCGGTGGTCTCTGGCACCGTGTTCGCGAAGCTCGGTTCGACGCGCTGGCCGGCGGCCAGGGCAGTGATATCTGGTGCCGGAATCGGAGCTTCGCCGGGTACTTTCTCGATGTAGAGTGTCCCGGCGATCTCACGAAAGGCGTAGCCCGCCAGAGGGTCCTGCGTCAAGACATCCATAGATCCGCTCTCAGTGGGTGCTATCCGCGAGACGCGGTCCTCGACCCGTGACACCGATCCGACGGGTAGTCCTTCGAAGAACTCTTGGATTTCTGACCATGCTTCGTCAACCCAGGCGGGCGCTTCGGGTGCGGTTCTCACGTCAGCGTCGTCATCCGGCGTGACGGTTGTCGGTGAATCGGGGTGTGGCCATGTCTGGCAAAAGCCGCCCGCAAGGCGCGAGCCACGGACAGTGATCTCAATCCCGGAAAGCGATTCTGGGAGTTGCTGGTTCAACGCGAGATCCGAGCTCGACAGAATTGCTCGGCGAGCAGGCCAGTCGGTGGCCCTCGTCAGATCCCGAGACCGCGGGAACAGAGTTAGATTGCCCAAAGCGCCGCGGAGTGTTTCGTCGACGTCGTCGCTTGCGGTCGCGAGCAACGCATGCTCCAGAGAGTCGAGATCGGGAATCTGCTGCGCGTCCGATCGCAGGCCGCGCTCGCAGCCGCGCAGCACCATGCGCATTCGGGCGCGCGTGAGGTTCTTGAAGATGGGCGCAGATATCAGCGCGTCACGGATCTCGCCGTCGGTCGGCCATCGTCCGGATTCCGAGGTGTTTTCCAGGAAGAACGTCCGTACGGTGGGCGCGAAGGGCGTGGTACTGCGCTGCAGGATCTTCAGGAGATCGAGCAACATCCGGTTGTAGTTCTTGCTGGTCGATCGCACCACGGCTCGTCTGACAAGCCACGACTCGATATATCCGAAGGCCTCGGCGCGATCGGCCTCGTCTGCCCGGCGATCGAGATAGAGAACCACCGGAGACAGGACCGTGGTGTCCAGCGTCTCGGCAGTCTCGAGGAGTCGGTCGTGGGCATCATCACCGGAGCGATCGACGATGCCTCGGTAGAGGTCGCTGCACTCCGCGATCTCTCGAGTCAGTGCGACGAGATCGTCGCGCGACATGCCCACGGACAAGTCTTTGAACCGGTTGAACAGGCCGGTGGCCGAGACCTCGTCACCGGTACGCATGGTGAGGTAGTGGGCAAAGAACGCGTCCACACGCGTCCTGATCAAGCGGCCCTGCCTGACCTCTTCCTGCCAGAACGGCGTCTCCAATCGACGCCAGTGATCGTCGAAGATCTGCTCGACGTCGGCGCCTGCTCGCTCCAACTGCTGGAACAGCGAGTTCTTGACGAGGTCGCTGGGCAGCAGCGGCGTCCCGCGATCATTGAGGCTTTCGAAGATCACCTGCGCGTTGTCGTTGGCGGTGAGCTCGATGACGACCACTTGCAGACCGATCCGCAGCGCGTCAACAAGTGACTTGATGGCCGCGCGGTCCGCCTCGTTCTCGGTAAGCCAGGTCAGGGTCTCCTCGTAGAAGAACTGGTAGGCGTCGGCGAGACGCGAATCGGGTTCGTCCTCTGGCTGGGTGTTATCCACGATCGAGGCGAAGACCCCGCGGTCCCGGAGTGTGGGCCACACCTTGTACGGGGCGAAGGTTTCCGTCGAGAGTTGATCCTCATTGGTGACCAGTTTGTGCAGGGCCTTGATGAAGACGCGCTCGACCTGGGCAGTGGTGAAAGCGTCACGGATGGCGCAGAGAGCGATCTGGAGGGTGGTGATGCGTTGCTGTCCGTCGATGACCTGCAGGACGCTGATGTCGGCGGCGTCCTTGTCTGTGGAATCGAGGACCACCGCGCCGAGGAAGTGTGGCTCCGATGAGGTGTTGGTGGACATGGACTCGGCCATGGCGACGATGTCGGCCCACAGCGGTTCCCAGTTGCGGACCCGATTCCACACGTACGGTCGTTGGAAGACAGGTACGACCAGGCATTGCTCGCCCTCGAACAATTCGCGGACAAGCTTCCCCTCGGCCTTCATGGTGGTGAACCTCGTCAGTGTCAGTTGATCTAATACTTTGAAGTTCAAACCTAGCGGACGGCGACGACAGGGGACACGGGACAATGCAGACACTCGGTGATTCGGTTCTGGGCGAGATCACTCGAGTCGGTCCGTTGACGTCCGTTGAACTGGCCGAACGCCTTTCGCAGACCGTGACCGCAGTGCAGAAGGTTCTCCTCGACAACGATCAGGTATTCGTTCAACCGCCGGAAGGCGCCGACGAATGGCGTGTCGTCTCATCGGATGATCTTGCGCATCGGCTGGGCATGAATAGGCCGCTGCGGCCCTGGCAGGTCGAGGCCTTTCAGAAGTGGCTCGCCGCCGGGCGGTCCGGCGTCATCGAGGCGGTCACCGGTGCGGGCAAGACCGACGTGGGCATCGCGGCCATTGCCGAGGCGCGGCGACGGGGAGTCCCGGCACTGGTCCTGGCTCCTGACCGTGACCTCGTCGACCAGTGGCGCAGCACCCTGGAGGCGGCGTTCCCCGGCGTGGAGATCGGCGCACCAGACGGCTCCAAGGCGCTCGCGATTCGTGAGCAGGTCGTCGTCACCACGGTTGCCGGACTGGGCAAGCGACACCTGACGGCGTTCCGAGACGCTGGGTTGCTGGTTGTCGACGAGATCCAACGACTCGGTGTCGCCGATTACACCGACGTCGTCTTCCCGCGTCAGGAGATCACCGAGAAGCTTGGCCTGACGGCGTCTTACGAGTGGTCGAATCCGCAGGCGGAGCGAATTTTGCGACCCTACTTCGGCGCTCGTATCGAAGGCTGCGACTATCGTCGTGCAGTGAACGAGGGGATCCTCGGTGAGCCCTTGGTGTTGACGGTCGGCGTCCGATTCTCGGTCCCTGAGCGGGAGAAGTACGACGGACTCACCGCGCGCATCGACCGGGCCGAACGCAAACTCCGCGACACAGGTGTCGATCTCAGCGGTGGCGTGTACGAGACCGCGCGTGAGATCGATTCCGGCTCCCTCGTCGGTGAGATCAGCTTCTTGGCGCGTGAGTACCTGGAGGCCCTCGACGCTCGCAAGTGGGTTCTATCGGAATGCAAGTCCAAGGTTGCGGCCGTCGAGGTGATCGCCCGAGGTGTCGCAGACTCACGCCGAACCACCGTATTCACGGCGTCATACGAAACGTCGGCGGCAATTGCCACGGCCGCCCGAAATTCTGGCGTGGTCACCGACGCCGTCCCGGAGAACGGCGACGTCGCATTCATGCTCGGTCGCTATGCGAGTGGCTCGGTCGATGTGTTGGCCACCTCCCGGTTACTCGATGAGGGCGTCGCGGTCCCCACGTCGCAGGTAGGCATCGTGACGGCCTCTGCCCGTAGTCGTGCACAGATGCTGCAGCGGATGGGTCGCGTGGTTCATCCCGCGGATTGGGCCGGGCGAACCGCGATGGTCGTTGTGTACGTGAACGCGACGGTCGAGGACCCTGATGTGGGTTCGACCGCGGAAACCCATCTCGATGAGTTGTTTGCGGTTGCGGCCGAGCGCGATGACCTGGACCCGCGTGACGCTGCACGGCGTCTGAGTGAGTGGCTCGCACCGACCTCAACGCCAGAAGATGACGCGGAGGTAGATGAGCCGACCACTGTGGTCGCGCCCGCGGTGTGGAATCCCCGGGACGCAATCCTCGACATCTTCGCGGAACACGAAGGGATCGTGACCTGGCGCGAGCTGCGCGAGGTCTTACCGGATCTCGAGGTCGAACAAGCCCTCATGCAGGGCTTCGACGACATCACCTGGATGCGGATCGGTGACGAGACAGTCGGCCTCGGTGGTCGCGGATCGGACACCGTGGACGATCGGGTTGTTGCACTTGACGCGTTGGCCCAGATCTTCAACGCCAATGGAGAGAAGCCGTTGCAGCAAGCGGGTATTCAGGGTTGGCTGGGTGATCGCTCGTTGGTACTCGGTTCAGTTTCTGGTGCGCGTCTATCCGAGCTGTGGGCGGCGCTCGGCGGTCGAGTAGCCGAGTTCGAACATACCGAGTACGAAAAGGATTCGGCACCGGACGAAGCTGTCCACGTCCGTGTGGGCACGTCTGATTCAGATACCGTGGAGGCGAAAGCTCCCATCGGGCCGGCGCTACGTGCTGTGATCGAACAGGTCGAAGCCCAGGGCTGGACGGCGCGGACATCCGACGAGCATTCGCGCGGAACACTTATAGTCAGCAATTCTCAGGGGCAGAGCAGGGTGGTCCGTGTACACAGCGGAGCCGGAGGAAGCTGGCGGATCAGCACGCAGGACCAGTACTTGTGGCAGGGCAGCCGGGAACACGACGCGGTGGTCTTCCTCGATCAGAGCGAAATGCCACCCGCATTCTACATTGCGCCTGTGGGACCGTACTCGAAGCGAGTGAAGTACGTCATCGATGCGCGGGCCAAGAGCAATCCCCGGGACCGCCACGACACCCACATCAACATCGAAGCATGGGTCGTCAAAGATGGACTCGGGCGCTGGGACCTGCTGAAGCTTTCGGAGCCCGAGAACACGCCCGCCGCGTGGGCGAGGGCGTGTGTGCCGACACCTGGAGAGGTGGCTGCCCGCGCCGCCAGGGCTCGGACAGCCACGACGATTCCCGTTGAGTCGGAGGCAAAGCCGGACATCGATGTCGCGCAGTTGGATACCGCGGCTCCGCAGGAAGAGCAGGTGCCGGTAGCAACGACACCGGGCTTGGTGTGGGCCGAAGGCCGGTTGCGTGTGGTCCTCGACTACGAAGGATGTCGAGTGGTCGGCTTCTTCGATCCCGAGTCATCGGAGTTGGAGATCGTTCGCGCGCAGGGAGCGGCGTCGTTGTCCGGCAGAACATTCCGCAATCCCGCCGTTGCTGCCGGAACCGTCAAGTCAACAATCTCCAACAAGACCGTGTTCGGTGTCGGCTTCAATGACTGGGTGGTTGATGAGAACACGCGAGAGACGTTGGCGGGGTATCTGACTGAGGCGTAGACATCCGAGAATCCCGTGGCTCGAAATGCGTCCCGTCCGCGCAGGGGGAGTGGAGGTCGCGATCATTCTGGAAAAATCTACTGGTCTGTCCGCAATAGGTCCCCGAAAGAATTCCAAGTCAGGAAAGGAACCGGAGTTGACTCCGCACCCAAATGACAATAGACGCAGAGAAGACCCTGCGGCTGGTCCTCGAGGAACTACACATCACTCGACTTCCAAACTCGACGCGCAACACGTCGACGCTCTGCGGCTGGAGCTATCGAGCTCCTCCGCAACCCTGGATGAGTTGCTTGCGATGCGTCCGGACCTGTCGGCGACGATCAATCGGTTCCATGCCGCAGGTTTTGAGATGGTCGTTGTCGGCGACATCCACGATCGTGACAGAAAGCCGATGCTGATTATCGGAGAACGTGAATCGAAGCCTGATAGCGCACCCCCGACCACCCCCGCACCAGCGACGGCCGGGCAGAATGCGAGCCCACCGCCGCCACCTGCGGCCGTCAACGTTCCCACCCCGGCGAAACGTACCGTCGGAAAACTTCCCAAGGGGATCGTTGCCGTCGAAGCTCTTGCGGATCCGAGTACGTTTCCTCCTCGGAGTCCAGAAGGAAAACTACAGCGCAAGATTGACAAGAATGGTGGCGTTTGGGAGCACGCAGCGCTGTTCGACCTCGCCGGCAATCCGGTCCCAGCAATTCTGAAGCCCACTCGATTCGGCTTCGCATGGGCGGTATACGCCAACCAGAAATGCACTGGGAAAGTTGTTCAATGGGTTGGATACTCGTCTGCCCACAACCTTCAAATGCGGATCAAAACCGTCGAGAGCAAGGGCTACCGCATAGGCATTGTCAGGGCGCGATCCCAAGCTCAAGCCATTCAAGAGGGTCGCAAGAAATCCGCAAAGGTGACTCGAACCGACGGAGGATTCGATCCGGAAGCGGAGGTCGTGAAGGTATTCGCACCGGAGCTGTACTGAACTCGAAGCTCGACCATCGCGGAATACCACTTCGCGCAGTTACACAGCAGGTGCGCCGTTCCAGAGATACTCGAATTCGTTGAATGCCAGCTGATTGTCGAAGTTGATGATGTTGTCCTTGACGTCGAGAATGAGGCATTCATCCTTGCCGCCGTTGCGGGTTCCGCGGAGACCGCGTCCGACCATCTGTTGGTACATGTTGGCGCTGTAGACCGGTCGGGCGATGACCACCGCACGGGTTGCCGGAGCGTCGAAGCCTTGCGACAACACGCCGTAGTTGGTGATGACACGGATGTTCTGCTTGCGGAACTCCTCGATGCTGCGTCTGCGATCGGCTACCGGGGTGCCGGAATCGATTGCCACCGAACGAATGCCACGGTCGTTGAGTTTCGCTGCGAGGACCTTGGCATGGTCGACGGAGGTGGCGAATACCAGAACAGGCCAGTCGTCGGGCAGAGCTGTGATCCGTTTGATCAGTTCGGAATTGCGAGCCTCATCGGCAGCGAGGCGGCGTTCAGCACTCTTGGGGAGCACCCCGTTCATCTTTGCGGCTTCGGCGAGTTCGAACTCGGAGAGTTGCAGGCGCATACCTTCCAGCTCGGTGTGCTCGACGCGCGAAAGGATGTTGAGTTCCTGCAGTCGTGCGATCGGATTGTCTCCGAGTACACCGTCGTCGAGGCGATAATTGCCGAACCGGCCTGCGAGCCGGCGGGTGAGTTCGGCATCGTTCCGGAAAGGAGTGGCTGTCAGACCCACGAGGTTTCTTAGCGTCTTGCTTCTGGTGAGACCCAACAACTCGAGGATTCGTGTGTACCGGGGGGATGTGGCGCCGTGCGCCTCGTCGACGATTACCAGTGACGCGCTGCGAAGCCATTCGTAGTCGTCGGTGTCGAGGCGTTCATCGAGTTTCGCGTCGGTGGCGACGACCAGATGCGGGCGTCCGGTGACCGGTGTGGCCGAATTGCCTCCCCAGAACCGATCGAGCACCAGATTTGTGACCGGTCCTACATGCTCCCACACGAACTTCCACGACTGGATGGCCTGCTCGCAGAGCTCGGCAGTCGGGGCAATCCACAGGATGGGCCCTCCGGGAACCCCGGCCTGCCCGATCCAGCGGATCACAGCCTCGGCGGCGACACGTGTCTTACCCGCTCCGGTGGGAAGGCTGAGCATCGCGCGGCTCGGTGTGGGTTCGATGAGGAAGCCGACGAAGCGCCGCGCGATCTCGTCCTGATAGGGGTGGAGGGCCGGAAAGTCCACCGGCCCATGGGCATCCTCACGCTGCGGCGGTGCGGGGATACGTGCCCCCGCGAAGGAGTCGGGGAAGCCCAGGTCAGAGACGAACTTTCGGGCAGACGGACCACCGTCGAAGTGCGCCGGTGCTGTTTCGAAGGTTGACCGGATGTCGCTTGCGTACTCTCGGAGTACGGCGTCATCGAAGGCGTTGTAGGCGAGTTCGGCGAGGCGCTCGGGGCCCGGTTCACGGCCCGATTCATGCTTCTCGCTAGCGATCAGACCATCGGGGAGTCCCGCGCGCAGTTGGTCACTCGGAAGCAGCAGTGACAGCTTCTCCGGAATGGTTGGCGCATTTCGAACACGGGCAACCTGCTCTCTGAACTTCTGGGACTCAACCAGTTTCGCGTGATGCTCGAGGAGTCGCTCACAAGTGTTCCGGCCGAGCCCGAATCCGAGGGCGCGGTCCACCGCCGCCATCTGGTCGAGAAGGGGCAGATCGGCGCGCACCCAAACGGTGTCGGCGTCACGCGCACTCTCGAGAGCTTTCGGTGTCGCCCCGGACGGGGTTCGTGTGATCTCGTCGAGTTCCGAGCACAGCTGTAGTGAGACGCCGCGGATCACGCGCTCACCCGGGTTGGTCTTGAACGCGGGCAATGCGTCGGCGAGGGGAGACGCAGGTCCGACCAGAACGGGGCGGATCTCCTTCTCGATCACATCGCTGTATCGGTGCATTCCCCATTCGGTGATCATGAATTCGGCTTGATCGGCATCGCCGGGGTCTGCCACGAATAGTGCGGGTTGCTGTTGGCGGACAAGCTCGTCGAACTCTGCACGTTTCGTGGCGACGGCGACTTCGTGATCGGGCCGGAAATCCCAGTGCGACCCGACACGACAGCGCACGCCGGTCTCCTCGTTGAGAAGATCGAGCGCCACCCGGATTAGCAGGGCATAGGACTTTCCGATGGCAGCGTCGTCGGTGCTTTGTTTGACCCGATCCAGCAATGCTTGCCACTCAGTGGGTCGAAGCTGCTTCACCGTCGAACGGAGTCGCAGTCGTTGGGCGAGGGCCGGTGACAATTGCGATACAGGGAGATAGTCTCTGAACTCGGCAAGTTCAGGTCCGACTGCGTCGCTGACGAGTTGCAGCCCGACGCTGGTCTCGGTGTATCCGTACTTGCTGTAGAGCCACCGGATGGGCGATGGAATCTCAGTACGCGTATTCGACTGTCGTCCAACCTGTCTCGTCCAGTTGATGACGAGACCCTCAGGTGGAGTGGACGCGATGAACTTGGCGCGTCCCTCGTCGGACAGTCGGCGGAAGACGCGAAGTGGTCCGGCGATGGCGCCGCCCTCGATCCGAAGCGTATCCGGCATGACACGCCTGCTGATCCCGGGAAGTGCTGCGCAGTAATCTTCGTACATCGCTTGGCGATAGTCGGCGAACCACTGCTCCGATTCACATTCGTGCCCGGCGATCTCGGGTCGGTCCTTCATCCCGAGAGCGCGAAGCGTGGACCGGTCGTCGCCGTGGAACGTCATGTCAACAGCGACGTCTCGGTCCCTTGAGCCGTCGGCGGGAACGACGGGACCCGGTAGCAGGCAACTGCCTGCGGCGACGAAGTCACCTGCGATGTTGCGTACTCTCAGAACGGTTGCGGCGTCGGGGTATTTGTCGAGGATGGCGCGGGTCTGACTGGCACCCCCCGCTGTGCGCAGTAACTGCCAGAACCTGATCCAGTGGTCGTCGGTGTAGCCGGTGAAGCCCTGGTCGAGTATGCTGCGGAATCGCCCGTCCGGGTCTGCTTCGCGGATGCCCAGCTGATCGAGGATCCTGCCCATGTCCGGGTCGTCGGCGATGGAATCTGCGACGTAGACGAGGTCGTCACGCAGGACGTCGTCGGATGTTCGGCGAAACACGCCACCCGGCAACGGTGCCACCAGGTTCCCGGACGACGTCAGCACGACCTTCGCAGATTTGGCCTCTGCCAGTAGTTTTCCGTTCCCGGCGATGTCGTGGGAAATGAGCCGGCTGAGCACGCGCAGGGCGGCTATCGACCCCTTCTCCGACCCGTCGGCGACCAGTGCCTCGAGCCACTCGGTGATGGACGCGGGCTCGAGACCGCGGCACGCGTCGAGGATGTGCCTCATCTTGCCGCGCCGTAATCCGACGGCGTCAACAGAGTGGTGTACCCAGTTCTTCGGACGGCCGGGGTACTCGGACCACAGTTTCAACGTCACGTGTCCGACGTCCTCAGGTCTGAATCTCAGAGCGCCGGGTTCGCGGAGGCACCCATCCTGGTCGGGCAGTGAGGGGTAGGTGGATGCAAGCTCCCATACCTTGCCGGCGAGGTACTTGCACGCCCAGTTCGGTGACTCCCGCGTCCGTCCGGGCAGCAGCGCGAGATAGGCGGCCGGGTCCTGGTCAACGACGAGTTCCGGTAGAGAATCGATGACCAACCGTGCTGCGACATCGAGCAATTCGCGGTTGAGATCTGCGCTGTCGAGCAGATTCTGACGGTCCTCGTTGGTCTTCCACGCCGCATTCAGCGCTCCGCTGAGAGTCATCGAGTACTTCGTGGGGAAGTATGACCAGAACGTGCCGCGTTCGGCTGGCACCGTCCACAGCGGCTCTTCACCGGAGTTGTCGATCCGATAGTCGGGAACAGCCCACGCGATGTCGAGCGTCGCACGATCGTGCAATTCGCCTGACGTGGCGCGCACCTCATCGGTGACGACGTGCTCGACAGTGAAGACTCGGTAGCGTTCGTCCGCCGAGTGGAGTCCGGTCCGTGACTGATGAATGACCGACACATCACCGTCGTGACCGATGGTCAACTCCCGGCGTACGACGGGAAGAACACTGCGGTCGTCAAGGACGACCGTCCCGACATGGGGCGAGAAGAGCTGGAACAGTGTAGGAAACTCTTGGCCCGTTGTTCCGAGCGCAGCAGGTGCATGCATGCTCCGGTTCAACTGAGCGGCGGTACCTGGAATCAATGGCAGGCGGACGACAGTCGTCGCCCACGCGAGGAGTGCGTCGAGAATGGGGTCTGCTGCGCGTTCTGAGGCAGGATCGAGTTGGCGTGCGAGTCGCAGCACCGGGGTGTCGGTGAGGTCCAGCACGGGGAGTACTTGCTTGGACTGGGCTTCGTTGACTGCGGTCCTTATCTTGTGGGCCGACCAATCTGCGTCGAAACCGAAGGCTCCCGAGGTACTGAAGAACTGTGGAGACTTCGTCACGGATAGTACCGATTTCACACCGACCCCGAAGCGCCCGATCTGTCCGCCGCGTTTGCGTGAGACGCCCATGCGAAGGATGGTTTCGGCTCCGGCCGGCGTGATGGGGGAGCCCTCGTTGGCGCAGTAGAGGTGGGTGTCGGTGAGAACAGCCTCGATGCGTCCGCCGTAGAACGCGGGCTGTCGCAGTTCGTCGGCCGCGTTCTGGATGAGTTCGAAAAGCTGGCGATCACCGTATCCGCCCTGGTGAATACGTCGCTCACCATTGGCGTGCTCCTCGACCAACCCAGGGTTGATCTCATAGGTTCTCAGGGCCAGCGTCGTGAGCTGCTGTACGGTCTCGATGACATCTGCTGTGGTGTTCGTGCTCATCACTGCTACTCACTTCTCGCTTGTATCCTCCGCATCCCCGTGATGCGGGCCCCAGGTGAGATCCTATTGAGCCCTCAATCACTACAGGAGGGGTCTGACAGAACGCTCAGCGAACGGGCCGGCCGGAGGGAGTTGCGCGACCTCGCCCAGGGGAGCGCGACCACTTTGTCGAGGTCGTGAGCCGCGACCTCCAGGCCCAATGCAGCGCAGAGAACGTGCGCACCGAGACGCGGAGGGATCGCGTTCCCGATCTGCTGGCCGATACCCACACCCGACCATGGGTAGTCGTGAGGAAACGTCTGGAGCAGGCCGGCTTCGGCGTGGCTGAAGCGATTGCGCCACTTGCCATTGGAGTCGAGAATGCGATTGCGCGTGACCTTGCCGGTCACGGTGAACGATGGTTCGGAGGAATGCCGCCGACCACGAGCCCTCGGGTCACCGCCGGACCCGTAGTTGGAGACGACTTCGAAGGGGTAGTTCCTTGCAGATCCGGGGAGAAGGGATAACGCTTCGGACATGGGCTTCCACGTGGGTACGGAGCCGGGCCTCGGATCTTGATCGCGCGCGAATCGCTGGTGGGTGCGGGCCGGGAGTTGAGGCTTGAAGGTCAGATTCGCCACGAGGACGGCGCGTCGTCGTGTCTGCGGCACCCCGTATTCCTCGGTCCGAAGGACGCCAGAAACGGTCTGGTATCCGATTCCTTGTAGGACCTCCTCCATGGCCTCCCATACTGGCAGAACCGCTGGTACCTGCTCGAGAACGATCGCCTCGTAAGGGTGCTCTTGTGCCGTGGCATCCAGTGCCCACCGCAGTGGCTCCAGGACGAGGCCGGTCCGCTCGTCGGACAGACCCTTCAGATCCTCGGTGATGTTGTCGCCGACCGACATCCGCTTGATGAACGCGAGGACGGTGTCGAGCGCGAGCCGGCCGGCGCCCTTACCCGCCACGGTGAACGTCTGGCAGGGAGGGCCGGCGGCCAGAATGCTCGCGTTGGGGAAATCTGCGGCGTGGAAATCCCGGACGTCGCCCTTGTGCGAGTGGATCTTCGCCGTCTCTCGTGTAGCGAAGGCACCTTCATCCCACTCGATACCGGTTGTCTCGATTCCAAGCCAGGCGGCTGCTACGTCTAGACCTCCCGGGCCTGCGAAGAGATCGACAATGTTGTGGCCGGCGGCACCGCTGGGTGGGCCGAGAATAGCGGGCGGCATGACGGGATTGTAGCTCTAGACCAAGCCTTCGGCCGCGCCGGAACAAGAATGTTGGTTGGCTGGCAACGCGTGCCCAACCGAGCTTCTGCTGAAGTTGTGGTCGACAGTCATACGCTGAATATGCGTAGGTCCGGTGATCTTCAATGAGCCAGAACGGGCGACGGTCAAGGTCGGTCCCGCAGCTATCGGCGGATCTGTTGAGGATTCGATCATCGTCAATCCCACCTTGAGCCACTGGCGACCAGATTCCCGTCCTTCCAGACTGCGAGGTCAAGGCCGTTTGATCTCGCCAGTATCTCGTCAATCAGGTACTCCGCATATTCTCGACCTAAGTTCGTCGCGATCCACAGTGAATCTCCGTTGTCGAGATCTACCCTCTTCGGGCGGGTGGGGCGGGGGAGGTCGTCCGCGTAACTGAGCACCTCAGGAATCTGGAGATCTCGATTGCTCCCATTGGTTGCGACGATTCGCGCTACCTCTCGCACGGCTCGTGCTGCGGGAAGCAATACGGACTGCAAGTCAGCCGGGAATGCATCGCCTTCGAGTGAATACATGCTGTAACCGGTCTTGCCGCGGAGCCTATCGAATCGCCATGCAAGTTGCTTCGCACGCGTGCTGACCACTCCGATGTCGCCAGTCATTTCAATGTAGTTCTCGCCGAATCGGGCCAGCAGTTCATCGTCAAGGCGTCTCACCCGTGTGACTTTCGTGTCCGCGTTCATAAGTGCGCGGATCTCCGTGCTGTCCTGATCCTCGAGCGCGACCTCGAGAGATTCGATGGTGTGCAAGCCGCACGCTCGTACCAGTTCACATGCGAATGCAACCCCGGCTGTGGACCCTTCTTCGTCCTCAGGGAACCGATTTCCGAGAAAATCTGCGAGGTTGGTCTCGACAACAGGGGCGCCACCTGTACCAACGCCGACTTTTTCGTCGTCTTTTGCGCTTGGCTCTGGCAACTGGGTTGGCACCTGTGTTGTCGCAGGGTTGGCCAGTATCCTGTCGATTGCAACGAATGTCTCGTCGAGTGCGCGTCTGCAGTCTGAAGCTGCGCCGAAGAGCTGATCGATCGTCTCTTTGTCGTTCTCGCCGATCTTTGTGTACTGCGCTCCCTTGTATCTCCGAGAGTGCTCGAACTCGGCCCACGCATGCCCTGCGACAGTTCGGATCTGTTTCTCAAGTCCGCCAAACCGATCAAAGTACTGGGAGAGCTTCCCGCCGGCGATGAGCCATCCCGGTTCGGCATCCTCGCGGTGACCCGTGACCACCAGATGGTGGCAATCGTATTCCCGAAGACGTGGCGGGTACGTATCGCCTGGATTTCGATCCTCTCCATCCTTGATGGCCAAGCGGCCGCGGATTAGTTCGACTGACCGATCCAAGTCGGTTCTCGAGTAGGTAATTATTCTCACCGCGACAGAGTCGGTAACCTCCTGAATAGGGTTCGCATAGCCCTTGGCTTCGCACTTGTTTATGAATGATCGAATTGACTTGGACCTTGCTGTTACAGCATGGGGAACGACACCCGCCTCTGCCAGTAGTCGATTCAGATACGTCTGTATTTCGTCGGCCGCTTTGGGTAATCAGTCCCAGTTCGTGTAGTCAACGCTCACTTCGGTGTCCCATCATCATCCCCGAGTGCGATTTGGTGCTGCCGCTCATCAGCAACAGATACATGTTTATCAGACAGACAGAGCCGACACGGCCAGCGAGCGCGCTTCTTCGGGAGCTGTGATGGTTCATGGATCTCGGGTAGGCGCAGAGCAATCCGACCTGGATTTGCCTGACTTGGCTTAATTCTCGGCTGGCGGTGATCGCGACTTGGAGGTCGCCAGGTAGTGGATAGGCGGCAGTGATGCGGTATCGGCGTGTGGTGGTGACGAGCTTCTCGATCGACCAGCCGGTGCGGCTTCTGATGAACCGGCTGATGGTCAGGCGGCGAACACTATGGCCAGGTGAAAGTCCTCGCCCAGTGCGGTTTGGTTTAGTGGTGGGGCGCCTCCGTTCGGTGGGTCACGCGGCAGGAATCGCTGCGGGTGCAAATGATGGCGTGATGTAGGAGCCGGTCGAGGATGCTGACGGCGGTAGTGTGTTCGGGCAGGAGTCGGCCCCCCTTTTGCGAAGGACCAGGGGGAGGCGATCGCGAGGTAGCGGCGATCGTAGGCGCCGGCGACGAGCCGGAATAACAATTGGGTGCCGGTATTGTCCAGGGGTGCGAATCCCATTTCATCGACGATGATGAGGTTCTGGCGTAGCGTGGTGTCGATGATCTTGCCGACGGTGTCGTCGGCCATGCCGCGATACAGCGTTTCGACGAGGTCGATGGCGGTGAGGTGACGCACTTCGTGCCCGGCGTGTACTGCGGCGATCTTGAGCCCGATTAGAGTGTGGCTCTTGCGCGTTCCGGTGGGCCCGATGATCGCCAGACTATATTGTGCGCGCATCTATTCCAACGAAATCAGGTAAGCGAAGGTGTCCGCTGGGATCGATGAGGCGGCCACATCGAAGGTCTCCAATGTTTTGGTGACAGGGAATCCGGCTGCTTTGAGGCGGTTGCGGATGTTGGAGACGTCTCGAGCCGAGATCATTGGAGAAGCCGGGTTTACGGAACCCATCGGCGTTGACGGTCTCGAAGTACAGGGTCGTCACATCGTAGAGACACAGCATTGCCGGCCCGATATTGGCATGCGTGGAACACGATTTCGCCAATTTCTGCCGCCATACGGGGTCGGCGTAGACCGGTATCCGTCGTTTGAGCGTCACGTACGACACCGGGCTGAGTCCAGCTTCGGCGACCACACGCAGGGAGTCGAGTTGGCTGTCGGTTCGATGATCAGGCCGATCACGAGATCATCGCACACGCTGTCGGAGTTAGGGATCGAAGCGAACTCGAGCTCGGCGTACACGGCGGTGAACGCATCCAGCAGAACCGCTATCCGCAAGCTGGTGATCGGGAGTGGGGCTGGCCCGTCCGCAGTCACCAACCCCAAGTCGAGTTACTGCTGGCCGCCGGCCAGCCGATCGGTGGCTGCGGCCTTCAACGCCGCCACTTCAGCAGCGGTATGCGCCGAGCCGAGGTCCTCAATCTCGCGGGATCCGCGACGGTTAGACCCCACGATCTGGACAGCCGTCGCTCCCGACTTGGTCTTCACCGTCCGCACAAACGCCACTCGAGCGGCCTAAAACGCCGCCCGTTAGGTGTCTGCCCCGACACCTAACACACCAGGTCACAGCCCCGCGAACCGTGAAAATTGAGCCAAGCCAGGCGCCCGACCCGTAGTTCGGCTACTTTCCAGAGCCGCCGTTTTTAGGCCGACGCCGCGAAGGAAGGTGAGCAAGATCGATCGCGGCTGTTGCATGCCCGTCCAGCATCGGCCAGCCATGGACTGTATTGGTCCATCGGTCGTCAAATGCTTCACGCCCCCACCGCGCGCCCAGGAGCCCGCCAGCGATTGCGGCAACGGTATCGGTGTCATCCCCGATCCGGATCGCGGTGTAGAGACTCTCCCTGACATGCGTCGGGCCGTCGTCGGCTGGCGTGTGCAGGATGGATGAGGCGGCTGCCTGCAACGCTGTGACCGTGAAGCCGTTGGGAGTGAAGCGCGACGGACTCTGGGTCGTGGCGTCAGCGAGCCAGGAGCGCCACTGCGATCGACGCTCGTCGGATATCAGGTCAAAGCCAGCCTGAATGTCGATGCGTCCCTCGATGATCGCTACCCGGATTGCTTCGCTCCACAGAACGCACGAGTCTCCTGCGAGTTCGTCAGCATGGGTGAGCGAGGCAACGGCACGGGCGGCCTCGGCGAGCGTCTCGCGGTCGTCGAGGTGAGCCAGCGCTACCGGTCCAGTCCGCATCAGCGCCCCGTTGCCGGCTGAGTGCGGATTGGCAGTGGCGAAGACCTGGGACTCCGCGAACATTGCAGAGCAAGCTGTCGCGGTCGGATCTGACTTCAGACGACGATAAGTTGCGCTGAGGACAGCCCGCGTCTGGTTGCCGATGTCGGGCGGGTTGCCGTCGAAGTCGGTGTACCAGCGCATGAATCCGCGGGCAACGGCGTCGAGGCCCTCTTCGGACGTGAGGTCGTGACCGCCGGCAACAGCCTCGGCGATCGCCATCGCCATCGAGGTGTCGTCGCTCCACTCGCCGGGTTCGTAGTTGCCGAGGCCGCCGCCTTTCATGACTGGGACTTCTTCTGGGCCGAGTCGGGGTTGGAATTCGTAGGGAACTCCGAGCGCGTCGCCGATGCCGGTGCCGAGGAGGACCGCGGAGGCGCGGTCCGCTTGCGCGGGTATGAGTTGCATTGGTGGGTAGGCCTTTCGGGTATGGGTGGGTGGTTTCGACTCGACGGCTCGACTGGCGCCTCGCGGTCGGCTCAACCACCGGGGGAGGGGTGGTTTCGACTCGACAGCTCGGCTGGCGCCTCGCGGTCGGCTCAACCACCGGCGAACACGCTCGACCATCGATCCGGCTATCCCCGCCGACCGCGCTTCCGGTTGCCGAGATGGTACGAGTCCCGCGTCATCTTCGAGACGTAGCCCGCGTCACCGGCAGCGCCAACAGTCCCGAGCTCCTCGATCAGCGACAGCTCGTCGTCAATCGCGCTTCGCTCGGCAGGTGCGGCGAGCAGTGCCGACGAGATCAGACTGTCCCGCGAGGCCTGCAGGTACGAGCTGCCGGCATCCAGATCGCCACGCTCGTACGCTTCCGACGCGTGCAGCTTGGCGGCCTGGCCCTCCTGGTACAGCTTCTCCGACTGCACGCGCGGATCGGCGATCCGGCCATCCGCCTCATCACCGGGCACCACGTTCACCGTGACCGGCAGCGTCACCGTGTGCTCAGTAAGCGTCGCCGACTCGACGTACCGTAGCTCGAGCTCGGCGATCTGCGAGACACCCAACCCCGACATCCCGTCAACGGCCAACTTCAGCAGCAGCTTTCGCGCTTCGGAGCCGTACAGGTCGCCCAGCTCTATGGAAACCTCGCCGTCGGCCACCTGGTGTGCGGGAAGATCGTTGTACAGACTCACCTGCACCTGCGGGATGAACCGCACGGTCAGTGTCACCGCCTGCACGGCCTTCGACAGCAACCCGTCAACCTCACCGCCGATCGCCGCACCAGCTGCATCCGGGTCCTCGGCAAACACGTGGTTCCCGTTGCCGGACCGAGCAATTGCTGCGAGCAGTGTCTCGTCGTAGCCACGTCCATAGCCGAGCGTCGAGGTCACGATGCCGTCGGCGGCAGCCTTGGCGGTCAGGGACGCGAACTCGTCGACGTCGCTGATGCCGCTGTTGACGTGTCCGTCGCTGATGACAAGCACTGTGCCGCCGCTGATTCCGACCTGCTTGGCGGCGCGGCGTAGTTCCTGCAGGCCACGAAGGTAACCCGACGACAGGTCGGTGGAGCCGCCCGAGACAATCGATTCGACGAGATCGGCGGCACGCTCCTTGTCAGCGAGTAGGCCGGCGGGCACGGCAACCTGGGCCTCGTTGTCGAAGGTGACGACGCCAAAGACGTCGTGCGGGTCGAGTCGGCTGATGACCCCGGCCAGTGCCTTCTTGGCACCCTCGAGCGGGGGACCGCTCATCGAGCCGCTGCGGTCCAGGACGATCTGCAGAGCGGAGGGCGCCCGTTCCGTGGTTGGCGCCTCGGGTGCTTCCAGTTCGATCAACACCGAGACTTCATCGGCGGATTCGTGGGCAACGACGTCGACGTCGAGGGCGGTGGAGAACTTCATGACCTGCTCCTGTTCCCGCCCGGGTAACGAACCGAGGCGACTTTGCGCGGAAGTGCGATTAGTAGTTTGAGTGAAAATGCGAATAGTGTCAAGGGGTGGCTACGACCTCACGACCTCGCCTCGCGAGCTATCCACGCCCGAACGTCGCCGTCGACATCGCGGTGCTGACCGTCGCCGACGGTCAGTTGAACGTTGTCGTGCAACGTGATTCGGACTCTGGAAAAGCGGCTCTTCCTGGACGTTTCATTCGAGAACGGCGCACCGTCGACGAGACAGTCCGTGAGGTTCTGGAACTCAAGCTGGGACTTTCACCCGATCGCGTCCGGCCGCATCTGCTCGCGGTGTTCAGCGATCCTGATCGAGATCCCCGCGGGTGGACGATCTCGATCGCGCATGCCGTCGCACAACCCGCTTCGGCGCTGACGGACGTCGTCGGAGAGCTTGCTCCACTCGACGTCGACGGGCGTCTCGCGTCGGGGGAGCGGTTGCTCTACGACCATGACGAGATCATTGCATCCGCCACTGACAATCTTCGCGAACGCTACGAGGACCGTCCCGATCCCGACGGTCTGCTGCCCGAGCCGTACACACTGTCGGACCTGCGTGAGCTGCATGAAGCGATCCTCGGTCGACGCCTGATGCGGGACTCGTTCAACCGGCGCGTGCAGCCGCTTCTGGAACCAAAGGTCGACGAGATGGGTGTGCCGGAGACAAGGGTCGGCGGCGGGCGGCCGGCGCGGTTGTTCATGAAGAGCGCACCCCCGACCGCAACGTTCGGCTGGAAGCTGCCGAGTAAGGATGGGTGATCGCGCTGGCGGCAATCGGACGGTAGGTGAAATGTCCGAGTTGCTACATTAGCCTCTCGAACGTTCAATGAGGAAACCGATGCTGGGCGATATGTTCGACCGTCGAAAGGCTGGGGATGCCGCGTGTCGGTGACGCGCTTTCCGGTACCCGGCTCGTGGACCGATCGGCGTGGCCAGTTCCTCTTCTCGATCGGGCTCTTTGTGGTCTTCACGATGCTGTGTGCGATGTGGACCATTCGCGTACTGGTGGTTGGGGCGTTACCGGCGGTTCTCGTGTCGATCGCCTTGGGAATCGGGGCGGGCGCGCTTGCAGTCAACGCGTACCGCGTCAGAATTGCGGAACGCGTCGTGCCGCGATGTGCGTGGTCAGCCACGGGACTGATTGTCCTGCCGGACGCGAAAAGTCAAACACTCGCGAACACGGGAATAGGTGCGTTGGGTATCGCTGAAACCGCGTTTGCAGTACTGGCGCCTCTGCATCTGATTGATCTCGAACTCTCCGGCGAGCAAAGGCTCATCTTCTCTATCGCTGCGGCGGTTGCCGCGGCGACGGCGTTGGCTCATTTACTCATGCTCGCGCGTCACGGGTCGCCCCGCGTGCAGCTTGGCGCAAGCACGATCACGATCTTTGACGGGATGCGGCGACTCGACGTGCCGTGGGACAACATCGCGACCATCAAAGACCACCCCGAAGCAGGACGATCCCACAGCGGCCACACTATCTGCGTCGTACCGGAGAGCGGACGCGCTTACAACTTCGAGCAGAGTGGCTCGTACACGCCGGGAGGTATCGGGCTCTTCTGGATGCTTCGCTTCTATTGGTTGACTCCCGAGGCGCGAGCAGAACTCGGTGATGGACGAGCGGCGGAACGCTATCTGGCGTAGGTGTTCGAGGCTGAATGCGGGAGGATTCCCACCGGTTTATTGGCTCGCCGCGCCCGCCGAGACAGTCCTGCCAGCCCGTCGTGCACGCCGACGATCACAAATGCACGTAGAGCTTCCGCGGCCGCGGACCGATCCGCGCGAGCAACTCCTCGTCGAACTCATCTAATAATGGAAACGCGTTGACGAACGAAATCGAACCGTAGTTGCAGTACCCGCCCAAGATGTGTTGCCAGTTACCGAGCAGGTCGCTGTGACCGCATTCGACGCACGTGGTCACGGGCTCCGTCCGCGAATCATTCCACTGCGTCATCAGTTCGCCCATCCGGGAGTCCGCGATGGGTACGGAACACTGGGGGCAGGGCGGCGGCTCAAAGCTATTCATGTTCGTCGACATGGTCCATTCTTTCTCGGCGCGCACGCCGAACAGGATGTAGGTGCCACCGGCGATTGCGCTAAGTGGAACCTGGGCGGGGTCGAAAGCCTCAGCGAAGCGCGAACCCTCCCGGTACTGCCCGTAGAAGCGGTCCAGCCGCGACATCGGAGCAATTACCTCGCGCTCGAGGAGCCACGAAACAATGTCGTCTACGGCTGTGCTTGCCTGCTTTTCGTCCGCGTCGAGGCTCAGATAGGTGACCCACTTGTCCGACATCTACTGCTAGCCCTCCGTTTTGCGACACATACCCGCTCAGTCTTCCCTACCCTTAACCCGTATGCGCCGTACACCGCACGCAAGCACGCTCCTCCGCGCCGCAGCACTCGCCGTCGCGCCGGCCCTGATCCTGACCGCCTGCTCGTCGTCGACCGACGGCGCGCAGGTCCGCATGACGTGCGGGGAACTGCACACCGGGACCCAGATCGACTCCAGTGCCGCCGCGCAGTCGTCTGCCGACATCTCGACCCGCCCTGAGGCGGCGACCGGCTACCGCACCGGGATGCAGCCCGTCCAGACGCACACCTATGCCGCTGCGACGGCGAATCCGCTGGCCACCAAAGCGGCGTGCGAGGTCCTCCGCGACGGCGGTACAGCGGCCGACGCACTGGTGACCGCGCAGACGGTGCTCGGACTCGTCGAGCCGCAGTCGTCGGGAGTCGGCGGCGGCGCATTCGCCCTCTACTACGACGCCAACACCCACAAGGCGACTGCGTTCGACGGCCGCGAGACGGCCCCAGCGGCCGCCACCGAGGACTACCTGCGCTACATCAGCCCGACCGACCAACGTGCACCGATCCCAAGCGCACGCGCCTCGGGCCGCTCCATCGGAGTACCCGGCGCAGTGCGGATGCTCGAGGAGATCCACAACGAGCATGGGCGCACCGACTGGAGGAAGCTCTTCGATCCCGCAGTCAGCCTCTCCGACAACGGCTTCGACATCTCGCCGCGTCTCGCGACTGCGATTGCCGAATCCGCCAAAGACCTCAAGGCTGACGACGACGCGCGCTCGTACTTCCTCAACCCCGACGGCACACCGAAGGCGGCCGGAACACGACTGACCAACCCCGCCTACGCAAAGACACTGGGCGCGTTGGCAACCGACGGCGCACAAGCCCTCTACTCCGGACCCATCGCCGACGCGATTGTCGCGAAGGCGAGCTCGACGTCGAACGGAATGACGCCGAGTCTCATGACCACCGACGACCTGAAGAACTACCGGGCGATGCGTCGCGAACCGGTATCGACCGAGTACCGCGGCCACCGGATTGTCGCGATGCCCGGGCCGTCGTCGGGCGGCATCACTGTCGCCGCGACAATGGGCATCCTCTCCAACTTCGACATCCCTTCCATGGGTCCGACCGACATCGACCGCGACGGCGGGCACCCCAATCCCGAAGCGGTGCACCTGATCAACGAATCAGAGCGCCTCGCCTACGCCGACCGCGACAAGTACATCGCCGACCCCGACTTCATTCCACTACCCGGCAAAGGTGTTGCGACGATGCTCGATCCGACGTACTTGAAACAGCGTGCGGCACTGATCAAGCCGAACGTCTCGCTCGGCAAGGCTCAGCCCGGCGACCTCGGCGAGGTGCCGCTTGGCTCCTACGTCGGGACTGAGCACGGCACCAGCCACATCACTGTCGCCGACAAGTACGGCAACGTGGCGTCGATGACGACAACCGTCGAATCGGCGTTTGGCAGCTTCCACATGGTCGATGGCTTCATCCTCAACAACCAGCTCACCGACTTCTCTGCTGAGCCACGCGATGAGTCCGGACAGCTCCTCGCCAACCGCGTCTCGCCCGGTAAGCGGCCGCGCTCGTCGATGGCGCCGACCCTGGTCATGCAGCCCGGCACCAATGGCGGCCCGGATACCTTGACCGCAGCCCTCGGATCGCCCGGCGGATCAGTGATCATTCAGTTCGTCGTCAAAACCCTTGTCGGCATGCTGGATTGGAAGCTCAACCCGCAACAGGCGGTGTCGATGATCGACTTCGGCACGGCAAACACCCCGACGTCGAACGTCGGTGGCGAGCACCCTTTGGTCAATACCGCGCACGACGGCGCCGACGACCCGCTCGCCAGGGGGCTGCGCGAACGCGGAGAGCAGGTGTCGGTCGACGACCAGTCCAGCGGACTCAGCGCCCTGCAGCGATCCGACGACGGCTGGCTCGGCGGGGCAGATCCGCGTCGGGAGGGTGCCGTGATGGGCGACGGCGCGTCGTTGAAGTGACGAATGGTGCCGCGATTGAATGACCCCGCTAACACCTCGCCACCGTCGGACGACAGTCCAGATGTCCGGGCAGTACCGACGCCACTGGAGGAGAACCGAATGGCGCAGCAAATGTTCACAGGACGTACACGGACCCGCCGGGCCATCAGGTTCCGAACCACAGCGGCATTCGTCATCGCCGCGAGCGCCATGGTCGGCGTCGGAGTGACGGCCGGGCAAGCGTCCGCCGCGCCGTACTACCCGGCTCCGCCCGCCACGGTGTGCTCGACGAACATCCAAAATCCCTACTTCCCGCCATTGCCCGTAGCCGGCAAGCTTCGGATCGAGCAGTCGGGCCGCGTTGTCGAGACCCCGACCAGGCGGGTGGTCGACCACGGGATGGTCACCCTCGAATTCGTCAACGCGACTCAACTTTTCACACCGCCCTTCGATCAAACCGTCCGTTTCTCGTGGCGCAACCTCGACTCCCGACAGACCGGGGTCGCCATCGGCCACACGTCGGTCCGCGGCGAGGCGTCGATCGCGTATGCGGAACGGCTACGCACCGGCCCCGGCCGGATCGTCGTCCGAGCCGACGTGACCAACCGCGGTGCGGCCAACACCGGATCGTCTGGCGCGGTCACCCGCGCGACGTGCGTCGGCAGGTCCTTCAGCGTCGTTTGAGAGGCATGTTGCGTGGGATCCCGGGTACCGAAAATGTCCCCGTGGATCCCACGCAACGGCGAGCTCTCAGTGCTGCTCGACCGTCCGCGCCAGGATTCCCAGCGTCGCGCGCAGCCCGGCCTCGGGGATGATCGGGAACCGTCCCTTGACGTCCTCGTTGGTGACGCGGCTCCAGTCGTAGTACGTGGTGACGAGTGTCCCGTCGTCGGCGGGCTCGAGGCGATAGCCGTAGCGATGATCGAGTGGCGGCTTCACCGTGCCGATGATGGTCCATTCGATCCACCGGTCCTGCTCGAAGCCGGTGATGATCACGCGCACCTCGTACTTGCCCATCGGAAGGTCGTTGAGCGACTCGCGATCCATGTGGACCACGAACTCATCGCCGACCGCACTCACCGACGACCCCTCGGCGCTCTGCAGCATGCCAGAACTGTCGATGACGACATGGCCGTTGGGAGAGGTCAGTAGCGCGAAGATCGCGGCAGGGTCGGCGTGAATCAGGCGGGTGATCTCGAATGATTCGGGCATCAGGCTCCTCGGTGTCGGTGGTCGCACACCACGGTAGGCGCTCGTGGGCGCGCCAGGTCGGAACGATCAATGGCCGTCCTTTCACTGCCTCACAATCCGGCCTCGGCACGTACAAACCGAAGCCTGGGGCCCGTCCGACTAGCGACGGCGGCCACTGCCTGGATGACCCATCAAGCGCGCGCCGCGCCGATGCCATGGGCTGATGTCGTACTCGGCGCCTGGCCGACGCTGCGCCTCGGAAATGGTTGCCGCGGCGTCATCGCTTGCTTGATTGATCCGAAGTGCGTTGGCTGTCGGGCGACCCTCATCTCGGTCGACGGGGTGGCCGGGTGGTTCGAAGATCTCCTTCAACTCGTAGTACTCCTCGAGCTCCGTTGATGTCAGCGGGGCCACCGCTTGCTCCAGCACGAAGCGTTCGTAGCGCATGAGCATGCGGCGAGAACTCGCGCGTGAGTGTCGACGGCGTATCAGCGACGCGATGGCGGCCGGAACGATATCGGTGTGGCTCAGCAGTTGTGCACCAAAGTCGTTCGCCAGGTTGAAGATGTAGGCGGTCGGAAGCCCAACGCCCTCGGCCAATCCTCCGACTGTAATCGAGGTGCCGCTCGTGGAATCGGCTCGACGCTGTGGCTTGCCGCGCTTCCTCCGCGAGCCGGATCGGGGAGTAGCAGGGTAGAAGACGCTCTCGAGAGCACGGAGCTCTACGGCTTCGGTCAGAGCGAGTTTGCGTCGCGCCTGCGCTGCGGTCAGCGCTTCGTACCGACCGCGCAGTTGTGACGTGCGCTGGCGTGAGAACGCGCCCTTGAACTGGCGAACCGTAGTCTCAGCGAGGACGTCGGCGGCAGAGCGAACCCCGTAGTCCCGCAACGTATGCGCAAGGGTAACCACGTCGTCGACCGCGAGCCCATATTCGCTCGCCATTTTCAATGCGGTGTACCTCTGCAATTCAGGTGCTTCCTTCGTGTTGGTCGCGCGGTGTCCTGGATCCCTCCCGTGATACATATCACGCGAGGCCGACAAAACACCTAGAACCCGCAACTCAGACACTTGTACGTGCAGTGCCGCGCCAGGACCGAACAACCACCCGCCCCGCTTCGCGGCCCTAAGAATCGTGCCGATTCATACCCTCGGCGGGCTGACCCAGCCGCATTAGCCTTGCGTCGGTGATGAGCGTCAGCGCCGAGCCCTGGCCTGCTGAACAGCGGCTCCCTCGTGACGGGGTGCCGAAGAGCTCGTCGTGACCGCCCGACGTGAGCAGGCACCCGCCGCTGCCGCAACGACGACATTGAGGACCCGTGACCGCAGAACTGTCCACAGCACCGCCGCGTGCGCCGCTCACCAGCGAGCCGTGCGACGCCGAGCTGCTCTCGGCCACCCTGGTCAAGGCGCGAAAGCCCGGCCAGTGGGTGAGCAGCGTCGTGGTGTTGGTGCTCGCGGCGATGCTGGTTCACACACTCATCACCAATCCGCGATTCCAGTGGGATGTGGTGGGCGACTACTTCTTCCACGACTCGATCCTCCGGGGACTCGGGCTCACCCTGTGGTTGACCGCCGCCGTCATGGTGTGCGGTTTCGCATTGGGCATCGTGCTCGCGGTGATGCGGTTGTCGTCGAATCCGATTCTGTCGACGCTGAGTGCAGGCTACGTCTGGCTGATTCGCTCGATCCCGCCCCTGGTGCAACTACTCTTCTGGTACGAGCTGGCCTCGCTGTATCCGCAACTGTCACTCGGGATTCCGTTCGGACCCGAGTTCGTCAAGGCAGACACAGCGCACCTCTTCTCCGGAGTGCTCGCTGCCTTCGTCGCGTTGACCATCGATGTCGCGGCGTTCGCGGCCGAGATCGTGCGCGGCGGTATCCTCTCAGTCGACCGGGGCCAGGCCGAGGCTGCGGAAGCGTTGGGGCTGAGCAGGTATCGCATCTTCCGACGAATCATCCTGCCGCAAGCTATGCCCGCGATCGTCCCGGCGTCGGGCAACCTGTTGATCGGACTATTGAAGGCCACCTCGATCGTCAGTGTGATCGCCGTGCAGGACCTGCTCTACTCGACGCAGCTCATCTACCAGCAGAACTACCTGATCCTGCCGCTGCTGCTGGTGGCAACCATCTGGTACATCATCGTCACCAGCGTGCTGTCGATCGGACAGCACTTCGCCGAACGTCACTACTCCCGCGGTAATCGCTCACCGCAACACAGCTTGTGGACGACGTTCCGCGAGAACCTGCCCCTCTTCGGCCGGGTTCGCACCGATTTGCTCCGATTCGACCGACGTACCCGCAAGGCGGTGGACGCGTGAGCTTCTCGACGACGCACCGCACACATGAACGCCACACCCGCGAGCGTGACGCACTCGAACACGACGACACGCTGCCCCTTGTCCGAATCCGCGGACTGCGCAAGAGCTTCGGACTGCACAGGGTCCTCGATGGCATCGACGTCGACGTTCCGACAGGCACCGTGACAGTGCTGCTCGGACCGTCGGGTTCAGGCAAGTCGACGCTGCTGCGGTGCATCAACCATCTCGAGAAGCCCGACAGCGGGTTCGTCGAGGTCGGCGGTGAGATCATCGGATACCGTCCCTCTGCGGGCAAGCTACATGAACTGTCCCACGGTGAGATTGCCAGGCAGCGCTCGACGATCGGCATGGTCTTCCAGCAGTTCAACCTGTTCGGGCATATGACGGTGCTGCAGAACGTGATCGAAGGTCCGCTCGCGGCGGGAATCCCACGCAGCGAGGCGGTCGCACGTGCAGGTGATCTACTCGAACGAGTTGGTATGGCCGGCCGCGAGGATGCCTATCCGCGCCAACTCTCCGGTGGCCAGCAGCAGCGCGTCGCCATCGCTCGTGCGCTCGCATTGAAGCCACGCCTGATGCTATTCGACGAACCGACGAGCGCACTCGACGCCGAACTCGTCGGCGAAGTGCTCGCTGTGATCCGCGACCTCGCCCGCAGCGGCATGACGATGGTGATCGTGACGCACGAGATCGGCTTCGCCCGCGAGGTGGCCGACCAGGCGATCTTCCTCGACGGCGGTCGCATCGTCGAATCCGGTTTTCCCTCAGAGATTCTCGACGACCCGCAGCACGAACGCACCAGGGCGTTCCTGTCCGCCGTGCTCTGACACGAGGATCAACAGCCTTCCGCCTCCGTGTCACAACCCCAACTGTGCAAAGGATTTCGACGATGACGCACCGCGTACGCATTCTCCCCCTACTCGCTGCCACCGCTGTCGTGTGCAGCGTCGCGCTGAGTGGCTGCGGATCGTCGGATGACACCGTGGGCTCCGCTGAGGCGTCGGCGGTTCCGACGCAGGACATCACGAGCCGAATTGCCAAGGACGAGAAGATCAGTGCCGAGCTACCGGCGAACGTGCGCTCGGCGGGAACACTGACAGTGGGGACCACGCAGACGCCCGGCACGTCCAATTTGCCGCACGGCGGAGTGGTCGACAACAAGAACGTCGGACTCGATCTCGATCTGCGCAACGCGATCGGCAAGGTGCTCGGCCTCAACTGGAACGTACAGTACGGAACGTTCGCCTCGATCATTCCGGGCGTGCAGAACGGTAAGTACCAGGTGGGGCAAGCGAACTTTGGGGTCACCGCCGAGCGGGAGAAGGTCCTCGACTTCTCGACCTACCTCAGCGACGGACAGGGCTTCCTCGGCTCGTCACGCGTGGACCTGCAGAAGGTCTCGACCATCACCGACGTCTGCGGGTACACGATCGCCACCACCCCGGGCTCGACCTTCCAGACGTTGCTCAGCTCACACGTCGCCGACTGCGCCAAGGTCGGCAAGAAGCCCTGGACCGTACAGTATTTCAACGACACCGCCCCGATCTTCCTGGGACTGGCCAACGGCAAGGTCGATCTGTTCTTCGGCCCGGTCCTCAGCCTCAAGTACGACGAGAAGCACGTCGAGGGCACCAAGTTCCTCGGCCAGATCAGCTCGACGTCGGTCGGCTTTGTCACCGCGAAGGACTCGGGGCTGGCAAAACCGCTGTCCGACGCAGTCAACAAGCTGATCGAGACCGGCGACTACGCCAAGATCTTCGCCAAGTGGGGCGTCCCCGACACGGGCGTCGACAGGTCGACTGTCAATCCCCCGAGCACGTTCTGAGCCCGAGCACGTTCTCAATTGGCCTGGGCGGCGTCGGCGAGTCCGGTCAGGTACTGCTCCGCGATCGAGAGGATTCGTTGACCCCGCCTGCACTCCAGCGAGTGCATGTGTCCGTCGGGAAGGTCGTCGTCGCTGGCGAGGTGCATCAGGATCGCGGCCAGAGACGAGGCCGTCCGGCACGGGATCACGAGCAGCGTGGCGCTACGTCGGGTTGCATTGAGCGTCATGAGCGGCGGAACCGTCGGGGAGTCGGCGGAGTCGAGTCCCGGATAGCGGCGATAGGACTGCCAGTGCACCGAGATCGACGTGACATCCCCGAGAAGCGGCGCAACCGCGAGGGACAGGCTGCTCAGCTCGTGCGCGAGATTCGCCGTGTACGGGTACCAGGCTCCCGCAACCGGAGCATCGGGGTCACTCGTGAAGCGAACCCGCGTGGGCCCCAAAGTCGGTGCGATACTCGTCACTGGGCACTCTCCTGACCGGCCGTCGGGCCGTACTCGTCGGTGACCAACACACGACGACGCGGCCACGTCGGCTATGAGTGCAAATCAGCTGGACCTGACTCTACGCCTATGACCTGCGGAAAGTCGGCGTACCCCTACACTTGGTCGCATGGCGATAGTCAATCGAGGGTTTGTCGGGCGCCGCGACCGTATGGCGCAGCGGCTGCCGCCCGGTCAGTATTCAACTCTCGACTTTCCGGTTCTCTCCGCCGAACCGACGCCCGCGCTACCACATCAGAGCTGGCGCTTGACGATTCAGTCGTCGGATCATCGCGCCTACAGCCTCGACTGGTCTGCATTCCGCGATCTCCCGCATCAGGACGTCATCACCGACATCCACTGTGTCACGCGCTGGTCGAAGTTCGACACCCGTTGGCGCGGAGTGCCATTCGACGACCTGCTCGCAGTGTTGCCATGGCCACCGGACGCCTACGTGATGGCCCACTGCTATGGCGGATACACCACCAACGTTCCGCTCGCCGACCTCACCGACGGAAAAGCCTGGCTCGCAGACACCTTCGACGGTGAGCCACTCGCACCCGAACATGGTGGCCCGGTACGACTACTCGTGCCGCACCTCTACTTCTGGAAGAGCGCGAAATGGGTTCGGCGCCTACGGTTCATGCCGGCTGACACGCCAGGCTTCTGGGAGGAGCGCGGCTACCACATCTACGGTGATCCCTGGCGCGAGCAGCGCTACTCGTGATGTCGGGAGCGTGAGTCGTGCACTGGCAGATCACGACTGTTGTCGGCGCGGAGATGCAGAGTCCCACTGCGCGGTCGCTACGACTCGCGCTGAGCGAACCAATGAGCGCCGACTCCGGCGCGCACGTTGACATCCGACTGACAGCCGAGGACGGGTACTCCACCGCGCGGCCATACTCGCTCTCCGATGTTCGCGAGACCCGCACCATCGAAGTGACCATCGAGAAACTCAATGACGGAGAGGTGTCGCCGTACCTGGTCGACGTCATCGAGGTGGGCGAGCCGCTCGAGATCAGCGGCCCCAATGGTCGTTGGTTCACCTGGGAGCCGTCGACGACCCGGCCGGTTCAACTGATCGGCGGCGGATCAGGAATCGTGCCGCTGATGTCGATGATCCGACTGCGCGAGGTGGCCGCACCGTCGACGCCGTTCAACCTCGTGTACTCGCTGCGTTCGCCGCAACGACGCTACTTCGCCAGGGAACTCGATCAGCTCGACGAGCATAAACGGCTGCCCATCAACCTCTTTCACACGCGGGGCGGCGACGCGGGGGAGGCCCGGCCTCCGGGACGCGTCACCGCAGACGAACTGGCTGCCGTGACGATCCCACCCACACGCGAGCCGGTCATCTACATCTGTGGACCCAGTGGCTTTGTTGACCATTGCGCTCGGGCCATGGTCGACGTCGGCCACGACGCCGCGCAGATCAGGACAGAACGGTTCGGGTAGACAGGAGACGAGAAGAGCACGAGCGGAGTCGTCGACGTTCTGGAAGCTCAGGCCGGTGCGGGTGGGTTGCAGTTCTTGGACTATCGCGGTCAGACCGTGCCCTGGTGATTGGCGACGGTCACGGTGGCAGATCTACGCATACATGTACTTGTCAGACAAGTACATGTATGCGTAGTGTCTTGCTGCGACGACAGAAGGAGTTCAGCGATGCGCGCACCCAGAGCCACCCGACCAGTCGCGGCGAGGCCGACCATCACCGACGGTCTGGTGGTCGTACCCTCAGTGCCCACCCAACTCGGGATCGGTGCGATTGGCGGCGTGATCGGCGGACTGCTCGGCGGCGGTAGCGGGGTGTTCTACGTGCCCGCTCTGGAGAAGGTCACCAACCTCTCCCGGCATACTCTCCACGGCACTGCCGGCGCGGCGAACATCGCCGTTACCGGTGTGGGAGCAGCCACATTCGGACTGGTCGGCGGATCCATCGATTTTCGGGCGGGTACGGGAATGGTTGTCGGCGCCACGCTGGGCGCGGTCCTGGGCGCCAAGCTGATCTTGCGCATCCCGGCGCTGATCCTGCGTTGGCTATTTGTCGCAATCCTCCTGTTGACGTGCCTCAAACTGTTCCTCGACGTCTCAGGGCACGACCCGATGCAGGGATCGGCCCTCGTACCCGACAGCTGGCTTGCGAACCGGTGGTATGTCCTCCCGGTTTCGCTGATCCTCGGATTCGTGATCGGCGCGTGGGCTGCGGGGATGGGGCTCGGCGGCGGTCTGCTCGCAGTTCCGGCGCTGATGTTGCTCTTCGGTACAGACCTCCCGACCGCGGAAGGAACGTCATTGCTGATGTTCTTCCCCAACGCCATCGTCGGAACCATCACGCACGCACGCCAGGGCACCGCCGACATGCGACTCGGCCTCAACCTGAATATCGGTGCGCTGCCCGGTGCAGTCGTCGGCGTGCTGATCGCACTCGCGCTGAACGTCAAGATTCTGAGCATCGTGTTTGCGGCCTTCGCGCTCACGATCGGTGTGCGCGAGATGTACCGGATGTGGCTTGAGAGCGTCCCTCGGCGCCGATCGACCGCCGAGGCCGCGGGCCTATCATCAGAACGAACGGTGATCGACCATTCGAAACCAACCGACAAAGACACAACGGACTAGGACCTTGGAAGCACTTTCGCGCGTTCCGCTGTCGGAGCAGGCTGCACGTGCCCTGCTCGACGATGTTCGGCGTGGCCGCTGGGAAGTAGGTGAGCAGCTTCCCGGCGAGGTGTCTTTGGCGCGGGAACTATCCGTGGGCCGCTCCACGGTCCGCGAAGCAATTCGCCGCCTTGCAGCGCGTGGAGTGCTCACCACACGGCAGGGCGTCGGCGTCTTCCTCGCCGCGACCGAACCCACGCAGCCGTGGGATCAGCTCGCCGAGATCGCGGAGATCACCGACGTCCTGCAGGTCCGCATCGCCATCGAATCGCGGGCTGCCGCTCTCGCCGCAGCCAACCACACCGACGACGACGCGCGCATCATCCGAACGGCGTTGGAGAATCGCAATGCTCTGCTCGACGGAGCGCCGCAAGCGCTTGCGGCAGAAGATATTCGATTGCATCAGGTAATCGTCGTAGCGTCGCACAACGACCTGCTGGTCACACTCTTCGACGGTCTGCGGGCGCGGCTGGTGGGGTCGATGACCGACATGCTCACCATGATGCCGGTGGGTCGAGCCGACGCCGACGAACACAGCGCCGTCGTCGACGCCATACTCGCGCGCGACTCCGACCGCGCCGAAAGGCTGACGCGCGCACATCTTCTGGGGCTGGCAGACTCGCTCGGATCTGACGCGCGAACCGAAGTGTAACCGCATCGGCCTGACGGCTGCGGACCTCGGAGTGGTGCATGCATCGACCGAATGCAGCGCGAGGACCCCGACTACCACGACCAACTATGAACCAGGCTTCCCGTTTCCAGTCATTCTTGGCGCTGCCTCGGGAAGCGACCTGGGCTTTTGCGGCGGGGTGCGCACCGAACTGACTGAAAACGGGAGCTGTCTCGACATGTGGAGCGGAACGAGGCGGCCGGCTGGTCTCGAGAAGTTCGACCAGCGCAGGTTCGACCTGCTTGGCGCGCCCAGACCCACCGCGTCACGCCACGGCGAGTGCGTCCACGGGTGCCACGGCCACGGCCCGGCGACTCGGCGGCAGGGAGGCGGCGAGCACGACCACGGCGGTACCGCCGATGATCGCCACGAGCGCGCCCCAGGGCAGACTGACGGGGATGCCCGACGTCATGCTGCCGATCAATGACTGGCTGCCCACCGTACCGAAGACGATGCCCAACACCAGCCCCGCGATCACCGCGGTTCCGCTGAGTGCCAGCGACTCTCGCACGACCATTGAGCGCACCTGCTGTGCGGTGAATCCCATGGCGCGCAGCATGCCGATCTCGCGGGTACGGCCGATCACCGTCAGCGACATCGTCGATACGAATCCGACAGCAGCGATCACTGCCGAGATTGCGATCATGGCGAGGAGAATGGCGGTGATGATCGAGAACGATCGTTCGAGTTCAGCCATGTCGGCTGGTGGCAGGTCCCAACTGTGGATCGAGCGGGTCAGCGAACTCATGCCCGACGCGATGGTCGTCACCAACGTCACGCCGACGAGCAGTCCGATGGTCGAGCGTGTCGTGCGCCGCGGGTCGGAGACCGCGTTCTTGCGTGCGACGATCGACGGTGCGCTCCCGCCGAAAGCTGTTCCCGCCCAGCGGACGAGCTGCGGCACTATCCGTCGCGCGCCGAGGAGCACACCGACCGAGACCGTGACCGCACCGAGGAATGCCACGAAGAACCCCGCCAGGCTCCCGTACTCACCCAGCAAGGCGGCAAGTGCCAGCAGCAGCGCCCCGGCGACGATCACCGTGCAGGCAAGGAGCGTACGTACCACCCCGACCTTGGACCGCGTATTCTGCGCAACGGCCGCACGCGTCAGCGTTGTTCGCGTACCGATACGTGCAGCGATGGCTGCGATCGTTACCACTGCGACCCCGGCGACGACCACACCGAAGGGCAGGACCGGATAGTCGGCCGAGGGGAGTGTCCCTCTGTGCAACAACACCTCTCGAATGATCGCCATGACGACCGTTGCGACCACGATACCGATCAGTGCACCGATGCCCGCCACGGTCACGACCGCGCGGGCCAGTCCGGCCCGCAGCTGACTCGCACTCGCACCGATGAGTCGAAGTAGCCGCAATTGTTCTCGGCGACCGGCGATCACGGTGTCGACGCCTGTACTGATGACGATCCCGGAGACGAACAGTGCGATACCGATGAACACTGTGGCAACCACCGCCAGCGCCGCGCCTATCGAACCGCCCGCCTCTCCGCCCAACACGGACAGGACGCTCGCGGCGTCGACCAGCACAGTCCCGTACGCACTCGCGAGGCAGGCGACGACACCGACCGTTGACAACTCGCGCAGCGATCCCACTGTGAGTCGCGCCGACGTCGCCCTCATGCCGGCACCCCCTGGAGTCCGATGAGCAGTTCGGAGATCTCGCGTGCGCCGAGCCCCTGGTACTCGCCGGTGATCTGGCCGTCGGCGAGCATCACCACGCGGTCGGCGTACGACGCCGCGACCGGATCGTGGGTCACCATGGCGATGCCCTGACCGTACTCGTGCACGGCAGTGGTCAACAGCGACAGCACTTCTCGACTGGTTCGGGTATCGAGTGCACCGGTCGGCTCGTCGGCGAGAATGACGGTCGGATGCATCGCGAGTGCGCGGACGATCGCGACCCGCTGCTGTTGTCCGCCGGACAGCTCTGATGGCAGGTGGTCGAGCCGTTCGTCGAGTCCCAGCGATCGCACGAGGTGCGCGATCCAGTAGCGCGCTTCGGAGTTGAGCTTGACCCCGGCGAGCACGAACGGAAGGTGGATGTTCTCCTGCGCGGTGAGCGTTGGGATCAGATTGAACGACTGGAAGATGAAGCCTATGTGGTTGCGGCGCAGTCGGGTTCGCGCCTCGTCGTCGAGTACGGAGAGTGCGTTGCCGTCGACCCAGATCTCGCCCGACGTGATGTCGTCGAGCCCGGCGATGACATTCATAAGCGTCGACTTGCCCGATCCCGACGGTCCCATGATGGCCGTGAACTCGCGGCGGCGAAGCTCGAGCGAGACGTTGCGCAGTGCATGGATCGGTTGACTCGGATCCCCATAGCTCCGGAATACGTTGCGGAGCACCACAGATGCAGGTTGATTGTTCATACCTGCAACGCTAGGCAGCCGCTGCCCCGATATCGTCGGCCTCGACGATGAACTTTCGTCGTCCGCCAGAGCTAGTCGGCATACATCGGGAGATGTACGAGGAGTACTCAGACCAATCCGTGGTCGTAGGCGTACACGACGAGCTGTACGCGGTCACGGAGCCCCAACTTGGTGAGGATTCGCGACACGTGCGTTTTGACGGTGGCTTCCGAGAGGACCTCGGCGTCGGCGATCTCGGCGTTGGACAATCCGTGTGCGGCCCGTACCAGGATCTCGCGCTCTCGCGGGGTGAGGCGTTCGTATTCTGGCCCGGGATCGCCTGCGCGCGTGCGTGTCTGCTCGAACAGTCGTCGCGTCGCCGATGCCGCCACCACCTGACTTCCGCTGGCGACCGCGCGGATCGAGGCGAGAAGGAAGTCGGGTTGCGCATCTTTGAGGAGAAACCCGCTGGCGCCTGCCGCAATGGCCGACGCCGCGGCTTCGTCGGCGTCGAATGTGGTGAGCACGAGGACACGCGGGGCGCCGTCGCCGAGTGCGTTGATGAGATCGGCGGTTGCGGTGATGCCGTCGATGCCGGGCATCCGGACATCCATGAGGACGACGTCGGGTCGGGTGGCGCGCACGAAATCGAGCAGCGAGAGCGCCGACGACTCGTGACCGACAACCTCCATATCGGGTTGGCTGTCGACGATCATCGCGATGCCCTGTCGGAACATGGGTTGATCGTCGATGAGGGCGATCCGGATCACCGTGAGATTCCTTTCGACTCGACCTCGCAGGGGGCGGGCACGTTCAGCTCGACAAGCCAACTGCGCTCTACCGCCCTGCTGCGCACTGTTCCGCCCACGAGCGCCGCGCGTTCGGCCATGCCGATGATGCCGCGGCCCGCGCCACCGGGCGAGAGTGGGGTATCGGTGAGTGCGTTGCGCACGGTGAGGTGGCAGCCGTTGGTCCAGTCGATGTCGACGGTGACCGGTGTGGTCAGATCCCCGTACTTGAGCGCATTGGTGAGCGCCTCGGTCAGGACCCGCTGGGCCATTCTGCCGATGGCCGGTTCGCTGATCTCCTCGTCACCGACCTCGTGCGTCTCGATGGTCATGCCGGCGGTCCGCATCCGTTGATACAGCGTCTCGCGGTCGGCGCGGGATGCCGCGGCGGCGTCGTCGTTGTTCAGCTGGGCGAGCAGGCCGCGCACTTCACCGAGTGATTCGCGGGCGGTGTCGGCGATGACGGTCAACGCCTGTCGGGCGACCTCGGGCGCGGCGTCGATGCTGTAGCGCGCGCCCTCGGCCTGCGCGACGACGATCGTCAGTGAGTGTGCGACGACGTCATGCATGTCGCGGGCGAGTCGGGTGCGTTCGCGCTGCTCGTCGTAGAGATCGAGGAGTCGTCGCCGTTCGAGCTGCGCGATGGTTTCGGCGACCTGCGCCTGCGCAACGGTGCGGCGCTGGTACCGGATGAAGCCGAACGCCCACCCGCCGATCACCACAACGGCTGCCGCGCAGAAGCCGACGAACATCGTGAACACGTGGCTGAGCAGTGAGGGCTCGACATCGTAGGCGTGCGGGAACTCCCAGCCCGCAACCAGTGACCCGACCACGGCAACGATGAGCGAGGAGCGTCGAACCCGCTGATCGGGATGCCCGCCGAGGGTGGCGAAGATCGGGAAGTAGGCCAGCGACGCGAGGACAGCGATCTGGTCGGTGGCCACCTGGATCACCGCGGACGCCAGCGCCAACACCGACATCAGCGTCGGGGCGAGGCGTCGAACCGCGAGTGCGACGGTCACCAAAGCGGCGGCGATGCCCGCGGGGATCGACTGTGCAAAGTGCAACGACATGGCCAGCAGCCCGAAGAGCACGGCCACCGCGACGTCGAACATGAGGCTTCGACGGGTCAGGCCGCCAGTGTAGAGCGGGTCGCGCATGCGTCCAGAGTGTCAGATGACGGCACCCTTCTGGCAGCTACCGCCTTCCCGGTGACTGCGGTGTCACCGGGAGGCACGTGATCGCGAAGCAGCCGGGGTTGCCCTGTAGCGGCGCGCGCAGTGGTGTCGATCCGCATCGCAGCACGGTGCAGTCCGACGGGGCGTACGGTCCGAAACCCAACGCGCCCAACGTGATGGTGGGATCAGCGAACTGGACGGGGTCGAAGTTGAGGTTCATGGTCGGTCGATAGGGGCCGGGATCGGGTATCCGTGGTGTGCGGAATGCGGCGACGAGCTTGCGGAAGAACTCGCGATACAGCTCACTGTTGAGGCTTGCGCTGAGCAACGTGCCCGGATCGGGAGAGACATCGCCGAGAATGCCGGTCCAGCTCACCAACAGTCCGAGGCTGGGCACGATGAAGTTGTTCTGCTGCAGGAACCCGACCATGGCGTAGGCGTCGGATGGCAGCCCCGCCAGCGGCGCCTGCGAGATGGTTTGACGCGAGGGGAACGACGGGCCGATGCACGGAGAGTCGTTGACCCAGAACAGGTATCCGTAACAACGATTCGACGACGACGGCGTGTGCGCCTGTCGGATGTAGTCGGACGAGATGATTCGCTGATCGCCCCACACGCCGTCGTTGAGCATGAGCAGCCCCAAGCGTGAATAGTCCTTCGGCGGCATGAACAGGAAGGCGTACCCATAGGTGTGACCGGACCGGTCGCGCGCCCAGTAATAGTCGTGCTGGTTGATACCCAACGGCCCGAACAGAGTTCGCTGCGCGTACTGCTGCAGATCTTCTCCGACGGCGCGTTGCACGACGAATGCCAACAGGTCAGGCCCGTGCTGCGTGTACTCGAAGAACGTGCCGGGCTTGTGCTGAACCGGGAGCGCGAGAGCTTCTTTCGCGATGTCAGGGTCGACGTCGAGTCCCGCCGTCAGTGCCTCGCTGATGATGGACTGTCGCAGCCCCGACGATTGTGTGAGGAGGTCACGTACGGTGATCGCGGCGTGGGCGCGGTCGACGCTGCCCGCGGGAAGATAGGTCGCGATCGACGCCGCGAGATCGAGCTTTCCCTGGGTATAGGCGATCCCCGCGAGCATGGAGACGACGCTCTTGGTGGAGCTGAACAGATTCCAGGGGACATCGCCGGTGGCGTTGTTCAGAGGTCCGCGACCGATCAGACAGTTGTTGCGGTAGACCTCGATGTGCGTGCGCATTCGCGACGCCGCGAAAGCGATTGCATCGTCGAGCTTCGCTTTGTCGATACCTACATTCGACGGTGTGGCCGAGGTGGGCGATGAGGAACCGGTGGGCAGGGCGCACTGCACCTGCGCAGGAGCGGCGTTGACGACGGGAGTCACTGCGGCGTGTGCGAGCAGGACGCCGAGCACCGCGCCGACGACAAGGAGTAGGTGCGAGCTGCGTGCGGCTGCGTGTGAATGAAACGCCGAACCTACCGACACCGCGATGACCTCCTGATTGTCGAGAACTGCTCTGCAGCGTGACACGCACGGGGCGCGGTGGCGTCGAGTTCGGGGAATCGACGGTCGGCGCCGGGAGATCGTGTGCACTTCGCCCGCTGAGTGGCCAGAATGCACACGCCGCAGCGGGCTATTCCGAAGCCATTCCCGGCGCGGCCGAATATGTCGTGGAAGTGAACGTCGGACGGTATTTCGCCGCCACCGATGAAATGACCTCGCGAGATCGGTGTATTGGCATTAGCGTGGAGCGCGCCACGTCCGAGCAGGTCATGGCGTCAACACAGAGCCGAGCAGAAAGGTCCGATAGGCGACGAGGAGGTGCCCCATGCGGACCCCATTGCGGAACTCAACGCGAATTCCAGCACCGATCCAACGGCATACAGATGATCTCGACGACCCGCACGTGGCATCGGGAGGACTGTCATGACCATCTTCGTCACCAATGCCGGACTGCAGATACTCGCTCGCGTCACGTGGCGGCGTGCGGCAGTGTTGCTGACCACCGAGGTCGCTCGCAACGTCGAGGGCACACCGATCGTGCGTGTGGTTCATTCACCCACGGTGACCTTGCCGATCCACAAGGTGGTTGCCATCAAGCGCAACGCCTACCGGCCGTACGCGGGTAAGTCGATGGACTCGTACGCGTCGACGGCGACCATCCTGCGTCGTGACCAGTGGATCTGTGCGTACTGCGACGGCCCCGCCGACACCGTCGACCACATCGTGCCGGTCTCCAAGGGCGGCAAGAGCACCTTCGGTAACCAGGTGGCTGCATGCAAGTCGTGCAACGGTTTCAAGGCCAACCGGACGCCGCGCCAGGCCGGGATGGCGATGCGGCATGCGCCGTTCGTCTACGACCCGTGGGCACAGGACCAGAAAGAGGTCTGGGAACTGTTCACGTTGCGTCCGAAGACGGGGTAGGCGTCGTGGAAGCCGGTCCGCACTGCTTCCATCTGCCGGGGTGTCGCCTCCGCCGCTGAGAATGCTGTGACCAGCGTCACCAGTCGTGTGTACACTCGTACACTACGAGCTACCGGAGGGAGGCTGGTGAATCTTCTCAAGTGGAGTAAGCGGCCCGCGGCCGACGTCGACGCGACTCGGCCCGAGGTCAACATCCTGCGAGGATTGATCGCGCGAGCGACAACCCCCTTGCTGCCCGACGACTATCTCCACCTGATCAACCCCCTGTGGAGTGCACGGGAACTGCGTGGTCGCGTCGAAGACGTGGTCAAGGAGACCGCCGACAGCGCGACCGTCGTGATCCGCACGGGGTGGGGGTTCCCCGACAGCTACCGGCCAGGCCAGTACGTCGGCATCGGACTCGATGTCAATGGCCGTTGGCATTGGCGCTCGTACTCGCTGACATCGTTCGCGAGCAACGACGACAAGACCATCTCGATCACCGTCAAGGCCAACCCAGACGGCTTCTTGTCGACGCATCTCGTCGACGGTGTCGCTCCCGGCACGATCATCCGACTGGCCGCGCCGAAAGGCGATTTCCACCTGCCGGAGCCGGTTCCCGACACCGTGTTGTTCTTGACCGCGGGCAGCGGGATCACGCCGGTGATCGCGATGCTGCGGTCGATGAAGCATCGCGAGCAGACGCCCGACATCGTTCACGTCCACGCGGCTCCCAGCCGGGAATCGGTGATCTTTCTCGACGAACTCGAACAACTCGACGACGAAACACCCAGTTACACACTCGATCTGAGACTCAGTCAGGAGAACGGCCGCTTCGACGTCACCCAACTCGACGCCGCTGTCCCGGACTGGCGTGAGCGTTCGTGCTGGGCGTGCGGGCCTGTGGAGTTCCTGGACGAGATCGAGAGTGTGTATCGCGAGAACGAACTGTCGGATCAATTGCACATCGAACGTTTCGCCATCGCACGCACCGACGTCGGCGGCGAAGGCGGTACCGTCACGTTCGCGAAGTCGGATAAATCCGCCGAGATCGACGGTGCCACCACACTCCTTGAAGCAGGTGAGGAGTTGGGAATCCAGATGCCCTTCGGGTGCCGAATGGGTATCTGTCAGACCTGCGTTGTTCCGCTCGCTGCGGGTTACGTCCGCGATCTACGCAGCGGCGACGAGCGACGCGAAGGTGACCGCATCCAGACATGTATCTCAACCGTGTCGGGTGAATGCACGCTAGACCTGTAGGGAGAATCCATGGCCATCACCGACATCGATCGGTACGCCCATCTCACCGAGGCCGACGTCGAGACGCTCGGCGCCGAGCTTGACGCGATCAGACGCGACATCGAAGAATCGCGCGGGGTGCCCGACGCCAAGTACATTCGACGCACCATCGCATTCCAGCGGGGACTCGCCGCCAGCGGACGCGTGGTGCTGATGTTCAGCAACCGTAAACCCGCCTGGATTCTCGGCACCGCGATGCTCGGCGTCGCCAAGATCGTCGAGAACATGGAACTCGGCCACAACGTGATGCACGGGCAGTGGGATTGGATGAACGATCCGGAGATCCACTCGTCGTCGTGGGAGTGGGACACCACGTGTCCGAGTGTGCAGTGGAAGCATTCGCACAATTTCGTGCACCACAAGTACACCAACATCGTCGGCATGGACGACGACGTGGGCTACGGAATTCTGCGCGTGACCCGCGACCAGCCGTGGGAGTGGTGGAACGTGGGCAATCCCGTCTACAACCTCCTCCTCGCCACGTTCTTCGAGTGGGGCGTCGCCCTGCACCACCTCGAGGCGGAGAAGCTGCGCAAGGGGCAGAAGTCGTATCGCGCGGCGCTGAAGGATCTGCGAGTGATCGGGCGCAAGGTCGGGAAGCAGGCCGCCAAGGACTATCTGATCTTCCCCGCGCTTGCCGGACCCAACTGGCTGAGCACCTTGACCGCCAATGCGACGTCGAACTTCATTCGCAACTACTGGGCGTACGCGGTGATCTTCTGCGGACACTTCCCTGACGGCGCAGAGAAATTCACCGTCGAGGAGTACGAGGAAGAGGATCAACCGCGCTGGTATCTGCGACAGATGTTGGGATCGGCCAACTTTCGGGCCGGCCCGCTGATGCGCTTCATGAGCGGCAACCTGAGTCACCAGATCGAGCATCACTTGTTTCCGGACCTTCCGAGCAATCGTTACGAGGAGATCGGCGTGCGAGTCCGGGAGCTGTGCGACAAGTACGACCTCCCGTACACGACCGGTTCGCTGCTGCACCAGTACGGACTGACGTTCCGGACGATCGCCAAACTGTCGGTGCCCAACGCGATGCTGAAGGCCAGCGCCGACGACGCTCCCGAGACCGCATCGGAATTGCGGTTCAACATCATCGAGGGCACCAAGACGCACTTCGGTGTCGACCCGGCGACGGGGCGTCGACGTGGACTACGGTCAGCGCTGCGAGAGCTGCGGTCGTCGAGAGTGGCGGCACACGCCTGAGGCTGCGTGCCCGCGGAGTTGAGCTGCGTTGCTGAGGAAGCTGCGCTGGCTGGTGGGATCACCCCCGCCAGCGCAGCACTTCGAGCGCCACCCCGACGTCGAGCAGACTCTCGTCCAGCGGCCGCGGGAGAAGTTCTTCGGCGCGGGCGAGGCGTCGGATCACGGTGTTGCGATGGGTGTAGAGCGCTTCGGACGCGCGGGACGTGTTGCACTGCAGACTGATCCATGTCCGGACTGTGTCGAGCAGAGTGGGTTCTGCGCGGGCCAGCTCGCCGAGCGTTTCGTCGACGAAGGCCGCGGTGTCGTCGGGCGAAGCCATCAGCAGGGAGACCAGACGTACGTCGTCGAATCGAACGACACCGTGTGGGCTGCCGAGTTGCGCGACGATGCGCTGCGTGGCGAGGGCTTGAAAGTGGCTGGCGCGGAAGCCGTCGACGCCCTCACCGGTCCTTCCGACGGCGACGTCGATGCCGGATGAGGGCGAGAGACGCTCGATCGAGGACTCGTCGGTGGGTAGCCACACCCACAGTGATGCGGCGCTGGCCACAACCGTGAGTCGGCTCGCACAGCCTGCCGACGTGGCGAGAGCGTCGGCGGCGGACTCGAGGGTCGCGGCCTGATCGGGGTGATGGGTCCAGAGGACGAGCGCTGTGTGTGGTCCGCGTAATCGGTAGCCGAGCTGTATTTCGGCGCGGTCGATCGGGATCGGAGCGCCCTCGAGAAGCAGTGCCACTGCTTCTCGACGCTGTGCGTGGGTGCCGCGGGTGAGTTCGTGACGTTCGCTGCGCATCCGTTCGCTCATGGCGTCGACGGTGTCGTCGATGAACGTCGAGATCGACACCAGCGAGACGTCGAGGAGCTCACGGAGCTGATCGGGGTCGTCGGTGAGGCTGAAACAGACCTTCATCCACAGCCGCCACGCCACGCTCTGGGCTGTGCGGAAAGCGTCGAGCGCTGATTCGTCGAGCCCTCGGCGGACGAGGTCGCGGGCGGCGGTGAGGATGTCGGGGGTGAGTTCGGCCGGCACACGTTCACCAGGGCGAAGCACGTTGCTCCTGGCCCAGCGCATGGTGTTGGCGAGGTTCGTGCGTCGAGTCGCGTCCGCGAGTACCGGATCGTCGGCGATCGCTTTCATACGCAGACCACCGAGCGAGGCGTCGTGGATGGCTTGAATCCACTGTTCAGGTGGATCGAGAATGAGTTCGGCGCCGCGTCGGATGAGGGCCTTGGTCTCAGGTGATGCGGAGGGCCAGGTGTCGGACATGCGAACAGTATGCACCTCCATAGGGCCGAACTATGTGCGATTCGCACCTGGTATCTGCAGCTGCGCGGGAGCACTCTGGAACGTAACAACGTATGGTGTCATATTCGCCATCGGCTGGATCGAAACACGACCTGAGGAGGCGCGGGTGCCTACAACAGCCACACCTGTCGAGACGTTGGACATTCTGATCGTCGGGGCTGGTGTCTCCGGGATCGGGGCTGCCCATTACGTGACCACGGAACTGCCTGACAAGACATATGCGCTGCTCGAAGGTCGGGAATCGCTCGGCGGTACCTGGGATCTCTTCCGGTATCCGGGTATCCGCTCCGACAGCGACCTGCACACGTTCGGGTTCGAGTTCAAGCCCTGGGTCGACAAGCAGTCGATTGCCGACGCCGACCGCATCATGCAGTACCTTCGCGAGGCCGTCGACGAGGACAAGATCAACGAGCACCTCCGTCTGCAGCACAAGGTCGCCGCATTGAACTGGTCGTCGGACGAACAGCTCTGGACAGCCGAGGTCGACCGCCTCGACACCGGCGAGCACATCCAGATCAAGGCGAGCTGGGTGTACTGCGGTTCGGGCTACTACAACTACGACGAGGGGTTCACGCCGCATTTCGAGGGTCGCGACACGTTCAAGGGGCAGGTTGTGCATCCGCAGCACTGGCCCGAGGACCTCGATTACAAGGGCAAGAAGGTCGTGGTGATCGGAAGTGGCGCAACGGCTGTCACGTTGCTCCCGGCGATGGCGGGCGAGACCGAGCACATCACGATGCTCCAGCGCACCCCCACCTACATCCTCCCGCTGCCCAAGCACGACCCGTTTGCCAACGTCGCGCGAAGCATCCTCGGTGACGAGCGCGGTTACGCGGTGGCGCGGTGGAAGAACATCCTGCAGCAGCGGGTGCTCTATGAAGCGGCGCAACGCTTTCCGAAGACGTCGCGCAAGGTGATCCGCAAGGTCAACCAGATGCTGTTGCCCGAGGGGTACGACGTCGACACGCACTTCAACCCGCCGTACAACCCGTGGGATCAGCGGCTGTGCGCTGTGCCCGACGCGGACCTGTTCAAGACGATTCGGTCGGGTAAGGCCTCGGTGGTCACCGACCGCATCAAGTCATTCACTGAGAACGGCATCCTGCTCGAGAGCGGACGCGAACTCGAAGCCGACATCATAGTCACCGCAACGGGATTGAACGTTCGACTGTTCGGCGGGATGGACCTCTCGCTCGACGGCGAGCCGGTGGTGCTGCGTGATCACGTCATCTACCGCGGCATGATGCTGAGCGGTGTGCCGAACCTTGCGCTCGCCATCGGGTACACGAACTCGTCATGGACACTGAAGATCGGGCTCATCGGCGAGTACTGGTGCAGGCTGATCGCGTACATGGATGCGCGCGGCTACCACGAGGTGGAGCCCGTGGTCGACCCTGCCATGGAGACCCGGCCCGCACTGGACTTCGGCGCCGGCTACATCAAGCGCGTCGAGGACCAGCTACCGCGCCAGGGCTCGCACGCACCCTGGCTGATGTCGATGAGCTTCTACAAGGACCGCAAGGCGCTCGGCGAAGACGTGGCTGACTTCCAGAACCTGCGGTTCTCGAAGGCTGCGCCGTCGGCGGCTGCCGAATCGGCCGCGGACTCCGAGCGCGTGGAGTCCGCTGTCGGCTGACGCCGCGGAGCTTCGTCGACCCGTAAGAAACACGTGTTTCTTACGGGTCGAGCCGTAGAAACACGTGTTTCTGACAGATGCGCTGGAAACTTCGTTCGCAAATGTCAGGTGCGCGTGTATTTGCTGGGCTGGTGCCGGGGTTGAAGCGGCGGCTCGGCGGCGTCGTGGCTACTCGGGCATCTGGTCAATCGTCGCGCGAGTGAAGGCGATGGCCTTGTCGCAGATCTCGGCTATGGGTGGGGGGTTGTGAACAAACATTGCACTCGTTACGACTATCGCGCTTCCGGATTGTACAAAAGTTGCGCATTCGCTGATTGAGGGTGTTACTCCCACCGCGACTCTTCGGTCGGCGGCTGAGATGTCACTCATCCATGCGACAGAAGTGGAATTGTTCTTCTTGTAGACGTCGAGTTTGGGTTGATTACCTACGATCTGCGAGAGCGTAGCGAGACGGCGGTCAACGAAAGACCAGTTACACCCACGCGCGGTCTGGTGATCGGCAGCTGCTGCATCTCTCGCTGAGGAAGGATCGAGCCCGTTCGCGACAAGGATCGCACTAGTAGCCGCAGTGCAAGGCTCGTATGAAGTGCCGTCGTTCCCCTTACTCCACCGCTGGGGGAAACGGGTACTAAATGGCAGTGGCCTACCTTTCGCGTCAGTCTGGCGAGGCCCGATCGGGGAAGTGGTACTACTGAAAGTTGAATCCTCTGCCGTGGCAATAGGGGTTCCTTCAACTGCATTGCACGAGGTAGATGATAGAACTAGTATCGCGACGATTGCTGTTAGCGCGACGTGGAGAGAGCAATTTCTGCGCATTATGTTGTGATTTTTTCAGCGCAGTCCGAATCGGCATTTGACAGAGCGGCGCTGGCAGATCTGCAGTTTGTTTCAAGGGTCAACAAACTTTCTGCTTGCTTCTGCAGAATTTGACGCCAACTATTAACCAAGCGCCGCAGGCGAGCGTACACCTCGTCGCCTTCCACGAGATTGCCAAAGTAGTTGACTGCACCAGCTTCCCTCAAAGCGTCCATCGCCTCCCTCAACCCCTCCGCCCCGTCGGCGGCGGCTTTGGCGCGGGCCTCCCAGTCGATGGTGTTGAACCGGACCATGGCGCCGTCGTCGGGCTTCGAGGTGGTCGTGCCGGGTGGCTGGACGTATGACATCGCACTTCTGGAAGTGTCGGGCAGGTTGGCGGTACCGCCGGGCATGGTGAAGAAGTCGGTCATGTCCTTACCCCCTCGCAGAAGAGCTGTCGTCAGCGCCCAGACAGTTAACCACGTCGGCGGGTGGTTCGTATGCCGGAATTGCCAGGCTGTGGATCGACGATCTCTGCCCCCACAAACAGCGACGTCGGGAGCAGTTCGCTCCCGACGTCGCCAGACCAACGGTGTCAGTTCGCGGGAACCTCTTCGGTGGTCGTCGTGGTGGTGGTGGTTTCCTCCGGGGTTGTCGTCTCGACGGTCGTTTCCGGAGTCGTCGTTTCCGGAGTCGTTGTCTCGGTGGTTGTTTCCGGAGTGGTGGTGTCGGTGGTCGTCGCCTCTGTCGTCGTGGTGGTGCTCGACGTCTGCGCAGTGCGCCACGTCGCCGACTCGACGTCGACCGACACCGAACTCGATTGATTCTCAGTCAGTCCCAGCTTCCACACCTGCGTCGTCGGATCGGTCGACGAGGAGACCGATGACCTTTCCAGCGACGAGGACGACACCGTTCGGGCGACGTTGTCGCTGCAGGTGAGGTCGACGGTGCCGGTGGAGGCAGAGGTGGGTGCCTGGCAGCTCACACTGCGATCGTCGACTCGGAACGAGAAGTCGCCGATCTCATCTCCCGACCCGGAGAACTGCGTCGGGCTGGGGGTGGCGCTGCTCGACGACGTGGCCGACGCCTCGCTCGTGCCCTGCGCAGGTGCTCCCGGGGATTCCGACGCTGCAGCGTTCTGCTGTTGCTCAGACGCCTGCGACGAGTCCGGAGCGCCCTCTGGCACACCGTTGTTCGACTCTGCGCGCTTGGCGACATCAGCGGCGGCCTCGGTGCTACCCGCACGAGCGAGTCCGTTGTCGGCTGCCGCCTCGTCGGACTTCGCGACGAACGGCGTGTTCAACGCCGCTGGGGTGGGCAAGGCGGTGGCCAGTGGCGGCAGGCCGCTGGTGTCGATGATCCCGCCGACGGGGCGTTCGAACTGCTGTCCGTTCAGCAGATTGATCAGGGTGAGCACGGCGGATTCCGGTGTCGCGGTGTTCTGCGGCGCCTGATTGATCACTGTCGTGGTGTTGTTGACGACGGTGACGTTCTGCGTGTTGTAGGCGATACGGGTCACGTCGTGCGAGTGGTAGTCATGCCATGGGTGCCCGTACAGCCGGTAGCTGCCGATAGGTGTCGCGGCCGGCGGTGCGAGCGGGTTGCCGCATGCGCAGCGCACTCGTGGGACACCTGCGCCGTCGACGAGAACCGCTGTGCCGGACTGCAATACGGACTGAAATGCGTACGCAGTTCCACCCTGGTAGGAGTGATTGGTTACCCAGGTATCAGCTGTCAACACCACCGGTGTGAGGGTGTTGAGGTAGTAGGGGATGGAAGCGGTGTCGATGCCGAAGACGCTGGCCCACGCACGCGCCTGACTCGGGTTGTTGGACAGATAGTTTCCGAGTGCGGCTGTGTCGCAGGTCGAATCACCACCTGCGTAGAGACCGGGCTGCGTTCCGGAGACCACGCGGGCACCGTTGTCCCGCGCCCCCGACTGGCTCGCGAGCTTGATGTTGCCCGGCAACTCCTTGTTGGTCAGTGCAACGTTGGGGCCGAACGGATCAGGACCCGCTTCACCTGCCGTAAGGAGACTGAGCCCCGGAATGCGAATGCCGCCGTCCTTGTCCCGCAACACGACGACGAGAACCGACGCCAACACCAACGCAAAGACCACGACGATCGCAGCCAGAGCAATGGTGCGATTGCGTCGTTTCTGCTGATCCCGCATGGGCTGGAACGGACCGGTGGGCGGCATCGCCGGAGCGCCAAAGGTTCCGGAAGGGGGATAGGACAATGGATACTCTCCTGGTGTGCAGACATGTCCAGACATGTGGGGGTGCATCACCGGTTCCCGAGACCGATGTCAGACAGGGTTCAGTATCAAAACGTCTTGATCGCGGAGCAACTGTTTGATCATGAATTCACCCGTTCGGACCAAAAACTCACATGTTCGGACTACACGGCACGTACTACATCGGGTCGTCGCAGAACCCGACTGACGAATCCGGCCCCGCTCGCGCTGCACCGACGCGTAATCGGGTGGCGCCGAGAGCTGTCGTCGCCAACTATGGGCTGTATGTCTACAGCCCCCGATGAGCCCGACGTACTGACCGCTCTGACCCGCAAGCCGGATCGCCGGGGAGACCGTGCGCTCCTCGACGACATCCTCGACACGGCACAGGTGGGAACGCTCTCCACGGTCGTCGACGGCTGGCCGTGGTCCGTGCCGATGTTGTTCGCCCGAGTGGGCGACGACATCATCTTTCACGGCTCGACCGGCGCGGGTGCTCTCCGGCAGGTGGGGTCGGGAGCCCCGGTGGCGTTCAGCGTGTTTCTGCTCGACGGGATCGTCGTCGCAGAGACACTGTTCGACCACTCGGCCAACTACCGGTCCGCGGTAATTCGTGGCGTCGCACGCAACGCGGAGATTCCGACAGAAGCGCTTGATGCGCTCAGCGACAAGCTGATTCCAGGTCGCGTCGCCGAAACGCCCGCGACAACCCGCAAGGAGGTCGCCGCGACAACCGCCTTACGACTACCGATTGTCGACGGTCAGTGGATCGCGAAGGCACGCACCGGCGGGCCGGGCGCCGACACCGACGCGTGGACAGGCGTGGTGCCCGTACGCACGGTGTTCGACGACCCGATCACCTACACCGGCGCCGCCGACGACGTCCCGGCATCGGTGCGTGCGCTGGTGAAGTGAGGCTGTCTCGACCAGCGCAACTCAGCGCTGCCGCAGGATGAAGCGCTGGATCTTGCCGCTCGGGGTCTTCGGAAGCGTATCGACGAAGTGCACTGTCCGCGGGTAGGCGTGCGCGGCGAAGCCGGTCTTGACCAACTGCTGCAGCTCCGATTCGAGCGCGTCGTCACCGACGACGCCGTCGGCGAGCACGACGAACGCCTCGAGGACCTCGCCGCGCAACTCGTCGGGTCGGCCGACCACCGCGACGTCGACCACCGACTGGTGTGTGATCAGCACACTCTCGACGTCGAACGGCCCGATGCGGTACCCGGCCATGATGATGACGTCGTCATCGCGGGAGCTGAAGAAGAAGTTGCCGTCGGCATCGACGTGGCCGGTGTCCCCGGTCAGGTACCAGCGGCCGTCGTCGGTGTAGCGCGACGCGGTCTTCTCGGGGGCGTCGAGGTATCCGGCGAACCAGTAGCCGGTGCTGGCGGGAACGTCGATGGCGATCTGTCCGGTGACGTTCGGCTCGGTGACGGGCGCGCCCGCGTCGTCGACGATTCCTGCGGCGAATCCGGGCATCGGCTGGCCCATGGAGCCGGGGATCAGCGGGCGACGCAGGTCGTCTGCCCAGTGGTTGTTGATGAACATGCCGTGTTCGGTCTGGCCGTAGTGATCGCGCACCTCGGTGCCGAGAGCCGTTCGCGCCCAGGTGATCACATCAGGTGTCAGCGGTTCGCCCGCCGACGATGCCCGTCGCAGTGAGAAACCGTTGATCGCGGGGTTCTTGCTCAGCGAGCGGTAGACGGTGGGTGCCGCGGCGAAGTTCGTCACCCCCAGTTCGGTGAGGACAGTGGCCGTCAGCTCGGGAGTGAACCCAGCCTGTAGCAACACGTTTGGCCGACCAATCGCCATCGGTCCGAGGATTCCGTAGTACAGGCCGTAGGCCCAACCGGGATCTGCGGCGTTCCAGAAGACGTCGGTGTCGGCGACGTCGAGGCCGTAACGCATGTAGCAGGAGAAGGACGCCAGTGCGCGCACCGGCACCGGAACGCCCTTGGGCGCGCCCGTCGTGCCGCTGGTGAACAGCAGGATCAGTGTGCCGTCGCCGCCGACGGCGACCGAGTGGTCGAGGGGGTCGTGGTCGGCGACGAGGGAGTCGAACTGCTCTCCGGCGACGATGGTCGAGAGCCCGTCGATGTCGTCGAGCTTGCTCGCCTGGCTCGGCTCGGTGATCACGATGGTCGCGTCCGCCGCCCGCAACCGCATCTCGATCGCGGGGGTTGCGAAGGCGGTGAAGAGCGGGATGTACACGGCCCCGAGTCGAGCAAGTGCCAGCAGCGACACCACGAGTTCGGCGCGTTTGCCCATGAGGACGCCGACGCGGTCGCCGCGACCGACGCCCATGTCGGCCAGTGCGGCGGCGAAGCGACGGGAGTCGGCGGCGAGTTGACCATAAGTGACCTCGACGAGCTCGAGCGGAGACCGGTCACTGTCCGGTGACTCCGCCAACGACACCGTGGTGAAGGCGACGGCGTCTGGATCGTGCCGATCCACCAGCAACGACGCCGCATTGGCGTCGGGAGATCCGAAGGTCTCGAGCCAGGCGTCGAGGTCTGCCGAGACGGCGGGGGTCAGTTCAGCCTGGATGGACTCGCGTCGAGCGCGGTCACCGGCTAGGGACGTCTGTGTCATTTCCACACCTTTGCGGCCAGAGTAAGCTGAATCACATTCGAGGAGTGATTCTCGGATGCGACGTCGCTTGAGCAGAACCCCCCGAAGAGGGGTCAGGAGGTAGGTGGTGACATGGCCGAGTCGCTGACCGCGCCGGTCACCGATGCGTTGCGTCGTCTGCGTCGCGGCACGGGTGTGTCGCTGGCGTTCGGTGGAGTGGTGCACGGCTCGCGCGGTCTGCGTCTCCGACATTTCGTCGGCGACACCCACGGTGCGTTGAACGGCGTTGCCGTTGATGCCGGGCACGGACTCGGCGGCAAGGTCATCGCGCTCAATCGCCCGATGGTCGTCGACGATTATCTGCGTACCCCGCGGATCACCCACCGGTACAACGCGATCATCGCGGCCGAGGGCCTGCGTGCGATGGCGGCCGCTCCGGTCATCGTCGAACGCAGGCCTGTCGCGGTGATCTACGGGGCGCTGCGCACCGACGAGGCGATCGGCGATCGCACTCTGGACATCCTCGCTGTCGAGGCACGTGAACTCGAACAACAGATCGTCGCATCGCGCGCAGCGGTTGCCTCGGACTCCACCGCAGGCGATGGCCTTCGTGACCGTCTCACCGAGGCGTACGCACAGCTTCGTGCGCTCGCCCGGGACGTCGACGACGACGCCGTCGCCGATGAGATCGCGCGCATCTCCGACCTCCTGCTCGACGGCGCCTCGGATGCGCCGATCACGCTCACCTTGACCCGACGCGAACAAGATGTCGTCGCGCTCGCTGCACTCGGCTACACCAATGCGAGAATTGCCGAGGAATTGGGTATCGGGGTGCAGACCGCCAAGGGGTATATGAAAGACGTGTTGCGCAAACTGGGCGCTTCGAGTCGCATGGAGGCCGTCGTGATTGCTCGACGTTCGGGTCTGCTGCCGTAGCGATGGCGGGTAACACGTCGATTCCCGGCGCCTCGGTCGCCGGGCGAACTCTGGCTCTGCTGAGCACATTCGACGAGTCGCACCGGGCGCTGACGCTCAGTGAGATGGCGCAGCGTGCTGATCTCGCGGTACCCACCGCGCACCGACTGGTCGGAGAGTTGGAACGGTGGGGAGCTCTTGTTCGACGCTCCGATGGGCGCTACGTCATCGGCAGGCGGGTGTGGGATCTGGGGCTGCTCGCACCGATCCAGACCGGCGTGCGTGAGATCGCTGAACCGTACGTCTACGACCTGTATGCGGCAACGAAGGCGACGGTGCACATCGCGGTCCGCGACGGCGCCTCTGTGCTCTACATCGACAGGATCGCGGGCAATGAGTCGGTGCCCGTGGTGAGCAAGGTGGGCAGCCGACTCCCGATGCCGCCGACGGGAGTGGGGAAGGTACTGCTCGCCTACGCGCCCAAGGACATTCGCGATGAGGTGATGACATCCCTGACTCGGGTCACACCCCGGACGTTGATCAGCCCGCAGTTGTTGGAGCAGCAACTGCAGCGCGTGCGCGACGAGGGATACGCGACCACTGCCGAGGAGATGACCGCGGGGGCGTGTTCGATCGCGGTCCCGGTGTGGGGACCCGACGGAGTCGTCGCAGCGCTGGGTGTGGTGGTCGGAACACTGCGCGGAAACCGCCCACGACTGCTGGCGGCCCTGCAGGTCGCAGCACGCGGTATCGGACGACAGCTCGGTGCGCCCGGCCCTGTTCCGCCGGGGCGGTCCGGGGTCGCCGACTCCGCGTAGCACCCCCACACAGACGCGTCTACTCCTCCGCGAACGTCTGCTGCGCGATGCGGAAGGCTGTATTGGCATCGGGCACACCGCAATAGATCGCCGACTGCATAATGACCTCTTTGATATCGTCGAGGGTCAGACCGTTACGTCGGGCGGCGCGCAGGTGCATTGCGAGCTCTTCGTGATGGCCGCGTGCGATCAGCGCGGTGAGCGTGATCATCGAACGGCTGCGTCGGTCGAGTCCCGGCCGCGTCCAGATGGTTCCCCACGCGTACTCGGTGATGAACTCCTGGAACTCACGCGTCAGATCAGTGGCGGCGGCGGTCGCCCGGTCGACGTGGGCGTCGCCGAGTACCTCGCGTCGTACGCCCATTCCGTCGTCGTAGGTGGTCATCGGGTCCTCTCTGCGTATGCGTTGCTTCGGTGGACTGTCTGGGCGCGACGGAGGGTCGCGTCGATGAGAAGCGGTGCGGCGCCAGCGCGGTGATCACTCGGTTCGTGTCCTGCGAGTTCGGCCATCGATCGTTGTTCGGACAATACGGAGTCTCCGGCTGCAGACAGATTGAACGCCATAGCATCCGGATGAACGACGAGGCCGTCGAGGAGATCCGTGGCCTGCGATGCCGCGACGACTGTGCGCCGCAGCAGTATTCGCAGCGTCGGCCATTCTGCGTGCCAACCGCCGGGTGTGCGTTCGTCGACGGCGTCTGCAGAAGCGAGTTGCAGCGTGGCGGCCAGTGCCGGCGTGGTCAGTGCAGCACGCCGGATCATTACCGACAACACGGGATTGGCTTTGTGCGGCATGGTCGACGAACCGCCACCCGCACCTTCGGTGACCTCGCCGATCTCCGAGCGGCTCAGGGTCAGCACGTCATTGGCGATGTGGCCCCACGCCGAGGTCGCGGTCGTGGCGGCAGCGGCATACCGGGTGAGTGGTGTTCGGACGACGTGCCACGGCAACGCGGCGTCGAGTCCCAACGCCTGCGCGGCATGTCGGACGACCGCGAGCGCACACTCCTGTGGATTCGTCTGCGTGCCTGCGAGTTCCACCAGCGCAGACAACGTCCCGACCGCCCCACCGAACTGGGCGGGAAAGGTCAGCGCTGCGGCCTCGTCGTGTGCATCGAGCACACCGTCGAGCCAATGAGCCACTTTCATCCCGAACGTCGACGGCACCGCCTGCTGAGTCAGCGTCCGCGCGATCTGCGGAGTCTCACGGTGGGTATCGGCGAGGGACACCAGTGCCTCCACCTGTGCCGAGAGCTGTTCCGCGACCGTGTCGAAGGCTCGCCGTGATTCGAGAATCAGCGCGGCATCGACGACATCCTGGCTCGTCATGCCGCGATGGAGCCAGGTTGCTGCGGTCGGGTGCAGGTGCGCGCGCAGCGCCGAGACGAGCGGGATGACGGGATTACCGCCCGCCTCGGCGTCTACGGAGAGTTGATCGAGATCGAGATCGGCAGCAGCAGAGAACAACTGGTCGAGACTCACCGCGGCGTCGGCAGGCGCCACCCCGCACTCGACCAATGCTGCCGACCAGGCCGCCTCCACGCGCAGCATCGCGTCGCGGATGGCGGCGTCGGAGAAGAGGTCGCCTGCCCGGTGATCGCCGGGCCACAAGAGATCGCTCACGACTTCCAGTGTTGCAGGAACACCGTTTCCGATTCGCCCTGGAGGTGGATGTCGAACCGGTAGCCGGTCTCGTCGGGGACCGCGATGAGCGTTGACCGACGGTCGGCGTCGACTCCGGAGAGGAGTGCATCGTCATCGAGGTCCCCGCTGCCCGGTAGGTAGGCGCGCGTGAGCAGTCGGTCGAGGAGTCCACGGGCGAAGACGCACACGGCGAAGAACGGCGCCTCGCCATCGCGCGTGGCACCCGGCGTGACGGTGCTGAACGAGTAGTGGCCGACGCGATCGGTCTTCGCGCGTCCCCAGCCGGTGAAGGAGAAGCCGTCGCGGCGCAGCGACCCGGGAATCGTGGGCACGGATCCGTCGGTGTCGGCTTGCCGGATCTCGATCAGCGCGTCGGGGATCGGCATGCCTTTTCCGTCGAAGACGGTGCCGTGCAACCGAATGCGATCCGGATGCCCCGACGGCACGAGTTCGTTGTCGCCGTCGTAGGGCAGGGCGTAGTGGAAGAACGGGCCGACCGTCTGGCCGGGGGTTGGCGTGAGGCTCATGCTTCTTCCTCCATCGGGGTGCGTGCGCTTCCGTTGAGCACGATGTCCCAGCGGTATCCGGTGCACCATTCGTGCTGGGTGAGGTCGTGGTCGTAGTTGGCGACGAGACGTGCGCGTGCGGCTGGATCGACGATCGACTGGTAGATCGGGTCAAGATCGAACAGCGGATCGCCGGGGAAGTACATCTGGGTCACGAGTCGCTGTGTGAAATCCGTTCCGAACAGCGAGAAATGGATGTGTGCCGGACGCCAGGCGTTGTGGTGGTTCTTCCACGGGTACGGGCCGGGCTTGATGGTGGTGAAGTGGTAGTTGCCCTCGTTGTCGGTGAGGCAGCGGCCGACGCCGGTGAAGTTCGGGTCGATGGGGGCGTGGTGCTGGTCGCGCTTGTGGATGTAGCGCCCGGCCGCGTTGGCCTGCCAGATCTCCACCAGTTGGTTGCGCACCGGTCGGCCGTCTGCGTCGAGGACGCGGCCGGTCAGGACCAACCGCTCACCTACGGGATCGCCGTTCGCCTGGATCGTGAGGTCGGCCTCCAACGGGTCGACGTCGCGCTGACCGAACGCCGGTGCCCACAGTTCGATGCCTTCGGGATCGGCGTGGTGCGGGTCCTTGGTCGGATGGCGCAGGATGCTCGAACGGTAGGGGGCGTAGTCGAGTCGTGGGCGGATCTCCTCCGCTGCGCCGGCCTGACGCTCACGCTGGTATTCGACAGCGAGCGAGTCTATTTCGGCGCTGATCTCGGCCTGGGTGCCCGCCGCGGCGTCGGACGAGATGACGGGTGGGGTTGCGTCGACGTCGGGCACGTTCTGCGCCTGACGTCCGATCAGTGGTGTGGCCATCCTGTGTAACCTTCTGCGAGATAAGTGGATCCGGCCTCGGACGAGACCAGGGTGGTGAGCTCACCGAGCTGTCGGAGCTCATCGAAATCGGAGGCGTCGGGGGAGTGGTGCAGCATCGTCGTCATCCAATAGGAGAAGTGCTGCGCCTTCCACACGCGTTCGAGAGCGCGGGCCGTGTAGGAGTCGAGCGCGGCGTCGTCGTTCTTGAGTAGTGCCCGCTCGATGACGTCGGCAAGGACCCGGACGTCGGCGAGAGCGAGATTGAGGCCCTTCGCTCCGGTCGGGGGCACGGTGTGTGCGGCATCGCCCGCGAGGAGGAGCTTCCCATCACGCATGGGCGACTGCACGAAGCTGCGGAACGGCAGCACGGAGCGCTGGATGATCGGCCCCTCTTTCAGGGTGAAGCCATCCTCACCCGCGACTCGACGCTGCAACTCCGCCCAGATTCGGTCGTCAGACCAATCGTCGGGGTTCTCGTCGGCGGCGCACTGGAAGTACATGCGCTGCACGGTCGGGGTGCGCTGGCTGATCAGGGCGAAGCCGTGCGGGGAACGGGTGTAGATGAGCTCCGGCGCGCTCTGCGGTGCCTCGGCGAGAATGCCGAACCACGCAAACGGGTACTCGCGGAAGTAGCGCTGCGGATCGCTGACGAGATCGCGGCAGATGCTGCGTGACCCGTCCGCGCCGACGACGAGTTCGGCGGTGACCTCGTGGCGTGCGCCGTCGGCATCGGTGTAGCTGACGTGCGGGTCGTTCCGGTGATCGGCGACCTCGGTGTCGGAGATGCCGTAACGCAGATCGCCGCCATCACGGGTGCGTGCCGCGTGCAGGTCGATGAAGACGTCGGTCTGCGGGTAGAGCCAGCACGACGCCCCGACGAGGTTCTGGAAATCGATGCGGTGGCTGACGCCGCCGAAGCGAAGATCAATCCCCTGGTGTTCGTGGCCGTCGCGCAGCACCCTGTCGGAGACGCCCGAATCGAGCAGCAGACGAACGCTGTCGCGCTCGAGAATGCCTGCGCGATGGGTGGTTTCGATGTCGTGGTAGGTCCGGTTGTCGAGGACGACGCTGTCGATCCCGGCGACGTGCAGCAGATGCGACAGCGCGAGCCCCGCAGGCCCGCCGCCGACGATCACGACTCTGGTGCTCGTCGTGCTGGCGTAGTTGGTCATCTGTGACCTCCCTTCTGGTTGAACACTAGGGAGAGCTGGGTCACAGAACCTAACCCATGCTTCCACTGAGTGAAAAACATCAGCGCAGAGCAGTGAAAGCGGTGGCGGCGGGCGTCGGCAACTGTCACCGTCGCTGCATGGCGAGATCCTCTGCCGGCGAGTCGGTCCTCACCCGTGCCGTTCGCATCCTCGAGGTCTTCGATCCGGACAATGTCGCGATTCCGCTTGGCGTCATCGCAGAACAGGCCTGCCTTCCGCTGTCGACGACGTCGCGCCTCGTCGACGAACTGGTGGCGCACGGCCTGCTGCGCAGGGATGAGCATCGGCGGGTGCGAATCGGCCTGCGTCTATGGGAGCTTGCCTCCAGGGCGTCGCCGACCCGCGATCTCCGCGACGCCGCGATGCCGTTTCTCGAGGATCTCCACGCGGTGGTCGGCCACCACGTCCAACTCGGGGTTCTGGAGGACGACGAGGTGCTCTTCATCGAGCGATTGTCCAATCCGGGGGCCGTCATCAACGTGACTCGCATCGCCGGGCGGCTGCCGCTGCACGCGTCGTCGTCGGGTCTCGTGCTGCTCGCCAACGCCTCACCAGGACTGCAGGATCAGATTCTTCGGCGTCCGTTGACCTCGTACACGGCGAACACCATCTCCGACCCGAGGACGTTGCGCGCAGTGCTCGCGGAGATCAGGCAGACCGGCGTGGCCGTCTGTCCGGGATTCATCCATGACGACGCGCTGGGCATCGCGGTCCCGCTGAAAGACGCCGGTGGAAGGGTTGTCGCGGCGCTCTCGGTGATCGTGCCGTGCACGGATGATCCGATGTCCCACATTCCTGCGTTGCAGGCCGCGGCACACGGCATACGTCGCGAACTCGGCCGACCTGTTGTCCCCGCGCCGCCGGAGCGCTGAGCGACCGTCCCGCATATGGCTACGCGGACGGCATGAGGACGACGCACTTCCATTCAATGGAAATGGCATTGTGGTGCCGGGCTCTCAACCCCACTCTGTGTGACCATGACCACAACGACCGCACCGTCGGATGCCGCGGGATTTGCTTCCGACATCCCCCGTCTCGTTCCGTCCGCTGCCGCTGACGGCTTGTCCCTGCAGGTCGTCGCCAAGAACATCGTCGCCGACGGCGTCTGCGCACTCACACTCGCCCACCCCGACGGATACCGACTGCCCGACTGGGCGCCCGGGTCGCACATCGACGTCATCCTGCCGGGCGAACTGGTCCGGCAGTACTCGCTCTGTGGAGATCGCTGGGATCCGTTCCACTACCGCATCGCAGTGTTGCGGGAACCTGCGTCACGCGGTGGATCGACATATGTCCACGACGCACTCGCTGTTGGCGACGTCCTCCCGATCGGTGGCCCGCGAAACAACTTCGCGCTCGTACCCTCGGCGCACTACCTGTTCATCGCGGGCGGTATCGGGATCACGCCGATCCTGCCGATGCTCGAGCAGGCAGATCTCCTCGGCACAGACTGGTCGATGCTCTACGGCGGCAGAACCCGGTCGTCGATGGCCTTCGCCGACCAACTCGCCGACGACACCCGCGTCATGGTTCGGCCTCAGGACGAGTACGGACTGCTCGATCTGGACGAGGCGTTGACCGCGACACCGGCCGACACGACCGTCTACTGCTGCGGTCCCGCGCCGCTGCTCGACGCGGTGAGTGCTGCGGCCGACCGGCATCGCCCGGGCCGATTGCGTATCGAGCGGTTCGTTGCCGCCGAGTTGCCCGCACCTGCGCGCACCTGCGGCTTCGATGTGCACCTCGCACGTACTGGGACGACCGTGACCGTCGCACCCGACCAATCGGTGCTCGAGGCGATCAACGCCGCAGGCGTTCCGATGCTCTCGTCCTGCCGCCAGGGCATCTGCGGAACCTGCGAGGCAGATGTACTCGACGGTGTTCCCGACCACCGTGATTCGCTCCTGACCGACACCGAACGGGCGGAGAACTCCTGCATGTTCGTGTGCGTGTCCCGATCGCGGTCCGACACGCTCGTCCTCGACCTCTGAAAGACGCCGAAAAGCACTGAATCCCAACAGTTCAGTCCTCAATCCCCGACAAAGGCAGTTTCATGACACTGACTCACTCCGATACGCACACCTCAGGTGTGGGCTCCGGTCTCCCGGAGACCGATGCCGATCCGTTTGGTTCCGAGATCCTCGAGGACCCCGGGCAGTTCCATGCGGCTCTGCGTGATGCGGGTCCGCTGGTTCATCTCACCCGCTACGACGTCTACGCGATGGGACGCTACGAGGAGGTTCACGCTGCGCTCACCGACTGGCAGTCGTTTCAGTCCGGCGCGGGTGTGGGTCTGAGCAACTTCCGGTTCGAAAAGCCTTGGCGGCCACCGAGTCTGCTCTTGGAGAGCGATCCTCCCGTCCACGACGCGCCCCGATCAGTGTTGTCGTCGATCCTGAGCCCGCGAGCCCTGCGCAGACTGCGCGAGCACTGGTTCGCCGACGCCGAGGACTTCGTCGAATCATTGCCCGACGGCGAACTCGACGCGATCACCGACATCGCACAGAAGTTCCCGCTGCGTGTCTTTCCCGACGCGGTCGGCGTCGGCGTCGACGGGCGCGAGAACCTGCTGCCCTACGGGGATCATCTGTTCAACGCCTTCGGGCCGTCGAACGAGTTGGTACAGAAGGGTCTCCCACGGATTGGTGAGGTCTCGGCATGGGTGAACGAGCAGTGTGTACGCGAGTCGCTCTCGGCAACGGTCTACGACGGCGAGGCCACCTTCGGAGGTCAGATCTGGGCGGCGGCCGACCGCGGTGACATCACCGCCGAGCAGGCCCCGACCATCGTGCGCTCGCTGTTGTCGGCGGGCGTTGACACCACCGTGCTCGGTATCGGGGCGGTGCTCGCGAGCTTCGCCACCCACCCCGACCAGTGGGAGATGCTGCGCCACAATCCCTCGCTGGCACGAATCGCGTTCGACGAAGCGGTCCGTCTGGAGTCGCCGGTGCAGACGTTCTTCCGCACCGCGACGCATCCGGTCATGGTCGGCGACCATCTGGTTCCGGACGGCAAGAAGATCCTGATGTTCCTGGGCTCGGCGAACCGCGACCCGCGCCGGTGGCGTAACCCCGACACTTTCGACCTCTCCCGTGACCCGTCGGGCCACGTCGGCTTCGGTATGGGCATTCACCAGTGCGTCGGACAGCACGTCGCCCGGCTCGAAGCCGAGGCGGTTCTCACAGCACTGGTGCGCAGATTCCGACGACTCGACGTCGTCGGGGTGCCCCGACGACACCACAACAACACGCTGCGCGCGTGGGAACACTTTCCCATCGCGCTCGTGTCCTGACATCTGACGATCCAGTCCACAACAGAGAGAAGAACGACATGATCACCTACGACAAGCTCTTCATCGGCGGGTGGACCACACCCGCGTCGAACGAGCGTATCGATGTCACCTCGGCGAGTACCGAGGAGCCCATCGGCTCGGTTCCCGCGGCCACAGAAGCCGACGTGGATGCCGCGGTCGCCGCCGCGCGCAGGGCATTCGACGATCCGCAGGGGTGGGCGAACTGGGATCCTGCTCGTCGCGCCGACGCACTAGATCAGCTCGCCGACAAGCTCAAGGCCAAGGGCGAGGAGATGGCTCGTCGGGTGTCGGCGCAGAACGGTATGCCGATCACCATCTCGTCGCAGCTCGAGGCCGGTTTCCCGTTGATCTTGTTGAGGTACTACGCGAATCTGTTGCGTGGCTTCGAGTTCGAGGTCGAGCAGGACCATCTCATGGGCGGCAAGACCTACGTGCGCCGCGAGCCGGTCGGCGTTGTCGGTGCGATCGCTCCGTGGAACTACCCTCAGGCGCTGGCCGCATTCAAACACGCTCCCGCGTTGGCGGCGGGCTGTGCGATCGTGCTCAAACCGTCTCCGGAGACGGTTCTCGACGCCTTCTTGTTCGCCGAGGCCGTGGCGGAAACAGACATTCCCGAGGGCGTGGTGAACATCGTTCCCGGCGGGCGGGAGATCGGCGCCTACCTGGTCGCCCACCCCGACATCGACAAGGTGGCGTTCACCGGCTCGACAGCGGCGGGTAGGCAGATCGCCACCACCTGCGGGCAGATGCTGCGCCCGGTCACGCTCGAACTCGGCGGGAAGTCGGCGGCCATCGTGCTCGACGACGCGAATCTCGACCTGTCGGTGATGGGGGAGCGGCTCTTCGAGAGCCTTCTGGTCAACAATGGTCAGACATGCTATCTGGGCACCCGAATCCTGGCCCCCGACAACAGGTATGACGAGGTCGTCGACACCCTCGCCGCGTTCATGTCGAGCTTGCCGGTGTGACGCGCTCGACGCGTCGACGATGATCGGCCCGATGGCCAGCCGCACACATCGCGACCGTGTCGAGGGATTCATCGACAAGGGCAAGGGCGACGGTGCACGTGTGGTGGTCGGCGGGGGCAGAAGCGACCGCGACCGCGGTTGGTTCGTCGAGCCGACATTGTTCGCCGACGTCGACAACAAGTCGACGATCGCCCAGGAGGAAATCTTCGGCCCGGTGTTGTCGGTGATCCGCTACTCCGACGTCGACAACGCGATCGCAATCGCCAACGACTCCGACTACGGTCTCGGCGGCAGCGTCTGGACGTCGGACCCCGACCGCGGTCGCGACGTCGCACGTCGCGTGCGGACCGGCACGATCGGGATCAATCGCTATCCCCCCGATCCGGGTGCGCCATTCGGTGGGGTCAAGGACAGCGGCATCGGACGTGAACTGGGCCCGCAGTCGCTGGACTCCTACCTGGTCTACAAGTCGATCTACGCCTGATCACTCGGCGGTCGTCGATACCACCGGTGTCGGCGACCGCCGTTGGTGTGCCGAGGGTTTCGGAGGCGTCCACTCCAGCCTCGACGCACGTTCTCCGACACATGTCGACGAGTTCCACAGTGCAACGAAGGGCTGTGCATGACAACAGGGGTGACCCCGGCGTCGTCGGTCGCCGTCACAGCGGGCATCGACCTGCCCGCCGGTGTGCGGCACGGCGAGATCCGCTCGACCAGTTTCGTGGGTCGCCGACGACAGATGTCGGAGATCCGCGCGGCGCTCGGGGCGTCGAGGCTGGTGTCGCTGACAGGCCCTGGCGGTGTCGGAAAGACCCGCCTCGCCGTCGAAATGGCGCGTGAGGTTGGTCGGCTCTATCGTGACGGCGTCGCGTTGGTCGAGCTGGATTCGATCGCCGACGACGCCGAGGTTCCGGCGGCGATCGTCCACGCTCTCGGGATCAGCGACCAGTCCGCGCGCGATCCGGTACAGAAGGTCATCGACCACCTCTACGCTCGCGAGATGCTGCTGGTCCTCGACAACTGCGAGCACGTGCTCGAGGGTGCCATCGCGATCACCGACGCGATTCTGCGGTCGTCGAGCCGGGTGCACATCATGGCAACGTCGCGAATCTCGTTGGGTATCACCGAGGAACGCCTGTGTTGCGTCCCGCATCTGACGATCCCGCCTGACGACGAGCACCACACTGCGGCCTCGGTCGCGCAGTACGAGTCGGTGCGATTGCTCACCGAGCGCGCCGCTGCCGCCGCGCCGGAGTTCAGACTCGACGACGCCACTGCTGCGGACGCGGCACAACTGTGCATCCGGTTGGAAGGGTCGCCGCTGGCGATCGAGCTCGCCGTCGCACGCCTGCGTACCCTGACGTTGTCGGAGCTCGTGGCACGTCTGTCTGATCGTTTCGCGTTGTTGTCCAAGGGAAGTCGTTGCGCCGCACCGCGTCAGCAGACCCTGCGCGCGATGATCGACTGGAGCTACGCGCTGTGCACGCCGTCGCAGCGTCGACTCTGGGCGCGGCTGTCGGTGTTCGCGGGTGGATTCGATCTCACCGCGGCCGAAGGGGTGTGCGCCGGCGACGTATCCGGTGAGGCGAAGTCCGACGACGCGGTGCCGAGTGCGTCGGGCATGGTGGATCTGCTCGGCGAACTGATCGACCAGTCGTTGCTGTACGTGGACACGACCGGCTCCACCAGACGATTCCGGATGCTCGAGACGATCCGGGAGTACGGCGCGGAGCGCTTGGCTCTGCTCGGCGAAGCCCAGGAGATCGCGCGACGGCATTGTCGGTACTACCTGGAGCTCACCGAGGCGATCGCCGAGAACTGGTGTGGCCCAGATCAGCAGGTGGCGGTCGAGAGCCTGCGCGACGAGCGGAGCAACGTGCGTGCGGCGATGGACTGGTGCACTGCACGTCATGACTACGAGACGGCGCTGAAGATCTTCAGCGCCCTGCGATTTCGATGGTACGCCGACGGCCACATCGCGGAAGGTCGGCGTCGCGCCGACCAACTGCTCGACAACGCGGCATCCGATCGCGTGGCGCCACACGTCCGTGCCAGCGCACTCTGGGTCGCCACCTGGGTGTGTTTGCTCCAGGGTGAACAGCGTGCCGCCGACCGTCGACTCGGTGAATGTGCCCGCCTGGCGCGCGAACTCGACGATCCGCTGATCGACGGCTACGTACGCAAGCTACGCGGGCTGACCGCACTGTTCACCGGAGAACTCGAGCTCGCCATCGACAACTATCGTGTCGCCACGACGGCCCTGCGTGGCTGTGGTGAGTGGGCCGGCTATCTGTCGGCGTCGTTCCAGTACGCGTTGGCGTTGGCGCTCATCGGGCGCAGCGACGACTGCCGGACGGTCACGGCCGACGCGCTGGCGGTGTGCGCGGAGCACGATGAACGATGGGACCGCTCCTATATCCAGTGGGTGTGTGCACTCGATCATTGGTTGTCCGGTGACCTCGAGAACGCGGAAGCACTCGGGCGGGAAGCCGTGTCGCTGCACGTGATCTTCAATCACTCCGTCGGCACCGCCCTGATGACAGAGTTGCTCGCGTGGATCGCACAGTCGGCAGGGTGTGCAGACCGCTCCGCTGAGCTATTGGGGGCCGCCGGAGCACTGTGGGACCGTTCCGGGACGTCGATCGCCGCGTTCGGCCCCGACCTCTCAGAACGTCACGCCCGGTGCGAGATCGGGGTTCGAACAGAACTGTCACCGGGCAGGTTGCGAGATCACTTGCGACAGTTCTCCGATCGCTCACACGCCGAACTGGTGGAGCGCGTCCTGAGTGAGGACGGTCAGCGGTCAGATTCCATGCCGGCCACCGGATGCTGCCCGTTGTGCGGAGATGAGTGCGCCCAGGACGTGCATGACTCCCCACCCGCGCAGTCGATCGGGACGCAGGTACTCGACAATCCACTCACCAGCAGACAGACCGAGATCGCCGCCATGGTGGCACGCGGCATGAGCAACAAGCAGATCGCCGAGCGGCTCGTGGTCTCTGTGCGCACCGTCGAGAGCCACGTCGAACGAGCACTGGTGCGGTTGGGTTTTCACACCAGGACCGAACTCGCGTCGTGGTACATCGCCGCGCACACGGGCGCGTGAGATTGAGCGCCCGCATCGTTCTCCGGCTTCGCGGCGTCGTCGTAGGCGGCAGCAGTACTACCTCGGCCCTGCTGCCGTAGCCACTGCAGTAGTCCTACGGACGCCCCGATGGGCGAATGTGACGACGATTGCATCAGTACTTCCCCAGTGGGGTACATCACGTCCACGAGTGGAGGAGGAATGATGCGCGTCGTATTCGACGAACCGCGTTGCGATGGATTTGGCTTCTGCGAGGAAGTCGCTCCCGAGGTCTTCGAGACCGACGACGAGGGGATGCTCACCATCTTGATGGATGAGATTCCCGACGAACTCGCCGACAAGGTGGAGGCAGCCACCCGCGCGTGCCCGGTGGCGGCTCTCAAGTTGGCGAAGACGCAGCAATGAGTGCCCGCGGTGTCGTGATCGTCGGGGGCGGTCTCGCGGGCATGACGGCTGCCAGCGAATTGGCCGACCTCGGATACCCGTATCCCATCACTATTCTCGGGGACGAGAGACACCAGGCATACGCGCGACCGCCGCTGTCGAAAGGGGTCCTGAAGGGAACGGACGCCGACGACTCGGTGCTGCTGCCCGATTCGCCCAGCGGACAGATCAGGGTTCGGGTGTCGAGCGCCGTCATCGGGCTCGACGTGCAGGCGCGCCAGGTGGCCCTGGCCGACGGCCGGGAGATCGGTTACGACAACCTCATCATCGCCAGTGGCGGACGTCCGCGCCGACTCGGTGACGGCACTGGGCAACACGTCGTGCGCACGATCGACGACACCCTCCGATTACGCGATGCGCTCGGAGTCGCCACCGACGTCGTCGTGATCGGCGGCGGGTTTCTCGGCATGGAAGTCGCTTCTGCCGCACTGTCGTTCGGTGCGCGCGTGCGCGTCATCGACGTCAGAACGCCGCTGGTACCCGTCCTGGGCGAGACGCTGGGGCGTCTGACCCTGGCTGCCGCGAGCGAGCACGGGGTGAAGGTCGAGGTCTGTCCCGGCGGCGTTGTCGTCGAGTGCGAGGAATCCGGGCAGGTTCGCCGGGTCACGTCGCGCGACGGACGCGCCTTCCCCGCCGACGTGGTGGTCACGGCGATCGGAGACGTGCCCAATACCGAGTGGTTGCGCGGGAGTGGCGTAACGCTCGATGCGCAGGGGTGGGTGGTCGTCGACGACCACGCCCGGGCGCACGGCGCCGACTTCGCGCCCGGCGAGATTCTCGCCGCAGGCGATGTGGCCATGCTCCCGCAGTCCGGTGAGTATCGGCGAATGCCGCACTGGGAAAACGCCATCGGACAGGCGAAAGCGGCCGCCCGAACAGTGGTCGACGGCCCCCACGAGAGCTATACACCCGACCCGTACTTCTGGACCGAAGCGTTCGGCATCGCCTACAAGATCGCAGGCCCGATCCCGCCGGAGGGCGAACCGGAGGTCATCAAGGGTGATCTCGACGACCGGTGCGCACTCATCCGATGGACCGGCGCGGCCGGGACCACAGTCGCCGCGGTCAATCACCGCATCCCCGTAGCCAAACTCCGCAGACAAGCGCGTGAACACCGAAACGTCCCAACAGTTCAATTTCAATGAGGAAGGAACCGTCACAATGACAACAGCCCCGATCTCGGTCGACAGTGACATCGACCTGTTCACCGATGAGGCACTGGACAATCCGTTTCCGTTGTACAAGACGCTGCGCGATATGGGTCCTGCCACGCACCTGACCGCGCACGACATCTGGTTCCTGTCCCGCTACGACGTCGTGCGTGAGGCGCTCGGCGATTGGGAGACTTTCTCCTCGGCTGCAGGCCCAGGACTGAACCCCGTCATCAACGAGGCCTGGGCACACGCGATCATCGCGGTTGACCCGCCGGTCCACACCAAACTCCGCAAGCTGTTCACCGATCGCCTCGGACCGCGCCAGCTCCGTCCGCTTGCCGAGACGATCGACCAGCGCGCAGACGAACTCGCCGATCGGCTCGTTGAAATGGGTGAGTTCGACGGTGTCACAGACCTTGCCGAGGATCTGCCGGTCAATGTGATCATGGATCTCGTCGGCTGGCCCGCCGACGAGCGGGCCAAGCTGCTCGACTTCGCTGCGGGCAGCTTCGACTGCTGCGGCCCGCAGAACGAGCGCATGGCCAACGCGATGCCCAAGCTGGCGGGCTCGGTCGAGTACGTCACCGAGATGTTCGATTCCCGCCGGCTCGCTCCCGGCACGTTCGGGGCGACGATCGCCGACGCCGCCTACGAGGGCGAGATCTCCAAAGACGATGCGCTGGGCCTGCTGCTCGCCTATGTTGTCGCCGCCTTCGACACCACGATCAATGCGATGTCCACCGGGACTTGGCTGTTCGCGCAGCATCCCGACCAGTGGCAGAAGCTGCGCGACGATCCGTCGAAGGTTCCGGCCGCATTCAACGAGATCATCCGTCTCGAAAGCCCGATCCAGTACTTCTCGAGGACGACAACCCGTGACGTCGATCTCGGCGAAGGCGTTGTGATCCCGGAGGATTCGCGCGTATTGCACAGCTACGGCTCTGCCAATCGCGACGAGCGTCACTACGAGAACCCGGACGTCTTCGACATCGATCGCAACCCCATGGACCACCTTGGCTTTGGCCTCGGGAACCACGGTTGTGCCGGACAGAACCTGGCCCGGCTCGAAGCCCTCGCGGTGTTCAAGGCCCTCGTTCCGCGTGTGCGCGGATTCGAGTTGACCGGTGAACCCGTACGGGCGCTCAACAATGTCACCCGCGGATTCGCCTCGGTGCCGGTGCGGATTTCCTGACATCACGCGTCGTCACATCTCTTCATCACCATCATCGAGAAAGAAAAGAACAAAGCCATGACAGAAACACGTGCGGCCGTCATCGAATCCACCGGGGCGCCGTTCACCATCGACACGATCACACTCGACGAACCGCGTGCAGACGAGGTGGTGGTCCGGATCGTCGCCGCTGGCCTGTGCCACACCGACCTCGTGGTGCAGGGCGGCGCCATCCCGTTCAAGTTCCCAGGCGTCCTCGGCCATGAGGGAGCAGGCGTCGTCGAACGCGTAGGCGCAGGCGTGACCAAGGTGAAACCCGGCGACAAGGTGCTACTCAGCTTCACCAGCTGCGGCCGATGCGTGAAGTGCCGTGCGGGTCATCCCGCCTATTGCCTCGAGTTCGTGCCACGCAATCTCATCTGCGGCACACGGCCCGATGGCAGCGCACCTCTGCATCGCGGCGACGAGGAGATAGGCGGCAGCTTCTTCGGTCAATCATCGTTCGCCGAGGTCGCCCTTGTGACCGAACGTAGCATCGTGAAGGTCGCCGATGATCTGTCTGACGACGACCTGGCGATCATCGCGCCGTTGGGCTGCGGTGTGCAGACCGGCATCGGTGCCATCTGGAACATCCTCAAGCCTGTACCGGGCTCGACCCTCGCCGTGTTCGGGAATGGCGCGGTCGGATTGTCGGCGATCTACGCGGCCTCGCAGACCCCCGACGCCACGATCGTCGCGATCGATCTGGTCGCCGAGCGACTGGAGACTGCGAAGGAATTCGGCGCAACCCATACCATCGACGCGTCGACTCAGGATGTCGCAGAAGAACTCGGCAAGCTCACCAAAGGTCTAGGCCTGGATTACGCGGTGGAGACCACCGGGGTGCCCGCAGTCCTCAAGACCGCGGTGCTCGCACTGGGAGTCGACGGTACCTGCGGCGTCATCGGCGCACCATCGGTAGCGGGAGCGGAGGTGTCGCTCGGTGTCCAGGACATGCTGGTGGGCAAGAAGGTCATCGGCATCACCGAAGGAGACAGCGAGCCCGAGACGCTCCTGCCGGTCCTCGTTGATCTGTACCGCAGCGGATCATTCCCGCTGCGGTCGATCGTTGCCCACTACAAACTCGACGAGATCAACGCCGCCACCGACGACATGCACCACGGCAAGACCATCAAGCCGGTGATCCGGCTCTGATCGACGCGGGGTTGCGGGGTCTGCGGCCTGGTGGTTGCAGACCCCGTGTCGTCGTGATCGAGCACCGTGGGTTCAGTGCTCGCGCAACTTGTCGATGAGTTCGTCCTTCTTCAGGTCTGAGTAGTTGCTCAAACCCAGTTCTTTTGCCCGTGAACGGAGTTCGTCGACAGTCCAATCCTCGTAGGACCCCGACTCGCCGCCCTTCTCGCCGACCTTCGAACGCCCTTGTGCGGCAGCCGCATTGGCGATACGTGCGGACTTCTCCTTGGAGTTGCCCTCGTCTCGGAGCTTCTCGTAGAGCTCGTCGTCCTTGATCGACGGGCCCGGATCGCGCTCTGGCATGATGCCTCCTCGTCGGACTGAGATCGATAGATGTGCGACATTTTCCACGCTACGCGTTCGGCGCAACCTCGACGATGTCTTCGAGCTCGCGACACGACAGCGTGGGCGATAATCCGCCTGTAGCAGCGGCGGAGTGCCTACCCTCGGGTACGGGGGTCCTGCACGCACGACGACGAAGGGCGCAAGGTATGGGCGAGAAGAAGGCGATCAAACGCCTGCAGAAGCAGATCGGTGAACTACAGCAGAGCCTCGACGATGTGCGGAAGCTGGCGGAGAAACAGATCGGCAAGGCTGCGAGCGAGACCGATGCGCTACGTCGAGAATTGTTGAAGCGCATCGGTGCCATCTCCGACGAATCCGAGAACAAGAGCGCAGACTCCACGGCGAAAGACACCCCGAGAGCCGTCGTCGCGCCGAAACCCACACCGACCACTTCGGCGTCGAAACCGAAGCCGACCGCGACGAAGTCGTCCGGATCGCGTGGTGCGTCCGGCGCCACGAAGCAGGCGGGCACCGCGAAGCCTGCGTCATCCAAGAGCACTTCAGCCAAGACCACGCCGGCCAAGAGCACCCCGGCCAAGTCGACGACATCGGCGTCCACGTCCAAGGCCCCGACAGTCAAGGAGCTTCGGGAGCAGGCGAAGGCGAAGGGCGTCAAAGGCTATTCGTCGATGTCCAAGGCGGAACTGCAGGCGGCCCTGGGGTCTGCGGGCTGAGTCGGTCCGTCTCAACCTGAGACCGGCTTCGCGAACTCGGCCTCCATCGATGCGGTGCACCGCATACTGGGGTGGGGCATTCGGGGGACACGCCGCACTGCGGTGCGGCCCGAAGGAGGCCAGGTATGAAAGCGCTCGTCTATCACGGTCCCGGCAGCAAGGCGTGGGAGGACGTTCCCGATCCCGTACTCCAGGATCCGACCGACGCGATCGTCCGAGTCGAGACGACGACGATCTGCGGCACCGATCTGCACATTCTGTCCGGCGACGTTCCAGCGGTCACCAAGGGACGCGTCCTCGGTCACGAGGGTGTCGGCGTCGTCACCGAGGTCGGGCCGGAATGCACTCGTGTCAAGGTCGGCGACCGCGTCATCATCTCGTGCGTCACCAAATGTGGACGGTGCGAGTATTGCGTGATGGGCATGCCGTCGCACTGTCAGACGGTCGGCGGGATCGGTTGGATCTTCGGCCATCTCATCGATGGCACGCAGGCTGAGTTGGTGCGAGTCCCGTTCGCCGACAACGGACTCATCCCGCTCCCGACGAATGTCAGTGCAGAACAGGGTGTCATGCTCAGCGACATCCTGCCGACGGGTTTCGAGATCGGTGTGCTCTACGGCGCAGTGAAGGAGGGCGACGTCGTCGCCGTCGTCGGAGCGGGGCCGGTTGGTCTCGCGTCGGTGATGACCGCTCGGTCGAGTGGTGCGTCGCGTGTGATCGCTGTGGACGGCAACAAGTTTCGCCTCGAGCGGTCACTCGACTTCGGCGCGACCGACACCATCGACATCCTTGCGGGCGGCAACACGGTGGAACAGATCAAGGCCCTTAGTCGTGGGGGGCTCGGCGTCGACGTCGCGATCGAAGCGGTGGGACTCGGTCCGGCGTTCCGTACCTCGTTGGACTGTCTGCGTCCCGGTGGGCACCTAGCGAATGTCGGAGTGCACGGGCGTCCTGTCGAATTGCCGATCGACCGGGACTGGATCAACAATCTGACGCTCACGACGGGCCTGGTGAACGCGACCACGGCGCCAGAACTGCTCACTCAGATCGAAGAGGGCATCATCTCCCCGGAGAAGTTCGTGACGCATCACTTCACCTTCGACGAGTTCGACCGTGCCTACGACACCTTCTCCAACGCGGCCGATGAGCACGCACTCAAGGTGATCATCAGCAACGGGTGACAATGGTGAGGTGACTCTGGAAGTACAGTCCGAGCGCTCGGGCGAGTCGACGACGCTGTCGCCGACTCGGTGGCGGCAGTTCGTCGGTGTGGTGGATGGCCCGCTGCCGCAGATTGCCGAACGTTTCTCCAGGTTTCTGACCTCGGCGTACCCGCATGACGCGCTGATCATCTACACCCGAGAGTGCACCGGCCGCCCACGGAAGGTGGCCGGTGCAGCCGCGATCGTCGAGCGCGCGACGATCGCCGAACTCGACGCGATCAAGGAGTCGGTGGCCAGGGGCGACGCCCTGCACGGTCACGCGGTGATCGGGGGCGCGCGCCGAAAGGTCCTCGCGGTGCGCGACCTCAGCGACACACTGCTGGTGATGGTGCCGAAGGCGAAGACAAGGACGCCCGTCGTCGACGATCTGCTCGCTGCGTGGTTCGCGCTGGTGGCGACGTCGATCCGGCAGCAGGTCGCCCAGGCGAGTCCCGATTATCTCGCCGAGTCGCGCGCGGCGTCGACCGAGCGAGCGCGTACGATCACTCAGCTGACCGAGCAGCACGAGGACACGCTGTCGTCGATTCTCGGGACGCTGCGCTCGCGCGACCTCGACGACGGGCCAGCTCGCACCATCGCGGCGGAGACGGCGTCGACCGCTCTGATCGCGCTGCGTTCCGTCGGAGACATCAATCGGGCCCTCGCCACGGAGGCGAGCGGTGTGGCCTTCCGCCGACTGCGCGCAGAGCTCGAGCCGGTGCTGCGCGACCTCGACGCCGACGTCGAGTTCGTGGAACCCGACGCTGATGCAACCCTGCCGGGAGAGATCGCCCACGCTGCTCGGGCCATCGTGCGGGCGGTGGCTGTCGCGGTCGCCGCGCAACCACATGTGGCGCGGTTACGGATCGCCTGGGGGAGCCGCGGCGCCGACCTCGTCATCGATGTCCGGGATCAGGGGCAGGGCGAACTCGACGGTGACGCCTTGACCCGACAGCTGGCTGGGCGGTTGCGGGCCGTCGACGGGACGCTCGACGTCGAGTCGCTCGCCGGGTGGGGAAGTCGGATCACGGCACGAATACCCCTGGAAACAACAGTGTCTCGGCCGGAGAAGGATCTACTGGCGTCGTTGAACCCGCGCGAGCTCGAGGTGCTCGGACACCTTGCGCTCGGTCGACGCAACAAGGCCATCGCCGCCGACCTCGGGGTCAGCGAGAGCACCATCAAGTTCCACGTCGCGGCGATCCTGCAGAAACTGCAGGTGTCGAATCGCGGGGAGGCGGGATTGCTCGCGGCCGGTGCGGGGATCACGGCGGGGTAGCGTCGGCGGGTTCGATCAGCGGTGGGGATCAGATCCCGGTGATTCCGTAGCTGTGGATCTTCCGGTAGATCGAGCTGCGTGACATGCCCAGCGCCTGCGCGGCGCGAACCCGATTGCCGCCGCACTCGTCCAGAACGCGGACGATGGCGTCGCGCTCGGTGACCTCCAGCGTCGTGAGGACCCGATGGGCGGTGGTACGGCAGAAACCCGGAAGGTCCTCTGGCTGTATCTCTCCGACGGGACGTCGTCGGAGTGCTGCTTCGAGCGCGAAGTGCAACTGCGTCAGATTCTGGGGCCACGAGTATGCGGCGATGATGCGCATGGCCTGGGGGCTGATGCGGGTGGTGCGTTGTGGCGCAAGCCCCTTGAGCATGCGGTGTACCAACGGTTCCAGATCGGGGCTGCGCAGCCGCAGTGGCGGCAGGGTGACCGAGTGTTCGAACAGTCCGAAGAGCCCGTCACGGGTGGTGGCGGTTGCGTCGCGTGGCGGAGATGCTGTGGCCGCGAGGACGTATCCCGCGGCAGTGGCGTCGTCGATGGCTGAGCGCAACGTCGGGGACACGGGACCGTCACGGGTGTCGATGTGTCGGAGTATCAGTAGTCCGCCGTCGTCGCCCGGTGCCGGAGGGGGAGTGCTACACGCCGTTTGGTGTGCGACATCGACGACGACGATCGGTGCAGTGGGGTTCTGGCTGGAGAAGGCATCCTTCAGCACAGACAGACGTCCGCTCCCCGGTTCGCCGACGACGACCAGGGCCCGGCAGTGCGTGAGCGATTCCATGACCTCGCCGTACGCGTGAATCCATGTCGGACTGCGCATTCCGTGAGCAGGGGAGTGTGGCAAAGCAGCGGTCCGTGAGCCGGTCTCACCGGCGCCCTTCTCGGGTGGGGCGGCCCGGTCCTCGTCGAGAACCGCCACCACTCCCACGACATCGCCGCGGCTGACGATGTGCTTGGTCCGCATCCGGATCTGTCGACCGCTTTCGAGGGTCACGGTGTGTAAAGCGTTGTCGTGCTTGGTCATCATGTACTCGGCGTACTGCCCGATGGTGGCCTGTTCGTCGGGGTCCAGTAGCGTACGGGCCGCTTCGTTGACCATGACCGTCTCGCCAAGTGCGATCACAGCTCGACCGGGCCGTGCGGAAGCTCGAAGATATGTCTCGAACACGGCGCGGGTGTCCTGGCTCCGGTCGAGGAGGAGGTTGCGGCTGATGTCGGTCGCTGCTGAACGCACCAGTGCGTCGACGAGGCTGTTCCAGCTCTCGGCCAGCATGCTCGCGTCGAGTACCCCGACGACCCGCCCGGTCAGCGGGTCGAGAATCGGTGCACCTGTACAGGCGAACTGGACGAGCGACTGGTTGAAGTGTTCGGAGCCGACGACGCTCACCGGAGCACCGACCTCGAACACCGTGCCGACCCCGTTGGTTCCGATGCTGCTCTCCTCGAACGAGAATCCGCGGTCGAAGTCGACGCGGTCGAGGACCCGGCCGACCGCCGTCGAGCAGTCGCGGCGGTCGACGATCCTGGCCTGCGCGTCGGTGAGGGCGATGGTGACCGGGACGTCGGACATGTCACCGGTGAGTCGTTCGAGAACGGGGCGGGCACACCGTGCCAACCGCGAATCGAAGTCGATGTCGTCGTGGTAGGCGACGTGGTATTCGTCGGCGTCGAGCCCAGCGGACGCGCTTCTCGACCACGACGCGGCGACGACCTCGCCGACGCCGGCAGCTCCTTGCGGTCCGTATTCGAGAAAATCGGCGCGAGCTGCAGCGATACGGAGCTGCTCATCTCGCCTGTCACGCACGATGCCTGCTCCCTTCTCGACGCCGTACGCCGATGTGACGCAGGGCACAGCCGATTATTCATCGACCGACGCCTTGGCGACCACCACCGATCGGACAGGATTGCTGTCCCAATTTGGGACACGTCGAGTATGTGAGACAGGTCAAACATTCACTTCCAGGTGATCACAATCACATCAATGGAGGAGAGCAATGTCTGACAGAACACTCGACGCGGTCGTGATCGGAGCCGGGGTCGCTGGTCTCTACCAACTGCATCAGCTTCGTGAACAGGGTCTAGAAGTCAGGGCTTACGACACGGCATCCGGTGTCGGCGGCACCTGGTACTGGAACCGGTACCCAGGCGCGAAGTTTGATTCCGAGGCCTACATCTACCAGTACCTCTTCGACGAGGACCTCTACAAGGGCTGGAGCTGGAGCAGCAGGTTCCCCGGGCAGCGCGAGATCGAACAGTGGCTCAACTACGTCGCCGATTCCCTCGATCTGCGTCCCGACATCTCCTTCGACACGACGATCACCAGCGCGGTCTTCGATGAGGAGACCAACCGCTGGGGACGGTGACCACCGACGGCGGCGAGACGATCGACACCCAGTACCTCGTCACCTGCTGCGGGATGCTCTCGGCGCCGATGTCCGACATCTTCCCGGGGCAGCGCGACTTCTCCGGCGAGATCTTCCACACCGCGCGGTGGCCACGCGACGGCGTCGAGTTGTCGGGTAAACGAGTCGGCGTGATCGGTAACGGGGCCACGGGTATCCAGGTCATTCAGACGATCGCCGAGCAGGTCGACCAACTGACGGTGTTCATCAGGACGCCCCAGTATGCGTTGCCGATGAAGAACCCGAGCTACGGTCCCGACGACGTCGAGGCTTACAAAGCGCGCTTCGACGAGTTGCGGGAGAACCTGCCGAACACCTTCACCGGCTTCGAGTACGACTTCGACGTCGCGTGGGCCGACCTCACGCCCGCGCAGCGTCGGGAGCGTCTCGAGGCCGACTACGAGAACGGCTCGCTCAAGCTGTGGCTGGCCTCGTTCGCCGAGATCTTCTCCGACGAGCAGGTCAGTGAAGAGGTGTCGGAGTTCGTGCGTGAGAAGATGCGCGCCCGTCTGCAAGACCCGGAACTGTGCGAACTGCTGATCCCCTCCGACTATGGTTTCGGCACTCACCGGGTGCCGTTGGAGTCCGGCTATCTCGAGGTCTATCACCGCGACAACGTGCAGGCCGTGCCCGTCAGGAACAACCCGATAGCCCGAATCGTCCCCGAGGGGATCGTGCTCGAGGACGGCACGCTCTACGAGCTCGATGTGATCGTCATGGCGACGGGCTTCGACGCCGGCACCGGCGCGTTGACCAGGATCGACATACGTGGACGTGACGGACGTTCGCTCCGCGAGGACTGGGGTCGCGACATCCGCACCACCATGGGCCTGATGGTGCACGGCTATCCGAACCTGTTGACCACCGGTGCACCGCTGGCTCCGTCGGCCGCGCTGTGCAACATGACGACCTGCCTGCAGCAGCAGACCGAGTGGATCAGCGACGCCATCGGGTACCTGCGTGCCAACGGCAAGTCGGTCATCGAACCCACCGAAGAGGGTCAGGACGCGTGGGTGGCCCACCACGACGAACTGGCCGATGCGAATCTCATCTCGAAGACGCACTCGTGGTACGTCGGCTCCAACGTCCCGGGCAAGCCCAGACGAGTGCTGTCCTACGTCGGCGGAGTAGGGGCCTACCGCGCGGCGACATTGGAGGCCGCAGCAGCGGGCTACAAGGGATTCGCGCTGTCGTGAGGCGGCCAACCATATGAAGAAAAACGTTGACAATCAGAGGTTTTCATCGAAAGGACAGATCAGATGACCAGTTCAATCACCGGTATCGATCGGGGCACGCTCACCCGGTCGGAGGACGCCGTCCTGAAGTCGGCGATCGACGCCGAGGCGCCCGTGGCGGGTGTCGTGGCGATGGTGACGGATCGCCGCGGCAACATCTACGAGGGGGCTGCCGGTAAGCGCCGCATCGACGGCGACGCCGCAATCACCACGGACGACGTCTTCGCGCTCTTCTCCACCACCAAGGCGATCACCGCGACCGCGGCATTGCAGCTCGTGGAGGAGGGGCAGCTCGACCTCGACCGTCCGGCATCCGACTACGCGCCCGAGATCGGCGAACTCCAGGTGATCGAGGGCTTCGACGACGATGGCGCACCGAGGCTACGGGCACCGAAGTCGATTCCGACGACGCGACAACTCCTCACGCACACGGGGGGTTTCGGGTACGACTTCTTCGACGAGATCTACTCCCGGCTCGCCGACGAGCAGGGCCAGCCGAGTGTGATCACAGCGACCAAGGCCGCTCTGACCACGCCACTGCTCTTCGATCCGGGCGAGCGATGGCAGTACGGCACCAACCTCGACTGGGTCGGGCAGGTCGTCGAGCGGCTTCGTGGCAAGCGGCTCGGAGAGGTGTTTGAGGAGCGGATCTTCGAGCCACTGGGTATCGAGAACATGAGTTTCGTTCTGCGTGAGGACTTCCGCCCGCGGCTCGCCGAGATGCACGCGCGCAACGCCGATGGGTCTCTGACCCCGATGGACTTCGAGTTGCCATCCCCGCCAGAGGTCGACTTCGGCGGTCACGGACTGTACGGCACCGTGGGTGACTACATGACGTTCATCCGGATGTGGCTCAACGACGCGGCCGGTGAGCACGGCCGGGTGCTCAAGCAGGAGACCGTCGAGATGGCTGTGCAGAACCATCTCGGTGACCTACCGGTGACGATGCTTCCGGGTGTCATTCCGTCGCTGTCGAACGATGCGGAATTCTTTCCCGGCCAATCGAAGTCGTGGTCGCTTCCGTTCATGATCAACAACGAACAGGCGCCGACCGGACGTCCAGCGGGTTCGCTGGGCTGGGCTGGGTTGGCGAATCTCTTCTACTGGATCGATCGGAAGAACGGCTACGGCGGATACTGGGCGACGCAGATCCTGCCATTCGGTGATCCCACGTCATTCACGAAGTACATGGACTTCGAGACCGCGCTCTACCGGTCGCTCGATCAGTAGGAACGAGGGCGCGGCATTCCTGTACTTTCGACCAGGTAGAACCATCCATTCGGATGGATGCATGTCTCGTGGCCTGCCACAAGACTGTGTTGAGTACAAGGTTCTCACCATCGAGAGGTTGAAAGCGGAATGTCGCAAACGGTCAAGGGAGTCATCTCGCGCAGCAAGGGCGCGGCCACGGAACTCGTCGACGTGGTCGTGCCCGACCCGGGGCCCAACGACGTCGTCGTCGACATACAGACGTGCGGCGTGTGCCATACCGACCTGGCCTACAAAGAAGGCGGCATCAACGACGAATACCCGTTCCTGCTCGGTCACGAGGCAGCGGGCATCGTCGAGGCCGTCGGGTCGGAGGTGACTCACGTCGAGGTCGGCGACTTCGTCGTCCTCAACTGGCGTGCTGTCTGCGGCGAGTGCCGCGCCTGCAAGCGCGGAAAGCCGTGGTACTGCTTCAACACCCACAACGCGTCGAAGTCGATGACGCTCACCGACGGTACGGAACTGACCCCGGCGCTGGGCATCGGAGCCTTCATCGAGAAGACGATCGTCCACGAGGGCCAGTGCACCAAGGTCAACCCTGACACCGATCCCGCCGTCGCGGGACTCCTGGGGTGCGGCGTGATGGCCGGGCTCGGCGCAGCGATGAACACCGGGAACGTCGGACGCGGCGATTCCGTGGCGGTCATCGGCTGCGGCGGGGTCGGCGACGCCGCGATCGCGGGCGCACGCCTGGCGGGCGCGACGAAGATCATCGCGATCGACCGTGACCCGGCGAAGTTGGAGTGGGCAACCGAGCTCGGGGCGACCCACACCATCAATGGCGCAGAGGTCGATGACGTCGTCACCGCTGTCCAGGATCTGACCGACGGCAATGGCGTGGACGTCGTCGTCGACGCCGTCGGGCGGCCGGAAACCTACAAGCAGGCGTTCTACCTGCGTGACCTCGCCGGAACCGTTGTGCTGGTTGGTGTTCCGACGCCGGAGATGAAGCTCGAACTACCGCTCGTCGACTACTTCTCACGGGGCGGGTCGCTCAAGTCGTCGTGGTACGGCGACTGCCTACCCGAGCGTGACTTCCCGATGCTCATCGATCTCTACGAGCAGGGACGCCTGCCGCTCGACAAGTTCGTCACCGAACGAGTCGGACTCGGGGACGTCGAAGCGGCCTTCGACGCGATGAAGGGCGGCAAGGTATTGCGCTCGGTGGTAGAGCTGAAGTCATGAGCAACGCGAGCATTGACAATGTGGTCACGTCCGGCACCTTCTCGCTCGACGGCGGTACCTGGGACGTCGACAACAACGTCTGGATCGTCGGTGACGACAGCGAGGTGGTGATCATCGACGCCGCGCACAGTGCCAAGCCCATTCTCGACGCAGTCGGAGACCGAAGCGTCAAGGCGATCGTGCTGACACACGGCCACAACGACCACATCACCGTGGCACCGGAATTGTCGAAGGAAACCGGTGCGCCGATCCTGTTGCATCCCGGCGACAACATGTTGTGGAACGAGACCCACCCCGATGTGACGCCCGGCAACCTCGACGACGGCCAGGAGATCGAGGTCGCGGGGACGACGTTGAAGGTCATCAACACTCCGGGCCATTCGCCGGGGTCGTCGGTGATCTTCGCACCCGAACTCGGTGTGCTCTTCAGCGGCGACACCCTTTTCAACGGTGGGCCGGGTGCGACGGGTCGCTCGTTCTCGAGCTTCCCGAAGATCATCGAATCCATCAAGGAGAAGATCTTCGTGCTCGATCCGGAGACCAAGGTCTACACCGGGCACGGTGACGGGACGACGGTCGGCGACGAGGCACCGCACCTCGAGGAATGGATCAAACGGGGTAGCTGACCCCGCCAGCCCGTCCCAGCGCCGGACCTTCAGCGCCGTGCTCTTCTGTGCCGTATCCCGGTGTCACCCGATGACACCGGGATACGGCGGTACGGGCCTCGTAAACCGCGGTGCTCGTGTTCCCGACGTGGTCGCTGATTTCGGTGTCGCCTGGGTGGGTGTGTACCTCGCGGTCGCCGGCGTGCTGACGTTGATCGCGCCGTGGTCGGTGCGTGAGACGCGGACGGTGGATCTCTCCGAGGTGTGACGGGTTGCGGACCGCCCACCCTTGCCTGATAGTAAGGTAATGCTTACCTCACTCGATAGGGCTGCGCCGTGGGCACTGGGCGTGTTCCGCATCGTTGTCGGATTCCTGTTTCTGTGCCACGGCACGTCGACGCTGTTCGGATGGCCGATCCCGCAGTACTCGGGCGTCACCGCCGAATTCGGGGCCTGGCCGTCGTGGTGGGTCGCGATGATCGAACTGATCGGCGGTGCGGCGATCATTGCGGGTGTCGGCACCCGGATCGCCGCGTTCATCGGCTCCGGGGCGATGGCCGTCGCGTACTTCTGGAAGCACCAGGGTGACGGGCTGTTCCCGATCGAGAACGAGGGCGAAGCGGCAGCGTTGTTCTGCTGGTCGCTGCTGCTGTTGGTGTTCCTCGGACCCGGCCGACCGGCGTTGGGACCGGTGCTCGCCGCCGGGTTCGGACGCAAGCGTGCCGAGCGCGATCCCCGTGGCGACGCCGCCATCGGCAGCGCTGCATGACGAAGCAGCGCTGCATGACGAAGTAGCGCTGCGTCACGAACCTGCAGCGCCAAGGCGGGCGTCGTGGGTGCCGCGCCGGGTAACCTCGGCGGGGTGAGCGAACCGTCGAGTCGCAGGCAGCGGGCGTGAGCGCGGCGGAGACGCGCTCGGCGACGGTGCGTCGGACACTGCCACCGGCATTGCGCGGGTACCAACGCAGCTGGCTGCGCGCAGACATCCTCGCCGGTGTCACCCTCGCCGCTGTGGCCATACCGGAATCGATGGGCTACAGCACGATTGCTCACGTGCCGGTCGTGTCCGGCCTCTACACGATCATCCTGCCGACCGTCGTCTTCGCGGTCATCGGATCGTCGAGGTTGATGGTCGTCGGAGCCGACTCCGCGACGGCGGCCATACTCGGATCGGGCATCGCGGGCATCGGGGTGGCCGGATTGCAACCGGATTCGGCGGAGTGGCTGGGATTCGCCTCGCTGATCGCGATCGTGACCGGTGTGATGCTCGCGGTGGCGCGGCTCGCACGACTCGGCTTCCTCGGCGACTTCCTCTCCACCGCAGTTCTTGTCGGGTTTCTCGCGGGTACCGGCATCAGTGTGCTCACCGGGCAGATACCTGGCATGCTCGGCATCTCGGGCAGCGACGGGCGGATCTGGGAGCGATGGGAGCACGTACTCCAGGAACTTGGTTCGATCCGTTGGGCCGCAGTGGCTTTCGCGGTCGCAACCCTGCTGCTGCTCGCGGTGGGGCGGCGCTGGTTGACGCGGATACCAATGCCGATCGTCGTCGTTGTCGCGTCGATCGTCGTGGTCTACGCGTTCGGCTGGTCCGACGACGTCCCGGTGATCGGCACTCTGCATGGAGGGTGGCCACAGTTCGGACTCCCCGATGGTGTCTCCTGGGTCGACATCCCGAAGGCTGCGACGGTGGCGATCGGTTGCGCGGTGGTGATTCTCGCTCAGAGCGCGGCAACATCGCGGAGTTTCGCGCAGCGTCACGGTGAGGAGGCCAACGTCAACCGCGACATCGTCGGCCTGTCGGCGGCGAACATCGTCGCGGGCTTCTCGTCGACGTTCGTCGTCAACGGCAGTCCGACGAAAACCCAACTGGTCGAGGAAGAACACGGTCGGACCCAGGTGGCCAACGTGACGATGGCGGTGGTGGCGCTGATCGTCGTGGTCTTCTTCGACGACGCGCTGGGTTACCTCCCGCATGCTGTCCTGTCGGCGATCGTCGCGGTGGTCGCCGTCCGGCTGATCGACGTCTGGCAGTTTCGCCGCATGTGGCGGGTACGCAGGTACGAGTTCACCATCGCGATACTCACCGCGGTCGTCGTGCTGGTGTTCGGAGTGCAGACCGGTGTCATCACCGCGATGGGGGCGTCGCTGCTGGCGATGGTCAGGCGTCAGTATCGGCCGGAGCGGTTCGTCGTGGGCGTTTCCGACCACGGACGTCACCGGCGGTACGAGTCCGCCACGCCCGGCGCCGAATCGATGCCGGGATTGATCGTCTTCCGCTACGACGCCGACCTGTTCTACGCCAATGCGAGTCGATTCGCCGACGAGGTCATGGCCCTGGTGAAGGCGGCACCGCATCCGGTGCGATGGATGGTGCTCGACTGCACGGTGATCAGCGATGTCGACTACACGGCATCGACGATGCTGAAAGATCTGATCACCTTCGTGCACAAGCGGAATGCGCACTTCGTGCTGGCGGGCGTCGACCCCGAACTCGGCGATGACCTGCTCACCGAAGGAGTGCTCGCCGGATTGAATCCTGACCACGTGTTCGCGACCGTCGGCGCCGCTGTGCGGGCTTACGAGGCCGACTACCCCGATGCCGTCGAGGCTGCGCGCCGAGAGGATTCGACGTCGGCGAAGACGCCGGCGGAGGGCGATGACTCGGGTGGAACCGCTGGATCGGGCCGTGCACCCTCGGGGGCTGCCGACGGCGGGGGTGCCTCGTGAAGCTCACTCGTGTGGTCACGGCGTCGGCCGAGATGGCTGCCACACGCTCGCGCAAACGAAAGACCGCCGAGCTCGTCGAACTGCTGCGGGCGGCGTCGGACGACGAGGTGCCGATCGTGGTCACGTGGCTGTCGGGCGAGGTACCGCAGGGGAAGCTGGGCGTCGGGTGGCGTTCATTGGCTGCCGTGGACGCCCCGCCCGTCGCGCGGCCAGAACTGGACGTGGTAGACGTCGACGATGTATTCGAACTGCTGGCGGCGGCGCGGGGTGCGGGGTCGGCCGCTGCGCGAAGCGCTCAGCTGACCGGGCTTTTCGGGCGCGCTACCGTCGAGGAGCAGGAGTTCCTGCGACGACTGATGACCGGTGAGTTGCGTCAGGGGTCGCTTGCCGGACTGATGGTCGACGCCGTTGCTGCGGCCACCGGGCAGTCCGTCGACCTGGTCCGCAGGGCGCACATGCTGACCGGATCGCTCTCGGAGACCGCGGTTCTCGCCACGCACGGCGGCGAGGAGGCGTTGCGCGGTGTGCAACTCGAGGTCGGGCGGGCGATAGCGCCGATGCTGGCCACCCCGGCAGACGATCTGGAGTCGGCGATCGCCGATCTCGGTCCCGACCTCGTCGTCGACTTCAAACTCGACGGAGCTCGAATCCAGGTGCATCGCAGTGGTGATGACGTGTGGGTGTTCACGCGTACCCTGCGTGATGTGACCGCTCGTGTACCGGATCTTGTGGCGGCGGTGCTCGAGCTTCACTGCACCACAGTGATTCTCGACGGTGAGACGCTGATGCTCAGCGACGACGGACGTCCACGGCCGTTCCAGGAGACGATGAGCAGGTTCGGTTCCGCGGTCGACGAACAGAACCCGCGCCTGTTGCAGCCGTTCTTCTTCGACTGCCTGCACCTCGACGGGCGAGACCTGATCGACCTGCCGCTGACAGCGCGGCTCGAGGACCTCGATTCGATTGCGCCGCAGTATCGTATCCCCTCCGTTGTTGATCCGGGCGTGGAGCAGGCGCAATTCCAGTTCGACGCAGCGATCGCCGCCGGACACGAGGGTGTGATGGTGAAGTCGCGGAGTGGGGTCTACGCGGCGGGACGTCGAGGACGGTCGTGGCAGAAGGTCAAACCCGTCCACACGCTCGACCTGGTCGTGCTCGCTGCCGAGTGGGGCTCGGGTCGCCGTCGAGGCTGGTTGTCGAATCTGCACCTCGGCGCACGCGACCCCGAGGGCGGTCCGCCCGTGATGGTCGGGAAGACGTTCAAGGGGCTCACCGACGAGATCCTGCGTTGGCAGACAGACGAATTCCCCAGGCACGAGGTGTCGCGCACTGAATACACGGTGTTCCTGCGGCCGGAGATCGTCGTCGAGATCGAACTCGACGGGGTGCAACGCAGTTCGAGGTATCCCGGTGGGGTGGCGCTGAGGTTCGCGCGAGTGCTGCGCTACCGACCGGACAAGACAGCCGCAGAGGCCGACACGATCGACGCCGTCCGAGGACTATTGCCCGGGGAATAGGTCGAGCACATCGACCGCCGCCACATGTGGGTCTACTCGAAGGATGCGGATGCTGCAGCACCCACATCGTGCAACTCGACCCACATCGAGCCGCGTACTCAGCCGCGGTAGCCCAGGCGGCGGCTGACCGTGTTCGCTGCTCGGACCACACCTACGGCGAGTTCGGGGGCGTCGGCAGGGTCGAGGCGGTAGCGCGGTCCGGAGATGCTGAGCGCGGAGACGACAGCGCCCGAGTGATCGCGGACGGGGGCGGCCAGCGCGACCAGCCCGACCTCCAGCTCCTCGTCGGCGAGTGCCCAACCGCGTGCGGCGGAGGTGGCGACGTCGGCGACGAGCTCGTCGACATCGGTGATGGTGTTGTCGGTGAAACCTGGCAGACCGCCGGGGTAGAGCGCACGCAGTTCGGCTTCACTCAGGCCGGTGAGCAGCGCCTTTCCCGAGGACGTGGCGTGCGCCGGTGACGGTTGGCCGATCCAGGTTTTCAACGCGACGCTCGAGGAGCCCTGCGATTCGACGACGTTGATGGCCTGCGCGGCGTCGAGGACCGCGAGATTGGTTGTCTCACCGGTTCTCTCGGCGACATCGTCGCAGACGTCCTGCCCGAGCTTGGCGAGATCGGTGGTGGCGGTCGTCGAGCCTGCGAGTCGGACGACCGTGAATCCGATGCGGTACTTCCGGCCACCGGGGGCCTGCTCGACGAAGCCGCGTGACTCCAGCGACGCGACGATTCTCGAGACTGTCGACTTGTGCACGCCGAGAGCGACGGACAGCTCGGTGATCCCCGCGGTACCGGCGTCGGCGATGAGCTCCATGATCCATAGGGCGCGGTCGACGGACTGCACGGCGCCGCCCGCAGCCCGGTCACCGTCGGGCGCGTCAGCGGCCGCAGCCCGGTCACTGCCGGGTGCGTCGTCTGTGCTCATGATGCTCATGAGCCTACCTTTGCGGTTCGAACGGCCGGGTCGGTTGTCTCCGTACACCCGGTTGTCTCCGTACACAATGTGGACGTGAGCGGGGCGCCACGACAATAATCTCCTCGACACCCCGCTGAGGTGCGAGTTGTGTACGTACCGCCGCGCCCCGTCGCTCTGCTGGCTGTCATCGTCCGCGGTGCGCCGTCGTGATCAGGTCCGCGCACTTCTCGGCCATCGTCATCACCGTGATGTTCGGGTTGACCACCGGGAGCTTCGGCATCGCCGAGGCGTCGACGACCCGCAGCCCCGTGACGCCCTTGACGCGCAACTCGGGGTCGAGCACTGCCATCGGATCCGACGCCGCGCCCATCCGCGCAGTACCCGCGGGATGGTAGACGGTGTTGTGAGTCTTGTGCATGTAGTCGATCAGTTCGTCGTCGGTGACGGCGTCGAGCCCGGGTGCGAGTTCGCGTTCGACCCATCCGGCCAGAGGGCTCTGCGCGCCGATATCACGCGCGAGCCTGATCCCGGCGAGCATCACCGCCTCGTCGTGACCGTCGGGGTCGGTGAAGTAGCGTGGGTCGACGCGCGGCCGGTCGCGGAAGTCGCGCGAGCGCAGGGTTACGGTGCCGCGTGAACGTCCCTGCGTCACATTGGGTGTGAGGCAGAAGCCGGACTCGGTCGTCGGATATCCCCAGCGCAGGGTGTTCATATCGAACGGCACGCTGCCGTAGTGCATCATCAGGTCCGAGTGGTCGAGGCCGTCCTGGGTGGTCGCGAACAGGCCGATCTCCCACCACTGCGTCGACTCGGTGACCATCGGCCGTGACGCCTCCCAGAAGACGAGACCTTCGACGTGATCGTCGAGGTTCTCGCCGACGCCCGGCGAGTCCACGCGTACCGGAACCCCGATGTCACGCAGATGATCGGCTGGTCCGATTCCGCTGAGCATCAACAGTTTCGGTGTGTCGATGGCGCCCGCGGTCACGATCACCTCTTGGCGGGCGTCGACGGTGTCGTACCCGGTGAGATCCGGTCGAAGAAACCGCACCCCTGTCGCCCGCAGTGCGTCGTCGATGACGATCTCGCTGACCCAACTGTCGGTCAGAACGGTGAGATTCGGCCGTTCGTTCAGGATCGGGTGCAGGTACGCATGCGACGACGACATCCGCTCGCCACGCGCATTGGCGTTGATCTGCAGCCAGCCGGCGGCATTCAACTGCCAGTCATCGCGATTGAAGGCGACGGTCGGCAGCCCGACCTTGGCTGCGGAATCCAACACGGCCTGCCCGCAGGGATCGTTCGGTGGTACATCGCGCAACTCGACCGGCCCGCTGTGGCCGTGCGGGTATCCCTGGTACGTGCCCGTCGCGACGTTGTTCTCGACGCGTGACACATACGGCAGCACCCCCTCGGGGCCCCACCCCGTGGCGCCCATCGCCTCCCAGTCGGTCAGGCCATGGGCCAGAGGCCAGAACGCGATACACGAATTGTGCGACGAACACCCGCCGAGGACTTTCGCCCGAGCGTGACGCAGAAAGCTGTTGCCCTTCTCCTGCGGTTCGACGGGATAGTCCCAGTCGTAACCCGAGTCGAGGAGGTGCATCCAGTCGGCGAGGACGAGTACCGCGGGATCGTCGACGTCGCTGGGGCCCGCTTCGATCAGGCATACGGTGACGTCGGCGTTCTCCGAGAGGCGTGCAGCAAGAACGCATCCCGCGGTACCGCCGCCGGCGATCACGTAGTCGTAGACAGCGCGTGAAGGATTCATGTCAGAGACCTCCGCCGATGACGTCTGCGGGTGAACTCGCATGCGACGCAAGGGTTCCGATCTTCCGACGTCCGACCGCGAAGTACCAGAGCAGGCCGAGTCCGAGGATGATCCCGATGTAGACGAAGGCGCCCCACGTGTTGAACCACGGTGTGCCGTAGACGGCGGAGCGCGGCCATGCAAGGTTCAGTGCCATGCCGATACCCCAGATGACGGCGAGGAGGTTGACCGCCAGACCCCAGCGGCCCATCGTGAAGTATCCGCCCTCGGCGAGATCCTTCGGCGGCCACTCCCCTCGAAATCGCTTGAGCAGCATGGGTATCGTCACCAACAGATAGGCGAGATAGATCATGATGATCGCGATCGACGTGAGTACCGTGAAGATCTTCGGCTGGCCGATGTTGACGACCAGGATGAGCACGGCGAGGATGCCGATCACGAAGGCCGGAATCACCGGGGTCTGACGCTTGGGATCGACCTTCGCCAGGTGCGCTCCGAACGGCAGCGCGTTGTCGCGCGCCATCGCGAACATCAGGCGGATGGCTGCGGTGTGCACCGCCAGCGAACACACGATGACCGCGATGACGATCGCAATGAGGAAGATCTTGCCCAGCGGCCCCCACATCACCGCCTCGACGATGTACTGCAGGCTGCCGTCTGGGCGTCCGAGTTTCGGGTCGTCAAGATCCGGGGCTGCCATGATCGCGAACACGAGGATCGCGCCGCCGATCACGAACGACGCCAGAATGGCCCGCAGGATCGCCTTGGGTGCGGTGCGCCGGGGTTCGACGGTCTCCTCGCCGAGAGAACTCGCGGTATCGAAGCCGTACATGACGTAGCCGGAGGCCAGCGACGCGACGAGGAACGCGCCGAGATAGCCGCCGCTCTCACCGGCGCCGTATCCGTGCGTGGAGAAGAACACCTGGGGACCGCGGGTCACGTTGCACGCGAGGATGACTGCGATGAGCACCGCTGCGATCAGCTCGACGAATACCCCGACACTGTTGATCAAGGCCATGAGCCGGACGCTCCACGCGTTGATCGCGGTGGTGATGGCGACGAGGATCGCGCCGAGGATGACGGCGTTGACCGCATACGACGTCGCCGTCGTGCCGTCGCCGTAGATCTGAAAACCGCTCCAGAGCCGGGGCAGGTTGAGTTGCAGGGCAAGCACGACGGCGGCGAGGGTGACGATCGAGGCGGTGAGCATGAGCCATCCCGCCGACCAGCCGACGAGTTGGGTGCCGAGTCGTTTGGCCCAGTTGTAGACCGATCCCGCGACCGGATACTTGGCGGCGAGTTCCATGAAACACAGTGCGACGCAGAGTTGTCCGACGAACACGATCGGCCACGACCACAGATAGGCCGGCCCTGCGGTACCGAAGCCGAAGTAGAAGAGTTGAAAGGTGCCCGTGAGAATCGAGATGTAGCTGACGCCGGCGGCGAAGCTGGCGAACTTGCCGATACTACGGTCGAGTGACTGCTTGTATCCGAAGTCCTCGAGGCCGTCGGCCCCAGGTGTTGTCGTCGGTGGGGACGTCGGCGTGGGCTCTGTGGCCATGGTTCCTCATCATGTGATCATTCCGGACCGAACCACCGCGACGCCGACGGCGCGGTGTTGTGCCAGATATGCTTTGTCTCTTGATATTCCGCGAGCCCCGTTGGCCCCAGTTCGCGTCCGTTGCCGGACTTGCCGAATCCTCCCCATTCGGCGGCCGGTGTGTAGTAGCCGAAGTCGTTGAGCCAGACCGTTCCGTGTCTCAGGCCGCGCACCATACGTTCCCCGAGCGCGGCGTCGGATGTCCGAACGCCTGCGGCGAGCCCGTAGGAGGTGTCGTTGCCGAGTGCGAGCGCCTGCTCCTCGGTGTCGAATCGCTCGACGGTGAGAATCGGTCCGAAGGTCTCGTCGCGGACGATCGTCATCGATCGGTCGCAGTGGTCGAAGATGGTGGGAGAGAAGAAGTATCCGCCAGGGTCGAGGTCGGCTCGCTCGGGCCGATCGCCACCGCAGCGCCGTACCGCGCCCTCTTTCTCGGCGGTGGCGACATAGGCGTGCATCTTGTCGAGCTGCGCCTGCGATACGAGCGGGCCGGTTTCGCTTGCCGGGTCGAGTCCGTCGCCCATCCGAATGGTGGTGGCTTTGCCCACCAACGCGTCGACGAAGTCGTCGGCGATCGACGTGTGGACGATGAGTCGTGTTCCCGACGAGCACACCTGGCCCGAATGCAGGAACACTCCGGTGAGTACCTGGTCGACCGACGACTCCCACTCGGCGTCGGGAAAGACGATGTGCGGGTTCTTCCCACCGAGTTCCACGGCGACCTTGGTGACGTGTCTGGCCGCGGTTTCGGAGATCACGATGCCGGTCTGCAGACCACCGGTGAACGAGATGAAGTCGACCTCGGGGTTGTCGGTGAGGGCGGGACCGAGAGTCGCGCCGGAACCCTGGACGAGGTTGAGCACCCCCGCCGGGACGCCTGCTTCCTCGCACAGCCTGACGAATGCGATGGTCGACAGCGGTGTCACCTCACTGGGTTTGACGACCATCGTGCAACCAGCGGCGAGGGCAGGGGCGATCTTCCACGAGATCTGCAGCAGCGGATAGTTCCACGGCGCGATCAGTACGCAGACGCCGATCGGCTCGTGCACCACACGGCTGATCACCGCGGGGTTGCCGACGTCGACAACGCGGTCGGCAGAGGTCTCCGCCAGCGACGCGTAGTAGCGGAAGACCGATTCGACGTCGTCGATGTCGATCTCGCTCTCGGCCAACGTCTTGCCGGTGTCGAGCGTTTCGATGTACGCGAGGTCGGCCTTGTCGCGGACGAGGAGGTCAGCGATGCGCCGCAGCAGTGCGGCACGCTCGGCGACCGGTGTCGCCTGCCACTCGCCTGCGTCGAATGTCGTACGTGCGGCGGCGACCGCGGCAGTCGCGTCGTCGGGCGTCGCCTCGTCGACGGAGATGAATTCGGTGCCGTTCGCAGGGTTGATCAGCGCGCGCACGCCGCCGTCGGAGGCGGGACGCCATGCGCCGTCGACGTAGAGCTGGTGCGTCCCGATCAACCCTGCGAGCGACGGTGTCATTCGGTGCTCTTCACCTCGGTGTCGGTGCCCCCCGAAGCGGGCTTGTCGGTCTCGACCGTCTCGTTGATGAACGGTGCGATGGGATCGCCGGTCTCGGGATCGAGGGCGGCGAACTCACTGGTCTCGATTCTGACCGCTTCTTCGCGGATGTGCTCGTCGACCCGGTCGGAGAGCAGGCCTCTGGCGACGATCAACGGGTCTCTGCGCAGATCCATGTAGAGCGACACGCACATGCCCACCATCACCAGGACGAACGGTAGCGCCGCGATGATGGCCATCTGTTTGATGCCGTTGAGGCCGTCGTCGCCGCTCACCGCCAACAGGACGGCAGCGACCGCGCCGGTGGAGACACCCCAGAAGATGGTGATCCATCTGCTCGGTTCGGGAGAACCTCGCTGTGACAGTGTGCCCATCACCAGGGACGCCGAATCGGCGCCGGAGACGAAGAAGATGGCGACGAGGATCATCACCAGCGCCGAGGCGATGGCCGTCCACGGCAGGTTCGCCAGGACGTCGAACAGGGTGTCCTCGCTCGCACTGGTGTCGGGATCGAAGGGCAGCTTTCCGTCGGTGAACTCGCGGATCGCCGATCCTCCGAAGATGCAGAACCACAGCAGCGACACGACGGTCGGGACGATCATGACGCCGACGACGAACTCGCGGATGGTGCGTCCCTTGGAGATCTTCGCCAGGAACATGCCGACGAAGGGGGTCCACGACACCCACCAGGCCCAGTAGAAGATGGTCCAGGAGGCCAGCCAGCTCTCGCCGTCGGCGTCGACGGTGGCGCCCGAGCGAGCCGAGAAACCGAGGACGTCGTTGGCGTAGGCGCCCATCGTCGTGGGCAGCAAATTGAGGATGAAGACTGTGGGGCCGACGACGAACACGAAGACGGCGAGGATCAGTGCGAGCACCATGTTGATGTTCGACAGCCACTGAATGCCCTTGGCGATACCGGAGACCGCGGAGGCGACGAACGCCGCGGTGAGCACCGCGATGATCGCGACCAACACCATGGTCGACGGATTCTTCACCCACCCGACCTTGTCCAAACCCGAGCCGATCTGCAGCGCTCCGAGTCCCAGCGATGCCACGGTGCCGAAGAGCGTCGCGAAGATCGCGAGGATGTCGATGATCTTGCCGATCGGCCCGTTCGCCGAATTGCCCAGCAGCGGAGCGAACACCGCGCTCATGAGCTGACTGCGGCCGAGCCGATATGTCGAATAGGCGATCGCGAGTCCGACGACCGCGTACATGGCCCACGGGTGGAATCCCCAGTGGAACATGGTGGTTGCCATCGCCACCTGGACGTCGCGAGCCGAATACCCGGGCGGTGCCTTGACGAAGTGGAAGAGCGGTTCATACGCGCCGAAGAACATCAGACCGATGCCCATGCCTGCGCTGAACATCATCGCGATCCAGCTGACCGTGCGGTACTCGGGCTTGTCGCCGTCCTTGCCGAGCGGGATGCGGCCGTACTTGCTGAGGGCCAACCAGATCGCGAAGATCACGAACCCCGTAGCCGTGAGGATGAACAACCAGCCGAGGTTGTCGGTGATCCAGTTCAGCACGGTCGACGAGACCGATGCCAGGTTGTGTGGCTTGACCAGGCCCCAGATCAGGAACGCGATGATCAGTGCGGCGGTGACACCGAAGACCACGGGGTCGATGGTGTAGCGCTTGCGCACTTCGTTCAGGTTCGCCATGGCGCCTCATTTCGCAGGTAGCGGTGGACACTTACTGCTTGATTCGTGCCATCTCGGGGTCGACCACAGGATCCGAGATCACTAAGGAACCATACGACGTGCGCAAGTAATCGACCTCAAGGCCCGTCGAATCGGGCAGATCCGACGGTAGCCACGCATATGCGAGACATGCGCCGACCGTGGGCGACCACGCTGCGCTCGTGACATGTCCGACGACGGTTCCGTCGAGTCTCACCGGCTCTTTTCCGAGGACGACAGCGGCGGGGTCGTCGAAGCGCAGCGTGCGCAGGCGCGACGAGCAGGTTCGGTGCGCGAGCGCCCTCTTGCCGACGAAATCGTCCTTGGTCATCCGCACCGCGAAATCGAGTCCCGCCGCCTCGGGGGTGTGCTCGGTGGTCATGTCGACGCCGGCAGACCGGTATCCCTTCTCCATGCGCAGCGCGTTGAACGCGATCCGCCCGGCCGCGATGATCTTCTGCTCACGCCCCGCAGCCATCAGGAGATCCCACAGACCGCGGCCGTATGCGGCGTCGGTGTAGATCTCCCAGCCGAGTTCGCCGACGTAGGAGACGCGCATCAGTGTCACGGGCACCGACCCGACGGTGGTCTGTACGCACCGGAAGTACGGCAGGCCGTCGCTGGCGAGGTCGGTTGGGCTGAGCGGTGCGAGCACCTCCCGCGCCAACGGCCCCCAGAGTCCGATGCAGCAGGTGGAATCGGTGATGTCGCGCAGGGTCACACTACGATCGGCGGGCAGATGCCGTGCCATCCAGTCGGCGTCGATCGGACCGTTGGCGCCCACCGCGAACAGGTCGACGCCGAGCCGCGCAACGGTGAGATCCGAGCGTATGCCGCCGGCGTCGTCGAGCATCAGTGTGTAGGTGATCGATCCGACCGACTTGTCGACGTTGTTGGTGGTCACCTGCTGCAGGAAGTCCACGGCACCGGGCCCGGAGACCTCGAAGCGGGTCAGCGGCGTCATGTCGTACATCGCGACGTGACTGCGGGTCCACGACGCCTCGGCGACCGAGATCGGTGACCAGTGCCGCGCCGACCAGTCGTCACGCTGAGGAACCCGTAGACCGTCGGCGACGAGGTCGTCGAGCAGTGGCCCGTTGGCCTCGAACCACGCAGGCCGTTCCCAGAGTCCGCTGACCCAGAACTGTGCGCCGAGGTCGACCTCGCGGTCGTAGAACGGACTGGTGCGAACGCAGCGCGGTGCGGCGGGCTGATCGTGCGGATGGACGATGTCGTAGACCTCGACGAACGACTGCGAACTGGTTGTCAGGATGTACTCGTCGGTGAGCGCGGCCTTCTCGAAGCGGTACAGATCGAACTCGTGGGTGTCGACGCCGGGCGTGCCGTCGACCATCCACTCGGCGACCGTGCGCGCGATACCCGCCGAGTGCGTGACCCAGACCGCCTCGGCAACCCAGAAACCTTTGAGTTCCTGATGTTCCCCGACAATCGAGTGCCCGTCGGGGGTGAAGGAGAAGATGCCGTTGAACCCATCGTCGACCTTGCCGGTGGAGAGTTCGGGGATCAGTGACACCGTCTGCTCCCACGCCTGGGCGAAGTCGTCGGGCGTGAACATCAGCTTCGACGGCATCTCCGCGAGCGAGATGGTCGTGTCGTGGTCGAGCGCACCGACATCGGTGGGCATCGGGCGATGCCCGTAGTAGCCGATTCCGAGTCGGTCGCCGTGCTCGCGGTAGTAGAGGTCGTGGTCCTGGTGACGCAGAATCGGCAACGACGCCTCTGCCGGCTCGGAACTGACGCCGCGGCGCGATTCGAGTGGTGTCGTGTACGCGTACTGGTGGGCCATGGGCACGAGCGGAATGGTCAGTCCGACCCGACTCCCGAACTCCTTGCCCCAGAACCCGGTGCAGCACACCACGATGTCGGCGTCGACGAGTCCGGTGGACGTACGCACCCCGCGTACCTCACCGTTCTGTTCGACGACGTCGATCACGTCGGTGTGCGGAATGAATCGCGCTCCACGTGAGATGGCCCGCGCCGCTTGTGCTTCTGCGGCACGCAACGCCTTGGCGAGACCGTCACGCGGGGTGAAGTAGCCGCCGACGATCCGGTCGGGGTCGAGGAGCGGGTACTTCGCGTGACATTGCTCAGGAGAAAGGATCTCGTGTTCGACGCCGCGTGAGGCTGCCCATCCGGCCTTGCGATGGAGATCGTCGAACCTGGCCTCGGAAGTCGCCACCTCCAGGCCGCCGAGATGACTGAAACACCAGCCGTCGGGATGCTCGAGTGCGGAGAACTTCTCGAGTGTGTACGTGGCTAGTTCGGTCATCGTCTTCGACGGGTTGGTCGCGAAGACGAGTCCCGGTGCGTGGGAGGTCGATCCGCCGGTGGCGAAGAGCGGGCCGCGGTCGAGGACGGTGATGTCGCTCCATCCACGCGCGGTGAGTTCGTCGGCGAGCGAGGTTCCGACGATCCCCGCGCCGACGATGACGACTCTGGGTGTTGACATGGCTGTCCTTCGGTGGGCGCTAGGTGGTGGAGGTGTCGGGAACGACGTACTCGGCAGCGGCGTCGACGAGCCAGTCTGCGAGGTAGTCGGCGAACGAGGAGCGCACGACGAGCACATACGTGTCATCGCGCCCGCCGCGGTGGATCACGACGCCGGCCTGGGCCAGCAGTGTCGAGACCGCCTGGTCGTCGGGAAAAGCGTTCTCGGAGAAGTCGATAGCGCAACCATGGGCGAGGATCGTGCTCGCGCGGCACCCGCCGAGGACGAGTATGGTGCGCTGCCCACTGGCGTCCATGACGTAGGCGCCGTCGCGTGCCCGGGCGGCGACCTCGGCAGCGAACTCGTGACCGCTGATCCCCGGACGGTAGAGCAGCCACTCGTCGGGGCCGAGCCAGACCGCGACCTCATCCTCATCGCGGCGTAGACAACAGACGCCCGGCAGGTCCAGTCGGGTTATGGCCTGTGGGTCGGCGGTACGGACGATCGCTTGGGCCGCAGGGGTTTCGGTGAGTTCGACGGCGGGCGCGAGCGAAGCGAACGTCTGCTGCCAACCGGCCAGTGGCGAGCGGGGAGCGCGTGAGATGTCAGCCATCGCGGCGGGTACCCTCCGGATCGACGAGCACGGGCGATGTGACCTCCACCTCGACGAGGCGATCACCGACGGGTACGGACACCCGCGTGCCCACGAGGTCATGCCCACCCTGCAGCAGTGCCAGCGCGAACGGGCGTCCGAGTGCTGCGCTGCGATAGCTCGACGTGACGTGTCCGAGCATCGGTACAGGCGGGGGCGGCAGCGTGCTGTCGACGCTGTGTGCGACGATCTGCGATCCCTCCGGCAAGACGGTCGACGCGTCGGTCGGGAGCAGTCCCACGAAGTGTTTGCGGAGCGGATCGGTGTTCGACGCGCGTGCGAACGAACGCTTGCCGATGAAGTCGGGCTTCGTCTTCGACACCACCCAACTCATGCCGAGATCATGGGGCGTCACGGTGCCGTCGGTGTCCTGCCCGATGATCGGGTACCCCTTCTCCGCACGCAAAACGTGCATGGTCTCGGTGCCGTAAGGGGTGATCCGGTGTGGTCCACCTGCGTCGAGGAGCGCGTGCCACACGTCGAGTGCGTACTCGGCGGACACGTTGACCTCGAACGCGAGTTCGCCGGAGAAGCTGACGCGACCGATACGGACCGGCACGCCGTCGAAAGTGGTGTCGCGCCACTCCATGAAGCCGAAGGCGTCATTGCTCACGTCGAGGTCGGTGAACACGGTGCCCACGACGTCGCGCGACCGCGGACCGACGACGGGGAACGTCGCGACGTGGTCGGTCAGCGAGGTGGTGAAGACCTGCAACTGCGGCCATTCGGTCTGATGCCATTCCTCCATCCAGTCGAGGATGGCCGCGGCGTTTCCCGTCGTGGTGTAGACGGTGTAGCGATCGTCGGCGATCCGCATCACCGTGCCGTCGTCCTTCACCATGCCGTCCGGCGCGCACATCACGCCGTAGCGGATTCGGCCGATCGGCAGTGTGCTCATCATGTTGGTGTAGAGCATGTCGAGGAATGCGGGTGCGTCGCGTCCGGCCACGTCGATGACGCCGAGGGTCGAACCGTCGAGTATCCCGACTCCTGCTCGCACATCGGCACATTCACGCAGTACCGCCGACGCCATGTCCTCGCCGCCGCGCGGATAGAACCGTGGACGCTTCCACTGACCTACGTCCTCGAAGACCGCGCCGTGGTCGGTGTGCCAGCGGTGCAACGCCGTTCGACGTACCGGGTCGTAGCGGTCTCTGCGGTCGCGGCCTGCCAACGCCGCGAACGACACGGGGGTGTAAGGAGGGCGGAACGTGGTGGTGCCCGCGTCGTTGACGTCGACGCCGAGCAGCTCCGCGACAAGGCCGGAGGTCACGATGCCCGACGTCTTGCCTTGATCATGGGCGGTACCGATGGTGGTGTAGCGCTTCACATGTTCTACCGACGTCATCCCGGCGCCGATCGCGCGGTCGACGTCTGCGACGGTTGCGTCACGCTGGAGGTCGACGAACGCGGTAGTTGCATCGGATTCGGCTACCCGCCAGAACACTTCGGTTGCCGCCGGGGTGCGCTCGCCGACGTGCGGTATCGCCCGCAGTTCCGGAGCAACAGCCCCGAGAGCGCGGATTGCAGAGAGCCCGGCGCGCCGCCCATCCGCCAGGCACGACCCGGCGGTGAGCATTCCGGCTGCCGCGCCGGCGATGTCGGTTGCCGGCAGACCTCCCGTAGGCAGAAAGGCCGCCGCGGATGCGTCGAAGGTCAGTGTGCCGCGCAGCTGACTCCACAGGTGCGCTGCGGGATTCCAGCCGCCGGACACCAGGACCGTGTCACACTCGATCGAGTTGCCATCGCGAAGGCGCACGCCTCGGAGCGCGTCGGTACCGAGTGCCCCGACCACCGCATCATCAGTGCGAACCGAGATCCCCAGTGCTGCGGCATGTTCGGCAAGATCGTTCGACAGCGTCGTACGCACGTCGACGATCGCGCGGACCTCGACGCCTGCGCCGGCGAGCGCGAACGCTGTCTCATAGGCGGAGTCACACGCGGTGAAGACGACCGCTCTCGTTCCGACGATCACTCCGTAGCGATGGAGGAAGTCCGCGGCTGCTCCGGCGAGCATCACCCCGGGCAGGTCGTTGTTGCCGAAGATGATAGGGCGTTCGTGTGCACCCGCGCAGACAACGGTGTGGCGAGCTCGGATGCGATGGATACGCTGTCTCGAGACCTGTTGCGGTGCAGCGAGTCCGAGGTGGTCGGTGCGCCGCTCGACGGCGAGGACGAATCCGTCGTCGTAGGCGCCGAATGCTGTGGTGCGGGTCAGTCGGGTGGTGGTGTCGAAGGCGTCGAACTCGGCAACCGCCTCGGTGACCCACGGCGCCCACGGTGTCGCGCCGCCTGCTTCGCCGCGCTCGTCGACGAGCAGGACCCGCAGACCTGCACGCGCGGCCAGCAGGGCTGCCATGAGACCGGCGGCTCCGGCACCCACGACCAGGATGTCGGGGTGATGGTGCAGAGCGTCGTACCGAGCGGTGTCGACGTCGGGGGAGAGGGTGCCGAGACCGGGCACCCCGTGGGCCACGAGTCCAGAGCAGAGCTCGACGGTGGTCGCAGGCACCATGGGCTCGCTGTAGGGCGCTGCGATGCCGACCTGCGCGGTGGCATCATCGGCCCACGAACCGGTGACACCCCGTGGGCGGCCGAGGATCACGCTGGTGGTGATGCTGCGAATCCCGTTGGCCAGCAGAGCAGATGCGAGCGTGTCGCCCGCACATCCGGTGTACGTCGCACCGTCGAACTCGAACTCGATCGGGGTGCTGCGGTCGATACGTCCGCCGGTCGGGGTGCGAAAGGGCTGGGTCATTGCGCGGCCTCCGCGGCTGGTTGCGACGAGATCGAATAGCTCACGGTGTCACGCTCGACGGTGAACCACTGTCGGCATCCGGCGCTGTGGCACCAGCGTTCGCGCAGTGCGCCCTTCGGGTTCGGGCGGAAGAACAGGTAGCGCGCCCACGCGACGTCGTCGAGTCGTGCTGGATTGTCGGGATAGGCGACTCCCGCGGCGGCTCCGTAGTGGAACTCGATCTCTTCGCGCGGCCCGCAGTACGGGCAGGTGATGAGTTGCAATGGATCTCCCAGGTGATCGGCGGGGTATGGGTCCTCAGTGGGCCACCGCTGCGGCGCCGTGCTCGTCGATGAGGTCGCCGGTGGTGAAGCGGTCGATGGTGAAGGGTGCGTTGATCTCGTGCGGTGCCCCGGTCGCCACGGTGTGCGCGAGACACCAGCCGACAGCAGGGGTTGCCTTGAAACCGCCGGTGCCCCATCCGCAATTGAGGAACAGGTTGTCGTACGGTGTGGCTCCGAGGATGGGCGACGCATCCGGCGTGACGTCGACGATGCCCGCCCAGGTCCGCAGGAGGCGTGCTCGACCGAAGATCGGGAACAGTTCGACGGCCGCGGCCATCTGACGTTCGATGATGTGGAAGGCGCCACGCTGGCCGTATCCGTTGTAGGAGTCGACGCCGGCTCCCATCACCAGTTCGCCCTTGTGGGCCTGCGACACGTAGACGTGCACGGCGTTGGACATCACGACAGTGGGGTGGACGGGTTCGAGTAGTTCGGAGACGAGCGCCTGCAGTGGATGACTCTGCAGCGGCAGTGCGATGCCGAGTTGATCGGTGAGCGTCGAGGTGTGGCCCGCGGCGCAGAGAGCGACGGTGCCCGCGCTGATCCGACCTCGGGTGGTGTTCACCGCGGTGACCCTACCGGCGTCGGTCTCGAAACCGGTGACCTCACAGTTTTGGATGATGTCGACACCCGCGTCGCTCGCGCTACGGGCGAATCCCCAGGCGACCCAATCATGTTTGGCGATACCGCCGCGCGGTTGGAACGTAGCGCCGAGCACCGGATAGCGGATGTCGGCTGAGGTGTTGACGATCGGACAGACCTCGGCCACCTGCTTGGGGTCGAGCCATTCTGCATCGATTCCGTTGAGCCGGTTAGCCTCCACCCGCCGGACGGAATCTCGGACGTCCTGCTCGGTGTGGGCGAGATTGAGCACTCCCCGTTGGCTGAACAGAATCGGGTAGCCGAGCTCGTCCTCGAGTCCTTCCCACAGCTTGAGTGAATGCTCGTAGATGGCAGCGCTTTCATCCCACAGATAGTTCGAGCGGATGAGGGTGGTGTTGCGCGCCATGTTGCCGCCCGCGAGCCAACCACGTTCGAGCACCGCGACATTCGTGATCTGGTGGTTTCGCGCGAGGTAGTGGGCGGTCGCCAGGCCGTGCCCACCGCCGCCGACGATCACCACGTCGTAGGAAGGCGCCGGATCCGGGTTGCGCCACAGGAAGTCGGGATGCGGGCTGGTCATGGTGTCCTCACAGATCGATCACGACGGGCGAGAGGGGTTCGGAACAGCAGAGCAGGATCTTGCCCTGCTCGATCTCGCGGCGATGAATACCGCCCTGATGGTTCATCACGACGTCACCCGAAGTCTTGGTGACCTTGCACGAGCCGCATAGACCGACGCCGCACGACGAGGGGAGCGTGACACCCGCGGCTGCTGCCGCAGCGAGGATCGTCGTGCCTGCGGTGACATGGACGCGGCGAGCGCGTCGGGTGAAGTCGACGCTGACGCCCTCGGGCATCTCGCCGGGCGCGGCGTCGTCGACGGTGGGTAGCCGGAACCCGAAGCTCTCCTCGTGGATATTGGCCAGAGAGCCGCCGGAGGCGACGAGCGCCGACCGTACGCCCGCGCGGAACTGTCCCGGCCCGCAGAGGAACACCTCCCGCTCTGCGAGGTCGGGACAGATACGCGTGAGCGTCGCAGCGTCGAGGCGGCCACGGTGCCCCGACCACGCGGCGCTCGAGTCGTCGTCGACGAGCCTGGTGCACGCGAAGGCGACGGTCACCCCGGGATGCTGGACCGCCAGGTCGTCGAGTTCGGTGCGGAACGGGATGTCGTCGAGCGTGCGTGCACTGTGGATGAACACGATGTCGGAGACGGAGCCGCCGTGTCCGCGCACCGCTGCGTCGGAATCGGTGGCTGCTCGCAGCATCGACATCACCGGGGTGATACCACTGCCCGCGGAGATCAGCAGGAGCTTGGTGGCGGGCTTGTCGATGTAGCTGAACCGTCCGAGCGGCCCCGATGCGGTGAGCGTACGTCCGGGAGACATGTTGTCGTGCAACCAGTTCGACACATGGCCGCCAAGCTTGCGTTTGACCGAGATCGACAGGGTGTCCGGACGGGTCGGCGACGAGGAGATGGAGTAGCAACGTTCCACCGTGCGGCCGTCGATCTCGACACCAATTGAGAGGAACTGTCCCGGATTGAAGACGAAGGTGTAGGGCTCGACGGTGCGGAACGTGAAGGTGGCCATGTCGCGGGTGAGTTCGGTGCGGTCGACGCAGACGAGGAGGTGGTCGGTGCTCATCACGCACTCTCCGCGATCTGATCGGTGGCAGACTGCTGTTCGACGTCAAGCCCCAGGTTTGCGCGTAGCCGCGTGACGTACCAGTTGACGAAGGCCTCGACCTGGAACTCCGATGGCCCGTAGGGGCCCGGAATGTATGCGGGATCCGAGATCCCCCGATGCGCGAGCGCCACCAGGTCGGCGTCCTGCTGGTTGGTGATCTCCCAGACGCCGGTGAGTCGGTCGAGGTCGTAGTCGACGCCCTCGACCGCGGCACTGTTGACCAGCCAGGTGGTCCTCACCAGCGTCTCGGCTGGACTGATCGGGATAACCGAGAACAGCACGGCGTGGTCGCTGGTGATGTGCAGCCACATGTTGGGCTGCAGGTGCATCGAGAGCCGACCGAGTCGGCGGTCGGGGAGCTCGTCGGACAACGGACGTGTGCAGGCGATCGTTCCGTCGAGCGTGAATGACTCGCCCGCCAGATCCATCGCCTCCCGTTCGATGTGGAAACCCGTTGGGCGGGTGTCGAGTTGGGCGATCCGCGGATAGGGGAGGCCGAGACGTGTCCAGGTGTCGGTGAGCTCAGTCGTCGCCCGCCGGTAGCGATCGACCACGGCGGCGAGGCGCTCGGGGATGGCGTCGGAACTGTCGTATCCCCAGGTCGGGAAGAAGACGTTGAGGAGTTCGGGGTGACCGCCGCAGTGATAGCACTCGCGGTTGTTCTCCATCGCGAGCTTCCAGTTTCCGTTCTCGACGAGATCTGTCTGCTTGGCCACCCTGGCCTCGGCAAGCCGGTGCGGAGCGAGATACGGCTCGACGGTGCGTGCTACGTCGTCGATGTCTGCCGGTGGATCGTCGGCGAAACAGATGAATACGAGGCCGGCGATGGTGCGAACTGCGACCGACCGTAGTGAGTAGCACCGCTTGTCGAAGCCGGGCGTTTGGGCCTCGGCGTACATGAGTCTGCCGTCGGTGCCGTAGGTCCACGAGTGGTACGAGCACACGATGGTGCCGGTCGATCCGTTCGGCTGGGTGATCAGTCGGGCTCCGCGGTGTCGGCAGACGTTGTGGTGAGCACGGACGACGCCGTGGCTGTCACGCGTGACGATGACCGAACGTGTGCCGAACTCGACGGTCACGAAGTCGCCGGGTTCGGCGATCTCCGGTTCGGTGGCGACGAAGATCCACTGCTTGGCGAAGATCTCGTCGAGATCGAGGTCGAACCACTCCTGATCGGTGTAGCACTCGCCGACGAGGCTTTCGCCGCGGATTCGGGAGCTGATCACTGTCCGCAGCGGCGCATGACCTTGGACCGAACATGTTGCTGCAGTGCGGGACTCGCGGATTGCGTCAGAAGCCATCGGTGCTCGGGGCCTCTCTTGGGTCTGGCCGTGTCGAGTCGGTCGGGATGCGTGCCCGCGCCGAGACGGACCCGGGTACAGCTGGTAGTTGTGCAATACGCAACGCTGCGCGATAGATGCAACAAGTGTGGGACGTGTGTGGGGCGCTGTCAACACGGTGAGAATGTGATCTCTCGCGGAGTGACCGTTCTGGGCGGGTTGCGGAGATCGTGAAAGAGCTTGCTGACCAGGGGATCTCGCCGGCACATAGGCAACCAAGTGATGTTAGCCTTACCTAAATCTTGGATCGGGAGACGCGTCTGCGACCCCGCGGAGGTAAAGGAACTGCGATGAAGGTGTGTGTCGTGGGCGCAGGCCCGTGTGGGTTGACGACGATCAAACAACTGCGCGACGAGGGGCATGACGTCGTCTGCTTCGACAGGAACGTCGATCTCGGCGGCTTGTGGTTGCGTCACGACGACCCGCAAACGGACGCCGGCGAGATGAAGGCGTACGACACTCTGATGCTCACGATCTCCATGAAGCTGATGGCATACTCCGACCACCCGTTCGGCGACGGCCGCGTCTTCTACACGCGGGCACAGTATCTGGAGTACTTACGCGGATACGCTGATCGATTCGGGCTCGCCGAGTCTATTCGGTATGGCACCGAGGTCAACGACATCAGGCGCGACGGGCGGAGTTGGACCGTCGCGATCACGCGCGACGGCGCGGCGTCGTCGGAGACATTCGATGCAGTAGCCGTCTGCTCGGGACCCTTCATGACGCCCAACCGCGAGATCCCGGGGCTCGAGGGCTTCACCGGGGAGGTCGTGCACTCGTCGGAGTACCGCAACAGCGATCGGTGTGCGGGCAAGCGGGTCCTGGTGGTCGGTCTGGCCGAATCCGGCGCCGACCTGGTGCGCGAAATCGGCGACGTAGCAACGGAATGCACTCTGGCGATCCGCTCCTACACCTATCTTCTGCCGCGCGTGTTCAACAGGACGCGGACGACAGACAACGGAACCGTGCGCGCACACGCGCACGAGATGTGTCGACGATCGGCGGACCATCCGTTCGTGCTCGATACGGTGTGGGGTCGCAGCCCGCTGGGCAAGGGCGTGTTCTTGATGATGTCGGTAGTGCTGGGCATGTTCACCACCGCGGCCGGTGTGGTGCGGGCACTCGCGGGCCGGGCGCCGGGTGGCCGACGAGCCGTCGTACCTGCGGTGAATCCGTTGGGCCAGCCGATGGAGCCGGCGAAGATCGACATCGACACGCTCGACAACGCCGCCAACTGGGACATGATCCGCACGTGGAACCGACGGTCACATCCGGACGGCAGTTGGGCGCAGCGCGCCATCTTCTGCAAGAACGTCAGCTTTGTGCCGAGCATCGTCGACGGTCGGGTTGCATTGAACGACAGTGGGATCGCTGGATCGGACTGCTCGACGGTGCGCTTCCGCGACGGCAGTTCGGGGCAGTTCGACGTCGTCGTGTTGTGTACCGGCTTCACCACGGAGAAGTTGTCGATCGGAGATCTGCGGGTCAAGGACGGCAATGTGCGCAACCTCTACAAGCATTTCCTGCACCCCGAGCACGACGGTACGGCAGCGTTCATCGGATTCGTCAGGCCGTTCTCCGGTGGAATACCGATCTGTGCAGAGATGCAGGCGCGCTACTTCGCGCGGCTGTGCAGCGGAAAGCTGTTGTTGCCGTCGAACATCGACGAACGCATCGGTCGCGAGAAGGAGTGGGAGGAGTACTGGACCGCGTTGAGTCCGCGTCACACGGAAGCGATTCCCTCACAGGTGCTGTATCTGGACGCGCTTGCCCGCGAGATCGGCTGCCTGGTACCCGCGTGGCGAATGATGCTGAACCCCAAGCTGTTCATCCAGCTCTGGTTCGGCAGCTTCAACCAGTCGTGCTATCGGATCGTCGGTCCGCACAAGCTCGGAAAGGCTGCATTGGAGGATCTGTATTCCGAGACGGTCGAGAACCGGTGGCAGATGGCGGGAAAGCTGGCGTTACTGCAGTTGATGCCTGCCCGAGTGCACCCGAAGCATCTGATCTGACGAGTTGTGTGGGATCCACGGGTACATAAATGCCCCCCGTGGATCCCACTCAACTGCTCGGTCTGGTCAGCTCAGCGGCAACTCGGCGACGAAGGCCCCCGTTGGGGTGGTCGAACCACCCGGTGGTTCGACGCTGAACGCCAACGATCTGGCGCCACCGATGTGCTGGATCACCGCCGTCGTCGACGGCGCGACGTCCTTGTCGGTCATGGTCCCCGCCGACGTTGCTCCCTCCGGCCCGACCAGCCACATCTGGTAGACCGTGCCCGACTTGGGCGGCGGCACATCATTCATGACGAGCACGCCTGCGTCGGCGCTCTCGGAGTACGCGACTGTCGCCCTGCCCGATGCGACCGTCCCCGACGCGGTGCGGATGTCCTTCGCGTCGAACACCTGCTGTGCTGTGGTCTGCTGGGGTGTGTCGTCCGACGACGAGAGGTTGGCGCCGATGGCCCAGCCCACGGCTCCGATCGCGACCGCGACGATCGCGGCTGCGGCGAGGTAGACGAGACGACGCCGCGCCGGGAACGCGACGACCTCTCCGCTCGGGCCCGCCGGTGGCTTTGTCGGCTCGTCGTCGACCGGGGCGTGCTCCTGCGGTTCGTCGGCGATCAGGTGCAGCAGACGTGCGCGTAGTTCGGGTGGTGGAGCGGCCGAGGTGGCAGAGCTGACCGACGCCATCGTCTCGCGGGTCAGCTGCACGTCGCGGTCGAAGGCCGCGCGGTCGGTGTCCGACGCTGTCGCACGCCGGCGTCGAACCGAGTCGAGTTCGGCAGGGCCGAGCGCATCGAGACCGAGCATCGGAGCGAGGCTGACCAGGTTGTCGTCGGAAGACGCTGGCGCGGTTTTCTTTTCGTCAGACATCACGACTCCCGAGGCAGGAGCGGAGACGGATCATTCCATCGCGGATACGGCTCTTGATGGTGGGTAGCGCCACCGACAACCGTTCGGCGACCTCGCGATAGGTGAGCCCCTCGTAATAGGCGAGGCCGATCGATTCGCGCTGGACGTCGGTCAGGGTCTCGAGGCATCCCCGGACCTGTGAACTGGTTTCACGGGTGTCGACGGCCTCGCTGACCTCGTCGAAGGTCGACGTGTAGTCCTGTGCGCCGTAGGTTTCCTCGCGGCGTGTACCCGCGGTCTCCGACCGCACACGGTCGACGGCGCGCCGGTGCGCCAGCGTGATCAGCCAGCTCAGCGCGGAGCCGAGGTCGCGTCGGTACGTCGACGCCGAGCGCCAGACCTGCAGGTAGACCTCCTGCGTTGTCTCCTCGCTGTAGCCCGGATCGCGCAGCACGCGCAGCACCATGCCATAGACGCGATGGCTGGTGAGGTCGTAGAACTCGGCGAATGCGAGCTCGTCTCCGGAAGCGATCTTCTCCAGAAGTGTGGGCAGCCGGTCGCCGGCGTCGTGGTCAGCGGTCACCGACAGGCCTCTGCGTTCATCGCAAACAACCCTAATTGGCGACGTGCCGACCCTCAACCATGCCCGCGGTTCAGGGGCGGCGATCAGGAGGGTCACGGCGTATGACCCTGACTGCCGGCCCCCTCACGCTTCTTCGGCGGCAGCGGGAAGAAGTACGAGGTGCGCTGCTGATACCCGGGGTAACCGTCACGCTTGCTCATCGACTGCTCGAGCAGACGCGCTCCGGTTGCGTACACCAGGAAGTAGGTCATGACGACGGGTGACAGCACGGTCAGCACCCCGGGCCACGCCGACGCCGCGACGAGCCACATACCCCACCACACCGCGGAGTCGCCGAAGTAGTTGGGGTGGCGGGTCCACGCCCACAGCCCGCGATCCATGATGGTGCCCGTGGTGGACGGGTCGGCCTTGAATGCCTTCATCTGCGCGTCGCCGACGGCCTCGAACGTGATGCCGACAGCCCAGACCACCACGCCGATGATCAGCACGATCCACCAGAGCCCGTGCGTTGGATGCGCGACCGCGGAAACCTGAAGTGGCAGGGAGACGAACCACTGTGCAGCACCCTGGGTCGCGAAGATCTTGCGGATGACACGCGCCGGGGACGGATTGTCGCCGAGCACCTTCGCGTAGCGCGGATCCTCTCCCTTGCCACGGACTTTGCCGACCATGTGCCAGGTCAGTCGCAGACCCCAGATCGTGACGGCGATGGCCAGAATCCAGCGTCGGGTGATGTCGCCACCACCGAGGATCAGTGCGATCCAGCCGATACCGACGAAGCCGAAACCCCAGATGACGTCGACGACGTTGTAGTGCCCACGGCGACGCCCGACCGCATAGGTGACAGCCTGCAGGACGACGATGAACAGCAGCGACGCCCCGGTCACCACCCCGAAGCCCGCCCACCCGGTCAGCCCCGTCATGACCGTGCCTCCCGCGTGTCGTCGTCGCGGGTGAAGACGAGCTGATGGACGTCAAGGTAGCCCGCGCGAAAGCCTGCCTCGGAGTAGGCGAGGTAGAACTGCCACATCCGCATGAACGTCGAGTCGAAGCCGAGGGCTTCGACCTCGGCGCGTCGCGCGGTGAAGCGCTCACGCCACAGCCGTAGCGTCTCGGCGTAGTGGTTTCCCATGGCGAGGTTGTCGCGCAGGCGAAGTCGGGTGTGCGCTGCGGTGACCTCCTGCAGTGCCGACAGTGAGGTGAGCTGACCGCCGGGGAAGATGTATTTGTGTACCCAGGTGTAGGTGTTGCGGGAGGCGCGCATTCTGTCGTGGGGCATCGTGATGGCCTGGATGGCGACGCGGCCGCCGGGGGCGAGCACTCGATCGATTGTCGAGAAGTAGGTCGGCCAGTACTTCTCGCCGACCGCTTCGATCATCTCCACCGAGATCACCGCGTCGTAGGTACCGGTGACACTGCGATAGTCGAGCAGGTCGATCTGCACGCGGTCGGCGAAGCCGGCGTCCTCGACGCGCCGCATCGCCAGCTCGCGCTGCTCGCTCGAGAGTGTTACCGACCTCACGGTGGCGCCCCGCGCTGCCGCGCGCAGACACAATTCGCCCCAGCCCGTCCCTATCTCCAGCACACGGGAACCGGCTCTGACCCCGGCTGCATCGAGGAGTCGATCGACCTTGCGGCGCTGCGCCGCTGCGAGATCGTCGAATCCGATGTGCGGTGTGGCGCCCGGTCTCTGCCCGGAATCCGAATCGAGGGCGGGGTCGTCGAAGAGTGCGCTCGAATAGGTCATCGTCTCGTCGAGGAATGTCGCGAACAAATCATTGGAGAGGTCGTAGTGCCGCGCGATGTTGCTGCGCGTGTTGGCTGCCGTGTTCTCTTCGTCGGCGGGCTGGCGGGGCAGCACCAGCGCACGCAGCGTCTGGAGTGGCTTGGGGACGAGACGGGCGACGCGTTCGGCGAACGGTGTCAGAACACCGACGAGGTCGTCGGTGGTCCAGTCGCCCGCCATGAAGGACTCACCGAACCCGATCAGTCCGCCGGAGCCGACCCGACGCGCGAATGCAGCGGGGCGTCGGATGATCATGCGTGGCAACACCGTATCGGTCTTGCGGCCGCGGCGTGAACCGTCCGGGAACTCGATGCGGACCCCGATTCCGGTGGTCGCGTGTCGGAAGAGCCAGGCCGCGGCACGTCCGCGGACCCGTGCCGTGGTGCCGGTGGGTACTGCCGCGACGTCGGGCCAGCGACGGGCGTCGGCCGCCGAGAGGTCGGTGTCGAGTGCAGGCGACGACGTGCCCGACGAATCGGAGTCGGTGGTGGGGCTACTCATCGGTGACCTTTCTGGTTGAGGACGATCTCGGCGCGGCTGGTCGCGGACTGCTCGACCAGTGGTCGGGATGGTTGTGCCGGTGGCCGGGGAACGATGGGAAGTCGTCGGGCCCACAACCGGATTCCCTGGTAGCGGATGCGGGCCGAGACGACGAGCGGGGCGAATGGCGCGCGCAACTGGGTGGCCAGGATCGCGCGTGGGGTTGCCGGTTCGGTGCGACCCGACAGCGATGCGACAAACGGTTCGTGTCCTTCTCGTTCCAGCACGATCGAGACAGCGACGCGACCATCGGCGGGCGGCGGCATACGCAGCCGGTAGCGCCCCGAGACGTCGTTGAACGGCGAGACGTAGAACTCCTTCTCGACCTCGGCCCGTCCGTGATCGTCGAGTTCGACCACATAGCAGTGCCGTCCGCCATAGGTGTTGTGAACCTCGGCGACGGCGAACGCCGGTGAGCCGTCGACATGGTGGCACCAGTACACGCTCAGCGGATTGAAGACGTAACCCGCGACACGCGGCGAGGTGAGCACGAGGACGGTGCCGCCGGGCGGCTCGATCCCGACGCCGCGCAGGTGGGCGTCGAGCCTGTCGCGAAGTGTCTGTCCCTCGATGACCTGCTCGGGGAAGTGGTCGCCTGCGCGGAAGTGTGCGAGCACGCGCATCGGCCCGGAGAGCGTCGGCAGATGGTCGATGTCGACGAGCCACGAGACGCTCCGATATGTGAAGGCGTGTCGTATCGGCGTCAGTCGGGTATGCGTGATCCGGCTGTGTACCAGCTGCGTAGTGGACCCGGTCATGCCGACTCCCGTTCTGCGACTGCTGGTCTCGGTAGTTCTGCATCCCATGAGACGCCGAGACGTGCCGCCGCGCGTGCGCCCGACAGTGCGCCGTCCTCGTGGAAACCCCAACCGTGATACGCGCCCGCGAAGACGATCGAATCCGTGTCGATCTCGGGGAGGTGTTTCTGCGCTGCAACCGATTCCGTGGTGTAAACGGGGTGCTCGTAGGTCATCTCGGCAAGAACGGTCGATTCGTCGACGAGGTCGGTGCGGCCCAGGGTCACCAGCATGCGGGGGTGGTCGGCCCGCAGTCGCATGAGGCGGGTCATGTCGTAGGTGACCGCGACCTGCGACTCGTCGACGCTTCCCGAGCCGTCGTCGTGGATCTGGTAGTTCCACGACGCCCACGCCCGCCGTGCACGCGGCATCAATGAGACATCCGAGTGCAGCACAGCCTGTTTCGGTGCGTACTTGATCGCGGAGAGTGTTCGACGCTGCTCGGCGGTCGGGGCGTCGAGCAGCCGGAGTCCCTGGTGGGGGTGGGTGGCGATGACGACGGCGTCGAATCGCTGCGATCCGGCCGCCGTGGTGAGCTCGACTGTCCCATCGGGGTTCTCGCGAATGTGTCGGACCGGGGTGCTCACCTGAACCGACCCGCCGCGGCGACGGACGCCGTCGGCGACGGCCTGCACGTAGGTGTTGGAGCCGCCGACCACCGTGCGCCAGGTCGGTGAACCGAACACCGACAACATGCCGTGGTGGTCGAGGAAGGTGAAGAGGTAGCGCGCGGGGTAGCGGCCCGCGGTCGCGGCGTCGCACGACCACACCGCGGCGACGAGCGGCAGCATGAAGTGCTCGCGGAAGTAGGCGGAGAGGTTCTGGCGATCGAGGAAGTCCTCCAGGGATTCGTCGGACAGCGCGTCGTCGGAACCCGGTGTGTCGAGCAGTGCGCGCGCGGCGCGGTGGAAACGTGTCACCTCGCCGAGCATGCGGAGGTAACGCCACCGCGCGGCGTTACGCGCCGTGGGAAACAGCCCGGAGAAGCCGAGCGCGCCCGCGTACTCGAGGCCGGTCACGGCAGAGCTGACCGACATCGACATGTCGGTGTCCTGCGTCGGCACGCCGAGTTCGGCGAACAGTCGCAGCAGCGTCGGATAGGTGCGGTCGTTGTGGACGATGAAGCCGGAGTCGACGCCGACGGAGGCGCCGTCGGGCATGGTCACCGTGTGCGTGTGGGCGTGGCCACCGAGTCGGTCGTCGGCCTCGACGATCGTCACCGAGCTGTGTGAGGAGAGCACATGCGCGGCGGTCAGCCCCGCAACCCCGCTGCCGACGACAGCGACGTGCGATGGGGGGTCGGATCGTCGGCGGTTGGTCATATCCGGTGTTCGGATCCGGGTACCGGAGCGGATGGGTCAGGTCGAACGGAGTGTCTGGTCTGCATCTGCTTGATACTCAGACGGTTCTCGACGCGCCCATGACCGCATCGGTGCGTGTCGCGTCGCTCGGTACGATCCTCGCTCCGAGCGGGACGAGGGATATCGGGATCATCTTGAAACTCGCAAAACCCAACGGAATGCCGATGATCGTCAGACACATCGCGATCCCGGTCGTCAGATGCCCGAGAGCCAGCCACCAACCTGCGACGATGATCCAGATCACATTGCCGATCACCGACCATGCACCTGACTCGGGGTCGCGGACGACGCTGCGCCCGAACGGCCACAGCGCATAGTTGGCCATGCGGAAAGACGCGATTCCGAATGGGATCGTGATGATCAGGATGCAGCAGATGACACCTGCGACGACGTAACCGAGCGCCATCCAGAATCCACACAACACCAACCAGATGATGTTCAGCAGCGTTCTCATGCCTCCATTGTCGCCCTTTGACGACGCAGGCGGCGAGGGTTCACTGCTGGAGTTCGAGGTTTCGTCCTGGTATGGCCTCGAGCAGTTCACGTGTGTAGTCCGACGTCGGAGTGTCGAAGACGTCGTCGACGGTGCCGTCGTCGACGACCTTGCCCTTCTGCATGACCAGGACACGGTCGGCGATCTGGCGGACGACGGCGAGGTCGTGCGTGATGAACAGATAGGTCAGGTCGAGCTCACGCTGTAGGTCGTCGAGGAGGGTGAGGATCTGCTCCTGGACGAGCACATCGAGCGCGGACACCGCCTCGTCGCAGACGACGACCTCGGGGTTGAGGGCCAGTGCGCGTGCGATCGCGACGCGCTGGCGCTGGCCGCCGGAGAGTTCGTTGGGGAAGCGCTGCATCACCGACGACGGAAGTGCGACGAGGTCGAGGAGTTCGCGGACCCGCGCGATGCGGGAACTCTTGTCGCCGATCCCATGGACCACAAGCGGTTCGGAGATCGCGCGATAGATCGAATACATCGGGTCGAGTGAGCCGTAGGGGTTCTGGAATACCGGCTGCACGCGGCGTCGAAAAGCCTTGGCCCGGGCGCCGGACAGTGAGGTCACGTCGTCGCCGTCGAAATGGACGGTGCCCGAGGTGGGTTCGAGGAGCCCGAGCACCATGCGCGCGACCGTCGACTTGCCGGAACCGGATTCGCCGACGACGGCCGTGGTGGTGCCGCGGTCGAGGGTGAAGCTGACGTCGTCGACGGCGCGGAACGGCGATGCCTTGCGGAACGGCACCGAGCTGCGGATGGGAAAGTCCTTGACGAGGTTGGCCGCGACGACGACCTCGGCGGAGGAGGTTTCGACGCTGCTGCTGCCCCCGTTCTGCTCTACCTGCGCGGCCGATGACTCCGTTGGAAGCCCGCGATCGGCGCGGCGTGACGACAGTGAGGGTGCGGCCGCGACGAGCCGCTTGGTGTACTCGTGGTGCGGGTTGGTCAGGATCTCCTGTGCTGGACCGGATTCGACGACGCGTCCGCGGTACATGACGACGAGATGGCTCGCGCGCTCGGCGGCGAGTCCGAGGTCGTGTGTGATGAGCAGGACGGCGGTGCCGAGTTCGTCGGTGAGCCCCGCCAGGTGGTCGAGGATCTCGCGCTGCACCGTCACGTCGAGTGCGGAGGTGGGCTCATCGGCGATGAGCAGCTTGGGTTTTCCGGCGAGACCGATCGCTATGAGCGCGCGCTGCTTCATGCCGCCCGAGAACTCGTGGGGGTACTGACCTGCCCGCTTCTCGGGATCGCGCAGACCTGCCTGTCGGAGTACCTCGACGGCGCGAGTGCGGGCTTCGCCCCGTGAGGCGGCCCCGTTGGCCACGAGCGTCTCGCGGACCTGAAAGCCCACCCGCCACACCGGGTCGAGGTTGGTGTTGGGGTCCTGTGGAACGAGACCGATTCCGCTACCACGGATTTTCTCGAAGGTGCGACGCGACGCGTGCGCGAGATCGGTGCCGTCGAAGAGGATCGTGCCGTCGGTCACCGTGCCGTTGCCCGGGAGTAGCCCCAGCACTGCCGCAGCGGTCGTCGACTTGCCCGAGCCGGACTCGCCGACGATGGCGACCGTCTGGCCCGGGTAGACGGTCAGTCCGACGCCGCGCACCGCGGGAACATCACGGCCGCGGGAGCGGAAATCTACGCGCAGATCGGAGATCTCGAGGACCGGGGAGGGTGCGTTCGCCGGGTCGCCGGAAGGTGTCGCCGAGTCGACGGTGGTGTCGGTGGCCATCAGCGGGTCCTCGCCTTCGGGTCGAGCGCGTCGCGCAGTACGTCGCCGAGCATCATGAACACCAGCACGGTGATGGCAAGCGCCGCAGCGGGATAGAACAGGATCGGTTGACCCTCGCGCAGCAACTGCTGGCCGGCGGCGATGTCGATACCCCATGACACGGCCGTCGACGGCAGCCCGATTCCGAGGTACGACAGCGTCGCCTCGGTGACGATGAAGACGCCGAGCGAGATCGTCGAGATCACGATCACCGGCCCCAACGAGTTGGGGATGACGTGTGTGAACAGCGTGCGCAGCCGTGAGGAGCCCAGCGAGCGCGACGCGTCGACGAACTCCTCGTTGCGTGCCGAGATCGCGGATGAGCGCGCGATACGGGCGATTTGGGGCCAACTGAAGATCGCGAGAACGAGCACCACCGTGTAGACGGTGCGCGCCGAGATCATCTGCATGGTGACCACAGCCGCGAGGATCAGCGGGATGGCGAAGAAGATGTCGGCGAGTCGCGAGATGAGCGAGTCGAGCCAGCCGCCGTAGAAGCCCGCGAACACGCCGAGTAGTCCGCCGACGATCACGACCGCCAGGGTGGTCAGGATGCCGACGAGAACCGAGTCGCGCGCACCGTAGATCACCCGCGAGTAGATGTCGTGGCCCTGCAGATCGGTACCGAACCAGTGTGCGGAACTCGGTGAGAGCAGCGAGTCCTCGAGGTTCGCGTATTGCGGATCCTGGTGCGCGAACAGACCGGGGAACGCGACGATCGCCAGGATGATGATCAGCAGGATCATCGAGATGATGAACACCGGCTTGGTGCGGATCTCCTGCCACGCCGACTTCCAGAAGCCCGCGGGGTCGACGTCGTCGACGAACTCGTCGACCTTGAGCAACTCGACGTCCTCGGCGTCGGCGACGAACCGATCCTGGCCGGGGAAGATGCTGCGGGCGGCGTTGGGGGCCTCGCCCTTCTCGAGTGCATCGGTGCGTGGTGTGTCAGGCATAGCGAATCCTCGGATCGAGTGCGGCATAGAGCAAGTCGACGACGATGTTGCAGACGAGGTAGATGAGCACGAGCACGGTGACGAAGGAGACGACCGTCGGCGCCTCGCCGCGGATGACCGCCTGATAGATCGTTCCGCCGACGCCGGGGATGTTGAAGATGCCCTCGGTCACGACGGCGCCGCCCATCAGCACCCCGACGTCGGTACCGATGAACGTGACCACCGGGATCAGCGAGTTCCGCAGGACGTGCACGGTGATGACACGCGGCCGTCGGAGCCCCTTCGCCGACGCTGTGCGCACATAGTCTGCGGTGAGGTTGTCGGCGACCTCGGAGCGCGTGAGACGCACGATGTAGGCGAAAGAGACTGCGCCGAGCACGAATCCGGGAAGCAGCAGGTGGTAGAAGTCGAGGTTGCCGCCGACCGTGACCGGGAACAAGTGCCATTTCACGCCGAGCAGATACTGCGCGACGAAGCCCAGCACGAAGATCGGTATTGCGATGATGATCAGCGTGATGATCAGGATCGCGGTGTCATACCAGCGCCCCTTGTTCAGGCCCGAGATCACACCGAACACCACGCCACCGATCGTCTCCACGACCAGCGCGATCAGCGTCAGGTTCACCGTCACAGGGAATGCCCGCTTCATCACGTCGAACACCGGTTGCCCGGAGAACGACGTGCCGAAGTCGAGGTGGAACACCCCGCCGATGTAGTTGAAGTACTGGACGTAGAACGGTTGGTCGAGGTGATACTGCGACCGCAGCTGTGCGATCAGCGCAGGCGACATCGGCTTACCGCCGCCGAGCGCCGCGATGGGATCGGAGGGAACCAGAAAGACCATCGCGTAGATGAGGAACGTGGCGCCGAAGAACACGATCACCATCTGGCCGAGGCGGATCAGGAGATATCTCGTCACCGGCTCACTCCTTCGCTTCCTTGGTGATGCCCGGGTAATCGGGCAGGCCGTTCCAGGACAGTTGGGCCGTGACCTCCGACGCCGTTCCGCCCGCGCCGATGTAGTCCCAGAGTGGGATGTTGGGTAGATCCTGCAGCAGGGTTTCCTGGGCGACATTGGTGAGTTTGTAGGACTCGTCGTCGGAGCGTGCCCGCTGTGCAGCGTTCAACTCTGAGTCGAATGTGGGTGATACGTACTGCGAGTCGTTGGAACCTGCACCCGTGACGAAGATCGGCGCGAGGAACTCCAGCATCGACGGGTAATCGCCCTGCCAGCCGGTCCGCGCTGCGGTCTTGATCGTCTTCGCGGTGATCTCCGATCGGATTTGCTTGAACGTCGGTTGCGGCGCCCCGTGCGAGTCGATGCCGAGAGTGTTCTTGATCTGGTTGCACACTGCGTCGACCCAGACCTGGTGATCACCGTCGGAGTTGTACGCGATCTGGAAGGACCCGTTCCACGGTGAGATGGCGTTGGCCTCCTGCCAGAGTTGCTTAGCCTTCTCCGGGTTGTAGTCGAGCACGTCGCTGCCCGGGATGTCACCGCTCCAACCGGGGAGGGACCGCGCGGTGAAGTCTCTCGACGGCGTGCGGGCACCCCGGAAGACCACCTTGGTGACCTCGGGACGGTTGATGGCCATCGAGATCGCTGCACGACGCAGCTGTCCCTCGCGTCCCGCGGCGAAATGAGGCAGGTAGTAGGGGATGGCGATCTGCTGGTTGGAGGCCGTCGGCTTGGTCAGTGCGTGTGCGCCGAGGCCTTCTTGTAGGAGTTGAGTGCGCTGACCGGAATGGTGTCGGTGACGTCGAGGTTGCCGGAGGTGAGGTCGGTGTAGGCGGTGTCGAGGCTGGAGTACAGCACGAAGTCGATTCCACCGTTACGCGGCTTGTCGGGACCCTTGTAGTCGTCGTTGCGCACCACGTTGATCTGGACGTTGTGCCGCCAGGCATCTGGCCCCGCCATCTTGTAGGCGCCGTTGCCTATCGGGTGCTCACCGAATTCCTTTGCCCCCTCGGTGAAGAAGACGTCGGGTAGGGGCTTGAACGGTGTGAAGCCGAGGCCGAGCTTGAAGTCGATGTTCGGTTGTGTCAGCCGAACCGTGAAGGTGTAGTCGTCGACGACCTTCAGACCGGACATCTCGTCGGCTGTCGAATTCTCTCCTGCGACAACGTCATAACCCTCGATCGGTTCGAAGAAGCTCTGTTGTAGCTGCGCGTTCTTGGTTGCGGCGCCGAAATTCCATGCGCGGACGTAGTTCTCGGCCTTGACGGGAGTGCCGTCGGTGAACTTCCAGTCCTTCTTGAGGTGGATCGTGTAGTTCTGGTTGTCGGTGGTGTCGACCGATTCCGCGTTCGCCAACTGCGGCTTGCCGTCGGCGTCGTAGGCGTAGAGGCCGGTGAACAACGCGTCCACCACGCGGCCACCGCCGTTCTCCGCGGTGTTCGTCGTGAGGAGGCCATTTTGTGGCTCGGTGCCGTTGACGCTGATGATCGCGTTCGGTCCGGTCGTGTTGACCGTACGCGCGCCGTCCATGCTGCAGCCCGTGGCGACCAGTGCGGTTGCCGAAGCGAGTGCGGACAGAACGAGCGCGACGTGCCGGCGTGGACGATGTCGGCGTCGCAAACGAGCCTCCCCCGGATCATTGTGTTGTAGACATTCCTACTGACTCTACGACCTCGAAAGTTAGACCGGCTCACCAAAAAGTACGAATCGGACAACGAACTTGGTGCGGCCCTGCTCACGTCGCGAAACACGGATACCCTGGTGCGGTGAATGCCAACTCATCCGAGCAGACCAGGGTCGTCCTGTGGTCGGTGGTCACCACGCTGGTCCTCATCGTTCGCTTTCTCGCTGTACTGCTGACCGTCGTGTGTGTCATCGCGTGGGCGATCGCCATGCTGCGCGATTCGTGGAACAACGTCTTCTTCATCCCGGCGATCGTCTCCGCTGCCGCGCTGATCGTCAGTACCTATCTCTACAGCTACCTGCGCGCTCGCTACCCCAGGAGAAACGGTCGGCTCCTGTAAACAAGTGCGCGGACTCCGGTCCGCATGCGGCACCCCGTTGTTGCTGAGATCACACCATCCACGGCACAATCGGAGGAACGTCGGGGTGATCAACGGAGGGCGCGCATGAGAGATGCTGCAGCGGTGTCCTCGTCGATCCGTCGGGCGTACGAGCAGTTCCTGGCCGGAGGTGCCGTGCCCGAGACCGTCCGATCGGTCGTCCGCGACTCGTGGGCGCGCTCGCTTGAACGCGGCGTCGACCCTGGAGCGGGCGGCACGTCACCACTGGAAATGAGTGACGAGGAGTTCGCACGCTATCGGGAGGCGCACCCGATCACCGCGGTGCGGCCCGTCGTCCAATCGCTCATGCTCGACGACATCGCCGATTCCGGTGTCGTACTGGCGCTGACCGACAATGTCGGCAGGTTGCTGTGGGTCGAAGGCGAGTCCTCTGCGCGCGACCGGGCCAGCCGCATCAACTTCGTCGAGGGCTCGGTGTGGAGCGAAGAGGTCGTCGGCACCAACGCGCCCGGCCTCGCCCTCGCCACCGGAAAGAGTGTGCAAGTCGTTGGACCCGAACACTTCTCCAGTCCGGTGCAGGAGTGGAGTTGCGCCGCCGCACCCGTGCACGATCCGGCAACGGGGCACGTCATCGGCGTGATCGATGTGACCGGCGGCCGCGAGGTGGCTGCGCCGTTCGCCCTCGCGGCGGTGCGGTCGGTGGTCGCCGTCGTCGAACGCGAGCTGAAGGCGCGGGCCGTCGATCTGTCGCAGGCGTCGACGTTCGACACCGGTTCACAGGCTCGGCTGACGGTGCTCGCCGACAACTCATATCGATGGCAGCGTGGTGTCGGTGCGCCGGGCGGCCGGGCACTGTCGCGGCGGCACGCGGAGATCCTGCTGCTGTTGCAGCACTATCCCGAGGGTCTCAACACCGAACAGCTCGCGTTGATGCTGGCCGACGACGGCGTGGACCCGGTCACCGTTCGCGCCGAGATCTCCCGGCTGCGCCGCGATCTGGGAAACGACGTGATCGAGTCGCGTCCGTACCGGCTGACCGTCGAGTTGTCCTCTGATGTCGGCGACCTGCGGGAGCAGATCGCCAACCACGGCGATCTGGTTCCGGTGATCGAGGCGATCGGCCGCGGAGGACTGCTGGTGGAATCCAACGCCCCGGGCATCTCGGAGATCTTCGAGGAACTCCGGGAGGACGTGCGCTCGCGGGTCATCGCCGAGGGGCAGGTTGCGGCACTGCGGGCCTGGACGTCGTCGGTCCACGGCCGAGACGACCTCGCCGCCTGGCGCAGGCTGGAACACCGACTCCCGGTGGGGCACCCCGATCGCGCGCTCGTCGGCGGCCGGATCAGGATTCTCGATCGCCGCTACGGCGTGTGATTCGACGGCGCCCGCCCCCACCTAGCCTTCTGAGCTGCGGTTTCTCCGTCATGCAACGTTGCAAACGCTCCTGCAACGTGTCTGCAACCACACAACTCCTACTGTGTGCAGCAGATCACACACGGCCCATCGGCGGCTTGTGTGGCAACGAGAACACCGCACTGAGGAGCGACACAATGACTGTCTACGCAAAGCCGGGCACTGACGGCTCGGTGATGTCCTACGAGTCCCGCTACGACAACTGGATCGGTGGCCAGTGGGTCCCGCCGGTAAAGGGACAGTACTTCGAGAACCCGTCGCCGGTCGACGGCAAGACCTTCTGCGAGGTCGCGCGCTCGACCGCTGAGGACATCGACCTCGCACTCGACGCAGCGCACAAGGCCGCCCCCGAGTGGGGCAAGACGTCCGTCGCCGAGCGCGCGCTGGTGCTGCTGCGCATCGCAGATCGCCTCGAGGAGAATCTCGAGAAGATCGCCATCGCCGAGACCTGGGACAACGGCAAGGCTGTCCGGGAGACCCTGGCCGCAGACATCCCGCTGGCAATCGACCACTTCCGCTATTTCGCCGGCGCGTTGCGTGCCCAGCAGGGTTCGATCTCGGAGGTCGACGAAGACACCGTCGCCTACCACTTCCATGAGCCGCTCGGCGTCGTCGGCCAGATCATCCCGTGGAACTTCCCGATCCTCATGGCGGTCTGGAAGCTCGCTCCGGCTCTCGCCGCGGGCAACGCGGTGGTGTTGAAGCCCGCTGAGCAGACCCCGGCGTCGATCCTGTACGTCATGAGCCTCATCGCCGACCTGGTTCCCGCCGGTGTCATCAATGTGGTCAACGGTTTCGGCGTCGAGGCCGGCAAGCCGCTCGCGTCGAGCAACCGCATCCGCAAGATCGCCTTCACCGGTGAGACCACCACCGGTCGACTGATCATGCAGTACGCGTCGGAGAACCTGATCCCGGTCACCCTGGAACTCGGTGGCAAGAGCCCGAACATCTTCTTCAATGACGTCATGGCAGCCGACGACGGCTTCTTCGACCGTGCGCTCGAGGGCTTCTCGATGTTCGCGCTCAACCAGGGCGAGGTGTGTACCTGCCCGAGCCGCGCGCTCATCCAGGAGGACATCTACAACGACTTCATCGACAAGGCGGTCGATCGGGTCTCGAAGATCAAACAGGGCAACCCACTCGACACCGACACCATGATGGGCGCCCAGGCGTCGAACGACCAGTTCGAGAAGATCCAGTCGTACCTCGCGATCGGCAAGGACGAGGGCGCCAAGGTCCTCATCGGCGGCGAGGCGGCACACCTCGGCGGCGACCTCGAGGGCGGCTACTACATCAAACCGACGGTGTTCGCGGGCCAGAACAGCATGCGCATCTTCCAGGAGGAGATCTTCGGTCCGGTGCTGGCGGTCACAACCTTCAAGGACTACGCCGACGCCATCCACATCGCCAATGACACCCTCTACGGGCTCGGTGCGGGTGTGTGGAGCCGGGACGGTGCGACCGCCTACCGCGCGGGCCGCGAGATCCAGGCCGGTCGCGTGTGGACGAACACCTACCACGACTACCCGGCACACGCCGCCTTCGGCGGGTACAAGCAGTCGGGTATCGGTCGAGAGAACCATCTGATGATGCTCGAGCACTACCAGCAGACCAAGAACCTGCTGGTCGGGTACGCGCAGAACGCCAAGGGCTTCTTCTGATCCCTGATAAGACGACGAACGCCGCCGCGCACCTTTTCCCAGGTTGTGCGGCGGCGTTCGTCGTGTGCAACGCGCCTGCAACCGGAAAGCGACTAGTCTGTGGTTCAGATCACAGTGAGAGGTACATGATGAGCAGTGCAGAGTCCAGCACGCCTTCCGCCGACGCGGAGGTTCCCGATCGAGTGATCGCCACAGACGCCGCCGTGCAGCTCCTGACCAAGTTGTCGGAGCTGCACGGCGGGCTCATGATCCACCAGTCCGGCGGATGCTGCGATGGGTCGGCGCCCATGTGTTATCCGGTGGGCGATTACCGCGTTGGCCAGCGCGATGTCCTCGTCGGAACCATTGATCTGCCCGAGCCGCTGCCGAATGTGCGGGTCTGGATCAACGGCGATCAGTTCGAGTTGTGGAAGCACACCCAGCTGATTCTCGACGTGGTGAAGGGGCGCGGCGCGGGCTTCAGTCTCGAGGCTCCCGAAGGGGTGCGGTTCATCTCCCGCGCGAGGGCTTTCACTGAGGACGAGAACGCGGTTCTCGCGGCGAATCCGCCGCTGACCGGGGCTTCCGTCGACGCCTGATCGCTCGGGCGTTCGTTTCCGCTCCGCCTGATGAGTCCAATTTCGTATTCGCTGCAATTGTCGGTCCTTTGGTCTGCTAGCTTGCTCACATCGTCAGAGACGAAGTGGTCGGGAACACAAAGTCAGAACAGAGGAAGTACAGATGAACCGCAAGATCAGTTGCTCAGTCGCGTGTGCAGCCGTGGCGGGTGCCGCGACATTCGCAATACCCGCTACCGCGTCTGCCGCCCCGGTGTCGTCGACGAACTGCGCCAGGATCTCCACTCCGTTCAGTCCGAATGGTTGGGGGAACAGTGTGCCCGACGAGCGCGGGCAGGCTGGCAAGATCACGTCCGCCAAGGCGGTGGATGACGACGGCTCGTTGCAGTTGGAGACCTCGGCATCGAAGCCGAAACGGGCGTCGTATCACTCGGCGGGCAAGCTGCCGTTGGCCGACATCGCGAACACGCCCCTCAGCTTCGAGAAGTCTGCGGGCAATGCCAATTGGCAGATCCGTATCACCGGCGCCAACACCGGTGAGTCCAGTGGCTTCGCGACGCTGGTGTGGTCGGCGCCCGATAATGCGGGCAAGGTGGACGCGGCGTCGTCGAATCAGTGGTGGGCGACGCGGGACCTGCCCGGTATTGCGCGCGGACACAACGTGACCTTGAGCGACCTGATCGCGGCCGCGAACTCGAACGGCAAGAAGGCTGTCGTCGACCTGTACGGAATTTCCAGCCAGCCGGGCGGTACGGCTGACGCGAAGGTCAACGTCGACCAGGTGACCTTCCACGGCTGCACGACCAACTTCGCGGTCTCCAAGGGCGGAAACGGGTCACTCGGCTTCGAACTGCCGAGCTTCGGGTCCTCCTAGTCTCCGGGCGGCCCACAGTACGTGTCACCTAGCCAGGCATCAGACCCGGTCGAGCCACCAACCCCGCACCATGCCGGGCGGCCGACCGGGTTCGATGTAGTGCTCGGTGCCGAATACGAACGGAAACACCTCGGCGGGTAGGGCCAGGAGCTGACGAACGTCGCTCTGGCTGGCGTGACAGGCGAGCGCTTCACGCTTGGCGGTCACGTCGTCGCCGAGGTCGACGGCCCAGTGCAATTCGGCCTCGGGTGTCCCAATCGGATTGCCGTCGTCGCCTGCGGTGTCGGGGTCCATTTCGCTCGGATCCATGCCGGCGGTCATCCCCAATTCGGAAGCGAGAGCGACCAACTGCCGCATGAGGTCACGGTTCATCGTGACTTCGAGATAACGCGGCCGCTTGGCGGCGAGTTCTGTCGCAGCTCGGGTGGTGCGGTGCAGCATGACGTGGTCGGGATGGCCGTAGCCGCCGTGCCAGTCGTAGCCGACGACGACGTCGGCGTCCTCCTCGTCGAGGATGTCGGCGAGACGACGAGCCGCTTCGTCGAGGGGTGCTCGCGAGAAGACGCCGTCGGCGTCGTTCTGTGCCCAGCCGGTCATCCCGGAGTCGCCGTACCCGAGCCACGCCACGCGCGCGGTGCCGGTGATCGCCGCCGACGCCTCCGCCTCGCCGCGTCGTCTACTCACCACCGTCTCGCCGGGTGCGAGATCGTCGGGAACGTCGCCGGGATCGCCGTCGGTGCAGTAGACGACGACCACTCTATGCCCCTCCCGCGACGCACGGATCATGCTTCCCGCGGTGGCCGTTCCCTCATCGTCGGGGTGGGCGTGGACGAAGACGAGTGTGCTCACGCCCTCCAGCATCTCAGGTCGTGTGTCTGGATGCTGCAGAGATCGACACCCGCGCATCCCCCGATCGGTGGATGACCGCTCATCCATCGGATCAACCGCACAGCGGATGGGGGACAGGGGGTTTCGGCAGCAGACTCAATGGTGTTCAAGGAAACAGCATCGGTCGCGGGACCGAGATTCGAGGAAGTCACCATGTTCACCACCGCTCAAGACCGCATCAACACCACCGCCGGCACCGTGGCTCCGACGAACCCCATCCGCCGCCGGAAGCTGGTGGTCGGAATCGTCGCAGGACTGGCCCTTGTCATCGCCGTCATCGCCGGAGCGCTGATTCTCGGCCATGGAGGTTCGACGCACGCCGCCACCGCGCCGTACAGCGCATCCTCATCGACGGGTGGCGGATCGTCGCAGCCGTCCAACGGCACCGGTACGGTGTCGCCTGCTGTGCCGTCGACTCCGACGAACGACGTCTCTCCTGCACAGCCGTCGACTCCGACGAACGATGTCTCTCCTGCACAGCCGTCGACTCCGACGAACGATGTCTCTCCTGCACAGCCGTCGACTCCGACGAACAACGTCTCGCCCGCTCAGCCGTCGACTCCGACGAACGACGTCTCGCCCGCTCAGCCGTCGACTCCGACGAGTGCAAGCGGCTCCTCGACGACGATGTCGTCAGCAGCCTGAGCGACGTCGAGCGCACGACGGCCGTGGCCACTGTGGTCGCGGCCCTCGTGCTTTCGGCTGCCGTGTTGTCGGTGATCGCCCCTGCAGGCGGCAGCATCGGCAGTAGGCTCATCGACATCGAGACGACGTTGTGGGCGCAGGCGAAGGCGCTGCGATGACGGCCTGGTTCCATCATTCGATCGTTGAGCCGGGCCGTCTTCCGCTGTTCCTGTTCCTCATCGCGTTCATCGTGACCTTCCTGTTCATCAGGATCAGTGTGCGGTTGATCCGCGCCGAAGTGAGTTGGTGGCCCGGCAATGTGGCTCCGGGTGGCCTCCACCTGCATCACGAGTTCTTCGGCGTGATCGTCATGGTGTTGTCGGGTTTCGGTCTGATCGCTGTGGCGCGCTTCGACACCCCGATCGCCGACTGCGTGCTGGCCGCAGTATTCGGGGTGGGGTGCGCTCTCGTCCTCGACGAGTTCGCACTCATCCTGCATCTGCGAGACGTCTACTGGGAGAAGGAGGGCAGGGCGTCGGTCGACGCCGTGTTCGTCGCCATCGCGATCGGGGCCTTGTTCCTGATGGGGTTCCGCCCACTCGATCTCACCTCGGCCGCAGACGAATTCAGAGACGATCCCAATGTTGCGGCACGGATCGTGGTGGTCGCGGGTATCGCGGTGAACGTCGTCCTGGCGGCCATCACACTCGCAAAGGGCAAGCTGTGGACCGGTCTGGTCGGGATGTTCATTCCGGTTCTGCTCGTTGTCGGCGCGATTCGGATCGCGCGCCCATCGTCGCCGTGGGCGCGGTGGTTCTACGGCACTCGAGAGGGTAAGTACGACAAGGCGGTACGTCGTGAACAGCGGCTTCGTGAACCGCTGATCCGGTGGAAGATCGTCGTGCAGGAGGCGCTCGCGGGCAGATTCGGCGTGCCCGACCGGCCGCCGGACGTGCTGACCGAAGGCATCGGCACGGAATCGCCTGTGACCACACCTGCAGAGGTCACCGTCCCCAGCAGGGTTGCGACGGCGGTGCGATGGCGACGGACACGGCGTCGACTGCGCGTCGTCCCCACGTGGCGGCTTCCCGTCGTACTCGTGGTGTGCGCGATCGTCGCGGCGGTCCTGTGCATCACGATCGACGAGAATCTCGGTCTCGACGTCGACTCGGGAACACTGGCGACCGTGCTGGGCGTGATCGCCGGTGCCACGGCCACTCTCACCGGTTTGGTGTTCACCGCGGTGACGCTCGCGATGCAATTCGGCGCGTCGCAGATCTCGGTCCGTGTCATCCCGATGCTGCAGCGCGAACCGGTGATGCGCTGGTCCATCGGGTTCTTTCTCGCGACATTCGTGTTCAGTGTGATCGTCGCGATGGATCTCGCACTGTCGGGCCCCGACGACGGGACTCCCGGCGCGTCGACCGCGATCGCTGCCTTCTTGACCGTGGTCTCTGCGATGCTCTTCATCGCGCTGATCGCCAAGGTCGGTTCGGTTCTCAACGTCGCACAGTTGATGAGATGGATTGCGGCTGACGGCCGGGCCTCGATTCGACGCCTCTATCCGGCGACACACGCCCGGGTGGCGACAGCGCGGACGACGCCCGACAGGACCTTCGATGACGAACCGAGGCACGTCATCACGCTGCGCGAGTTCGGGTCCAGAGGCCGAGTCCTCCTCGCGGTCAACGTGCCGATGCTCGAACGCTACGCCGCGACGTGGGGCGTGCGGTTCGATCTGCTCGTGATGGTCGGCGACAACGTGCCGCACAACGTCGGCGTGATCGCGGTGGTCGGGCAACCACGCGGCGGTCCGATCGCTGAATACAAAGTGTTGCGGTGCCTGCTGTTCGGCGATCTACATCAGCCGTCGGTGAGTCCGGTCGCCGCGCTGCAGGCCATCTCGGATATCGCGCTGAAGGCCATCTCTACTGCGGGCAACGATCCGAGCACCGTCGTCCTGGCTCTCGACCACATCGAGGACCTGCTGTTGATGCTCGCGCCGCGCGTCCACGCAGACGCGATCACGCGGTCGCCTGCGGTGCGCGGCTACCGACGCACCTGGGCGGACTATGTTGCGATCGGCACCGACGAGATACGCCGACACAGTCACGGGCAGGCACAGGTGCACCGTCGGCTGCGGGCACTGTTCGTCACCGTGGCCGGACAGTGCTCCGCTGACCAGCAGTCGCCCATCCTTGCGCGACTCGAAGCGCTCGACGAGCAGGTCGGCCACGAGTGGCCGATCGCGTTGGACCGCCGCCTGGCATCGGAACCGGACCGACAGGGCTATGGGTCGGAGCGCGGCTCGACGCTCGAGTGAGCGGACCCTACCTTGTCCTACGCGCTGGTTGCCGGTACCTCGGCGATCGCGGCGGTACCACCACCGGGGCGTCGGGTGACGGTCAAGGAGCCGCCCTGCTGTTCGAGGCGCACACGCCGCGCCACCAGCCCGATGTGCCCCTCGGCGACTCTCCGGTCGAGCATTGCGTCGTCGACGCCACGCCCGTCATCGACGACGACGACCCTGGCCATCCCATCGTCGAATTCGACCGACAGCTCGACGTTGCGCGCGTCGGCGTGCTTGACAACGTTCGTGAGCAGCTCGCGTGCCGCGGCGAACAGCATCGGGTCCGACGTGGTGCGCAGCTCGGCGGGCCAGCCCACGGTGTCGACCGAGATACGCAGCGCCGTGCGGCGTTCCACCGAGACCGCGAGGTCGGTGATCGCGGCGGCGAGCCCCGCTTGTTCGAGCACCGCGGGGTGCAGTTCGCCCAGGGTCGAGCGCAGTAGTCGCGACGCTTCGCGGAGCGCGTCGTCGGCTCTGTCGAGTGCGCCGGGGTCGGCACCGGCGCGCACCGAGTCGAGCTCCTGTCGTGCGCCCAGCACATACTGCAGCGCGCCGTCGTGGAGATGCTCGGCCAGTTCTCGACGCTCCCGCTCCTCGATGCGCACGGTGTCGTCGAGCAGTCGAGCACGTTGTGCCGCAAGTGTTCCGATGGTCGAGACCCTCGAACGCTGAACGGTCGAGAGCATCACCGCGCCCAGACCGAGAGTCGCGACGACCCACGTGCGCATCGCGATCAGAGACCACGGCTCCCCGTTGGGGACACGGGCCAGTGCGCTCGCGATGAAGTAGACGACGACGGTCGGGACGACAACCAGCGCACAGATTTTCGGTCGCAGTTGGGTCGCGGCGATCATCGGCACGACGACGAACCCGTTGACGAGGACGTCAGAGGTCCAACTCGTCTGGTCGGAGCGGCTCGCGACGACCGCAAGGACCACCAGCACAGCGAGATCGACGAAGAGCGCGAGCCACGCGAACCGGATCATCCCGATCCGGATCCGGGAGACCGCGATGAGTCCGACCGCGCACCAGACCGCGTAGAGCACCGCGACGACGATGCAGAGCGCGGCTCCGTCGGCGGGCGGGTCGAGCAACACCGTGGCGAGCACGAACACCGCGAGCAGCATGCGCAGCACCACCTGCACGCGAATGCCGCGTAGCGCGTGGTCGACGAGGATCTCGGAGATGTGGGGCTCGTCGACCAACTCGGTCAGGCCCAGGAGTGGACCCGCGGTCGTCTTCCCCCGCATGATCATTCGAGCAGGCCGCGACGCATCGCCTCGGCGACGGCCGCGGCGCGGTCGGACACCCCGAGCTTCTCGTAGAGGTGCTGCGCATGTGTCTTGACCGTGGATGCGCCGATGAAGAGTTCTCCCGCAACCTGCGGAATGGACAGACCGCGCGCGAATCCCTCGAGTACCTGCCGCTCGCGCTCACTCAGGGTGGGTCCGTCTCCCCGGGCATGTGCCCTGATCTCACCGACGAGTCCCGCTGCCAGTTCGGCGGGGACCACCGTCTCGCCCTTGGCGACCCGTGTGACGGCTCCGACGATCTCATCGCGCCCCGACTCCTTGCTCAGGTATCCCGCTGCGCCCTTCTCCAGTGCGGCAAAGACGATCGGGGCGTCGGTGACTGCGGACAGCAGCAGGACGCGCGTCGGTAGCCCGTCACGGGTGACGGCATGCGCGACGTCGACGCCTGTCAGCCCCGGCATCTGATAGTCGACGACCGCGACGTCGGGTCGCTCATCGCGGATCAGCTCGAGGCCCGCGGGGCCGTCACCCGCCTCGCCGACCACCCGGACGCGGCCGCTCTGGGTGAGTCCGCGGGATATGCCGTCACGAAAGAACGGGTGATCATCGACGACCACGGCCGTCACAAGCGATTCCACCGGCTCAGAATAGGCGTCCGACGTCGTTGTGAGTCCGCGATACACGTAGCGGCCCGAGAACCCGTGTTTGTCGCGCGTATCCTGCATTTTCAGCGTCGATGTGGTAGCCGGATTTCGATACTGGGCACCCCCCGTGAGAAAATATCCGACAATGCTCATGAAGCAGTGGGGTGTCAGCGCGATCGCAGGGTCGGCGCACCCCCGCCAGCAACGGCGCTGGCACGAGGCAGCCGCCAAGCGATCACAGGATCAGCCCAGGTCAGCCCACGATGAGGGTCGATTCTGTTGGTTCGGGTGCGCTGCTGTCCACGACGAATACGGGTGACAACTCTGCGCAATGTCGCGCACCTAGTGAGGCGAATACATGAAGCACGCTCCGGGCCCCGTTGGGCTCTATGACCCGGCCAACGAGCACGATTCGTGCGGTGTCGCGTTTGTCGTCGATATGCACGGTCGGCGCAGCCGCGACATCGTCGACAAGGCCATCACGGCGCTGATCAACCTCGAGCATCGCGGTGCCGCGGGCGCTGAGCCGAACACCGGCGACGGTGCGGGCATCATGATCCAGGTTCCCGACCGCTTCCTGCGCGAGGTCGTCGACTTCGAGTTGCCCGAGGAGGGCAGTTACGCCACCGGCATCGCATTCCTGCCGCAGGGCTCGAACGACGCCGCGACGGCGGCCGAGGGTGTCGAGAAGATCATCGAGTCCGAGGGTCTGTCGGTGCTCGGCTGGCGTGAGGTACCCACCAACGAGAACGGACTCGGTGCGCTCGCCCGCGACGCGATGCCGACCTTCCGCCAGGTGTTCCTCGCCGGAGCGTCGGGCATGGAACTCGAGCGCAAGGCATTCGTCGTGCGCAAGCGTGTCCAGCACGAGCTCGGCAACAAGGGCGCCGGTGCCGACGGCCCGGGCCGCGAGACCGTCTACTTCCCGAGCCTGTCGGGCACGACCTTCGTCTACAAGGGCATGCTCACCACGCCGCAGCTGCGCGAGTTCTATCTCGACCTGCAGGACTCCCGGGTGGAGAGCGCGCTGGGACTCGTGCACTCGCGGTTCTCCACCAACACCTTCCCCTCGTGGCCGCTGGCCCATCCCTTCCGCCGGGTCGCCCACAACGGTGAGATCAACACCGTCACCGGCAACGAGAACTGGATGCGTGCCCGCGAGGCACTGATCGACACCTCGCTGTTCGGCGACGGCGCAGCGCAGAAGATCTTCCCGGTGTGTACGCCGGGCGCATCGGACACGGCACGCTTCGACGAAGTACTCGAGATGCTGCATCTCGGTGGCCGCAGCCTGCCGCACGCGGTGCTGATGATGATCCCGGAGGCCTGGGAGCGTCAGGAGGCCATGAAACCAGAGCACCGCGCGTTCTACGAGTATCACGCGGCGCTCATGGAGCCATGGGACGGACCGGCGTCGGTGTGCTTCACCGACGGCACCGTCGTCGGAGCGGTGCTCGACCGAAATGGTCTGCGCCCCAGCCGAATCTGGGTGACCAAGGACGGCCTCGTCGTGATGGCGTCGGAGGTCGGTGTCCTCGACATCGACCAGGCCGACGTGGTCCAGAAGATGCGGCTGCAGCCCGGCCGCATGTTCCTCGTCGACACCGCTGCGGGGCGCATCGTCGACGACGAGGAGATCAAGGACGAACTGGCCGCCGAGCACCCGTATGCGGAGTGGCTCGAGAAGGGTCTCGTCCACATCGACAAGGTCAAGGCGCTGCCGCACGAGCACATGTCCCATCATCGGGTCACGTTGCGCCAGTTGGTCTTCGGTTACACCATCGAGGAACTCAACCTTCTCGTGGCACCCATGGCGAAGACCGGTGCCGAAGCGATCGGCTCGATGGGCACCGATACGCCGATCGCCGTGTTGTCGGCCCGGCCGCGCATGCTGTTCGACTACTTCCAGCAGCTCTTCGCGCAGGTGACCAACCCGCCGCTCGACGCGATCCGCGAGGAAATCGTCACCAGCATCGGCGGGACAATCGGTTCGGAGGCAGACCTGCTGCACCCCGGCCCGGAATCGTGCCGCCAGATCGTGCTTCCGTCGCCGGTTCTCGACAACGACACGTTGGCCAAGCTCGTGCGGATCAACGACGACGATGCACTCCCGGACTTCCGCAGCATCCAGATCCACGGCCTCTACCCGGTCGCGGAAGGCGGTGCGGGACTGCGCAAGGCGCTCGACGAGATTCGTGCGAAGGTCAGCGCTGCCATCGACGACGGCGTGTCGCTCGTCGTGCTCAGCGACCGTGAATCCGACGAGACCCTCGCGCCGATCCCGTCGCTGTTGTTGACCGCTGCGGTGCACCATCACCTGGTGCGCGAGCGCAAGCGCACCCGCGTCGGCCTGATCGTCGAGTCGGGCGACTGCCGCGAGGTTCACCATGTGGCCACCCTGGTGGGATTCGGTGCCGCAGCGGTCAATCCGTACATGGCATTCGAGTCGATCGAGGACATGGTCGAGCGCGGAATGCTCGGCGACATCGACTTCGAGACCGCCCGCACCAACTACATCAAGGCCGCGGGCAAGGGCGTCCTCAAGGTGATGAGCAAGATGGGCATCTCCACCGTCGCCTCGTACACCGGCGCGCAACTCTTCCAGGTGATCGGCCTCGATCAATCGTGCGTCGACGAGTACTTCAGCGGTATGAACAGCCAGCTCGGCGGCGTCGGGCTGGACGAGATCGCCGCAGACGTCGCAACCCGGCATTCGCTGGCCTTCAGTGAGCGTCCCAGCGAGCGCGCACACCGCGAGCTCCCGGTTGGCGGCGAGTACCAGTGGCGTCGTGAGGGTGAGTACCACCTGTTCAACCCTGACACCGTGTTCAAGCTCCAGCACTCGACGCGCACCGGGCAGTACAAGGTGTTCAAGGAGTACACCAAGATGGTCGACGACCAGTCGGCCCGAATGGCAACTCTGCGTGGACTGTTCGACTTCAACTTCGGGGATCGGGATCCGATCCCGATCGAGAAGGTCGAGCCGGCCAGCGAGATCGTCAAGCGCTTCTCCACCGGCGCGATGAGTTTCGGCTCGATCTCGGCGGAGGCACACGAGACGCTCGCCATCGCGATGAACAGGCTCGGCGGCCGATCGAATTCGGGTGAGGGCGGCGAGGATCCGCGGCGCTTCCACCACGACGAGAACGGTGATTGGCGGCGCAGCGCGATCAAGCAGGTCGCGTCGGGTCGCTTCGGTGTCACTTCGCACTACCTGAGCAACTGCACCGACATCCAGATCAAGATGGCGCAGGGCGCCAAGCCCGGTGAGGGCGGCCAGCTTCCGCCGCACAAGGTCTACCCGTGGGTGGCCGAGGTGCGTGGTTCGACGCCGGGCGTAGGCCTCATCTCGCCGCCGCCGCACCACGACATCTACTCGATCGAGGATCTCGCACAGCTGATCCACGACCTGAAGAACGCCAATCCGCAGGCGCGCGTGCACGTCAAACTCGTCAGCGAGCTCGGTGTGGGCACTGTCGCCGCCGGTGTGTCGAAGGCGCACGCCGACGTCGTGCTGATCTCCGGTCACGACGGTGGTACCGGCGCGTCACCGCTGACGTCGCTGAAGCACGCAGGTGCGCCGTGGGAGATCGGTCTGGCCGAGACGCAGCAGACGTTGCTGCTCAACGGACTTCGTGATCGCATCTCCGTGCAGGTCGACGGTCAGCTCAAGACCGGCCGCGATGTGGTGGTCGGTGCGCTGCTCGGTGCCGAGGAGTTCGGCTTCGCGACGGCTCCGCTGGTCGTCTCGGGCTGTGTCATGATGCGCGTCTGCCATCTCGACACCTGCCCGGTCGGCGTCGCCACCCAGAATCCGCTGCTGCGTGAGCGTTTCACCGGCAAGCCGGAGTTCGTCGAGAACTTCTTCATGTTCATCGCCGAGGAGGTGCGCGAGCTGCTGGCACGTCTGGGCTTCCGCACCCTGCAGGAGGCGGTCGGTCACGTCGAGGCGCTCGATACGACCAAGGCACTTGCGCACTGGAAGTCGTCGAAGGCGGGCAAGCTCGATCTGTCGCCGATCCTCTCGATGCCGGAGTCGCCGTTCATGAACCAGGACCTGTACTGCTCCGGCGTGCAGGACCACGGGCTCGAGAAGGCGCTCGACCAGCAGCTCATCGCGCAGAGTCGCGAGGCGATCGACCACGGTACGAGGGTGTCGTTCACGTCGAAAATCACCAACGTCAACCGCACGGTCGGCACGATGCTCGGCCACGAGGTCACCAAGACCCATGGCGCCCAAGGGCTTCCCGAGGGCACGATCATCATCGACTTCACCGGTTCGGCGGGCAACAGCTTCGGTGCCTTCGTCCCGAAGGGCATCACGCTGCGGCTCGAGGGCGACGCCAACGACTTCGTCGGCAAGGGACTCTCGGGCGGACGCATCGTGGTGCGACCGCCGGCGAATGCGGCCGAAGGCTTTGTCGCCGAAGACAACATCATCGCCGGAAACGTGATCGGCTTCGGCGCCACCAAGGGAAAGATCTTCCTGCGCGGCGTCGTCGGCGAGCGCTTCTGTGTCCGCAACTCGGGCGCGACGGCAGTTGTCGAGGGAGTCGGCGATCACGGGTGCGAGTACATGACCGGCGGGCGCGTCGTCGTCCTCGGTGATACCGGACGCAACTTCGCGGCCGGAATGTCGGGCGGTATCGCCTACGTGTACGACCCGCAGAACAATCTGCCGAGCAATCTGAACCCGGAACTCGTCGACCTCGAGCCTCTCGACGACGACGACATCGAGTTCTTGTCCGGCATCATCGGCGAGCATCGCGGAGAGACCGCGTCGCCGATCGCCGCTGCGATCCTCGACGACTGGGACAACACCCAGAAGTCGTTCGCCAAGGTCATGCCGCGCGACTTCAAGCGTGTGCTGGCCGCGATCGATGCCGCAGAGAAGACCGGACGAGACGTGAACGAAGCGATCATGGAGGCCGCACGTGGCTGACCCCAGAGGATTCCTCAAGCACACCGAACGCGAACTGCCCGAGCGGCGCCCCGTCGACCTGCGGTTGATGGACTGGAAAGAGGTATACACCGACTTCGCCAAGGCTGAGCTGCAGACGCAGGCGAGCCGCTGCATGGACTGCGGTATCCCGTTCTGCCACAACGGTTGTCCGCTGGGCAACCTGATCCCCGAGTGGAATGATCTGGTGTACCGGGATCAGTGGAAAGAGGGCATCGAACGCCTGCACGCGACCAACAACTTCCCGGAGTTCACCGGTCGCCTGTGCCCTGCGCCGTGCGAGGCGTCGTGCGTGCTCGGTATCAACCAGCCCGCCGTGACGATCAAACAGGTCGAGGTCGAGCTGATCGACAACGCCTTCGACAGCGGCTGGGTGCAGCCCGTGCTGCCGAGTGAGCGCACCGGCAAGTCGGTTGCCGTCGTCGGTTCGGGGCCCGCGGGACTCGCAGCGGCGCAACAGCTCACCCGCGCTGGCCACACGGTCTACGTGTACGAGCGTGCCGACCGCATCGGCGGACTGCTGCGCTACGGCATCCCCGAGTTCAAGATGGAGAAGCGGCACATCGACCGTCGTCTCGAGCAGATGAAGGCCGAGGGCACCGTCTTCCGCACCGGCGTCAACGTCGGCGTCGACATCTCCGTCGCGCAGCTACGCGAGGACTTCGACGCCGTGGTGCTTGCGATGGGCTCGACGATCGGGCGCGATCTGCCGATTCCCGGCCGGGAACTCGACGGCATCCACCAGGCGATGGAGTTCTTGCCGCAGGCCAACAGGATTCAGCTCGGCGACACGGTCGAGAACCAGATCACCGCACGCGGCAAGAAGGTCGTGATCATCGGTGGCGGCGACACCGGTGCGGACTGCCTCGGCACGTCGCTGCGGCAGGGCGCCGAGATCGTGCATCAGTTCGAGATCATGCCCAAGCCTCCGACCGAACGTGCCGAGTCGACTCCATGGCCGACGTACCCGCTGATGTACCGCGTGTCCTCGGCTCACGAGGAGGGCGGCGAACGCGTCTTCTCGGTCAACACCGAGCAGTTCGTCGGAGAGAACGGCAAGGTCACCGCGCTCAAGGCGCACGAGGTCGTCATGCGCGACGGTCGGTTCGAGAAGGTCGAGGGCAGCGACTTCGACCTCGAGTGCGACCTGGTGCTGCTCGCGATGGGCTTCGTCGGCCCTGAGCGTGCGGACCTGCTCGACAAGCTCGGCGTCGACTACGACCAACGCGGCAACATCAAGCGCGACAACGATTTCGCTGCTGTCGGCCAGGAGGGGGTGTTCGTGGCGGGCGACGCAGGCCGCGGACAGTCACTGATCGTGTGGGCCATCGCGGAAGGCCGATCGGCTGCGGCTGCGGCCGACCGCTACCTCGCCGGAGCGTCGGATCTGCCTGCACCGATCGTGCCGACGCAGGTCGCGCAGCGCTGAGCCGACCGTAGGCACTACCCGTTTCACGAGCCCCGTCAGCCGGTCCACGTTCGACCGGCGGGCGGGGCTTGTCCGTTACCGGGCTCAGAGCTTCTCGAGGACGCTCGTCATCTGCTCGGGCACCGAGTCGGCGAGCTTGCCGAAGATGAATCCGAACAGTGGTTCGCCGATGAATCCGAACCGGTGGAACTCGACGAGCGCGCGGTAGGTGACGCTTGTCGTCCCGTCGCCCTTGTCGGCGAAGGAGAGGTCGTCGGAGGTTGTTGCGGTCTTGTTCGAGCCGGAGAACACGATGTGGTCGGGATCGTCGCGGGTGAGCTCGTAGGTGAGCTCGGTCGAGATCCCGTAGAGCTTGGTCTTGTTGTGCCAGCGGGTGCCGAGAGCGATCGGACCGTCGTCTTCCTGCGTGCATTCGACGGTGCCCGGGTCCCACTGCTCGGCATGGGCGAAGTCGCGCAGATAGGCGACGACCACCTCTCGTGGTTGTCGAACGGTGAAGGTGCGTGAGACGTCGACCACCCTGGTCTCCTCATGTGTTGGACAACTCGGTTCTGTGAGACAAACGTTCTATAGGAGTTCGGCGGGACGACGCTGCCGGATGGGTGCAACCCTGTTTACACTCACGTGGTCAGACCACGGCCGGTGCGTCGTGGGTGGGTAGTCGTGAAGGGGCAGGTCTGTGCGCAGGCTTTTCGGAATGGCAGTGTCGGTGGTGCTCGCGGTGTGCGGGGTTGGGGTCGCCTTCGCGGGATCGGCATCGGCGGCGCCGAGTACGTGTCCGAAGGTGTACGTCCTCGCGATTCCGGGCACCTGGGCCGACGGTCCCGGTCTGCTCGGAGCCGTGACGTCTGGTCTGGGGCCGGACACCAAGGTCTCCTACGTCGGCTACGACGCGACCGCGTTTCCCTGGGAGAGCGCCGTGTACGGCAAGTCGAAGGCGCAGGCAGTGGCCAACGCCAAGGGGCTCGCGCTGACGATGCTCAAGCGCTGCCCGGGTACCAAGATCGCACTCACCGGATACAGCCAGGGCGCAGACGCCGCGGGCGACGTGGCCTCCGAGATCGGTACCGGGCGCGAGAAGATCCGTCCGCAGCAGGTCGCCGGTGTCGTGCTCATCGCAGATCCGCGCCGGTCGTCGAAAGACAATCTCGTCGGTCCGCCCGCGACGGGGCAGGGCAGCGGTGGCCCGCGATTGGACGGGATGGGCTACGTCCTGCCCCGCGCCTTCACGATCTGTGCTCCGAAGGATCTCTACTGCAACGTTCCGCGTGAGTATTACGTGACACGCGTGATCGGCTACCTCGCCGAAACCAGCGATCCGACGCCCAGCCAGGTCGGTCAGTATCAGGCCGAGGCCGGCGCGATCGTGAACGAGATGCTGACCAGGGGAGGACCGGGCAACGCTCTCAACGAACTCAGCAACGCGCGGGCGCGACAGCAGATCATCGAGTTCAACCGCTTCCTGCAGTCCGGCTCGCACGGCGACTACGGACGCTTCGAGGTCAAGCCCGGTGTGACCGCGGTGGCCTGGGCTCACCAGTTCCTCGCCGGACTCGGGTGATCCGCGCGTCGGTCTCCCGTCGGTAACGAAACCTGTGTGACGATCGATACGTAAGGGTGAGTTGCGCCGAAGAACTCGGCAATACAAGATAGTAAAGATCGAATCCGTTCTGACGCAGGAAACGTATCGTCATGAAGCTGGCAGCAACGTTCCAGACACCCCGTCGACACTCGATGCTGAGTGCCATCACCGGTGGCCGCTTTGGCCGCCACCGTGTGGCCCAGCGGTTCCCCGCGGAGGCCGAGCGCCTGGTCACCGCGGCCGAACTCAAGCGGCTGACCGCCTGAGCCTGCGGGTCACCCGGCGGTGACCCGCGCCGCCGTGCCGCCGAGCGCGACCACATCGCCGACGGCCAACTGTCTACCGCGACGTGTCTCCACGTCTCCGTTGACCGTGACCAGTCCGTCGGAGGTCACTTCCTTGGCCTCCGCGCCGGACTCGATGAGGTTGGCCAGCTTCAAGAACTGACCGAGCCTGATTCCGTCGCCCCGCACGGGAACATCGAATGCGTCCTCTCCCATGGCTGAGATACTGCCCGAGCGGCGGTGGGTACGCACCATCGATCCGCCGGTGAACTACCTTTGATCCATGGCGGTCGAGTCCCCATCACAGGCGCTCCGAAGTGCTCCCACGCACCCCGACACCGCAGGAGAGCGGCCGGAGCGGGCGGAGGCGGATCGTCGTTCGGCCGATCTGCTCGAGCGCATCCGGCATCCGCGCGGGTTCGGCAGTCACGCGCCCCGCATCGCAGGCCTCGTCGTCGGGGTCATGGCGACCATCGCGCTGTTGTCGAGCATCTTTCCGTTCTTCCGGCACTGGATTCACGTGCCGCGCGACTACGTCGACGACTTCATCATCTCGATGCCCGACACGAGCTTCGCGTGGTCGTTCGTGCTGGCACTCGTCGCCATCGCGTTGACCGCGCGCAAGCGCATCGCGTGGTGGATCTGCGTCATCTACCTGCTGTTGTTCATGGCGGGCAACGCGCTGCTGCTGTGGCAGCCGGTCGCCGACGACTTCGACGTCGACGACGCCGAACGCATGAACATCGCGATCGGCCTCGGCATCGACCTGGTCGCGCTCATCTTCCTTCTCGTCACCTATCGGCAGTTCTACACGCGGGTCCGGCGTGCGGCGCTGCTGCGAGCGCTCGTGGTGTTGGTGGTGGGTCTGGCGGTCGCGACCGGAGTAGGGTTCGCGCTGGTGTGGCTGTTCCCGGGCAGCCTCGAGCGGACGGAGCGTCTGCCGTATGCGTTCAACCGGGTGGTCGCCTTCGCGGCGATCGACCAGCGCACCTTCGATGGACACCACACGTATCCACCGGTCAACGGTGCGCTGGGGCTGTTCGGCGCACTCGCACTCATCGTCGCGGCATCGGTGCTGTTCCGATCGCAACGGCTCAAATCATTGATGACGGCGTCCGACGAGCGGCTGATCCGCGCGTTGATCACGCGGTTCAACGACGACGACTCGTTGGCCTACTTCTCGACGCGTCGCGACAAGGCGGTTGTCTTCTCCCGCGATGCGCGGGCAGCGATCACCTACCGTGTCGAATTGGGTGTAGGCCTTGTCGGTGGCGATCCGATCGGCGACCCGGAGTCGTGGCCGGACGCGATCGCCGAATTCCTGGTGCTCTGCGAGCGCTACGGATGGCATCCCGCGGCGATGGGGTCGAGCGAGCGAGGCGCGGCAGCATTCGATGCCGCGGGATTCACCTCGCTGAACATCGGCGACGAGGCCATCCTTCACACCCGGCAATACACGATCAGCGGACCGACGATGAAGGGCGTGCGTCAGGCCGTCACCCGAACCCGACGCGCAGGCGTCACCACCCGCGTCCGCCGACACCGCGATATCCCGCCGAGGGAGATGGCCGACGTCATCGCGCGCGCCGACGCCTGGCGGGACACCGAGGAGGAGCGCGGTTTCGCGATGGCGCTGTCACGACTGGGGGACCCAGCCGACGGTGACTGCCTGCTCGTGGAGGCGGTACTCAACGAGGGGTCTGCGGACGAGAAGGTCGTCGGCATGCTCTCGTTTGTGCCGTGGGGGCGTCGTGGCGTCTCGCTGGACCTGATGCGACGTGACCGCAGCGGCATCAACGGTGTCGTCGAGACGATGGTCAGTGATCTGTGCCGCGACTCGGAGAACTTCGGGATCACCGAGATCTCGCTCAACTTCGCGACGTTCCGTGCCGTGTTCGAAAAGGGGCAGGAGATCGGTGCCGGACCCGTCATGCGCGGGAGCTACGCCGTATTGATGTTCGGTTCGAGGTTCTTCCAGATGGAGTCGCTCTACCGTTCCAACGCGAAGTACCTGCCCGACTGGCAGCCGCGGTTCCTGTGTTTCGAGGACACCCGCATCCTGGCACGCGCCGGTCTGGCCGCCGTCGTCACCGAGGGATTCGTCCGGTTGCCGCGGTTCGGTCGTAAGGAGCAGTACACCGCTGGGCAATCGTCGATACCCGCAGGCATCGATGTGGACGCGTTGATCGCAGAACTCGACGACGAGGCGGCCGCGCAGCACTCTGTGGCCGCTCACCGCCCGGAGCAGGTCAGGGTGCGACTTGCGAAGCTGGACAGGATGATCGACGACGGTGTCGACGCCTATCCACCCGCAGACCCGCCATCACACTCGATCGCCGAGGCCGTCGCAGCGCCTGCAGGTACACCGGTGTCGGTCGCCGGACGCATCACCCGGATGCGTGACTTCGGCAAGGTGGTCTTCGCCGACGTCCACGACTGGTCGGGGCAGGTGCAGATCCTGGTCGAGGCGTCGCGTCTTGATCCCGGATCACGCGACTTCGCCTCCGATGTCGATCTCGGTGATCTGGTCGAGGTCCACGGCGAGATGGGTACCAGCCGCACGGGTGAGATCTCGGTGCTGGTGGATCGCTGGGCGATGATCGGCAAGTCCCTGCGGCCGCTACCCGACAAGTGGGCGGGGCTGACCGATCCGGAAGCACGTGTGCGGCAACGGTATGTCGATCTGGCGATCAACCCGCGCTCGAGGCAGTTGTTGGCCACTCGCAGTGCCGTGGTGAAAGCGCTGCGTGATTTCCTCTCCGCCCGCGGGTATCTCGAAGTCGAGACCCCGATACTGCAGCGAATCCACGGCGGCGCGAACGCGACCCCGTTCACCACACACATCAACGCCTACAATCTCGACCTCTATCTCCGCATCGCCCCGGAGCTGTACCTCAAGCGGCTGTGCGTCGGCGGGGTGGAGAAGGTGTTCGAGATCGGCCGGAACTTCCGCAACGAGGGCGTCGACTTCAGTCACAATCCGGAGTTCACGAGTCTGGAAGCCTATGAGGCGCATAGTGATTATCTGAAGATGCTCGACCTCACCCGCGAGATGATCCAGTTCGCTGCGACTGCTGCGCACGGCGAGCCGGTGATCGTGCGCTACGACGATGAGGGGAACGAGCAGAGGATCGACATCTCCGGACAGTGGCCGGTGAAGACGGTCTACGGTGTGGTGTCTGAGGGGGCTGGTGAGCCGATCACGCCCGAGACATCGGTGGAGCATCTACGCGAGATCTGCAAGCGACTCGGCATCGCCTTTCGGCCGGATTGGGACGCGGGGGCGATTGTGGCCGAGCTCTACGAGCATCTCGGTGAGGACCGCACCACGTTCCCGACGTTCTACTGCGACTTCCCGACGTCGGTGTCGCCGTTGACACGTGCGCATCGCAGTGAACCGGGTGTGGCCGAGCGGTGGGACCTGGTGGCATGGGGCGTCGAACTCGGTACCGCGTACACGGAGCTGACCGATCCGGTGGAACAGCGGAAAAGGCTTACCGCGCAATCGATTCTCGCCGCGGACGGTGATCCTGAGGCAATGGAGCTCGACGAGGACTTCCTGCAGGCGCTCGAGTACGCGATGCCGCCGACGGGCGGGCTCGGAGTCGGCGTCGACCGTGTGGTCATGTTGATCACGGGTCAGTCGATTCGTGAATCGCTGGCCTTCCCGCTGGCCAAACCGCAGGAGAATTGAGTAGTGCCGGACGGTCGGGATGAACGCGAATGCCCGCCGCCGGGGCGGTTCGTCGACGTCGACGGGCAGCGCATCCATGTCATCGACGAAGGTTCGGGTACGCCGCTGCTGCTGATGGCCGCGATGGGCAGCAATTGGTTCGACCTCGACCATCTCGCCGTCCGACTCGTGGAGCGCGGCTGGCGGGTGATCCGCTTCGACCGCCCGGGATACGGCCTGTCGGAACCGCTTCCGCGTGGCCGGGTGCTGACACTGCGGCTCGAGGTGTCATGGATGGTCGGAGTACTCGACGAACTAGGGATCGTCGAGCCGGTCACCGTCGTCGGCCATTCGGTCGCGTCGCTGTATGCAGAGGCGTTCGCCAGGGCGCAGCCGGCACGTACGGCAGGCGTGGCGATGCTCGACGGATCGTACGTACTGCTGCCCTGGCGGGTGATACCGCTGGGGGCGCGAATCAGCAGCGCGCACAGGGCTGTGGATGCCGGGCGTGCGGTCACGGGCCGTCTTCGGTTGCCCCGCCGTGGATTCTCCCGGGTTCGCAGTGCTGTCCTACCGACGCCGCCGGAAGGCTTCTACGATCACGAACACTATTGGGCCGGGCGGGTATTCGGCGGCTGGCCGATGCTGTTGGCCACCCTGGTGGAGAACGCCGCCTTCCCGACGCTCAACGCCTCCCTGCGTCGCATGCGTACGAGGTATCCGCTGCCGGATGTTCGGATCGTCGTCGTGGCTGCGTTGTCGGGTCCGGCACCGTGGCAGCGGTTCTGGTTGTGGAAGCAGGGGCGCTATGCGCGCCTGCTCGGCGGGCAGCTGGTGAGCGTCGTCGCAAGCCATTTCGTGGTCCTCGAGGTTCCTGATGAGATCGCCGATGTCATCGATCGGCTTCGCTGACCCAGGGGAAGGTTGCTCGAGCCCGGCTACTCAGCTGCGCTGTAGTCCCCGCGTCAGCCAACCCGACAGCAGCGGTTCCAACGCGGTGAGATCGACGTGGCCGTCCGCATCGAGCCTGTCTGTGTCGAGCCAGTCCGAAGCGACCTGGCGGACGGCGTAGACGGCGGCGAGAAAGACCTCTGGAGCGAGATCGGGATCGAGTGTCGGGTCGGTCTCGGCGAGGGCTGTGTGTTCTGCGCGCAGGGCATCGGCGATGAACGTCAACGCTTCGCGACGTCGTCGACGTGCCGTCGCGCCCCTGGCGTCGAACTCGAGTTGGAAGGTGCGCGCCGTGACGAGATCGGCCGAGAGACAGTCGAGATAGGCCCGCACGATCAGCGGGATGTCGCGGCTGACCCGGGTGCGTGTGATCCGGGTGGTCATCTGCTGTACCAGGACCTCGATGAAACGCGCGTACGCGGCGTCGGCGCAGGCGTCGCGATTCTCGAAGCATCGGTAGAAAGCTGTGCGCGACACCCCGCTTCGCGCGACGATCTCCGCGACACCGACCTCGTGAAAACCTCGCGCGGCAACGAGTTCGGTGAACGCGATCATGACACGCTCTCGGTGATTGGCGACGACCTCGTCGGGCGTGAGTTGATGCGGGCCGCGGGGGAGCGGGGGTGGAGTGGTGAAGAAGAGTCCCTCGGTGACCCGGGGGATTTCCGATTTCGACGATTCCGCACGCATGGAGCCAGTCTATCCGAGTAAAGTACGCCAACGTACCGCACTCGTGTGCGGTCGTGCGCGCAGTCGTGGTGGTTGCGGAGAGAAGGGGTGTACTTGTGAAGTCGTATGTGGTGCGGCGGTTGTTCGTCGCCGGGGGACTGGTGGTGTCAGCCGTGTTCGGGCCGACGACAGGGGTACCGGCTGCCGATGCGGCGCCGTCGTCGGCGGCATTGAGCGCGGATCGGATCTACTCGTCGGTGCAGGACCTGGTTCACATGGCGCCGCGGCGGACCGGTTCCGTGGGCGGAGAGCGCGCCGCCGACTATGTGGCACAAAGGTTCCAGAAGGCGGGCCTCACCGATGTCCACGTCGAGCGGGTGACGTCGTACGACTGGAATCCCTCGAACTTCGGCCTGCACGTCGGAGGGAAGGCCATCGATGCCTACCCGGTGTCTCACTCGTTCATTCCGGCCGACGCGGGCGCCGGTCACCGCAGTACCGGCTCTACTGGTCTTCGCGCACCGGTCGTCGACATCGGCGCCGGGAAGGTTGCCGGTCACGACGTGCGCGGCAAGATCGTGCTGTTCGATCTGAGCTTCTACCTCCCGACCGCGGGTCTTCTTCCGCTGGCCGAGTACATCCACGATCCCGACAACTCGCGGTTCGACCCCCAGACCATGTTGACCGCCAACCCGTACCTCACATCGTTGGAGTCGACGGTGCGCGACGCGCAGCGAGCCGGAGCTGTCGGGTTCGTCGGTGTGCTGAAGGACTACTTCGACTCGAATCGCTATCACAACGAGTACTACCGTCGCCTCGCGATGACCATCCCGGGCATGTGGGTGACTCGTGCGGATGGCGTGCGACTCCGACAGGCGTTGTCTGCCAACGCCAACCGGGCACGAATCGATCTGACGGTCGATCGTCGGGAAGTGGTCGGGCGCACCGTGGTCGGCATGCTCGCGGGCCGCAGCCGCGACACGGTGATGGTTCAGTCGCACCACGATTCGATCGGTCCGGGCGCCGTAGAGGATGCGACAGGTACCGCGGAGGTGCTTGCGCTCGCAGATCACTATGGGGCGCAGGCTCGCCGACCGGGCTATCGCCAGCGTGAGAAGAGCCTGATGTTCGTCACCTTCGACACGCACTTCACGGGATACCAGGCGCATCAGGCATTCGTCGACAAGTACATCGCGCATCGACGCACACCGTGGCGGATCGTCGCGAACACGACCGTCGAGCATGTGGGCAAGCATGCGCGCACGAGTGCGTCCGGACGCCTGATCACGACCGATGATCCCGAACCCAAGGGGGTGTTCGAGAATGTCTCACTGGGCCTCAAAGCTGCACTCGCGCAGGCGATCGACAGAAACGACGTGCGCGCGACGACAATGCTCAACGCGGCGCCCTTCCAGTTCAGCGCGACGGGTATTCCCACCGACGCGTCGTTCGTTCTCGTCGCCGGGGTCCCGGTGGTGAGCTTCATCGCAGGCCCGCTCTATATGTACGACGACGCCGACACGATTGACAAGGTCGACCGCAGTCAGTTGGCCCCTGTGGCCGGATTCTTCGCCGACACACTCGACCGACTCGATTCGACGCCCAGCGGGTCGATCGCGCTCACCGGCGGCACGACGCGGTGAGTGGTCGGCGACGACGGGTGCCCGGCCGCGTGCTCGTGAAGGTCATTGCGGCGACGATCATCGCGGTCACGGTGCTCGGATCGGGAAGTGCCGGCGCGCAGCCTGTCTCGACCCCGCCCACAGTGCAGGACTCGCCGCGTGTGCTCTCGGCGACGCGCGTTGCCGCACCACCCGTCGCGTTGCCGGAAGCGGCCAGCACGCTGCTGGTCAGATACTCGTCGCTCTCGGTCCGCGGGACGTCGACCTGGATGACAGCCACCCTGCTGCTGCCGAAGCGACCTCCACCACGATCGGGGTGGCCGCTTGCGGTCTGGAGCCACATGACAACGGGCGCCGCGGACCGATGCGCCCCGTCCACGGCGCGACCCGGGGATCGCGAACTGACGCACATGACGTCGGGTGACCGGATCGTCGGCGGACTGCTGAAGAGTGGATTCGCCGTGATGCGTCCGGACTTCGAGGGGATCGGTGGTCCGGGGCCACACCCCTATCTCATCGGAGAGTCGTTGGCGCGCTCGGTGATCGACGCCGCACGTGCTGTGACCGCGTTCGACAGACGCATCGGGCGAGACGTGGTGGTTGCAGGCCATTCGGAAGGTGCGGTCGCATCGCTGTTCGCGGCAGCTGCACCTGCTGCCCAGTGGTCGGGTCTGAGACTTCGTGCGGTGTCGGCGGTGACACCGCCCACGCAGATGGGGCGCATCGTCGACCTGGTGGGCGGTGTTCGAGTCGCAGGGCCCGCAACGCGTGATCTCGTCGGCCTCGCTGCGCTCATGATCGCCGGGGGCGTGGCTGCCGACCCCGACTTCGCGCGCGCCATCGCTTCGGGCGGACTGAGCGAGCGTGCACGTTCGCTGCTACCACAGGTGCAGACGCGCTGCTACGAGGAGCTGTCGGGGGAGGACTCGTTCGGGGGGCTTGCCCCGGCCGCCCTGCTCGGCCCACGCGGAGGGGTGGCCAAGAAGGCGCTCGTCGCCATCGCCGACCGCAACGACGTCTCGCACCTGAAGTTGAACGCGCGTCTGCCGGTGCGCATCGACGCGGGCAGCTACGACGCTGTCGCACCGTTGCCGCTCGTTCGTGGACTCGCCGACGCATATCGCCGCGACGGAGTGCGTGTCTGGTTCAACGTTCACCCAGCCGGGCACACTCCGGTGCCGCTCGATGCCGCGACGGCTGCGGATATCTCGCGATGGTTGGCGAGTTTCCTACCCGTCGGATAACCAGAGCTGCCCATGACCGCGGATGGCGAGTATTTATCGGCAGGACGATCTCAGTGTTGCGGAGCGCACCACGCCGTGCAGACGTTCACGTGACTGACAGGTCGCGGGTGACCGAAGGGCTTGGCCGCTAGGGTGTTCCGCATGACATCGGCGGGACCGTTCTGGTCGAGATCCTGGTTCACCTCGCTGATCACGGCGGCCACATTTGTCGGATTGGTCGTTTTTCACGTCTGGTGGTGGATGGGCCATGGAAAGCCGCTCGCATGGGTACTTCTGCTCGGCACGCCCTTTCTCGCATTCCTGCCTGCTGGGGTGATTGCCAAGCTGTCGCAGCGACGGTGGGCGCGAGAGTGGGCGCAGGCCAACGGATTCGCGTACTTTCCGGAAACGAATTGGCCGGTTCCGACATGGGATTTCCCGCCCTTCTCGACGGGACGCGCACGTGCCAAGCGTGTCCGCGACGGGATGAGCGGAATGGTGGGCACCCATCCGGCCACCTTCTTTCGATACACCTGGATCAACAACAACCGAGTGCAGATCACGACGCATCAGCGCAGCGTGTTCGTGCTGCGGCTACCGACGGCTCTTCCGCGGTTGACCCTCGGAACCACCATGGACCTGTCGACCGGGAAACGCGTCGAGTTCGAGTCCGAGGACTTCAACAGCAGGTTCTTCGTCCACTCGACCGACCCCGGCTTCGCGCATGCGGTGTTCACGCCCAGGACGATCGACGCCTTGATGTCGTTGCGCAAGGCGCGTGGTGCGCTGCTGGTGACCAAGATCGAGATCGCGGGCAGTGAGCTTGTCGCGACCTCGACGATGGCCAGCAGACCGGAGGCCATCACCGCGGTATTCGAGGTGATGCGCATCATCGCCGACGGTATTCCGCGCTACCTATGGAGTGATCGAGGCCAGAACGAAAGGGCGTGGCAGTGAGTACGTGGGTCATCGTCGTGGTGGTCGTCGTGGCGGCGCTTGTCATGATCACCTGGTACTTCTCGTCTTTCAACAGCTTTGTGCGCCTGCGTAATCTGGTCGACGAGTCGTGGCGACAGGTCGATGTGGAACTGCAGCGGCGGCACGACCTGGTGCCGAACCTGGTAGCGACCGTGTCTGCGTCGGCTGCTTTTGAACAAACGACCCTCGAAACGGTCACCAAGGCGCGCGCGGCCGCACTGAGTCTCGGTCAGGGCGCCGACGTAGCTGCGATCGCCTCCGCCGAGAATCTGTTGTCGGCCGCATTGTCGAGACTGCAGGCGCTGACAGAGCGGTATCCGGAACTTCAGGCAGTGCGGGCCTACGACGCGCTGCTCCGGGAACTCGAGGACACGGAGGACAGGATCGCGGCATCGCGTCGGCTCTACAACGCGAACGTGCGTGCGCTGAACACGCGGATCGGGTCAATGCCTGCGTCGTTGGTTGCATCGGTGCACCACGTACCGTTGGCCGAGTACTTCGAGATCAGCGAGCCCGCACGGCATGCCGTCTATGTCGCGGGTCTGCTCAATCCGGACAGGGACGAGGACCGTTGACACGGTGTCGGTGCATTGGGACCTTGACGCGGCCGCCGTCCGGCCGCGGATATCGCGCGGTGGTTGGCGAGTTCCCTACCGTCGGGTAACCACAGGTACCCATGACTACGCGTCACACCTATGCTGTACGTCATGGCAGAACTCACCTTCACGCCCACGGCCGATCTCGTCGATGAGATCGGTGCGGATGTCCGTAGCTGCGATCTCCAGTTCACCCAGTACGGCGGGGTACGTGAGTTCGTGGGAACCGTGACCACGGTCCGGTGCTTCCAGGACAATGCCCTGCTCAAATCGATCCTCGGCGAGTCGAACCCGGGCGGGGTACTGGTCATCGACGGCGATGCCTCGCTGCACACCGCACTCGTCGGCGACATCATCGCGGAGCTCGGACGCTCGAACGGCTGGGTAGGGATCATCGCCAACGGAGCGATCCGTGACGCCAAGACCATTGGTGGCATGGAGATCGGCGTGAAGGCGCTCGGCACCAACCCGCGCAAGTCCACCAAGACCGGAGCGGGTGAGCGCGATGTACCGATCACTCTCGGTTCGGTCACCTTCAGCCCCGGTGACACCGTCTATTCCGACGACGACGGCATCGTGCTCGTCGCGCCCTGACCTGATCCTTCCGCCACTACTCGCTCACGCACCAGGAGGCCCCGATGCCCAAGCCAACGACCGACTACTTCGAACGCCTCGGCGCACTGGTCGCGATCGACAACGCGGCCGCACGCCCCACCCGCTCCATTCTCGAGGCATTCAGCGGCGTCGAGATGGCGACCATCCCGATCGGTACGGCAGAAGATCTCGAGACCGCGGTGTCGCGTGCTCGTGCCGCTCAGCAGGGGTGGGCACAACAGTCGCCCGCAGAGCGCGCGAAGGTGCTCAAGAAGTTCTCCGAGCTGGTGCACTCCAACGCGGCGTCGTTGATGGACATCGCGCAGGCCGAGACCGGTAAGGCGCGTTCCTATGCGCAGGAAGAGGTCATCGACGTCGCGCTCACCGCCCGCTATTACGCGACGCATGGCCCGAAGATGCTCGCAGAGCGCAAGGTCCAGGGCATGCTGCCCGGCGCCACCAAGGTGCGCGTCAGATACCAGCCCAAGGGAATCGTCGGCGTCATCAGTCCGTGGAATTATCCGCTGACGCTTGCGGTGTCGGATGCGGTGGCTGCTCTCCTCGCGGGCAACGGCGTGGTCATCAAGCCCGACAGCCAAACCCCTTACTGCGCACTCGCACTGGCCGAGCTGCTCTACGAGGCAGGTCTGCCGCCAGCACTGTTCGCCGTGGTGCCGGGACCGGGAAGTGTTGTGGGACAGGCCATCGTCGCCAACTGCGACTACGTGATGTTCACCGGTTCGTCGGAAACCGGTGCGGCGCTCGCCGAGCAGGCGGGACGTCGACTCATCGGATTCTCAGCAGAGCTCGGTGGCAAGAACCCGATGATCGTGACGGCCAACGCCAAGATCGACCACGCCGTCGAAGGCGCTGCGCGGGCCTGCTATTCGAACTCCGGTCAATTGTGTATCTCGATCGAGCGGCTCTACGTCGACAAGGCGATCTCCGACGAGTTCACCGAGAAGTTCGGTGATTTCGTGCGCAACATGAAACTCGGCGCGAACTACGACTTCAGCGTCGACATGGGATCGTTGGCGTCTGCTGCACAGGTCGAAACGGCAGAGGCGCACGTCGACGACGCGGTGTCGAAAGGCGCAACGGTGATCGCGGGCGGCAAGCGTCGCGCGGATCTCGGCCCCTTCTTCTTCGAGCCGACGGTGCTGTCGGGCGTGACCGACGAGATGACCTGCTTCCGCAACGAGACGTTCGGCCCGGTGGTGTCCGTCTATCCCGTCGACTCCACCGACGAGGCGACCAAGCTGGCCAACGACACCGACTACGGACTCAACGCGAGCGTGTTCGCCGGGAGCAGTGAGGAAGCGCAGGCCATCGCCGAGCAGTTGCGTGCTGGAACCGTCAACATCAACGAGGGGTACGCCGCCGCGTGGGCGTCGACCGCTGCTCCGATGGGCGGCATGGGCATCTCGGGAGTCGGCAGACGACACGGCGAGGAGGGACTGCTCAAGTACACCGAGCCGCAGACGATCGCCGAGCAGCGATTCATCGGTATCGACAAGGCACCCGGCGTACCCAAGAGCGTCTACCGCGCGGTGACGCCGCTGGCGGTTCGGTCGCTGAAGTTCTTGCCGGGACGGTAGTCGGCGTAGGAGCCCACGGGGTGGTCAGTCGTCGGAGGCGCTGAACATCGCCCAGACGGGCCCGGTCAGCAACCAGATCACCGTGATCACGCCGAGCATCGGGAACATGCCGCGCAGCGATTCGGCCTGGTGCGGATTCGCGACCGTGACGGTGAGCAGTAGTGCTGCTCCGGCGGCAACGGCTGCGGCGAGAAGCCAACGACCGAAGTCGGCGATCTCCTTGCGTAGCGCTACGGGTCCTCCCTTGGGAGCTTTGGCCGGGGCGGGGCCTCCCGCGAAGCGGTAGGCGAACCGGGCGTCGGCCCAGCGGATGACGGAATGCCCGAACGCGACGGTGACACCGAGATAGACCCCCGCGATCTTGTGCACGGTGGTGACATCGCTGCCGCGGGCGAGGTCGACGGCCACCGCGACGAGCAACATGAGGTCGACGAGCGGGAGTAGCAGCAGGATCAGCGACGACGCGCGCCGTCGTCGCAGGAGGTACCGTACCGACAATCCGCAGATCAGAAGCGCCCAGAAGCCGACCTCGCATCCGAGGATCGCCCACGTTATCGGTGACTCGAGAAGATTGAAGCCCATGCCACTCACGATGCGCGGCGCGAGCGGGATAGGTCATCGGCAGAACTGACGAGACGTCGTGGGCCAGGCGCACTCATCCTTTTGTCGGATGATTGCGACCTGCGGTCGTGTCACGATGGGCACATGTGGCGTGTCCCGATGCCCCGAACCCTGATCAACGACGTCGCGTTGACGGTGCTGTTCGTCGGCCTCGGTGTCGCCATCTATGCGGCCGGATTCGCGCACATCGGCAACCCCGATGACGCACTGGGGCCGTCCTGGTTTCCGCTGCTCGTCCTGGGTGTCGCGGGATGTTTCGAACTATGTCGCTCCACGCACCCGGCCGTTGCGCTCGCAGGCGTCACGTCACTGTTGGTGGTGGATACCGTCGTTGCGCCGTCGGTGCCGATCTGGCTGATGTTCTCCGACGTCGTCTACGCGGTATGCGTCTACGGCGGAGCGCGGCTGGTGCATCTGATGTTCGGGATCTGCGCCTTCGTGGCAGCCGGTGTGCTCACCCTCGTCGCGGCGTTTCCGGAGACGGCGGGCTGGCAATTCCTGTTCATCTGTGTGCTGTGGTTGATCGCCTTCGTTGCCTCACCGCTCGCGTACGGCTGGGCGGTGCGCGAGCACCGGACCGCGCTGCACCTCGAACGTGCGCATTCGCAGACGCTCTCTGCCCTGGCTGCTCGCGAGAAACTCGACGCCGTCGTGGCCGAGCGTCGCAGGCTGGCCCGCGAACTGCACGACGTGATCGCTGGCCGGTTGTCGGCGATCGCGATGCATTCGGCTGCGGCGCAACAGTATCCCGACAATGCGGAGATCAACACGACGGCACTCGCGGCGATCCGCACCAGCAGCGTCGACGCGCTCACCGAGATGCGCGGACTGATCGATCTGCTCGCTGCCGACGAGCCCGACAGTGGGTCAGAACCCGGCGCCGCCGAGCGAGAAGCGGCCGGACTCCGTCGCCTCGACCGGCTGATCGCACCGATTCGCATGTCGGGTACCGCCGTCGATCTCACGCATCCGACCCACGCGTCGATGGCCGCACTCGCCGACGAACTTCCCGCCGTCGTCGACATCGCCGCGCATCGGATTCTCGCCGAGGCACTCACCAACGCGGTGACTCACGCTCCCGGACAACCGATTTCGCTCACCATAGAGCTCGACGACGATGCGCTGAGCATAGAAGTCTGCAACCTTCTCGACGCGCACGACGCGTCGCCGTCGCGCGAGAATGCCCACCGCGGCCGCGGAATCGAGAACATGACCACTCGTGCCCGCATCGTCGGCGGCCACCTGGCCGCGAGCCCGGTGGGGGAGCGGTTCGTGGTGGCGGCCCGCCTGCCCACAAATCCGGTGCCGACCTCGGACGCCCCCGAAGGGGATCATGCCGGCCGCGACGAGTCCACCGGGGCTCGGGACCATCGCGAACCAACCACGAGAGTGCCGCATCCATGACCGACTCATTGCCGACCAGAGTGTTGATTGCCGACGATCACACCGCGATCCGAGCGGGGATCACGATGATGCTCGCACCTGCGGCAGGCGTCGACGTGGTGGGTGAAGCCTCCGACGGTGACGAAGCGGTGATCGCAGCTGACGCACTGCGTCCGGACGTGGTGCTGATGGACGTGCGCATGCCGGGCACTGACGGCATCACGGCGACGGACCGGATCGTGCGCGCCGGCTCGTGTCGCGTGATCGTGCTGACCACTTTCGATCTCGACGACTACGTCTTCGGCGCACTGCGCGCCGGGGCCAGTGGGTTCCTGTTGAAGACCGCGTCGGCCGAGGCGATCGTCGAGGCGATCCGCGCTGTGGCACGCGGCGATGCCGCGCTCGCGCCGGAAGTCACCCTGCGTGTCCTCGAATCATTTCGCGGCGGTGACACGTCCGGCCGGCCGCCGTCGACGTCCCCCTCTGCGGCAGTGGCTCCCGCGGGTTCGACGGGTCCCGCGACGTCGACGGCTCACCAGCGTCGGTTCGACGACCTGACGAACCGTGAGCGCGACGTACTCCGATGCCTCGCCGCCGGGATGGCGAACGTCGACATCGCTCGAACACTGTTCATCACCGAAACCACCGTGAAGACACACGTGTCGCGGGTCCTGATGAAACTCGATGTCCGCTCCCGCGTTCAGGCGGCGATACTCGCTCGCGAGAGCGGAGAGGTCTAGGTCTCACAGACTTCTCCCAGCAAGGGTCCAGGGTTGCGGTAGCGAGGTCTCGGACTCTGGTAGTCGAACCCATACTCGACTTCTGGAGGAATGATGACCGCAGTTCTGGAGCGGCCGGACGTGTCGCCGCCCGCCGACGACTCACCGCCGACACACAGACGTGCCCGTAGCTCTCGACGTCCCGTGCGGTGGAGTCCGTTCGCGCTCGTCGGGTTGCTCGCGGCCACCGCAGTGCTCTACCTGTGGAATCTGTCGGCGAGTGGCTACGGCAACACGTTCTATGCCGCCGCGGCGTGGGCGGGATCGGAAAGTTGGAAGGCCTGGTTCTTCGGCGCGCTCGACCCGTCGAACTTCATCACCGTCGACAAGCCCCCTGCCTCGTTGTGGGTGACCGGATTGTCGGTGCGCATCTTCGGCATGAACAGTTGGGCCGTGTTGGTGCCGCAGGCGCTCATGGGGGTTGCGGCCGTGGCACTGATGTACGCGACGATGCGTCGGGTGATCACTGATCCACGGCAGGGGACCGTTGCGGGACTGATCGCCGGTGCGGTGCTGGCCTTCACACCCGCCGCAGCACTGATGTTCCGTTTCAACAACCCCGACGCCCTGCTGGTGCTGCTCATGGTTGCGGCAGGCTACTGCCTGGCGCGCGCGATCGCCACGAACTCCGGCCGCTGGCTCGCCCTGGTAGGTGTCGCGCTGGGATTCGCCTTCCTCACCAAGATGTTGCAGGGCCTGCTGGTACTGCCCGCATTCGGACTCGCATACCTGCTCTTCGCAAACAACGGGTGGCTCAGAAGGATTGCGCAGTTGCTCGGTGCCGCTGTGGCTCTCGTCGTGTCCGCAGGGTGGTTCGTCGTCGCGACGATTCTGACGCCCGCGAGCTCGCGCCCCTACATCGGCGGCTCGACGGACAATTCGTTCATGGACCTCGTGTGGGGCTACAACGGCGTCGGACGGATCAGCGGTGGTTCAGGTGGCGGACCGGGCGGAGGAGGTGCGGGAGGCTCCTTCGGCGGCTCGACCGGCCTGAGTCGACTCTTCAGTTCGGAGATGGGTAATGAGATCTCGTGGCTGCTCCCGGTAGCGCTGTTCGCGATCGCGTTCTGTGTGTATCTGATTGTCCGTAGCTTCCCGATCTTCAGCTACCGCAACGGCATTCACCGTACAGAAGCGGGGGCGGTGGTCGCGTGGGGCGGGTGGTTGCTGGTGACGGCGATGATCTTCAGCTACATGAGCGGCACCATCCATCCCTACTACACCGTCGCCCTGGCGCCTGCCGTCGCAGCGATGGTTGCGCTCGGCGGGGTGTTCGCGTGGCGACGTCGCGCCGGCTGGGATGGGCGAATCGCATTGAGTGCCATGATCGGATTGGCCGCATGGTGGTCGATCGTCTTGCTCGATCGCAACGAGTGGGGGCCACTGTGGTGCCGGTGGATGATCGGGATCGTCGGCGCACTCGCTGTGATCGGTGTACTCGCAGGCGGCGCACTCGGACTCAAGAGGCTGTTCGCTGCCTCGGTGATCGCAGGTGCTATCACGGGATTCGCTGGGACAGCAACATTCTCGATCGCTACGGCGGCGACCGCCCATCATGGGTCGATCCCGACCGCGGTGCAGACGACCGGAGTCCAGGGCGGCATGGGTGGTCCCGGCGGTGGCCCCGGCGGCAACCGCGGCAGCACAGGCCAGAGCGGCACCGGGCAGCAGGAAGGCGCCGCGCAGCAGAGCGGCACGCCACCGCAGAACAGCGCGACGCGCAGCGGCGGCATGGGAATGGGCGGACCGGGCGGCGAGTCGTCGACCAACACCGAGCTGGCCACATTGCTCCAGAACACCACCACCGCCTGGGCGGCGGCGACCAACGGTTCGCAGTCGGCGTCGACCATCGAGATCGCTTCGGGTAAGGCCGTGATGGCTATCGGCGGGTGGAGCGGCGATCCTGCGCCGACGCTCGACGAGTTCAAGCAGTACGTCAAGGAAGGCAAGATCGCCTACTACATCGGCGGCGGTGGCCAGGGCGGCCCCGGCGGCAACTCGGCGATCTCCACCTGGGTGGCGCAGAACTTCACTGCCACGACGGTCGGCGGCACCACGGTCTACAAGCTGATCTGACCAGACGGCGTCTACCGGTCGGGAACGTCGAGACGTATTGTCGAAGGACCAGCGGCGGCTCGTCCTCGTGCTCAGCGCGGGGGTGGGCCGCCGCTGATGTCAGGGAAGCATCAGTCGCGAATCGGAGAACCCATGTCCCGCAAGGTCACTCAGGTCAACCGCGACGGATGGGTCTTCGACGTCGTGGATTCCGGCCCGCAATCGGCGGAGACGTCGGAGATCCCGGTCGTCTTGCTGCACGGTTTTCCCGAGCGCGCCTCCTGCTGGACAGGCGTCACCGCACTACTCAATGAGCACGGATTACGAACTGTCGCACCGGATCAGCGCGGGTACTCGCGCGGTGCACGGCCACAACCCATACGTGACTATCGCATGGACGAGCTGATTGATGACGTGATTGCGCTCGCCGACGCGCTCGATGCCCCGCGCTTCCATCTGGTCGGACACGACTGGGGCGCCTGCGTCGCGTATCTGGTGGCCGCCAGGTATCCCGATCGTGTGACCACGCTGACGACACTGGCCGTCCCGCACCCGGCAGCCTTCATCCGCGCAATGCCGCACGGGCAGGCGGTCAAGTCGTGGTACATGGCATTTTTTCAACTACCCAAGCTGCCCGAGCGGGCACTCACCTACCTCGCGAGGAGTGGCGGTGGTCCCGGGCGGCGGTTCGAGCTCTACCCCGGCTATTGCGAGTACCTGTCGCGGGAGATCGTCGACGACGGCGCGCTCACCGGTGGTCTCAACTGGTACAGGGCGATGCGCTACCAATCGATGCGCTCGCTCGCCGACGCGGTGGTCCGCGTGCCGACCACCTACGTCTACGGCGACAAGGACTCGTTCCTCAGCAAGGCAGGAGCGCGTGGATGTGCTGCATTCATCGACGCTCCCTACGAGTTCATCGTTGCCGACGGTGTCGACCACTGGATGCCGGAGCGTGTGCCGGAACTGATCGCCGACGCGATCGTCGCGCGCGTGACATCGGTGCCGAACTGAACCGCATCGGTGCCGAACTGAACCGGGGCTAGCGACGGCGGTGCCGCCGCCAACGCAGGACGATCAGTAGTGCAATCGCCAGTGCCGTGAGGGCACCGCCGACAGCTCCAAACGCGATCGGCATGGCCGGGTTGGTCGCGGGGACCTCGGACCTACCTGAACTGATGCGTGCGAAACCTGCCCTCGCGGCGTCGGTTTCGGCGACGGGATCGGAGGAGGCCTGCGGCGTTGCACTCGATACAGCTGCAGAGGTCGTCGTCGGTTCAGGCGCTGGTGCGGAACCCGACGTCGCGTCCGCCTCGAACAACGTTGGTTCGTCTGTGAGAGTGGGCGGAGCGGCTTTCGGGGGCGCCTTCTTGTCGGCCACCTTGGTCGGTGGCGCCTTCTTTGCTGGAGTGGTCTTCTTGGCGGCGCCGGTCTTCTTGGCGGGAGCAGCCTTCTTTGCCGGCGTGGTCTTTTTCGCCGGAGCGGACTTCTTGGCTGCGGCGGCCTTCTTCGCCGGAGCAGCCTTGCCGTCGGGCGTGGTGTTCTTGGCTGCGGCGGCCTTCTTCGCCGGCGGCGCCTTCTCGGTGGAGCTGCGCGGGGCGTCGCCCGCCGGCGTGGCCGACGCGTCGTCGGACGGTGTGTCGTCGGAAGTCGGGTCTGTCATGTCGGGACGCCCCCTGGGGTCGGTGTGGTTGGTCCTGAGCACGGCGCAGGCACCTCAGCGGAGTTCGACGCCGTGCGCGGGGTCGAGTGCGTTGCGGCTAGGTGCGCACGCCGAGTCGGGCCATGACGTCGGCATCGATGGCACCCAACTCGTTCTCGACCGCCTTGTGTGCGGTCTTGCGCTGCGGAGCAGGCATTGATTCGGAGGCGTCGACGGCGATGGCGAGATTGTCGAGCCGAGTGGTCATGGCGTCGACGAACTGCGTGGTATCCGACGACGAGTCCTGTGCGGATACCTTCTGCAACGACGTGCGCAGAGATTCGATACGAGCCAGCAGGGGCGCACCGTTGCCCGAGTACTTGACCAACTGTGCCGGCGACACGCCGATGCGCTTCGCCTGGAGTTCGGTGATCTTGCCGCGACCGGCGACTGCCGCCCGGTAGACCACGGGGACTGCGATCGGCGCGACAAGGCGGGCCACGGTGAGGAATCGCTTGACACTCGCAGGGCTGAACGGCTTGGCGTCTGCGTCGGCTTTCGCCTTTGCGGCAACGGTTTTCACGTCGGCCTTGGCAACCTTCTTGGCCGCCTTGGCCTCGGCTTTGAAGGTCTTGCGCCTGGCCTTGAGTTCTTTTTCGACGATCTTCGAGCGCGATTTGTGCAGCTCCTTGGACGCCTTGCGCCTGTCTTTCGCAGCCAGCTTCGCTTCGAGCTTCGCCTTGGCTTTGAGCGCCTTGGTTTCTGCACGTCGCTGAGCACGAGTCTTACCGTCGGACGAGAACAATCCCATGCGGGCACCTTTCCCTGCGCGAGTTTGCTACAAGCATTGCATAGGCTCGACACAGACCGATCACATCCGTCACACCGGCGGTGCGATCGACAGCCCAGATGTCTGATGAGCCGGTGAGAATCGAGGTGTGTGTGGCCGCGGCCGTGTTGCATCCACGCGACCTGGCAGGGTGCGAGCATCGGGTTGCGCTGGACTTCAGCCATCCCGAGCTCGTCCGCGATCGGGGCGATACCCCCGAAGCCGCGCGTCGCAAGGAATCGGCCCAACTCCGTCGGGAACGCATCCGCGTCCTGCTGACCGGACTCCACAGCGATGAGCCGCCCGGCACCTTCGTCGTCGTCGACGACGGTCCGCATGCGCGCCGGGTCGCGGCAACCCGCGACGCGTGCGCTGCGCAGGCCACCTGGATCTGGAATGCCACGCTGCCAACCGACCGAGAGCACGGACGACGAGGGCATTCCGAGCTGCTGCTGCGTGTGGGTGCAGCCGACGACGCGGCGTCGGGGTATCTCCCGATCATCGTGGTCAACCATCGCGTGACCTACCCGGCGAAGAATCCGAGGCTGCACTCGGCTGAGCCGCCGACGCTCGTCACCAGTCCGTTGTGGGGATGGGTTCCCGCACCCGACCCGTTCCGCTCGCCCCGCAGCAATCGCCGCGATCAGCTGCGGCTGGCGCACCTCACGCAGATGCTCCTCGACGAGGGGCTCTCCCCGGACGTTCCGGTGAACGAACTGCGCGCGGGGGTGATCGGACTCGACGCCGATTGCATCGTCGTGCATCCGGTCGGGGCATCGCTGCCCGATTACCGCGAGGTCTTCGAGCGCAGGCAGCTCATCGCTGCGGGGGAGATCCCGACGACGCCGCGCAGAATCGGCGAGTGCCGGGGATGTCCGTGGTGGGTCAGGTGCGGGCCTGAGTTGGAAGAACGACGCGACGTCAGCCTCGTCGCCAATGGAAATCAGGGCGACGCGCTGCGGGCGGTCGGGATCACGACGATCGATCAACTCGCACACTTCGAGTTCGCCCCGCCACCCGACTGGCCCGCCAACCAGAATTTCGACGACGCCGTGGTCGGTGCCATCGCATGGCTCGCCGACATCCCGCTGATTCGCCGCGTCGAGGTGCCCACCGTCGCCAGAGCCGACGTCGAGGTGGATGTCGACATGGAGAGTTTCGGCGAGGACGGCGCGTATCTGTGGGGCACACTGCTGACCGACAACACCGATGACTCTCGGGAGGTGGTCTATCGGGCCTTCGCCACCTGGACGCCGCTGCCGACGCGCGACGAGGGACGGGCATTCGCCGAGTTCTGGACATGGCTGATGGCGGAGCGCGCCGACGCCCACTCGACGGGCAAGACGTTTGCCGCGTACTGCTATTCGCAGCAGGCGGAGAACAGATGGCTGCTGGCGTCCGCCGACAGGTTCGGCGACGAACCGGGCGTCCCGACGCGCACCGAGGTCGAGGAGTTCATCGCCTCAGACGAGTGGGTCGACATCTTCGAAGCGGTGGGCCGAAACTTCATCGCGCCCAACGGCAAAGGGCTCAAGCGTGTTGCGCCCGTGGCAGGTTTCGGGTGGCGCGATTCCGAGGCCGGTGGCGAGGCGTCGATGGACTGGTACCGGCAGGCGGTCGGGATCGGGAACACCGAGGTCGATCTCACCCAGCGTGACCGACTGCTGGAGTACAACGAGGACGACGTGCGTGCCACGAAGGTCTTGCGCGAGTGGATGGATGGTACTGCCGTGCGACAACTACCTCTGGCCGACGATCTCCTGGCTTTCCGGCGTTCAGGCGCGGGTCGACCGGAGCGCATCGAGGAACGAACCGCTCCCGAGTAAGGCCACAGCGCCGAGAAGGAGCAGCGCGCCCGGAGCGACGTCGGCGACGAACCCCATGGCGCTCCTCAGCGTGATTCCGCCAGATTCGACGGTCGTCGACGCTGCGTTCTTGTCGGCGGCGTTCTTGTTGGCGGGAGGTTGGCCGGGGCCGGACTGTGATCCGTGTGGCGTGGACGACTGTGCGTCCGCGGCGGAATCGCCCGTGGCCGTGTCCGAGGAGGTTGAGCCCGGGCTCGAGGAGCCCTGCGACTGAGCGGCAGGCGCCGGCGCTGCGCCCGCGGGGGGCGGAGCCATCGGGACAGCGAGCGCGGCTGCTGGAGGGGCGGCAGGCGCCGGTCCCGAGCGGCCCGGAGATCCAGATCCCGGCACGGCGGGTGCCTGGGGGGCCGGGTTGCCGCCCGGTAGCGCCCCGGAACCGGTTCCGGGACCGGGTGGTGGGCCCGCTGACGGGGTGACGGGCGGAACGATGACCGGGCCTGCGCCGGAGTGCGTCGTCGAGGTGCTGGATTCGCCACTCGTCGTCGCGCTGCTCGGGGTGGAACCGTTGCTCGGGGTGGAATCACCCGTGGTGGTTTCCGGCGTGGTCTCCGACGACTCGCCCGGCTCTGTCGGTTCCGTGCTCGGCGTCGGCTCGGGGGCTTCTGTCGGCTCGGTGGTCACCGGCGGGCCGTTGGTTTCGGTGGTTTCGGGGAGCTCGGTGCTCGGCGTCGACCCGGTCTCTCCTGTTGGCTCGGTGGTCACCGGCGGGGTCGCCGAGTGGGTGTGGTGATGGTCATGCCCCGACCAGCCCTGCTCGGAACCGTCATGGTCGGAGTCTGGCTCCGACTCCCCGTGCCCGGAGTTGTCCCCGTGTCCGGAGTTGTCCCCGTGTCCGGAGTTGTCACTGTGGTGCGACGAGCCGCCCGGTGACGAGCCGCTGGTGCCCTCCGGTTCGTCGGCCCGGCCGATGCCGCCACCGAGACACAGGAGCCCCACGACACATAGTGCGAGAATGGCTGCAGACACACGCCCTCGCACGGGGCGGCGATTGTCGCTGACGCGGTGCGCCATTCTGCACTCCTGACGGTTTCCTGACCGAGATCTCCGAGCAAACGGTACCGTGGTCCGCATAATGGAGGACGCTGTGATCAGATTGAAATAGAATGTTCACCCACGGGGAGGTGTTCGTGATCAAACTGTGAATAATGCCACAAGCACGTCAGGTGGCCGCGTCGTGGCTGGCTGCCAGCTCATCGGCTGGGTCACAGTGTTCGTATCGCCACCGCATCGTTGCATCGGGGGG
>NZ_BANR01000012.1 GCF_000332975.1 Gordonia aichiensis NBRC 108223 | reverse complement strand
TGCTGCCCGCTGTGCGGGAACTAGGGGAAGCGCTTCTTCCGCGGGTCGTGTGCCTTTCCCCGGGATGTGTCGCGGGGAAGCCTCAGAAACTAGGGGAAAGAACCCTTCCCCTACTTTTCGCGCCCCGCCCCGCCCGCGCGCACGTCCAAGAACCCAGCGGGCACCCTAGTCCGTGTATCCGAACAGCTTCTTGCCGTACCAGTCGCCGATCTTCGACAGGCCCGGCGGGACCGCGAATAGCGAACTCGAGATCGGGGCGATGTACTCGTTGAGTCCATCCTGGGCGAGGTTGTTCTGGATGCGGACGAACTGTTCGTGTGCATTCTTCTGGTATGCGATGAAGAACAGGCCGGCAGCGAGTGTTCCTGTGCGGGTGTCGATCCCGTCGGTGTAGTTGTAACCGCGACGCAGTATCTGCGCGCCGCCGTTGCTATCCGGGTGCGCCAACCGCACGTGCGAGAATCGGTCGACGGCGAACTTCCCGGTGTCGAGCCGCTTGTGAAAGTCGATCGCGGTGAACTCACTGCCGCCCGAGAGCGGTGCGCCGTCGTCCTTCGTCCTGCCGAAGATCAGCTCCTGGTCGCTGATGTCGTCGGAGTCCCAAGCCTCGATGTGCATGCGGATCTTGCGCGACACCAGGTACGATCCGCCCTTCATCCACGGTTGATCCGTCTCGTCTCCGACCCAGACCCATTCTTGGGCGACGCTCGGGTCCTCTGCCTTGATGTTGGCGGTTCCGTCCTTGAATCCGAACAGATTCCGCGGCGTCACCTGAGAGGTCGAGGTCGCCGACGCGCGACCGAAGCCTTCCTGCAGCCAGCGCAGGACGACGGTGTTTCGGCCGATGCGTGCGAGGTTACGGACGGCGTGGAACGCCACCTGGGGATCCTCGGAACAGGCTTGTACGCAGATGTCGCCACCACTGATCGACGGATCAATCGTCGTGTCGACCGCCAACTGCCCCAACGGTTTCAGTGCAGCGGGCATCTTGTCGCGCAGCCCGAATCGGTCGTCGAACAGGCTGGGACCGAAACCGACGGTGATCGTGAGTTTGTTCGGGCCGAGGTCGAAGGCTTCACCGGTGTCGGCGGGGGGTGACCCCGGACGTGTTTCCACGGGGCCGACCGGCTTGCCCTGCGTGAGCAGGCTCGCCGCCGCCGCCCAGCGCGCGAGCATGACCTCGAGTTGCTGCGTGGTCACCGACTCGGCGACATCGAACGCCGCGAAGACCAGTGAATTCTGTTGCGGAGTGACGATTCCGGCCTGGTGCTCGCCGTAGAACTCGACGGCCTCCGATGCGGCGTCCGTCGGTTTCGGTGCTGCGGCGTAACCTATCGCACCCCCCGCAGCGCCGCCGACGACAACACCCGCGAGTCCGGCGGCGCCGAGAAATCCCCTGCGTCCCAACCTTGGGCCACGTCGATGCGCTGACGTGTCGGAGGTCTGGTCGGATGGGGTGGCGTCATCCGGTTTCTGTGTCGGAATGTTGTCGTCGGCGGACATCACATCAACTCGCTGCGGCGATCTTTCCGCCGGCCTGCGCCAACGGATCCTTGACGGCGACGATGGCTGCGGCCATCTCGCGCTTCTGCTCGGCGGTCACCTGCGTGAAGTTCTTGAAGCCGCCGGGCTCGTTGGGGTCGCGGAATGTGTCGATGAGGGTGTCGACCTTGGCGAACGCATCGGTGATGGTCTGCGTGAGCTGCGGGTCGATCTCCTTCAGCGCGGGCTTGACCACCGCGAAGGCCTGTTCGGAGCCCTCGATGTTGGCTTGCATGTCGAGGATGTCGATGTGTGAGTACGCCTCTTCCTCGCCCGTCAGCTTGGTGGTCGAGACCTCGTCGAGCAGATCGCCTGCGCCGTTGACGATTTCGGCAGGAGCGAAGGTGAACTCGGGCTTGTCGACGACGGTCTTGAGCAACTCGACGTTCTTCTGCAATTGGTCCGCGACTGCACCCATATTCGCCAGGTTCTTGTCCTGGTAGATCGCCTTCTCCAGAACGTGGAAGCCTTCCCATTTGTCGCCGGGGCCGACGGCGTCGGGTCGGGCGTCGACCGCGAAATCGAGGCTGACCGAGGCGTTGTCGGAGCAGTCTGTCGAACCGTCGGTGCAGAATGCGCCCGCCACCGGTTCGATGCGCTCGTAGTAGGGACGAGCCTTGGGATATGCGTCGGTGGCCGCCTCGAGGTTGTTGGCCTTGACCGCGTCGGTGAGCGTCTTGGTGTACTGGGCGAGGCTCCCGACCTGGGTGACGACATACGCCTTGTAGTCGGTCGACGCCGTCTTCAGCTTGTCGGCGACGGTTCCGGTGGCTTCCGCGGCCTTGCCCGTGACGGTGAACTGGGTCTTCTCGGTGGTCGCGCCCGGACAGTAGAGCTCGTATGTGCCGCCGTCGAGCTTGTGCGAGAACGAGACCGACGCCATGCCCGGAGCGATGTTCTCCCGCTCGGCGAGAATGCGATTGTCCTTGATCAGCTCGACCTCGCTGACCGCGGCAGCGTTGGTGTTGGTGATCTCGAAGGTGATGGGTCCCGCGTCGACCTTGTCAGGCGTGGCCTTGCAGCCCTGATCGGTGATCTCGACCTTGACGGTCTTGACATCCGACGACGAGTTCGACGAGTCGGAGCTGTCCGAGCAGCCCGCGATCCCGACGACGGCGACTGCTGCCGCGCCGACGGCCACCAGTGGTCGCACCCTCATGTGGTTTTCTCCTTCGTGTGATCGGGGTCGTTGAGCGCCCCTGACTGCAAATCCTCGTGTTCGGGCGGGGGAGTGGGGCGTCTGCGTCGGATCAGCAGCGCGCCCGCGGCGATGGCGGCGACGATCGCGAACCCGGCGAGCCACAGCGGTAGCACCACCGACCGGACATGATGGGCTGACCGCTGGTCGACCGAGTGCTGCAAAGCGGCCAACTCGGCGGGATCGGCGGTGTGCTCGGCGTCGAAGGTGGCAACCTTGCCCAGCACGACGGCGGCACCTGAATCGGGAGTGGCCGTCGCAGTCACGACGTAGTGCACGTTCGCGGCCACCGGCGTGTGGAATGTCGGATCGACGCTGGTCGTGACGGTCGCGGTCACCGTGTAGACCACCGGGGCGTCGGCGCCGAATGTCTGCGTGTTCAGGCCGACCGGCAGACGCCCGTTGTTGCCCGACGCGACCTGCGCGGGCGTCACGCGCGCGGGTGCATCGGGAACGAGTGACTTGACGTCGAGGGTCGGCGATACGAGCTGCTGATAGGTCGGGTAGCTCGTCGAACCTATCTGGGTGGCATCGGTTGCGGCGGTGAGGGCGGGCAGCGGCGTCGACACGGAGCCGGACCGCAAGGTGCCCGTGGCCTGCGAGGAGTCGGCGGATTCGATACGCACGCTCACGGGGTCGGGGACGCGAACGGTCCTGCCCGCCAGTACGCCGGAGGTCGACGGAGCGGTGGTGACACTGCCGCTCATCGTGTCCGACGGCGCGGACGGTTCGGCCGGTGCAGTGGCGAAGACGACGACGGCTGCGATCGCGAGTATCCCGGCGAGTGCCCCGCACGCCATTCCCGCCGCGCGTCGGGGAAAGGCCTTGCCCGCGGGCCAGAGCACGATGGTGCCGACGACCAGCAGGTAGACCGCCCAGCCGACGACCTCGATCAACACGGGTTTGGGCTGAATGCCCAGAACGCCGGTCAGCAGGGAGGATTGGAGGGATCCCGGCTGGACGAGCCAGGTCAGGTCGATGACCTGCTGCTGGCCTACGTTGAGCCACCCCGCCTCGTGCGCCGTACGGAACGCGGTCATCACCAGTCCGGCAGCCACAAGAGTGAGCAGGAGTCCTGTGACCTTGAAGAACCGTGCGAGGTTGATGCGGACGCCGCCGCGGTAGATGCCGTAACCGAGTACGACGGCGATGCCGATTCCGATGATGGCGCCCAACGCAGACGGCACGGCGTTGTGGCTGGCGTTGAAAGCGGCAACCAGGAACACCGACGTCTCGAGGCCCTCGCGGAGTACGGCGAGGAACGCCATCATGACGAATGCAATCGCCGAGCCCTCGTTGACCGCGTCGGTGGCCGCAGCCTCGAGATCCCCCTTGAGATCGCGGGCGTGCTCGCGCATCCAGACAATCATGTAGGTGACCATCGCGACGGCGATGACACCGATGACCGTTTCGAGGCCCTCCTGCTGACGCTGCGGCAGATCACGCGAGAGAACCTCGAGGCCGATGGCGACGGCGACACAGATGGCCACCGCGACGCCGACTCCCGCCCACATCCACCGCAGGGCGTCGGTGCGTTGCTGCCGTCGCAGGAAGGCTGCGATGATGCCCACGATGAGCGCTGCCTCCAGGCCTTCGCGAAGGCCGATGATGAGGGTCGCGAACACGTGTCACTCCGAATTGTCTGAATTACGAACTTGGCTGGTCAGCTCAGGCTTACTTGCCTTAAGCGAGCTAAGGCTACGCTGCGCGATGCGAGATCACCAAGGGACCAATGGCACCATGGTGTATCGATGACCACCGTTCGCCGGGCACTCGCCTCGATTTCCGCTCTCACCTGCGTCGCGATCCTGACGTCGGCGTGCCTCGACCTGCCATCCCTGAATCGCCCGGACATCCCCGACGGCATCCCGCCGGGTCTCGGTGCGCCGGTCCCGTTTGTCGACATCAACGCGCCCGGCCGTACCGCCGAGCAATTGCGCGACTGGGCCCGCCCGATCTCCGATACGACCGGCATCCCGTTCATCGCGCTGGAGGCCTACGGCAACGCCGCGGAGATTCAGCGGCAGCAGCACCCCGAGTGCGGAATCGGGTGGACGACCCTCGCGGGCATCGGCGGCGTCGAGAGCAAGCACGGGCAGCACCACGGGTCCGAGATCGCGCCGAACGGCGACGTCCGCCCGCGCATCAGAGGTGTACCGCTCGACGGCACCCGCGGGAACATGGAGATCCCTGACACCGACGGCGGCACGCTCGACGGAGACGCCACACATGATCGGGCAATGGGTCCGTTCCAGTTCATCCCCGAGACCTGGCGACGCTACGGCGTCGACGCAAACGGGGACGGCCGTGCCGATCCGGACAACATCGACGACGCCGCGCTGTCGGCAGCCCGATATCTGTGTGTGTCCGCGGGTGGTGACATGACCACCCCGCAGGGCTGGGAGAAGGCGGTCAAGGTCTACAACAACTCGATGGCCTACGTCATCGACGTGCGCGACCACGCCAACGCGTACTCGATCAACGTCCGCTACTGAACGCACACGGTCACGGGAGTCCGATGCGGTGTGCAGTGCTCTCGATGCGTGCCTGTTGCCTTCACCGACTAGGCTTTGATCCCGTACCCGTCGGCTGCGTGAGGTGCCGCCGACATGTTCACCGATAGGGGCAAACACAGTGGCAATCATCGAACAGGTTGGTGCACGCGAAATCCTGGACTCGCGAGGCAACCCGACTGTCGAGGTCGAGGTCGTCCTCGACGACGGCACGTTCACTCGTGCCGCTGTGCCGTCCGGCGCGTCGACGGGTGAGCACGAGGCCGTCGAACTGCGTGATGGCGGCAAGCGCTACGGCGGCAAGGGCGTGACCAAGGCTGTCGAGGGCGTGCTGAGCGAACTGGCGCCCGCGGTCATCGGTATCGAGGCCGAGGAGCAGCGACTCGTCGACCAGGCGCTCATCGACGCCGACGGCACCCCCGACAAGAGCAGGCTCGGCGCCAACGCGATCCTCGGCGTCTCGCTCGCCGTGGCCAAGGGAGCTGCGGAGTCGGCGGGACTACCGCTGTTCCGGTACATCGGCGGCCCCAACGCGCATATCCTCCCGGTCCCGATGATGAACATCATCAACGGCGGCGAGCACGCCGACAACGGCATCGACTTCCAGGAGTTCATGATCGCTCCGATCGGTGCGCCGACCTTCAAGGAGGCACTCCGGTGGGGTGCGGAGGTGTACCACTCGCTGAAGTCGGTACTGCACAAGAGGGGACTCAACACCGCGCTCGGTGACGAGGGCGGCTTCGCGCCCGACCTTCCCGACACCGCGTCGGCCATCGCGGTCATCGGCGAGGCCGTCGAGGCCGCTGGCTACAACTTCGGTCGCGACATCGCCATCGCGCTCGACGCCGCAGCGACCGAGTTCTACAGCGACGGTGCCTACAACCTCGAGGGCAAGAAGCTCTCCAGCGACGAGATGATCAGCTACTACGAGAAGCTCGTTTCCGAGTTCCCGATCGTGTCGATCGAGGACGGCCTGTCCGAAGACGACTGGGACGGCTGGGTCAAGTTGACCGACGCGCTCGGCGACAAGGTTCAGCTCGTCGGCGACGACCTGTTCGTCACCAACCCCGAGCGGCTCGAAGAGGGTATCTCCAAGGGTGCGGCGAATGCTCTGCTGGTGAAGGTCAACCAGATCGGCACACTCACCGAGACCCTCGACGCCGTCACGCTCGCCCACAACAACGGCTACAAGACCATGATGAGCCACCGTTCCGGCGAGACCGAGGACACCACGATCGCCGACCTCGCCGTCGCCTGCGGCTGTGGTCAGATCAAGTCCGGCGCGCCTGCGCGCAGCGAACGTGTGGCGAAGTACAACCAGTTGCTGCGCATCGAGGAGGGCCTCGGCGACGCGGCACGCTACGCGGGAGACCTCGCCTTCCCCCGATATACGTACGGTTCGTGATTAGCTAGAGCCCATGGCACAGGGCTCAGGGCGTCGGCGCACGCGCGCGTCGACCAGCGATCCCCGCTCCCGGGAGCGTGCCCGTAGGACGCCCCGGCGCGAGCGGTCGACTTCTCGCCGTTCGCCGGTCTCGGTCATCGAGACCGGCGAACAGGAGATCTACGACGATTCGCCGGTCGACGTCGACGCCGACATCATGGATGCGCCGTCCGATGCCGATGTCGAGCGCGAGTCGGATGACGGGATCTCCGGTGTTCGTCGCGAACGTGAGCGGCTGCGTGCTCAGCGTCGACGACGCGCGGGGTTCACCGAACGGCTCGCCCAGCGGCTCCACCACGTCGATGCGAAACGTGCCGTGGTGCTGTCACTGGTGATCGGTGTCGTCGCGCTGACGCTCGCGATGCCGTTGCGCACATACTTCTCGCAGCACACCGAGTTCTCCCAACTGGAGGAGTCGAACGCTCAGCTTCGCGATCAGGTCGCCGACTATCAGCAGAAGGTCAACGAGCAGAACGATCCCGCCTATATCGAGGCCCAGGCACGTGAGCGTCTCAAGCTGGTCAAGCCGAACGAGACCCCGTTCGTGATGCTGTACCCCGACGAGGCGGCCAAGAGCGCTGCGCGCGAGCGGGAAGCCGCACACGAGGCGAATCCCTGGTACGGCAACCTGTGGCAGTCGGTGTCTACCCCGCCCGGCGCCGAGGCGCCGGGGTCGCACTGAGCATCAAGCCCCGAACTGGTAGCAAAGAGGACGTGAGTACATCCGACGGCACCCCGTCTGCCGACCATCAGGTGAACGACGAGGATCTGTCGACGGTCGCCGCGCAACTCGGCCGCGAGCCGCGTGGAGTCATCGAGATCAGTTATCGCACGCCCGACGGGGTACCCGCTGTGGTCAAGACCGCACCGCGGCTACCGGACGGCACACCGTTCCCGACGCTGTACTACCTCACAGATCCGCGGTTGACCGCAGAGGCCAGTCGACTCGAGTCGGCAGGGGTGATGAAGGACATGACGGCGCGGCTGGCCGTCGACGATGAACTCGCCGCCGCGTACCGGAGCGCGCACGAGTCGTTTCTCGCCGAGCGTGACGCCATCGAATCGCTGGGGACCGATTTCTCCGGTGGCGGGATGCCCGACCGGGTGAAATGCCTGCACGTCTTGATCGCGCACTCGCTGGCCAAGGGGCCCGGTGTCAACCCGCTCGGCGACGAGGCGGTGGCACTCGCAGCGGCAAACGGCTTGCGCGGCAGCGCCATTCCCGATGATTGGCCGGATCTCGCGCAGGCCGCTGTGGACGAGCCGTGACCGTCGTCGCCGCAGTGGACTGCGGCACCAACTCGATCAGACTGCTCGTCGCGCAAGAGGAGACGTCTGCCGCTCGACACCAGCCGCGCTTGCGCGATCTGCACCGTGAGATGCGGGTCGTGCGTCTCGGGCAAGGCGTCGACGCCACGGGTGAGTTCGCCGACGAGGCCATCGAACGCACCCGGGTTGCGCTCTCGGACTACGTCGACACCATGCGCGCCCTCGACGTCGAACGTGTGCGCATGGTCGCCACCTCCGCAACCCGCGACGCGCGCAATCGTGACGTGTTCTTCGCGATGACCGCTGAGCTCCTCGGTTGCGTCGTCGACGGCACGCAGGCCGAGGTGATCACCGGCAATGAGGAGGCGCGACTGTCGTTCCGTGGCGCCGTCGGCGAACTCGACTCTGCCGACGGGCCGTTCGTGGTGACCGATCTCGGTGGCGGCTCGACGGAGGTCGTGCTCGGCGACGCCCACGGTGTGTCCGCGGCGTACTCCGCCGACGTCGGCTGTGTCCGCACCACGGAGCGCGCTCTTCGCTCGGATCCGCCGACCGCGGACGAGGTCGGCGATGCGCAGCACTTCATCCGCGACCGACTGGCGGTTGCCTTCGAGGCCGTGCCCGTTGAGCAGGCCGCGACGTGGGTCGGCGTTGCGGGCACATTGACGACGATCGCAGCCGTGAACGCGGGGATGGAGTCCTACGATTCCGACTTGATTCACTTGTCGCGCATCGGGATCGACGATCTCGATCGTGTGTGTCACGAGCTCGTGAGCATGACGCGTGCCGAGCGTGCGGCGCTCGGCCCCATGCATCCCGGCCGGGTCGACGTGATCGGCGGCGGCGCACTCGTGACGCTGGAACTGGCCCGCGTACTGTCCGAGCGGGCCGGCATCACCGAACTCGTGGTGAGCGAGCACGACATCCTCGACGGCATCGCGCTCGGATTGCTGGAGTAGGGCCGGATCACCTGCGGCGCAGCAACATCTGGGTCTCCGGGAATCGGCGCGCGGTATCGGGCCTGCTGACCATGCGCCACACCTCGTCGAAATTCGACGCCGCGAAGGTATGCGCCAGATCGTCCGGATACCACCGCCATGCCCGAGCAACCCGGTGATCGAACTCGACGACGCCGGGATCGTCGCGGGACTGGAATGCAACGAGTACCGGCGAACCGGGAGCGAGTCGTGCCGCCCACATCCCGAGTACGTGCGGGATCTCCTCGGGCGAGACGTGGATGAGACTGTAGCGTGCGAGCAGCGCCGCACAGTTGAGCGCGGCGGCGTCTCTGTGCAGGTACGCATCGTCTTCGAGGAAGGTGCACGCTGGGTGCCCCGCGACCGCAAGCGCGCGCATCCCTGCGCTGGGTTCGACGCCGACGACGTCGAGGCCGCGCGTAGTGAGATCAGCGGTGACATGGCCTACGCCCGAACCGATGTCGATGACTAACCCGGCCCGCGCATGAGCGCGAACGTCGTCGACGAAAAGATCGATTGCACAGCGCTCGAGCGCTCCCTGATACGGCGTCGGGAACGTCTCTGCGTAGACGTCTGCAAGCGCGTCATATCCGGGTTGATCCACGCGCTGAGCCTAGCGAAGCCGACTACTTAGTCGTGTGAAGGCGATGGTCAGCGGCTCTCGGCGGGGGCGTTCTCCGCATCGCGGAGCCAGATGTTGTTGCACGCTTCGCAGACGTCGGCCGGAATGACGCCTCGCTGTTGCAGGAAGCCGAAAGCGACACAGCCCAGGCACACTCCGAACACCGACTCGAGTGTCGCGGCGACGATGAGCGCTCCGGTGACGATCTGTGCGGCGAGACCGTACCCCAGCAGACTCAGAATCAGCGCGGTGGCGGAGAAGACGAGTCCGATGCCCTGCGCGAACCGCTTCGGCGGACCGGGGACGAGCTTCTCTCGGCGCAAGACCCTGGGCACGATGACCCGCACCGACAGTTGTCCGAAGGGCGAGAGCCTGGGCCCGGACAGAACGCGCAGCAGAAACCCGAGCGCGAGTAGCGCGTAGACGATCGGGTGGTTTACCACGATGGCCACGACAGCCAGCACCACCACCAGGCCCGCGGTCGATCGGGCCGCGTACTCGTTGACCGGGTTGGGAAAGGTGAAGAGTGCTGATGTGGACACGAAACTCCCCGTGCAGATGTCGATGCGCGATACACGTTCGCACTGAAACACGATCACACTACGGTGGGGTCGACCGCGATCGCCAACGTTGCACCCATGGTGAGCACAAAGAGTCTGACCAGCGTCGATGGCTCCCACGCAGAAACGGGGGCTGATCCGTCACGGATCAGCCCCCGTTGTCGTCACCGGTTTGTCGCATCAGGAGCGGTGTGCGTCGCGCTCCTCGACGGCGGTGATGGCCGCTTGCGTGGCATCCGCATCGTCTATCTCGGCGACCAGCTCCGCGTCGAGCACCTCACGCTGCTCGTCGTTCTTGGCCTTGCGTGCGGCATCGCGCATTTCGAAGCCGTCGGTGACGATGTCGCCGACCTCTCTCGCGACGTCGGCGACCGCCGTCGTGATGATCGTCGCGATCCGTCCGACATGTGTTGCGGTGGATTCGACGATCTCCTGGACGAAGTCCTTGTTGCGTTCGTAGCGATCGATCATGTACGTCACGCTACTCCGGCGGACTTCTCCCGTTCGACGATGACTTTCAGCTCGTTGTCGTCGGAGGTCATGGAGTTGGGGAGCGACAACTTGGCGATTTTCGACCAGGTCGACAGCAGCTGCTGGTGCAGCGGCCCGGTGTTGTAGGGCAGGTTGTACTTCTCGCAGATCGCCTGGACGTCCTTGGCGATCGTCGGGTACCGGCTCGCAGGGATGTCAGGGAAGAGATGGTGCTCGATCTGGTGCGACAGGTTGCCGCTCATGATGTGGAACAGGCTGCTGCCGGTGATGTTCGCGGAGCCGAGCATCTGGCGCAGATACCACTGACCGCGCGTCTCGTCCTTGCACTCCTCGGCGGTGAATGTCTGTGCACCGGTGGGGAAGTGGCCGCAGAAGATGATCGAATACGTCCACAGGTTGCGCACCAGGTTGGCGCTGGCATTGCCCAGCAGCGTCGGGAGGAAGAACGGCCCCGACAGCGCCGGGAAGACGACGTAGTCCTTGAGGACCTGCCTGCTCGCCTTGCGCCACATCCCCTTGAGGAGGCCCTTGACGTCGCTCCACTTCCGTTTGCCCGCGACGATGTTCTCGGCTTCGAGGTCATGGAGCATCACGCCCCACTCGAACAGCAGCATCAGCGCTGTCGCGTACCCGAGATTGCCGAGATAGTAGGGGTTCCACTTCTGGTCGCGCGCCATCCGGAGGATTCCGTAGCCGATGTCGCGGTCCTCACCGATGATGTTGGTGAACGTGTGGTGCATGTAGTTGTGGCTGTGCTTCCACTGATCGGCCGGACACACCGTGTCCCACTCGAATTCGCGCGAGTTGTAGGTCTCTTCACGCATCCAGTCGTACTGGCCGTGCATGACGTTGTGCCCGATCTCCATGTTGTCGAGGATTTTCGACACGCTCAGCGCGCCCACGCCGGCGACCCAGGCCGGTGGGAACCAGCCGAAGAAGAGCAGACCGCGGCCCGCGATCTCGAAACCGCGTTGAGCCTTGATGATCGAGTAGAGATACTCGCGATCCTTGGTGCCGAGGTCGGCGACGACGCGCGCACGCACCTCATCGAGTTCGCGGCCGAGCGCTTCGACCTGCTCATAGCTCAGATGAAGGGTGTTGGGGTCCGACGACGCGCGCAGTGCCGGCGGGATGTTGGTGTGCTCGGGCGGGGTGATGGTGGTGACAGTCATTGTTAAACCTCGATTTCCACGTCGCCGACAGGTGCGTTGATGCAGAGCTGGATCTGCTTGTCGGCTTCGGTGTCGGTGTCGCCGGTCAGCACATTGCGAGTGCAGCCGGATTTCTTGATTGCGACGCAGGAGAAACAGATCCCCATTCGGCAGCCCGAGTGGGGTGAGAGTCCTGCTGATTCCGCCTGGTCGAGAATCGTGCGGCCGTCGTTGGCGGCGGTCTTGCCGGATGCCGTGAACGAGAGGCTGCCCGAGATCGGCTCGTCGGGGTCGATGGCCACGGCCGGGGCCGGGCGGAACGACTCGCTGTGGACGCGAGCGGTGGGATGCGCGGCCTCGAGATCGCCGATGACGGCGTCCATCATGGGCCCGGGACCGCAGACGAAGACGTCCGCGTCGTCGAGAGGAACGCCGTCGAGATGTTCGGGGACGAACCGTCCGTCGGCGCCCCGGGTGTAACGCAGGTGCACGTCGATGTTCGGGTGCGCGGCGGCGAGCGCGGCGAGTTCCGTGGCGTAGGCGACGTCGTCCGTCGTCCGCGCGTAATGGATGAACGTGAGCGGTCCCGTGTGCGCTGAGGCTACAAGTGTGCGCAACATCGACAGCGTGGGCGTCACCCCGCTTCCTCCGCTGACGAACACGACATGGCCTGCCGGGTTGTCGGGGAGGAGGAAGTCGCCGTCGGCCTGCTCGAGGCCGTAGACGTCGCCGATCTTCGCGTTGTCGCGCAGGTAGGTCGAGACGAATCCGTCGTCGTGGGCCGTGATGGTCAGCTCGATGATGTCGGACCGTCCCGCGGCGTTCGCCGGCGAGAAGCAGCGGACATGTTTGACTCCGTCGATGACCACCTTGAGCTGGATGAACTGTCCTGCCCGATGCCCGCGCCACTGCCTGGTCGGAGCCAGTGTGATGCGGACGGTCCGAGGGGTCGGACGTGCCACGTCGACGACCTTGGCGCGCAGATCTCGCCAGGTGATCATGGGATCGAGTAGTTCGAGGTACCGGTCGACCGGATGCGGCGAGAGGCCGGCTTCGACGATCGATCCGATCACCTCGGGAAGTCGGATACTCATAGATGCTCCGTTCGGAAGCGGGTGACTCTGTTGGCTGCCACAGACGTTCAGTGAACGACTGTGCTCTCAATAGTGTTGCACGAGTTCGCCGACATGTGCACCCCTGAACGCCCATGCGACACAGCTATCTCTGACTTCATGACATGAGGCAGATCACTTGTATTCATCTCAAGTGATTGACATCACTCCAGAGCTACCTGAATATGAACTCAGGTTCGGTTGAGAACGCACTGATCCGCCCGGAGAGATTCACCGATAGAGGAGTTGCACATGACTTCAGAAGTTGTCGAGGCTGCCGGAGGCGGTGGTGGAGGAGGGTCGACGAAGCGCGCACACCGGAAACTGCTCGCTGCGGGTCTGGTGGGAAGTTCGATCGAGTGGTACGACTTCTTCCTCTACGGCACCGCCGCTGCGCTCGTGTTCCCCCACATCTTCTTTCCCGACTCGTCGCCGCTCATGGGGACCCTGTTGTCGTTCAGTACCTTCTGGGCAGGCTTCGTCGCCCGACCGATCGGCGGGGTGATCGCCGGCCACTACGGCGACAAGTTCGGTCGAAAGCCAGTGGTTGTGTTCTGTCTGTTCATGATGGGCCTTGCCACGTTCTTGATCGGTTGCTTGCCGACCGCCGGGGTCATCGGAGTCGCCGCGCCGATCCTGTTGGTCACGTTGCGCTTCGTGCAGGGACTCGCCTGCGGTGGTCAGTGGGGCGGCATTGTTCTGTTGCTCACCGAGTCGGCGAGTCCCAAGCGCCGGGGTTTTGCCGGCACGTTCGGGCAGATGGGTGTCGCCTGCGGTGTTCTGTTGGGCAACCTCATCTTCTTGGGGTCTAGCTCGGCGGTGTCGGATTCCGCTTTCCTGCAATGGGGTTGGCGTATTCCGTTCCTGCTCAGTGTGGTGCTGTTCCCAGTCGTCTACTTCATCCAGACCCGTGTCGAGGACAGTGACGAGTTCAAGGACCTCGAGAAGGAGGTCGCCGAGGGGCGACAGGTCGTCACACAGGCCCCTCTTGTCGAGGCCGTGCGACGGCATTGGCGAACCATCCTGCTCGGGTGTGGGCTGTTGGCCGCGACCAACTCGATCTTCTACATCTCGATCGCCGGTGTGCTGAGCTACGCCACGGCCGAACTCGGCATGAACCGAGACGAGTTGCTGATGGCATCGATGGTCAGCTGCCTCATCTCTCTCCCGGTGACGGTATGGGCGGGTTCGCTGTCGGATCGCATCGGGCGGCGTCCGCTCATCATCATCGGTGGAGTGGGCATCCTGCTGTGGGCTTTCCCCTACTTCACGCTGGTCAATGCGGCGTCGCTGCCGTTGTTCATCGTCGCGGTATGTGTGGCAGCGATCTTCCAATCGATGACCTACGGACCGATCGCGGCCTACATGGGCGAGTTGTTCGAGCCTCACGTCCGGTACTCCGGCGCTTCGCTGGCCTATCAATTGGCTGCGATCACCATCAGCGGTTCCACGCCGTTCGTCATGACCTGGCTGATCGCCGCGACCGGCACGACGACGCTGGTCGCTGCCTTCGTCGCGCTGATGGGCATCATCACCGCTCTGTCAGCGTGGCGACTTCGTGAAACCAATCCGGCAGCCGTTCGGGACGACGCGCAAGCGACGCCGGGACTCCTCGCGGCCGGCTGACGCTCCCGACTGCGTCGTAGCGGTGTCCACCTCACAGTGTGAGGTGGGCACTGCCGTATCCCGAAAGTGTGGTGTGTTACAACATGAATATGAGGTCAAGTTCAACTCCATCTCATCTGAGGTGGGCGTCCGCAAACCGTCGCGCCGCATCTATGCCCTCGCGTGCGAGCGCCTCGGCGTCGACCCGGCTGCTGCCGTGATGGTCGACGACCTCCAGCAGAACCTCGACGGTGCGGCCCGTCTGAGCATCACCCGCCTCGACTACTCCCATTCGAGTGATCGACGCAGGTGTCACAGCGCCCGATAGAGAAGGAGGAGATGTCATGACGAATCTGTCTGCATCCCCGGCATCGTCTCCAGCGTCCAACGCCGCGCTGGAGAGTGCACTCGAGGCCGTCTCCCGCGTGCAGAGTGATCACTGGCCCGCCCAGGTACCGCGTGAGGTGCACCTACCCATCGACGGCGGCGGAATTGTCGACTACTTGCGGCACTGGGCGGCCACGACGCCCGACACGGTGGCGATCTCCTTCTACGGGCGCGAGGTCACCTACGCCGAGTACGACGTGTTGTCCGACGCGGTTGCAGGCTGGCTGCGCGCACAGGGGGTCGGTGCAGGGGAGCGTGTCGGCCTCTACCTCGGCAACTGTCCGCAATTCCACATCGCGATGCTCGGGATCCTCAAGCTCGGGGCGGTGCACGTTCCGGTCAATCCGATGCTGCGTGAACACGAACTCGCCCACGAGCTCGCAGACGCCGGAGTGGTGGTGGTGCTGACGCATCCGGCGCTCGTCGACCTCGTCGAGTCGGTGCGCGCACGAACGTCGGTACGCGTCGTCGCGACCACCGACATGGCCGACATGCTCGAGGGGCCTGCGCCGCATGCGCCGTTCGTCATCTCAGATGTCGCTACCGACTGGGCCACGATCACCGCGACGCCCGCCCCGGTCGACTTCCCTCCGGTTGACCCGGATGCCCTTGCCGCGCTGAACTACACCGGCGGTACGACGGGCATGCCGAAGGGCTGCGAACACACCCAGGCGCACATGCTCTACACAGCGGCAACGGCAACGGTCGCGATGGGGCACCAGGTCGGCGCACAGCGGTCGGCGTCGTTGGTGTTCCTGCCCGTCTTCTGGATCGCCGGTGAGGATTCCGGGATTCTTGTACCACTGGTGAACGGAGGCACCGTGGTGCTGTTGACTCGGTGGGATGCGGACGCCGTTCTCGACGGCATCGAAGGCTACGACGTCGACACCATGGTAGGCACCGTCGACAACTACCTCGAAGTGATGGCACGCGAGGACTTTCCGAGGCGGGACCTGACATCGCTGGTGAATCCGCTTGCGGTGTCGTTCGTGTCGAAACTGGACGCGACGATCCGTGCGGCGTGGCGCGAGGCAACCGGAAACACGTTGCGCGAAGGCAGCTACGGGATGACAGAGACGCACACCGCAGACACCATCACGCTCGGTTTCGATTCCGACGACTACGACCTGAAGGGCGATCCGGTGTTCTGCGGGTTCCCGGTTCCTGGCACGGACATCCTGATCGTCGACGACGACGGTGCGCCGGTTCCGCTCGGCGACGAAGGGCAGATCATCGTGCGTAGCCCTTCGGTGATGCGGAGCTATCACAACAACCCGGAGGCGACGGCGTCGGCGTTGCGTGACGGATGGTTGCAGACAGGGGATTTCGGCAAGCTCAGTGATCGGGGAGCGCTGCACTACCTGGCACGCAACAAAGAGATGATCAAGACGAACGGTATGAGCGTCTTCCCCTCGGAGGTGGAATCGCTGCTGATGCTTCACCCCGCCGTCGACAAGGCCGCAGTGGTACCCAAGCCCGACCCGCGTCGCGGCCAGGTCGCCTTCGCCTTCGTCGAGGTGAATGGTGCCCACACGGTGTCGGCGGACGAGATCGTCGCGTGGGCGCGGGAGAACATGGCAGGCTACAAGGTGCCGGAGATCGAGATCATCGCGCACCTGCCGATGACCGCAACCGGCAAGGTGCGCAAGGGCGACCTGTTCTCGAAGGTGAACTCGGCGACGAAGGCAGGCAGGGCATGAATTCGACGACGGTGATGGTTGCCAATCGTGGCGAGATCGCACTCCGCATCATTCGTACGGCCCGCGAGCTCGGCTATCGTACCGTTGCGGTGTATGCGGCCGACGACATCGGACTGCCGCATGTCGCGGCCGCAGACACCGCGGTTGCGCTCGACGGAGTCGGTCCGCTGGCATACCTCGACGTCGACGCGATCGTCGCCGCAGCACGAAGGACCAGTGCCGACCTGGTCCACCCCGGATACGGATTCCTCAGTGAGGACCCACGTCTCGCGCGTGCCTGCGCAGACGCGGGTCTGCGGTTCGTCGGCCCGTCCGCAGCGGTTCTCGAGATGTTCGGCGACAAGGCGTCCGCTCGGCAGGCGGCTGTGAACGCAGGTGTACCGGTGCTCGACGCAACGACGACCGGAGTCGACGAGGCACAGGTTGCTGCGCTGCTCGCCGCGCATCCCGCAGGGATCATGATCAAGGCCGTCGCCGGTGGCGGTGGACGGGGTATGCGAGAGGTACGTGACCCTGCGGGGATCGCCGACGCGATGAGGGTGTGTGCCGCAGAGGCCGCCGCGGGGTTCGGCAATTCCGAGTTGTTCGCCGAAGAACTCTGCGGTTCGGCCCGCCACGTCGAAGTGCAAGTAGTCGCTGCCGGGACGGGATCTGGCACAACAGCACTCGCGCTCGGTGATCGTGACTGCAGTGTTCAGCGCCGCCATCAGAAGCTCATCGAGATCGCGCCGGCCCAGCAGATCCCCGATGCCATGCGGGTCGGCCTGCAGTCCGCAGCAGCTGTGCTCTGCGCGGCCAACGACTATCGCGGCCTGGCGACGGTCGAGTTCCTCGTCACCGACAACCGATTCGTTTTCCTCGAAGTGAATCCGCGTATCCAGGTCGAGCACACCGTCACCGAAGAAGTCACCGGCTGCGATCTCGTCGGAATAGGCCTCGCCATCGCCGGTGGTGCGGACTACGACGCTCTCGGTCTCCCGAGTGGAATCACTTCTTCCGACGGCGAGACGGTGGACGGCGTGCCCGCGCATGCCGCCGGGATCGCCATCCAGGCCCGCGTCAACATGGAGACCACCGCCGCAGACGGCACGACGGTCGCGCAGTCGGGAACCCTGCGCTCGTTCTCCGCTCCGACAGGGCCGGGAGTGCGGGTCGACACATTCGGGCGTCCCGGACTGACGACGAGCCCGCGCTACGATTCGCTGCTCGCGAAGGTGATCGGGCACACCGCCCGCGGCGAGGTCAGCGTGGCGATCCGCAAGGTCTCCGACGCGCTGGCCGAGTTCGTGATCGACGGCGTCGCAACCAACATCGGGCTTCTACGCGCGATCCTCAATGACAAAGAGTTCGACGCCGGGCCGGTCACCACCGGATACCTCGGTGAGCACCTCGGCGAATTGATCGAGCGTGCAGCGGAATTCGATGCTGCTTCGGCGTCGTCGGATGCGGCCACCGACGATGCCGTGACCGCGCCCGTCGTCGACGTGGCCCTCGCCGATGGCGAGGAACTCCTCGTGGCACCCATGTCGGGCGTCGTGGTCGAGGTTGCGCAGCCGAACACCTCTGCCGCGCCGGGCATTGCGCTTGCCGTGCTCGAGGCGATGAAGATGCAGCACACGGTGTCGGTGCCGACGTCGTCGATGCTGGTGCGTGCGCTCGTCGGCCCGGGCGACGCGGTCGTGACCGGCCAGCCGCTCGCCGTGATCGCTGTCATCGCTGTCGACGCCGACGTCGAGGAGACCGAGCCGGTCGACCCGGACCATATTCGTCCCGACCTTGCCGAAATACATGCACGGCACCAGATCACGCGTGACGCGGCCCGCCCGGCGGCCGTCGACAAACGCCACCGGATCGGGCGACGCACGGCGCGGGAGAACATCGCCGACCTCGTCGACGATGGAAGTTTCGTCGAGTACGGCGCACTGGCGTTGGCGGCGCAACGCACCAGAAGAACTGAGGAAGACCTCGTGGCGAACACCCCGGCGGACGGCCTCGTCGGTGGCGTCGCGACCATCGGAGCCGATCGGGTGGGTGCCTCCGCTGCGCAAGCGGTGGTGATCTCCTACGACTACACCGTTCTCGCCGGAACGCAGGGTATGCGCAATCATGCCAAAACCGATCGCCTGATCGAGCTCGCCAAGACCAAGAACATTCCGTTGGTGATCTTCGCCGAAGGCGGCGGTGGGCGCCCCGGTGACACCGATGCCAACGGCGCAGCAGGTCTGGAGCTCAATACTTTTCGCGAGATGGCGGCACTCCGCGGGCGCGTCCCGACGATCGCGGTGGTATCCGGGCGGTGCTTCGCGGGCAACGCGGCACTTGCCGGTGCGTGCGACGTTCTCATTGCCACACCCGATGCGAACATCGGAATGGGCGGACCCGCGATGGTCGAGGGCGGAGGACTCGGGGTCTTCGCGCCCGAAGACATCGGCCCCCTCGAGTTGCAGCGACGCAACGGCGTGGTCCACATCGCTGCCCGCAACGAAGCCGACGCCGTCGACCTCGCACGGCGCTACCTCGGATACTTTCAGGGCGACAGCACGGACTGGACAGCCCCCGACACCCGACTATCCCGCCACGTCGTACCCGAGAATCGGCTGCGCGCCTACGATGTTCGCGATGCGATCGCCTCTATCGCCGATATCGACTCGACGCTGGAACTGCGCGCAGACTACGGGCTCGGCGTCGTCACCGCGCTCATCCGAGTCGAAGGCGTCGCGTACGGAGTGCTCGCCAACTCGACGGCACACCTCGGTGGCGCGATCGATGCCGAAGCCGCCGACAAGGCCGTCGACTTCCTGGAACTGTGCGAAGCGCATCGACTCCCTGTCGTGACCCTCTGCGACACTCCGGGATTCATGGTCGGTCCCGATTCAGAAGCAGACGCGACGGTACGCAGGTTCTCGCGGATGTTCGTCGCGGGAGCACGGTTGACCGTCCCTTTCGGCACCATCATCCTGCGCAAGGGCTACGGTCTCGGCGCCATGGCGATGGCGGGAGGATCATTCCATGCGCCCGAGTTCACGGTCGCGTGGCCGACCGGCGAGATCGGGCCGATGGGACTGGAGGGCTCGGTGCGTCTGGGATTCCGCAAAGAACTCGAGGCCGTAGTCGATCCGGCCGCGCGCGAGAAGTTGTTCGACGAGTTGCTCGCCAAGGCATACGAGCACGGGAAAGCACTGCACTCGGCCACGACGTTCGAACTCGACGACGTGATCGACCCCGCCGATTCGCGCGTGTGGATTCGCCAGCTCGGACGTGATCGTGCCGCGCTGAGCTGATCAGCGACTCCGCGACGTCGTGCCGCGGCGATCGCCGCCGGTGGAGATCGAGTCGTCGGCATGGGCGGTGTTGAGTCGTCGCAGCACGTCGGCGAGCTGGGTGCGCTCGACGTCGGTGAGGACCGCGAAGAAGTCTGCTGCGTCGGCGTCCTGTGCCTCCCTCAGATCGGCGAGCACGCGTCGACCTTCTTCGGTGAGGCAGACGCAGCGCGCGCGTCGGTCCCTCTCGTCGGGCGCGCTGTGCGCGAAGCCGCGCTGCTCGAGCCGGTCGATCACCTCGGTCGCCGAACGAGGTGCGATACGCAGGTCGCGGGCGATGTCTCCGAGGCGCGGGGGCTCGTCGGCCTCCGTGTTCTCGTGACGCGCGACCACGCGCAGTGCCCGCACCTCGTGCGGGGACAGTTGCCACGGCTGCAGTGCGTCGAACCATCGATGTCGCAGACCGCGCGCCGTCGACATCACGAGGTCACGCAGTGATTCGGGTTCACGGTCGGCGGAGTCGGAACGCATGTAGATGAGGTTACCTCAATAATCGGTTACACTTGCTGAGGAAACCTCACTACATCTTTGTGAAAGGGGGTGGTTCGTCTGACGAGCCCCCACACCATGGCGCCCCCGGGCACAGGCGGTCGCGGACCAGCCCGCTCCGATCCGGCCGACCGGATTCAACTCGACGAGCGGCCCGTCAGCTTGCGTCGCGTTGCTGCTTTGTTCTCCGCATATCGACTGCGCATCGCGGTCGTGATGCTCCTGATCGTCGCATCGTCGATCATCACACTCGCCACCCCGTTCCTCGTGCGCGAGGTCATCGACCACGCGATTCCGCAGCGTGATGTGACCCTGCTCGTGTGGGCAGTGGTCGCGATGATCGGCATCGCCGTCGCCAGCTCGGTCCTCGGTGTACTGCAGACGTGGATCTCGACGTCCGTCGGGCAGAAGGTGATGCACGACCTGCGTACCCGGGTGTTCACCCATCTTCAGCGCCAGTCCCTCGGCTTCTTCACCCGCACCCGTGGTGGGGAGGTCCAGAGCCGCCTGACCAATGACATCGGTGGGATGCAGACGGTCGTCACCACGACCGCGACATCGGTGGCCGCCAATCTCACCACCGTCGTGGGCACCGTCGTCGCCATGGTCGTACTGAGTTGGCAGTTGTCACTGCTCTCGCTCATCGTGCTCCCTCCCGCGATCTGGCTGACCCGGCAGGTCGCGAGGATGCGGCGCGAGATCACCGCGAGGCGTCAACGCACACTCGCCGACATGCAGACCCAGATCGAGGAGTCGCTGTCGATCGGCGGTATCCAACTGGCGAAGACACTCGGCGCAGGACCCGCTCTGGCACAGCGGTTCACCGACACCTCGCACACCCTCGTCGATCTCGAGGTGCGCTCCCAGCTGTCGGGCCGCTGGCGGATGGCGACGATGAACATCATCTTCGCCACAATTCCTGCGCTGCTCTATCTTGTCGCCGGACTTCCCGCCACCTCGGGCGGTATGACGATCGGCACGTTGGTGGCGTTCACCGGTCTGCAGGCAACCCTGTTCCGGCCCTTGATGAGTCTGCTCGACGTCGGTGTCAGCATCACCAGCTCGCTGGCCCTGTTCAGCCGGATTTTCGAGTACCTCGACCTACCGGTCACCATCGGCGAACCCGAACATCCGGTGCCGCTGTCGGAGCCGCGCGGAGCAGTCCGTTTCGACGACGTGTCGTTCCGATACGAGGGCGCAGCGGCGGATGCGTTGCACCACATCGACATCGATCTTCCTGCGGGCGGGTCGCTTGCGCTGGTCGGCGAAACCGGTTCGGGGAAGACCACTCTGGCGTCACTCGTGTCTCGGCTACACGACGTCGACTCGGGGTCGGTCAGGATCGACGGTGTCGATGTGCGAGACATCGCACTAGGCGATCTCGCGTCCATCGTGGGCGTCGTCTCACAGGAGACCTACCTGCTGCACGCGAGTATTCGCGACAATCTGCGTCATGCCCGACCCGATGCTACCGATGAGCAGATCGAGCAGGCAGCGCGGGCCGCGCAGGTCCACGACCTCATCGCCGCACTGCCCGACGGATACGACACCCTCGTCGGCGCCCGCGGGCATCGGTTCTCCGGCGGCGAGAAGCAGCGAATCGCGCTGGCGCGCACGCTGCTCCGTGATCCACGAATCCTCGTGCTCGACGAGGCGACGAGTGCACTGGACAACGAGACCGAGCGTGCCGTGCAGGCCGCGGTCGACGCCGCCAGCGAGGGCCGAACGACCATCACGATTGCCCACCGGTTGTCCACGATCGCTGATGCCGACCAGATCGTCGTACTCGACCACGGTCGTATCGCCGAGGTGGGAACACATTCCGAACTGCTCGCTCGTGGTGGGCGTTACGCGCGACTGCTCTCCAGCGGCGAGTCCGTCGTCGCAGCGTGAGCGGTGGGCACAGGTCGGCAGTGCCCGGTGGGTCGGATCGATCGGGTGTGCGGTCGCACCGGGTGAGTGGAACTCATGCGGTGGTTCTTCTCAGCTGTGTGCGGTCGATGCTGCGCTTGAGGATCTTGCCCGTGGACCCCTTTGGTAGCTGGTCGACGAAGCGGATGATCCGGGGGATCTTGTAGGCGGACAATCGCTCCCGGCACCATGATTCGATCGCATCGGGGTCGACGGTCGAATCAGGTGTGAGCGCCACGAGGGCCGCAACCTCCTCACCGTAGTGCGTATCCGGTACGCCGATGACCGCGGCCTCGACGACGTCGGGATGTGCGTAGAGCACTTCCTCCACCTCGCCGGGGTAGACGTTGTATCCGCCGCGGATGATGAGATCCTTCATCCGGTCGACGATTCGTAGGTCGCCGTCGGCGTCGAACTCGCCGAGATCGCCTGTGCGAAAACATCCGTCGGGTGACAGTGCGGCGGCCGAGGCCTCGGGATTGCGCCAGTACCCGGTGAACACCATGTCTCCTGCGACGACGACCTCGCCGACCGTTCCCGGTGCACACGGCACACCGTCCACGTCGCGGATCTCGACGCGCATCCGCGGCACCACCGAGCCGGTGCTGCCGACTTTGCCGCCGCGGTCGATGTCGTTGAACGTGGCCATCGCGGTGGTTTCGGTGAGTCCGTACCCTTCGAGCAGCGTGCAGCCGAAACGCTGCTCGAAGGCACGGGCGATCTCGCCGGGTAACGACGCCCCGCCCGACACCGCGACACGGAGATGAGCGAACCCGTCGGCATCGGCGTCGGTTGCCTCGTGCAGCATCGCGTTCCACATCGTCGGGACGCCGCAGACCACCGTCAACCGATCACGCGTGAGCATGTCGATCATCGCCCGCGGCGTGAAGCGACCCAGTAACGACATCGATGCTCCACTGGTGAACGCTGCCATCATCACCGACGCCTGCCCGAAGACGTGGAACAGCGGCAGTCCGGTGCCCAGTCTGTCGTCGGACGTGCCACGGCTGACCTGTGCTGCCACCTCACCGGCGGCGAGCAGGTTGCCGACGGTGAGCTCGGCGCCCTTGGGTTTGCCGGTGGTGCCCGATGTGTAGAGAATCGCGGCGGTCTCGGAGAGCTCCCGATCAACCGGCGTCGCGACGGAGGTCTGTGGGCGGTCGCTCGGGGAGATGGTCGAGTCGTCGAGTTCCCAGAACGGAATACTCGCCGCCGCAGCCGATTCGGCGACCGTGCTCCCGATACTTCGGTGTCCGATCGCCAGTGCGGCCCCGCAGTCGCCGAGGAAGTAGTCGAGTTCGGCGACCGTCGACATGGTGTTGACGGTGACGATCGTTGCGCCTGCCGCCTGGACGCCGAGGTACGCGACTGCGAACTCAGGTACCGACGGCGCCGCGAGCAGGACGCGGTCGTCACGCCCGACGCCGGCCTCACGCAGTGCTGCGGCGTAGCGCAGCGCGGCGTCGTGTAGTTGCGCATAGCTCAGCGTTGTCGAATCGCCGATCACCGCCGTGGCGTCGGGGCGGGTGGTGGCGTTATGCGTCACCGGGTCGATCACATTGGGCATCGGTGGAGCCTTCCGTTCTCGTGCACGTCTGGGTCAGAGTCTGGTGAATGTGTGCTGGGACAGTATGTTCAGGCGTCGGCGACGACGCGGGCGATCGATTCCGCCACCATGACCGGCTTGTCGGAGCCCTCGCGCTCGAGGACCTGGGACATGGTCACCTGGATGCCGCCGGGGACTTCGTCGGAGGAGACGACACCGAGCCGCATCCGCACCCGTGACCCCACCGGGACGGGGGCAGGGAAGCGGACCTTGTTGTAGCCGTAGTTGAGACTGTGTGCGAAGCCGCTCAGCGAGAGCAGTTGCCCCGACAGATGCGGGCCGAGCGAGAGGCTGAGCAGTCCGTGCGCGATGGTCCCGCCGAGATCGCTCGCGGCGGCGCGCTCGGTGTCGAGATGAATCCACTGGTGGTCGTCGGTGGCGTCGGCAAACGCGTTCACCCGATCCTGACTGATCTCGTACCAGGGGGTCGGGCCGAGCTCGGTGCCGACGAGTTCGGACAGCTCGGCTGCGGTCGAGGGGCGTGCGGGCGTGGTCGTGGCAGTCATGCGGCCTCCTGGATGTTGGTGCCGACGAACCACCATGGCCGTGTTCGACGACAGGCATTGAAACTGAAATCAGATTCAACTATAGATGGTTGTCGAGATCGCGATCACGTTTCGGGTCGGCTGTGAACGACGCCCGGCGATGACTCGACCCGCGACGTGCCCATGACCAGTGAAGGGACCCGCACGCCATGACATCTCCAGACCTGACCGGGCGCACCGCCATCGTGTCGGGTGCCTCACGCGGCATAGGTTTGGCAGCCGCGCGGACACTCGCGGAAGCGGGTGCGAACGTCGTCGTGACGTCGCGCAAGCAGGAGTCGGCCGACGCCGCGGCCGAGCAGATCGGTCCCCGTGCGCTCGGCCTCGCGGCGCATGCCGTCGACGAGGAGGCTGCTCGTAGGTGCATGCAACTGACCCTCGAGCGCTTCGACAGCATCGACATTCTGGTGAACAACGCGGGTACCAACCCCGCCGTCGGCCCGCTCATCACCCAGGATCACGCGCGATTCACGAAGACCATCGACGTCAACCTGTGGGCGCCACTGCTATGGCCAACATCGGTGTGTACAACGCCTCGAAATCCGCGTTGATCTACCTGACCGAGCAACTCGCACTCGAACTGTCGCCGGGTGTGCGCGTCAACGCGGTTGCGCCGGGCGTGGTGCGTACCAGGCTGGCCGAGGCGCTCTGGAAGGACCACGAACCGCGGGTGGCCGCTGCGACGCCGCTGGGACGAATCGGCGAACCCGCCGACGTCGCCGCCGCAATCGGTTTCCTCGCCTCCGACGCCTCGTCGTGGATGACCGGGGAAATCATGGTGATCGACGGTGGCCAGCGTCTCGGCGACGTCACGTCGTATCGCTAGCTTTCCCATTCCGTACCGCTACCGCTCCACATCCGAACAGGAGATATCAATGAAAGCTTGGCGCGTCAACGAACTCGGTGATCCGCGGGACGTCCTGACCCTGGAGGACGTCGACCAGCCGGTCGCCGGGCCCGGAGAGGTGATGGTCAGGGTTCTGGCTGCGCCCGCGAACTTCCCCGACGTTCTGCTGTGCCAGGGCAAGTACCAGATCAAGCCCCCGCTGCCGTTCACGCCAGGGGTGGAGTTCTGCGGCGAGGTCGTCGCGGTCGGCGACGGGGTCTCCCGCGCTGCAGTGGGCGAGCGGGTCGTGGGTACTCCGGTACTGCCCGGCGGTGCTTTCGCCGAGTACGCACTCATGAACGAGGCCAACGTGTTCGCTGCGCCGGAAGCACTTGACGACGCCGAGGCTGCTGCGCTGACCATCGGGTACCAGACCGCGTGGTTCGCGCTGCATCGCCGAACGCAGATCGCCGACGGTGACTATCTACTGGTGCACGCCGCAGCCGGCGGCGTCGGAAGCGCTGCGGTGCAACTCGGCAAGGCGGCGGGCGCACAGGTCATCGGAGTTGTCGGTGGACCCGAGAAAGCCTCGTATGCAACAGAGCTCGGTGCCGATCTGGTCGTCGATCGGCACTCCGAGGACTTCGTCGCCGCGGTGAAGGAGTTCACCGGTGGACACGGTGCCGACATCGTCTTCGACCCGGTGGGCGGCGACGCGTACGCGGGATCGACCAAGTGCATCGCGTTCGAAGGGCGCATCGTGGTGATCGGATTCGCCGGTGGCACGATTCCACAGCCGGCGCTGAACCACGCCCTGATCAAGAACTACTCGATCGTCGGCCTGCACTGGGGGCTCTACCAGACGAAGAACCCCGCCGTGATCGACCAGTGTCACACCGAACTGACCCGACTCGCCGACAAAGGTCTCGTCAAGCCGCTGGTCGGAGAGCGTCTGGGATTGCATGATGTTGCCGACGGCGTCGGGCGGTTGGGTGCGGGGACAACGGTCGGACGGGTGGTCTTCGTGCCGTGAGACGTCGGTAGCTCATCGGTGCGGGAGTCGGAGCCGGGGTGGCGCACGATAAACTCGCACAGGTGACCAGGACCCGTCGATCTTCCACCTCACGTGGTGCTCGGTCGGTGGACGCGCGGTCGGTGAATGCGCGAGCCGGGGGCGAAGCAGAGAGCCGCGCCGACCGCAAGAATCGCACCCGGCAGGCGCTGCTCGACACGACTCTCGATCTGGTGTCCGAACGGAGTTTCGGAAGCATCAGCTTGCGTGAGGTCGCCCGCGGCGCGGGAATCGTCCCGACGGCGTTCTACCGGCACTTCGCGTCGATGGAAGACCTCGGCGTCACACTCGTCGAGGACTCGATGCGAGTGCTGCGCCGCACGCTGCGTGAGGGCCGCCGCGATCTGGCCGCGCGCCAGGCGCTGCCGACGGCGAAGAGTTCGCTGGACATCCTGCTCCGGCATGTGCACGACAACGAGCCTGCCTTTCGATTCCTGATCCGCGAACAGCACGGCGGTCTGGCCGAGATCAGGCGCGCGATCGACACCGAACTGCGACTGTTCGCGAAGGAACTGGCCATCGACCTCTCCCGCCTGCCCGACCTCGCCGAGTGGAGCGCCGACGACCTCGAACTCGCGGCCGAACTCATCGTGACCATCATGCTGACGGCGGTCGCCGACATTCTCGACGGTGAGCACCGCGGCAGGGGCGCCGAGTCGGCGATCATCGACCGCACCCAGCGTCAGTTGGTCATCGTGTTCCTCGGAATGGCGCAGTGGGAGCCGTCCGCGGACCGCTGACTGGCGCGAATGCGCCGGGTCGCTCCGGTGGGCCCCATCGAGTTGAATCCGCGCGAGTTGAATCCACGCCGATTGCAACTGTGGGCGACGCGGGCAGCGTCGTCGACACTGAACTCCACGTGTGTCCGAGACGGACGTTTGCCGACCACCAGGAGTGTCATGTCCACCGAGAAGATCGCCGACGAGATCAAGTTCGCCTACTGGGTGCCGAATGTGTCCGGGGGGCTCGTCACCAGTGACATCGAGCAACGGACCGGTTGGGACTTCGAGTACAACAAGCGTCTGGCGCAGACCGCCGAGAACAACGGTTTCGAGTACGCGCTGAGCCAGGTGCGATACGAAGCGAGCTATGGAGCCGAATTCCAGCATGAATCAACGTCATTCAGCCTCGCTCTTCTCGGTGCCACCGAACGACTGAAGTTGATCGCGGCGATCCATCCCGGACTCTGGCATCCGGCCGTGCTCGCGAAATTCGGTGCAACCGCGGACATCCTGTCCGGTGGACGCTTCGCGATCAACGTGGTGAGCGGATGGTTCAAGGACGAGTTCACCCACCTCGGCGAACCCTGGCTCGAGCACGACGAGCGCTACCGCCGCAGCGGCGAATTCCTCGAGGTGATCCGCAAGATCTGGACCGAGGACAACGTCGACTACCGCGGGGATTTCTACCGCATTCACGACTTCACCTTGAAGCCCAAGCCGCTCAACACTCCCGAACGGCCGAATCCCGAACTGTTCCAGGGTGGTAACTCCACGGCCGCACGTAACAACGGCGGTCGCTACTCCGACTGGTACTTCTCGAACGGCAAGGATTTCGACGGCGTCACCGAACAACTCGACGACCTGCGCGCGGTGGCCCGAGCACACGACCGGGAGGTGCGTTTCGGACTCAACGGATTCATCATCGCGCGTGATACCGAGGCCGAGGCGCGCGACACCTTGCGGGAGATCGTCGAGAAGGCGAACAAGCCTGCGGTGGAGGGGTTTCGAAGTGCCGTACAGCAGGCGGGTAGCTCGACCGGTGACCGGAAGGGCATGTGGGCCGATTCGTCGTTCGCGGACCTGGTGCAGTACAACGACGGTTTCCGTACTCAACTGATCGGGACGCCCGAGCAGGTTGCCGAGCGGATCGTCGCGTACAAGAAGCTCGGTGTCGACCTGATTCTCGGTGGCTTTCTGCACTTCCAGGAGGAGATCGAGTACTTCGGTCGTCGGGTGTTGCCGCTCGTGCGCGAACTCGAAGCCGCCGAGCGCACCGCGACGGTCTGACGAGTGTCCATCGACGATCAAACAGGCACTCCGACAGGCGATCCCGGTGTCCTGTCGAGTAAGGAGCCTGTGGGGGTGCCGATCGGCGGCCCGGTGGTCGTACCGACAAGCGCCTCGTCAGCGCTGGCTGTGGCGCGCGAGATCGCGGGTCGGATCGCGATCGATGCCGCCGACCGCGACCGGGGTCGGCGACTGCCATACGCTGAGATCGACGACCTCTCGGCGTCGGGTCTTCTGGCCATCACAGTTCCGCAGCGCTTCGGCGGTCCCGACCTCGCGCCCAGCGTGGTCGCTGATGTCACGCGCATACTCGCGGCAGCCGATCCCAACGTGGCCCAGATCCCGCACAGTCACTTCGTGTACCTCAACCTTCTCCGGTTGGCTGCGCCGGATGTGTTGGCGCGGAGAATCTTCGATCAGGTGCTGCGGGGTGGCCGTGTCGCGAATGCGCAGTCCGAGCGCGGCGGTGCAACCGTCGCCGACATCAGTACCACCCTGCGCCCGAACGGTGATCGGTTCGTACTCGACGGCGAAAAGTTCTACGCCACAGGATCATTGTTCGCGCACACCCTGGCCGTCCTGGCGCGCCTTGTCGACGACACCGCGGATTTCGGCGCGGGGGAGTACATCGTGTTCGTCGCGGCTGATGCCGCAGGCATCGACGTCGTCGACGACTGGAATGGTCTCGGTCAACGCACCACGGGATCGGGGACCGTCGTGTTCCGCGACGTCGAGGTCGATCCCGTCACGCTCGTGGCGCGGGCGCCTGCTGTCACCCGACCCACGGGGTACGGTGCATTCGCGCAGCTGCTGCACGTCGCCATCGATGTCGGCATCGCACGCGGCGCGCTCGAGACGGCCGCCGACTTCGTGCGTAGCACCTCGCGGCCGTGGTTCGAGGCTGGTGTGGAGCGGGCCGACGCCGACCCGTTGACCGTTCAACGCTTCGGCGAGCTCGGCGTCGAGGTCGCGACGGCAGAGGCAACACTCGAGGTGGCGAGCAGAGCTGTCGACGCCGCAACGGCGATCGGTGCCGACGACCCGGAGCTGACCGCGCAGGCGTCGATTGCGGTAGCGGTCGCCAAGACCGTTGCCGATCGGGCGTCGAACTCGGTGAGTTCTGCACTGTTCGAGGTCGCGGGCACCCGCAGCGCCTCGGCCGACCTCGTACTCGACCGGTTCTGGCGGAACGCCAGAACGCATACGCTGCACGATCCGGTGCGCTGGAAGTATCAGCACATCGGGCGCTGGGTGCTGCGCGGGGAGAGTCCACCGATCCACGGGGTCATCTGAGGGCGGTGCGGCGAACTACGCCAAATCGTTCTGCAGTATCCGGTATCCCGGATATTCTCTTTCCTATGTTCACGAATCGGGCGTGTTCGATGTGACGCCGACACCTCGCGATCACCTGGGTCCGGAGGGCGACCGCCCTCGGGAAGACACCGCACGCTACGAGGCCGATGACTATGCGGATTCGGGGGGCTACTCGGATCCAGCCGGCTACAGCGGGATGGATCCGAGTGCCTACCAGCCTCCCGGGCAGTCGGCGCCCTACCAACCACCCGCCTACGCCGACTATGCCTATCCGTCCTCCCAGCCCGGTTACCAGTCCCAGCCCGGTTATCAGTCCCAGCCCGGCTATCAATCCCAGCCCTATCCGCCGCCGCGCCCGCAGCGCCACGACAATTCCTTGATGATCGTGCTGATCTGCATCGCGGTGCTGCTGATCGTTGCGCTACTCATCGTCGGCGCGTACTATCTCTTCGCTCGCGGGTCGGATTCATCGAGCGACACGGCGACACCCACGGTCACCCAGACCGTCGATCCACCGCAGACGTCCACCGTCACGGTCGCGCCTGCCACTCCGCCACCGGGAGCGACACCCTGCGGCGGAGGCGCGGCCGTTGGCACATCGGTGACGAGTTGCTCGTTCGCGCAGGCCGTCCGTGATGAGTACCTGCGTACGGGGGCCCGGGGACAGGCTCGGGTGATCACCGCATACAGCCCTGTCACGGGGATCAGCTATGCGATGTCGTGTACCCCCGAGGGCGGGATCGTCGCCTGTCGCGGGGGTAACGACGCGGTGGTCTATGTCTACTGATCGGCGTGGGCTGATCGGCGTGGCGGCGCTGGCAGCCGTGTGCGTGCTGGGAGCCACGAGTTGTTCGGCGGCTGGCCGCGAGAACGGCCGGGTCACCCCCGTTACCGTGACGGTCACCGGGTCGACGACAACCTCGTCGCCCTCTCGGCCCGCATCATCGAGCGCTGTGGCTTCCGAGCCGCTGGCACGGGGCTTCCGGGGTGTTGCCGCGCAGGTGGGTATGCCCCTCGGTGTCGCGATCGCGCCTGTCGGTTCGCGCGGCGCCGAACCGATCATGTTGGGCGACAACACGCCTCGAGTGGCGTGGTCGACCATCAAGGTTCCGCTGGCCGTCGCGGCCGAGCGCGAGAACGGGCCGTCGTCTGCCGAGTCGACCGCGATCATCAATTCTGACAACGGCTCAGCCGAGTCGCTGTGGTCTTCTCTGGGGAGTGACGCCGTCGCGGCACGAAAGGTCACCGCAGTTCTGCGGGAGGGCGGTGACGACCGGTCGACGGTACCGGCGCAGAGGATGCGCGCGGGATACACGGTGTTCGGGCAGACGGTGTGGTCACTGCCCGCCGCTGCGACGTTCACCGCACATCTGCCCTGCATGCCGGGGGCAGCGCACGTCGTCTCGCTGATGGGACAGGTCGCGGGTAATCAACAGTGGGGCGTCGAGGTGATGTCGAAGCCTGCAGCTACCGCGGTGAAGGGCGGTTGGGGGCCGGGTACCGACGGCTCGTACCTGGTCAGACAGATCGGACTCCTCACGTTCGCCGACGGTGGGCAGACCGCAGTCGTGATGAGCGCCGCTGCCGGTTCGATGTCTGCGGGCATCGCCGGGCTCGACGCCGTCGGCACCTGGCTCGATCGCAACATCGCACGACTTCCTCGAGGACGGTGTTGACAGCACGAGACCAGTGTTGATAATCCGGGATCAATTGTGCGGAAGAAGGATCGACGGCAAGACCAGAGGCGTCGAATTCGTGATCGAATCCGACGCCCCTGGTCATCCCGAGTCGGAACGTGCGTCCTAGCTCGTCGTGGACGAGGTCCCCGAACCGCTGGAGGAGGACGACGTCGAGCCAGCGGACGACGTCGAGCCGGATGGTGAGCTCGACGAGGCACCTGCCGACGTCGCGGATGCCTCTCCGCTGGAATCCGATGTGTCCGTCGATGCGGCTTCGGTGGCCGAACCCGAGGTCGATGAAGCGCCTGCCGCCGAGGAGGTCGACGGCTCTGACCCGCCAGCCGACTTCTCTCCGGCGGTCGTCGTCGGTGCCGAGGACTCTTCCGTCGACATCGTCGATGGAGTTGTCGGCGATGTGTCTGCTGTCGACGATTCCGTTGCTGCAGTCGAGGCGCCGGCCGTCTGAACGGCGGAGTCCTGTTGGCTTGCTTCGGATTCTTCTGTTGTGACAGAGGATGTTTGGGCCGTACCGGCCGATTCTTCGCGGGCCTCCACCGTCTCGGCGGACTCGCCTTGCACGGTCGTCGCCGTCACAGCCGAAGCGGCCGACTTGTCGGAGTTCGCGTTATCGGTACTTGCCTTGTCGGTGTCCGTGTTGTCGGCCGTAGACCCCGACGCTGACGAATCCTTGTGACCGAGCAGGGTGTTTGCCAGTTTCTCGATGGCTGCGGCCCAGTTGGCAGGCGCTTCGTCGCTGATTGTCGGGAACTGGACTCCCGCCAGGGGTGGGAGGGCCTTGCCGTTCTTGCCATCCCAGCCGTCGCCGAGGAGCGCGCCAACTGTCTGACCGACACCCTGCAATGCGCCGATCGGCCCCACAGCTTCGCCATCAATGGTTAGCGGAACTCCGTTGAGATCGATGCCAAGCCCGATGCTGTTGAAGATAGAGCCGCCAGGGGCAGTGATCTCGGTACCGTCAGGGCCCTCGTAAGAGTTCTGGCCGATCGAACCAGGCGTGAACAGCCCACCGAATGCAATGTCGAGGGAGTTGAGTTTGGTGTCGCCCATGAGGCCGGCGTCGTTGATCAGCGGAGTGAGTGCGGTGAGATCCAATGTGGCGCCATTGAAGACAGCGCCGAGCACGTCGGCGGGTGCGGAGAACACATCGGAGAACACCGCGTCCGGATCGCCCGCTTGAATCGCCGCAGCGATGGCAATTCCACTGTTGAGAACCGCTACTGCCGGGCTGACCACGGGCCCGATCAACCCCATGAGAACGCCACTCATCGGCGATGCCAGTACGTTGATCACTGCAGTAATTGTGTCCGCGTCGATCGCGCCGTCGGCCGGTAGGAACGTCGGCAACAGGCTGAGGGCGAGTCCGTGCATGAGGTCCACGCTGTGGTTCTTCATGGTGTCGAGCGTGGCGCCGCTGGCACCGATACCGGTTACTCCGGCGATCACGGCGTCCAGGTTTGCCCGCATCTTCTCGAGCACATCATCAGCCTTGGACGGATCGTTGAGGACCTCGTTGAGATAGCGCGCCTGATTCGCGATGACCTGCTGGAGCGGAAGGCCCGGAGCGAGAAAGAAGTTGTCCGCCAACGTCGAAGCGTTTTCGGACGCTGTGTTGAACGCATCGATGTAGGGCTCGAGTGGTTTCCAATCGGCAGCGAGACGGACGGTCGCCTCAGTCGCCTTGTACGCGGTGGGCACTTCGGAGTGGACACCTGGTGCGACCGCCAGGATGCTCGCCCCGGCGAGGGCGACGCCGGCCGCAACCCACGTGCGGGACGGCTTCTTCGGGACTTCGATATCGCCCTGAAGGGCGATGGGAGCTGAACGCTGCACGGACTCTCCTCTGAACATGTGCAAGAACTTGAGTGCTGTCTGAACGTAGAACCAGACGAAGCTGAGAGATGTCCGTTTCGAGAAATTTCCTTTCGTGCACAAACGATTAAGTGTGGATTCTGAGTGTTTTGACATAATTAAACGCGCAGTTCAGGCGGTAATCGCACGCTCGAAGTGCGTCGTTTACGATGCGCGATCCTTCCGTTCGAGCACGCGCTCGTCGGTCTTACGCGATTACAGAACCTGACAAATCGTCCACTCACGGGGGTGATTCTCGGGTAGCGTCCGTCGGTGCGCGACGACTCCACGCCATGCCCCGGGTACGCGACGAGTCGTCTCACGGTGCCACGAGTCGCGGTACCGAGATCCCGATCGATGAAGGTGGCCGATGCCCAAGCACGCAAAACTCGCCGAAGACACCCTGCTCGAACTGCTTCGGCAGCGTGCCGAGCGGTACGAGGACAAGGTGGCGTTCGCCTTCTCCTACGAAGGCGACGGTGTCCGATCGAGCGAGATGACGTTCGGTGACCTCGACACCAGGGCGCGAGCGATCGCTGCTGAACTCCAGCGACAGGGTGCCAGGGGCGAGCGGGTGTTGGTGCTGTGCAGGCCCGGATTGGACCACATCGCAGGGTTTTTCGGCTGCGTCTATGCGGGAGCGGTGGCGGTACCCGTGCATGAGCGCTTGGCGCCGCGCCTGTCGTCGGTCGTGCCTGATGCGCGTGCTCGATTCGCTCTGGGAGTGTCGGAAACGCAGCCCGGCATCAAGACCATGCTCGACACGTTGGGCGAGGGCGGAGATCTGGTCTGGGGCCTGATGGACGCGGTGTCCGCCGACGCTGAGGATTGGGTCGCCCCGGACATCGATGCCACGACCATCGCGATGATCCAGTACACCTCCGGCTCGACCACGAGCCCGAAAGGTGTTGTCCTCACTCATGAGAACCTCATGCGCAACATGGAGGCGATCCGTGCGTCGTGGAACAGCAGTGACTCCGACGTGGGCGCGTTCTGGCTTCCCTCGCACCACGACATGGGCCTGATCGGCGGAGTGTTGTCGATGATCTACCTGGGCTGTACTGCCCACTTCATGTCGCCGACAGCGTTCATCAAACGACCGATGGCGTGGATGGAATTGCTATCACGTTGTGGGGCAACGTATACGGTGGCACCGAACTTCGCCTACGAGTTGTGTATCCAGCACAGCACGCCAGAACAGCGAGCGGCACTCGACCTTTCGCGCGTACGTACGGCGATGAACGGCGCCGAGCCGGTGCAGGAGTCGACGCTGCAACGGTTTGCCGACGCCTTCGCGCCCGCGGGCTTTACGGCCGAGTGCTTTTCTGCGGTGTACGGATTGGCGGAAGCGACGCTCTTGGTATCCGGGTGTCACACGTCGACGCCGCCGCATGCCCTGCATCTCGATCGCGAGTCGCTCACAGAAGGCAAGGTTGTCGAAAGTTGTGATCCGGCATGCTCGATGGCGGTTGTCGGATGCGGCGTGCCTCAGGCCGGCGAAGTCGAGATCGTCGACCCGGTGACACGCATGCGGTGCCGGCAGGGTGAGATCGGTGAGATCTGGTGCGCGGGAACGAGCGTCGGCGCCGGGTATTGGCGTCGACCCGAGGAGACCGACCACGCCTTCCGTGCTGTGATCGCTGACAGTGCCGAAGGACATTTCCTGCGTACCGGTGACCTCGGCTTCCTGCATGACGGCGAACTGTTCGTCACCGGGCGCTGCAAGGATCTCATCGTGATCCGCGGCGGCAACCACTACCCCAACGACATCGAGTTCACCGTGCAGGGATGTCACGCGGCTCTGTCGGCCGGTAGGGGAGCGGCCTTCGCGTTCACTCCCGGACTGCGTGCCGAAGAACGGCTCGTCATCGTCCAGGAGGTCGAGGTTGATCAGGGCCAGGGGAACGTCCTCGACAAGTGCACCCTTGACGGCATCATCGAGGCCGTCCGCACCGAGATCATCGAGCACTACGGTCTCGACCCGCATTCTGTCTTCCTCGTCGAACCGCGATCGATCCCGACTACATCGAGTGGGAAGATTCAACGTGGTCGATGCCGTGAGTTGTTCCTCGACGACGCTCTGTCGAGTGTTCGAGCGTGGCAGACCTCTTCGGCTGCTGCCGACGTCGCGCGAGCCAAGGAACTCGAGAAGGCGGTCGCCGGTGCGGAGTTGGTGCGGCTGGCGGTCGCGTCGGGTAGTGCTGCAGTGCGTCAGGGCTGACATTCACAATGCGGTCGGCGTGACAGAGTTGTGACGCCCCTGGCGTCGCATCCTCGTCGGCAGAGACGTAACGTCTGTTACTCAAGTGACTAGAGGGGCAGATGTGACTTTGATTCGACGTGCGGCCGTGGTGTTCGTCGTTGCCGTGGCAGCGATCGTGCTGGGAGCCGGGGGAGCGCAGGCCGCACCGCCGCCCTTTCGCCTGCCGCCGCTACCCGAACCGATTGCGACGTGGCTGCGCCCGCCGGTACCTCCCGCCAAGAGGCTCTCCGACAGTTGGTCGGTCGCTGAGAAGTCGATTCGGAAGGCGATTCCGGGGAAGGTCGGCGTAGCACTCGTGCCCGTCGGGGCCGATGTCGCGCAGTCCTTCGGATCGCTGAAGACAGGCCGCGCGTGGTCGACGATGAAGGTCCCGGTCGCGCTGGCCGCCGAGCGGAAGAACGGCGCAGCGGTACTGGTCAAGGAAGACAAGGCGATCACGTTCTCCGACAACGACGCGGCGGGCGACCTCTGGGGATCCCTCGGCGGTGGAAAGAGATCGGTCGATGCGGTGACGGCGGTCCTCCGCGAGGGCCATGACGTGACGACTCGGGTGAGTTCGGAGATCGACACTCCGCGTTCGTACCCGGGCTACACGCAATGGGCACTGGCCGACCAAGCACGTTTCGGTGCGCATCTTCCGTGCATGCCGAACACCAAGAACATCCTCGATCACATGGGTTCGGTTGCCCCGAATCAGCGGTGGGGTATCGCAGATCTCGGTCCCAAGCGCCACGCCGTCACCGCGGTGAAGGGCGGTTGGGGGCCGGCCACCGACACGGCGCCGGGGTATCTGGTGCGTCAGCTCGGTCTCATCTCGACCGATCAGGGCGAAGTAGCCGTGGCGATGGCGGCTCGGCCGACAAGCGGCACGTTCGAGGACGGTACCAAGATGCTGACGAGGGTCGGCGAGTGGTTGGGACGAAACTTCACCTCGATCCCGGCTGGGAAGTGCGCCCCTGTGTGACCTGTGTGACCACCGGCCATCGATGCAGCACTCCTCAGTCGGGCATCGAGTGGCGTCCGGGACGGGGCGCCGGGGCAGCGGAGGGTCGTCGTTCGGTTCGCTGCACAGGCACTGTCGCCTGCCCTTCTGAACCCGCAGCAGCCGGTTCATCTGTGCTGCGCGACGGATGAGTGAGCGCGGCGGCGATGGCGGTGGTCAATGGGACCGACAGTGCGATGGCGATACCGCCCACGAAAGCGCGGGCGAGTTCGACAGCGACGGCGTCGGTGGTCAGAAGTGACGAGAACGGCTGTCGTGCAACCGAGAAGAGCAACAACAGCGGTAGGGCACTACCCGCGTACGCGAAAACAAGGGTGTAGACGGTACTCGCGATGTGATCGCGCCCGACGCGCATCGCGGCACGGAACGTTGCGAGGCGGGTCGGCTCCCCGGCGCCCGCCAGTTCGAACGCCGCCGACGCCTGCGTGATGGTCACGTCGTTGAGGACGCCGAGCGTGCCGATGATGAATCCGGCGAGCAGCAGGCCGCTGATCGAGATGCTGCCCTGGTAGACCTGCAAGTTCGTGGTCTGGTCGCCGGAGAGTCCGGTGAGGTGCATGGTCCTGATCGCCAGCCAGCTCAACACACCGGCGAGGACGAGTGAGCTCAACGTACCCAGCAGCGCCGAACTCGTTCGAAGACTGATGCCGTGAGCGAGGTACAGGACGACGAACAGAATCGCGGCCGCCGACACCACTGCCACCGCGACAGGCGACTCGCCGTCGAGGATGGCGGGCAACGTGAAGACGCCAAGGACGGCGAAGGCGAAGACGAGACCGACGATCGACCGTAGGCCACGCCAGGCCGCAACCAGCACGACGGCGCCGACGAACAGCAGCGCCCAGATCAGCGTCGGTATCCCGCGCGAGAAGTCGAAGAACGTGTAGCGGGGAGCGCCGTCGGGGCCCGGTACGGTGCTCAACCGGATGCCGTCGCCGGTTGTCAGCGACGGCTGGCCGGGCTGCGGATTGTCGAGCGTCGACGGGTCGGGGGTGACGGTATCCGGACCACTGCCTGCCTGCGCCCGATTCGTCGGAATCTCCAGCAACGTGTATTTGCCTGAGTCGCTTCCTGATTCGAGCTTGACAGTGTTCTCGATGCACGGCCCGTTCGGTGTGGGTGTCGTGCCGAAGTCGGGCGAATCCTGTGCGATGCCCACGAGTTGGTTGAGGCACGGCCCACGTGATTGACCGACCACCGTGCCCGAGACAGTGGTGATCGCCCCGCCGTCGGCCCCACGGAACTGCGGGGGAATCGGGTGCTTTCCGCCCGACGGCCAGAGGACGATCATGCCGATGACGACAAGGATCCCGGCAAGTGTCAGGGTGATGACGACGAACCGTCGGGCTAGCGGAGACAGTGCGGCCGGGATCTCCGACAACGAATGGGTGTGCGAATGTCCGCTGTGCGGGCGGCGGGGTCCGGGATCGCGACTCACCCCGCCACCATAGCGGCGAGTCAGCTCCTCGCGGCGCCGCCCGTTGCCGTCACTTTGTCGGCGAGATCGCGTACTGCCACCCCTCGGACGGAATCGTCAATGGTCGAGCCGACTCCGCCTACGCGGTACGACGCCCCGCGATGAGTGTCGGGGAGGAGGTCACCCCGTCCGAACAGCTTGTGGCGCAACGTTCCCGGCACGTACTCGCGCCGGTAGGCACCTCGTCTCTCCAGGGCAGGCACCACGTGGGTGATGACGTCCGAGAACGTGCCGGGTGTCACCGCGTACGCGAGGTTGAAGCCGTCGACGTCGGTCTCAGCAGTCCAGTCGAGTAGAGCCTGGGCGACCTCGTCGCCGGACCCGATGAGCACGGGGCCCATCCCGCCGATGCCGCCCCACGCCGCGATGTCGCGAACGCGCCACGCCTCACCGGTGTCGGAGGCCTGCTGAAAGGCCGCCACGGCAGACTGGATGGCATTGCTCTCCACATTGCCGATCGGTTCATCCAGGTCATACGACGCCAGGTCGATGCCCATCCAGCCCGACATGAACACCAGCGAACCCTCGTCGCTGGCGAACCGCTGATACTCCTGCGCCTTGGCGCGCGCGGCCTCTGGCGTGGCGTCGGTGATGATCGTGAGCAGTGTGTAGATCCGCGCGTCGTAGGGGTCGCGACCGGCGAGAACCAGTTCGTCACGAATCCGGGCCACGGTGTCGCGCAGGATCTTCTTGGTGGGTGCGCCGACGAAGATGGCTTCGGCGTTCTGCGCTGCGAATCGTCGCCCGCGTGGCGAGGCCCCGGCCTGATAGATGACCGGCGACCCCTGCGGCGACGGCTCGGACAAGTGAATACCGGGAACGGTGAAACGCTCACCGCGATGGCCGATGTGGTGCACCTTCGACGGATCGGCAAACACTCCCGAACTCCGGTCGCGACGCACGGCGTCGCGTTCCCACGAGCCCTCCCACAGCTTGTAGAGCACTGTCAGGTATTCGTCTGCGTGGTCGTAACGATCGTCGTGCGCGAGTTGATCGTCGTCGCCAAGGTTACGTGCGGCAGAGGGCAGGTAACCGGTCACCACGTTCCAGCCGATCCTGCCATTCGTCAGGTGGTCGAGCGTCGACAATCGGCGCGCGAACGGATACGGATGCTCGAATCCGGTACCCGTCGTGATCCCGAATCCCAGGTGTTCGGTCGCGTAGGCCATCGCCGAGACCAGTAGCAGTGGATCGTTCACAGGGATCTGTGCGCCTTGTCTGATCGCAGCCTCGTCGGTTCCCGCGTACACGTCGTAGGTGCCGAGGACGTCGGCGATGAACAGTCCGTCGAATCCGCCTGTCTCCAGCAGTCGCGCGAGCCCGACCCAGTAGTCGAGTGTGTTGTAGTCCCACGATCGGTCAGCCGGATGACGCCAGAGGCCGGGCGACTGGTGCGCGACGCAGTTCATATCGAACGCGTTGAAGCGGATGGCTCGTCGTGTGGTGGACGGTGAGTTGGTGGCGTTCGGTGCGAAAGGTGAATGGCTGTCGGACACCCGGCTGATCGTGCGGCCTGACGGGCAGGTGCGCCAGGTTTGTGCGCACCGGGGGCCAAAGGGGTACGAATGGTTGGCATGAACGCCTCGGAAGTTCTCCTCGACGGATTGTCCCGCATCAAAGAGGGTGTACACGGTGTCCTCGACGGAATCGACGAAGAGCGCCTGGGCCTCGCCGTGGCGCCGGGAGCCAACACCATCGCATGGCTGATCTGGCACCTCACGCGAGTTCAGGACGCCCAGATCGCCGATGTCGCCGGATTCGACCAGGTCTGGACCCGGGACGGCTGGTATGAAAGTTTTGCGCTGCCTTTCGGTCCGGAGGCCACCGGCTACGGGCAGTCGCCCGACGAGGTACGGCGCGTGGTGGCCGAACCCGACCAGCTACTCGGCTACTACGACGCCACGCACGACGCGTCCGTCGCCTACCTCATGACGCTCGAGGACTCCGACCTCGACCGCGTCGTCGACGACAACTGGGATCCCCCCGTGACGCTCGGTGTGCGCCTGGTCAGCATCGTCGACGACGATGCCAAGCACCTGGGGCAGGCAGCATATCTCCGTGGCCTCGATATCTGACCCGGCGGACATCTCTCTGCGCCCGCCCCGGCGCCTGGCGTGCAACGAGCACCGATGATCAGGGCTTCCAGCAGCCCTTGAGGGTCTGGAAGTCGCCCGCGAACGAGGTCCCGCCCGTGCAGGTCGGTGCGTTCTTGCCGTCAACAGTGACGGTCGCGCCTGGTCCGGCGATACCGATGGCGAGTCCCGGTTTGATCCCGGTCATGGTGACAGACGCCTTGGGGCCCACGGCAATTGCGGCCGGGCCGGCGTAGTTGTCGGCCTTCGACGAGGCTGTGCCGCCGTTGTCGGTGACCGCAAGACTGAGTCCGGTCGGACCTGATTGTGCCGAACAACCGGGCATTGTCGAGCTCTGACCCGGGAGCGCCGGACATACGTTCGGGGCTGCCGAGGCACTTGGTGCTGCGGCGAATGCAATTGCTCCGGCACCTGCGGTGGTGATCATGGCTCCGAGCGCGATACGGGCTGCGTTCCGCATGGAATTCTCCTTCGTTGTCGGTGGACGATCACCAGCGATTCGGAGCTGGCACCGAGCGCGGATGGGAGAGCGTCGACGACGTATCGCTGGCGTGTCAGATCCAGCCGCGATCGCGCGCGATGTGGGCTGCCTCGCCGCGTGTGGTCGCCCCTGTCTTGCCGATCGCCGCCGACAGGTGGTTGCGCACCGTTCCCGGCGACAGGTGTACCTGCGCCGCGATCGTGGCGACCGTTGCGCCCGACAGCGCCGCCCGCAGCACGTCGGTCTCGCGCGCCGTCAACGGATTCTCGCCGCTGGTGAGGCTTTCGGTCGCAAGAGTCGGATCGACGACGCGCAGACCCGCGTGCACGCGACGTACGGCATCGGCGAGCTGCGCTGCGGGGGTGTCCTTGACGACGAAACCGGACGCACCTGCGTCGATGGCCCGGCGTAGGTAGCCCGGACGGCCGAACGTCGTGACGATCAGCGAACGTACCCCCTGCAGTTGTGTGCGAATGGCGGCTGCCGCCTCGATGCCGTCTGCTCCCGGCATCTCGATGTCGAGCAGGCACACCTGGGCATCGGAGCTGCGCGCAGCGCCGACGACCTCGTCGCCACGTCCAACCTGCGCCACGACCTCGAGGTCGGGCTCGAGGTCGAGGAGCGCGGCCAATGCCCCGCGGACGAGCGCCTGGTCGTCGGCGAGCAGCAGCCGGATCGGGTCACTCATGAGATCTGCACCCGTACGGTCGTTCCCGTCGCATCGGAGTCAAAACACACTGTGCCGCCTGCTGATTCGACACGTTCACGTAAGCCGCGCAGCCCGTTGCCGTGCTCGGCGTCGCCAAGCCCGCGCCCGTCGTCGTGAACGGAGATCGACGAGGCGTTGATGCGCACATCACAGTGCTGTGCTCCACTGTGTCTGACCACGTTGGTGACGGTTTCGCGTAACACCCAGGCGAACAGCTCGGCGTGCTCGGTCGCGACGGAGGTCTCCGGCAGTGTCGCATCGATTCCCGCAGCATGTAGCGCACTGTCGGCACCGGCGATGGTATCGGGGAGATCAGGTGTACGCATGCGGCCGACGGTTGCCCGTACCTGTGCGAGAGCATCGCGGGTCAGTTGGTTGATCTCGCCCAGCTCATGTTGTGCGCGGGGCGGATCGAGCTCGACGAGCCGCTGCGCGAGTTCGGTTTTCACACTGATCACCGTCAGCGAGTGCCCGAGGATGTCGTGCACGTCGCGAGCGACCCGTTCGCGCTCGGCGACGATCGCGAGTCGGGCATTGAGTTCCCGGCGGCGCTCTTCTTCACGTTCGCGTTCGCCCTCACGAACCGCGATCAGACGGAAGCCGAGCATGGTCATCCCGACTGCGAGCAGCACCAGGACGATACTGGCGTCCGTACTCCAGCCGAACAGGCGTGGCAGTGCAACCGAGAAGACAACGAGGGCGCCGATGCACAGCAGCGCCCAGCGCGTCGGAAAGCAGAACGCGGCGACAACCATCAGGAAGGGCGCTGCGCCGAAGGCGCTTTCGTTGACGATGGGAAGCAGCGCCACCATCAAGCAGGTCAACAGCAGAAAGAGCGGAATGCCCCGCCGGTCGGTGGCACCACCACCGGTGAGCAGATACACGCTCGCCCACAGATATCCGAGTGCGAAGACGGTCAGAATGGTGAAGCCGATGGCTTTGGTGGCGGTCGAGTGGTCGGAGGCCGCGACGGCGCCGATCGGGTAGGCCAGGAAGATCATCCAGACAGCGGTGAACACCCAGCGCAGGTTGCGCCAGGGTGCCACCACATCGCTGCGGAGACCGAACCGATTCACCGCCACGGGCTCTCGATCGTCATGGGTCTCGTTCTCCTGATCGCATATCCGGTTGCGCTCGTCTGCTACTGACGCTGTGTACTGCGACTGTAGAAGACCGCGGCAGCGAGAGAGAACACTGCGGCCCAGAAGACCAGATTGGCGATGGCAACCCAGAGCCCGATGTGTGCGCCGTAGACCGTGACACCGTGGTCGAGCGGGTAGCGGGCAAGCGTCACCACTCCGAACATCGGGGTGAACTGGGAGATGGTCAGCATGGTGCCCTTCAGCGGCACGAACACGTTGCCTGCGAAGGCGAGGAGAGCCAGCACGCCACCCATGACCTGCATGGCCCCGTCGGAGCGCATGATGCTTCCTACGGCCAGTCCCAGTGCTGCGAACACCGACGCCCCGATCCATCCGAGCAACAGGCACACGATCGCGACCCCGATGGGAGCGTGAGCACCGGTGGCGACTCCGGCGATACAGAGCACCACGATCGGTAGTGCACCCATTGCGAGGGCCACACCGACTTTCGTGGCCACATAGCCCGCCGGCTGCAGTGGTGTCATCATGAGTGTTCTGGTCCAGCCGGCCTGCTGTTCGATTGCCACCGAGGCCGCGTTCGTGGCTGCGGCGAGGATTGCCCCGTAGACAGCCATACCGATGAGCACGTAGAAGGCGACATTCCCCGATCCCACAGTGTCGTTCGTCTTCTGGGTCGCACCGAAAACGAGATAGAGCAGCGCCGGCATGGCGACAGTGAAGATCATCGCGCGGCGATTGCGCAGCACGCGGCGGATGTCGAGGCGTAGGTAGGTGGGTGAGGGGAGGAATCCGCGCAGGGAGTCCGAACCGGACGTGGTCGGAGCGTCGGAAGTGTGCACGTTCATGATGGCGCGCCTTTCGGTGTGCAGGGTGTGTGCGATGGTCGTCGGTCAGTCTGTGGTGAGCGCGACGAACGCGTCTTCGAGGTTGTGGGTTGCGATCTCGAGCTCTCGCGCGTCGGTCGTGGTGAGCAGGCACCGCGCGAGTGCGTCGGAATCGTTCGCGGACAGATAGGTTCGTCCCCCACGTCGTTCGACGACCTCGAGGTCGGGAAACTCGCTGGCGACGACGGACACGCAGTCCTCGTCGAGGATCGCCGACACCACGCGTCGGCTGGCGATGTTGCGGATCTCGGCGGTCGAACCGTCGGCGACGAGGCGCCCGTGCGACACCATCACGATGCGGTCGGCGAAATCATCGGCCTCTTCGAGATAGTGGGTGGCGAAGACGACGGTACGACCGGCGCCGGCGTCGGCGCGGATCGCCGACCAAAAGGCACGTCGGGATTCGACGTCCATGCCCGCCGTGGGTTCGTCGAGAACTATGAGGTCGGGGTCGGGAAGTGTTGCCAACGCGAACTTCAGGCGCTGCTGCTCGCCGCCGGAGCATCGGGAGACCTTGCGTGCCGCTATGTCTGCGATGCCGGCGCGAGCCATCACCGCCTCAACGTCGCGCGAGCGGCCGTGCAGGTCGGCGATGATGTGCATGGTCTCCTCGACCGTGAAGTCGGGCAGGAGTCCGCCATTCTGCAGGACAGCAGCGACCCGCCCCGTTCGCGCGGCCTTACGCGCGGGCAAACCGTACACCGCCACAGTGCCCGAATCCGGTTGTGTCAGGCCGAGAACCATGTCGAGCGTCGTGGTCTTACCCGCGCCGTTGGGACCGAGGAAGGCGACGACTTCGCTAGGGCTGATAGTCATGCTGAGACCGTCGACGGCGGTGACGTCCGAACCGTTGCCGCTGCGGAAGGTCTTGGTGACGTCGTCGATGACGAGTGCGGGCACGGAGCGAGTGGCGCTCGCTGCCCGAGTCGCGGAGGGATCGATGTTGTTCATGACATCAACACTGTCGCCGCATCGGCGTCCGCACTCAGAGCAGATGTCACGGTTCGCCCGTGACAATCGTCATGGGTGCGGCGTCAGCCCACGTGTACTACCGGACGCTCGGTGATGTCGGGTTCTGCGCGTCGAACGACTTCTCGTGTCACCGCAGCGACCTCACCCTCGCCGATGAACAAGAAGCGCAGGAGGTTGATCAGCGGATTGGTCTCGCTCCATTCGAAGTACACATTCGGCACGATGCCGGTCTGTTCTCGGATGGCCAGCAGCGTGGCGGCGATGGTGTTCGGCACCGCGGCGGAATCGACCCAGAGGATTCGGTAGCCGCCTTCCCGATAGCGTCCGTGGATCTCGAGATCGGTGGCAAAGTCCGACGAATCGGTCACGTTCACCTCAAGGAAGACGATCTGGTCGGCGTCCGGGATATGGCTCTCGGCGCGTTGCTGCAGTTCTTTGTCGTGGTACTCGTGCAGCGACCGCTCATCGGGATCGTGGGTGACGATCTGGATCTCGCCGGAGGCGGCTGCCTCGTCGATGATCCGTTGCGCCGTCTCATCGAAAGTGATGACGCCGCTGCGCAGTTCGAATGAACGGTTCACCCGCGACGCGAATGACACGATCAAGATCGCCGCGATGAAGAACGCCGCGACCTGTACGCCCTCGGGGCGTTCGATGATGTTCGCGATCGTCGTGTAGATGAAGATCACCGAGATCGTCGTGAACATCAGGGTGAGTCGCCGATTACGCCGCTTGCGGACAGAGAGCGTGACTGCGATGGCTGCGGACGTCATCAGGACCAGGACGCCGGTGGCGTAAGCGCCACCCTGGGCGTCGACGTTTGCGTCGAAATAGATCGTGACGCCGAATGCGATGACCGCGAAGACGACGACGAGTGGTCGCGTCGCGCGTGCCCAGTCCGGTGCCATGCCGTAGCGGGGGAGATAGCGCGGCACGAGATTCAGCAACCCGGCCATGGCCGACGCTCCGGCGAACCAGAGGATGAGGATGGTGCTGATGTCGTAGACGGTGCCGAATCCGCTGCCGAGGTAGTCGTGTCCCAGGTAGGCCAGCGCACGGCCGTTGGCCTTGCCGCCGGGCTGGAACTCGTTCTCGGGGATGAGGATCGTGCACACGAGACTGCTGGTGATGAGGAAGACGCTCATGATCAGTGCCGATGTGGTCAGCAGACGCCGGGTGCCGCGGATTCGGGTGATCGGATGATCGGGCGGATCGGCGGGCGACCCGTCGACCTGTGGCATGACCGCGACACCCGTTTCGAAACCGGACAGTCCGAGTGCGAGTTTGGGGAAGACCAGGACGGCGATGGCGGCCACCATCCATGGATTGCCGTGCTCGGTGAACATCGCCGATTGCCAGTCGATGACCAGATGTGGGGCGTCGACGATGTGCCACAGTGCGGTGGCGATCACGACCAGGTTGAGGGTGAGGTAGACGGCGACCAGTGCGACCGCGATGGTGATCGCCTCGGTGAAACCGCGGAGGAACACCGCGGCGAGCAGTGCCAGCAGGATCAGGGTGATCAGTACCGTGTGATTCGAGAAACCCCGTGGGACGAGCGGATTCTCGACCAGGTGAGCCGTGGCGTCGGCCGCCGACAAGGTCATGGTGATCAGAAAGTCGGTGGCCGCGAATCCGAGAAGCACGAGCACGAAGATCTTTCCGCCCCACTTGGGGAGCAGTCGCTCGAGCATGGCTATCGAGCCCTCGCCCTTGGGCGACTTGCCCGCGACGTACCGGTAGACCGGAAGTGCCCCGAACAGGGTCAGTGCGACGAGTACGAGCGTTGCAACGGGGGCCACGGTTCCCGCAGCGAGCGCAGCGATACCAGGCTGATAGCCGAGCGTCGAGAAATAGTCGACGCCGGTCAGGCACATCACCTTCCACCAGGGGTGCGTGTGCGATTCCTCGCTCGGGATCCGGTGCGGACCCATCAACCCTGCGGGTTCCGGCGAGATGTCGGACAACAACCATTGCCGTAGCCGGTGTTCGGAAACGTCTGAACTCACTCGTGAACACTAACCGGGTGAGCGGTGGGACGGTATGCCAAAGGCGACGTTCACTTTCGACGATCCGTCAACTGCCGCTTATGTCCGTTCTTCGACGGGGCAAATGGTGCAAAACGAAAGTTACTGTCGTGCAACGGGTTCGAAGATCACAAGTTGGTCAACGTGCCGTACGGGCGACAGCGCCGGTTCATCTGTTGTTTGCCGAGATCTCAGTACAGTTCGCGCGGAGTTGCCGCTGGGGCGACGACCGGCGTAGCGCGCGGATCGAGCGAGCGGGCCGAGCAACGAACACATCTTGAGGGGACTACATGACCACCAACGAGTCACGGATGCGGCGGGGTGCCGTAGGCGCACTGGCCATCGGTGCCGTCGCGACCGCCGTCGGCCTGGCCGCGGCTCCCGCGCACGGCGACGCCTTCGTTCGGCTGCCCGGAGGAACGGCGACCGGCGACGGACTGACCTTGACCCGCAGCAACGAGCACGCGCAGATCTCACCGTCGCTCGCGGCCAACGGCCTGGGCCGCACCGCCTGGGTGAGCGGCAACATCACTCTGAAGGCGCCCAACCTCAAGCCGTCTCCCGCAGGACCCAACAACGGACCGCAGGGTGAGTCCGCATCGCCGGGCACGGGCGGTGTCTCGACAGACGGCGCCGCGGCGACGTTGTCGGTCGGCTACATCGTCGGGTGCCAGGTGAACATCGGCTCGATGACGGTCGGTGTCACCGGCAGCTTCAGTCCGGTGTCGATGGTTCCGGCTGCGACGGGAAGCATCAGCCTGCCGCTCAGCCCCGGGCAGGTCCTCTTCGCGCAGATCGACTACAAGGACGTCGAGAAGGCCGGCACCCAGTACTTCAACTACGACCGGGTCCAGCTCAACATCAACGGTTGCGCAGGCTACGCGCAGGCCCGCTCGTACGCGGTGGTGGAGACCACCGGCAGCGATCACCAGAAGGTCAACCTCTACGGCAAGCCCTTCTCGATCGGCTGACCCGCCCACACGACAACCAACATTCGAGGAAGAAATGAACATCAGCTTGAAGCGGCTCGCCGCCATCGGTGCGCCCGCGGCATTCGCCACCGTCGCCGCTCTGATGGCACCGGCCATCGCGCACGCCGACGTCCACGTCGCGCTCCCGTCACAGACCGATCAGCAGACGCTGGGCGACGGCACCGTTGTTTCGGTGACGCGCAGCAACGAAACCGCCAATATCAACCCGTCGCTCGGCGGCACGCCGCTGCACCGCAACGCCTGGGTGTCGGCCAGCTACGCCGTCAAGACCAGCAAAGACGCCAAGAAGATCAAGATTCAGGCGGGCTACATCGTCGGGTGCCAGGTCAACATCTCGGGTGTGACCGGTAGCGGCAACGCCAGCGCAGGGGTTGCCACGCAGGGCGCGACGGCAGGCGACTTGGTCGACAACAAGACGAGCATCGGCTCGGGCGCCTCGCTCAGCATCGGACCCGGACAGGCGGTCAACTACTACATCAACGACGTGGAGTCGGCCGACGACTTCGGCTCCGACAAGCACAGCAGCAAGGTCGGATACAAGAACACCAACCACGCCAAGCTGAGCTACACCAACGAGACGATGCAGGTCAACGGCTGTGCAGGCTACGCACAGGCGCGGTCGTTCGCCAACGTCTACGTCGTCACCAGCAACGCTGAACAGGTCGTCACGTTCTACGGGAAGCCTTTCAGCCTCGGATAACCTCTCACCCGAGTCTGATTCGACGACCGCGCGGTGCACCTTCGGCTGGGTGCACCGCGCGGTCACCTCTGTAACGCGGATCGTCGCGGGCGATGTCTCTCCGTGAGACGATCGGACAATGGCTGACACCGACGTGCCGCTGACCGACGACCAACTCGCGTCGCCCATCGACGATGGGGACTCGATGATCACCGTGGTGATAGCGTTCGCGGCGAATGTTGCAGTCGCCATTGCCAAGACGATTGCAGCGATCCTCACCGGGTCGGCATCGATGACCGCGGAGGCCATGCACTCGTGGGCGGATTCGGGAAACGAGATCTTTCTGCTCATCGCGGAGCGCAGAGGAAACCGTGGCCGAACTCGTAGCCACCCGTTCGGACACGGTCGAGAAACCTACATCTGGTCGATGTTTGCGGCTTTCGGTTTGTTTGCCGTAGGCGCGGCGGTGTCGGTGGTGAACGGCATCACGGCGCTGGTCCACCCGGAAGAAGACACCAACTATACGGTCGGCTACATCGTGCTGGCGATTTCCGCAGTGCTGGAGGGTATTTCGTTCCTGCAGTCGGTGCGTCAGGCGAAAGCAGGTGGACGTCGACTGTCCATGCATCCGTTGCGATTCGTCAGCCGCACATCGAACACGACGCTGCGCGCGGTCTTCGCAGAAGACTCCGCGGCGCTCGTCGGTCTCGCGATCGCCGCAGCCGGTATGGCATTGCATCAGATCACTGGCAACGCGGTCTGGGATGCGCTCGGTTCGATCCTCGTCGGCGTACTGCTCGGCTTCATCGCGATCTTCCTGATCAGACGGAACAGTGAGTTCCTGCTGGGTCAGGAGGCCATGGCGCCGATCCGCGATGCCATTCTGGTGCGGTTGCTGGCCATGCCCGACATCGACAGGGTCACCTACCTGCACGCCGAGTACGTCGGACCGATGGAGTTCTACCTCGTGGCCGCCGTGGACATCACCGGCGACATGGCAGAACACGATGTCGCATTCCGGCTGCGCAGACTCGAGGCGACGATCGAAGAGCAGGACGTCATCGTCGAAGCGGTGCTGACGCTGTCGACGACCGACGAGGCGTCACTGGTACCCGCCGGTAGGGTGGGGTAGCGATCGCCCGAGCGGAGTCGTTATGTCGCTGCGGGCAGCGGAGTGACCTGGTAGGACAGCATTCGCCACCGATCCGGGTGACGACGCCACACCACGAGCATCGACCACCGCACGCCCGATGTCTCGACCTGTGCAGCGACTGCGGGAGAGGTTCCCGGATCGTCGCCGTTGAGATGGCCGCGCAACGTCTGCGTGCCCCAGCAGAGCGCGATGTCGCCGAAGATCTTGACCAGCAGGTCGTCGAACTCCATCTCGAGGTCGCGCGAGTTCATGGTCGTGGTGATGTGCTCGTCGGCTGTGATCCGGGTCCCGGGCAATTCGGTACCCACGAATTCGGGGTCGTGCAGATCGACGAGTTCGTCGATGTTGCGGGTCAGGATCGCTGCTCGCATTCGCGGATACTCGGCGAGGACCTCGGCGATGGCCGCGGGATCGTTGACGTGGGTGGTCGACTCTGACTGTGTTGACACTTCTTTCTCCTCATCGATTGCGGTGGTTGGGTTCTGGTGTCGAGCGCTGAGCGTCGACGTGGGTTCGGTACTCCGACGCGTAAATTGGGCCCCATGGAACTGCGAATCTTCACCGAACCCCAGCAGGGCGCCACCTACGCGACGTTGCTCCGCATTGCCCGTGCGAGCGAAGATCTCGGGTACGACGCCTTCTTCCGCTCCGATCACTATCTCGCCATGAACGCGGAGGGGCTGCCGGGACCGACCGATGCCTGGTTGACGCTTGCCGCTCTCGGGCGTGAGACCTCGACGATCAAGCTCGGCACGCTGGTCACGTCAGCGACTTTCCGTCATCCGGGCCAGCTAGCCATCCAGGTGGCACAGGCCGACGAGATGAGCGGTGGAAGAATCGAATTCGGGTTGGGGGCGGGCTGGTTCGCTGAGGAACATGAGGCGTATGCGATTCCGTTCCCCGCTCTCGGCGAGCGCTTCGAGCGCCTGACGGAGAACTTGGAGATCATCACCGGATTGTGGTCGACGCCCGTGGGTGATCTGTTCGATTACAGCGGCAAGCACTTCGAGGTGAAGAGCTCGCCCGCATTGCCGAAGCCTGTTCAGTCGCCGCGGCCACCGATCATCATAGGTGGGATGGGCAGAAAGCGCACGCCTGCCCTCGCTGCGAGATTTGCCGACGAGTTCAACGTCCCGTTTGCGCAGGTCGACGTCGTGTCCGGACAGTTCGACGTTGTGCGCGATGCGTGTCGCGCTGCCGGTCGCGGACCCGATGAACTCACCTACTCGGCGGCGCTGACGGTGTGCGTCGGTCGCAACGATGCCGAAGTGGCGAAACGCGCCGATGCCATTGGTCGGAGCGTTGACGAACTGCGTGAAAACGGGCTGGCGGGAACGCCTTCCGAGGTCGTCGAGAAGATGGAGACCTACCGGGCCGTCGGAGTGAGCAGACTCTATCTCCAGGTGCTCGATCTTGATGACGTCGAGCATATCGAATTCATCGCGAATGAGGTCGCGCCGCAGCTCTGATGTTCGTCGACGCTGGTCAGTGTCGCGGGGCGTCGAATGAGGTGTGCATCTCCCAGAACAGAATCTCGGCAGGGGCGTCGGAGGTCACCGAGAGTTCGGCGTTGTCGACCGTACGTAGCGCGTCGCCCTCATCGAGGACGATGTGCTCGTCGACCCCCGCCTCCTGGCCGAGGCCGGTGACCGAGATGGTTCCGGAGACGACGAACAGGTGGCCGAACGGTGCGCGCGGAATCGTGACCGGATGGCCAGGTGTGAGCCGTGCGGCATGTAATGCCACGTAGCTGTTGCCGATACTCATTGCGGGACTGTCGATGTCGCGCTCGAGTCCGGAGACGATGGTCACCAGATCGCCCCGCGCCAGCGCAGCGTTGACGTCTGCTTCTGCGTAATCAGGCGTGCCGCCGGCATATTCAGGTGCGATCCACATCTGGACGACGCGAAGTCGCTGGTTCTCGGACCGCGTCGACGCATTGCGTTCGGAGTGTCTGATCCCCGAACCCGCTGACATGCGTTGGACGACACCAGGGGTGAGCACTCCTTCGCTTCCGTGCGAATCCTTGTGGTGCAGCGAGCCTTCGACAACCCAGGTGACGATCTCGGCGTCGTGGTGTTGATGGGTGTCGAAACCTGCTCCGGCGTCGACGACGTCGTCGTTGTGGACCAAGAGCATTCCGTGTGCGTTGGCGGCGAGATTGAAGCTTCCCGTGGCGGGAAACGACTGCCGTGAGTCGATGGCTTCGTCGTTCCACATGTGTCGATCGGCAGCAGGGATCAGTCGCCAGGAGGGGGAGGACTCGGTGGTCTGCTGTGCGCTCATGGTGTCGTCATTTCCGGGTGGAAGTGGATGTAACATCGGTGTTTTCGACGTTGTCGAGGTGCGTTGTGAGTGTTTCCATGATGCTGCCGAGGTTGTTCGCCTCGGTGTCTGACAGCGCGGAGGTGAACAGTCTGTCGACGGCTACGCCGTGGTCGCGGGCGGCCGCGGCGAATGCCGCACGCCCGTCGTCGGTCAGCACGGCGTAGCTGCCGCGCTTGTCCTCGGGGACCGCTTCGCGACGCAGCCAGCCACGACGCACCATGGCGTCGATCTGGTACGAGAGCCGCGACGTCGAGAAGACCATGCGGCGGGACAGGTCTCGCATGCGAGCGCGGCCACCGGGGCACTCGTGGAGTATCAGCAGAACGTGATAGTCCGCGAGTGACATTCGGCAGTGCACGCGGAGCTCGTCGTCAAGCATGGTCTGCAGACGAGCACTGGTCTCCACGAAGAGCCGCCACGCCTGAGCTTTCGACGCGGCCGTCTTCATCGAGGATTGGTCGGTGGTCATCGATTGCTGGTGTGCGGCATGATCGCATCCGGCGGAACGATGCCGAGTCGACCGGCCTGGAAGTCTTCTATCGCCTCGACGAGTTGTTCGCGGGTATTCATCACGAACGGCCCGTAGTGTGCGACGGGTTCGCGGATGGGCTGGCCCCCGAGCAGCAGCACTTCGAGCGCCGGACGGTTGCCGTCCTGACCCGTGTCCGCGGTGACTGTCAATCGATCGCCCTTGCCGAAGACGGCGAGCTGACCCTGTTCGATCGGACGGGCTTCTGCGCCAACGGTTCCGCGGCCCGACAACACGTAGGCGAGCGCGTTGAAGTCCTCGCGCCACGGCACGGACACGGACGCGCCCGGCGCGATGGTCGCGTGTGCCACCGTGATCGGGGTGTGTGTGGCGCCGGGGCCTGCGTGGCCGTCGAGTTCGCCGGCGATGATCCGGATGAGGGCGCCGCCGTCGGGGGACGCGACGAGTTCGACGTTGCCGGCCTCGAGGTTCTGGTAGCGCGGCGTGAGGAATTTGTCCTTGGCCGGCAGATTCACCCAGAGCTGGATGCCGTGGAACAGGCCGCCGGACTCGACGAGCTCAGCCGGTGGGGTCTCGATGTGCAGGATGCCCGAGCCGGCGGTCATCCACTGCGTGGCGCCGTTCTCGATGAGGCCTCCGCCGCCGGTCGAATCCTGGTGCTGGAAGCGGCCATCGATCATGTACGTGACGGTTTCGAAGCCGCGGTGCGGGTGCCAGTCGGTGCCCTTCGGCTCTCCCGGCTCATAGTCGACCTCGCCCATCTGATCCATGTGGATGAACGGATCGAGCACGGCCGCGGGAACGCCCGCGAAAGCTCTGACCACGGGGAATCCCTCTCCCTCGTAGCCGCGCGGCCCGCGGGTGAGTGACTTCACCGGACGCTCGGTGGAGTCGAGCGCCGCGGCGGACATGCGGGGCAACGTCGTGGTGTCGGCGGTGATGGCGGGCATCGGGACCTCCTGGTCGGCTTTTTGCTCAAATCTGAGCAACTGCGTGGGTCAACCAGTCGGGAGTCGGAGTTATTCCGCGCCGCAGACGACGACAATGATTCTTCCTACCTCAGGCCGCTGCAAAGTCTGAATGTCCCGACCCGCGCTGCAAGGCGGATGCTCCCCATGCAACGGGACCATGGATCAGCAGTTGCACCTGGCCGACTGAGTGCACGATGACCGTTGACCCCATCGAGTGTTTGGTCGTACCATTCGAAGATTCTGGTCGCCGGGGAGATTTGGGGCATTTGCGACGCTCCTCTGGGAGTAGGCGTGGGTCTGCGCAAACGGGCGATGGTGAGTTCGAAGGAGTAGGAGAACCGATGAACACGCAAGGACTGTCGACGTGGCTTCGTCGTCGCGCCGAACGGGACCCCGGCCGTCCCGCGATCACGTTCGACGAGCGCACGATCACCTACGCGGAGCTACAGGACAAGATCACGCGATTCGCCGATTTCCTCGCCAGATGTGGCGTGCGTGGCGGTGACCGGGTCGCATATCTCGGATTCAATCATCCAGATTTCCTGGTTTCACTGTTCGCGACCGCTCGTCTCGGCGCGATTTTCGTGCCGCTGAACTTTAGAATGGCCGGCGATGAAGTTCTGTTTCAACTCGACGATTCGGGTGCGACAGTGCTGATCTCGGGTTCTGAGCACGTGGGACTGGTCGACGAGATATCGGCGCGCTCGCGGGTCAGGTCTCGGATCGTCTTCGGGGAGGGGCGCGATGGATGGACGAGTTTTGACGCCGGTGCCGAAGTCGTGATCGAGACCGAAGAAGTCGATGTCGATGTGGACGCACCAGCGGCCATCCTCTATACCTCGGGCACCACCGGTCGTCCAAAGGGAGCCATCCTGACTCACCGAAACTTGTGGACCAACAACGTCAACTGGATGCTGAGCGTCGGTTACCACGGTGGCCACACGGCACTCACCTCCGCCCCGTTGTTCCATTCCGGTGGGCTGTGCGTCATGACGCTCCCGGTCATGATGACCGGTGGCCACATCGTTCTGCACGGTAGCTTCGATGCGGGTCGTGTTCTCGAAGACGTCCCCAAGTACCGCGTCACTGCACTCTTTCTGGTGCCGACGATGATGCTGTTCATGACTCAGCATCCCGAATTCGGGCGTACCGATCTCTCGTCTGTGCAGACGGTCGTGGCGGGTGCTGCACCGGTACCCAAACATCTGCTGGAAATATTCAGCAGTCGTGACATTCCCGTGAATCAGTGCTGGGGGCTGACGGAAGTCGCAACCGGCGCTACATTTCTGGGGACCGAGCGCGCCCTGGACAAGCTCGGATCCTGCGGGACCTCGGGCATGCTCAATGAGGTGAAGCTCATCGACTTCACCGGGGAAGTCATCTCGGAACCGAGCATTCCCGGGGAGCTGTGTGTCCGCGGTGAGACGGTCTCTCCGGGTTACTGGAATCGTCCGGAGGTCACAGCGGAATCTCGGCTTGAAGGTGGGTGGCTTCGAACCGGCGATGTCGCGTTTCGCGACGTTGACGGCTTCTACTTCATCTGTGACCGTTTGAAGGACATGGTCATCACGGGCGGGGAGAACGTGTACCCCGCCGAGGTCGAGAGTGCGATCTTTACTCACGAGGCGGTCAGTGACGTTGCGGTGATCGGAGCGTCAGATGACGAATGGGGTGAGCGTGTCGTCGCTGTGGTCGTTCTCAAGGATGGGCGAGATCTTGATCTGGAGTCCTTACGAGAGCACCTCGGAGGTCGATTGGCCAGGTATAAGCTTCCCCGCGAGTTGCGGATCGTCGACGAACTTCCACGAAACACCACCGGCAAGATCCTCAAACACGTTCTGCGGGAGAATAAAACACCTTCGACGGCGTGAGGTCGCTCGGCCGTTGACACCGCTACCTTCGTACGTTCACGGCCCAACCACCCAAGGCGTTAGGTGGAGGGCAATGCGTAATATCTGAGTTACGACGGTTGTCGACTCGCAGATCCTAAATGTGGAAACTGGTCGTCCCGGTACTCGCTCTCCAGCGCTGAGTTGTCTTCCGCGGCGTCTTGCTCCCTCTGCCGTAGTTCGACGCGTCGGATCTTTCCGGAAATGGTTTTCGGGAGTTCGGAGAATTCGAGACGTCGAACTCTTAAATACGGAGCGAGGTTCTCGCGTGCGTACTTCAGTATTTCGAATGCGGTTCCTGCATCTGGCGCCCAGCCGGGGGCAAGCGAGATGTATGCCTTCGGTATCGCGAGTCTGGTCTCGTCAGGAGCTGGAACGACCGCTGCCTCGGCAACTGCGGGGTGTTCTAAGAGGACACTTTCGAGTTCGAAAGGGGAGACTTTGTAGTCTGACGCTTTGAACACGTCGTCGGTTCGGCCGACGTAGGTGACATATCCTGCGTCATCGCGGGAAGCAACATCGCCCGTATGGTAGAACCCGTCGGCCATGGCCTCGGCGGTCTTTTCGTCATCGTCGACGTACCCAGTCATGAGATTGAGTGGCCTGCGAGAAAGATCGAGGCAAATCTCGCCCTCGTCCGCATCCCGTCCGGTGCTCGGATCCACGATGGCGACGGGAACCCCGGGTAGTGGGCGCCCCATCGACCCGGGCTTGAGTTCGGTCCCGGGAGGATTTCCGATAAGTGCGGTGGTCTCGGTTTGTCCGAATCCGTCGCGGATCGTCAGCCCCCACTCTCGTTGAACATGCGAAATAACCTCAGGATTGAGTGGCTCGCCCGCTCCGATCGCCTCTCGTAGTTGACCGGGACCACCGCTGAGATCAGCCTGGATGAGCATCCGCCATACGGTCGGCGGTGCGCAGAACGTGGTGATCTCTGCTCGCCGGATCTGCGCTAGAAGTGCTGCCGCGTCGAAACGCTGATAGTTGTAGATGAAGATGGTGGCTTCGGCGATCCACGGGGCGAAGAAACAACTCCAGGCGTGTTTGGCCCATCCCGGCGCACTGATGTTGAGGTGGACGTCGCCGGGGCGCACTCCCAGGAAGTACATCGTGCTCAGGTGTCCTACCGGATACGACACCTGAGTGTGCTGAACGAGTTTCGGGCGGCGGGTGGTGCCGGAGGTGAAGTACAGCAGAAGAGGGTCTGTGGATGCTGTCACGGTCTCGAAGGCGGCGGCCTGGGTGAGCGCGTAGGCATCGTGATAGTTGAGCCAGCCGGTAGACGCCCCGATGCTGATGCGAATGAAGTCTCCGGCGATGTCGCTGAACTTGCCCGAATCGGTGCGGTTGACGATGACGGCTCGGGCGTGGCCCCGGTTGATTCGGTCGGTCAACTCGTCGGTCCCTACCGCAGTCGTCGTTGGCATCAGGACCGCGCCGAGTTTCATCACCGCAAGCATCGACTCCCATAGCTCGACTTGATTTCCGAGCATGAGCAACACGGCGTCACCTCGGCGGACACCGCACTGCTCGAGCCACCGTGCTACTCGGTCGGATCGACTGGCCATGTCATCAAACGTGAATCGGGACTCGGAGCCGTCTTCTTCAACGATCCACAAGGCCGTGCGATCATTTCCTCTCGCTATGCAGTCGAACCAGTCGGTTGCCCAATTGAATGTCTCACCGACCTCGGGCCAGGTGAACTTCTCCATGGCCTGCTCGTAGTTGCCATACGCATCAAGCAGGGTCTCGCGTGCGAGCCTGATCTGTTGAAAAGCAGCAGAGGCGGGCATGGGTTCAGTTCCGTTCCGTGATCGCGAGGAAGTTCTTGACCAATGAATTGAATTCACCAGATCGCTCGATCTGCGTCCAGTGGCCGCAGTGAGCGAAGACATGGAGATCCCCATTCGGCAGCAGATGAACCATGTTCCACGCGACTTCGACCGGTACAACGCGATCTTCGCGCCCGTGTATCAGCAGGGTCGGCGTCGTGATGGAGCGCACTTGCTGCTCAGTGATGGCGAGTTCACCGCCCGCGTGATCTGGGCTGAAGAACATGAGGTGGTATGCCTCGTGTGCGCCTGGTGCGGCGCTTGCCTCGTAGCGGATAGTCACGAGGTCATCGGTGATGATCGACGTGTCGACAGCGAAATAGTTGACGAGTAGATCACGCATGTTTTCAGGTGAGGGCTCGTATGCGCGAAGCGCTTTCAGTCCTTCGGTGAGGGTCATTCCAACCCCTGGCGCACCCATCAGGACGATGCGGTCGATACGGCGACCATCGTCCTCTGCCATCTGGCATGCGATGCGGCCACCCAAGGAGTTGCCGACTATGGACACCTTCTCGATACCCAACGCATTCAAGAAGTTCCATACATGATCGGTCCACGTCTGCAGTGAGTAACGAACATCTTTCGGTCGCTCGGTGTGCCCGAAACCGACGATGTCGAGGGCAAGAACCCGGGCGTTCTCGGCGAGCGATGGAATAGCGTGTTGCCAGTTCGCCCACGCGGATACTCCCGGTCCCGAGCCGTGCAGCAGCAAGACCGGTGTACCCTCTCCGACATCGTGATAGTGCGTGCGTGTTCCCTGCACATCGATATACAGTCCTTCTGCAATATCTACGGTCAAGGTCATCTGTGGCTCCTCAGGTCGGGGTCGGTGAGGCGGGCATCACGAATGGAAACTGTTGTCGGGCTTGCGCCATCGTCACCCTAAGAAGGGTGACAGGGGGAATCCCAGAGTCGGTTCCATCGGCTGGAATCTCAACCAGGCAAGGGTGAGTCCCCTGCGAGCGCAAGATTGACCAGCAGCATTTCCCGGAGTGCCTCCGGCGAGGATGCGGTACCGCGGTAGTAGTCGAGTTCGATCTCGAGTTCCTCTCTATCGAGGCTCAAGAGTTGCTTGCGACTGGAGCTCAGCGGCGCCACATCGTCCAGGAAGACCCGTCGTCGACTGTGTGCCCAGTTGTCGAGCACACAGTCGGGGGCGCCGTGGTTGACCATCGCTTCGAGTGCCTCGACCACACGGAAGGAATCGAAGAATCCGGTGATGGAACTGTGGCCGACAAGTCTGTTGGTGACGTGCGCTGCTGCGCCGGTCAGCAGCACACGTCCAACTCGGTAGTTGGCGGCGCTGCGATGGTGCATCCGAGCCGCTGCCCAACTGTGCACTGTGGACCGTTCGGCCCCGAGAAGGCTCCCTGTAACTGGCGCCAACCTGTCTGCCAGCGATGCTTCGGGCAGCTCCATCGACTCGGTGAAGGCACACAACCAGCGTCCGCTGTCAGCCTTTTGCAGGAGCGCACTCCTCTCGACGCCCACGAGAAAGGTCGTCGGCCGCAGATCGGGGGTCACGTCATGGGGGGTTACGAGCATGCTGACGGATCGTTCGCGCCAGGTGAACCCGGGGAAGCCGACGCCGAGAAGTCGTCGTACAGTGCTGTTCGTGCCGTCGGCCGCGACAAGCCAGTCGACACGGATGGATCGCGGACCGTCGTGACTTGCACAGTCGACCACCACTTCGGATTCGTCCTGTCTGACACCCCTGACACTCTCGGCGTACACGATCTCGGCCTCGGGAAGTCGAAGAAGGTGAGCGAGGAGGATCTCGGACAAGCGCGCGTCTTCGAGGTGAAGGTTGAATGGGAAGGGCACGTCGGAGGAGAGAACGCCGAGATCCAGATCGATCGTCTCACCTGTTTGCGCTATCCGGATACCCACGTGTGTTTCCGATGACCCGGCCTCGCGCGCGTCCGTGAGAACTCCGAGTGCGTCGAGCCCGGGTAGGACAGACCAATTGTGTACGAACTGGAGACAGCTCGCGTCGTCTGACTCGACGGCTACAAGAGTGACCTGGATGCCTCGCAGGGCGAGGCCGAGAGCGGTGCACAGACCCACAGGTTGTGCACCGATGACCGCGACGTGCGCATTCACGGTAGACCGCCGCGATGTCCCGAAGATGCTGCCACCATTGATGTTTCGGCTGAGGAAGCAAAGAACTGTGCAGCGTTCCTGTGACGGATCTGCTCGACTTCCGGCGCGGTCAGCGCACCGAGAGTCACTGCGTCTGAAAGGAAGTCGTGATGGTTCTCCAACTGGCCTGGCACAAATGGATAGTCGGTGCCAAGCATGATGTGGTCGGCACCGAACCGTTCTGTGAGCAAGCGAAACAGTTGAGGATCGAAGACGAGCGAGTCGACCCAGAGTGATGACACCAGCCGATCGACGTCGGTCGGCTCGATCCCGTTGAAGATACTGCCGCCCAGGCGCAGCCGTGGGTATGCCCATGCAAATGTGCCGCAGCCATGGGCCAACGCGACTCGTAGCCGAGGGTACCGCTCGATCACGCCACCGAAAACCAGTGCAGAAGCGGCGATTGCAGTGTCGCTGATCATGCCGAGACCGAAGTCGTAAGGTTGTCCGCTTCTGCGGATCACGCCCCCGCCGCCGTCGGTGGGGTGTACGAATATTGCGGCCCCGAGAGTTTCGGCAGCGGAGAACAGCGGATCGAGATGTGGTGAGTCCAGGTCCATTCCCGCGACCTGCGTCCCGATCTCGATGCCGAGTAATCCCAGCTCTTCGACGAGCCGATACAACTCGGTGATCGACGCGTTTAGGTGCGGAAGTGGGAGCGCTCCGAGACCGAGAAGCCGACCGTGGGCGCGATGCACGGCGGCCGCGGTCGAGTCGTTCAGCGCGCGCGCATACGCAACAGCCGCGGGCTCCGAAGCCCAGTACGCCAAGGTCACCGGTACAGGCGAGATGACCTGCACGCCGACATTCGCTCTGTCCAGCTCAGCGACTCGGTCCTCGAGATCCCAGAGCGACGAACGTACGTTGCGGAAGAGCCTGTCGCCCAGCATTATCCTGCCTGCCGGCCCGTCCACGACGAGAGTCGGCCACCGGGGGTCGGCGGGCACGGTCAGCCTGTCGGCGAGGTCTGCGCCAAAGTAGTGGGCATGTACATCGACGCTGCCCGCGTTGATGGGAGTGGCAATGCGATCCATCTGTGCTCCGCTCCGCTTCGCAACTATCGATTCGAGCGCTGCCTCTCGAAGGTAGGGGTCGCGGGAGCCAGTGAAAACTGAGGGTTCCATCGACCGGAACCTCAGGAAGCGTCAATCCAGTGACGCCGATCACGATATGGGGTAGTTCTGAACAGAGACGATGTGTATGAGGTGAGCAATGCCGACCACCGGCTCGGAGCCCCGAGACAGCGCGGGCGAGACGCCGTCGATCCTGACCAAGGCGTTCGATCTGTTGCGCGCCTTCAACGCGCAGGAACGGGTGATGACGCTCAGTGAGTTGGCTCGAGCTTCGGGGTTGCCGAAATCGACCGTGCACAGGTTACTCTCGCGTCTGGTCGACCTGGGTGCGGTCGAGCATCATAGATCGGGCTACAAGATAGGGATGGGGCTGCTCGAACTCGGCGCGTCGACCCCCGCCGGTTACATGCGTGACCTCGCCATGCCCCATTTGACCAGGCTGCACCAATGGACCGGACAGACCGTGCTCATGGGAGCACTTCGTGACTTCGATGTCGTGTATCTAGAAAAGCTGGCACAACGAGATTCCCCGGCGTCGATCGTGACCATCGGCTCGCGCCTGCCCGCCAATTGCACCGCGCTGGGAAAGGCGCTACTCGCGCACGAAGACCTCGACGATCTGGTCGACTTCCTCCCTTCGCCGCTTCCTCGAATGACGCCCCGATCGGTAGCCTCCGTCGAGATCTTGGTGGGACAGCTCCGCCAAGTCCGGGCCGAAGGGGTGGCACGCGAGATAGAGGAAGCGCAACCGGGTTTGGCGTGTGTGGCGGCTCCTATCGTGATGAATGGCTTCGCCGTCGGCGCAATCTCGGTGGGGTTCTGTGCGCAGCAACCTCCCGCTGTCAACGTTTCCGGGGCGGTGCGTGCGGCTGCTGGACGCATCGTCGCCGAGTTGGAAGAAGGCCTCGCTCGCGGCCGAGAACACTGGTTTCCGCGCGAGCTGTAGATCAGAGATCTCTATTATTGATAGACAGCGAAGGCCTTGTTCGAATTGAAGATCTCAGTGGTCACGAAATCCGACCACGTCAGCGACATGTCCAGCGCTGACATAGCGCCAAGTAAGCAATACCAATTAAGGATTTCGTGTTGTCCCGATTCGACGACGTCACGGCTGGTACGCGCATTCCATGTATCGTAGTCAGCGTCAAGTAGAGCGTCGTAGAGTGCCTGATCTGCTTCGGTGTCGGGTCGGAGGTGCCATCCCTTGTCATAGAGAAACGCGTGCGACCAGCTCGACGATGCGACGAGGGCGACACGTTTGTCGCACCTCTGGGCGAATCGGCCGACTGCCGCACCGAATTCGAAACAGCGTCGTGGACTTGGACCAGGGGGATCAAGACTCTCGCCTGCTTCGATATCTGCGAAGCGGGCGATGCCGCCTCGTCGTGCAATGACGTGTTCGCCATAACAGTTCACCGCCATCGGCACCATCGGGTACGGGAACTGAGTGCCGACGTTGTCGAAATCGAGAAACAGTTGCGTGTTGCCGAACGCGTGAGGAAAGTGAATGCCTTCACGCGGTTGGTAAGAATATGCAACGTCGACCCCGGCGCCCAGGACTTCGCTCGCCGCCTGCTTCGCGAAATCCGGGTCGCCACGCATGACGAAAGAAGTGTCACCCGGCAGGTCCCAATAGTTCGGCACTTTGATCATGTCAAGGACCCCGAACGGATGAACAACAGTGTCCTCGTACGCCAGAATGCAGAACGACGGAATGACTTCCTCGCGGAAGTTCTCGTACTGGTCGTCTCCCCATACGATGAGCACGTCGGGCTCGAAATCATCAATGGCGGACCGGCAGACATCGATGTCGGCAATCAGTCGCTTTCGGTGCTCCGCTGCCGCTGCAACGCCTCCGTCATCGCCCCACTCGGCCTGCGCCAAAGGCGGCCATGACGAGGGATCTTTACATTCCGCGGGAATGTCAGGATCTTTCAGGGTGGTCTTCAGCAGGCTCGCCATGTGTGAGTCCTTGCCGGCTAGGAGGGGATAGTGGGTCATTCCGACCCCGATGACTTCTGCCATGACAACTCCTTCGGAGAATGGGTGGGGGTGAGGTCCGGCAGCGTTCACATGGCGGCCGGAGTTGCTTCGAGAATGGTGGCCTCGGCCTCGTGCCTGTGTTCACCGGCCAGGACTGCCCTCCTCAGCTTCATCAGCAGTCGAGGGTTATCGACGACGAGTGCACCGACAAGGACATCGTCGGCGTCCGTGTATCCGACTACGAGATCGCCGTGTGTCGCAGCGCCTGTGCGGATCGTAGGTGAACCGAGCGCCGGTCGACCGATGATCTGAATGCGATGACCGTATTGGTCGGACCATACGTAGGGTAGTGTCGGGCGGGGCGCGGTCGTGCCCAGGATGTCGGCTGCGACGATCTCCGCGTGATCGTTGGCGTTGGTCCAGTGCTCGATACGCAGTGGCTCGCCGTACATGGGGTGATCCCAATGCGCGACGTCACCTGCCGCGTAGATGTCGTGGCATCCCAATGCTTTGAGTGTCTCATCGCAGCGAACACCATCGTCGATGACGAGGCCTGCTGTGTCGAGCCACTCGACAGCTGGAGTGGCACCGATCCCGACAACTACGAAATCTGCGGGGACGCGACGCCCGTCGCTGAGGGTTACCGAAGTAGCGCGCGTGCTTCCCCCGAACCCGTGTGGCTGGAGACCGGTGATCATCTCCACGCCGTGATGGGAGTGGAGTTCGGCAAGAGCGGTCCCGACTTCTGCGCTCAGCTGGGCGGCCATCGGGGCGTCCTGTGCTTCGATGAGCGTCACTTCGACACCGTGTGCTCTCGCCGCCGAGGCGAACTCGGCACCAATGAAGCCTGCGCCGATGACGGCGGCACGGCGTCCCCTGGACAGCTCCGCCCGAATGGCTCGCGAGTCATCGAGTGATCGGATGGTGTACACGTTCGAGAAGTGCTCTGCCGCAAAGAGAGTACGGGGGCGCATCCCGGTCGCGATGACGAGGGTGTCATAAGCAATCTGGCCGAGGGAGTCAGTCGAAAGGAGTTTCCCGTCGATGTCAACCGCTGTTGCCCGCACGCCGAGCCGTAGGTCAACTGACAGTGACGCCAACGCGTCTGCGTCGATCAACGAAACCGAGTCACGGTCGCTGGCAGGGTCGAGAATTTCTTTCGACAGGGGCGGCTTGTCATAGGGACTATGGGGTTCGTCGCCGACGACAGTGATCGTCCCGTCGAATCCCCCAACCCGCAAGGCTTGAGCGGTCCGAATGCCGGCGACAGAGGCACCGACGATCACAATATGCATGGTTCTCCTCAACTGTCGTCAGCGGTGTACGCGCAGAACGGATCTGTCTCACCGAACGATGTAAACCCTGTCGTCCTCGATCTCGACGCCGAAGGTCGTCAGAGCGGTAGTCGCAGGGAAGCACAGAGCACGTCCGTCGCGGACGCTGAAGCGCGCCATGTGGAGGGGGCAGACGACCTCTTCCCCCTCGAGGTCGCTGTCGGAACCGAGCGACCATTCTTCATGTGTGCAGGTATCAGCGGTGGCGAAGAATTCGCCGCTCTCGGTGCGGAACAATGCGACATTGATATCGCCGGGAACTGTCATGGATTCGCCACGATCCAGATCGTCCACCATGCAGGCGAAGCGCCGCTCGACCGTCTGGGTGTTTTCCATCCTGGCTCCTTCACAGCGTCGTCAGTCATGTTGCGCCGCAGCGGTGTCGAGATCGCTCTGTGGTGTCGAGATCGTTCTGGGGCAACAGCGTGTGTACGACCAGTGTTGGCCTCAGAGTGACCGGTCCATAGTCCGGGTTCCGAAGGGTGGAACCGCCACGTCCATTCGTTGGCGCGATGGTCGAGAGTCTGAGCTACAGGCCATTATTCGCAGCCACTGTTCAAAGGAGTTCCCTGTGTCTGAGTTTGTGATCGATGACCGAGAGATGCCGCGATTTCAGGTGAATCGTGAGGCCATGGTGAGTGACGACGTTTTTGCCAAGGAGCGCGAGAAGATCTTCGAGCACAGCTGGCTGTACGTAGGGCATGAAACCGAGTTGAGGAAAAAGAATGATTTCAAGACCCGCGTTGTGGCAGGGCGTCCTCTGATCTTTGCTCGCGATGCCGAGAACTGTATCCGTGTGTGGGTGAATTCATGCCCGCACCGTGGTGCAATGCTGTGTCGGGAACGCCAGGGCAACGCCCGGTTCATGACCTGCTTCTACCACGGGTGGAGCTTCAGCACGTCAGGGAACATGGTCTCCATGCCCGACGATGCGTCCTATGGCCCTGATTTCGCTCGCCCCGACTTGGCTGCGCCTCCGAGGGTTGACAGCTATCGCGGGTTCGTTTTCGTCAGTTTCGATCCCGAGATCGTCGACCTGAGAGCCTATCTCGCTGGTGCAGCGGAGTATCTCGATCTGGTCTGCGACCAGTCGGAGAAGGGAATGGAGGTCCTCGAGGGAACCCACGAGTACTCCGTGAAAGCCAACTGGAAGTTGTTGGTAGAGAATAGCTTCGATGGATACCATGCGGTATCTACACACCAACGGTACTTCGAGATGGTGTTGGCTGCGCGTGGTGAGCTCGATCCGAGTGCGCTCGCGGAGTCGAGAGCAATAGACCTCGGCAACGGACACGCGGTGATCGCCGGGGCGCCGGCCACTGAAGGATTGTTCGGTCGACCGCTGTCGAATGATGGTGCTGACGAGCGCGAAGCGCGATTCGATCGTTTCCGCGAGTTGTATGGTGAGGGATGGGTTGACCGAATGCAAGGTAACCGTAACCTGGTCATCTTCCCCAATCTGGTGGTCATCGATCTGGTCATGGGGGTGTTGGTCCGTAAGATCGATCCGGTCGCACCTGACTACATGGAGGTCACGGCGTGGGAGCTTGCACCGCCGGAAGAGGGTAGTGAGTTGCGCAAGCAGCGTCTCGACAACTTCCTGACGTTCTGGGGCCCGGGTGGCTTGGCGTCCCCAGACGATGTTGAGGCTCTGGAGAGCTGCCAGCTGGGTTACGGTGGGCGCCGTGAACTCGGTTGGTCTGATATCTCGCGGGGAATGAACAAATCAGCGGCATCCAGTACCGACGAGCTCCAGATGCGGACGTGGTGGCGTCGGTGGAACGAACTGATCACAGGCGAAGTGCTGCCGCCCGAGGAACAGGAGACTCTCGGCGACGTCTTCACTGCACAACGGCGACCCATGTCGGCAGAGCCGGCGGGGATCTCCGCTGGGACATGACGGCGACCGGTTTGCATGAGAAGGCCGGCCACCGGGGGAACAGTGACCGGCCTTTTCATCGTGTCGATAGCGCACCTGTGTGGAGTTTCTCCATCGCGGTCTTCCTCCGTTCAGCAGCGCTGCCCGTGGCTCCTTCTCCATTCCAGGGCATGTGCCGTGAGACGAGGTGCGACGCGTGCGCCGAGCCATTCAATGGTTCGCTGCCACGAGTCATACCAGGCTCCGTAACCGAGAGCGCCATGGTCTGCGGCTTGATAGAAGTCTCTCCCTACACCGTCGTAACTCACGATCTCCGCGTGGATCATCGAGCCGGCGTCAAGGCGCTGAGCCAGATCGGCGAGCACGCTGCGGCCGGCGCCGGGGTCATCTTTCCCGAACATTCCCAGCCACGGTGTCGAGAGCGAGTCGTGTGCACAACTGTCGAGGATCCCTTCGGAGCTCCCCGTCGGAGATGTTGCCGAGAGGGAGACTGCGGCGCCGACCTTCAGCGTTGTTGCTGCTTCGAGGACCTGTTGGCCACCGAGTCCGATTCCGATCATGCCCAGCTGCTCTGGTGACCAACCGCGCGACTCTGCGTGATCCAGGATGGCACCGTGACACCCCGACATGCGCTCTGTTGCGAGGGACTCGTAGCCGTTCTCGGCGAGTCTATTCATGATCTCGGTCGCATAGCGGTCGATCATTCCCGGCTCGAGTACCACGATCACTAGCCCATTCGGTGCGGCACCTAGGGCAATCTCCCGCACCGGTAGGTCGCCACCGTTCACTATCAGAACCGACGAAGTTGGTTCTATCATCACAGTAGTCATTGACTCTCCTGTTGAATCTGAATCCCGGGACTCACTTCTCGTGCGGAGTCCACGGCCAGTACTTGGCCCCGGCACCACCGTCAACAGTGATCGTTGTGCCTGTGATCATCGAGGCCTCATCGGAGGCGAGAAACACGACGGCGCCGACGTAGTCCTGAGGCGTGGGGAGACGCGACATCGGCATCTGCGCAGCGAAATCCATCTGAAATTCTTGTGGTTGCGTGACAAGCTTCTCCATTTGCGCCACGGCTGAAGAGTTCGTGGGCGCAGTTGCGGTCGGAACGAAACCGTTGACCCGAATATCGTGCTCAGCCAGCTCCATCGCGACCGAACGGGTGAAATTGAGCAATCCGCTTTTCGCGGTGGAGTACCCGATGTTTCCGGGCTGCCCTTGAAACGCCGCAGTAGAAAGCACATTGATGACGCTGCCGCCCTGGCCACCGTTGATCATCGCAGCCGCGGCCGCACGGGTGAACAGGAAGGCTCCGCCCAAGATGACGTCGAGTTGTGCACGAAAGACGTCGAACGGCATCGAGAGCAAACCCTGTTGCCGGAAGAACACAGCGTTGTTCACCAGAATGTCGACGCGGCCCCATCGTGAAATCGCAGTGGAGATCGCCTGGTCGGCATGAGCAGGATCCGTCACGTCGCCGATGACGGCGACCGCCTCGCCACCCGCGGCCCGGATGCTCGCGGCACACTCGAGCGCGACTTCTTCCGATTTGTCGGTGCAGATCAGGTGAGCGCCCTCCGCGGCGAGGCCGCGGGCCAGTGTGCCGCCGATATTCGGACTGGCGCCGGTGACCACCGCGACCTTGTCCGCTAACCGCCTCATAGGATGATGCTGATCTTGCCGTGTGGGCGCAACGCGTCGAGATCCAGTATCGAGCGACGCGTGAGGTAACGAAAACCTTGGGTTTCATCTCGCACGAGCACATGATCGTAATGGCCGACGTACGTGTCCACCGTTCCACCACGCATTCGAAAAACAGCGAAATTCGCTGACACCCGCAAGGTGTCTCCCCCGTCTTCGTGGTGTCGCTCATCTTCGACTCGGACATTCGACACAAGCCTGCGGGTACGAGAATGCGGATATTCAGCGTGAGCTGAACGGCGCATCAACGAATTGATGCGTTGCTCAAGCAAGAATCGATCATCTTGTACAAGGAACAGATCGTGTGCAGGGTCTCCTTCGGGCTTGTCTGTAGAAGGGACGAGGTACACCCCAGTTGGGGCAAACAGTTCCAACCACTCAGATAGGCGCCACGAGTCGAGAAGGTGAGCCTCGTTGTAAAGAAACTGTTCCACTGCATGAGACAGGGCAATCGACTCGGC
>NZ_BANR01000013.1 GCF_000332975.1 Gordonia aichiensis NBRC 108223 | reverse complement strand
CCCGCCCCGGCGCGGCGAAACCCGCCCCGGCGCGGCGAAACCCGCCTCCGGCGCCGCGGAACCCGCCCCCGCGAAACCCGCCGCCCCCGCGCGGCGAAACCGCCCCCGGCGCGGCTCTCAGTCGGGGATGACGGTGAGTGTCACCTCGGCGGCCAGGCGGTATGGCCGGCTGGTCACCAGGGTGCCGACGGCGCGTCGCAGCCGTGACATCTCGGCGCGGACCGAGACCTCGTGGGTGGCGTCGCCGAACAGGAATTTGCTCAGCTGCGCAGAGGTGAGACCCGCGCGGCCGGCGTCGGACAGCAGCAGCAGGATCTGGGCGTGGCGCCGGGTGATGACGATGGTCAGGTTGTCGGGTCCGTCGGTCACATGGATCGACGGCTCGCCGCGCAGGTCGAGTTCGATGAGAATCGGCCCCGACGGTCCCGCAGGCCGCACCACCCATCCGCCGACCACACGTTCGGCGACGCACACGCCGAGTCCGGTCACGAACCGCATCTCGCCGTCGCTAGGCGGGGCGATACGAGTAGGTGCGATCACGCCGCGGCTGTCGGCGACCAGCCCGTCTTCGTCGACGAGGAGTGCGGTCTTGAAGTCGGACAACGACTTTCCGCTCGTCTCACGCAACGTGCTCAGTCTGCGCTGGTGTTCGTCGGAGACCTCATGGGCGCACAGTTCCGCGACCGACACGGCGAGCATCAGCGTCGCAGGCTGCACGGCGTTCGCCTGTCCGGCGAAGGCGATCACCCCGGCGATCTCGCCGCTGACGCGGTCGCGGACAGGGGCGCCCGCGCAGTACCACTCGTTCAGTGCGTGCGCATAGTGCTCGACGGGGTAGACGCGCTGGGGTCGGGGATCGGCGAGGACCTGCCCCACCACGCTCGTCGCGACCGACTCCTCATCCCACCGCGCGCCTTCTCTGATGTGCAGGACGCTCGCGAGTTCGCGGAGTCGGGGATCGGCCTGCCCCCAGAGCATGACCCCGTCGGCGTCGAACATCCCGAAGACGAGGTCTGCGTCGTCGGCGCTCGCGTCGACGATGGCCTGCGCTGCCCTCGACGCGTGCCGCAGGGGACTGTGTTCGCGTCGGCGCGCGAGTTCGTCGTCGCTGATCAACGTCGGGTTGTGGTGCTCGCGTCGATGGCCGCGCCGCTGCGCCCGCAGCCATGATTCGAGCACGGGTGTCGGCGGGGTGTAGTCCGCGGGATAGTGGCGTGAAGCGTGAGCGGAACCGGTGGTGTCACCGATGATGCAGGCGCGGATGTTGGCGAGGTCGGACGTCGTCTCGGCTGCCTGCTCCACGCTCACGGCCCGATTCATACCGATAAGATTAACCGAGCAGCGTCGGGTGCGCGTTGATCACACTGGCCGCTTTGTCGAGGCATTCCTGCCATTCGCGTCGGGGATCCGAATCCGCGGTGATGCCCCCGCCCACGCCCAACGCCATCGAGCCGTCGGGTGTGATCTCGACGGTCCGGATCGCGACGTTGAGGTCGAGTAATCCCTCGGGCCCCGCCAGGCCGACGGCACCGCAGTACACGCCGCGTGGGTCCCGCTCCCACTCCGTGAGCAGTTGCATAGCCCTCAGTTTGGGCGTTCCGGTGACCGACGCCGGTGGGAACGTCGCGTCGAGCAGGGCCAGGTTGCCCACTGTGGGCGGAAGCTGTGCGGCTACTCGTGACACGAGGTGCCACACCCCCGGCGCTCCGATGATCTCGAGGAGTTTCTCGACGCGCACCGAACCGGTGCGCGCGACCCGGCCCAGGTCGTTGCGAACGAGGTCGACGATCATGATGTTCTCGGCGATGTCTTTCGACGACGCTGCGAGCACAGTCGGGTCCTCGCCTGCCGCGACCGTGCCCTTGATGGGTGCCGACCACACGCGTTCGCCGCGTCGGGACAGGAAGGTCTCCGGCGAGAAGCTCGCGACGGTACCCCAATGGCCCTGGAGAAGAGCGGATTTCGCTGGTCGAGTTCGTTCGACGAGGTCGGCGAAGAACCCGCATGCAGAACCCGTCAGTGTCCCGGTGAAGCGGGTGCACAGGCAGGCCTGGTAGATCTCTCCCGCTCGGATCGCGGCGAGGCACTGCTCGATCGCGGCGATGTGCGGACGTGCGTCCGGCGCGGTCCAGCGCGTCGACCACGACTGCGTCGAGTTGCCGACGTCGCGTGCGGCGTCGGCCATCGCGTCGCGCATCCACGCGGGCAGGGGGCTGCCGGAAGCACTGACGTGACGCCAGCGTCCGGCGTCGAGCACGAGGAGGTGATCGGTCTCGCCTCCCGCGACCGTCGGCAACGGCGATTCGACGCCGCGCACCGGAAATCCCAAGTACCCCAACCAGAATCGGTCTGGATGATCGGGCGGTGGGAGACCCGCGCGTACCTCGATCGATGGCGCGATGACCGCGTCGGCATCCCACCAGTCGCCCACCAGGGCCGCAGGCGGCGGTGAACCGCGACGCACGGCCGCGGCCTGCAACGAGCGCAGTAGGTCCGTCGCGGTCGGGGTCAACGCGTCACCGCAGGCCTGCTCACGCGTCGCGACGCGGGAAAACCACTGTGGGCTTGGGTAGTTCGGTTCCGGGTACGAGACGATCGGCCACTGCGGTGAAATCGCGGTCGGCGCCGACTGCAAGCAGATCGAGCAATGCGTTGCACGACGTCGGCATCACCGGTTGCGCCAGCAGGGCGACGACGCGAACCACCTCGGCGCACACGTAGAGCACGGTGCCGGTGCGCTCGAGGTCACTCTTGGCGACCTTCCATGGTTCCTGCGCCGAGATGTACCTGTTGGTCTGTGCCAGCACCGACCACAGCGCCTCGAGACCCAGATGGATCGCCTGCACGTCGAAATGGTTGCGTACCCGCGGCAGCAGTTCCCTTGTGGCGTCGAGGATCTCGGAGTCGGCATCGGTGTAGGCGGCAGGGGTCGGAACCGCGCCGTCGAAATACTTGCCAATCATCGAGAGCGTGCGCTGCGCGAGATTGCCGAACTCGTTGGCGAGGTCGGCGTTGACGCGTGCGGTCATGCTCTCGGCGGAGTACGAACCGTCCTGTCCGTAGGGCACTTCACGTAGTAGGAAGTAGCGGAGCTGGTCGAGCCCGAACTCGTCGATGAGGTTCTCCGGATCGACGACGTTGCCGATCGACTTGCTCATCTTCTCGCCCTTGTTGAACAGGAAGCCATGGGCGAAGACTCGCTTGGGCAGTTCGATTCCGGCGCTCATCAGGAAGGCAGGCCAGTAGACGCAGTGGAAGCGGATGATGTCCTTGCCGATCACGTGCAGGTCGGCGGGCCAGTACCTGTCGAAGGTGGCGGCATCGTCGGGGAAGCCGACTCCGGTCAGGTAGTTGGTGAGGGCGTCGACCCACACGTACATGACGTGGTCTGGGTGTCCGGGCACCGGAACGCCCCAGTCGAAGGTGGTCCGCGAGACCGACAGATCGGTGAGCCCGCCCTTGACGAAGCTGATCACCTCGTTGCGTCTGACCTCCGGGCCGATGAACTCGGGGTGCGAGTCGTAGAGGTCGAGGAGTTTGTCCTGATACTTCGACAGGCGGAAGAAGTAGGTCTGCTCCTCGGTCCAGGTCAGCACGTGCCCGTTGTCGGAGGCCACGCGTTGGCCTGACTCGTCAACGACGGTGTCGGGCTCGGCGTAGAACGTCTCGTCGCGGACGTCGTACCAGCCGGAGTAGGTGTCGAGATAGATGTCGCCCGCATCGGCCATCCGCTGCCAGATGACCTCCGAGGCACGCTTGTGGTCGTCGTCGGAGGTCCGGATGAAGCGCTCGTAGCTCGACCCGAGACGGTCCTGGAGCTGCTGGAAGCGGTCGGAGTTGCGAGCGGCGAGCTCCGCGGTCGGAATGCCCTCCTTCTCCGCGGTCTGCTGCATCTTCTGCCCGTGCACGTCGGTTCCGGTGAGGAACCGGACGTCGAATCCGTCGAGACGTTTGAACCGGGCGAGCGCATCTGCCGAGATGTACTCGTACGCATGCCCGATATGCGGTGCTCCGTTGGGGTACGCGATGGCCGTCGTGATGTAGTACGGATGTCCTGCGCCGTGTGATGTGCGCGCGTCGGTGCTGGTCAGGTCAGTGGGCATAGTGTCTGCCAGGATACTTGGTCGCCTCGAGCGCGAGCGCCCACGTACCCTGACTCCTATGGTGATGGCAGATAGACCCGAGGTGGAGACCGCGTCCAAGCCGATCGCGGCGCTGACGATGGTGGGCCTCGGGGAGAGTCTGCTCAACGGCCTGGCACGGGTGCCGTTCTCCAAGCCGTGGAAGGGGCCGTCGGGGCTTCTCGACAACATCGGCCAGTCGGTCACACGGAACACGATTCGAGCCTTCATGGGCTACTCGATGGGGCTGCCGATCGAGGAGTTCCGTTCCATGGAGAAGGCGCTCGACGACATCTGCAACACCATCCTGCCGCCGGTCATCGAACTCGCGGGCAAGGTCGAGATCACCGAGGACACCATCAACGGCGTACCGGGGATCTGGTGTCGCGCCAAGGCGAGTTCGGACGCCTACGTCGACGACGACGAGCGCAAGGAAGCGATCGGCGCCACGATCCTCTATCTGCACGGCGGCGGCTACATCGGTACGTCGCCCATCATGTACTCCGCGTTCGCCGCTGCTCTCGTCCGCATCACCGGTTTCGAGATCTTCATCGCCGACTACCGGATGGCTCCCGAATTCCCATTCCCCGCAGGGGTTCTCGACGCCGCGGACGTGTACCAGGGGTTGCTCGACAGAGGCATCCCGGCCGAACATCTGATGGTCGCCGGCGATTCGGGAGGCGGTGGACTCGCGACGTCGTTGATCAGCTATCTGCACAACAAGGACATGCCGCGGCCGGCGGCGCTGGCATTGTTCTCACCCGAGATCGATCTCGACCTCGACAACGCGTCGGTCACCGAGAACGCCAAGTACGACATCCTCCCGTGGAGCATCCCGGTCACGCCGTACCTGCACGGTGTGCAGCCCAACGACGTGAGGGTCTCGATCGTCTACGCGAACCCGAGCCCGGACTGGTTCCCGCCGACGTTCGTGTGCTGGGGCGAGGACGAGATGTTCCGCGACGGCATCCGCGAGTTCGTCGAGAAACTCGAGGCCAACGGCGTTCCGGTGTACGGGATCGAGGGGCGGGGGATGTTCCACGTCTTCCCGATCCTGATGCCGTGGGCGGAGGCGTCGAAGGACGTGCTGCGCAGTCTCCGCGAACGGGTCGCGCGCAACATCGCCGCCGACCCGGAGGCCAAACCCACGCACTGACGAGTGTCAGTCCCGGTGGTAGGGCTCGCATCCCACCGGTGCCTTCGGCGGTTCGCGGTGCTCGATCTCGTCGATGTCCAGGGTGACCGGATGCTCGTCGGTGAGAGTGAACTTCTCGCCGTGATGCGCGAGGTCGATCTTCGGTCCCGATAGCAGTCGATACGTTGCCGACTTCTTGTCGACGGCGACGACGATCTTCGAATCCCGCACCGTCATACGGAAAGACATGTACGTCAGGCGCGGTGGGAGCCGTGGGGCGAAGGTGATGTGCCCACCGAAGTCGCGCATGCCGCCGAACCCTGCGACGCAGTCCATCCACGCACCCGCGAGCGCAGCGATGTGCAGACCGCTGCTGACGTTGCTGTGGAGATCATGCAGGTCGGTGAACACCGATTCGGCGAGCAGGTCGTAGCTCAGACCGAGGTATCCGACCTCGGCGGCGGTCACGGCTTCACAACACGCCGACAACGACGAGTCGCGGACGGTGAGCGGGTAGTAGTAGTCGAAGTTGCGCAGCTTCTGCTCTTCTGTGAATGCGCGACCGAACATGTACATCGCGAACACGAGGTCGGCCTGCTTGACCACCTGCTTGCGGTACAGGTCGTAGTACGGGTAGTTCAGCAGCAGTGGGTACTTGCCGACCGACGCCGCGAAGTCCCATGCACCGAGCAAGGTGAACGCCTCGCACTGCTGGTGCACGCCCAGCGCGTCGTCGAACGGGATGGTCATGTCATCGGCGCACGATTCCCAGTGTGCCGCTTCGGCATTCGTCACGCCGTACTTCTGCGCGAGGTCGGGTCGGCGATGTACCCAGGCGACGCCGTCGCGGAGTGCGAGTTGCGCAGCGAGGTTGGTGAACACGTTGTTGTTGACGACCGCGGTGTACTCGTCCGGGCCGGTGACGCCGTCGAGTCGGAATCGTCCGTTGACGTCGTGGTGTCCGAGTCCGGCGAACAGACGAGCGATCTCGACGAGAAGTTCGACGCCGCACTCGGTTTCGAACTGTTCATCCTCGGTGGCGCGCATGTAGCGCGCGGTCGCGTTCGCGATGTCGGCGCTGACGTGCACGCCCGCGGTTCCCGCCGGCCAGTAGCCCGAACACTCGTCGCCGTTGATGGAGCGCCACGGGAACATAGCGCCGCGCTGACCGAGCTCGGCGGCACGCGCCTTTGCCTTGTCCATCGTCGAATGACGCCACCGCAACTCTTCACCGGCCGCGGCGGGGACGGTGTAGGTGAGCATGGGCAGGATGAAACTCTCGGTGTCCCAGAAGGTGTGGCCGTCGTAACCGGGCCCGGTGAGTCCCTTGGCCGGGATGGCTCGGGACTGCCCGCGCGCACCCGCCTGAAGCACGTGGAAGAGCGCGAAGCGCACCGCCTGCTGCACCTCGGGATCGCCGTCGAGCTCGATGTCGGCGTCGCGCCAGAAGTCGTCCATGTAGGCGATCTGCATGGCTTTCAGCGATTCCCAGCCAGTTTCCATCGCCATGGCGAGTGCGGCGTCGACCTGTGCGCGGAGCGCGGGGACAGATCGTCGCGCCGACCAGCCGTATCCGATGTATTTGGTCATCTTCAGCGACGTGCCCTGCGGGACGTTCGCTGCGATGGTCAATCGCGCGAGGTCTTCGTCGGCGCGGATGAAACTGTCTGCGGCGCCGGGGAAGTCGATCTGGTGGTCCATGCCGGCCGCCATGTGCAGCCCGGACTGTTTGGTGTGGTGCACCAGGATGCCCCAATAGTTGCGGCAGGTCGCGAGGTCGGACACCAACGGTGACTCCAGCGCCGCCGCGAGTCGGGGATCGTTGCCGGGCACGGGCACCGGCTCGTTGGCGAGCAGGTCGGACTGCAGGACGATCTTCATGTCCTCGCCGACGGGCTCCACCTCGTAGTGGATCGCCGCGATGGTGCGCTTGGTGAACGACACCAGCCGCTCGGACTTGATGCGTACGGTGCGGCCGGTGGGCGAGGTCCAGAGTGTGTTGCGGCGCAACGTTCCCGTGCGGAAGTCGAGTGTCTGCGAATGCTCTTCGATGCGGCCATACCGAAGGTCCATCGGCTCGTCCTCGACGAGGAGTCGGATGATCTTGCCGTCGGTCACGTTCACGACGGTCTGGCCCGATTCGGGGTATCCGTAACCGCTTTCGGCGTACGGCAGATCGCGCAGCTCGTAGAACCCGTTGAGGTAGGTGCCGGGGTGATCGACCGGCTCACCCTCCTCGAAACTTCCGCGGAGGCCGATGTGACCATTCGAGAGTGCGAACAACGTTTCGTTTCGGCCCAGCATGTCGAGATCGACACCGCGCCAGTGCAACTGCCACGGATCGATGTCGAAACCGGTGCTCTGTTCTGTCGTGCGGCTCATGCGGGGATCAACTCGTCGAGATCGTTGACGACGACGTCGGCGCCTGCGGTTCGCATGGCCTCCGCCTGACTACCGCCCACCCGATCGATGCCGACGACGTAGCCGAAACGGCCGGCAACGCCTGCCTGCACACCGGAGATCGCGTCCTCGAAGACGGCTGCCGCCGTCGGTTCGACGCCCATCAATTCTGCCCCCAAGAGAAACGAGTCGGGCGCGGGTTTTCCGCGCAGTCCGCGTGCGGCCGTCTCCTGCCCGTCCACACGCACTTCCACGAATGTCGACAGCCCGGCAGCGTCGAGCACGGCCTCTCCGTTCTTCGACGATGTCACCACTGCGACGCGCAGTCCGGCATCCCTGGCGGCCTGAAGGTAGCGCACCGATCCGGGATACGGGCTCACGCCGTCGCGTGAAAGCGTGTTCAGGAACATCGCGTTCTTCTCCGAGCCGATCCTGGCGATCGTCGCGTCGTCGACATCGTTGATGCCCCGCGAGGACAAGAAGGCCCGTACACCGTCCTCGCGAGGACGACCGTCGACGTAGTCGAGGTAGTCCTGTTCGGTGAACGGCACGAATGCGTCGCCGTCGCGGTCGCGGAGGAAGTCGTCGAACGCGGCCTTCCACGCAACGCGATGTAGGACGGCGGTACTCGTGAGAACACCGTCGAGGTCGAATAGGGCGACCGAGATCTGTTCTGGCAAACCCAACACGTCCGACACGCTACCCGCCTGGACAGTCCATGGCGCGGTATGTGCGCACAGCCCATGTCGCGCCGCGGACGCAGCGGTGCGTCGCGCCTGCGCTCGACGGGCCGTGGCCCCGCACGCGGCAAATCGCTGGACAACCGCCGCTCGTGACGGCCAGCATGGGTCCATGTCATCAGCGCACCAGTCCCGACGTTTCGCCCAGGTCGACGTGTTCAGTTCGAAACCGTTGCGTGGCAACCCCGTTGCCGTCGTCATCGATGGGGATGGGGTGTCTGAGGAGGCGATGGCCGCATTCGCGCGCTGGACCAACCTCTCCGAGACCACGTTCATCCAGACGTCGAGTGACCCCGCCGCCGACTACCGATTGCGTATCTTCACACCCGGTGGCGAACTTCCCTTCGCAGGCCACCCCACGCTCGGATCGGCCCATGCGTGGCTGGCTGCGGGTGGGTCGCCGCGCGGGGCCGACATCGTGCAGGAGTGCGGGGTCGGGTTGGTCACGATTCGTCGCGATGGTGAACGGCTCGCCTTCGCCGCGCCCCCGCTGCGCCGATCGGGTCCGGTCGACGACGCTCTCGTCGCTGAGGTCCTCCCTGCGCTCGGACTCTCGCGCGAGCATGTCCGCGCCGCGGAGTGGATCGACAACGGCCCTCCGTGGTTCGTCCTCGAACTCGACTCGGCGCAACGCGTGCTCTCGGTGGAGCCCGACCTCGCCGTCGTCAGCGCCTACGACATCGGGCTGCTCGGACGGTACGAGTCGCCTCACCCGGACGATCCGCAGATCGAGTTCGAGGTCCGCGGTTTCGCGGGCGGAGCGGGCGTCGGGGAAGACCCGGTCACCGGCAGCCTCAACGCCGGTATCGCCGTCTGGCTTCGGGCAGGCGGCCGGGTCGGCGCGAGCTACGTGGCCTCGCAGGGCACGGCCCTCCAACGTGCCGGGCGCGTATACGTCGACGACGACGGCGAGCACATCTGGGTCGGCGGCCACTCCACGACTGTCATCAGCGGGGCCGTCGACCTCTGAGCGTCGGCAGCGCAGCGAAATCCGCCGACGGCACTGCGAACCGGCGCACGGGAGCGCTGCACGGCGCTGTCGGCGCACGAACCGCCACCTCTTAGAGTCGAGTCCATGACGGAGGATGCACATGGCCCGGCCCATCCGGACGGGTCGAGGCCTGCTGAACCACCGACCCCCGACACCACTCAGGGCACCGACACCACTCAGGGCACCGACAACACTCAGGGCACCGATACCGCGCAGCGCACCGAGAGCGCGAAGGCCGCGAAGAAGCGTCGACGCCGCGAGCCGCCGCCGGACCCGGCCCCGCTGTACGGCCTGATCGACGCGCACACGCATCTCGCAGCGTGCGGTGGGCGCTCACCCGAGACGGTCCGCGCGATCGTCGACCACGCCGAGAGCGTGGGGGTTGAGGCGGTGGTCACAGTCGCCGACGACATGGTCGACGCCCGGTGGGCCGTGTCGGCAGCCGTTTGGGATGACAGGGTCTACGCGGCGGTGGCGCTGCACCCCATGCACGCTGATGACCTCGACGATGCGTCCTCTCGAGAGCTGGAGCAGATGGCGCAGGACCCGAGGGTGGTGGCCGTCGGCGAGACCGGCCTCGATTACTATTGGCCCGCCCGGTCCGACGACTGCGCGAAGCCCGAGATCCAGCACGAAGCCTTCCGCTGGCACATCCGGCTCGCGAAGAGCATCGGCAAGCCCTTGATGATCCACAACCGCGAGGCCGACCGCGACGTACTGGACATCCTCGCTGATGAGGGCGCCCCCGACACCGTGATCATGCATTGCTTCTCCGGTGACCAAAACGTTGCACGCGAATGCGTCGAGCGCGGCTTCTACCTCAGCTTTGCGGGCACTGTGAGCTTCGCCAACGCCGCCGCACTGCGGGAAGCGGCGAGTGTGGTTCCCGACGAGTTGTTGCTCGTCGAAACCGATGCGCCGTTCCTGACACCGGATCCGTATCGGGGACAACCCAATCAGTCGTACTGTCTGCCGTACACCGCGAGGTCGTTGGCATCCACGCGTGGTGTCGACGCCGAATCATTGGCCAGGATGCTCGGCGACAATGCGCGACGCGCCTACCAGCTACCTTTGCGGTAATCGCCCCGTCTCGTTATCGTATTGTGATCCCGCGTGATGGTGGGCGTCGATTGATCGGATGATCGGTCTTCCTCGAGTGTGATCTCGGGGGCCACTGCGGCTCACCGAGCCGCTACCACGACGCCCGGCGGGTTGACGTTGTTGCCGATCAGGATGCTTGGACCTTGTCTGTACTTGCGAGAATTCATAACTCAGAATCGATGCGCGCGCGGGTTGCCACCGGCGCGGTGCTCGCGACCCTCGCCGCCGGTGGTGTCGCGGGCGTCGCGATGCACAAAAACGTGACACTCGACGTCGACGGTCACACGATGAAGGTCTCGACCATGGCCATGTCGGTCGATTCGGTTCTGCGTTCACAGGGCTACACCCCGTCCGACGGCGACCAGGTCAGCCCCGGGCCCGATGCTGGCTTCGGCGACGGCGCGACCATCACCATGAAGCGCCTCAAGACCGTCGTCCTCGACGTCGAGGGACGCAAGGAACAGGTCAAGACGACCGCGGTGAAGGTCGACGAATTGCTCGCCGAGAAGGGCCTCGCTCACGGCGACGACCAGACCAACTTCTCTGCTGACGGGGCCATCCCCGTCAGCGGTGCCGTGGTCGACGTCACCCTCCCGAAGCCGGTGACGGTCGTCGACGGTGGCGTCCGATTCAAGACCACTGTCCCCGCATCCACCGTTGCCGAGGCGCTCACCGCAACCGGCAAGCCGTTGTCGGACCAGGACAAGGTCACGCCCGCCGCCGATACCAAGGTCACCCCGGACATGGTGATCGACGTGACCCGCATCCGTACCGAGCAGGACACCGTCCTCGAAGACGTCGCGCCGCCGGAGAACAAGCAGGACGACCCGACTCTCGTTCGCAACAAGAAGGTTGTCGTCAACCCGGGCAAGCCGGGACGCGCCAACGTCACCTACAACGTGACCATCGTCAACGGCAAGGTCGTCAAGCGCGACAAGGTCTCCGCCGACCAGATCGCTGCTCCTGTCGCCGCGACTGTCAAGGTCGGCACCAAGGAAGGCGCTCCCGACGTGCCGGACGGTTCGGTGTGGGATCGGCTCGCGCAGTGCGAATCGACCGGCAACTGGGCGATCAACAACGGTAACGGCTTCTACGGCGGCATCCAGTTCGACCAGAACACCTGGGATCGCTGGGGTGGCCAGGAGTACGCTCCGCGCCCCGACCTCGCCACCCGTGAGGAGCAGATCGCGATCGCGCAGAAGACCCTCGCAGCCCAGGGGTGGGGCGCGTGGCCGGCCTGCTCGTCGAGTCTGGGCCTGCGCTGACAGACGACGCCGCGGCTGACGCGGACCCGACCGCTCCGCGGCTGCTCGGCCCGGCTCAGATCCGACGCCTCGCCGCGGAGCTCGACGTTCGACCGACCAAGACCCTCGGCCAGAACTTCGTCCACGACGCGAACACTGTTCGACGCATCGTGGCGGCATCAGGGGTGGGACCAGAGGACACGGTCCTCGAGGTCGGCCCCGGCTTGGGCTCACTGACGCTCGCACTACTGGGTCGCGCGGGCCGGGTTGTCGCCGTGGAGATCGATCCGAAACTCGCGCACCGCCTGCCGCAGACCGTCGAGGAGTTCGCACCGCAGCGCGCCGCGGCACTCGACGTGGTCACCGCCGACGCGATGTCCGTGCGCGCCGACGACCTACCGGTGACTCCGACCGCGCTCGTCGCGAATCTTCCGTACAACGTCGCGGTGCCGGTGCTGCTGCATCTCATGGCCGAGTTGCCCACGATCGCAACGGCTCTCGTGATGGTGCAGGCCGAAGTGGCCGATCGACTGGCCGCCGGGCCCGGCTCCCGCGTCTACGGGGTGCCGAGCGTCAAGGCACGTTATTACGGCGACGTCGCGCGCGCCGGTGCGGTGGGACGCAACGTGTTCTGGCCGGAGCCGAAGGTCGAGTCGGGCTTGGTCCGTGTCACCAGAACGGACCCGTATGTCGGCGAACCGACCACCCGCGCAGACGTTTTCGCCGTCATTGACGCCGCCTTCGCGCAGCGTCGCAAGACGATGAGGTCGGCACTGGCCACCTGGGCCGGCTCACCGGTGGAAGCCGAACGTCGGCTCCGTGCCGCGGTTATCGACCCGCAGGTCCGCGGCGAGAAACTCGACGTCGGCGATTTCGTGCGTCTCGCGGCCGTCGATCCTGCCTGAGCTGTCGACCGTGCGCTGCAGACCGTCGAGTGGGCGCTCGAGACTGTCGAGTGTGCGCTTACCCCGCCGCTGACCGCAGCTTCGCCAGCAGTGGCTCGGCGGCCTCGTCGAAGAACGCCTGCTGTGAGTCGGCACCGATCTGGATCAGCGCGACGTCGGTGAAGCCCGCTTTCCAGTACGCGCTCACCGCTTCGACGATCGCGTCGAGGTCGGGTCCGCACGGGATCGATGCCGCGACGTCGTCGGGGGTGACGTACTGTGTCGCAGCGGCGAACCCGGCGGTGGTGCGCAGGTCGGCATTGACGTCCCAGCCACCACCGAACCACCGGAACTGTTCGTGCGCACGCTTTTTCGCGACCTCGGGATCGGGGTCCCAACAGATCGGGATCTGCCCGATGGCTCGCGCGTCCGCACCGATCGTCGGCGCGTCGTCGACGTCGTTCCACAGGGAGATCAGCGACTCCTCCGGTTGCACGGCGATGAGGTGGTCGGCGATTGGCGCGATCTGCCCGATACCGCGTTCGCCCGCGACGGCGACCCCGATCGGCACGCCCTCGTCTGGGACGTCCCACAGCTTCGCGGAGTCGACCTGAAAGAACTCGCCGCGATAGTCGAGCAGCCCGCCGTCGAGCAGGGCGCCAATGATCTCGATGCCCTCGACGAGCATCTCTTGCCGATCACCGACCGACGGCCAGCCCTCGCCGACAACGTGCTCGTTGAGGTTCTCACCGCTGCCGAGCCCGAGAGTGAATCGCCCCTCCGCGAGCAGTTGCAGCGTCGCTGCCTTCTGCGCAACGACGGCCGGGTGGTAGCGCATCGTCGGACAGGTCACATAGGTCATCAGCCCGACGCGCTCCGTGGCGTGCGCGATCGCGCCCAGCACAGTCCACGCGTACGGAGCGTGGCCCTGCGCCGACAGCCAGGGGGAGTAGTGGTCGCTGGACACCTCGAAGTCGAAGCCCGCGGCTTCGGCGCTCACCGCATCCCGGACGAGTTGTTGGGGCCCGGCCTGCTCGGTCATCAGGGTGTAGCCGAATCGAATTGCCATCTCGTGAACTCCATCGGTCGCGATCGTCGAGATTCTGACAGGGTGGGAGAGGGGGCCGCTTGCTGGACCGTGAGGAGATTCGATGACGAAAGATGTCAGCTCAGATGCCGTGGACACCGTGCTCCTCGATGTCGACGGTACGCTCATCGATTCGACGTACTGGCACGCTTACGCGTGGCAGCGTGCGTTCGCAGCGCGCGACCTGACGCCTCCGTGGTGGCAGATCCACCGTGCCGTCGGCATGGGTGGCGACCTGCTCGTCGGAGAGCTGTGCGGGCAGAAGGTCGAGGACGAGTCGGGCGACGAACTGCGCGACGAGTGGGCCGATCGATATCGCGAGGTACTCGACAAGGTGCAACCGTTTCCGAGGGTGCGTGAACTGGTCGCGGGGCTGACCGACGCGGGCTACACGGTGGCACTCGCGTCCTCGGGCGCACGCGAATTCACCGATGCCGCTCTGGAATTGATCGGCATGACCCGCGACGACTTCGCGGCGGTGACCAGCTCGGACGACGCCGAGCAGTCCAAACCCGCCTCCGATCTGCTGCATGCGGCTCTCGATGCCGCGGGCGGCTCGCACGCGGTATTGGTCGGTGACAGTGTGTGGGACGTCGCCGCGGCCAATCGGCTTCCCTGCCCCTGCGTTGGGGTGAAATCAGGCGGCATCGCGGCGGCAGAACTCCTCGACGCCGGGGCGGCGCTCGTCGTCGACGACGTCGCAGCGCTCGTCGAGCGGCAGTGGCGCCCCTGACAGCGGACCGCAGTCCATTACGCTGGAACATTGTGTCTCCTACGTCGTTGTCGGTCGTGTCCGACGCCGTCCGCGTGCGGGTGCCCGCCAAGGTCAACCTGCACCTCGGCGTCGGACCGCTGCGCGACGACGGCTACCACGACCTCGTCACGGTCTTCCAGGCGCTCTCGATCTACGACGACGTCTCCGTCGCGCCGGCGACAGCGCTGAGTGTGTCGGTGACCAGGGACAACGGCAAGGGTGTCGGTTCTCGTGAGGTGGCCGACGTCCCCGTCGACAACTCCAACCTCGCAGCACGCGCGGCACTCGCACTCGGGGCCTACGTCGGTAGGGAGCCTGCCGTCTCGATCGACATCGTCAAACGCATTCCGGTCGCCGGTGGAATGGCGGGTGGGAGCGCCGACGCCGCGGGCACTCTCGTCGCCCTGGCAGATCTCTGGAAGCTCGACATCGAGCGCGCAGAGCTCGTCGAGATCGCCGCGGAACTCGGCAGCGACGTCCCGTTCTCGTTACGTGGCGGTACTGCACTCGGCACCGGGCGCGGCGAGCAACTGGTGCCCGTCCTCGCCCGCGGAGAACTGCACTGGGTGCTGGCGCTCGCGCGGGACGGATTGTCGACGCCTGCGGTCTACCGTGAGTTGGACAGGCTGCGGGAGAGTAGTTCACGCGAGGTGGCGACCGGCGACGTCGACCCCGACACCGCACATCCCGACGCCCTGATCTCGGCGCTCGCGTCCGGCGATTCCGCGGCCGTGGCGGCGCACCTGCACAACGACCTGCAGCGCGCCGCGCTCAGCCTGCAGCCGACGTTGCGTCGAACGCTGCGCGCGGGAGTCGACGCGGGGGCGCTTGCCGGAATCGTGTCCGGTTCTGGACCCACCTGCGCCTTTCTGTGCGCCGACGAGGTGTCGGCGGTCAACGTCGCCGCCGAACTGTCGGGGGCTGGGGTGGCGCGCGCGGTGCGCACCGCGAGTGGTCCGGTGCCGGGTGCACGGGTGATCGATGAGTGAGAACTCGCGGCGTGCGCGCGGGCGCCGCTACCCTGTGCGGGTGCGCAGAGGGGTGAGTGGCGCGGGTCGGGTGCGTGTGGTTTGCGCAGTTCTCGCTGCGGCCATCACTGCTTCCGTCAGCGTGGCTTTCACCCCGACGGCCAGCGCCGACCAGCATCTCGCCGGCGGCACGATCATCACACGCGAACGCGTTCCGGCGGCACAACTACCGCCAGGAGCTGCTGCCGCCGAGCGTGTCGAATACGTGACGCGCGACCAGGCAGGCCACATCGCGCCGTCGTCGGGGATCTACTGGATTCCGCAGGGCACCCCGCCGCCCGGTGGATGGAAGATCGTCTCCTGGGCGCACGGCACCACCGGCATCGGCGATGACTGCGCTCCCAGCAGGACCAAGACGGGTTCAGGAGTCGACGCCGCGGTCACCGCAGCACTGAAAGCGGGTTACGCGGTCACGGCAACCGACTACGCGGGCCTCGGCACGGCCGAGCAGACCGAGTACCTCGGTGGACGCGCGGCCGCGCATTCGGTTCTCGACATGATTCGGGCGGCGCGCTGGGAGGAATCCCGGTTGAGCAACGACTGGGTGTCGATGGGTCACTCGCAGGGCGGGCACGCGGCCCTGTTCGCCGGGCACATGGCGCGCAGCTATGCCCCGGAACTGCGTCTGCACGAGGTGATCGCGGCAGCGCCCGCATCGGGTATCGAGTCGGTGTTCGGCGCCTTCACGCCGCGTGTTCCGAGCTTGGGAAAGGGAAATGTCGTCGGCGGACTGCTGCTGTTCATTCTCGCGGGTCTCGATCATGCGCGCCCCGATCTGCACGTTCGCGACCATCTGACGACCGAGGGGGAGAAGTACCTCGAGCTCGCGCACGAGAAATGCTCGGGTGATTTCTCCGAAGCGATGCGGGCGGTGTCGCCGGGGTCGCTGGTGGCACGCGCCTTCACCGACAAGACCTTCACCGACGCTCTCAGCGATTACATGTCGGTACCGACAGACGGCTGGAAGGTGCCCATTCGGATTGACCATGGACTCCTCGATCCCGTTGTCCCGTACGCGCTTTCGATGGCCTTGGTGCATCGGCTGCGCGCAGCGGGAGCCGACGTCTCGTTCGTCACGCATACGCGTGCCGATCACACGAGCGTCGTCACACAATCCCTCGACGACGAGTTGCGCACCGTTGCACAGGCGTTCTCGCGTGACTAGCGGGCGATGGGAGCGCGACTAGCCAACCGCATGAGGAGCTGGCCTGTCAGGGTGAGTGAACAGGCGGTCGAGGTGGTCGTCGACAACTGATTTCGCTGATTCGGCAGTGTGCAGTCCGAGCAGCAACGCGGTGCTGAGACCGTGCTCGAGTGCGATGACATGCCACGCCTCGGTCGCGGGATCGCGGTCGCTGTTGAGCTCTCCCGCTGCTCTGGCATCGTCGAGTAGCCCGGTCAACCGTCGATGTGAGTCGCGGGGCCCGGCAACGAACGGTGCACGCTCGACGGAGTCACCGGTCAGCGTCAGGGTCAGGTAGTCGCGGTAGACGAGGTGGAAGCGGCGGCTCTCCTCGTCCGTCGGCAGTGCTTCATCGATGTAGGCCTCGATCATCTCGCGCGGCGTCGCGTCGGCCCCCAATTCCTCGATGCGGCGCCGCCAGCGGGAGTCGCTGCGTCGGGTCAGTTCTGTCAACGTTGCTGCGAGCAGATCGTTCTTCGTCCCGAAGTAGTACTGCACCAACCGAAGTGAGACTCCTGCCGAGGCTGCGGCGGCGCGCATGCTGACCCCGCGCAGTCCTTCGCGCGCAGCGAGGCGAAGGACACCGTCGATGATCTGTGTACGTCGCTCCTCGTGATCGACTGTGACCGGCATCGCTGCGCCCTCCGTGGTCCTACTGTGATGTCCCGTTGATCGTGTACAGCACTGACGTTGCGGCAACGACCACCATCGCGGCGGCCATCGTCGTGAAACCGACGGTGAAATCGCTGTACCCGGCGGTCAGCGGCGTCAGTGCCGCCAGTCCGAGCGCCCCGCCGAACTGTTTGGCCGTGTTCATCATCCCCGATGCCGCGCCGGAATCGTCAGGGGCCACACCCTGCGTCGTCAGTGTGGTGAGGGGCGTGTTCACCACTCCCGCACCCACGCCGATCACCAGCGACGGTCCCAGCGCTGCGGTGAGGTAGCCGCCGCTCCCGGATACTGCTGCCAGCCAACAGAATCCGGCTGCAGCCACCAGTGCGCCGAGAGCCACGAGTGACGATGCGCTGACGCGTTCCATGGCACGTGGAGCGCACATCGTTCCCACGACCATCATCGTCGCCGCCATCGGGACGAAGCCGATGCCGGCCGCAAGGGCCGACATGCCCATCGATGTCTGCATCACATAGGTCAGGAACAACCAGATCGGAGCCTGAAAGCACATACCGGTGACAAGGGTGAGGAAATTGGCGAACACCACGGTTCTGTTGCGCCACAGCGATTTCGGTATCAGTGGTGCCGAGCTGTGGCGCTGCTGCGCTGCGGCCGAACCCGCGGCGACGAGTGCGAGTGCGGCTGCACCCGAGGCAACAACGACCGAACCCGCATCTGCCTGCGCCACGGCCAGTGTGCACGCACACAGCGTGATCGTGATCAGGACGGCACCGACGACGTCGATCCGGGTTCGCGCGTGCGTCGCGTCGTCGAGGACGTGACGGGCAACAGCGATGACGAGAATGCCGATGGGCACGTTGACCAGGAAGATCGCACGCCAGGAGAGAAGATCGGTGAGTGCGCCGCCGATGATGTTTCCTGCCGCACCACCCACCAGGCTCACGGCAGTCCATACCGCGATCGCAGTGGTTCGCTCTGGGCCTTCCGCATACGTGCGGGTGAGCACGGTGAGAGTGGCAGGCGACGCCACGGCCGCTCCGACTCCCTGGATGGCGCGTGCGGCGACGAGGACAGCACCGCTTCCCGCAAGACCCGCGATGGCGCTGGCGACGACGAAGACGGCGAGGCCGCCGCACAGGGTCGCCCGCATGCCGCGCACATCGGCCAGGCGGCCACCGACGAGGAGGCCTCCTGCGAAAACGAGCGCATAGGCGGTCGCCACCCACTGGACGTCTGCACCGGACATGTGGAGTTCCGACTGCAGAGCCGGCATGGCGACATTCACCACCGAGACGTCGAGCACCAGCATCAGTTGGGCCGTCGATGCGACGACAAGGGGCGCTGCGCGCACGCGCACCATGGGAGCTCCTTCCGCGACGGATGCGTTCGACGAGGGAGTGGTCGTGATACACATGTATCACCCCGTGTGATACATGTGTATCACACGGGGTGATCGTCACGCAGGATGTCGACACTGGTCGCTGAATACGTGGATCGCGCGGCCGGATGTGCGTACATCACTTATTTGCCGGACTCGTCGGAGTACGATCGCGGTAGGCAAAGAACGCGGTAGGCATAGAAATGGTGGTCCATTATGCGAGAAGCCTTGCGTCGAGTTCCTTTTTCGATGATCGGCTATGTTCTTCTGCTGGCGACGGCCGTGCTCCTTGGTGCATTTGTCACGCTGTTGGCCACCGACGGCGGTGGCGTGGCCTGGGCATTTGGCGCCGCGATGGTGGTCGCACTGGTCATCAGTGTGGTCTGCTTCCGAATCGAGTACGTCGAGAGCAAAGACAACGAGCCGGGCGACGAGACAATTGTCAACGCTCAGCCGCTGATTCCTCCCGAGGAGAAGTCGGATATTTCTCAGTACAGATCCGAGCACCACCGAAATACGTGATCTGAGCTTTCTGTAAACCGCGCGTCGTCCGGACGGGTGCGCGTATGCGTCGCGGCAATCGTGGGCGGGTACACACGCCACGTGCAGACATTGTTGGTGCGAACGGGGGGCTGCTGACTCCGCCTCCCGTCCGTGCCGTCAGGCATTGGTAGCCTCGACCGGTGCCACCTGCCTCGACCTCCGCGCTGATCAACGCGGACCGCATCAGCAAGAGCTACGGGATCAAGCCGTTGCTCGACGAGGTGAGCCTCGGTGTGCACGAAGGACAGCGGATCGGCGTCGTCGGACTCAACGGCGGCGGTAAGACCACCCTCCTCGAGATCCTCGGCGGCGTCACCGAACCCGACAGCGGCCGTGTGTCGCGCACGGGTGGGACGCACGTCGCGGTGGTCACGCAACGCGGCGAATTGCCCGCGGGTGCAACCGTTTCCGACGTTGTGGTCGGCGATGACACCGAGGTCCACGAGTGGGCGGGCGACGCACGTGTGCGCTCCATCCTCGCCGGGATCGGTATCGACGGGTTGTTGCACGCCCGCGTCGACGAGCTCTCCGGTGGGCAGCGGCGTCGTGTTGCGCTTGCGGCGGCACTCGTCACCGATTCCGATGTGCTGATCCTCGACGAGCCCACCAACCACCTCGACGTCGAGGGGGTGCAGTGGCTCGCAGAACACCTCGTCTCGCGGCGTGGTGCCCTCGTGGTGGTCACCCACGACCGCTGGTTCCTCGATACCGTGGCAACCCGCACGTGGGAGGTTCACGACGGGCAGGTCGACGAGTACGAGGGCGGCTACAACGACTGGATCTTCGCGCGGGCGGAGCGGGCTCGGCAGGCCGATGCCGCGGAGGAACGTCGGCAGAACCTCGCACGCAAAGAGCTCGCGTGGCTGCGACGCGGCCCACAGGCACGTACCTCCAAACCGCGCTACCGTGTCGAAGCGGCAGAGAAGCTGATCGCCGACGTCCCGCCGCCCCGCGATTCGGTGGCGCTGTCGGCGTTTGCGCGGCGTCGACTCGGGCGCGTGGTGATCGAACTCGAGGACGCCCACATCGAGACACCCGCTGGCGAGCACGGCGAACCCGGCAGAGTGCTGCTCGACGATCTGACCTGGCGCCTGGCGCCGGGCGAACGCGTCGGACTCGTCGGAGTCAACGGGTCGGGCAAGACGACGCTGCTGCGCGCATTGGCCGGCGAGGTCGACGTCGCGCCGGGTCGTCGCGTCGAAGGTCTCACCGTGAGCCTCGGGTGGCTGAAGCAGGAACTTGACGACCTCGACCCGGACCAGCGCGTCATCGACGCCGTCGAGTCTGTTGCCACACGAATCATGCTGGGCGACAAGGAGATCTCGGCGGCACAGCTCGCCGAGCGGCTGGGATTCGCGCCCGCACGCCAACGCACGCCGGTCGGCGATCTCTCCGGTGGAGAGCGTCGACGCCTGCAGCTCACCCGAATCCTCATGGCGGAACCCAATGTGCTCCTGCTCGACGAGCCGACCAACGATCTCGACATCGATACGCTCCAACAACTCGAAGATCTCCTCGACAGTTGGGCGGGCACCCTCGTCGTGATCAGTCACGACCGCTACCTCATCGAGCGCATCGCCGACAGCACCTGGGCGCTCTTCGGCGACGGAAAGCTGACCAACCTCCCGGGCGGCATCGAGCAATACCTGCAGCGGCGCAAGGAGATCGCCGCATCCAGTACCGGAGACAACCGATCCGCAGTGCTCTCCGGAGCGGGCGGAGCGACCGGTGCCGATGACCCGACGCCGCCGACGATCAGTGCCGCCGAACACCGCGAGGCGCGCAAGACGATGAACCGGCTCGAGCGCCGCATCGCGCAACTGACGGCCAGGGAAGAGCAACTGCACGTCGAATTGGCCGACGCGGCAACAGATCCCGATCGACTCGTGACGTTGGGTGCCGAACTGCGCGGCGTCGTCGATGAGAAGGAGACCGCCGAGATGGAGTGGCTCGAGGTCGCCGAGCAACTCGAATAGGAGTGCGGACGTCGTCGTTCGAGGGCGCCGTCGTTCGAGGGTGTTGTCGGCGTCGGATCGCCGCGGTGACCAGAGTCGCGACCCGATCGATGAACTCTGGATTGCCGGACGCACATTTTTCGTATGCAGTGTGAAACACACTGCCGTGAGTAGAGTGAGCCGCGGCATATCCTTACTCTCCGGGAAGGGTGGTGTGCGATGACAACCACATCAGAACCGTCGACGACGACGCGTGACGAGTTCCCCGACGTCGAGTTCGTCCAGACGGACCGCGACCTGCCCCCGGTCGCGGTGATCGACCGAAGCCCGATGACCCCCGCGAAGAAGGTCCTCTTCGCGGTGATCGGGTTGCTGGGTGCCGTCGCGTGGGTGATCATCGCCGTCGTCCGGGGTGAATCGGTCAACGCGGTCTGGTTCGTCATCGCTGCGCTGTGTACGTATGTCGTGGCATATCGCTTCTACGCGCGGCTGATCGAGATGAAGGTGGTGAGACCACGCGACGACGTCGCGACGCCCGCCGAGGAGTACGACAACGCCCGCGACTACATGCCGACCGACCGCCGCGTCCTGTTCGGCCATCACTTCGCTGCGATCGCAGGCGCCGGCCCACTCGTCGGGCCGGTGCTCGCCGCGCAGATGGGTTACCTGCCGGGGACGATCTGGATCATCATCGGCGCCGTGGTCGCCGGCTGCGTGCAGGACTACCTGGTGCTGGCCATCTCCACGCGCCGCAGAGGACGCAGCCTCGGCCAGATGGCCCGTGACGAACTCGGGACGGTCGGGGGGACCGCCGCCATCGTCGCGGTGCTCGTCATCATGGTGATCCTGATCGCGGTGCTCGCACTCGTCGTCGTCAACGCGTTGGCCGAGAGTCCGTGGGGCGTCTTCTCGATAGCCATGACGATCCCGATCGCACTGTTCATGGGCGTCTACCTGCGGTATCTGCGGCCTGGCAGGATCAGCGAGGTCTCCGTGATCGGCGTCGTCCTGCTCTTGTTGGCGATCGTCGCCGGACGCTACGTCGCGGAAACGTCCTGGGGTCAGGACTGGTTCAGTCTGTCGCCGGTTGTGCTGAGTTGGGCGATCATCATCTACGGCATTGCCGCCGCGGTGTTGCCCGTGTGGTTGCTGCTCGCACCCCGCGACTACCTGTCGACGTTCATGAAGGTCGGCACCATCGCCCTGTTGGCCATCGGCATCCTGGTTGTCCGACCGGTCATGAAGGCACCAGCGGTGAGTGATTTCGCCTGGAACGGCAACGGTCCGGCATTCGCGGGTGCGTTGTTCCCGTTCCTGTTCATCACGATCGCCTGTGGCGCCCTCTCGGGTTTCCATGCGCTCATCGCGTCGGGTACGACACCCAAGCTGTTGGCCAAGGAGGGGCAGGCGCGGATCATCGGCTACGGCGGCATGCTCACGGAGTCGTTCGTCGCCATCATGGCGCTCATCACCGCGTGCATTCTCGATCAACACCTCTACTTCGGCATGAATGCACCCAAGGCGCTGACCCAGGGCACCGACCAGGGCGCCGCCGACTACGTGAACAGCCTCGGTCTGAGTGGAAAGCCGGTCGACGCACAGTACTTCGCCGACGCCGCGGCCGGTGTCGAGGAGAAGTCGATCGTCTCCAAGGCCGGTGGTGCGCCCACACTCGCGATGGGCATGTCGGAGACGCTGCAGCGGGGGTTCGGCGGGGATGCGTTGCGCGCCTTCTGGTATCACTTCGCGATCATGTTCGAGGCGCTGTTCATCCTGACGACGGTCGACGCCGGTACCCGAGTCGCACGCTTCATGCTGTCCGACGGCATCGGCAACCTGCCCGGCGCTCGTCGGTTCAAGGATCCGTCGTGGCGGCCGGGGGCGTGGCTGTGCACCGTGATCGTGTGTGCCGCTTGGGGGTCCATCCTGCTGATGGGCGTGACCGACCCGCTCGGCGGTATCAACACGTTGTTCCCGTTGTTCGGTATCGCCAATCAGTTGCTCGCCGCCATCGCCCTCACGGTCGTGACGGTGGTCTTGATCAAACGAGGCCAATGGAAGTGGGCGTGGATACCGGGCATCCCACTGGCATGGGACCTCATCGTCACCATGACGGCGTCGTATCAGAAGATCTTCTCGTCGAACCCGGCAATCGGCTACTGGGCGCAGCACCGCGCGTTCGTGAACGCGAAGAACGACGGACTCACCACGTTCAAGACCGCCAAGAGTGCGTCGGAGATCGACGCCGTCATCCGTAACACCTTCATCCAGGGGACACTGTCGATCATCTTCGCCGTGCTGGTGCTGATCGTGGTCGCAGCAGGCGTGTGGATCGCGGTGAAGGCGCTCCGCGCCGGCGGGCTACCCACCACCGAGGAGAAGCCCGTCCCGTCGAGGATCTTCGGACCGCGCGGGTTGTTCGCGACGCGGGCGGAGAAGGCCGTCCAGCGGGAATGGGACGACTACTATGCGGCCCACGGTGATTCGGGTCGGGGAAGCAGACACGAGAAGGTGTCGACGTGATCGACGTTCTCACCCGCGGCTGGCGATCGGTGCGGTGGTACGTCGGAAGCGTGATGGGCGACCGCGACTACGAACGCTACCTCGCACACCACGCGTCGATTCACGGGTCGGCGACGCCACTGACCGAGCGCGAGTACTGGCGGCAACGCTTCGCCGATCAGGATCGCAACCCGCAGGGGCGCTGCTGCTGAGCGCGCGTTCTCGACTCCCACCCGATCTGTGACCAGCTACCCTCTTCGGTGCCCAAGGTGGATGTCGGCAGATGCGGTGGGGTCCACGCGCTCGGCGAACTCGTCGATCAGCCTCGCGGTGAACTCCGGCTGGATCAGCGGAAACAGATGCATCGCTCGTGGGACGACGATGAGCGTGCCGTCTTCCGCAGCCTCGACGAATCGCCTCTCGTGCAGCCGGAACTGGTCCCACGCGCCGTTCACGAACAGTGACGGTCCCGGGTAGACCGCGACAGCAGCGAGTGCGTCGAAGTCGAGGACCTCACCGACCACGTCGCGAATCGAGTGCAGTGCAAGGCCCCCGGCCTCCATGTCGTCTGATACATCCCGACCGACGGCGACACGGGTAAGCACTCTGCTGATCTGGGCTGCTTCGGCGGGCAGGATGCTGGTCGCGGCCCCGAAGAGTCGGAAGGGTGCTGCGAGAAGCCGACTCGGCTGCGCGGTGGCACACAGAACTCCGAGTCCTGCGACCCGATCGGGCTGTGCCGCAGCCGTTGCCATCGCGACGTAGCCGCCCATCGACATACCGACGACGATCGCGGTGCCGCCGACGGAGTCGATCGCGTCCGTCACCGCGCTGACGGCTTCGTGCATGGTGAAGGTTTCGTCGGCACGCGAGCCGTGGCCCGGCATGTCCGGGCAGACCACTTCCCGGTCGGGGACCGCGGCGGCCACGCGTCGAAACGTCTGGCCGCTCACGCGTAGGCCGTGCACGAGTACCAGAGGTGTGCGCGAATCGGTGCTCATCGGGAGCCAGTATCCACGGCGAGTTGTGTGGGATCCACGGGTACATATATGCCTCTGAGGATCCCACACAACTCGTCACCGCAACGTCACCTCCCGGTCAACTCCCACGCGTTCACGGAACCCGGTGTCGTGCGAGACCAGCAGTAGCGCACCCGTCCACTCCGCAAGTGCAGACGCCAACTCCTCCGTCGTGTCGATGTCCAGGTTGTTGGTCGGTTCGTCCAGGATCAGCAGTGTGGGCGAAGGCGTGACGAGCAACGCAGTCGCCAGCGCGACCCGCAGGCGTTCACCACCCGACAGATCGCCCAGTTGCCGGTCAGCACGCGATCCGCGGAAAAGAAACCGCGCGAGGTGGGCGCGAACCTGCTGAGCGTCAATGTCCGGATGTTGTCCGGACACATGGTCGACGACGGTCTGCTCCGGATCGTCGAACACGATCTTCTGAGGTACCAGCGCGAACGGGACCACCACGCCGCTGGACGCGATCACATCGCCGATCAGGGTCGACTTCCCGGCCCCATTGGGTCCGGTGAGCGCGACCCGTTCGGGTCCGTCCACGCGCAGCCGGTCGTCGACGATCACCTGCGCGGATCTGGGAAGCGTGACCGAGGGCATCGTGATGCGCGTCGTTCTGTCGGCGCGGACCTCGTCGCGTGCGGCATCGAGACGTCCCGACGCGGCGGCGACGTCGTCTCGATGCTCATTATGAAATCGGCCGGCAGACTTCTCGGCGGCGTCGCGACGCAGGTGCGAGATGATCTTCGGCACGCGCTTCTCGCGTTCGGCCTTCGCCGCGGTGCGTGCGCGACGATCCAGCGTGATCTGCGCCTGCGTCATCTCCTTGCGTTGCCGACGAAGATCGTTGGCCGCGTTGGCAACTGCCGCCTCGGCGGTCGTCTGCTCCGCATCGATCGTTTCGCGGTAGTGCGAGTACGGGCCGCCGAACACGCGCACCTGTCCGTGATAGAGCTCGAGCGTGGAGTCGACGCGCTCGAGCAACTCGAGGTCGTGGGAGACGAGCAATACGGTTCCCGGGAAGTGTTCGATCAGATCGCAAAGCCTTGTGCGTGAGACGGTGTCGAGGTTGTTCGTGGGTTCGTCGAGCAGAAGGACTGCGGGTCGGTGAATCACTCGCGACACGATGGCCAGCAGCGTGGCCTCTCCGCCGGACAGCGTCCCGACCGTCCGGTCGAGGTCCGTCGGCAATCCCAGCGCCGCCAGTTCCGACACCGCGCGAGCCTCGATGTCCCAGTCGTCGCCGACTGTCTCGAAGTGCGCTTCATCTACCGATCCCGCCTCGATGGCCGCGATGGCAGACCGAATCGCTTCGATGCCCAGCGCCGAGGCGACGGTTTCGGTGGCGTCGGCAAAGGCGTGCTGGGGAACGAGCGCGACGTCGCCGGTGGTGATGGTTCCGGAGGTGGGGACGAGTTCGCCTGCGATCAGCCGCAGAAGTGTCGTCTTGCCCGCGCCGTTGGCGCCGACAAGCGAGTACGCCGCACGTGGAACGGAGAACGAGAGATCGTCGAACACCGGTGTGCCGTCGGGCCAGGCGTACGACACGTCGGACAGCGTGATGGAGGGGGTGAGATCGATTGACGAGGGTGATGCCATGAGCAACTCCGAGAGGTCGGTGGGTGCATGCGGCGTCGGGTCGACGCGGCTGCGTGAAACCAACCTCAGCTGTTCATGACTGGTGAGCACTCCTGATCTCTGATGAGTACGTGGCCGCCGACGAATCCCGCCGACCACGTGGACGCTGTTCACGATAACGCGCAGGCGTAGTGCACTGTCAACCGAGTTCGTGTCGGCGGCTTCGCTCGACAACGCGCTACCGTGAAGTCCATGTCTTTCATCCGCACCCAGGTCGGCAACGGCGTCGGCGAGATCATCCTTGACCGGCCCAAGGCACTCAACGCGCTCGATCAGACGATGATCGACGACATGCACGACGTCCTCGGGCGTTGGGGCGACGATGAGTCGATCGAGACGGTGCTGGTGACCTCAGCCAGCGATCGCGCGTTCTGCGCGGGCGGCGACATCAGGGCTATCCGCGACCACGCCGTCGCGCACGAGTACGACGAGATCAAGAACTATTTCGCCTCCGAGTATCGGCTTGACCAGATGATCGCGCACTATCCCAAGGCGTATATCGCGCTGATCGACGGTGCGGCTATGGGCGGCGGGCTCGGCATCAGCGTCCACGGGGAGATCCGCGTCGTCACCGAGAACTCTCTGCTGGCGATGCCCGAGGCCGCGATCGGATTCTTCCCCGACGTCGGCGCGACCTACTTCCTGCCGCGCCTACCGCGTGGGGTGGGAATGTGGTTGGGTCTCACCGGTTCCCGGGTGCGTGGGGCAGACGCCGTGCATCTCGGTCTGGCTACCCACTTCGTGCCCGCAGCCGAGTTGGATTCGGTTGCCGATGCGGTGCGCGCCGGCGACTCGCTCGTCGACATCCTCGGCGGCAGAAGCGACTTGCCGTCGTCCGATCTGCCGATCGCGAAGATCGGCGAGTACTTCGGCGACGACAACGTCGCGGCCATTCTCGGAGGACTGCGCGGAGCGGCGGGCGACGAGTGGGCGGCGGAGATGGTCGAACTCCTCGAGGGTGCATCTCCGACGAGCCTGTGGGTCACCGCGGCGCTTCTCGACGCCGGGCAGGATTCGACGCTCGACGAGTGTTTCGACCGCGAACTGCATGCGGCAACGCAGATCACCAAGACGAACGACTTCTCCGAAGGTGTCCGGGCGATGCTCGTCGACAAGGACCGCAGTCCGTCGTTCGAGCCGTCGACGATCGATGCCGTCGATCAGTCGGTGGTCGCCTCGATCGTCGAGGATTGAACGATCACGGTCGCAGATCAAACCATCCGGTTAGTCTGACCGGACGCTGCGACGCTGTATCGGGCGCCGGTGTGCCGGTGGATGTCGTGCCCTCGTCATCGAATGGCACATCGTCGTCGGGGGCGAGCGGATTCTGTGCGGACGCAACCGATTCGGGACACTCGAACGAACCCGCGGCTCGTTTCGACGACATCGCTGTCACCGTCAACCTACATGCCGATGACGACCGGTACATGCCCCTCTCTGAGAGACCGACGCTCGCGGTGATCGGGGCCGTGAGCGGACCGACGGGTGGACGTGGACCGTCGGTCGGTGGGAGGTGTTCGCCGGTCAGCTCGCCGACGGGGAACTCGATCTGCGCGCCGTCGGTGCCGTCGCCCTTGAACACGAACAGCAGGGTGTCGGGGGGTACGTCCGGCTTCGGCTGACCCCACCGAGCGAACTCGTAACACGCTGGCGCAGAAGACATCTGCTGCGCGGCCGACGTCGCGGGCAGCGCGGTCCGGCCCTCCTGTGCGCTGGGTGATGCAGTGGTCTGCCCGGACGCGATGAGAATCTGTCCGCGCGTGAAGCTGAGATCGAAGCCCTGCCGGTCAATGGTTCCCGAGGGCGGCTTCTCGGTACACCGAGCAGGGTCCTGCGGGGCGGAGGCCGCGGCTACCGCCGACGACGACTGTGCCGCGCGGGTCGCCGACGTCGAGTCGGAGCACGCGGCGATGGTCGACGTGAGCGCGGCCGCCGCGATGGCCACGACGCCGGTCCGCACGCTGCGCGTGCCGTGCACCGCGGGGAGACGGCCCCGTCGGCTTGATGTGCGAGTCACCGTTTCGACTGTCCGCACCGGTCAATCAGCGGTCGCGACAAGCGGTTCGAGCGTGAGGTCGCCGTGTTCCTTCTCGATGTACTGCAGCCGCCACTTGTCGCTGAACAGAGCGAGCATCGCGCCGTCGGTGCGCGTGAAAACCTCGACGCCACGCTGGCGGTTGAGTTCCGCTGCGCTGTCGGCGTCCGTGCGTCTGGCGAGACTGTATCCGAGTGGCTCGATCACGGTGTCGACGTTGAACTCGGTCTTCATCCGTGCGGTGACCACCTCGAACTGCATCGGGCCGACGGCGGCGAGCACCGGCGAGGCGTCGCCGCGGGTGTCGTTGCGAAGCACCTGCACGACGCCCTCGCTGTCGAGTTGATCCATGGCCTTGCGGAACTGCTTGTACTTGTCGGCGGTGGTGACGCGCAGCGTCGAAAAGTGTTCTGGCGCAAAGGAGGGGATCGGTGGGTACTGGACACGCGGACCGTCGTAGAGGGTGTCGCCCGGGGCGAGTGCCGTCGCGTTGACGAGACCTACGACGTCGCCGGGGTAGGCGGTGTCGACCGTCGAACGGTCGCGGCCGACCACTGTGTGGGCATACTTGGTGGCGAACGGTTTTCCGGTCTGCGCGTGGGTGACGACCATGCCGCGCTCGAACTCGCCGCTGACGATGCGCATGAAGGCCAGCCGGTCGCGATGGCTGGAGTCCATGCCCGCCTGGACCTTGAACACGACCGCGCTGAACGGGTCGGTGACCTCGCGGACGGTTCCATCGATTCCGGTACGACCCGACGGTGCGGGAGCGAGTGCGACGAGAGCGTCGAGCAATTGGCGCACACCGAAATTCAGCATGGCCGAGGCGAAGATCATCGGCGACGTCTGGCCGGCGAGGAACAACTCCTCGTCGTGGTCCTGGCCCATCTCGGAGAGCAGTTCGCTCTCTTCGACCGCCGCGATCCACGCGTCGCCCTCACGGTCGAGCGCGGCGTCGGCGTCGAGTAGTTCCTCCGGTGCGATCTTCGCGCCGCCCGCGGTCCGGGTGAAGTGGATGTACTCGCCGGTGCGCCGGTCGAGGAGCCCGCGGAAGTCGCCTGCGATGCCAACGGGCAGGAACAGGGGAGTGGGGATCAATCCGATGCGCTCGCTGATCTCGTCGATCAGCTCCAGCGGCGTCCGGCCGGGGCGGTCCCACTTGTTGATGACGGTGATGACCGGGATGCCGCGGTGGCGACACACCTGGAACAGCTTGAGTGTCTGGGGTTCGAGGCCCTTGGCGGCGTCGATCAGCATCACCGCGGCGTCGACCGCGGTGAGGACGCGATAGGTGTCCTCGGAGAAGTCGGCGTGGCCCGGGGTGTCGACGAGGTTGATCACCGCGCCAGGGCCGTCCGTGCCCTCGAGTGCGTAGTTGAACTGCAGCGCTGTCGAACTCACGGAGATGCCGCGCGCCTTCTCCATCTCCATCCAGTCCGACACCGTCGACTTGCGTCCGGCCTTGCCGTGGATGGCGCCTGCCTCGCTGATCACGTGCGCGTGCAGCGCGAGCGCCTCGGTCATCGTCGACTTACCCGCGTCGGGGTGGGAGATGATGGCGAAGGTACGTCGACGCTGGGCCTCGAGCCGCAGCTCACGCGCGTCAGAACTCACCAGACGAGGGTACTGGCCGGGCGAGCGTCGGAGCAAAACGCTCGCATGCCGCCAGCGACGCGTCGGCCTGGTCGACCCTGCTCAGCGCAATTGCTACTCGAACGGAACCGGCGGCATCTTGACGACCTGCGCCGCGTAGCTGAGGCCTGCCCCGTAGCCGAGGAGGAGCGCGGTGTCGCCGGGCTTGGCCTTGCCGGTCGAGAGCAGGTCCTCCATGGCGAGCGGAATCGACGCCGCCGACGTGTTGCCGGTGTGTTCGATGTCGTTGGCCACCGGGGTGCCCTCGGGGAGGTGCAGAGTCTTGGCGAGGAGGTCGTTGATTCGGGTGTTGGCCTGGTGCGGCACGAAGACGTCGAGGTCCTCGGAACCGATCTTGGCCGCCTCGAGTGCGCGCTGCGCAACCTTTCCCATCTCGAACGCTGCCCAGCGGAACACGGCTGTGCCCTGTAGGCGGACGTAGGGCCGTTGGGTGCGGTCGCTGTCGAGGAAGGTGACCCAGTCGATGTCCTGGCGGATGGCGTCGTACTGGGTGCCGTCGCTGCCCCAGATGACCGGTCCGAGCTGCTGGTCGTCGGTCGGGCCAACGACCACGGCGCCTGCGCCGTCGCCGAAGATGAAGCAGTTGCTGCGGTCGGTCATGTCGAGGGTGACCGAGAGTTGTTCGGCGCCGATCACCAGCACGTGCGTGGCGCTACCGCCGCGCACCATGTCGGCTGCCAGGGCCATGCCGTAGCCGAATCCGGCGCAGCCGACGGTCACGTCGAACGCCGGTACGCCATTGGCGCCGAGCTCGGTCGCCACCTTGGTCGCGCCGGCCGGGGTCATCAGCAGGTGGGTGTTGGTGGCCAGGATGACGGCGTCGATGTCGGAGCCGGACAGCAGAGCGTTGGCGATGGCTGTGCGTCCAGCCTTGATTCCCATCTCAACGACGTCCTCGTCGCGGCGCGCAAAGCGTCGGGTCTTGATGCCGGTACGGGTGTAGATCCACTCGTCAGAGGAGTCGATGTACTCGCAGATCTCGTCGTTGGTGACGACGCGTTCGGGCCGGTATGCCCCGATGCTCAGCATCCCGATGTTGTTGGTGCCCGACCTGTCCGCGATGGTTGCCATGGGTGTCCTTCCGCTATGCGACCCGACATAGACCGTCTCACATCGCGGCGCTACTCGGAAGTAGGTGCGCGCCGGTACGACGTCGACGATGCGTATGACAGATCCACCGGAGTATCGGAGCTAGCGTCATACGGAACGACGCGGTCAGCGCGAACCGGCGTCGAAGCTGCTCACCTTGGGCGCCGGGGGCAGCGTCACGGTGTTACCCGAGGTCGTCGAAGCTGCTCACCTTCGGCGCCGGGGGCAGCGTCACGACGGCCCCGGCGTAGGAGAGACCCGCACCGAACCCGAGCAGCAGCGCGGTCTGGCCGCCCTTGGCCTTGCCGGTTGCGAGCATCTCCTCCATGGCGAGCGGGATCGACGCTGCCGACGTGTTGCCCGTGTTCTCGATGTCGTTGGCCATCGGCATATCGTCGGGGAAGCCGAGGTTCTTCTTCATCAACTCGTTGATGCGGGCGTTCGCCTGGTGGGGGACGAAGACCTCAATGTCGTCGGCGCTGATGCCGGACCGCTCGATCACCGACGTCAGCGCCTTGGGCAGCGTGATGGCTGCCCAACGGAAGACGCGCGGGCCCTGCATCGTGACCACCATGCGGCCGACGGGATCGGTCTCCGGGTCCTTGTGCTGATACTCCTGCGCGCGGTCCATGTACTCGGGAATGTCGTAGTTCTGACCGATGGCCTCGGCGTTCTCCCCGTCGGAGCCCCAGACGGTCGGCGAGATCCCGTTCGCCTCACTCGGCCCCACCACGACGGCACCGGCTCCGTCGCCGAAGATGAAAGCGGTGTTGCGGTCGGTGGGCTCCATGACGACCGACATCGTCTCGACGCCGACAACCAGCACGTACTCGGCAGAACCTGCGCGCACGGTGTCGGCGGCAACGCCGAGCGCGTAGCCGAAGCCGCCGCAGCCGGCAGCGATGTCGTAGGCCGGAATGCCGTTGAGGCCGATGTCGTAGGCGACGATGGGGCCGCCGTGCGGGATCTTCGTCTTCCAGCTGTTGGTGGCCAGGATCAGCGCGCCGATCTTCTCCTTGGCGATGCCCGAGTTCTCGATGGCGCGCTCGGCCGCAGCTGCGGCCATCGACCGCGCCGACTCGTCGCCGCTGATCCAGCGTCGATTGCGGACACCGCTGCGCTCGAAGATCCACTCATCGGAGCTGTCGAGGACCTCGCATACCTCGTCATTGCTGACCAGACGCTGTGGTCGGTATGCGCCGATGCCCAACATCGCGACGTTCTGATGGCCCGTGTTGGCGGCGATGACGCTCACAAGAAACTCCCTTTTGACAAGTACGTGGTCGCAGCCCGGCGCCGACCCTCGGCAGAAAGTGTAGGCGCGCCGACCACGCGTCCGGAAGGACACCTGGAATCGCCGCGTCGAGCGGCGGGCTCGGCGGCTCGACCAGTCAGCCGTCGATCGGCCAGAACACCGGGACCAGCGTCACCGCGACGATCAGCCAGCAGACCATCAGCACGATCCCGAGCCGCCAGTAATCACCGAACCGATAACCACCCGGATTCATCACGATCATGTTCGCCGGGGTAGCGATGGGTGTGAGCAGCGACGCTGCCGCGGCGACACACACCACCATGAGTACGGTGCGGGCGTCGACTCCGACATCGGCCGCCGCGACGAGCGCGATGGGAATGACGATCAGCGCTGTGGCCACGTTCGAGATGAACTGCCCGAGCACGGCAGTCAACACGAAGAGCATCGCGAGAAGGAGGTACGCGCTGTGCCCGGAGACGAGGTCGACGATCGGTCGTGCGATCAGTTCGGCACCACCGCTGCTGGTGATCGCCGACGACATCGGGATCAGCGCGGCGATCAGCACGAGTGTCGCCCACGGGACCGCGCGGTAGGCCTGTTCACTCGAGAGCACGCGGAACAACACCATCGCCCCCGCGCCGAGCAACCCTGCGACGACCGGTGGTACGGCTCCGCTGGCGAGCAGTGCGATCGTCGCGATCAGGATGATCGCCGCGCGCGGAGCGCTCCGGCCGAGCGGAACGGTTTGGCGCCGAACGGTTTCCGACGATGCAACCACCAGGACGTCGCGGTCGTCGGCCAGGGCGTCGAGAGCAGCCCACGGGCCGTACACCAGTAGCGCATCGCCCTCGTGCAGTGCGTTCTCCCGCGAGGTGACGTCGTCGTTGCGTCGGCGTACCGACAACACGAGCAGGCCGTCCTCCGCGCGTACCATGCCGCCGAACGCGGGTCGCCCAATCCACGACGAGCGTGGCGGGATCACCAATTCGCAGATTCCGTTGTCGCGGTTGATGAGACCCGTGCGCCTGCCGATGGTGTCCTCGACGGTGAGGTCGGCCTCGCGTGCGAGCGTCTGAACCGCGGTCCCCACACCCGAGACGACGAGGACGTCCGACGGTTCGAGGCGGTGCGTCGAACTCAGTACCCGACCGCGTGCGGACTGGCCGGCGACTGTATCGATCGCGTCGTCGGTGATCGCAGCGCGGACTGTCTTGCCGACGAGTGGCGACGCGGGACCGACGTGGAGGCGAAACGTACGCACACCGGTCGTCGCGAGCCCGGACAGTTCGTAATGGTCGACGACGTCGTGCTGGTATCTGCTGAAATCCTCGGGTAGTGACTGCGATTCTCGTCGCGGAATCAGCCGGTCGCCCACGAGCGCGATGACGACCAGCGTCACCACGACGAGTGGTACGCCGATGAGCGAGAAGCCGAAATAGCCGATGGGGGAGCCTGTTTGCTCGGTGGCGGTCTCGTCGATGATGACGTTCACCGGACTTCCGCTGAGGGTAAGCAGCGAACCGGCGCTGGCAGCGAATGCGAGAGGCAGCAGGACTCGGGAAGGCGACAGAGACGCGCGTCGGGCGACGGCGACGCTGACCGGGACCAACGCTGCGGCCGCCCCGTTGATCGTGATCAGCGGACTGAGTACCGCGGCCAACACCATGATGGCCAGAACGACCCGAGTTCGCGTCCGGCCCGCCACGCGCGCCAGTACTCCGCCCAGCCAGGCTGTGATTCCCGAGGCGTCGAGTCCCTCGCTGATCACGAACAGCGCGGCGATGAAGGCGATGACACTCTGACCGAGTCCCGAGGTCAGACCCTCGACATCGACGAGTCCGAGAAAGTACAGGGCGAGCGCGGAACCGATCGCGACGAGTCCGACCGGCAGCCTGTTGACGACGAAAAGCACAACCGTCACGCCGAGGACGATCAGGCTCAGCGTGGCGTCCGACATCTGCCCATCGTCGCACCGAGGCGGCTCGCGCGCTGCGGGTCGAGAACGCGGGCGGTATGCGTCAGGCCTGTGACGGGACGCTCACGCTGGGGACCCGACGCCGTCGACGACCCGTGTCACCAGGTATGGACGACGTTCTGCGCGGCTTCGAGACCAGAGGAAATCAGAGACTCCGTGGCGTCGGCGCCGTGCTGGATCAGTAATTCGACGTCGGCTCGTGCAGCCGACGGGAAGGGTTTGAGGACGTAGTCGGCGGGATCCTGACGGCCGGGTGGTCGGCCGATGCCCAATCGCACGCGGTAGTAGTCACGCGATCCGACCGCCTGGCTGATCGAGCGCAGCCCGTTGTGCCCGCCTTCGCCGCCGCCGAGCTTGAGTCGGACGGATCCGAAGTCGATGTCGAGTTCGTCGTGCAGCACGATGAGGTCCGACGGCCCGATCGAATAAAACTTCGCGAGTGGGCCGATCTCGCGGCCCGTGGTGTTCATGTACGTGCGCGCACGTGCCACCAACACCGACTGGCCGGCGAGGGTGATCGGTGCGACCATCGCGCCTGAGCGCTTGTGCACCTTCCACCGTTCGCCGGCCGTCGTGACGAGATGGTCTGCGACCATCGCGCCGATGTTGTGACGCGTCCGCTCGTACTTGGGGCCCGGATTGCCTAATCCGACAACGAGTTTCATGGGTCCTGTTTGTTGGAGGGGAGCGGGGCGTCGCAGAAGCCGGATTACTCGGCCTCGGCCTCCGCAGCGGCGGCGTCGGCTTCTGCCTGCTCCTCGTCGGTCTCTTCCTCGAGCTCGGCGGCGGTGGTCGCCTCGTTGACGGCCACAATCAGCGTCTCCGGGTCGGTGATCAGGTCGACGCCCTCGGGCAGCGCGAGATCCGATGCGTAGATCGAGGTGCCCACTTCGGAGCCCTCGACGTCGACGGTGATCTGCTCGGGAATCGACAGCGCGTCGGCCTCGATCTCGACGGTGTTGGCGTCCTGGGTGACCAGGGTGCCCGGCGCTGCGTCACCCTCGACGACGATGGTGACCTCGACGGTGACCTTCTCGCCGCGCTTGATGACGAGGAGGTCGACGTGCTCGATGTAGTTGCGGATCGGGTGGACGTCGACCTGCTTGGTCAGCGCGAGCTGCTTGGTGCCCTCGATGTCGAGGTCGACGACGGCGTTGGTGCCGTTGTTACGCAGGATCGCGGCGAAGTCGCGTGCCGGGAGGTTGAGGTGTTGCGGGTCGGTGCCGTGACCGTAGAGCACGGCGGGCACGTTGCCCTCGCGGCGGGCGCGACGAGCGGCGCCCTTGCCCTTCTCCGTGCGGGTGGTGACGGCCAGTGCGTTTGCCTGGGTTGCCATGTGAATCTCCTTCGTGGTTCGGCCACGGGGTGGCCGGGTGGTCGGTGCTCGGCGTGGCGCTGATTTCGCGGGCCGACAATCCACGACCACCTGCGGAAAGAGGGTTCCACCAGGAGATGTGCGATGGTCGCGCCGATCACGGTGACAAGTCACCCTCGCCGAGACAACCCGTCAAGAATAGCCGACGACCTGCGGTGAAGTCACATCGCGAGGAGTCGCAGGCACCGTCGGGTCGTGGTCGAGACGCGGACGGATCCTCGAGTCGGGGTCGTTCATTGATTTGACAGGCGTAACACTTCAGGCCGCCGAAACGCTGAACATGACAGGGGGAACGTTCGTCACGGTTACACCAGCTACACGGTCACATCAACTACACGGTCACCATCAACCAAAGGACCATGCCATGAAGCTTTCCCGTGTTTCGTCCACTCTCGTCGGCCTCGGCCTCGCAGTGACAGCAGCAGTCGGTCTCGGGGCGGGTACCGCGAACGCTGCCCCCGCGAAGCCGTTCCAGAGTTTCACCATCGGTCAGGAGCTTGCGCTCGGTAGCTCCTGCGTGGGTCGGGCAACCGGCAATGTGCTGGTTCAGCCGGCCAGGGGTCACGCGAACATCGACGTGTACTGGATCGGTCAGACCCCGTTCAGTCCGTGCACCGAGCGAGCGACGGTCCGCTGGTACAACCTCAACACCCACCGCAGCGGAGTCGTGGGCGGACCGCTGACCTACCGATCGATGTGGCAGCAGGGGGTCGCCTCGGCGGATGTGTTCGTCGGGTCGGGTCCGGTGCGGTTCACTCTCACGGCCGATCGTCCCCTGCAGTTCCCGCCTGCCCCGTTCACGGTCGTCATGCCCTGAGTGGGCGTCATGTCCTGAGTTACCCAGGTCGGATCGCGCTGTTGTTGATCGCGCGATCCGACCTCGGCGGCCCCACTGCCGTCGGCATACTGGAACACCATGACCTCTCGCACACCTGAACGCATCGTCACCGACTTCCTTGACGCCCTCGCCCGTGGCGACAGCGCCGCTGCGATGGCCGACGTCGCCGAGAACATCGTCTACAGCAATGTCGGATTGCCGACGATCCGCGGCAAGCGAGGTGTCGCCAAGATTTTCGGTGCGATGGACTCGGCGTCGTACGCCGGCTTCGACTACCGGATGATCAACATCGCCACCGACGACACGGTCGTACTGACCGAACGGATCGACGAGATCCGGCTCGGACGCGTACGCATCCGCTTCTGGGTGTGCGGGCGGTTCGAGGTGGTCGACGGCGCGATCGTGGTGTGGCGCGACTACTTCGACTTCCTCGACTGCACCAAGGCCACCGCGCGGGGACTGATCGGCGTGGTCGTTCCCTCCGCGGTGCGTGCGCTGCCGCCGCGCCGAGAGCGAGTGGTCTCAGCCGTGGCGGAGCCGTCGAGTAAGGCTTCTACAGAGTAGAACCCGAGTAGAACTGCCGCCGAGCGGCGCCTCAGCCGAGCTCGCCCTGCGCCGCCGCCTCTGCGACTGCTGGATCGTCCGACGACGTGTCCTTGAGCGCGACGCCCGAGGCGTCGAGTGCCCGCGCGCCCACCACCAGCGCCCCGACGATTCGCGCCGCGTCGCGGTAACCGAGTCCGTCGGGTGGGTGGATGTTGGAGATGCAATTGCGTTCGGAGTCGCGACGACCGCGTTCGGGTCGATACGTCAGATAGATGCCGAGGCTGTCGGCCACCGACAGTCCTGGGCGCTCGCCGATGATGACGAGCAGGACGTCCACCCCGAGTGCCTCGCCGATGTGATCGCCGAGTGCGACGCGGGCCTGCGTGGCGACGACCGGCGGTGCGATCGAGAACCGCGGCGACAGTTCCGCGGCGATCGTCTCGACGAGCGTGACGGCGTGTGTGTCGACAGCCGTCGCCGACAATCCGTCGGCGATCACGAACCCGATGTCGGCGCCCGAATGCTCGATGGCTTCCAGATCCTCCGGTACCCGTCCGAGGTCGGGGCGACGCAGATACTCAGCCCGCGACGACGCCTGGCTGGTGACGACCACCGGGTCGCCCAACCCCAGAGCCCGGAGACCCTCGACGACGCCATCGGCATCCATCGGGGTGTGCACGGCGTCGCGAGCGGCGGCGTGGTCGGCCTGGAACTGCAGGACGTCGGCACTCGACAGCGCATTTCCGCTGCGCTGCAATCCGATTCGGGCCTGGGTCAGACCGCGCATGGCGGTCCACGGATCGTCGGCGGGAGTCGCTGCAGACGACCCCGGCCGGATGCTGTGGGTGCTCACGACGCCGCCAATCCGCGCAGGGGTGAGGTACCCGGGTCGAGTGGCACCACATGGCCGCCGGCGTCGGCCATACCGATCGTCTGCATCCAGGCCTCGAACTCGGGCGCTGCGCGCAGTCCGAGGACGTCGCGCAGGTAGAGCACGTCGTGGAACGACAGGCTCTGGTAGCCGAGCATGATGTCGTCGGCACCCGGCACGGTGATGACGAATCCGACGCCTGCCATGCCGAGCAGGCTCAGCAGGGTGTCCATGTCGTTCTGATCGGCTTCGGCGTGGTTGGTGTAGCAGACGTCGACGCCCATCGGCAGACCGAGCAGCTTGCCGCAGAAGTGGTCCTCGAGTCCCGCACGGATGATCTGCTTTCCGTCGAACAGGTACTCAGGGCCGATGAACCCTACGACGGTGTTGACCAGTAACGGTTCCAACGACCGTGCCACCGCGTAGGCGCGCGCCTCGAGCGTCTGCTGGTCGACGGGGCGCCCTCCGGTCCCCAGGTGAGCACCGGCCGACAGCGCCGACCCCTGACCGGTTTCCAGATACATCACGTTGTCGCCGACGGTCCCGCGGTGCAGTGACCGCCCCGCCTCGTTGCCCTCGTTGAGTACCGCGAGGTCGACGCCGAATCCCCGGTTGGCGCCCTCGGTGCCCGCGATGGACTGGAACACCAGGTCGACCGGCGCGCCTGCCTCCACGAGGCCGATGGTCGTGGTCACGTGGGAGAGCACGCACGACTGCATCGGGATCTCGAAACGCTGGCGCACATCGTCGAGCAGTTCCAGCAATGTCGACGTCGCCTGCGGCGAGTCGGTGGCCGGATTGATCCCGACGACCGCGTCGCCGCAGCCCAGTAGTAGCCCATCGAGCAGACCGGCGGCGATACCCCTCGGATCGTCGGTCGGGTGGTTGGGCTGCAGTCGGGTGGCCAGGCGTCCCGGCAGCCCGATGGTGGTGCGGAATCCCGCGGTGACCTCCATTCGCCGCGCGACCGCGATCAGATCCTGATTGCGCATCAGCTTGCTGACAGCGGCAACCATTTCCGGGGTCAATCCCGGCGACACCGCCTGCAGCCGCTGCGTCCCCCCGGGCGCAACGACCTGTTCGAGCAGCCAGTCACGCAGGCCGCCGACCGTCAGGTGCGAGATGGGTGCGAATGCCTCGCGGTCGTGGGTGTCGATGATCAGGCGCGTCACCTCGTCGGACTCGTACGGGACGAGCATGTCTTCAAGAAACACGGTGAGCGGGAGGTCGGCGAGCACCCATGCCGCTGCCGCGCGCTCGGCGTCGGATTGTGCTGCGCACCCGGCCAATTCGTCGCCCGAACGTGCCGGTGTGGCTTTGGCCATCACGTCGATGAGATCGGCGAACTGATAGGTGTGTCCGCGAAGTGAATGGCTGTAGGTCACGAGAGTCCCTCTTCGGCGTCGGCAATGGCCTCGAACTCTTCGTCGGCACTGGCGAAGACCAGCCGCTTGCGGCTGTAGAGGCCAAAATACGCCATGAAGAGGGCGAACACGATGAGACAGCCGGTTGCCGCCTTGATGTCGACGAGGAAGGTGGCCACGAGCGCGAGCACTGCGATGACGAGCGCGAACGCCGTCGTCACGATGCCGCCCGGCGTCCGGTACGGGCGTGCGAGTTCGGGCTCCCGGATGCGCAGCACGATGTGGCTGATCATCATCAGCACGTAGCTCAGCGCCGCACCGAAGACGGCCATGTTCAGCAGCATGGCGCCCTGCCCGGTCAGCGACAGGAGGAAGCCGACGATGCCGGGCACGATGAGCGCCAGCGTCGGGGACTTGCGGGAGTTGGTCACCGACAACGACTTCGGCAGGTAGCCCGCGCGCGAGAGTGCGAAGAGCTGGCGCGAGTAGGCGTAGATGATCGAGAAGAAGCTCGCCACCAGGCCTGCGAGACCGATGTAGTTGACGACGGTGTGCGCGGTGCCGCTGCCCAGCGCCTCGACCAACGGGTTGCCCGAACTCTGCATCGCCGACGCCCCACCCGCGCCGGGCACCAGGAACAGCACCAGCGCGCACGTGCAGATCAGCGCACACATGGCAGCGATGATCCCGCGCGGCACGTTGCGGGCCGGGTTCTTGGCTTCCTCGGCGGCCAACGGCACACCCTCGACGGCGAGGAAGAACCAGATCGCGAACGGGATGGCGGCCCAGATGCCCAGATATCCGTGCGGCAGGAACGAACTCGCGCCCGTTGCATCGGAGGGCGCGATGTCGGTGAGGTTCGACCACGAGAAGTCGCCGATCGCCGCGATCGCGAACACGATCAGTCCGGCGAGTGCGATCGCGGTGATCACGAACATCACTTTGAGCGCCTCACCGACACCTGCGAGGTGTACGCCGATGAAGGTGGCGATGGCCGCGGGTGCGATCGCGTACTCGATCAGGACCGCGGTGCCCGTGGCCATTCCGCCCCACGTACCGAGCGCACGACGGGCGAAGGTGTAGCCGCCACCGGCGGCGGGCAGCGCCGAACTCATCTCGGCCATGCCCAGCACCATGGCGAAGTACATCGCGGCGATGATGACCGCGGCGATCGCGAGACCGCCGAAGCCGCCCTGCTCGAGGCCGAAGTTCCACCCCGAGTAGTCGCCGCTGATGACGTAACTGACACCGAGGCCGGCGAGCAGCACCCATCCGGCCGTGCCGGTTTTGAGGCGGCGTTTGTCGAGGTAATCGGCAGAGCCGCCGGTCGACGACGCTGTCGTCGGGCTGCTGCTCCCGGAGTCGATTGTGCTCATGAACGGACCTTTCGTGCGGTGGCGAGATCACCGTCGGTCTCGCTGATTACTCGATTCCGGCATGACGGTACGGAATGTGTGTCACCTCACAGTGGCGTCGATGTAAGGGAGTGTGGGAAACCGAGAGTCGAGATTTCTCACGCGCGTTAACGCGCTGGAAACACGAAAACGATGCGTCGCAACGAGCGCTCCGTCACGGTAGAGAGCGCTATGCCGTCCACATCCTCTGCTGCCGTCTCGTCGGCGCCCGCCGCAGCGTCCCCGCTGGTCGCCGACGAGTCGCCGGTGAGTGGACTGACGCGGCGTCAGCTTCCCTTCATACCCGTGTTCGCGCAGTCGGTGGCGGCCATCGCGCCGGCCGGGACGTCGGCGGTGACTCCGCTGTTCGTGATCGCCGCGATGAGCGGCGCGGGCGGTGTCATCTCGTTCGCGGTGGCGATGGTCGTCGTCATGATGATCTCGGCGTGTATCCGGCCCATGGCACAACGCCTTGCGGTCGTCGGTGGTCTCTACTCGTACGTGGCGCAGGGGCTCGGGTCGCGGGTTGCGCTCCCGACCGCGTGGTCGGCCATTGTCGGATACGGCTCGGTGAGCATGGCGGGTCTGCTTGCAGTCGGCTTGTACCTCAACCACATTGCGGTCAGTGTCGGGGTGTCGACGTCGGTGTGGCTGCCTGTCGTCTGTGCGATCGTGGTGGTCGCCGCGGCGCTGATGACAGTCCTGATGGTGCGCGGGATCAAGGTCTCGGCCACGGCGACTCTCGTCATCGAGGTGGTCGCGGTAGTGATCCTGGTCGGACTGATGGTGTGGCTCGGGATCACCCATCATTCGGCCGATTGGTCGCAGGTGTTCGCCCCGCAGGTCGACGTCGGCTCGATGGGTCTGATGATCGTGGTCGCTGTCAGTGCCTTCGTCGGATTCGAGAGTGCGACAACGCTCTCCGCCGAAGCGCACCGACCGTTCCGGAGCGTCCCGCGCACGCTGAGGTGGACGCCGATCGCCGCAGGCGTCATCTATCTGCTCGCTGTGACGACACAGTCGCTCGCGATGTTCGACGCCCCGGCGGGCGTGCGCGAGAGCTCCACACCGCTGGCCGCACTGTTCCTATCCGACGGAACACGCGTCACGGCGGTCATTCTCGACGTCGGGATCGCGACGTCGTTCTTCGCCTGCGCGCTCGCGTCGGTCAACGCACTCGTGCGGGTGCTGTTCACATTGGGACGTGAACGCGTGGTCCCCGAGGCGTTCGGACGCACTCATCGCCGCTTCCATACGCCTGCCGTCGCGACGGTCTGGGCGATGGCGATCGTGACGCTCGGTCCGCTCGTGTTCCTCTGGTGCGGCGGCAACCCGCAGGACGGCATCCGCGACTTCCTGACACTCAGCGCACTGGGCTACATGGGCAGTTACCTCACAGCGTGTCTCGCCTCTCCAGTGCTGCTCGGCCGAATCGGGGAACCCAGCAAGCGCATCATGGCGCTCGGTGTGGTCACAGCGGTCATTCTCGGCGTGTTGTTGGTGACCGCCTTCGGCACAGGCGTCGGACACGGTCGTGTTCTCGGCGTCGTCTACGTCGCGTCGATGATCGTGGTGACTGCGATCGTGCTGCTCGTCGCACGGCGTAGTCCTCGACTCCTCGCCGGTGTCGGCGTCTTCGACGCAACGACGAGCGCCGACATCCTCACCACGGCGACGCTGCGGTGAGCAGGGGAGGGAGTCGGTCGTCGAACCGGGGTGAGGGGGCGAGATGGCGATAGGTCGTGCGCCGAAGTCGGATTCGGTGGTGCGCGCGCTGCAGATCATCGAGACCGTCGCAGACCTCGGGATCGGTACGACGGCCCGCGACATCGCCGAGCGTCTCGACCTCCCGTCCGCCAGCACCTACCGCCTGCTCAACAGTCTCGTCGCCGACGAATTCCTGGTGCGGACAGCCGATTTGCGCGGTTTCGCGATCGGCGCCCGTCTCGCTTCCTTCGTCGACGGGGTCGCCACGCCACCGGTCCCTGCTCGCGCGGCCGAGCGCCTCGACGACTTCCGGGGCTCGGTACGCTTCGCCGTTCATCTGCTCTACTTCAGGCCCGCCTCGGTGCGTGTCCTCGACGCCGACCCCGACCATCCGCTCGACGGTGTCGGCGAACTCATGCGATATCTCCACGCGTCGGCAGCGGGCAAGCTGCTGTTGGCGTCGTTGTCGCAGTGGCGTGACGTGCTGGAGCTGCCGCTCGTCCCTGTCACGCCCGCAACGATCATCGATCCTGCCCGACTCGAAGAGCAGATCGTCGAGATACGACGCACCGACGTCGCGGTCGACGACGGTGAACTGGTGGTGCACCACGCCCATCTCGCCGTGCCGATCTACGACGTCAACGGTGCGGTTCGCGGTGCGGTGATGATCGGCGGGGTGTCGAGCAGGCTGGAGGCGATCTGCTCACTCACCGACGCCGCGCGCGGGCTGGCGAATACCGTCGGACCGCTGCTGTTCTGAGCGATCAGAGGATCTCGTCGAGTTTGTCGAGCGGTCGTGCGAGACGGGTTCCCTTGTCGGTCACCACGAACGGGCGCTCCACGAGGATCGGGTGCGCGACCATCTCGTCGAGCAGCTTCTCGTCCGACGCGGCATCGAGCTCGAGTTCTTTGTAGAGCGCTTCGCGCTTGCGGGCGGCCTGACGGACGGTGAGTCCTGCGTCGGCGAACATCGTCTCCAATTGTGCACGGGTGTACGGCTCGTCGAGGTACTTCACGATCGTCGGCTCGATGCCCTCGTCGCGCAGTCGTTGCAGGGCTTTGCGCGAAGTCGAGCACTTCGGGTTGTGGTAGATCGTCGCGGTCTCGGTGCCGTCAGTCGCGTCGCGCCCAGTGTTCATGGCCGCAACCTTACCCAGGCACCGCGGCCGGATCGTCGGGCCGCACGCGCGTGGGGAGGGTGAGCGCGACGGCAAGCGCGACCGTCGCGCACACGGCTCCGACGATGACGGGTGCGAGCGCTCCGCCGCGCTCGATCGCGAGGGCTCCGAGCAGAGCTCCGACACCAATGGAGAGGTTGAATGTCGTGGAGTACAGCGTCGTCGCCGATTCCCTGTAGGCGGGCGCGACGCGGAACACCGTCGTCTGCAAGCCGATCGGTGCTGCAGCGTATCCGGCCGCCCACACGAGGAGGCCGACCAACGCGGCAGGCAGCCACAGACTGGCGACGGGGGTGAGGATGAGTGCGCCCGCGAGAACCGCGATGATCGTCGCCAGCGACCACCGCACCGACGGCGTGCGGTTGAGGAAGGCACCGGCCGCGAAGTTGCCGGTCACCCCGGCCACACCCATCACGAGCAGGACGACGCCGACCAGCTCGGCGTCGATGCCGAGGATCTCCACGATGAACGGGGTGACGTAGGTGTAGGCGGCGTAGGCGCCGGTGATGACCAGTGCGGTGACGATGAGTGTGGTGCGTAGATCGCGCATGCGCAGTAACCCGGGCAGGCCACGCAGACCGATGGTGTTGCTGTCACCGGGCACCGATCTCAGCAGTAGAGCCAGCGCCGTGAGGGTCACCGCGCTCAGCCCGGCGAGTGTCCAGTAGGCGGCGCGCCAGCCGAAGGCCTGGCCGATGACGGTGCCGACCGGCATGCCCAGCACCGACGCCAGCGAGACCCCGGAGAACGCGATGGTGGTGGCACGCACGGCAGCGTTCGGCGGCACCAGGCGTACCGCGGTTGCCGCGACGATCGCCCACATCAGTCCCAATGCCATGCCGATCGCCATCCGGACGACGACGAGCATCACGTAGTTGACCGCGAGTGCGGTGAGCGTGTTCCCGACGACGAAGGCAGCCATCACCGCGAGCAGGATCGGCCGACGGTCGAGCAGTCGCGTCGCGGTGGACAGCGTCGGTGCGCTCAGCGCCGCGACGAAGGCGAAGAAGGTGACGGTCAGTCCGATGGTGCCCTCCGACACGGCGAGGTCGTCGGCCATCGGCCGCAGCAACCCGATCGGCATGATCTCGGTGGTGGTGATGGTGAACACACCGAGCCCAAGCGACACCACCGCCGCCCAATCGCGTCGGGCGGCGGTGGTTGTCATGGGAGTGTCAGGCGTTGCCGTCGAAAAGGCTTGTCACCGAGCCGTGTTCGAAGACCTCGCGGATGGTCTGGGCCAGCAGCGGGGCGATCGAGATCACGGTCAGTTTCTCGAAACGCTTCTCTTGCGGAATCGGCAGGGTGTCGGTGACGATCACCTCGTCGGCCTCGGAGTTGGCGAGGCGCTCGGCGGCGGGATCGGAGAAGACGGCGTGCGTGGTGGCGATGATGACGTCGCCCGCGCCCGCTTCCTTCAGCTTCGACACAGCACCGACGATGGTGCCGCCGGTGTCGATCATGTCGTCGATGACCACACAGGTACGTCCCTCGACCTCACCGACGACGCGGTGCGCGACGATCTGGTTGGCGACCATCGGGTCACGCGTCTTGTGGATGAACGCGACCGGCGCGCCGCCGAGAGCGTCCGACCACTTCTCCGCCACGCGCACACGACCCGAATCCGGCGACACGACGACGAGGTTGTCGATGCCGTACTTGCCGCGCACGTAGTCCGACAGCTGGCCCTGGGCGTGCATGTGGTCGACGGGGCCGTCGAAGAAGCCCTGGATCTGGTCGGTGTGCAGGTCGACGGAGATGATGCGGTCGGCGCCCGCGGTCTTCATCAGGTCGGCGATCAGGCGGGCCGAGATCGGCTCACGGCCGCGGGCCTTCTTGTCCTGGCGTGCGTACGGGTAGAACGGCAGGATCACGCTGATGCGCTTGGCTGAACCGCGCTTGAGGGCGTCGATCATGATCAGCGCCTCCATGACCCACTCGTTGAGCGGGGCGGGGCAGCTCTGGATCACGAAGGCGTCCGAACCGCGGACCGACTCCTCGTAGCGGACGAAGATCTCGCCGTTGGCGAAGTTCCGCGCGGTCTGCGGGGTCAGCGTGATGCCGAGTTCGTCGGCGACAGCCTGTGCCAGATCGGGGTGGGCGCGCCCCGAGAACAGCATCAGGTTCTTCTGGTTGTCCGTGGTCCAGGTCATGGAAACTCTTCTACTCGATCGTCGGCCGGTGGGTGGCTCCGCCGGTGGGTGGCGTGGCTAGGAGCCGGGCTGTTCGGGCCGGGTATCGGTCGCGCCCGCCTCGATCGCGGCGCGCGCGGCTGCCGTGTCGGGGCGTTTGCGGGGTACCCAACCGTCGATGTTGCGTTGTGGACCCGACGAGACCGCGAGGGCGCCGGGCGGGACATCGTCCCGAATGACCGTACCTGCCCCGGTATAGGCGCCGTCACCGACCTGCACCGGAGCGACGAACATGTTGTCCGAGCCCGTCCGACAATGCGACCCGATCACCGTCTGGTGCTTGTTGACGCCGTCGTAGTTGACGAAGACGCTCGACGCCCCGATGTTGGACTCCTCGCCGATCGTCGCGTCGCCGACATAGGTGAGGTGCGGGACTTTGCTACCTGCGCCGATGCTGGCCTTCTTGGTCTCGACGAAGGTGCCGATCTTGCCTCGCGCACCCAAGTCGGTGCCCGGGCGCAGGTAGGCGAACGGGCCGACGGAAGCGTCGTCGCCGACGACCGCCTCGGAGCCGTGGGTACGGATCACCGACGCCCCGCGCCCGACCACCACGTCGGTGAGGGTGGTGTCGGGGCCGACGACGGCGTCCTCGGCGATGCGGGTGCGACCGTGCAGCTGGGTACCGGGTTCGATCCGGACGTCGGACTCGATCTCCACGTCGACGTCGATCCACGTGCTTGCCGGATCGACCACGGTGACGCCCGCGAGCTGGTGACGTCGGACGATCGTCGCGTTGAGCGCGGAGCCGAGTGCGGACAGTTGTGCACGGTCGTTGCAGCCCGCGACGACGAGCGGGTCATCGACGATGTGTGCGCGGACGGTCTTGCCCCCCGTACGTGCGATCTCGATGACGTCGGTCAGGTAGAACTCCCCCTGCGCGTTGTCGGTGGAAAGCTGTTGCAGCGCAGTGCGCAGCGCGTCGGCGTCAAAGGCGTAGATGCCCGCGTTGACCTCGGTGATCGCGCGCTGCGCGTCGGTCGCGTCCTTCTCCTCGACGATGGCCTGCACCGATCCGTCGTTGGTGCGGATGATGCGCCCGTAACCGGTCGGCTCGTCGGCGATGAACCCGGTCAGCGTGACTGCTGCGCCCTCGCCTGCTGTGTGTGTGGCGACGAGATCCTCGATCGTCCGGCCGTCGAGGAGTGGGATGTCGGCGGCGGTGACGATCACGGTGCCGACGAAGTCGTCGGGGAGTGCGGTCAGACCTGCACGCGCTGCATCGCCTGTCCCGGCGGGCGAATCCTGCACGGCCACAACGACGTCGGTGCCGAGCTCGTCGGCGATCTCGTTGACGGCCGCAGTGACGCGTTCGCGCTCGTGGCCCACGACGGCGACGAGACGATCAGGGGATGCGGCTGCCGCACCGTGCAGCACATGGCCGACGAGTGAGCGTCCGCCGATGGCGTGCAGGATCTTCGGGGTCTTGGACTTCATCCGAGTGCCCGCGCCTGCGGCGAGGACGATCACGGCTGTCGCTGCTGACTTCTCTGTCATATCCACCTCTTCCGAGGGTCGGGATCATGCGGCCGCATCCGCCTCAGACCACCGTCTCGACGCGCGACGGCCCGATACTACTGAGTAGCCCGCGCGTCGCTGACTTCGGTGCAGGTGGTGGAGGTGCCGCGTGTGTCGACTGATAGAACCGAAGGGACGCACGTCACAGTAGGCGCACACGTAATGAAGGAGTTCGGATGAGCGCGCAGAAGACAGCAATCGTGACCGGTTCGGGACGCGGCATCGGCGCGGCGGTGGCCAAGCGCCTCGCCGACGACGGTCTGGCCGTCGCCGTTCTCGACATCACCGAGGAGGCCGCCACCGAGACCGCGAAGGCCATCAACGATGCGGGCGGCAAGGCGATCGCCGTCGGGGCCGACGTGTCCGACGAGGCGTCGGTCACCGCTGCCGTCGAGAAGGTGGCCGCCGAACTCGGCGCGCCGACCGTGCTGGTGAACAACGCGGGCATCCTGCGCGACAACCTGCTCTTCAAGATGAGCGTCGACGACTGGAACGCCGTCATGGGCGTGCACCTGCGCGGCGCCTTCCTGATGAGCCGCGCCTGCCAGAAGTACATGGTCGACGCCGGGTGGGGTCGCATCGTCAACCTGTCGTCGACGTCGGCTCTGGGCAACCGCGGTCAGGCCAACTACTCGGCCGCCAAGGCAGGCATGCAGGGCTTCACCAAGACGCTCGCCATCGAGCTGGGCAAGTTCGGCGTGACCGCCAACGCCATCGCCCCCGGTTTCATCGAGACCGACATGACAGCAGCCACCGCCGCCCGCGTCGGCATGGACTTCGAGGAGTTCAAGAAGCTCAACGCCTCGGCGATCCCTGTCGCCCGCACCGGCAAGCCCGAGGACATCGCGCACACCGCGTCGTTCTTCGTCTCCGAGGGCGCGGGCTTCGTCTCCGGCCAGGTCATCTACGTCGCCGGCGGCCCGAAGGACTGAGGGTCGGTCGGGCGCGGGCCGGTCTCGTCCCGCAAACGCGGGCCGTTCTGGAGAACGCGGCTGGTGTACCAGCCGCGTCTGCCAATTCGGCCCGCGTCTTTCGTCGGGTCCGCGTGACTTCGCTGGTTGAGATCGCCGCGGCCACCCGTGGCACAATCGTCAGCCGTGCCTGTGGCACACTTCTAGGCGAGTAATCCCCCATGGTGTAATCGGCAACACTTCTGATTTTGGTTCAGGCATTCCAGGTTCGAGTCCTGGTGGGGGAGCAACGATGACCGTCCCAACGGGAACGATTGCACGTCGTCTGATCGCCGTCGCTGCTCACTCCGCTCGAACCACCTCGTTCAGTCGACGCCGTGGCGATTTCGAGGCATCGCGTGCGGGATATCCGAGGCGAAACGAGACGAGGTGCCCGCCGCGACGATCCCACGCACCCCCTTTCTCTGACTTTCCAGGACGACCACAGCTCGTACGGCGAACCCTCGTCCGCGTCGAAGACGCCGTTGCCTAGAGCGCGGACCGTGACCACCGCACCACTTACAGCGACGATGCCCAGCGCGCCGATTCATATTCCCTTGAGCACCGTTCGTCTATTCGGTTGCCAGGAAGCGTCTTTCGACGATGCGGTTGCGGCGTGAGTGACTTCCTCCGTTGACGGGAGTGCGAGGTTCTTCGCCCCTGATTGTCGCTGGGCTCGTGGTCGTGGTGCTCATTAGTTGCGGTTGCGATATGTCACGCAGGGCGAGACGAATCGCAACCGGAACGCGGCTCAATGACGCGGTTGGGGAGCTTCTTTGATCCGTAAACTCGGACATATGACTCCCGACGTCCGACAGTCCTCCCACATCTCGACACCCGCCGCATGGGCTGTCCTGATTCTGTCCATCACGCAAGCACTCGCGGTGTTCGTCCCGCTCGCACTCTTCGACGGCCAGCCCAACGACGACGGCGTCGACTTGTTCATCAGTCCCGCCGGCTACGCGTTCGCGATCTGGAGCGTCATCTATGTGCTGGCGATCATCACCGGTGTCGTCTTCGTTCGCGAACGGCAGTTCGGGCAACGCCTCGCCGTCGACCTCGCCATCGCATGCGGTGCAGCCACGCTCTGGCTGATCGTGTCGGCGGCGTCGATCGACTGGCTGCCGTCGATCCTGCTCACAGTCATGGCGATCGTGCTTCTCGACGCCGCGCGTATCGCGGCAATGCCGGTCGACGAATCCTCGTCGACCACAACGCTTGTACGCATCACGATCGGCATCTATGCGGGGTGGGCGACGGCCGCGGTGTTCGTCAACTGGGCGTCCGACATCGCGCGCAGCGGTATCGCCGACGAGTCGTCGGTCGGGTGGCAACTCGTCGTGCTGATCCTTGCCGCGCTCGTCGGGATCGCGGTCACCTATCTGTACGGCGCCGCGCTGCCCGCACTCCCGATCACCCTGGCGTGGGCCTTGGTCGCCATCGTGGTGAACGCGTGGTCGTCGTCGACTCCGGTCGTGGTGATCGGCGTGGTCGGTATCGTCGCGCTCGTACTCGCGTACGTGGCGTCGAGGCGCGCGTCGCACGCGGCAGGACGCACAGTCGCGATTAGCTGAATCACGACGAGTGTGAACGCCACCGAGGCTGAGGCAACTCCTGTTCCAGTGCAGCGCCCAGCCGAAACGGAGTCAGTTCATCGAAGGGATGGCTGACCAGTTGCACGCCGATCGGCACCCCGTCGCTTGCGACACCTGCAGGGACGGCGAGGACAGGACATCGGTTGGCGACGTTGAACGGGCTCGTCAAGTGTGCCTCCCAATAGTGTTCGAGATGCACCGTTTCAGGACAGCTTGCGACGTCGATGCCATCCAGATAGTCACCGTCTGCGGCCAGTGACGTCACGGCCGAGACTGGGCACAGGAGTGCGTCGACATCGGACATTGCTGCGGCCAGCTCACTCTGCACACGGGCGTCGGCGACGATGGAATCCAAGTGGGAAAACCTATGGGCGGCGCTCTCGGCGTCGCGCATGAACTGTTCCGTGTAGGCGGCGACGGGCGGTCCGCCGGCTGTCTCGGCTCGCATTGCCGGCCCGAGTAGATGTCCGAAGTGGGCGAAGATGGCGTCGCGGATCTGTGTGGTGGTCCATGACAGAGTCACTTCGACGACCTCGGCTCCGCGCTGTGCAAGCGCGTCGGCGGCCCTCGTGGTCGCCGCGGCGATGTCGGGGTGAACAACGAAGTCGCCCAGTGAGATGCTGATGCCGACTCGGATTCCGGCGAGTGAGTCCGGAGCATGAGCCAGCCTGCGACCGAGATTGCCGGGGCCGCCCCAGCTGGAGTGATCACTGGGATGGCGGCCAGACATCACATCGGCCAGCAGTGCGGCGTCGGCAACCGTGCGAGCCATCGGGCCGTCACCACGGTAAGTGTCGGCGCACAGCGGCGGAGCCCCGGGGACGCGCCCGTACGGAGCCTTGTAACCAACGGTGCCGGTGAACCCTGCGGGAATTCTTGTCGATCCCGCTATATCGCTCGCGGTGCCCAGCGTGGCCATCCCCGCAGCGAGTGCCGCTCCCGCCCCGCCCGATGACCCGCCAGGAGATGCCGCGAGATTGAACGGGTTGCGCGTGATCCCCCACATCGGCGAATGAGTGACCGTCGCGCAACTGAATTCGGGCGATGTGGTGCGTGCGTGAATGATCGCTCCGGCCGCCTTAACGCGCGTGACGATTGGATGATCGTGATCGGCGATACGGCCACGGTGCGCGGCGAGACCCTGCTCGAGGGTGCGTCCCTGCAACGCGTGCTTCTCTTTGGTGGCGAGTGGGATTGCGAACAGTGGCGGAAGCGGATCATCGTGGTGCCGCGCATTCGCCAGCCATTCGGTGGCGGCGGCCGCTGCGGTTCGTGCTTCGTCGTCGAGAACCTCGGTGAACGCGTTGATCCCGGTTTCCCTGTCACCGTTGGCATCACGGATGCGTTGCAGTGTCGACTCGATCACCTCGATCGGTGTGAACTCACCGTCGAGATACCCGGCACGCAGTTCTGTTGCCGACTTATCACATAGCTGCGACGCGGCAATCGTCGTGCTCATGACCGTGCCTGGCCGGTGTCCGACATTCCAGCCTCGACACCGTCGAGTTCGCCCTCGCACAACCGTCGTACGACGCCCGTGAGAGCGTTGACTCCCGCCACCATGTCTGCATCCATGGTGAGTTCGCGTTCGCAGTGTGAGACGCCGTCGACGGATGGCACGAACATCATGACTGTGGGCACGATCCGATTCATCGCCACCGAGTCGTGGCCTGCCATCGTGCGTAGGCGTCGGACACCGAGGCCGGCGTCTGCGCCCACCTTCTCCGCGAGCTGGAGCCCCGCTTCCGGGTAGTACTGGATCTCTCTGATGTCGACGTCTGTCACCTCGATGCGAACGTTGTAGCGCTTCGCCACCGACTCGATGTTCCGGAGAAGGCTTTCCCGTGCGGCAAGCACGTCAGATTTGCGCTCCGCACGAAGATCGGCAACGAGCCTGACCAGTCGCGGCACGACGATGGGCGAGTTAGGTTCCAGCGTCAATTGCCCCACCGACGACACCAACGACTCCGGCTCCGCCACGCCCGTCACGTTGTGTACCAGCAGCACGACTTCACTGGCGGCGACGAGCGCGTCCCGGCGATCCGCCATGGCTGTTGCGCCGGTGTGTGATTGCTCGCCGATCACCGTAATGTCGAGTTTCTGTGTGTGCCAACTGAAATCGACCGCTCCGATCGATATCTGCTCGCGTTCGAGGATGCGACCTTGCTCGATGTGTATCTCCGCATAGGCGACGATATCCGGGCGCGGATCGTTGCCGATCGCGCCGATTTTGCTCATCGCCTCCTGGACGGTGACTCCTGCGAGGTCGGTCACTGAGAGCATCTGCTCCTGGTCCATCAATCCGGCGAACACCGAACTGCCCATGATCGACGGCGCGAATCGACCGCCCTCCTCGTTGAACCAGTCCACCACCGCGACGTTGTATTTCGGAACCGTTGCCCCGGCAACGACCTCATCGTGAAGTCGTTGCGCCGCATGCAGTGCCGCGATGACGCCATACGCGCCGTCGAATCGACCGCCGAGAGGCTGCGAATCCAGGTGCGATCCGACCAGGACGTACGGAGCGTCGGGTACCAATTCGACGAGGGCAAAGAGATTTCCGATGCCGTCGCGCCGCACCTGCCAGCCGCGACGTTCCGCGAAGTCGGTGAACCACGCGCGAACTCGTTGGTCTTCGGCCGTACCCGCCTGACGATCGACTCCGCCCCCCGGGGTCGCGCCGATAGTTGCGACGTGGTGGAAATCGTCGAGGAACGTTTCGGGACTGGAATTGTCGGAAGTCATAGCGCTTTCCTGTCGAGAAGTGTGCGGAAGGATGGTTGCCGAAGGGCATGGGTCACAGGGTGGCGTGACGGGTTTCCGGAACTCGCGTCACGAACATCACGAGCAGCACCACGAGAGCGGCGCCCGCCATGTAGTAGCCGGGCGAAGCGTTGACCCCGGTCGTGCCGACGAGCCACGTGCCGACGAATGGTGCTGTGCCGCCGAACAATGCGTATCCCGTGTTGTAGCTGATCGCCGCGCTCGTGAAGCGTGTCCGGGTCTTGAAGACCTCTACGAAGAAGGTGTAGCAGCCACCGCCATAGAGCGTGATCGGGACCACGAACAGCATTTGTCCGGCGATTGCCAGTGCTAGCGAGCCGCTGGTCACGAGCGAGAAGCAGGGGACCGCGAGAACGGCTATCGCGATGGTGCCCGCGATGAGCATAGGGCGGCGCCCGACTCGGTCGCCGATCATGCCCATGACCGGGAGCAGCAGGGTGTAGAGCAGCATCGCAGCTCCGTTGGCGATCAACGACTGCTGTGACGTCAGTCCGCCGGTTGTCTTGACATAGGTCACGAAGAAGCCGGTGAGGAAATAGAAGCCCATCGCGGTCAGGCCCATCACGAAGATGACCTGCACCATGCGCCGTACATTGCCTGGCTCACGGAAGGCGTCGCGGACGGGCGTCGATTCGTGATGCTCGACGGTGTCGAGGACCTCCTTGAACGCAGGCGATTCCTCGGTTCGCAGGCGAATCCACAATCCGAAAATGGCGAGGGGAGCGGCGAGGATGAAGGGGATACGCCATCCCCACGATTCGAAGGCGTCGGTTCCCATGATCTCCGTGAGCACGAGTATCAGTCCGCCGCCGACTACGGAGGGAAGGGCGGTCGCCGCGATGGTGGTGTTGAGCCACCGGCCACGACGGTCGACGGGCGCGTGTTCGTAGGTAAATGTCGGGGCCCCTACGGATTCACCTCCTGCGGAGAACCCCTGCAGTAGACGGCACAACACCAGCAGGATCGGGGCGGCGACACCGATGGTGTCGTAGGTAGGGAGGCAACCGATCAGCGCGGTCGCCCCGCCGATTGTCAGGAGTGTCACAAACAAGACGTTGCGGCGTCCGACGCGGTCGCCGAGTGCGCCGAAGAACAGGCCGCCGAGCGGCCGGATCACGAACGCGGCCGCGAACGTCGCGAATGTTGCGAGGAGTCCGGTCAGGTCGCTCGACGAGGGAAAGAAGTGATGCGCCAACACGACTGCGGACAGGCCGTAGAGCGCGAAGTCGTAGAACTCGATGAACTGACCGATTGCGCCGCCCGCGAGCACGCGCCGCTGCATAGGGCTGACCGAATGTGCGGCGTTGTTCGTCGCTACGTCGCTGGTGGGGGACTGGGTGGAAGTCATATCGGTCACGCTAGAGACGCACCATTGCCGAATGTTGGCACGAATGTTGCAGCGCGCGCACAGGATGTGTTTCAGCTGTGCGGCTGAGTACCTCGCCTCGGCGGGTAGGTAACACGATGGTCATCGGCCTGGCCTTTCTTTCAGGCGCCTGCAGTGGACCTGCCAGGCGGAGGGTGCTCAGCGAGTACCTCGTCTGACAGATTGCGTGATCCACATCACCTAATTCAAACGAATCTTTTCGCTGGCTGCCATCGGCAGAATCGATGCGAACGGCGGCACTGGTCAGTTGCTGGGCGGTTGAGCCGAATTGACTCCGTACAACTCCCTGCACACATCGGCGAACGCCGTTGCACGGCGTGTTGGAGCTCCGAGGCTGGGAAACAGGAGTACCACCTTGATCGGCGGCAGGTCTTCGACGATACGCAGGGGAAAAACGGATCCCCCCGAATATGTGATGTCGTGGTGCAGGCGCTGATTGAGGATCGAGTAGCCGTGGCCCCGTGCCACGAAGGAGCGAACAGTTTCGTAGCCACTGGCACGGTGACGGATTCGCGGGCTGATTCCCAATTGCCGGAACAGTGCGAGGAAATAGTCACGGGAGTGAGGAACGTCGTACAAGACGAACGGTTGGTCGGCGAGATCCCGCAGGGAGACCTCCGCGTACGGATTCTGCGTCGCAGGATGATTCGACGCAACGATGACATGCGGAGCAACGGTTTCGACGACTTGCGCGTCAGCAGCTACAGCGACGCCTAGGTCGTACATGAGCGCTACCTCGCACCGACCCTGCTCCAACGCGCGTCGAAGCCCTTCCTGATCGGCCTCGTAGAAGGTCACATGCACTCGTGGATATCTGCGTTCGAATGCCTGTAGCAATATCGGTGCCCGGAACGGCGCGAGCGGCGCGAATATGCCCACCGTCATCTCACCGTCGAGTTCGGCCTCCTCGTCCCGCGCCGCTGAGAGAAGCGCCCCGGCGTCCTCCAGAAAACCGATCGTGTGCGACCGCAGTCGTCGACCCGCAGGAGTGAGTTCGAGTCCTCGGCGTGCCAGCCGGATAAACAGTGGTTGTCCGACCTCGTGTTCAAGTTGAGCGATAGCGGCCGACACCGTCGACTGCGTGACCGAGAGTGATTGTGCAGCGGCCGTCATACTGCCGGCCTCGGCGACCGCCATGAAGTATCTCAGCTGCGTGAGGGTGAAATCATCGGACACTATGAGCTCCCCGGCGCCGCATCGACGCACCGCTCAGGATGCGACACAGGCCCGGAGGCGACGGATTCGTCGACTCCGGGCGTGTGTCACGACTGTCGTGAGTCCGGGCGCTCACGCGCTCACAGCGATCGGTCGGCCACCTCCAGGGCGGCGTCGAGGATGGCGAGTCCTTCGCGTGCTTCGTCGTCGGTCACGATGCACGGCGGGACGACGTGGATGCGGTTGAAGTTCGCGAACGGGAGCATTCCGCGCTTCTTGCATTCGCCGATCACCGCGTTCATGGCGTCGCTGCTGCCGCCGTAGGGCGCCAGCGGTTCACGAGTTTGCTTGTCGCGCACCAGTTCGACGGCCCAGAATACCCCGGTACCGCGCACCTCGCCGACGCTGGGATGTCGCTCGGCGATCCGGGCGAGCTCCGGCCCGATGACCTCGGCGCCGACGCGTGCGGCGTTCTCGACCATGCCCTCGTCGGCCATGGCGTTGATCGTGGCGACCGCGGCTGCGGTGGCCAGCGGGTGGCCCGAGTAGGTCAGTCCGCCCGGGTAGACCCGCTCGGCGAACGTGTCGGCGATCTCGGGGCTGATGGCGACGCCCCCGAGCGGGACGTAGCCGGAGTTGACGCCCTTGGCGAACGTCATGAGATCGGGAACGACCGGACCCTGCTCGTCGGCGCCGTGTTCGATGGCGAACCACTTGCCCGACCGTCCGAAGCCGGCCATCACCTCGTCGGCGATGAAGACGATGCCGTATCGGTCGCAGATCTCGCGCACGCCGCGAAGGTAACCGGGTGGCGGGACCATGATTCCTGCGGTGCCGGGGATGGACTCGAGGATGATCGCCGCGATCTGCGACGGACCCTCCATGCGGATGGTCTCCTCGAGATGATCGAGCGCGCGCTCGCACTCCTGCGCTTCGGTGGTTGCGTGGAAGCGTGACCGGTAGAGGAACGGTCCGAAGAAGTGTACGACGCCCGCGTCGCCGTAATCGTTGGGCCAGCGCCGAGGATCGCCGGTCAGGTTGACCGCGGTGTCGGTCCCGCCGTGATAGGAACGGTAACGCGACAACACTTTTCGACGACCCGTGTGCAACCGCGCCATACGCACCGCGTGCTCGACGGCGTCTGCACCGCCATTGGTGAAGAACACCTTGTTCAACTCGCCCGGGGTGCGTTCGGCGATCAGTCGCGCAGCCTCCGAACGGGCGTCGTTGACGTGTGCCGGGGCTACCGTGCACAGCTTCGCGGCCTGCTCGGCGATGGCGGCGACGACCTTCGGGTGCTGGTGGCCGATGTTGGTGTTGACCATCTGTGAGGAGAAGTCGAGCAGTCGGTTGCCCTCGCCGTCCCAGACGTAGCAACCCTCGCTGGCGGTGATCGTCATCGGGGTGAGTTTCGCCTGCGCCGACCACGAATGGAAGACGTGCTTGCGATCGAGCTCGTACGCCCGCTTGGCGGCATCGAGATCGATGGCGGGGCTGGTTCGCTCAGATTGAATGGTCATGTGCAGCAATCCGTTTCGAAATCGTTAGTGCTCAGGCGTTCTGGGGGAAGCCGAGGTTCAACCCTCCGTGGCTCGGGTCGAGCCAGCGGGTGGTGATGGCTTTCGTGCGTGTGAAGAAGTGTATTCCCTCGGTGCCGTGGGCGTGGCTGTCGCCGAACAGCGACGCCTTCCAGCCGCCGAAGCTGTAGTAGGCCATGGGCACGGGGATCGGGACGTTGATGCCGACCATGCCGACCTCGACCTCGTTGCCGAAGCGTCGGGCTGCGCCGCCGTCGTTGGTGAAGATCGCGGTGCCGTTGCCGTAGGGGTTGTCGTTGATCAACGCGAGCGCCTGGTCGTAGGACTCGACGCGCACCACCGACAGGACGGGGCCGAAGATCTCGTCGGTGTAGATGGACATGTCCGGGGTGACATGGTCGAAGAGGGTGGGCCCGAGCCAGAAGCCGTCGGCCCCACCATCGGCGTCGACGTCGCGGCCGTCGAGAACGACGGTGGCACCGGCCTTTTCACCGGCGTCGACGTAGCCCGCGACCCTGTCGCGGTGGGCTTTGGTGACCAGCGGTCCCATGTCGGAGTTGTGGGTGCCGTCGCCGGTGACGATCGTCCGGGCACGCTCGGTGATCTTGGCGACCAACTCGTCGGCGATGTCGCCGACTGCCACGGCCACCGAGATCGCCATGCAGCGTTCACCGGCAGAACCGAAGCCGGCGTTGACCATGGCGTCCGCGGCGAGATCGAGGTCGGCGTCGGGCAGGATGATCGCGTGGTTCTTCGCGCCGCCGAGAGCCTGGACGCGTTTGCCTGCCGCGGTGGCCGTGGCGTAGACGTACTGGGCGATCGGGGTGGACCCGACGAAGCTGATCGCCTTGATGGCCTTGTTGGTCAGCAGTTCGTCGACGGCGGTCTTGTCGCCCTGGAGCACGTTGAACACGCCGTCGGGTAGTCCGGCTTCCTTCCAGAGTTCGGCCAGCCAGATCGATGCCGACGGGTCCTTCTCGCTCGGCTTGACCACGACGGTGTTTCCCGCGGCGATGGCGATGGGGAAGAACCACATCGGGACCATGGCGGGGAAGTTGAACGGCGAGATGATGCCGACCGGGCCGAGTGGTTGATGTACCGAGTGGATGTCGACATTGGTCGAGGCGTTCTCGGTATAGCCGCCCTTGAGCAGATGCGGGATACCGCAGGCGAACTCGACGACCTCCTGCCCGCGGCTGATCTCACCGAGGGCGTCGGAGAGCACCTTGCCGTGCTCGGCGGTGATGATCGCCGCCAACTCCTGCTTGCGCTCGTTGAGCAGTTCACGGAACCGGAACAACACCGCCGTGCGCTTGGCCAACGACGTATCCCGCCACGCCGGAAAGGCGTCGGCTGCTGCAGCGATCACCGTGCGCGCGTCGCCCTCCGATGCCAATGCGACCTCACCGGTCACGACGCCGGTTGCCGGATTGGTGACCGGGGCGGTCGCCGTCGAATCCCCGGCGAACGCCTTGCCGTCACACCAGTGCTGCACGATCGGGGTCATTGTGTCTCCTACACGGGAAGTGGATTGTCGACTGCGCCGAAGCACAGTGCTCTCGGTCCCCAGTGTCAGGCATGACGGCCGATGACGCGCGCTACACTACGTCAGTGATTGGCTTCGTAGATTTACAGTTCGTAATGTCCGGCACGGTTGCTGAGGCGTGAGCCTCACAGTGGGTGACGTCATCGCGTTACCTGTGATCCAGACGGGAAGTCCTGAGGTCCTGAGCAGCGTTGGAGCTGATCGCATAGTGCGCTGGATACATGTCAGCGACGTCAAGGATGTCGGTCGGCTCCTCGAGGGCGGTGAACTGGTCCTCACCACCGGCGGCGCATTGCGTAGTGCACCCCGCCCCTACCTCGAAGGGCTGGCACGGGCTGGGGCTATCGGGGTGATTGCCGAGTTCGACGACGCGTCACCGATACCGAGCGAGATCGGAACGTCAGCTGCACAGTTGGGGCTTACGGCCGTCGCACTGCACAGGGAGATCAAGTTCGTCGAGGTGACCGAACAGGTGCATCGCAGCATCGTCGCGGAACAGTACGCGGAGGTCGAGTTCGCGCACCGCACCCACGAGACCTTCACCCAACTCACCATGCGACGCGCGTCGCCCGCCGAGATCACCGACAGCGCTGCGGTCCTCCTCGATTCGCCGGTGGTGCTGGAGAACCTCTCTCACCACGCGGTCGCATCCGCGGGCGCTCCTGCGGCATCGCTACTTCGTGACTGGGAACGGCGCTCTCGTCTGCATGCGTCGGATTCCGTTGGGCCGTCTGAGCCGTGGACGACGGTCGACGTGGGACGAGGTGCCGACCACTGGGCCCGCTTGATCGTCCCGGAACACCAGGTCGACCGCCGTCGGGTCGACATGGTGCTCGAACGTGCTGCTCAGGCGCTCGTCATGCACCGCATGGCCGAACAGGGCCGCGCGGATCTCGAGCGGCAGGCGCAGGCGGGACTCATCGACGATGTTCTACAGGAACGCATCCGGGATGCCGTGGAGGTCGAGGCGCGCGCTTTCGCACTCGGGTTGCGTGAAGGGGTTGAGTACCTTGCGCTTTCGGTGCGAATTCCACGCTGGCCTGTCGCCGACGACCCCGTCGACACGCGTCGTCGGACCGGGCAGCTCCTCGATGTGGTGGTGCAGGCAGTGGGCTCCGAGGGACACAGTGCTGTGTTCGCGGTGCGCGACGACGGCGAGATTCTCGTTGTGCTGTCGGTGAGGAACGCACGCGGACGCACCCGGCACCAGTCGCTCATCAGTGTGGCGTCGACGATCCGCCGAGACATAGGGCGGACCACCGGGCACGGTGGCGCCGTCGTCGGTGTGGGTGGATCCTCGGCGCAGATCATGTCGACGATCCACTTGCTGCCGCAGGCGTCACAGACGGCCGAGGTTGCTTCCGGGATGCCGGTGTCCGAGCGAATTGTGTTCGACGTCAACGACATCGGCATCCGAGGCCTCATCTCGCTGCTCCACGACGATCCGCGACTGCACCGATTCGCCGAGTCGCAACTGCGTGAACTCGTCCTCGACGACATCACGACGGGGAACGGCCTCGTCGACGTGCTGCGCGGCTACGTGCGGTTCGTCGGAAACAAGTCGGCATTGGCGGCACACCTGCATATGAGCCGTCCGTCGTTGTACGCGAAGCTCTCTCGCATCGAAGAGATCCTCGGTGTCGACCTGTCCGACGGCGAGACGGTCACCTCGCTACACGTCGCGCTGCTGACAACCGAACGCCGTTGACAGCGCTGACGATTCGATTAGCCGGGTGAACTATTCGGACCGGGGTCCGTTTTGCAACGGAGTTTTGTCCGAATTTTCAGGGAACGATCAGAAACCGATGGTGAGGTGAAATCCATGACACCTCCAACGACGCCTCGCGCCAGGACCTGCATGACCTCGATCGCGGAGGTGGCGCGATGAAACGAAAGTATCTCTGGTGGGGTCTCGGTACGTTGGTGGTGGTCGTGATCGTCGTCGTCGCAGCAGGGCCGTGGGCGTACTCGAAGTGGATCGCCGGAGACGCCGACGACGAGCTGGCTCTGCCGTCGTCGACCCAGGCGGCGTCGGAGAGCGTCGACGGAACGTGGGCCATCGTCCCCGGGCCATCTGCCGAGACAACACGGACCCAAGCGGGCTATCGCGTCGACGAAACCCTGCGCGGGCAACCGGTTACGGTCAACGGCCGCACTACATCGGTGACCGGCTCGGCCACGGTGGCAGCGTCGAAACTCGAAAGCGCCGACATCACGGTCGACGTCGCGTCCATCACCAGCCCCGAATCTATGCGCGACAACCGCTTCCGGAGTTCGATGATCATGGATACGGACAGATTCCCGACGGCAACGTGGAAACTGTCTGAGCCGGTCGATATTTCGTCGGTGCCGGAGTCGGGGGAGCCGCGCGGCGTCGAGGCCACCGGCGAGATGACGATCAAGGGGGTGTCGAAGACCGTCACCACGACGCTCAACATCCAGCGATCGGGTGCGTCGGTGATCGTGCAGGGATCGGTACCGGTCACGTGGACCGATTACGGCGTCACGCCTCCGTCGCTCGGATTCGTCGACGTTCAGGACACCGGCACCATCGAATTCCTGGTGAACCTCGAGAAGAAGTGAGATCCGAGGGGGCTCTCGGCGAATTCGATCACCGCTCGAGGCGCTCGGCTAAACAGCCGTGCTGTCCGGCGGGCGCGGCGTCGGGACACGCTGAGAACCCCCTTACGCTTGCGAACCTTCCGCAAGCGAGGCAGACTCCATCCCACGGATCGCAGCGTCTCCGCGGCGCGGGAGGGGTCACGACGCCATGGCCGATGAGGACCAGCAGCGCGCATCGTCGCCTCTGTCGATCCCGCTGAGCCGGCGACGACTTTTCTCCCTGACCGCTGCCGCAGGAGTCGGCGCCGTCGGTGTGTCCACGCTCAGCGCCTGCGCTCCCGGGTCGGGATCGGGTCTGGCAGGCTCCGCCAACACCATTCGTGCCGCCATCGGTGGCGAGCCCGACCAACTCGATCCGCACAAGACCACCGCGTACTTCTCCTTCGAGGTGCTCGAGAACGTCTTCGACACCCTGGTCGAGCCGAACGAGAAGCTGGAGATGGTGCCCGCCCTCGCACAGAGCTGGCAGGTGAATCCGGATGAGACGCAATACACTTTCACCTTGCGCCCCGACGTTCGCTGGCACAACGGCGAACCATTCACCGCGGCCGACGTCGTCTACTCATACCGTCGAATCATCGACGGAGAGTTGTCGGCGTCGTGGCGATTCGACAATGTCGCGAGCATCGAGGCACCGGACGACGCGCACGTCGTGATCACCACGCACGCGCCGAGTCCCAACCTGCTCAGCAGCATCGGCGGATTCAAGGGGCTCGCGATCGTCAACAAACGCAACGTCGAATCGGGGCAGATCCTGTCGCGACCCATCGGCACCGGGCCGTTCTCGTTCGAATCCCGTTCACCCGCAACGTCGATTGTATTGAAGGCCAATCCGGGCCACTGGTCGGGCGGGCCGCATGTCGGCGGTGTCGCGTTCAGTTTCATTTCGCAGGGAACGACGGCGGTCTCGGCGCTGCGCTCGGGCGAGGTCGACTGGACGGATGCGATACCCACTCAGCAGTTGCGCATCCTCGACAGCGAGAACGAGATCACCGTCGGCACGGTCACCGCCAATGACTACTGGTATGTGGCGATGAACTTCGCGCGAAAGCCGTTCGACGATCGGCGGGTCAGGCAGGCTGTCGCGTACGCGATCGACCGGAAGTCGATCGCGCAGGTGGTCGGCTATGGAACCGCGACACCCAATCAGTTGGCCATCCCGAAAACCAGCCCGTGGTTCACGCCCTACGACAGGTTCACGGCCGGTCTCGACAGGGCAGCAGCAGTGGACAAGGCGCGATCACTGCTGCGCGACGCCGGGCATTCGTCACTGTCCATGGGCTTGATGGTCTCCACCGAGTATCCCGAAACCATTACGGCCGCACAGGTCATCGCGTCGAATCTCGCCGACGCCGGAATCAAGGTGACCATCGAGCAACTCGACTTCGGTGTCTGGCTCGACCGTCAGTCTGCCGGCCAATTCGACTCGCTGCTGATGGGGTGGCTGGGCAACATCGACCCCGACGACTTCTACTATGCGCAGCACCACACGGGCGGAACGTCGAATTCCCAGAAGTACTCCAATCCGGAAGTCGATCGCCTCCTCGATGCCGGACGGACCGAACTCGATGTCGGCACACGCAAGCAGATCTACACCGACGTCGCGTCGCGGATCGCCGACGATGTCAGCTACCTGTACCTGTACAACCCGTCGACCACGCAGGCGTTCTCGACGTCGGTGCGCGATTACACCGTGCGAGCAGACAAAGCCGTCCGATTCCGTGATGCCCGACTCGACCGAGGAGGTGAGTCATGAGCGACTTCGGTTGGCCTCTGGTCAGATTCATCCTGATCCGACTGCTCTACACCGTCCTCGTGCTGATCGGCGTGACCATCGCGGTGTTCTTCCTCATGCAGATCGTGCCGGGTGACCCGGTCAAGATCGCCCTGGGTACCCGCTACACACCAGAGTCATATGAGGCTCTGCGCAGCGCATCGGGTCTCGACAAACCGCTGTTCACCCAACTCGTCAACTATCTCGGCAACGCGGCGACCGGTGACCTCGGGGTCAGCTTCCGCAACAACGAGCCCGTCACCCACATGTTGATCGACCGACTTCCCGCCACGATCGCGTTGGCCGTTGCCGCCATCCTCGTGGCCCTGGTGATCGCCATACCCTTTGGTACCTGGGCCGCACTGCGTGAAGGGCGGGCCGCGGACAACACGATTCGCGTCGTCTCACAGTTCGGCATCTCGGTACCCGACTTCTGGATGGGTATCCTGCTGATCGCGCTGTTCTCCACCTACCTCGGCTGGCTTCCGTCGTCGGGGTATCGTTCGCCCGCAGACGGATTCGTGCCGTGGATCTCGCACCTGGTGCTGCCGGCGATCACCGTGGGCGTGGTCACCGGCGCCATCATGACCCGATACGTCCGCGCCGCAGTGCTCGAGGTAGCCAACGCGCCGTACGTGACCACAGCGGAGTCCAAGGGGCTCGGGCGCAAGCGAATCATGCTCTCGCACATCGGCCGCAACGCCCTGGTGCCCGTCCTCACCATCTCGGGGATTCAGCTCGCAGGTCTGCTCGGCGGCGTGATCGTCGTCGAAGTGGTGTTCGCATGGCCGGGGCTCGGGCGCCTCGTCTACGACTCGGTTGCCGCACGCGACTATCCGATGCTGCAGGGTGCGATACTGCTCATCGCTGCGATCTTCCTCATCGTCAACCTGATCGTGGACATCCTCTACGCGGTCATCGATCCGAGGATTCGGCTGTCATGAGCGAGCTACCCGAACCGGCACGCGACGCCGAGGCCGCACTCGACGACGTCGGCGAACCGACACCCGCGGGTACCGGGAACACCGACTCGGCGTGGCGGCTTCTGTTGCGCAACAAGGCGTCGGTGGTCGGTATCGTCGTCATCCTTGTGATGGTCGTCCTGGCGATCTTCGGTTCCTTCATCGCCCCGTACGGCGCCAACGACATCGACGTCCCCAACGCCCTACAGGCACCCGGTCTGTCACATCTGTTCGGCACCGACGACCTCGGCCGGGACGTCTTCTCCCGGGTGGTCCTCGCCGCTGCGGTGAGTATGCGGGTCGCGGTGATCGCAGTGGTGATCTCGTTGGTCGCCGGCGTCATCATCGGCATGGTGTCGGGCTTCGCGGGCGGAATCACCGACACCGTGTTGATGCGCATCATCGACGTCGTGTTCTCGTTCCCCGTCATGCTGCTCGCACTGGCGATCGTGGCGATTCTGGGGCCTGGCGTGAACTCGGCGACCATCGCGATCGGCATCGTGTACATTCCGATCTTCGCCCGTGTCGCCAGAGCCGACACGCTGCGCGTGCGGGAGACGCAGTTCGTGCAGGCTGCCCGGACCATGGGGGTGTCGACACCCCGCATCCTGTTCGGCCATGTGCTGCCGAACATCTCGGGCCCGGTCGTGGTGCAGACCTCGATCTCGTTGGCGTTCGCGATCCTGTCCGAGGCTGCGCTGTCGTTCCTCGGGCTTGGAGTGCAGCCGCCAGAACCCTCCTGGGGCCGCATGCTCTACGACGCCCAGGGATTCCTCACCAGCGCATGGTGGATGGGCGTTTTCCCCGGCCTCGCGATCCTCGTGACGGTGTTCGCGTTCAACCTCCTCGGCGACGGCGTGCGCGACGTCCTCGATCCCCGCCAGCGCACTCTGCTGCGCAATCGAGGCAAGGCCGGCCGACGACCCGCACGCAGACCCAAGGCGACCTCGATCGGTGCCGCTGTGCAGACGAGATCTGATGCGCCCCGCGAGGATCCGACTCAAGCCGATCCCGTGTTCTCCGTGTCGCAGCTCGTCGTCGGCGTCGGTCCGCGAGAGATCGTGCACGGCATCGACTTCTCTGTGGCGAAAGGGGAAACCCTCGGCATCGTCGGCGAGAGTGGCTCGGGTAAATCGCTGTCGGTGCTGTCGGCAACCGGGTTGTTCCACGCGCCGAGCTCGTACATCGACGGCTCGTCGCTACTCGGCGACACCCAGGTGATCGGCGCCTCGCGTGCAGTGCTGCAATCACTGCACGGTGCCCGAGTCGGCTTCGTATTCCAGGACCCGTCGTCGAGTCTGAATCCGCTGCTGACCATCGAGCAGCAACTCACCGAGGGTCCGCGTCGACACCTCGGACTGAGCCACTCGCAGGCCCGTGAGCGCGCGGTTCAGTTGTTGACCGACGTCAACCTTCCCGACCCCGAGAGTCGTCTGCGTGCCTACCCGCACCAACTGTCAGGTGGTCAGCGGCAACGGGTGATGATCGCCATCGCGTTGTCCTGCGACCCCGACGTCCTCGTCGCGGACGAGGCAACGACAGCACTCGACGTCACGACACAGGCCCAGATCATCGATCTCGTTGCCCGCCTGCAGCGTGAACGCGGCATGGCCGTCGTATGGATCAGCCACGATCTCGGGGTGATCGGGCGAATCGCCGACAGGGTCGTCGTTCTCCGACAAGGGGAGGTCGTCGAAACCGGTGACGTCGCAGAGATCTTCGCCGATCCGCAGCACGAATACACTCGCGAGCTCCTCGCGTCTCGGCCGCTCCTGTCGAAGGTTGATGACCGCGACGCGACCATTGACCAAAAGTCCGACGCCACAACAGCTCTCGTGACGATCTCCGACCTCAGCGTCGATTTCGCAGTGCGGACTTCGACTGGTCGTGACACCGTCCACGCGGTCAGCAACGTCGATCTACAGATCATGCGCGGAACCACACTCGGTATCGTGGGTGAGTCCGGGTCGGGCAAGTCGACCATCGCCGGGGTCCTGACCGGGCTGACGACCACCGGCCACGGCACGGTGGTCCGTGGCAGCGCGCGAATCATGGTCGAGGGCAAGGAGATCGACGCAGTCGGAGTCCACGGAGCAGACGAGAAGGCTCTGCGTCGTCGAGTTGCGATGGTCTTCCAGGACCCGGGGGCCTCACTCGACCCGCGCATGACCGTGGTCTCGTCGATCGGTGAGGCGCTGCGGGCACACGGGCTGGTATCCGGGAAGTCTGCGTTGCGCAGTCGTGCAACGGAATTGCTCGACGACGTCAGTCTCGACAGCACCTTCCTCGACCGCTACCCGCACGAACTGTCCGGCGGTCAGCGTCAACGCGTGTGTCTCGCCCGCGCACTCGCGTCCGATCCCGACCTGCTCATCCTCGACGAGTCGACAGCCTCGCTCGATGTGACCGTGCAGGCGTCGGTGCTGGATCTGCTCGGCGAACTGCAGCGTGATCGGGGCCTGACGTACCTGTTCATCGCACACGACCTCGCCGTCGTCGAGCAGACCAGCGACACGGTCGCGGTCATGCAGAACGGGAGCGTCGTCGAATACGGCGAGGCGTCGAAAATCCTGCACGAGCCCGAGAACGAGTACACCCGCACGCTCCTGGACGCCATCCCACCGGAGACGCCTGCGCGAGCGTGACCGCGCGTTCTGTCAGTTCAGCAGTTCCTGCCAGTTCGACGGCACGCGGTCGGCGGGTCCCGGAACCGCCTGATCTGCCGGGTGGCTGGTCGGCTCCGCGAGTTGCGGACCCTCGGCGAACTGCGAGTCGGGGTAACTCCAGAACCAGTCCTCGCCGGGCTCGAAGCTCTGGACGTAGGGATGTCCGGTGTCGGAGGCATGGTGAGACGCGTGCTGCGACGGCGAGCTGTCGCAGCATCCGACGTGCCCACATGCGGCGCAGCGTCGTAGATGAAACCACCAGCCGTCGGGGCTGGCGAGGCACTCGACGCAGCCTGTGCCGGACGCGGGAACCGTGGGATCGAGCGAGTTGTCTGCCATGTCCCGACGCTACGCTCGGGTGGAGGGTATATCGACTCTCACCGGATTCACAGACTCACGGGACCAAATTCGACGACGCCGCTGTTCTTGTATGTGACACCGCAGCCAGCGGTGGCAAGGAGGAGAAATGTCCCACGACTACCGCAAGACCCCGGAGGCGCTCGAGCGCCTGACGCCCGACCAGTACCGCGTCACACAGCAGGAGGGAACCGAGCCCGCGTTCCACAACGAGTACTGGGACAACCACGAGCCAGGCATCTACGTCGACGTCGTCTCCGGCGAGCCGCTGTTCACCTCGCTCGACAAGTACGACAGCGGAACGGGTTGGCCCAGCTTCACCCGTCCCATCAGCGACGACGCCGTCTCGACGCGCACCGACCGCACGCTGTGGATGAAGCGCACCGAGGTGCGTTCGGCGTATGCCGACAGCCACCTCGGTCATGTCTTCGACGACGGTCCGCGCGCGGAAGGCGGACGCAGGTACTGCATGAACTCGGCATCGCTGCGATTCATCCCCGCCGACGAGCTCGACGAGCAGGGATACGGCGAGTTCCGGCACCTGTTCGAGACCACCGACCATGTAGACAACAGGCAGGAGAACGCATCATGACCAGTGGAAGCAACGACGACGGACGCGTCACCTCACAACACGGCACCGAAACCGCGGTACTCGCGGGCGGATGTTTCTGGGGTGTGGAAGATCTGATCCGACGTCAGCCAGGAGTGGTCTCGACCCGCGTCGGGTACACCGGTGGCGACAACGACCACCCGACCTACCGGAACCACCCCGGCCATGCTGAGGCTGTGGAGATCGTCTTCGACCCGACGCAGACAAGTTATCGGGACATCCTCGCGTTCTTCTTCCAGATCCACGATCCGACAACGAAGAACCGCCAGGGCAACGACGTCGGTAGCAGCTACCGGTCGGCGATCTTCCCTCAGTCACCCGAGCAGGAGCGCGTCGCGCGGGAGACGATCGCCGACGTCGACGCCTCAGGGCTGTGGCCGGGCAAGGCCGTCACCACGATCGAGCCTGCGGGTCCATTCTGGGAGGCCGAGCCCGAGCATCAGGACTACCTCGTGCGTTATCCGAACGGCTACACCTGCCACTGGCCGCGGCCGGATTGGGTTCTGCCGCACCGCGACAAGGCACACGCCTGAGCTGATTGGACGACGACGGCCCGGTCACCGAGTTCATCGGTGGCCGGGCCGTTCGCATCTGTGCGCGATCAGTGAGCCATCGCGGGCGCCTCGTCGCCCTCGGTGACGGGGAGTGGGCCGTTCGGGATGAGGAGCGCGGAGATCACCGCACCTGCGGCGAACACAGCGGCCGCCACCCAGAAGGCCGTGGTGTACGAGTGCACCGCTGCCAGTTGTTGCAGCGCAGCCGGATTGGTGACCTGCCCCGCGTGTGACGTGGCGTACGACGCCGCGGCGCTGGCGGCGATCGTGCTCAGCAGCGCGGTACCGACGGAACCGCCGACCTGCTGCATGGTGTTGACCGTTGCCGACGCGACACCCGCGTCCTCGGGCAGGACACCCGAAACCGCTCCCTGCATGGCTGGAGCCATCGACGCGCCGAGTCCGACGCCCATGATCAGGAGTGCGGGCAGCACATGTGCCGCATATGTACTGGTGTCGGTCAGTTGGGTGAGCAGCACCATGCCCAGTGCGGCGATCATCATGCCGCCTGCCATCAACCAGCGCGGCCCGAATCGAGGCAGCAATACCCCCGTTGCCGTCGTCGCGGTGACGATCAGCATCGCAATCATCGGCAGGAATGCGAGCCCGGTCCTGATCGGAGTGAAGTGCAGATTGACCTGCAGGTAGTAGGTCAGGAACAAGAAGATGCCGAACATCCCGATACCGACGATGAACACCGCGAGGTACGAACCCCCACGCGTGCGATCGAGGATGACCCGCAGGGGTAGCAGGGCATGCGGGGTACGCGACTGCCACCATGCGAACACTGCGAGCAGCGCGGCCCCCACGACAAGCCAGGTGATGGTCGCCCAGTCGGCCCAGCCGTTGGTCTCGGCGTTGGAGAACCCGTAGACAACCGAGAACAGTGCGATCGACACGGTGATCACCCCGGGAAGGTCGAGCTTCGGGCGATGTTCGGTCTTATGTGCGCCGATGAACAACACCGCGCCGACGAGTGCGATGGCTGCGATCACGAGATTGACGTACAAGCACCAGCGCCAGTCAGCCCATTCGGTAAGCATCCCGCCGAGGAGGAGCCCGAGCGCACCGCCGCCACCGGCGATGGCGCCGAAGATGCCGAATGCCTTACCTCGCTCGGCGGGATCGGTGAATGTGGTGGTGAGCAGCGACAGTGCAGCGGGTGCGAGCAGCGCACCGAAGATGCCCTGGCCGGCCCGAGCGACGACGAGCATGTCGAAATTGACTGAGGCGCCCCCGATCGCGGACGTCACCGCGAAGCCGACGAGCCCTACGACGAAGGTGGTCTTGCGGCCGAGGAGATCCGACAGTCGGCCACCGAGGAGGAGCAGGCTGCCGAAGGCGAGGGAGTACGCGGTGACGATCCACTGCCGGTCGGCGTCGCCGAAGCCGAGTGACTCCTGTGCGTGCGGTAGCGCGATGTTCACGATGGTCGCGTCGAGCACGACCATCAACTGCGCGAGCCCGAGCACGGCGAGCACGACCCACCGCAGCCTGTGATGGCGTTCCTCCCGGGACTCCCCGTTCGCCGACAATCCGTCGGCTGTGTCGTAGGTTGTGGTCATCGGTCCTCCAATGAGCGGAATAGTGGAGAAGACTCCTCCGTTTACGAGGGTGGCAACGAGGCAAATCCGGAGATGATTCCTCCGGTTGGGAGAATGTGACCATGACCACACACCCGAGTGAGGCGACGGTAACGGGACGCCCGCTGCGCGCCGACGCCGAGCGCAATCGACGTCGAATCATCGCGGCTGCTCATGAGCTGTTCGCAGAGCGTGGTCTGGACGTCTCGCTCGACGACGTCGCCGCCGCTGCCGGGGTGGGCGTCGGAACGGTCTACCGGCGCTTCGCGAACCGGGACGAGCTGATCGTCGGTGTGTTCGCGGCTCATCTCGAGGAAGTGGCCGAGGAGACCGAGAGAGTCCTCGCTTCAGGGACTGATCCGTGGGAATCGGTGGTGACGATGGTGACGACGGTGTGCACAGCCATGGCCGAGGATCGTGGCCTGGCCGCCATCATCATGCAGATCGACCACACCGATCCGGCCATCGCGACGGTGAAGTCACGGATGACCGAGCGGATGCGGGAGGTCTTCGACCGTGCTCATGCCGCGGGTGTGCTGAGGCCCGACGTCGTCCAGACCGACTTGTTCTCGATTTTCTCCATGGTGTCGGCGTACGCAGAGATCACCGAGGCCACGGTTCCGGGCACATGGCGTCGGTACCTGCAGCTGATGCTCGATGCCATCCATGCCGCACCGCCGAGTGGGCCGCTGCGCACCCCGCCGCTGACCGAAGAGCAGCTCCACGAGGTTCAGGCTTGCCAGATGGCTTTTCGGCGGGGGAGTGCGTAAGCACATTCCCGGACCCGGAGGCTCACATGCGTTCTTTGACCCCTGTGCTGATCAGCCACCAGTTGACCGGGAACGCGGTGACGAACCCGGCGAGCATGGCCAGTTGCATCACTGCCCAGAACGCTGCGGTGTCGATCGCGACGCGTCCACCCAGCCAGTGCGGAAACACAACCAACTGCGCGACGGCCATCGCGCCGTACATCCCGACCTGCCACGCTGTCAGCGACAGGATGTCGGCGCGCGGCCGCACGGAGATTCTGCACGCGACCGCGTTCGCGATTCATCGGCGCGATCGCGAAGTACTGGAACGCTATGCCGATCACCAGCGCGGCAACGAAGGCGAGTACCCAGCCGGCGAACAGTTCGTCGGAGAATGCCCAGCCGAGCCCGCCGACAACGGCGATGCCAGGCGCGGCGAACAACAGCCATTCGACGGCGAGATCGGCGAGGGTGCAACCGGCGCCGCAGTGGCTGGTTCCCACGAAGACCGAACTCGCCATGGGACGTGGTGTCGGTGCCCGACCCGTCGTCATGTCCATCTCGGTGTCGTCACCCGTCGAGGCAGGGTGCGACGCGGTTCTCGGTGCAGCCCTTCCCCATGCCACGTAGGCGACCACCCAGATCACCGAACCGAACAGCGCGCAGATCGGCCAGACCAGGTTCATGACTGCCATCGGCTGCGGGTGACGCGCGATGTCGACGGCCAACACCAGCGCGCAGAGCAGGCCGAGTCCGATGGCGACCCAACTGCAGGCTGTCAGCCATTCGGCAATCGAGCCGGTGGTCACGGTCATTCACGCCATGATTGCAGACCTGTGAGCTGTGCTCGGGTGGCAGGATTCCAGGTGCAGGGATCCACGTGGCAGGGATCGGGGTGCGGGCCGTCGCAGAACGGCTGTCGGTGCGTCCGCACAGATCGGGACGCTCCAGCGGTCAGAGCATGTGCACCTTGCGATAGATCGACGCGGCGGCCGGCGTCAGCAGACCGACCTCGTCGAGAAAGGCCATCAGGTGTGCGCAGCTCGTGCGGACCATCGCCTGGAAGTGATGGTTTCGACGCATCTCCGACACAGCCCGGTACTTGTCGAGTCCGGCGTCGGCGTAGGCCTGCGGCCGAACCAGACTCGTGAAGATGTACGACGCCGCGAGTGCGGTGTAGAAGGCGCTGGCATGTCGTCGTAGCGGTCCGACGTCGGCCATCGACTCCCGAATCTGTTCCCGCGCGAAGCGCATGTGCCGCGATTCCTCGAGCACATGGATCTCGTTGACTGTTCGGATGAACGGAAGGACGCGTTCGTCGCGCGTGCATCCGCGCTGGAACACGTCGAGGATCTCTTCGGCCGCGAGGATACCGCCGTACGCGATCTCACCGCCGGTGGTTGCCGCAAAGATTTTGGCCGCCTTGCCGATTCGAGGATGCGGCACATACGACGTTCCGCACAGCTTCTCCGACGCCTTGGCAAACATCAGTGAGTGCCTGCACTCGTCGGCGATTTCGGTCATGGCGAACCAGTACTCGGGGCGGTGACGGTCGGTGAGGTATTGGTCGCGGAGTACGAGTTGCTGCAGCAGCATCTCGAACCAGATGCCTATCGACATCACTGACGACGCCTCGTGCCTGGTGAGCCGCACACGCTGCTCCTCGGTCATCTCCGCCCAGTACGGGGTGCCGTACAGCGTCGACCATTCGGGACTGCACCCGTAGAGCGTCGGGTCCATCGGCTCGTCCCAGTCGATCTCGACCAGAGCATTGCGGGATGAGCGCGCAGCCGAGTCGACCAGGCGTGCCGACACCTCGTCGGTGCCACGGTCGAGCGTGCTGATCTGCGGTGTCGAGCTGTCGACGACCTCTACCGACACAGGAGCCTCCTCCAACGATTACATTGCTTGGTGTAACCGTAACATCCATCAATGGCAGAGTGGAGGACTGTGCGCTGGCGGGTGGCCGGGACGCCGCCTGGCTGAGCGCCGAAAGTGGGGGAAGGGTTTAGCGCGGGCGCAGAAAGTGGGGGAGGGAGGTCCGGCGCGGTGCGGAAAGTAGGGAAAGGGCCCGGGCGTGGGTGCGGAAAGTGGGGGAAGGAGCTCTTCCGCTGGTTCTGGTCGTTTCCGCTGGTTGTTTCCAGGGGGAGCGTCGAAAACCCGCGGAAAGCCCGGGCCGCGGGCTCTTCCGCTACTTCCAGCCCGGCCGCGGCGTCGAAAACCCGCGGAAAGCCCGGGCCGCGGGCTCTTCCGCTAGTTTCGGCCCGGCGGTGGTGTTGCTGGGGCTGGCGCCCGGGCGTGGGTGCGGAAAGTGGGGGAAGGAACGCTTCCGCTAGTTCTGGTTCTTTCCGCTGGTTGTTTCCAGGGGAACCGTCGAAAACCCGCGGAAATCCCGGGCCCCGGACTCTTCCCCTACTTCCAGCCCGGCCGCGGCGTCGAAAACCCGCGGAAGGACCACGCCCCAACCCGAGGAAAGCCGCCGACGTCCCAAGACCTCCCGCGCCGGACTACTTCGGCGGGACGACGAGTTTTTCGCTGATCAGCCAGTCGTAGGCGACGTCGGCCGGATCCTGTCCGTCAATATCGACGCGTCCGTTCAGGTCCTGCATGACGTCGTCGGTGAGGTGCTTCGAGATCGTCCCCATCAACTGCTCGATCTCCGGGTGCTGTTTCAGTACCGATTCGCGGACCACGGTGGTACCGCTGTAGGGCAGGAAGAACTTCTTGTCGTCCTGGAGCACGGTCAGGTCGAGGTTCTTGATGCGCCCGTCGGTCGTGTAGACCATGCCGAAGTTGCACGGTGCGCTGTTGGCCGTCGACGTGTAGACCACACCGGCGTCCATGCGGGTCACGTTGCCGAGGGGGACGCCGTTCGGAGCGTTCAGCGGTATCCCGTACTTGGCGAGCATCGGCTTGAATCCGTCTGGCCGCGAGAAGAATTCGTCGTCGACGCAGAACGTGCGGTCGGCCACGGGCAGTGTGGCGACGTCGGACAAGGACTTCACACCCAGACGCTTCGCGGTGCTGCTCGACGCCGCGAAGGCGTAGGTGTCATTGAAGTTCGCCGGCGGCAGCCACACGAGCTGGTTCTGCTCCAACTCGATCTCGTGGACCTTGCGCCAGAGTTCCTGCGGGTCGGGGATGGTCTCGGTTTCGCCGTGGTAGGTGACCCATGCGGTTCCGGTGTACTCCCACAGGATGTCGGCGTCACCGTTGAGCTGCGCCTGTCGCGACGACGCCGATCCGGGGGCGCCGGTGAGATCGGTGACCTTGGCACCCGCTGCGGCGAGATAGGTCGCGGTGATCTTTCCCAGGATCACCGATTCGGTGAAGCTCTTCGATGTCACGGTGATCTTGGCTCCGTCGAGCGGCCGTGAGCCGTCGGGGAGTGCGGCTTCCTTGAACGTTCCCGACGAACTGACGAGTCCACAGCCCGCGAGCGCGAGGACGGTCACGACGAGAAGCGTTGCGACGGTGGCGAGTCGTGCTCGCGTGGCGGTCATGCGACGCCCTTCGGGGTTGCGATCAGTTCGAAGAGCCTGCCGAGCCAGTCGATGATCATGGCCAGAAGGGCGACGAGGATTGCGCCCGAGATCAACAACTTCGGTAAGAACAGCGTGACACCGGTGGTGATCAGCGTCCCGAGGCTCGTGGCGCCGATGAAGGTGCTCAGCGTCGCCGTGCCCACCAGGATCACCAGCGCGGTGCGCACACCGTTGAGGATGACCGGAACCGCAAGCGGCAACTCCACCTGGACGAGCGTGCGAAATGCCGAGTATCCGATCCCTCGTGACGCCTCGATCGTCCGCTGATCGACCTGCCGCAGTCCGACGATGGTGTTCTGCAGGATCGGCAGCACCGCGTAGACCACCAAACCGATGACAGCGGTGCGGAATCCGGTTCCGAGCCAGAACGTGAACAAGACGAGCAGACCGACGGCCGGTGCCGCTTGGCCGACGTTCGCGATATTCACCGCGATCGGACTCAGCCACTTCATCGACGGCCTGGTCAGCAGGATTCCCAACGGGATCGCGATGACGATGACGATGACCGTGGCCACGAGTGTCAGTTCGATATGGTCGATGATCGTGGTCCGCAGCGTCGACCAGCCCAGCGACGCCTGCTCGGTTTCGGTGAGAGTCGTTGTCGCATACCAACTGAAGTAGCCGACCGCGAGCACGATGATGACGAGTGGCTCGAACCACACGTCGATCGGGAGGTTGCGGAATCGTCGTTTCATGCGCCCGCGTTCTGCTCGGGGTCGTCAGCCGCGACCACCGGTGTCTCGATCGGACCGGTTCCCTCCGTGTGACTTTCGTAGGACGCGTCGTCTTCTTCGGGTCGTGACTCGGCGAGCTGACCGCGAATGATGTCCATGACTGACGCGATCGTCAGCATGCCGACGACGGCGCCGTGGCGATCGGTCACCAGCGTGCCGCCCTGGCTGGCCGCGAGCATCGAATCCAGCGCGTCGTTGAGCGTCGACGACTCGGCGACGACGGGCAGGCGTGGGTCGAGGTAGTCGGAGATCTCCGGCTTGGACGCGATTTCCTCGATCGACGGCCACGCGCGCGGCCGATCCTGCTTGTCGACCACCACGACCCAGCTCTCGCCTGCCTCACGTGCCCGCGCGATTGCCTCGCCCGAGCCCTCTCCGACTCTCGCTGTCACCACGGAATCCTGTTCGACGTCGCGCACCCGCGACAGCGTGAGCTGAGCGAGTGTTGCGCCCGAACCGATGAATTCCTCGACGAACGGCGTAGCGGGATTGGCGAGTATCTCCTCGGGCGCGGCGTACTGCTCGATATGCGCCCCCTGCGACAAGATCAGTACCTTGTCGCCGAGCTTCGTGGCCTCCTCGAAATCGTGGGTCACCACCACGATCGTCTTTCCGAGTTCGTGCTGGATCGCGATGAGGCTGTCCTGCAATCGGACTCGCGTGATCGGGTCGACTGCGCCGAACGGCTCGTCCATCAGCAGGACCGGGGGATCGGCCGCGAGTGCACGCGCAACGCCGACGCGCTGCTGCTGGCCGCCGGACATGTCCTTGGGTAACCGCTTGGCGAATTGGGCGGGGTCGAGACCGACGAGGTCGAGGAGATACTCCGTACGCTCAGCGATCCGCTTCTTGTCCCAGCCGAGGACCCGCGGGATGGCGCCGATGTTCTTCTCGACAGTCCAGTGCGGGAACAGGCCGCCGGATTGGATGACGTATCCGATGGATTGACGCAGTTTGTCTGGGTTCTCCTTGGTGACGTCGCGTTCGTCGATGAAGATCCGGCCCTCGGTGGGCTCGATGAGCCTGTTGATCATCTTGAGCGTCGTCGTCTTGCCACATCCGGACGGTCCGACGAAGGCGACGATGTGCCCGGCTTCGATATCGAGGTCGAGATGGTCCACTGCGGGCTTGTCCTGGCCCCGAAAACGTTTGACGACATCGTCGAGTCGGATGGGGGCACCCGTCACCGTGGGGCCGGATGCGCTGTCGGCCCCTGGGGCCGGCGTGTTGGCTACGTCGGTCATGACAATCCTTTGGAGATGGTGAAGCGGCCGAGGATGACGAGCAGGGCGTCGAAGACCAACGCGATCAAGACGATGAGAATCGTTCCGGTGAGAGCCATTTCGAGCGCGTTGGCGCCTCCGAGCCGGGAGAGGCCGTTGAAGATCAACGAACCGAGTCCCGGACCGAGAACGTAGGCGACGATTGCCGCGACTCCGACGATCATTTGCGTCGAGACCCGGATTCCGGTCAGGATCACCGGCCACGCGATCGGCAGTTCGACGGTGAGCAGTATTCGCCAGCGAGGGAGCCCGATTCCCCGCGCGGATTCGATCACGCTCGCCGGAACCGACCGGAGACCGACAATCGCGTTGCCGATCACCGGAAGCGCGGCGAAGAAGGCCAGCATGATGAACGACGGTACGACCCCGAGTCCGAACGGGACGATCAGCAGCGCGAGCAGCGCGAGCGAGGGGATCGTCAGTGCCACGCGGCTCGACGTCAGCGTCAGGGCCGAGCCCAGTGGACGTCGGTACACCAGCACCGCGACGACGACGGCCAGCACCGTACCGACGAGGACCGTCTGGAACGAGAGGGACGCGTGCTGATAGGTCAGGAACGTCAGGTTTTCGGCGTGCGCGTGGATGTAGCTCCACAAACTACCCACAGCTATCCCCTCGTTGTGGCGAGCGTTCGGCAGAGAACTCAGCCTACAAAGCAACCGCGTTTCCGGTGGGATTCCGCGAATTCACATCGTCGCGTCACACCTCGTCGAGCCGGGTGCGCGCCCCCGGACGTGTCGTGTCACGTGCGACGATCGCGTCGAGTCACGTTTCGGTCACGGTGAGCGAAAGTCGCGGCGCCCGCAGCGGTTGAGCATCGTGATCAAGCCGTGGGTGTCGAAGATGGCGGCCCCGTCTCGTAGGCTGGCCTCATGGCTGTCAGCCGTCCGGCGAATTCGAGCACAGGTGAGGTCAAGCGCGCGCCACGCGCACGAATGACCGGCGCCCAGCGGCGGCTGCAACTGATCGAGGTCGCGCGCGGACTGTTCGCCGAGCGGGGCTTCGAGGGGACGTCCATCGAGGAGATCGCGCAACGCGCAGGGGTGTCGAAGCCGATCGTCTACGAGCACTTCGGCGGCAAGGAAGGCCTGTATGCGGTCGTCGTCGACCGTGAGATGGAAACGCTGCTCGCGATGGTCACGGCGTCGTTGTCCCAGAACCGCTCGCTGTACCGCATCCAGCAGGTGGCGTTGGCGCTGCTGACCTACATGGAGGAACGCACCGACGGATTCCGCATTCTTGTGCGCGGAGACAGTGCGTCGTCAAGCGAGAACGCGACGTATGGCAGCCTCCTCAACGACGCGATCAGTCAGGTCGAGCACATCCTTGCAGGCGATTTCGAAGGGCGCGGGTTCGATCCGAAGCTCGCTCCGCTGTACGCGCAGGCGCTCGTCGGCATGGTGTCGGTGACGGCGCAGTGGTGGCTCGACGTCCGCGAACCGTCGAAAGAGGTTGTCGCGGCGCATCTGGTCAATCTGTGCTGGAACGGACTCACCCGCCTCGACCCGGATCCGGAACTGGTGGGTCCGCACTATGTCGAACCCAAGGAGCGCACGGTGGCCGACGCGGCGTCGCGTCCCGAGTCGGCGCGAGATACTCCCGCCGAGCCGGAGTAGCAGCCGACCCCGCTCCGATCCGTCCGTTCGGAGACCATCGCGCACACGAATGACCCTGCTGTGGTGTGAGCGGTCGATTGTGTTGAAATCGGCGGGTGTTCGGACTACTCACACCTTGCCGTCACACGATGCCCGACGAACTCCTCGCGCAGTGGCGGGCGCACCTGTGCGGGCTGTGTCTGTCGTTGCGCGACAATCACGGTCACGCCAGTCGGCTGACCACCAACACCGATGCGGTGATGCTCTCGATTCTCGTCGCCGCCCAGCGCGACACCCCGCCGTCGTCGACGCGCGCAGGTCGCTGCCCATTGCGGGGAATGCGGACTGCCGAGGTTGTCGCCGTCGACGAGCCCGGAGTGCGGCTGGCCACCGGGGTCTCGCTGACCCTTGCGGCAGGCAAGGCGGCCGACGTCGTCGAGGAACAGCGATGCGGGTTGGCTCCGGTGTCTCGGACACGACGCATGGTGGCGGGCGGGGTCTCCGGGGCATTGCGCACCCGCGCCGTCGACGATGCTGACGTCGCGCGGCTGCTCGACGTCGATTCCATGCTCGCGCAATTGTCGGGTCAGGCCACGGTCGAATCGCGGTCGCGAGACCTCGACGAGCTGACGCGCGCATCGTCGGAGGCCGCGTCGCGTGTGTTCGCGGCGACGGCCGACATCGCTTGCGTGCCCGGCAATCGCGAGCATCTCGCGGCGATGGGGGCCGATTTTGGGCGGCTCGCGCACCTCATCGATGCGATCGACGACCTCGCCGACGACCGCGAGCGCGGGACGTTCAATCCGCTCGACGCGTCGGATACCACGGTCGATGACGCGCGCGCCGAATGTCGACTGTTGGCTCGAGCGATCGCGCGGCGCTACGGCGCTCTCAGATTGGTCGACGACCGGCTGCTGCGCGTCGTGCTCCTCGACGGGGTGCGGCATGCGGTGCGCCGCCGTATGCCACACCGTGTCGCCTGTGCGCAACATCGGTCGTCGGGTGTCGGCTCGTCCTCGCTCCCAGCTCAGCAAGCGCTACCGGATCAGCAACCGTCACCGCCGTCGGACTACCCGGAGAACTGGCCCTTTCCGCCGCCTTTTCGACCGAATCGGCCGTTCCACGAGCGTGTTCTGCCGTTCATGGGCAACACCTGTTGCGGGCCCGCGTGTTTCGCCAACCACTGGAATCACTGCTCGGACACGTGGAAGCCCGCCCTATGCGAGTGCGATGACTGTTGTGACTGCGACGAATGTTGTGATTGTGGTGACTGCTGTGACAGTTGTGATTGCGGTGACTGCTGCAGCTGTAATTGACGCGATGGGCTCAGGTCAGCACCAGCGACCGCTTGGCCAGGCCCATCCAGAAGCCGTCGATGACCTGATCGGCTCGTTGCTCAGGATCGTCACTGGCACCGAGCGCGACGAACAGTGGCGCGAAGTGCTCGACCGTGGGGTGCGCGTACGGCATTCCAGGGGCCGTCCGTCGGAAATCGATCAATGACTCGACGTCACCCGCGGCGAAGCGTTCGTGTGCCCACGCGTCGAACTCCTCGGACCAGCTCGGGGGCGTGGCATCGGGGGAGGGGTCCGTCAGATAGGGGAGCCCGTGAGTGGTGAACCCTGATCCGATGATGAGCACGCCCTCGTCGCGAAGCGGGGCGAGGCGACGCCCGAGGTTTAGCAACTGTGCGGGATCGAGGGTGGGGAGCGAAATCTGGAGCACCGGAATGTCTGCCTCGGGATACATGACCGTCAACGGCACGTAGGCGCCGTGATCGAGACGGCGGTGTGCATCGCGGGCGATCGCCGTTCCGTCGGGCATCATCGCCGCGACTCGGTGCGCCAGGTCGGGGGCGCCGGGTGACCAATAGGTGGTGCGGTAGAAGCGTTCGGGAAATCCCCAGAAGTCGTAGGTCAGGGGAGTGTTCGGATCGGTGGACCCGATGGTCAGGGGTGCAGCCTCCCAGTGCGCCGACACGATGAGGATCGCGGCCGGACGGTCGAGTGTGGTGGACAGCTCGGTGAGCTGGGAGACCCAGCGTTCACTGTCGACGAGCGGTGGTGCGCCGTGGCTGAGGAACAGCGTCGGCTGGCGGGTGGAATCGGGGGCTGACATGCGATCATCGTATCAAACGGACTGTGGTCCGGTTAAGTTTCGGGACCGATGGCCGCGGTTGGTCGGCGCGACCTTCGGTACGCGGTGCCCCGCCGCGGACGAACCGGGTCGACGGAGCGGGTCGATCAGCTCCTCCGCTGTCCAGTCGGCCCGGGACCGGCGTCTGAGCTGTGCCCTAGAATTGCCGAAGTGTCGTCAACTCCCGCCCTTCACGGACTCGCATCCCTCGCCTGCGCGGACACGAGCATCGCGGCACTGCGCAACCATCGCGACGATCCGCAGCTCGCGATCACTGCTCCCGACGCCGCCCGACCTTTCGTGGTCAGCTGTCTGTCCGAGGTCGCTGCCACGCCGGTGCTCGTCGTCTCCGCGAACGGACGCGAGGCCGACGATCTGAGTGCCGAACTCCGCGAACTCCTCGATGATGAATCTGCTGTCGCACAGTTCCCGTCGTGGGAGACGCTCCCGCACGAGCGGCTCTCGCCGAGTGCCGAGGTCGTCGGGCAGCGGCTCGAAGTCCTGCATCGTCTGGCGCACCCGGGCGACTCGCCGCTGCGCGTGGTGGTGACCACAGTCCGGTCACTGGTGCAGCCGATGGCGCCGGGGCTCGGCGAGATACGGACGATCACGTTGCGCGAGGGCGTCGAACTCGACTTCGACGCCCTGCTCACCGATCTCGTCGAGATGGCCTATGAGCGTGTCGACATGGTCGGTCGGCGTGGCGAATTCGCCGTCCGCGGCGGCATCCTCGACGTTTTCCCCACCACCGCCGATTTTCCGGTGCGCGTCGAGTTCTGGGGTGACGAGATCACCGAGATGCGGGCGTTCTCGGTGGCAGATCAGCGAAGCCAGCCCGAGGTCGACGCGTCGGTGGTCATGGTCCACCCCTGTCGCGAGTTGCTGCTGACCCCTCCCGTTCGCGAACGCGCGGCCGAACTTGCCGTCGAGAACGCCGACGACCCCTCGCTGGTCGACATGCTCACCTCACTCGCAGAGGGCATTCCGGTGGCCGGCATGGAGGCGCTGACACCCGCACTCGTCGACGGCGAGATGCAGTTGCTGACCGAGGTGCTTCCCGCCGGGACCCGCGTGCTCGTGCTCGATCCCGAGAAAGTACGCACGCGCGCAGCCGATCTCGCCCAGACCGGAGCCGAGTTCCTCGAGGCGTCGTGGAACGCCGCCGCGATGGGAGCCACGGCGCCCGTCGACACCCGCGAGATGTCGGGTCCGACGGGAATCGACCTGCAGGCCAGCGCCTATCGGCCCCTCGACGACGTCGAGAAGGCGACGGTGGCGGCGGGGCGCTCGTGGTGGACGATGAGTCCGCTCTCGGCGGGCTTCGGTGAAGAATTCGAACTCGACATCACTCCCGGTCCGATGCCACACGGAGACGACGAGGAGATCCGGATCGTGTTTGCCGGGTTGCGCGCACACGTCACCGGCGGCAATACCGCAGCGATCGTGGTCGCGGGCAAGGGAACCGCGCAGCGCGTGTGCGAGCGCCTCTCGGATGCCGAGGTGCCGCATGTGCTCGCCGAGGAGGGAGCGCGACCCGAGCCGGGGACCGTCTCGGTGTTCAACGGCACGCTGCGCCACGGGATCGTCAGTCCCAGTGCGGGACTCGTGATCGTCACCGAAACCGATCTCACCGGCAACCGCGTCGCCACAGTGCGCGATGGCAAGCGGTTACCTGCCAAGCGTCGTAACCAGGTCGATCCGCTGGCACTGACGGCCGGTGATCTCGTCGTCCACGATCAGCACGGCATCGGCAAGTTCGTCGAGATGATCGAACGCACCGTCTCGGGCGCGCGCCGTGAGTATCTGGTGCTCGAGTATGCGGCCTCCAAGCGGGGCCAACCCGGCGACCGTCTCTACGTACCGATGGACTCGCTCGACCAGTTGTCGCGCTACGTCGGCGGCGAGCAGCCGTCGTTGTCGAAGCTCGGCGGCTCCGATTGGCAGAACACGAAACGCAAGGCGCGCAAAGCGGTTCGCGAGATCGCCGGTGAACTGGTTCAGCTCTACGCGGCGCGTCACGCAGCGCCCGGCTACGCCTTCAGTCCCGATACCCCGTGGCAGCGTGAGATGGAGGACGCGTTCGATTTCACCGAGACAGTCGACCAGATGACGGTCATCGGTGAGGTCAAGGACGACATGGAGAAGCCGGCCCCGATGGACCGCGTGATCGTCGGCGACGTCGGCTACGGCAAGACCGAGATCGCGGTGCGCGCGGCGTTCAAAGCCGTGCAGGACGGTAAGCAGGTCGCGGTCCTGGTGCCGACAACCATTCTCGCGCAACAACATCTGCAGACCTTCACCGAGCGCATGGCCGGTTTCCCGGTGCGCATCCGCGGGCTCTCGCGTTTCACCGATGCCAAGGAGTCCCGCGAGATCATCAAAGAGATGGCGCAGGGCGAAGTCGACATCGTGATCGGGACCCACCGCCTGTTGCAGACCGGTGTGACCTGGAAAGACCTCGGCCTGGTGATCGTCGACGAGGAGCAGCGGTTCGGCGTCGAACACAAGGAGCACATCAAGTCGCTGCGCACGCATGTCGACGTGTTGACGATGTCGGCGACGCCGATCCCGCGAACGCTGGAAATGTCGATGGCAGGTATCCGAGAGATGTCGACGATCCTCACTCCGCCCGAGGAGCGTCATCCCGTACTCACCTACGTGGGGGCCTACTCGCCCAAACAGGTGGCCGCGGCGATCCGTCGAGAACTGTTGCGTGACGGGCAGGTCTTCTACGTCCACAACCGGGTGTCGACGATCGACAAGACGGCCCGCGACATCGCCGCCATGGTGCCTGAGGCGAGAGTCGCTGTGGCACACGGACAGATGAACGAAGACCAACTCGAGCGCACGGTCGCGGGGTTCTGGAATCGCGATTTCGACGTGCTGGTGTGTACCACCATCATCGAGACCGGTCTCGACATCTCCAACGCGAATACCCTGATCGTCGACCGCGCCGAGAATCTCGGCCTGTCACAGCTGCATCAGTTGCGTGGTCGCGTCGGCCGCAGTCGGGAGCGCGGTTACGCCTACCTGCTCTACAGTCCCGAGAAGCCGCTCACCGAAACGGCGTACGACCGGCTGGCCACCATCGCGCAGAACAACGAACTCGGCGCGGGGATGGCCGTGGCGCTCAAAGATCTCGAATTGCGTGGCGCCGGTAACGTTCTCGGCGCCGAACAGTCCGGACACGTCGCCGGCGTCGGATTCGACCTCTATGTGCGGCTCGTCGGGGAGGCGGTCGAGGCCTACCGCGCCGCGGCCGACGGTCAGCCTGTCTCGTCGTCGGAGTCCACCGAGGTGCGTATCGATCTACCCGTCGACGCGCACATTCCGGTCGAGTACGTCGATTCGGATCGTCTGCGACTCGAGGCATATCGCAAACTGGCGTCGTCGACCTCCGACGACGAGGTCGACGGTGTGATGTCCGAACTCACCGACCGCTATGGTGAACCCCCGGAAGAGACGAGGCGGCTCGCGTCCATCGCCAAGCTGCGCCTGCTCGCGCGTGAGCGCGGAGTCACCGAGGTCGGTGCGAGCGGCACGAGCGTGAAGATCGCCCCGCTTCCGCTGCTCGACAGCGAGCAGGTCCGACTCAAACGCCTGTACTCGTCGGCGTCGTTTCGCGCGACGACATCGGTTGTCACGCTACCGATTCCGAGGACAGGCGGCGTCGGATCAGCGCGGCTGCGCGACGACGAGCTCATCGAGTACCTCGCAACCTTCCTGCGTACGATCAAGCCGGTCGAGCGAGTCGGGGAATGAGTGCGGCCATGGTGTTCGACGCGCATTTCCACATCATCGATCACGCTTTTCCCGTCGTCGAGAACAACGGGTTCCTGCCCGGGAAGTCCGCAATGCCCGACTACACCGAGCGCACGCGCGGACTCGGGATCGTCGGCACCAACGCCGAAAAGCTCTACGGTGTGACCACAGAGCGGGAGCCACGATGACTGTGGTCGTGATCGATCCCCGCAGACCCGACGTGATCCCGCTCGCGGCGCGACCGGTGCTGGCGGGCACGGTGCTCGTGACCGAGGACGTACCCGCATCGGTCCTGTGGGAACTCGACGCGTTCGAGCCGGCCGTCGTGGACTCAGATCCGGCGCTCACCCTGCTCACGACCGACCCCGCCCATTCACTGGTGCGCGCCCGGATCACTCAGGGTGACAGGGTTATTCAGGCGTCCACGGCATCCGGAAGTGAGTTGCTCGACGCTGTCGCATTGATGGATACGCTGCGTCGCAACGGACCGTGGGAATCCACGCAGACACACGCCTCCCTGCGCCGGTACCTCCTGGAGGAGGTCTACGAACTGCTCGATGCCATCGACGGCGACGATCAGGAGAATCTCCGTGAGGAGCTGGGCGATCTGCTATTGCAGGTGTTATTCCACGCGCGCATCGCGGCCGACGATCCGGTGGCCCCGTTCGATATCGACGACGTCGCCCGCAGCTTCACCGAAAAGGTGCGCGGGCGTACCCCTGGCGTCCTGTCCGGCGAGCACGCCGACCTCGAGACGCAGATCCGCGAGTGGGAGGAGCGCAAGGCCGCGGAGAAGCAGCGAGGTTCGGTGCTCGACGGCATCGCGACGACTGCACCCGCCCTCGCGCTGACCCAGAAGGTCCTCGAACGGCTGACGGCCGCGCACTATCCGACCGAGACCATCGACCCGAACGTGCTCACCGTCACGGTCGAGGCGAACGACGACAGCGTCGAAGCTGCTGCTCGTGCCAGGACCCTCGCCCTGATGGCGGAGGTCCGCGCCGCCGAAGCGCAGGCCAAAGCCGACGGCGTCGTACTCGACACGCCCGCGGCATGGGCATCCGTGCTCGGTGACTGAGGGCGCCCAGGTTCCACTCACACTGATTTCATCCCGGATCACCGGTGCGGCGTGCCCCGGCGGTGACGCCAGGAGGTCAGACCCCTCACCACGTGCGGAAACGTCGGGTGCATCATGGATGGATGCCTTTCGACAACTCAGGCGGCCTCGGCGGCGCTTCGAACCCGACGCGGGAGAACGTCATCTTCGTGCACTGGCACGACCTCGGACGTCATCTCGCATGCTATGGGGCCGACGGTGTCGAGAGTCCGAACATGGATGCACTGGCCTCCGAGGGGATCCTGTTCACCGACGCCCACGCCACGGCACCACTGTGCTCGCCTGCGCGCGGCTCGCTGTTCACCGGCCAGTATCCGCACCACAACGGACTCATCGGTCTCGCTCATCACGGATTCGAGTACCGCGATGGTGTACGAACGCTTCCGTCGCTGCTCGGCGATGCCGGCTACCGCACGGTGCTCTTCGGGATGCAGCACGAGAGTTCCGATCCGCAACGGCTCGGCTTCGACACCGTCGACGTCTCCGACTCGCGCTGCGACCACGTGGTCGCGGAGTCACAGCGATGGTTGCGCAGGTATGTCGAGACCTCGTCGAATGAACAAGCGCCACAACCTTTCCTACTGACGGCAGGCTTCTTTGAGACGCACCGGCCCTACCCCGTCGACGAGTACAAGCATCCGGACACCGCGGGTATCGAGGTGCCCGGCTTCCTTCCCGACACCGACGACGTCCGGGACGATCTCGCCGGGCTGCACGGCAGCATCGCCAAGGCCGACGCGGCAGTGGGTCGCCTGCTCGACACCGTCTCCGACCTAAGTCTCGACGACACCACCTGGATCGTGTTCATCACCGACCACGGACTGGCCTTCCCCCGCGCGAAGTCGACGCTGTACGCGGAGGGCACCGGCGTTGCGCTGATCGTCCGGCCGCCGAGCCGCCGTGGGATCGAGCCCCGAATCTACGACGACCTCTTCTCCGGCGTCGACCTCACTCCCACGGTTCTCGATCTGCTCGGTATCGTCCCGCCGCCCGAGGTCGACGGCGTGTCGCACGCGCCCGAGATCACCCGCCACGAGCACGGCCCGATTCGCGGTGCGGTCTTCACCGAGAAGACCTATCACGACGCCTACGACCCGATCCGCGCGATTCGGACGAAGCGGTACAGCTACATCGAGAACTACGCCCATCGTCCGGCTCTGCTGCTGCCGCTCGACATCGCCGACAGTCCGTCCGCGCGCTCACTCGACACGTCGGTCATCACCGCGGACCGCCCGGCCGTCGAACTCTACGATCTCGGGCACGATCCCTTCGAGCGCACCAACCTTGCCGACGACCCGAGTTATGCGCAGGTACGGGCCGAACTCGCCGCGCGGCTGACCCAATGGCGTGCCGACACCGCCGACGCCCTGCCCGACGAGACCACGGGAACCGCCATCGCCGATGAGTTCATGACCCGGTACTTCGAGCAAGCGGACGGAACACCCGCGGATGAACAGGCACTTCCGTCGCGGCGCCCGCTGGGTCGGGAGCGTGATCTCACTGGTGAGTTGCGGCGCGGGGAGCTCGACGGCGACGCCCGCGACGCCACCGGAACCCAGAGCGCGCGGTGATGACGCACATGCCCGGGATTTTGTAAAGGGTTTCCGTCTCCTGGCGTCTAAAATCCCAGGTTGCGGCCGGTTTTTGCCTGGTTACACTGAGCGGGTGCCGCCAGTCGACAACTATCTCGTGTGCGCCAGTCAGCGCAGCGGGAGCACGCTGCTCGTCGAATCGCTCGCCGCAACAGGTGTCGCGGGAACCCCAGAGGAGTTCTTCCAGGAGTTCCCGTCGTCGTGCCATTCGCCGCAGCCCCGAGAGTGGTTCGCCGAAACCGACGACCCGGAGATCCTCGGCCTGCTCGCCGAGGTCGACGACGGCGTGGTCGACACCCGGAGCTTCGCGCAGTGGCGAGCGGACGTCCTCGCCGAGGGACGCTCGGCGAACGGGGTCTGGGGCGGAAAGCTGATGTGGAACCAGGTGCCGCTGCTGATCACCCGAGCCCGCGTCGGCTCCGGTTCGTTGCGCACCGCCATCCGCGTGCTCCTCGGAGCCGATCCGCTCTACGTGCACGTCTATCGCGACGACGTTGTGCCGCAGGCCGTCTCGATGTGGCGGGCGGTACAGACGCGTGTGTGGCGGCACGACGGCGGGGCAGAAGACACCGACACCGCGGTCTACCGTGCGGAGGGTATCGCGCATTTGGCGGGAATCCTGTTGCAGCAGGAACGATCCTGGCGCGAGTGGTTTGTGAGCGAGGGAATCGAGCCACTCGACATCGAGTTCGGGGAGCTCACGAAGGATCCGTCGGGCACCACGTCACGGGTACTCGCCGCGTTGGGTCAAGATCCTGCGCTTGCTCCACCTCCTCCGCTGAAACCACAGTCCAATGCCCGTTCCAAGGAGTGGGTCGAGCGGTACCGCGACGACGCGGTTCAGAACGGATATCCCCAATGACCACACATGTCGAGACCAGCGCCGACATCGACCACGTGTCGGCGCTGCGGGTGCTCGAGTCCGAGGCCGTGCACATCATCCGCGAAGTGGCCGCAGAACTCGAACGCCCGGTGCTGTTGTTTTCCGGAGGTAAAGACTCGATCGTACTACTGCGCCTGGCGGAGAAAGCATTTCGTCCGCACCCACTCCCGTTTCCGGTGCTGCACGTCGATACGGGTCACAACTTCGACGAGGTGATCGAGTTCCGCGATCGTCGCGTCGCTCCGAGCGTCGACAATCCCGACGGGATCAAGCTCATCGTGGCGTCGGTTCCCGACGCCATCGCCGCGGGACGCATCGCGGAATCTACCGATCCGTCGGGTTCGCGAAATCGACTGCAGACACGTGTGCTCCTCGATGCGCTCGAGGAGGGACGATTCGACGCCGCGTTCGGCGGTGCCCGACGCGACGAGGATCGGGCGCGCGCCAAGGAACGAGTATTCAGCTTCCGCGACGAGTTCGGTCAGTGGGACCCACGTGCTCAACGCCCCGAACCGTGGTCGCTCTACAACGGCCGGATTCGGCGGGGCGAGTCGGTTCGTGTGTTCCCGCTGTCGAATTGGACCGAGACCGACATCTGGCGCTACATAGAACTCGAGAGTCTCGAGCTGCCTTCGATCTACTTCGCCGCTCAGCGTGAGGTGTTCAACCGCGACGGAATACTGCTCACGGTGTCGCCCTACTCGCAGCCCGATTCCCCCGATGACGTGAGTACCGAGTGGGTCCGCTACCGCACCGTCGGTGATTTGACGATCACCGGGGCTGTGCGGTCGCAGGCGAGCACCATCCCCGAGATCATCGACGAGATCAGTGCCGCAACGGTGTCCGAACGGGGGGAGACGCGCGCCGACGACCGGACATCGTCCGCCGCCATGGAGGATCGCAAACGAGAGGGTTACTTCTGATGACCGACACCGTGACCCGTGAACCCTCCGAGGAGTCGACGCACGCGAAGTTGGCCTCGGCCGCAGCGGATGTGACGCCCCGGCGGCAGATCTTGCGCCTTGCGACCGCGGGCAGCGTCGACGACGGCAAGTCGACGCTGATCGGTCGTATCCTGCATGACACCGGTTCGCTGCCCACCGACCACCTTGCTGGAGTCACATCCGACGACGGCGACATCGATCTGGCGGCACTCTCCGACGGCCTGCGGGCCGAGCGGGAGCAGGGCATCACCATCGATGTGGCCTATCGGTTCTTCTCGAGTCCGACTCGCAGCTACGTGCTCGCCGACACCCCGGGGCACGAGCGATACACCCGCAACACGTTCACCGGGGCGTCGAATGCTCACGTCGCGGTGCTACTCGTCGATGCCCGAAAAGGCCTGCTGCGGCAGACTCGTCGGCATGCGCGTATCGCCACGCTGGTGGGTGTCCCGCACATCGTCGCAGCGGTGAACAAGATCGACCTCGTCGACTTCTCGGCCGAGCGGTTCGCCGAACTGACCGCAGAGCTCGACGAGCTCGCGACGAATGTCGGCGCCGCGGAGATCACCGCGATCCCGGTCGCGGCCAAGCTCGGCGACAACGTCGTCGATCGGTCGCCGAACACTCCGTGGTACACCGGTCCCACGTTGCTCGAGTATCTGGAGGCCATCGAGCTTCACGCACCCAATCCCGTTGCGCGCGAGCTGCGTGTACCCATCCAGTGGGTGTCTCGGCCGGGGCCCGACGGCAGACGCAGCTATACCGGGCGGGTGGCCGCGGGAACGCTCGACGTCGGAGACCCGGTCGTCGTGCTGCCTTCGGGCTCACGCACCACTGTGACCGCGCTCGACACCCTCGACCCTGACCGGCCCACTGCTGTTGCGCCGCTGTCGGTGTCGGTTCAACTCGCCGACGACATCGACGTCGGCCGAGGCGACGTGATCGTGAGCGGACTCGACGACGCGCACCTGCCCGTGGCGGCGCGTGAACTGCTCGCGACGGTGTGCTGGTTGTCGGAGACTCCGCTGCATGCCGGCGACCGCGTGGCGCTCAAGCAGGGGGCATCGACGGTACGTGCCACGGTCCAGGCTCTCGAGCGCAAGCTCGATCCCGAAACCCTCCTCGAACAGGTGGGGCCATCGGAGTTGGCGCTCAACGACATCGGGACGCTGACGCTGCGGACATCGTCGGTGGTCGTAGCCGATCCTTACGCGGCCAATCGCGACACCGGTGCGTTCATCCTGATCGACGAGGCCTCCAACGACACGGTGGGCGCCGGAACGATTCTCGAACCACGCGAGGTGATTCCGGGCAAGGCGACACGCAACGACATCAAATGGCACCCGAGCGCGCTGAGTCGAACCGAGAGGTGGACCAAGACCGGGCAGCGCGGAGCGACAGTGTGGCTCACCGGCCTACCTGCTTCCGGCAAGTCGACCGTCGCAGTGGCGCTCGAACGTGAACTCGTCAACCGCGCCCGCGTCGCCTACCTCGTCGACGGCGACAACATCCGACACGGGATCTCCGACGATCTCGGCTTTTCTCCCGGCGACCGTGCCGAAAACATCAGGCGGGTGGGGCATCTCGCGCGGCTGTTCGCCGACGCCGGGGTGATCGCCATCGCGTCGATGGTCTCGCCGCTACGGTCCGACCGTGAGATCGCACGCGAACTGCACGCCGCCGCCGACCTCGACTTCATCGAGGTGCATGTGTCGACGCCGGTCGGGGAGTGTGAACGACGCGACCCCAAGGGGCTCTACGAACGCGCGCGGCGCGGAGAACTCAAGGGACTCACCGGAGTCGACGCCCCCTACGAGAAACCCGAGAACCCGGATCTGCGTTTCGACACCACCGGTGCCGACATCGCCGAACTCGCCGGCCGCGTCGTCGACGAGCTTGTGCGCCGAGGCGTCCTGGCCGAGTGATCTCGACAGGCTCGATTAGCGGGTAGGACTGCGGCCGCGGCGCGGGGGAGGCGGCCCGGGAGCGCGGGAAGTGGGGGAAGGGTTTCTTCCGTGGGTTGTGTGCCTTTCCTCGGGATGTGTCGCGGGGAAGGGTCGGGAAGTGGGGGAAGGGTTTCTTCCGTGGGTTTCTGCGCGGGGGTCCGGGG
>NZ_BANR01000014.1 GCF_000332975.1 Gordonia aichiensis NBRC 108223 | reverse complement strand
AGTAAATCGGCCGAGCGAGCCGCTCAGCGCGACGCATCCGCGCAGGCGATCCGCGAGATGCTGGCAGCCGACGCCGAAGCGTCCGCCCAATTCGAGGCGGTGCTCAACGCGTCAGCGCTGTGGATGCGCGGTCGCGAGCGCGGGCGCACCACGGCCGCGATGTTGATGCACGAGCTGCGCCTGTGTGCCAACGAGCTCGGCAAGCGATACGCGGAGAAGGGCGCACTCGCGTCTCCCCGACAGATCTACATGCTGTTCGACAACGAGATCGACGACTTCCTGGCCAATCCCGGAAACTACACCGAGACCGTCGCCGACCGCGAGCGTGGCTACCTCGACATGTTCGACCGCACACCGCCGTTCGTCGTCGACGGCACGCCTCCGCCCGTCAGTGAGTGGGCTCTGCGCGCCGATCGCACAGCACAGGTCGCGTCGCAGGGTGACGTCATCTCGGGCGTACCCGCCTGCGGCGGAACGGCGAAGGGGCGCGTCCGTGTGATCACGAGTCCCGACGATCCCTCGGCCCTCGAGCCGGGTGACATCCTGGTCGCGCCGATCACCGATCCATCGTGGACTCCGCTGTTCGTCGCAGCGTCGGCCGTGATCGTCGACGTCGGTGCACCGTTCTCGCACGCCGCCATCGTGAGCCGTGAGCTGGGCATCCCGTGTGTCGTATCGGCCACCGATGCCACCAAGCGCATCGCCGACGGGGCGACCGTCGAGGTCGACGGAACCGCGGGCACCGTCACCATCCTGTAGCGCACAGTCTTCGCTCGGGTCCGGAGTCCGGCGGCCCGGACCCGAGCGAATCCAGGGCGCACATCATGCGCGCCGTCATCGATTGAAAAACAGCAGCACTGATATCGGAGAATGTGCATGTCCGACAACGCAGCTCGACCCGCGACATCGTCGGAATCACGCATCGGAACCGATCGACTCGGGTTCTACACGCTCGGCGGCCACGTCGAGAGTCCGCGAGCCATGCTGGACGAGCTCGCCCTGGCCGAGAAGATGGGCCTGGGCCAGGCGTTCATCTCGGAGCGGCTCAACGTCAAGGAGGCGTGCGCTCTATCGGGAGCGGCGGGAGCGGTCACCGATACGATCGGCATCACGACCGCGGCGACAAACATCAGCACGCGGCATCCGGCGATCACCGCGGCCTTCGCGACCACCATGCATCGGCTCACCGGGGGACGTTTCACCCTGGGCGTGGGCCGGGGTTTGCGCCCACAGATCGCAGCCATGGGCCTGGCGCAGACCACCACTGCGGAACTCGAAGAGTTCGCGCATCTCATGCGTCGGCTCTGGCACGGCGAAACCGTGCGCGATTACGAGGGCAGGTTGGGCAACTTTCCAGCACTCAAGCTCGATACCGGATTCGACGAGGACATCCCTGTGGCAACAACGGCATTCGGCCCGGCAACCCTGGCGATGGCGGGGCGTGCCTACGACGTGGTGGTCCTCCATACCTTTTTCGCCGACGATACGGTGATGCGTGCAGTCGATACCGTGCGGACCGCCGCTGAGCAGGCGGGACGTGACCCCCACTCGGTCAAGATCTGGTCGTGCTACGCGACGGTCACCGACGAGGTGGACGATCGTACGTTCATCAAGAAGACCGTCGGAAGGCTCGCGACGTACCTCCAGTTCTACGGAGACCTGCTCGTCGAAACCAACAACTGGGATGCTGCACTACTGGAGAGATTCCGAAGCTCCGACGTGGTGTCAGGACTCGACGGCTGGGCCGACGCGATCGGAGATCAGGAGACGTTCGAGCGACTTCGGGAGGTACTGCCGAGCGAGTGGCTCGACTGCGCGGCCACCGGCTCGCCCGAACGGTGCGCCGAACTCGTACGGCATCAGTTCGACCTCGGCGTGGATGGTGTGATCATGCACGGCGCCACTCCGAGTGAACTCGCGTCGACCACTGCCGCATTCGAGAAGTTGGAAGAAGGAAGGGCTGGATGAGCGACACGTCCGCAGGGCGGCTGCTGTTGATCCGGCACGCCCAACCGTTCCACGTGCGCGATGACGGACCGGCCGATCCGGGTCTGACACCGAGTGGGGTGGAGCAGGCGGAACGACTTGCGGTCGCGGTGGCGAAAGGCAGGTACGGGGACATCGATCGCATCGTGTCCAGTCCGATGCGCCGCGCGCAGGAGACTGCCGAGCGGATCGCTGCAGCAACGGGTATGACACCCGCGGTGAACGATCGCATCGCCGAACTCGACAGGGGGTGGTCGTCGTACGGCGTCGACCTCGACGCCTACGACGATCGGCAGTTGCTTCTCGCTGACATGAACGCGGGAAGGATTGGCTCGAATACGTTCGACGTCAATGAGTTTCGGGAGAGGGTCCTTGCGGGCGCGGCAGATATCGTCGCCGAAGGCGGCGACACGGTGGCCGTGGTGTGCCACGGTGGTGTGATCAACGTCGTGCTCTCCGATCTGCTCGGGACCGAGAACGACTTCTTCACCGAGCCCTACTACACCTCGGTGACCCGCGTCCGAGTCGGTCGGTCCGGCCACCGCCAGATCGAGACTCTGAACGAGACACATCATCTCTGGGAGTGACACGCGCGCATAGGGGAGCGACAAGCACGAGTGTCGTCAACCTAGAAGCTGGGCGGCGTGCTCACGAACAAGAAGACCGTCTCGGCGTCGGAGTCGTTGTGCCAGCGGTGGGTTGCCGTGGCGGCGTAGTGGATGGTGTCACCGGGATGCAGAAGGTAGTCGCGTCCCTCGATGCTCATGCGGAGTTCGCCTGAGATGACGTAGACGAACTCCTCTCCTGCGTGCGACGTGGCTGACTCCGATTCGGAGTGTGGTCCTGCGGTCACTTCATTGCAGTCGAGAAGCCGTCTGCCGGAGATGCAGAAGCGAACACGGGCGTCCTGTCCGAGGCTGTAACCCTTCGCCTCCCCGGCTCGCGAGACGACAGTGGGCATCCTGTCGCTCTGCTCGAGCAGGGCGTGCGCGGTCGTTCCCAGGGTCTGGGCGATCTTGTGCAGATTGATCACGCTCGGCGTCGTGTTGCCGTTCTCGATCTGGCTGAGGAATGGCTGCGACAGTTCGGTCGACCTGGCCACTTCGGACATCGTCAGTCCGAGACCCTTTCGCGTCTCTCTGATTGCTGCACCGAGCGCGCGGGCGATCTGGGCCTGGTCGTCGTCCACGTCAGCAAGGTAGCAGGCCTGACACAGCCTCTTTGTGCTGTGCCTGGGCGCGAGGATTCATCGACGTGGCCGGCGGCGAAGTGGGTAACGCAGGCGTAACACATCGAAACTGCCGTGCAACACCATCGACACAGCTAATAAAAAATTAGTCAGGATTATAAGTACTGCAACTCGCGCCCTGCAGTATGCCATCGTCTCGGCGGCTTCACCACGCTCCAGGCGATCTCTCACAACATCACGAGGACCCGTTTCGCCATGTCAACCACACAAGCCGGCAGCACCGTGTTCGAGGTGCCGGTCATCGACATCAGCCCATACACCGGCGACGGCACGGCCGAAGAGCGTGCCCGGGTCGCAGAGGAGATGGATCGCGCGTGCTCCACGGTGGGGTTCGTGCAGATCCTCGGCCACGCGGTCCCCGACGACGTCTGGCGTGGTTTGGGCGAGGCGGTCGACGACTTCTTCGGTCAGTCGCTCGAGGAGAAGAAAACCTATGTGGCCCAGGGGAACCGCGGCTACTCCCCGCCCAAGAGCGAGTCGTTGAGCCTCAGTTTGGGTATCGAGGCGGCCAGCCGTATGAACGACTTCTTCGAGGCGTTCAATGTCGGGACGGAGGCACGGTCCTTTGCCGGACTCGGACTCTCTGAGGACGACTACGGGATCAATGTCTGGCCTGACATCGACGGTTTCCGACCCAAGGTCGAGGAGTACTTCGCGCACGCCGCACGTGTCGCGCGAGTACTGACCACCGTCTTTGCCGACGCCCTGTCGACGCCGTCGGACTTCTTCGAGTATCTGACCGACCACTCTGTGGACGTTCTGCGCATGAACAACTACGCGCTGCCCGAAGGAACAGTGACACTTGACGGAGATCTCACCGGGATGGGGGAGCACACCGACTTCGGGCTGGTCACGGTCCTGTGGGCCGATCAGGTGGCAGGCCTGCAGGTGCTCGGTCGCGATGGGGTGTGGCACGACGTTTCGCCCATCGACGGCGCGCTCCTGATCAATCTCGGCGATCTCACCGCGCGACTGACCAACGACCGGTGGATGTCGACGCTGCACCGCGTGAAGCCACCGATCGTCAACGGAACCATCCAGCGCCGTCGATCCGTTGCCTTCTTTCACGACGGCAACATCGACGCCACGATCGAAACACTGCCGAGCCACCTCGACTCAGACAATGGTCTGGCCTACGAGCCGATCACCGTCCGCGAACACATCGCGGCGAAGCTGGCAGGCTCCCGACAGGGCAAGGCCAACACAAGCGCCGTCCGCGAGGCAGCGCGCGTTCGTGCCGCAGCGCGGACTGAACAGTGACGGAGACCGTGTCCGACGCCGTGAACTCACCGACGATCGTTCTGATTCACGGCGCGTGGGCGGGCACGTGGGTGTGGGATCGCCTCCTTGAGCCATTACGCCTGGCCGGTATGACTCCGCTTCCGGTATGGCTGCCCGGCGTCGGTCCCACCTTGGACAGACCGGCGAGTCTCGGCGACGTCGTCGACGAGGTGCTGCATCAGATCGACGACGTGGATGGACCACTGCTGCTGGTCGGTCATTCCGGAGGTGGTGTCGTGGCAACGCAGGTGGCGGAGTGCATCAGCGATCGGGTCTGCGGTGTCGCCTACATCGCCGGGATGATGCTGCCCTCCGGCTGGAACTTCGGCGACCTGTGCGACGCAGCGGGGCTGCCGGCACCCGTCGGTATCGCCGCATTCCTCACAATCAGCGACGACGGTGAGACGACGTCCGTACCGCCCGAGGCTGCGGCCGGTGTGTTCTTCCAGAAGGCGGACCCGGCAAATGCCATCGCAGCGTCGAGATCTATGCGCCCGCAACGGGAATCGGGACGGCTCATCACCCCGCACTGGACCGCGGAGCGATTCGGACGAATCCCGAGACTCTACGTCGAGGCCACCGAGGACCGCTCGGTTCCCGTGGCGGCCCAACGTCGGATGCAACAACTCGTGCCCGGCGCCGAAGTGGTCACCCTCGACAGCGATCACGCGCCTCAACTGTCCCAGCCGACATCCGTCGTGCGCGCGATCACCGAGTTCGCATCTATGATGCTGTGAACGACGCGTCGAATGAGTTCTGGGCGATGGCGCGGAGGTGCTCGTCGGTCAGGTGCAGCTCGCGTCGTGCCTCGATGAATGCGTCGCCGATGTAGCCGCCGAAGTATGCCGGGTCGTCGGAGTTGATGGTGACGACGAGCCCGGCGTCGAGTAGGTCGAGTAGTGGGTGGTCGGAGAGTTTCTCGACGCCGCGCAGGCGCACGTTCGACAGCGGGCACGTGGTCAGGGGGATGCGGTCGGTGGCCAGACGTGTGAGCAGCGCGCGGTCTTCGAGAGCGCGCACGCCGTGATCGACGCGTTCGATCCCGAGTACGTCGAGTGCCTCCCAGATGTAGGTGGCCGGTCCCTCCTCGCCCGCGTGTGCCACCACATGCAGCCCGGCATCGCGGGCGCGATCGAAGACGGGCGCGAATTGTGCTGGGGGAAAGCCGAGTTCAGCAGAGTCGAGTCCGATACCGATGATGCTGCCGAAGAATGGTTCCAGAGCGTCGAGAGTTGTCATGGCATCGTCGACCGGCTTGTCGCGCAGGAAGCACGCGATGAGGTCGGCGTGCACATCCGTCTCCGACGACGCTGTGTCGAGGCCGCGCCGCAGACCCCGCACGACCACGCCGAGGTCGACGCCGCGTGACGTGTGCGCCTGGGGATCGAAGAAGATCTCGGCGTGGGTGACGCCCTGCGTCGCAGCCTTTCGCAGGTACGCGGCAGCGAGATCGGCGAAGTCGTCTTCGGTGCGCAGCACCGCCATGCACGCGTAGTACAGGTCGAGAAAGTGGGGGAGATCGGCAAAGGCGTGTGCGTTGCGCAGCTGTTCCACCGATGCATACGGCAGCGCGACGTCGTTGCGAGCTGCGAGCGCGAACACCATCTCGGGTTCGAGAGTGCCCTCGATGTGGATGTGCAGTTCAGCCTTCGGCAGGGTCAAGAGCTCGGCGTCGTTCATGCCGTCCATCCTGCCCGGCGGGTCATCGCGGCGGCGCCACGGCCTGGAACACGGCCTTGCGTCGATGCGTGAACCCCAACTTCTCGTAGACGCGGATCGCCGACGTGTTGTCGGCCGCTGCATGCAGAAATGGGAACTCGCCGCGCTGACGGATCACCTCGACGACCGCCAGTACCACTCTGCTCGCGAGACCCTCGCCACGAAAGTCCGGATCGGTGCACACGGCGCTGATCTCGCTCCAGCCCGGCGGGTGCATTCGCTCGCCTGCCATCGCGATGAGCTTGCCGTCGCGGCGGATACCCAGGTAGGTGCCCAGCTCGATCGTGCGGCGTCGAAAAGGTCCCGGCCGCGTACGCTGCACGAGATCGAGCATCTCGTCGACATCCGAAGCGCCCAACTCGACGACGTCGGAGTCGCGGTGCCCGGTCACCGCGTCGCCGATCATCTGCACGCCCGGCATCCGCATTCGGGTGAGCCAGTCCGCGGGTGGCTCGACGGTCACGGTGGCGAGCGTCACGGTCCCCTCCGGACCGACGAGCTCGGCGGCGTCATCCCAGTCGGCGGTCGACGGATGGTCGGGGAGCGCGCACCACGGTGCGACGTCGGAGGGATAGCGCAGTGCGTTGCCGTGGCGTTCGGCGAAGTGTGCATGCGGGCCGACCAGAGCCGAGTGAGAGGGGTTGTCGAGGACCGAGTCGTCGCTGCTCGGGGCATGTCGATGGACGGTATCCGGGGTGCTCGCCACGTGTTCGACGATATGCCGCGCAGGGCATCGTCAGCCGTTCGGGGCTTACCACCGGTCGCCGGAGGAATGCACCGCTGTCGCTCGATGTTGGCAAATACAAGTACTGATGAGGAGAGTGACATGACAGCGGAGACGTTGACAGCGCCGTCAGCGACCGCAACACCGGAAACCGATGTCGCGGTCGCTCCACTGCTGCCCACCGAGGACAGCTTCTACGAGGCCCCATCCGACCTGGATGCGTATCGTCCGGGCCAGGTCATCCGGTCCCGGCAGGTCGAGCTCAAGAACTTCTGGGTGTCGCATCATCAGGCGTGGCAACTGCTGTATCGGTCGACCGACCTCGACGGCAAGCCAGACGCGACCGTCACAACCGTCGTCGTACCCGATCGTTCGAAGCATCCGAACCCTGCGCTGCTGTCGTTCCAGTGCGCGATCGATGCAGTGACCTCGCAGTGCTTCCCCTCATACGCCCTGCAGAAGGGCGCCGACGCATCGCGCGCTGTTGCCCCGTTCGAGTTCATGGTGGTCAGGCGCGCACTCGCGAAGGGATGGGCCGTTTCGATCCCCGACCATGAGGGGATGAAGGGCGCGTGGGGTGCCCCTCGCGAACCGGGCTACCGTGCGCTGGACGGCATCCGTGCTGCGCTCTCGTTCGAGTCGCTGCAGCTGGACCCTGCCTCTCCCATCGGAATGTGGGGATACTCTGGCGGCGGGCTGGCCACGTCATGGGCCGCCGAGGTGGCACCCGACTATGCCCCCGAGCTGAATATCGTCGGTGCCGTATTGGGCTCACCGGTTGGCGACATGGCGTCGACTCTTCTGCGCCTCAACGGCGGACTCCATGCGGGGCTCCCCATTCTGGTCATTGCCGGGCTACGTCGGGTCTACCCCGCCCTCGACCACGTGATCGACGAGCACGCGACGGAGTTCGGTCGCGCAAACCTCGATGAGGCAACCCGATTGCCGACGCTCGCGGCAATACGACGCTTTCGCAATCACGATCTCGACGACTACTTCGACATCCCGCTGGCCGACGTACTCGCCGACCCGGGGATCGTCGAGATGATCGACGACCTGCAACTCGGCACGCACCCGCCGAGCGTGCCGCTGCTGGTGATGCAGGCAGTGCACGACGAGGTGATCGACGCCGACGACGTGGACGCGCAGGCACAGCGCTACCGGGAGCTGGGTGTGCCCGTCACGTACGTGCGTGACCTTGTGACGGAGCACTATTCGCTGTTGCCGCTCTCAGGCCCGCTCGCCATCAGCTGGCTGACACATCGACTCGACGGTCAGCCCGGCGAAGACAAGACGATCACCGCGATTGCCGGTCAGCGGATGAGGCTGTCCAGGTCACAGTGACGGGAACGGTGTCATCCCACGGCTGGCGGGTCACCAAATCGGCTACCCGCACGTGGCCACGCTCGAATTCACCTGTCGCGGCGTCGATCAGACGGTACTGCTGGGTCTGAGTGTGAATGGGCTGGGCGTCGACGAGAACAATGCGCACCTCACCCGGCTCGAACCCGCACCGCTTCTGTAGCGATGCAATGAGCTGCTCGTTGGACAGGTGGCCGTCGCCGAAGTTCCAGCCCATCGCCGTCGAGCAGATGCGTTCACCGTCAGTCAGCATGAACTGTGATTCGTCGAGACCAGCCATTGCGCGATGGGCCAGTGTGAACAATGCTCGTCCGTGACTGTTGAAGGCGCGGAACGCGTACCCCATGTACAGCGCGATCTGCGCGGCCTCCGGACTGCCGTAGATGCGCTGGAGCTGCGACGCGGGTAGTGCGGCGATCGCGACCACGTTCTCTTCCAGCTTCTGAGAGGCCGACGGCGTCATGCACCAGATCCCGGTGTCCCAGTTACCCGCGTAGTAGCGCATGCCCGGTAGGAAGGACACCTTGCGCGGGAACAGGTTTCCGATCACCACTGTGCCCGCAACGACGACGAACAGCAGTGCGACCCACCACGGGTGCTCGAGATCGGTGAGACCGAGGTCTGCATGGCCGACGAACAATGCCAGCACCCCGAACATCATGAAGACGTTCCATTCCAACGGAACCCCCATCGGGATCGAACTGAGAATCCCGAAATGAAAGATCAGCATGATCGCCGCGGCAGTCCAGGTGAGCCAGCCTCCGTGCGAGAAGAACAACACGATCGGCACGAGACCTTCGACCGCAGTGGAGAAGTGGGCGATCCATCGCGCAGGTCGCCCCGGCCGCAGATCGTCCGGGAAGTTCTCGAAGAAGCGGCGCTTCATCGACGATGACCGGATCACCGCGTTGTTCGACATCATCGTGGCGATCACAAAGGGGAAGTGCTTGTTCAACTTCGACGTCGCGGCGCCGAGCCAGATCACCAGGAAGATGATCTTCGCCGCGACGATCATGTCGACGCCGGTGAACAGGAATGTCACGCACAGGGCTCCGTATACCTCACCGCGTGCGGCGAGAAAGATGGTCTTGTCGCGCAATCCGAGCGCGCCGAGAATCGCGAGTATTGTGGAGATCTCCCACACCGGCAACGCGCCGGTTGCCGTATCGAGACCAGGCAGCGGCCTGCTGCCGGGACTTGCGAGTCCGACCACGAGCATCACGAGAAGTGCCGCGTACAGCAGGATGTCGATGGGTCCGCGTACATCGCCCCGCGTCAGTGGTACGCGCGTCGGCCATGGCGGTTGGCGAATGGTGTTGGGACGCAGCCAATACAGGATCGAACCCAGCGGCGGGAAGAACCGATTGTTGAGCGGACCGAATCCGCAGCCGAGTCCGATGACCTCGAACAGCATGGTGTAGAGCACGATCTTCTGAAACACGACCGGCTCGTTGTACCAGGACGCGACGTCGAAGAATCCGCCCACGCCCGGCGTCGCAGCCGCGATGGTCCATCCGACGACGATGTAGGCGAGGATCTTGACCACGTAAAAGAGATGAAGAGCGACAGGAGTGCCGAACCCGACCTCGGCCCACTGACGCGCCATCGGTCGGATCTTCTCGGCTCGCGACCCCTGACTCCACGTCGGGAAATCGACTTCAGGACTGGTCTGCTTGATGAACCCCATGTTCTGACCTCGCTGCCTATTGCTGCCGCAGCCTGGACCGTAACAAACCAAACGAATGCTTGGTTGGGTTTCGGATGATGCGATTGCGACACGCTTGTGGCCTGCGCGAAAACCGTTCTCGCGGCGTCCGTGATGTGCGAGTACGGACATTCCCGGCAACCCGCGATTCGGCCGACTCGAAGGAGTTCACGGGCGTACCGTGACGCCTGTACCAGTGACAACCCAATGGAGTGTCCCATGTCTGATGCCTTGGAAACCGTCAAGAAGTACGTCTCGGACGCCGACCCCGCCGTGGTCGAGAAGATGGCGTCCACCTACCGACTCGCTCTGCAGAACCGCGACGCGGCAATGGTGTCGGCAAGCGATCCGGAAGAACTCAAGACAGTCCGCGAGAACTTCCTGAAGAAGAAGCTCGGGCTCACCGAGAATGACGCTTACCTCGACAACGCGATCAAGGATGTTCTCGCCGAGATGAAGGACGGCTCGTCCAATCCGCGACTCGCGGTGTACTACAAACTCGCCGACAAGTTCGGCAAGCTCGGAGTCTTCAAGTAGGACATCCGATATCGCGGCCCCGCTCGGCGTCGGAGATCTCGGGTAGAGGCCATCGACGTCGAGCGGGATAGCCGCGTCAGTGACGTGTGGTGTCGTCGCCTCGCCTGTCCGCAGCCACCTGAGCATGTCAGACCCTCGAACTAGTGTGTGATTCGACGATCAGTCATCAGACGCAGGAGGGGCCATGACGCGATCAGATTCAGGGGAGCAGGGTGCCGGTGCGATCGAGCCCGAGTGGGAGGCATTCACTCGACGGCTGAGGTTCCGACTGCGCGCACTCGAGCGCGGCGACGTCATCGAGATCACCAGTACCAACCCCTCCGACGGTCCGGTGCGTCTCACGTTCACGGTGACCGGTTCGCGGAAAGTGCGATGCACCCTCGGGCGTGACATGCTCATCCATGTCCGGCCTCCCGACGATCCGCTCTACGTGCGCGACCGGTCGATCTCTATGCTCGAATTGGGTTATCACAGAATGCGTTCGGGTTCTGAGATTTTGGAATCGGGCCGACGCGGTGTCGACGTGTTGGCCGCAACTGTCGTGCGGACGCTACGCGAGGTGTGGGATTTCGACGATCCGTCGGTGTTCGCGGTGAGCGAGTCCCACGCCACTCCGACCACCACTCCGAAGACCGTACAACCGCTGCCGATCACGAGCGATGGCTCCGGCAGGCGCAGGACCGTCGACGTGCGCCTGACCGCAACACCCACGACGGCAGCGACCGCCGCCGACGCCACACACCTGCTCGACCTCGCTCGTGACACTCTCGTCGCATGCGGCGTCGAGCTGATCGACGTCGACGACACAGCAGTCCGGTTCGACGTCGGGGGTTTCTACACCAAGCTGATCGTGTCGCCGTATGCTCTGCGACTCGAGTTCTGCACGATCATCGCGCACGGCACACCCGACATGACACTGCTCGGCGCGGTCGTCGCCGAACACTCGTCGCGCTGGCCTGATGTGTCCATCGTGGTGGCGAAGGACCACGTCTTCGCTGTGCGCGCGCTCGACGCCGTGGTGTTCCATCCATCCAATCTCCTTGCTGCGGTCACGGCATGGGCGACGTTCATCGAGGAGGGGGCCATCGACATCGTCGAGCAACTACATCCCGAGCTGACCGAGCGTGACGACGTGGGTGTGGAGGTGATGCCCACGGGTCTCACAGCCCTCATCGATGAGTACTCCGCGACTCCAGGCGGGTTGACTGCGACGGAGATCATGCGACGCTCGCGCGCCAACACGCCGATGCTGCGCCGCTATGTACGGATCTGCGCCGAGCACCTCGAGGCATTAGAGGCCGGCACCGTCTCGAGCAGTGACAGTGATGCGACACAACAGGATTGGGCGCAACTGTTGCGGCGGATCAGAGCGTTCATGCCGGTTCTGACGGAAGCGATCGCGGTCTCGGCGGAAGCCAACGGGTGGTGGGAACAGGCCGCGTGATCAATCCGAAGGCTGCTCTCAGGTCGTGTTGATCGAGTGGCAAGGGTCGGCAGGCAGAGTCGAAGGCGTGAACGAGACAAGATCACCTCGTCGATAGACCACACCCTCGCGATGTGGCCCCGTCGTAGACAACAGTGTCGCGGCGGGGTCGCTGTCCTTCCTACGACCCTCCCACGACGCAGTGCCGTCAGTACGAGCAAGGAGTCCCTACATGGCATCACCCTCCGGATCGATCCCGCAGCCCTGCGCGGGTGAGACACAGGCGGATCCGAACTCGCCGACGGAGATGTTCGCAGTTCCCACGGCGCACCGCGGAGTCGGCCCGAGCACACGCACCGAGCGGTTCCCGCAACTGCGCGAAGATCATGACCTTCCCAGGTCGGTGCGTGACGAACTCGTGTCGTTGCTCGGTTCCCACGGGGCCGACCCCGCGTTACGCCTGGGGCTTTCGCCTGACAGCGACCCGCGCGAGATCGCAGCCACAGCGCGACGCATGCTGCAGGTCTGGCACGACCGGTCGACCGATGCGACGCTGACCGCACGTGGTCGCAAACTGTGCGGAATTGCGGTCGCGACGTGCAAGGAGATCCTCCAGGAAATCGAGGCGGCCACGCCGGTCTCGCCGACGACGCCGTCGCCTTCTGATGCGCTGAGCGCGGGCCCAGCAGGGGGTTCCGACGGGCTGCGGGACTCGGTCCCCGACACTACGTCGACGCCAGGCCCGACAGCGCGGCCCGTGCATCCGAACTCGCTGCCGAGCGTCCCTCGCGCGCGAGGCGGGTGGTTTCGTTTTGGACGAGGGCGTTGACGGGCGTCGGGACGCCGTACATGCGGCCGAGCAGCACGATCTCGCCGGACAAGTAGTCGGTTTCGACGCTGCCAGAACCACGCGCGACGCTCTGCCACGTCGAACTGCCCAGCGAACTCTCGCCGGTGTCGCGGCGGACGATTGCGTCACCACGTCGATCCTGGTCGGTGGCTTCCGACACGACGTCGATGCCTGCCGCCTCGAGAACCCGTTCGCCTTCGGCCCGTGCGCGCCGGACGAGTTCGTCGAACGCATCGCCGTCGTTGCGGAAGCTGGCGTCGATACCGTTGACGAGATTCATGATCAGCTTGCGGTACTTCCACGCCATGATGTCCGGGCGTGGCTCGGAGAGGAAGGTCGCGGTCCTCAGCGTCGACGAAATCGCCTGTCTCACTTCGTCTGTACCTGACGGGTATCGCCCGACGTCGAGGATTCCGGGTCGATTCGACGACCCTTGAACCACGACTCCCGGTTCGAGATGGAGTGCCGGCAGCATCACGCAGATCGAGTACACGTGCGGGAACACGCGCAGCAGTTGACGTTCGTTGGCGACGCCGTTCTGCGCGGACACGACCGGCGTGTTGGCGGGCATGTGGGCGCGGAGATCGTCGATCGCGGCGGCGGTTTGCTGAGATTTGACCGCGAGGAGAACGACGGCATCGTCGCCCCAGTTCACCTCCGAGGCATTCGACGCAAGTGCGGTTGAAACCGACTGTCGCCCGTCTGCGGTGTCGAGGACGAGTCCGTGTTCGCGCATCGCACGCAGATGCTCGCCGCGCGCGACCAGAGTTGTCTCAGCTCCCGAAAGTGCCAGGTGAGCACCGATGACTCCGCCGATTGCTCCCGCACCGTAGATGACGAAACGCATGGTTTCAGGGTAGGTGCGAACGGCGGGATGGCGGAGGGTACGCGGTGTGGGTCATGCCGGGCGGCCTGTCGGCGGTGGCATTGTACGACGGTGGGCGGAGTGAGCACTTGCGCGTAGCGTGAAAACCATGACTGCTGACAACACCGAATTCGAGCGCATCGGCGAGCTGATCTCCAAGGCCAACGTCGCCTTTGTCACCACCAGTGAATCCGACGGCAGGCTGCTGAGTCGGCCGCTCGCCGTGCTGGACCGAAAGTTCGACGGCGATCTCTACTTCTTCACCGTCGACCCATCGCCGAAGACCGGTCAGGTCGCCGACGACTCACACGTCAATGTGAGTCTCCAGGCCGACGACAGCTACCTGTCGATCGCGGGTACGGCGTCGGTCACCCACGATCAGAAGCTCATCGACGAACTCTGGAACCCGCACGCCGAAGCCTGGTTCGAGAAGGGTCGGGAGGACCCAGGCGTCGCGCTGCTGAAGGTGCATGCCGACTCCGCCGAGTACTGGACTCTCGACAGCCCGAAACCCGTTGCGCTACTGAAGTACGCCAAGGCGATCGTGTCCGGAGATCAACCCGACGTCGCCAGCAACAAGTCGGTGGAGCTCTGACGGTCGGTACAGCCGGACTCGCAAGTCAGTCGACTCCGAGCCGACGCGCGACCTCCGGTCCTCCGACGGTGCGTATGAACTCGGGATCACCGCACACCACGAGTTGGTCGCGCGCCCGCGACAAGCCCACGTAGAGGCGCTCCGTCGACCTGTCTCGCGGCTGGGATTCGTTGAGTGAGAGCACGATCACTCGACGCTCTAGTCCTTTGAAGCCGAGTACGTGGCCGTAGAAGACCTGGTCGTCGTCCCAGAACGTGGCCCAGTACGACTTGTTGCCCTCGGCCTGCCGTTCGATCTGCTCCGGGTGTCGGCTGCCGGTGGTGAGCAGCGCGATGTCTTCGGGACGCCAGCCGTCGTCGAGAAGGACGTCGATCTGGTCGTCGGCCGCCTCGAGCGACTCTTCTGCGGTACACGGAATGAATCGAACGTCGGGGCCTTCGCCGCCCTTGAGTAGCATGCGTTGTCCGACAAGCGAACTGAATGAGCTGGCGATCTGGCGCGTGTTACGGAGATTGTGATCGAGGACGATGGGTACGAGCGGGACCGGCGGTGATCCCTGCCTGTCGAAGACCCGCTGCGCCTCGTCGCTGAACACATAGATTCCGCTCTTCTCCTGGTCGCGCAGGCTTGCGAGGAGCGGTGGCCACCATTCGTCGGCGAAGTCCTGCGCCTCGTCGACGATGATCGAATCGAATCTCTTGCCGGGCGGGAGCGCGTCGGCCAGGTCGCGCATCTGTTGCGGCAGTTCGTGTTCCCAGAACTGGGACGCAGCCTCGCTGCGTACGGACTCGTCGGGACCGGCAGCGGCACCCCATTGGATACCGAGGTCGTGGAACTCGCCGACGTACGACGGTCGGTCCTTGCGGTTCCATGCCGACGTGATGCGTTCGAGGTACGACGCGAGACCGTGCGAGTAGCAGACCAACGCGACGCGCTGTCCTGCTCGCGTGAGGCGTCGCGCCTGCTCCAGCGCGAGGAAGGTCTTTCCGCTCCCGGCACCGCCGCGGATCTCGACGCGCGGCAACGCGTCGATGGCGCGCAGGATGACCGCTTGGTCTGCGGTGAGTGCATCGGCGACGTTCTCGTTGTCGATGGCGCGTGCAACGACGTCGCGTTGTGGAAGGCCCCGGCCGCCGAGCGCCACCACGAGTTGCTCGATACCGGTGTTGTCGAGGAACGGTAGATCGGGAGTCTTTTGCAACAGCACCCGTCGTACCAGAGGCATCACCTCGTCGAGTTGCGTGCGGTCGATGATCTTCCACCGTGGGCAGTCCGGTAGCGCGAAATCGGCGGGGACCTGCGAGTGCGGAAAGACGACGAGATGATCCCAGCGTCGGCGGCCCTGCGTCCACCGCGGGTCGGCCTCGACGAAATCGCGAAGCGCATAGCAGCCCTCCAACGCCTGACGGACCGGCGCTATCCGTTTCGGTGGTCGGCCGCTGCGTGTCTGCCACCACGACTCGCCGTCGTGCCACACCTCGCCACCTTTGACCTCGAGGCAGGCGATTCCCGCGCCGTCGATGGCCACCACCAGATCGATCTCGTGGTCCTTGTCATGGTCGGTGACTCGTTGATTCGCGACGAGTAGGTCCGCGTCGGAGAGTTGCTCTTTCAGCCGTTGCCATACCGCCTCCTCGGCATTCGACGCGAAGCGAGGTGCCTGCGGGATCGTGTGCGGCATGCGTCAACCCTCTCGACTGCTGTGATGTGCGGCGCGTCTCTCATGCATGGTGCGTTGAGTAAGTGTGCCAGGCGAGTCCGACATTGCGGGCGAGGTACAGGACCGGAAGACAAGCCGAAACCATGTTCGACAGATCCTTGAGGATGTCGGATTAGTCCGCTATTGTAGAACACACATTCGATCGACCGCCGGCCGATTACATGGCTGGATGTGGTTGCTCGACTACTCAGCATTCTTCACCGATCAGAAGTTTCGACGGCACGTGTTCAGGGCGGGGGTGGTGTCAGATGCCTGGCAACGATGGCGAAATCCTCGGCGAGCGTGCTGGTTTGGTGTCGACGTCGATGAGTTCGGCCGTCCTTGACTCCGCCTTGCCAGGCTCCCCGGATGCTGCGATTGCCGAGAAACTGCGTCAGTTGGCTGTGGCGCTCGATGAGTTGGCACAGGTCGATGTGTCGACATTGTCGGATGCCGCCGTGGCCGAGGCCGCAGTGCACGCTGAGCGGTTGGCGAGGCGGACGTCGAGCGCCGTCACCGATCGGTTGATCGTGGAGGCATCCGACCGAGATATACCGCGCAAGCTCGGGTGCCGCGATGTCCGTGGCTTTCTGTCACACCATCTGCACATCGGCGATCCCGCCGCACGTCATCGATTGATCACAGCGACAGGAACATTCACTTCATACAGTGGCGAACAGCTGACGCCTGCCTGTCCCCGCTTGGCAGAGCACGTCGTGGAGGGCACGATTGGCGGTGCACATGCCCAGGCCGTGCTGGATATCTTGAAAGCCATCCCACACGATGTCCCTGACGACACCAAGGCTGCCGCCGAGGCGCAGATGGCCGATTACGCAACACAATTCACCCCAGCCGAAGTGACCAATCTGGGCACGCGATTGTTGGCGCATCTGGATCCGGATGGCTCACTCACCGACGACAAGGACCGCAAACGACGGCGTCGGCTGTGGGTGAATCGGCAGAACGCACAGTTGATGTCGCGTCTGACCGCCGATCTCGATCCGGTGGCGCGGGCCCGTCTCGATGTGGTGCTGGAGGCATGGGCCAGCCCTGGGATGAACAATCCCGACGACCCTGCCTCTCCGTCAGGTCCCGCCACGTCCGCCAATGCCGAAGACGTAGCGGCTGCAGCTGAACGTGACACGCGCTCGCGCGCACAGCGCAACCACGACGCGCTCTCAGCGCTGTTGGAGCGCGTCCTGGCGTCGGGGATGCTTGGTAATACCCACAGGGGACTGCCGATCCAGGTGATTGTGAAAACGACGCTGGCTGAGCTCGAAGCAGGCGCAGGGGTGGCGCAGACCGCGACCGGGTCGCTGCTGCCGATCGCCGATGTAGTCGAGATGGCCGCTTCCAGTGGCGCCCAACCGTTCCTGGCGGTATTCGCCGATCACACCACGGTTCCGCTGTATCTGGGTAGGTCCAAACGGATCGCCACGGTGGGACAGCGCTTCGCGTCGTTCGCCTCCGACGGAGGCAGCATGTGTTCGGCTCCGGGATGCACGGAACCAGCCTCCCGCGTGCAGATGCATCATGCGGTCAAAGACTGGGCCGACGGTGGGCTCACCGATATCGATCAGTTGGTGCCGGCTTGCGCCATCCACAACCGCAGGGTTGGGCCGAAGCCCGGCCAGTACACCACGCGCATCATCACTGAAGGACCAGACACCGGCCGCGTCGCGTGGCGACTCAACTCCGCGCCGGGTATGCCGCTCAACCCTGAGCACATCAACCGAGCTGCTGACGTCGCCGCTGATTTCCGCGACTACCTTGCCCACCGTTCACCCGGTACCACAAGCGATGTCGGTGGTACCGACGCTTCTGCCGGTGCCTGTTCGAGAGGTGACTTCCCCACGGCGGACGAGAAGAGCACGGGAACTTCCGACGGGTCGCGACGCGGCAATGACACCGCGCGCAGTTCGGTCGAGGCCTCTCTGTCCTCCACGGTGCCGCGGGGGCTCGTCCTTGTCAGCGACACGCGGGTCGACCTCAGTTGGAGACCGTTCGATCCTGACGCACCCGATCCGCCGAAGCCGCCACAGCCGCCGAGACCGCCGGACCCTCCGGGCGGCGGCGTCGACCCACCGGGCGGGACTGACCCGCCATCGCTGCCCGACGCTGCCTGACACGCTCCAGGGGTGTTCAACCGCGTAGCCGCACCAAGTCTCACCCCGCCACCACACCAGGTGGCGGGGCATAGGGAGTTTGTTCGATGAGTGCGAATCATTCGACGTTGCAGCCTCGTCTGACGGATCCAGCGAGATGTTGCCCGGCCAGCGTTGTGGGCACTCAACCGAGTTCTTCGTCTTCGAGCGCAGCGTCGGACTTCACCTGCTCCATGTGTTCGCGCATGGTCTTCTCCGGCAGCCGGTAATGCACGGCGACGTAGAACACGATGACGCTGAACACAACTGTCACGATGTTGGCTGGCCAGAATCCGAGAGTAGCGGAGTCATCGAGATCGCCTGCGAGGTAGGAGATCAGTGCCAGACCGGCCAGCCAGATGATGATCCATGAGCCCGAGCGCATCTCCAGCACCGGCTGGTCGTAGACCATCTCGAGGACGGCGAGTAACACCAGGCCGATGAGGACCGCGATGAAAAGCTTGAAGTTGATCGTCCACGTCGACCAGATCACGATGAGATTCGACGAGACGAACGCGAGGACAGGGATCACGTCGCCACCCGGGACACGGAAGGGGCGGTCGAGTTCTGGTGCGGCACGGCGCAATGCGGCCACAACGACAGGTCCCGCGGCGAAGGACAGTACCGTCGCGGACGTGATGAACCCGACGAGCTGCTGCCAACTCGGGAACGGCAGCAGCACGATCAGTCCGAGCACAAATGCGACCAGCAGACTGATGAGCGGGACGCCGCGGTGCGTCGTCTTGGCCAGCGGCCGTGGCGCGTTACCGTTGCGGGCCATGGCGTACGAGACACGCGCGGTGACAGTGGTGTAGATCAGACCGGTGTCGGCGGGTGACACGATCGCGTCGATGTAGAGCAACGTGGCCAGCCATGCCAGTCCGAGAGCGGTGGCGATGGCGGCCAGCGGACCGAAATCGTTCTTGAAGCCCATCTCCGACCAGCCCCTGGCGAAGTCGGCGGGATTGAGCGAACCGATGAACGCCACCTGGAGCGCCACATAGATGACGCCGGTGAGCACCACCGAGCCGATGACGGCGATAGGTACGTACTTGCGTGGGTTCGACGTTTCTCCGGCAAGCTCGATTCCCTGGCGAAAACCGAGAAAGGAGAACACGATTCCCGACGTCGCGATGGCTTCGAAGACGCCCTGCCAGTGGTTGGGCATGAAGCCCTGCGAGGTGAAGTTGTCGGTGCGGAACTGGGTTGCCAGAAACGCGATGACGACGATCAGGATGATCGCGAGTTTCCACCACACCAGCACGTTGTTGATGCGGGCAAACCAGCGCACGCCGACGTAGTTGATGACGACGAACAGCGCCAGCAGCACGAATGCGAGGATGTAACCCAGTCCGGTAAGTGTGTGCACCGTACTGCCGTCGACGGTGCTCTTCTCGGTGAACGCCGCGTATTTGGTGGCGTACTGCAGTGCGCCCTCGACCTCGATCGGAGCGACAGTGCCGCAGGCGATCCAGAGGATCCAGCCACCGGTGTAGCTTGCGAACGAGCCGAAAACGATGTGCGGGAAGCGCACCACACCACCCGAGACCGGGAACATGGTGCCGAGTTCGGCAAAGGTGAGTGCGATGAGCAGAATCATGAAGGCGCCCAACGCCCACGAGATGATCGCAGCGGGGCCAGCCTTCTGCGCGGCGTTCATGGCGCCGAACAACCAGCCGCTGCCGATGATCGATCCCACGCTGGCGAACAGAAGACCGATGAGCCCGACATCGCGACGCAGCGTATGTTTGGCTGCCTCTGGTGAGTCCGAACTGGTGTGAGTCATCTCGCCTCCCCGCAACGGCACCGTGGTCTTGAGTCAACCTAACCGGTGAGGCGACCTCGGACTGCCGGAACGAGACCATTGCCGCCGAAATGTGTTGCAATAGTGCGTAAATCGGTCATATCTGACGGTGCTCGTCGTGGGGCGGCGTGCAACTCACAGATCGATATCGTGTTCGTCGAAGTCGACGTCGACGCGTTTCAACGGTTCGATGTGCTTGCGGCCGAGCCAGACCGGAGTGGTGTCGGGCTGGGTCGAATACAGGCCGTGCGAAGCCGACCGGACGCGGTCGTACTGGCTGGGCCAGCGGATGCTCTCGGCCAGCGCGTCGATGACGTCGCGGCCGCGATCGAGGACGCGCACCACATAGAAGGGTGCAGGCAGTACGTCGGATTTGCTTGTGTTGCATGGCTGGCAGGACAAGACCAAGTTCGCCAGGCCGTCGATCCCGGTGCGCGACCACGGGAGGACGTGGTCGACGTGACGCCCGGCGCGCAGGCGGGCGTTGCAGTAGAAGCAGTCGTTGCCGAACTGGTCGGCGAGGATGCCCGCGAGTCTGATCAGCGAAACGCGTTCGGTGCCGAAGAGGTGGTCGGCGATGTCGGGGCCGTCGTCGAGGACGTCGCGGTTCATGTGCCGCACGTCGTCGACCCATGCGAGTTGAAATGCAGGCTTCACCAGTGGAGCGAGCCGAGCGAGTGTGTGGTAGACGCCGGCGAAGAGGACGAGTCGATTGCCGTGGTCGGCGATGACGCGCGGCGAGTCAGTGCCCATCCACGAGTCGTCGTAGAGGAAGCATTCGTGGGTGTGGGTGCCGACCTGCTGCAACAGGTGCAGCGGATAGCGGACGAGAGCCTTCTTGATGGTGCGATGGGCCGTCGAGTAGTGCAGCGGGGCAGTCATTCTCGCGGTCTCGATGGGGACTTCGCGTAGGGAGTCGCATTCGTCCCGGAGGTTCTGGAGCGCGGAGAAGATGACACCGCGGCCGTCGCGCGATTGTCGAAGCACGAGCTGGTCCCGTTCGCTGAGTGGTCGCAGCTGGGTCCAGTAGAGCGCCATCACGCGGTCGGTCAGGTCGTCGAGGTCGATGGGTACCTCGGCCGCGGGGTCGTCGGGAACGGATTCGACGGCAAGGTCGAGGAGCGCGACCATCACCGCGAGCTTGTACGTCGACGTGCGCCTGCCACCCTCGAGCACCGCGACCAGCTGCTGGCCGAGCGTCAGGGGGTCGGAGGGCACGGGTCGAGTGTAGGACTGCGCACTGCCCGAACGCGGCTCGAGTTTGCAGACGCGGGTGGTACACCAGCCGCGTCTGCGAGTTTGGGCGGCGTTTGCGGATGACGGTTGTGGGTGCGATCTGCGACGCGGCTCAGACGAAGACCATGCCGCCATCCACGAGTATTGCCTCGTCGGTGACGTAGTCGGAGTCGGGTCCGCCGAGGACGGACACGAGGTTTTGCGGCGTCGGATCCCTTGGAGACTAGGGGCCGCTCGTCCCACCTCGGGTCAGGGACCCCGATGACGGCGGTTTCGAGGACGTCGGGGTGGCCCATGACGGCGTTCTCTAGGTCGACCTGGGAGATCCACTCGCCGCTGGCTGGATACTGACTTTCGTCGGCACTGCGGTGCGGTGAAGAGCGCGGAGCTTGCACGAGTGAGCTTTCTGGGCTTGATTACCCCTGTCCTTTAGGGCACATACGATTTGAGTAATGGATGGTTAAGCACTACGAAGGGCAGCGAACTCCGCAAAAATTGCTTCATCAAACTCTTCATGCCCGCGGGCGAAGCTCTTGAGGACGGCGCCATTATCCTTGAGTCGGTCGGTGAAGAACATTTCCGGGCTGTGGCAATGGCTGCAGTATCGATAGACAATAAACGGCGCCAGATCTATGAATCCTACTTGAGATTGAGAATAGATGTTGTCGAGTGCAAGTGGAGTGTTGGTTGAGATCGAACTAATTTCGAAGTCGGGGTGATCTCCCATCGCGACACCCACGCTAGCTTCGAATTTTCTGTATCGTCGATCGAATTCGATATGACGTACGAGAATCCATCTGTGGACTCCTAGGAAACTCGCTTTCTTAAGTGCTCTATCGAGAACGGGCTTCAACGTATCTGTGCGAGCCATAGCTTCACCCTTGGTAGTGGGACGAGAACCATGCGCCCAGCGATTACGTTCCTCGACTACCTCTCTCAGAATATCGACAAGCGCGGGCATCTTCTTCGAAGACGTAACCCCAGGAACATAATTGTCAAGGGCGCTGGAGTGTTCGGCCATTGCGGATGCCGCAGCCGTAATAAGCGGATGCCAAGAGCCGTGGCTAAGGCCCCGATCCATCCCTTGGAGGAAACGCTTGAACTCGGGATGATCGCTGCAATGGTCACGCATCCACGCTGCGGCGACAGCTCCCACGCAGATCGTGACACTCTCGCCAATGTCAAGGAGATATCCGTATTGTTGTAGCGGCTCGCTTGACATTTGATATGCCCGAACGCTTCGGGCAATCGGATAGGGAAGTCGAATGCGCGCGCTATCGAAGACGGTGTCCGATTGGGCGGGAGAAGTGAGATGCGTCGGGTTTTGCGGCGTGGGGTAGGACTGGATTGGGGGCGTCGACGCAGGAGCGGGTGGATTCGAGGGGACGGCGCCGATTGAGGGTAAGTTCGGTGATGACCATCCGGGTGCCGACTCATTCAGCCACCTATCGTCAACCGGCTGCGCAGACTGACTTAGATCCGTCGGTATGAAGGACGAGGGGGCTGTCGTCATAGGTTTTTCGGGATGAGCTACCGGATAGTCCCAGTGTTGAGCTGGCTGAATCGTTGACGATGGAGTCTGTGGCGAAGTTGGTGTGACAGAAATTGGTGAAGAAGTTGTCCGATTACGCTCTCTGAATGCGCGAAACAGTCGTCTAACTACACCCACCGGATAGAAGAAAATGAACCCCATCACAGGTCCGCCGACTAAGCTGTCAACCCAGACAGGCGTGCTCGGATCGTTGGCGGCGTTCTCAGCTGTCGGGAACAACAGGATGATTGAGAACAAAACAGTACAAGCTGCCTGGGTCCAGAATAGCCAATCGCGCAAAATCGGCCGATCGTAGACGCCGAGTATATACCGTCGTCGCCTTTTTATAGTTTCGAGAGTCACAAAGCCACGATATCCGCACTAGCCCGCTGATGTGAGGGAACGGATCCCGCGCCTGCTGCGCCGCCGCTCATGCGGGAAACGCGCCACGGTCAGCACGCCGACTACGTGCGCCCTTACGCAGATCAGTCTATTTCGATCACTCCTGCGCGCAGGCTAATAGAAGTGTTCACACTACTACAACCGGGTGACCTCGAGCCCTCCGTCGTGGAACGTCGACCGCAGCCGCTTCTTGTCGAACTTGCCGACGCTGGTCTTGGGGACCTCGGGGATGATGGTCCAGTTCTCCGGGAGCTGCCACTTGGCCACCTTGTCGGACAGGAACTCTCGCAGCGACTCGGGTGTGGCGTCGGAACCCTCGCTCAGCACCACGGCGACCAGGGGTCGCTCGTCCCACTTCGGGTCGGGGACGCCGATGACCGCTGCTTCGAGGACGTCGGGGTGGCCCATGACAGCGTTCTCGAGGTCGACCGAGGAGATCCACTCACCGCCGGACTTGATGATGTCCTTGGTGCGGTCGGTCAGCGTGAGGTAGCCGTCGGGCGTGATCGAGCCGACGTCGCCGGTGCGAAGCCAGCCGTCATCGAACTTGTCGGGAGCGTCGACGCCGTAGTAGGCCCCGGTGATCCACGGGCCGCGGACCTCGAGCTCGCCGACGGTCTTGCCGTCGTGGGGGAGGGTTTCGCCGTTGTCGCCGACGAGGCGTGCCTGTACAGACACCGGGAAGCGACCCTGCGTGTAGCGGTAGCGCCACCTCTCGTCGCCCTCGCTGCCGGCGGGCGGGCGGGCGACAGAGCCCAGTGGTGAGGTCTCGGTCATGCCCCAGGCGTGGAGTACCTCGACGTTGTGCTCGTCCTCGAAGACGTGCATCAACGACGGCGGCACCGCGGAGCCGCCGATGAGCACGTCACGCAGCGAGGAGATGTCCTGTGGGTGCTGGGTGAGGTACTGATGCAGGCCGAGCCAGATGGTCGGGACGGCTGCAGCGGTGGTCGGTTGCTCGGCGGTGATCAGCGCGGCGAGCGGTTCGGGCTGCAGGAAGCGGTCGGGCATGATCAACGACGCCCCGATCATGAACGCCGCATAGGGAAGACCCCATGACATTGCGTGGAACTGCGGCACGACGGCGAGTGCGCGGTCGCCCTGGCTGAGCCCCGGTCCGTCGGTCATGCAGACCTGCATGGAGTGCAGGTAGATCGAACGATGGCTGTAGGCAACACCTTTCGGATCGCCGGTGGTGCCCGACGTGTAACACATCGCAGCGGCGGAACGCTCGTCGACCTCGGGCCAGTCGAACTCGACGGGGTGCTCGGCGATCAGAGCTTCGTACGAGTGCACCTGCACGCCGTCGGGAGCGTCGACGCCGTCGGCCGAGTCGCCGGTGACGATGATGTGCTTGACGGTGGTGAGCTGCGGGAGCTGTGGGTTGAGCAGGGGCAGCAGCGACGCGTCGACGATGATGACCTGGTCCTCGGCGTGGTTGGCCACGTGGATCAGTTGCTCGGGGAAGAGTCGGATGTTGAGGGTGTGCAGGACCGCGCCCATTGAGGGCACGGCCAGGTAGGCCTCGAGGTGCTCGGCGTTGTTCCACATGAAGGTCGCAACGCGCTGGTCGCCGTCGATGCCGAGTCCGCGCAGTGCGTGTGCCAACTGTGCGCAGCGTCGTCCGACGTCGGCGTAGCTACGACGCCGCGAGCCGTCTCCGGTCCAGGTCACGACCTCGGCGTCGCCGTGGACCGTGCTGCCGTGGCGCAGGATCTGCGCGATCTGCAGCGGTGCGTCTTGCATGGTGCTCTGCATGGGTGCTCCTGGGGCTCGCGTGGGTCGTTGTGGCGGTGCTGGGGTTGAGGGTGGCGGAGTGACTCCGATCACGGTGTCGATTATGCAGAATCGGACAGGCGTGTGGAGCGGCGGGGGAGATCTCTTCGAGAAGTCTGTTGGTCGAGCGAGCCATGCGATGGGTTGACGGCCTATCGCCGACGGCGCACAGCCCGGTCGGCGAAGGCATCGAGCGCGCCAGTCACCTCGACGGCCTGCCACATTCGACTTCTGTAGAGCCCGTGAACTCCTCCAGAATCCCGGCATCGACGAGCGGTCGATTTTTGCTCTGCCAGCGTTGTCGGCGGAGATGTCCAGCTGTGCTGCAACCTCCTTCCTGTCGAGGACCGGGCGGCGCGGCAGGACGTCGAGGAGTCGTTGGGCTGCGGACCCACGTCGGGCGTGGAGTCGGGGTGTCCAAGCCAGCCGCTATTGTCGTGTAGGTCGGCGACCTTCACCCTTCTGTGTCTACCGCGAGAAGCGCAGCGTGCGCGATCCTTCGACGATCGGCGAGATGTCGACGCTGCATCTGACGGCATGGGTTCTGCCTACCTTCGCTTGGCCGCATAAGTGAGGGTATGGAGCCTGACGTTGGCGGCGACTTCGGGCGGCTCCGACGAGTCGGTGAGGCAAACGTCCTTCGTTAGAGTGTGCGCGTGGCTGTTGCATCTTCACCGCGAGGACATGTGTTTGCTGTCCACGGACGACTCGAAACGGTGCGCTATGACGAGGTAATCGTCCCAACCGACCGTCGCTTCCGAGTTGGCTCGACGTGGGATGGTGTGCTGAGCGGGGTTCGCCCGGTGCGGCCTGACAACTGGGGAAGGGGATACGGGCGCAGTCAGGAGAATGCGGGGGTCTGGTTTATCAGCGTGTTCGACGACGTTGCAGTGACGGGCGATGAACTCGAACAACGGCTTGACGTTCTAGTGGGTGCGATAGTTGCAGAATCCAGGTTGTCGTCGGTGGACCGTCGTGTCGTCGCACTGCCGGTCCTCGGGCTTGGTGGAGGCGCTCAGGGCGCGCGTCGTGGCGAAGTCATTCGCGAGTTGGTGGCCGCGTTGTCTAGGATCGCTTCTCAACACGGCGTCGACATCGCGTTGGTAACTCCCGACCTTGCCGTACACGGAGCGATTCAGCATCTTCGTCGACAGCATTCGGAGACTCACTTCGAGTTGTCGCGAACGGAGGCCGACGCAGCCGCCGAACTCGGGGCCCTTGCACAACAGGGACACCTTGCGCTGTTCTTAGGCGCGGGGGTCAGTATGGCAGCGGGGCTGCCGAGTTGGGGCCAACTGCTGCGAGATCTCTCGCGGCATGCAAAGATCGCGAGTTCTGATTTCGATAGCCTTGCGGATTCGCCGCTGGATCAAGCTGAGCTTATTTCACTGCATCTGAACGACCGGCTGGGGTCCACCGTGGCGGCGATTGTGCGTGCTAAGACCCAGGTATCGCTAGCTCATGCGTTGTTAGCCGGACTCGATTGCGGCGAGGTGGTCACAACGAACTATGACGGGCTCTACGAGCTCGCCGTCGAATCGACCGGGCGTCCTCGGCCCGTTCAGCTTCCCCGAGAAACTGTGCGCGCCGGCCGCCCTTGGCTGCTGAAGATGCACGGCGACGTCAGTGACGAGGACAGCATCGTCCTGACGCGACGCAGCTTCGTTCGGTACGACGCACAATCCCGCCCGGCGGGTTCTCTCTTGCAATCACTGATGATGACGAAACATCTGTTGGTAGTTGGGACATCGATGTCCGACGACAACGTCATCAGGCTCGCCGTCGAGGTCGACGACTTCCTCAAGAGCGACGCCCACTTCGGAACATTCGTGGACGTATCTGCGCCATCTGCGCGAACAAAGCTGTGGGAGAAGCGCTTTCACTGGCTCAACTGTGCCGGGGATGACACCGCTGCTCGCGTTCGACGGATGGAGATCTTCCTCGACGCAGTCGGAATGTTCGCGGCCACTGATGCGTCGTGGCTTCTTGACGGTAGGTTTGCGGGGCTGCTCGAACCGACCGACCGTAAGATAACAGCTGAGGCGCGTCGTGTGGCACAGAAGGCCTTTGAGTCTGGGAGCGGGCTATTGCAGCCTCTGCAGCAACGGCTCGGCGAGCTCGGAGCTAAGAGGCAAACCAAGCTGCCGAGGCTCTCGCGAACACGCGCAACGCTTCAATAAGCGTGGTCTGCCGTTGAGTGAAGATCGATGGACGCAAACGCCTACGCCGCCGCATGCGCAGGCAGCACCACGAGCGACCCGTCCTTTTTCTGCGTGATGTCGATGGTGATGTCACAGCGGCCGACGGAAGCTGTGCGTACTCTCCGAGACGTTGCAGAATCCGCGAAGTATTCAAAATCTTGTCGACCTCCCCCGAGGAGAACACCACGTCGCGTATGCCGTGAGAGCAGTCGAGCTCAAGTGTCGAAAGGCGGGAGGAGAACTGCTCGCAGTCGATCTTCCAGTTCTTCGAGCTCGGTTTGCTCCGCTTGGAGCGTAGCAGTGAAGCGAGTGAACGGGTTTGCCTTGCCCATCTGAGCGTGCTCAACTGCCAGCAGGATCATCCCCCGTTGCCTCATTGCTCGACTGAGGCTGGTGCAGCGGACCTGGCAGTTCTCCTTCGTTCCGGCGTGTTACCGCGAAGCCGGAACACCTATGGTTCCGCGTTAAGAAATCCAAGATGATGGGAGCGCTCATCTGATGACGGTGGGAACTGCCGCAAGTCGTCCGGACCGTGCTGCATAGTTGGTTCCGTTCGGACAGTCGGCGAACATGGTGTGGAGTTTGGTCGTGCGAGCGGGCAGTGGCAGGAGTGAAGAATGGCTGATTCGAGGAGCGACTTCGGTTGGGGTCTGGGCGGTAGCCCCGCGCGCAATGTCTCTGTCCACGATGAGCTCCGGTACTCGCAAGGAGCAGGTCAGACGGACTTGGTTGTCGACGGAGTGCGTAACTTCCACTGGTTGATGAGCCCGGCCGAGCTCTCGCGGCCGAAGGTGCTCCTAGAGGCCGGGATCAACGCTCCCGCTGAAGTCGTCGATTGCGACGGGTTCCGCAGGAGGCCCTTAATTGCGATCAGGTCGAGTCCGTGGAAGGCAGGCAGCAGCGTCACTCCGTGGCACGACGAGTTCGATCTCGACCACGGGCACATCAGATACTTCGGCGATCACAAGCCGACGACATTGGGCCTACCTGGCAGCACGAGGGGGAATCGACTACTGCTCGAGACCGCGAAGCTGCATGCCGGTACCTCTACCGATGAACGCGCGGCCGCCCCGCCCTTGCTGGTGTTCAGAGCAATTACGGTCTATAGGGACGGTCGCGCAGTGCATAAGGGGCTC
>NZ_BANR01000015.1 GCF_000332975.1 Gordonia aichiensis NBRC 108223 | reverse complement strand
AGTTGGCATTCGACTCCGGGCTCACCGTCAGCGACCCGCATCGAGGTGGCCGTGCGCCGATACCCACATTCAGCGGTGGCGAACCACACCAACGTCCGATACGGAACCACACACCCCTGACGGCCGAGCAGTTCGTGAATCTTGGTCACCGTCAACGGTTTCGCATCTGCCGACCCGGCCACCCAGTCCCGGATCTGTGTGGTGAACGGCACCAACAGCTCCCAGGACTGCCCATGCCCATTCGGGCGGGCCGGACGGACTCCGGCCACGATCTGACCGATCACCTCATCGGTGAGCCCCGCCGCCCCTGACTCGCGCGTCACCCCGCAGCTTGCGCGGCCGCGAGGTAGTGGCGCACCGTCTTGCGGTCGACCCCCGCGTGCGCGGCGATCGTGCGCAGCCCCGGCGACGGTAACCCCACCGCCAGGCCCAGCCACAACCGCAGGACTTCTCTGATCTCTTCCACAGCAACCTCCCGATAGCCCATGCCGCCGACCTTCCATGACACGTCGTCACAGCCGAGTCAACGGACAAAACGAAGGACCACCAGCGCAACGCGCCGGTGGTCCCATTACTGGCAATCCAGGTGGTCCCATCCCCATGGCAAAAATCAGCCCACAGCGGTCCCTTCACCGTGGCAAATGACAAACCGTGACCGACCGGTGTTGCCCTTTGCGGTAGGACGGCGGCGTGCGAAGTCGATAGAAATATGGTGGGGCGTCAGCTCCGTGGCCAACCACGGCGCCCAGGCGGGGGAACTCTAGTGCGCCGCAAGCTCGCCATCGTCTTCTCCGGCCGCTCAGGCGGCTAGGACCTCTGGCCGGAATGCGGGGGTCACCCGGAGATCAATCTCTTGATCTCGGTCATTACCGCACCAGGAGTAGGTGCGTCGGCGTACACAGTCACTTCGGTGTATCTCGGGTCCAGGATGTGCAAAGACTGGAGGGGATTCTCTCGCAGGCGCACAACACGATAACCAGCCGCGAGAAGATCCATACTCTTGGCACGGTCGATCTCGGCTTTATCTCGGTGCCAATAGCTGCCGTCATACTCGATCACGAGGGCTGGTTCGTCCTTCAACGGCACGGTGATGTCAACTGTCCATGATGGGCGTCGATGAAACTCGGGCGCTTGCAGTTTGGCTCCCGACCTTGCTCTGCCGAACGTCGCTTTCGCAGCCGCAAGGTAGTCGAGTTCGATGCGGGATTTGCCCGCCTCGCGGCACTCCGGACAGTCACTTCCGGTGGTTCGAGAGGACAGCGTCGCTTTCCACACATGAGACGGATCGTTCGGGCACACCCATTCGGGTTCGAATGATGTAGTGCCGTGTGGCCGAACCTGCCACGCCGAAAGAGGGTTGTTGGGCGACCACTCGGCAGCAAGAAGCGGGTACTGATATGCCAGCGAGTCGAGAATCGTGTGGCACCGCGGGCACAGATCACGACGGTATTTGTTGCGGACCGCCACAACCTCACTCCACTCGTGCCCGCACTGACTATCGCGCCACCATACGGTTCTCTTCGAGTCGCTTCCTACGTCATTAGCGGTCAATCGCCCGTTTCTGGTGGGATGCCACTGCGCCGCTATCTCCGGGAATTCCTGCGCCAACCGCGGCTTGGTCTTGGAACGACGGGTCTGGGCCGCCCGACAGTGCGGGCACCCTGACTCCAGAAAAGTGTGGGGGCTGATTCGTGGGTGATGCCCGTTCTGGCACACGAGGCGGTAGAGGCGGACATGACCGGCGACGGGCACTGTCGCGGGATCGGCGGGATCGTCCCAGGCTGCTGCGAGCAGCGGAACCTCGGCGACCGAGGTGCGCTTCAAGGCAGCGTATTCTCTTTGCCAATTCGCCCTGCTCTCTTGCTCGCAACGTGGGCAGGCGAGCCTGTCAACCATCTCCCGTACCGGCGCGGTGAACCGGTGCGAGCACGTCGGACATTTCCACGCCACCTCGCGAGTGGCCTTGATTGATGCCGTTTGGTAGTCCACCTCTGAATTCTCTGTATGATCCCACCACTCGTCTGCTTGGGCGTCGGAGTCTTTGAACAGCATTGTCCGCGTACGGGCCCGCGAAGCACTAACCGTCGCGCGTGCGGCTGACTTGCCGTTGCGTGAACACGGGCATCCGAAACCGATGTCCGCCTGTCGCTCCGCGGTGAGCCGACCACAGTGACGACACCGCACATGATGCGGATCTCCAGCCTGGGACGGATTCGTCAGCGGCCCGAGGTACTCGAAGCCGTTCTCCTCAGCCGTGGTCCGGACTTCGTCGGTGGTGGGTGCGACGAAATAGAGGTGCGAGCGCTGCATCGCGCCCCACTCCCGCCAGTGGCAAGCTCGACACGTTTGCAGCCGGGCACTGTTGTTTCCAACGACGTACTCCAGTCTGTTGTGCGTATGCGTGCCGCACTCCAGGCATTCCATGAGGGTGAACGTGGTGGCCTTTTGTACGGGCTCAATCGCCTTCATCCCACCGATGCGCAAAATCTCGTCGATACATTCTCCACACCAGGAAGGCTTGCTGCGTGTTCGAAACACTGCAGGTCGGCCGCAACCCGGCGTAGAGCACATCTGTTTATCGCTAGTCATCGCTCAACCCTGACGTCACCACGCCAGACATCATGCCGAATCCAAGAGTCGCACACGCGGGCAACCCATGTCGGCGGTTAGCCATCGGCGGTCGGCGCGCGTTGACGCACCGGCGTGATCGGACCGAATCTGATGTCTGATGTTCCTAGATCCAGAGGCCGCACCGGAACTAGTCGACTTCTTACGCGTGCCGATGCCCGGGATGGATCGCTCGGGACACGCCAGCACCCCACCAAAAGCGCCAGGCAACCATTGCGACACTTGAGGAAATGTGCCGATCAGTTGGCGGCTACCCGTGTACCAGGATCTCGTGGGCGACCAGTCCACAGCCGACGCAGCACCACCCGGCCAGGTGTAGGTGCCACCACCTGGGAGGGTGTTGTTGTCAACCAAAAGTTGGCTAGGTACAACACTTTTGGTTGCACGAGACACAGGGCATGAGCACAACTTCTGTCACACTGCTGGAATGCGCTCCCGCTTACGAAGTAGCGCCCACCCCGCCACAGCATGCGTTTCGACGCAGCGACGACAGAGAAGTCATTGTGACCACACACGAAATAGCATCCCAAAGCCTTCCGATCCGGGTCGTGCCCCAGCCCGAGGAGTCCTTGAACTCCATTGTCCGGCGTGCAGCCAACGCCAACTACGTTCCGACAAAGGCCATCACCGGCAGCTCGGGCAAGTACTTTATGGACCCCAAACCCGCAGTCCTCAAATGCATTTCAGCACGCCTGTCGATCGCTTCTGAGGATCTGTTGCGTCATACCGCGCCAGCGTTCGCCCATCGCCGCAGCGGCTTTCTTGCCATGTGCCTCAACACACGACGGCTCCAGTACTGCGCGCTATGCGCGGACCAGACCGAATCCCGCTACTGGTACCTGCCCACATCCTTCGCCTGCACCAGGTGTCGGGTCCTGCTCACAAACGGCTGTAACGAGCAACTACCCGTGTCGGCTCGCGCCCTGAACATACAGAATCAGATGACTGAGTTCGCCACCACCAGCACTGCACGCACGACGCATGTTATGGGCCACTTCGATCGGATGTATCGCGACCTGATGCGCAGAAAAATGCACCGGCTGCGCGATCCCGAGGCGATTGCCTTGGCCGAAGCGGTCGAGCTGAGTGGTCGCGACTACGAGAACCACGGAATGATTCCTATCCACCCGCCAACCACGGCTGTGGCCGCATTGGAACTATGGCAGAAGAGTCGGGCCAAGCCGCTGTACCGCTACTGGACGTACTGCCAGCCCACGTGATGGCGCGCCTGATAAGCACGGTGCTTCAGATTTCCGGGATCCGGAGACCCCTCGACGACCAGCGACACAGGCCTCGGGTCATTCGATAATCGATGCCCGGCAAGAGCGCACGACGCACACCCAGAGACAGTTCGGCCTGCGATCACAGTCTCGTTGCATCCATACGAAGGCAATCGACTTCAGCCGCCCACCATGAACGCTAGCGTTTCCTGCAGGTTGTCGATCGCAGTCTCGATTGCCCGATTCTGCTCGTTATCGAGCAGCTGCCTCGCAGCGCGATGATTGTGCTGCGCTTTCCGGTTGGCGCGTAGGACGTCAAGCAGGGCGAGGTTTGTCTCTATTAGCTTCACATTGGCTTGGAGTAATCGGTCGTCCGCCGACTCGGAAGACTCGGCCACTGTCGGGGGACTGTGTGCCTCCATTCCCGGTGCTATCCGTTCCAGAACCTGATCCAGGTACACCCACCACTGCAGTCGCTGTGGTCGCGGAGTCGCACCACCCTCGATGTCCCGGTTTAGAATTTGAGCCTGGACTGTTCGTTTGTCCTTGCTCAGGAGTCGGGCGGCTTCGGACAAGCTGAGGTAGGGGCGGTTCGGGTCGGGTGCCCCAGGCACACCCGGTGGCGGAGTTTTGTATTTATTAGCCACTAATTGATCGTATCAGTGACCATGTACGTCGTGTTAGCAACACGTGCATCAAGGAAGAACTGTCGTAGTGTCTCAAATAGACGCATACCCAGCGTTCTTGGACACAACGAAGGACAGGAACTATGTCGGCATCGGAAACACACGCACTCGCCTGCCAGGCATTGGAATTGACGATGGGCCAGAACGTGGCTTCCTCGGTTGTCGTCACCGATGCTCTCGGCGTCGAGGATGTCGCACTGTGGGTGACGATCGATCGCGCCGAAGTAAGGCGGCGGCGACTAACCGGGCTGGGGGCCATCACTAGTACCGGTGCTTTAGAGCTGATGTGCGCTTTGCCGCTCAACGAACCGGTGGCGATCTGCGACCTGAACCTGCGCGAGCAAGCTGTCATCGAGCACGGTCTTCCTGCGGGGCTTGCCGACGTGACCGCGGCGACCATCGTCCGGCGTGCGTCGCCAGCGCTTCGGTTGAACGGTGTCGTCGTTGTCGATGATGACTGGGATCGCGGGCTGACAGACGCAAGTCGTTTCGCCAATCAATGTGCCCGCATGCTGGTCATGAGCGCGCCCGCCTGTGATCCCATCGCGCAGCTGGAAGCGGCGGAATACGGGATCGGCTTGGTCGGTCTCGATCGTTCGGGGGAGCTGTCAATCCTTGTGGCCCCCGCACGGCCACGGGTCGACGTTAGTGCGTTTGAGTGGGGTGAATGGGAGGAGGTCTACGGCAGTAGTGATCTGCTCATCGAGGCGTGATGCCCCAAGTGGCGAGACGGCGTCGCGACAGTACTGTCGCCGTTGAGACCCGGCTCGGCAGGCGATCGCACCACTGTCGATAGCGGTATCGTCGTTCGTTGTTCCAGCCGTGTGCCCATCGCTGACTGTAGGGAAGTCCGAGCGCATACGTGCTCCACAGCCATTCGCATGTGTTGGCGAAGGTGTTGTCGGCTGCGCCGGGAATCCTGTGTTGGTGACGCCACGGGTCAAACCACAGTTCGCGCAGCTCAACCAGTTGCAGCACTAGCTGTTCGCGCTGGCGGTAGTCCGGCGGTGATTGTGCAAACAACGGTTCGACCGCGATGACTCTGCCGACGAGTTCGGTTATCGGCACCTTCAGTCGAGGCGACACATTCATCGGAGTTTGGCGTGCTACGCGCGGCGGTATGCCGATCAGCTCGCCGGCCGACACCCAGGTGCCCGACGCCAGTGTTCTGCGGGCCAAACACAACGACACGAACACGCGACCGGTATCAGCCGTGACACCAAGTGCATCAGCGAAGTACTGCTCATACACCGGTGCGGAGATCGCCTGCGGTATGTGCCTTGCCCCCACGCCTCCCGTAGAAGGCGAGTGGTCGAGTTGATAGGAGAAAGACCGCTCGGGAGCAACGACTGCCCGCGTTAGTTCGTCCATGAAAGGGGTTCGGCGCGTGTGGCCGAGCAGCCATGCGCGAGGTCCCGCTGGCGCCGACGGGATGATTCGCGCGAATAGTCGCAGGTGGTGCGCTACTTCAGCGACGGTTGTGCGCGTCAGCATTTCGGTGGCGAGGGCCAAGATCTCTGCGCGAGCGACCATGTCGAGCGGTAGTGACCGCGAAAGTTGTTGCTTGGACGCGTTGCGGGCGAGAGCATCGTCGCGAATGGTTTTCGCCCAGTAATACTCTTCGCCGTTGCCGCTGGCTGCCAGGTGCGTCAGCAGAAGCACGAGCGCATAGTGGTCGGACAGGTAATCAACCGCGGATGAGGCTTTACCGGCCACCTGCATGTCGTGTCCGTCATGGGTGACCGCCAGGAGAATGGCCGCAGCATCCGCCTGCGCGGGATTGGCATCGATTCGCATCAAGGCATCGAGCCGTTGTCCACACGTTTCGACGAACGTCCCCGACCCCGAGATCGGGCTATCGCACTCCAGGAGGCTGTTCGGCAACGGCGGCGTTCTGCGCGTTCGGAAAGGCTTTCCGCAGCGCGGGCACATCGTGTGCAGCACCAGTCGGTGTTCGATGCATACGGCCAATTGCGGCAGGCGCCAGGTGATCGGCCAGAACCCGTGGGTGCCGACGCACTGCGGGCAGATGGCGGTTCCGTGTCTGGGGGTCCACGGCAGTCGGGTTCCGGGTCCAGGAGCGTCACCGTGGAGGTAGCGCGCGAGTGTCATGTCGATGACGTGCCCCGACGCCAGCCCGCCCATGTCGGCGATCGTGGTGACGATCGCCGACATGGGCGTGTATCCGGCTAGGACTGCGCGCCCGTTGATCACGGGAGCGCCTGCGCGGGCCGTGATCTCCTGACTCAGGGCCCGCGGTGTGAGTCCGTTTGTCCGTGCAAGCCGGACGAGATAGCTATCGAGTGCCTCGCTCGGCTGCACGTGTGGGCGTACCGGCATCGAGGGATGCTGGAGTGGCACAGCACGTTATATCGTGCTGATCTTGCGGAGAGAGTGCCGCTTTTTTCTGGGGGCAGCCTGCTGCTGCTCGCGCTTCCTGATGCGGTCGGGTACGTCCGCGTCGTTGATGTGCTGTTTACTCAACCAGGTTGCGCCCTCGTCCTCGAGGAGGCATTTGTAGGCTTCGCGGACGAGTCCGGCCATGTCGCCGTGGCGGCCGCCGACTCGTTCGGTGATGCGGCCAGCAAGCACCCGCGACAGAGAGTCTTCGCGAATGCCGGGAATGTGCTGGCGGAGGGTGTGTTCGATCCGCTTGAGTGAACGTTGGCATGCCGCCATACCGGCCGCATCTGTGGTGCCGTAGTCATGAAATGCCAACGTCCTCGAGCGGCATGTGATCTGGGGGTCTTCGAGTATCGGTCCACCTTCGAGGTTTGCGCCCACGAGAATCAGGGTGGCTCCCACGACGCCCAGTTCGGTGTTCTGGTTCTTGATGTGGTCGAGCAGTTCTCGTCCGAGGATCTTTCGCGTGTTGAGGAAGTGGGCGTCGTCGACGATGAGGATGCGCACTCGATGAGTGCGCAATGCGTGGCCAGCTCGCTCTCCCACTTCCGCTTTGGTTCCATAGGTGCCCAATCTGAAGAACGCACAGATCGCTTTGTTCAGATCAGCGGCCCCCATGTTTCCGTCAACGTTGAGGTACACGATCGGGCACTCTTCGATGATCAGCCCGTCTTCTTCGAGGGTAGGGACGGTGAATGGGTCGAGTTGCGTGCCGGTGAAGTGGTCGGCGTAATACTTTCGGCCCCACTCCAGCATGAAAGTGGATTTGCCGGTGCCATTGGGTGCAGTGAGGATGGGGATCGTCTTAGCGCCGGGGCGGGCGCGCCTGTTCCTAGCGATGATCTTGTTCAGCGCACGGTCAACTTCGTCGGTGTCGTCAGACGCGACGAACAGGTAGTCGAGCCAGTCGATGATGAGGTCCTTGTCGTCTTCACTGAGCTCGGGGACAGCCCGGTGTGCCAGTTGCGGCGCCGCGGGACCGGTCGTTGCGAAGAAGTTGTGCAGTTCGATGTTGTACATGGTTACTCCTAGTTGGTGTCGAGGTTGGTGTAGTCGGGCCAGATGTCGTCATCGACATCAGGTTGTGGGGGTAGAGAGGCGTTGATATCTGTTGGCGCTGCGAGCGTCGCGACTGCGGGCGCGGCGGCTGCGGCTTGGGCGTGTTCGACTACGGACGCCTCCACACGCAGACGTGCGGCATACATTTGACGTGCGACGACTGCTTTGCTGTCGCGTGCGTCCATGAGCTGCCCGAGTTGGTCGAGGATCTCCTCCGACGAGGTCTCTCGGGAGAGGGAATCGCGGCCACCCCGCCGCCGCACTTTCGCGGTCACTGCGTCCATGACCTTCTCGGTCATGGGTGCTGCGGTCAAATCTCTTCCCCGCCAGGGAACTTCGGTGATCGTCCCGGTTTCGGGATGGGGAAACCACAGCTGTGATAGGTCGTTGGCGTCGACGAAGAACGGCATCGCACGATCCTCGGGCCGGAACTGCCCAGTGTGGGTTGACCCGTACTGACGCACCAGTTCTGAGCTGTATACGAGATTCTTGTGCTCTACCCCGGTGGGGGTGGGTGTCAGCCACACCACCGGAAGGAACTGGTAGAGCAGGTCGTGACGTTGGGGAACGTCGATGCGCCCAGTGGCTTCGAGCGCACAGTCAAACATCTCCAGCGGAGAGAGCTTCACGTCGGGGGCTTCGGGGAGGGTCAGTCCCGAATGCGGATCACGGTGATAGGACAGTGCTATCCAGCGGCGCAGCGTGGTTTCGAGCTGGCTCGCGGTCAGCAGCGGCTCGTCGGCTGCCAGAAGGCCTCGTTGACTGGGGTTCCTTCCCTTATATCCCGGGATCTGCTGGACCGCAGCTTGTATTGTCTCCCACCAGCGTTCAATGTGCGCGTTGTCGTTGCTCTTGCCTCCACGATTGGGAAGTAGGTCAACTCCGAGCTGTTGTAGCAGCAGTTGTGTCTGCTTGGAGACGTTGATAGATCCGCGGTCCACACGCACGCCATCAGGCATGACTGAAGGGATCGTGTGAATGCCGTCGAGTGGTCGGCCTTTCACAGTCCGTCGGCCGCGGCCACGTCCGGGGAACACTGCGTGGGAATCGCTGAGGTCGATCGCCCCGGGCAGGCCCGCCCATCTCCAGTGGTCGACGGTCGTTCCCTCGACGAGCATGTGGAATGGTCTCAATATGTCGTAGAGCAGCATCGCGAGGTCGGTGTTGTTCGCGTCCATTGGACACACTCTGCATGCGAGCACTACGCGGGTTTTCACGTCAATTGCCGACAGGATTTGAACGCTGCGGGCGGTGCCGTCGAATTCGTCGTAGACGAGGTTGTCGCAGCGGGTGGCGTCGATTGCGACGACTTGCCCCGGCCGGATAGCGGGGTACCACTTGTCGCCCGCCACTTCGCGTAGTCGCCGCGAGCGGTGCGCACGGGGTGTCTTGCCATTGGCTCGCATGAGTTCGCTGAGGTAGCGGTCGGTGGCTCGCGCGGGCGTGCAGTCATCTTGGCCGCGCTTCTTGAGGTCCACGCGTATTCGGCGGTCCAGTTCACGTTGGCTCACCGCACTCAGGTCTCCTTGAAGAGCGGCTATTTGACGGTCTGCGGCCGCACGATAGAGCGGTGACACGCGGTCGAAGTCTGCTGTGGCGCGGTCGCTTCGGTGATCGACGAGCCCAGCGATACCTTCTCTTTTCCATTTCCGAACCCACCGTTTCACCGTCGCGACACTCACGTTTGTCGACTTGATGTCGCCGTAAGCTTGGCGGTGGAGCTTCTTGGAATCGAGACCTGCCGCTCTGCTGAGTGTGTCTGCCGCGTGTTGAGCCTTGGTGTTCAGTGACTGGTTTTCGCACGGGTCGTATGGCCACTGCGGTTCGTCGGCTCGTGCGAGTTCCACGAATCCGTCCCGAAACCCGGTCTCGATCAGTTGCACCACTTCGAGCCGGAGCAGGGCATTCTCTCGCGTGCTCTCAGGTAGCGAATCCCACCACGGCAGCAGCGCCTGGTGCATTCCAGCGAACTTCCCGTTGTCGACGCGGCGCGCAGTCTGGAACTCTTCCCACGGGACTGTGTACTGGGCTCCCGTGGCGTCACGCACCGTGTAGTTGCGTGCGGTGATCGCCGTGAGCAGTCCCATGCCGTTGGGCATGAGCACGCGTGCACCGATTTCGAGGGTCTCCCTGGTCATGCTGCACACACCCTGCTGGCACCAGTGATCTGCGAGCACAGGTCGATCGCGACGTCCCCACGCCAGATCATGTGCCACAGGGCAGACTTCAGTTCACCCGATCCGTCGTCGAGATCGAATAGCGCGTGCATCGACGTACCCGCTGCGGCTGCTGCGCGAATGACGTCGACATACTTGTGAGTCCATTCGCATGGCCGACGGAACCCGTTGAGCTGTATCAGATTCAATCGTTCGCACACCGACATTCCGGTGAATACGCGGTAGTCCCACCCCACTCCAGCGGCCGCATCCGCCGTCTCGGCCGACTTCTTCAGAAACGCGCCGTCTTGGTCGTCGTCCGATCGGCAATCCCAGACAGTGACGCCCAGAGGTGAGATCTGCAGAAGATCAGGCGTGTGGAGACCTGCCGTTGGCAGAGAGATCCGAAACGGTTGGGGTAGCAGTCGGCTCGACACCGTCGGGCGATCGAGCCGTCGGTGCAGGTCGTGTTCGAGGCCGGACTCAAGTTCATGGCTGCACGGTTGTCCGTTCGAGCTGTTGACTGCGCACCAAACCTTCACCTTGATGTTCGATGACAGCTTCGACCCACCTACTGCGCGGACCGGCGCCCATACGGATAGTTCACTGTCGGTGACGGTTCGAGGGTCGAACTCGCACAGTTCGCCGTTGGCGTCTCGGTGCTTCCATATCGCCGACATGGCCTGTGGATCGTTTTCGGCAGATCTGTTGCTGGACTTGACAGCGCGCTGAGGGCGCGTTGAAATAGACATACAAAATCCCTCCGTGGGATGTGTAGGTGTGAATCGTCAGATGGTTTGGTGTGGAGCCGTGACCATCTGGCGTTTTCATTCGTGAGGAACGGCGCTGTCGCCGACCAAGGAATTCATCAGCCTTCCTTCATGCCTCCTCTGACGGTCGCTCCGCTAGCGGGATTGCTTGCGTGTGTGCCTATTGAAACACCGTTCGACGACATGACCCGTGTTCGTAACAGTCACACATGTTCTGTGCGACACGGCCAACGTGGTTCCGATCTATCGACCTACCCGCCCAGCCGGGGACCTCGAGCACACCGAAAACCTCAGTCTCCGGCACAGGTTTTTGCTCATCTCGTCCGCACAATCCGCGTGAGTCCGTGGGCTTTGGCGTAGCCTCACACCGCCAGAAACCGAGACCGGAGAATTTACACAAATTAACGCTGAGACCCCCATACTCGCCCCTGTCAAGGGCCGCAGACTCACCGATCCCAATCATGCGATCGGGACGTCAGGCGGTTTGGCTCACCTCATATGAACAGCGGGCTACGTCGACCTGCTGTCGCTGCAGGTCAGCGATTTGATCCGGCCTCACGCGTAGTCTCAGCTCATGCGAGGTTTCGGTTTCGGGGTGGTGTCAGTTCTCGCTGCGGCGTTAGCGTTCGGCGAGATCGTTCATTGGTGAATCGCCCCGGGTTTGCTGGAGGCTCGGTTAGTTGGTTCCGGCCTCTGCTGGGACCGGGTTCTCACGGTAGCTGGTGACCGTGTGGGCCGCCCAGTAGGCGGCCTCGTACTCGACCGGCGGGACGTGTCCGATCTCGCCGTGCAGACGGCGGTGGTTGAACCACTCGATGTACTCGGCGACCGCGATCTCGACGTCGCCGACACCGCCCCGCCCGCTCTTCGGGCGCATGATCGGGTTGCGGATACATTCCGCCTTGAATAACGAGTTGAACGCCTCGGCCATCGCGTTGTCATACGAATCACCCTTGGAGCCAACCGAAGTCACCGCTTCAGCTTCGGCGAGACGCTCGGTGTAACGAATCGCTCGATACTGCACTCCGCGGTCCGAGTGGTGAATCAGTCCGGCCACATCCTGGCCGGCACGATCACGCGCCCACAATCCCATGTCTAAGTGGCTTTCATCAATCGTTCGACGGTGCAGCGCGCCACGTCGATATCCTTTCTGCGTAGTTCGGCGTGGACCTTGCGGGCACCGTAGACGCCGAGATTGTCGGCGTGCACGGTGCGGATCTCGCCGAGCATCTCCCGGTCACGCACCGTGCGTGGCGCCTCGGTCTTCTGGGGGCTCAGGTGGGCTCGTACCGTGGACGGAGCGATCTGGGCGGCCGTGTCGCGTAGGGCCGCGCAGATCGGATCGACTCCGTGTTCGTCGCGAGAAGCGGCGACGAACTCCACGATCAGCGCTGTGGGCGGTCGATGAAAGTCGGCCCGGGGCGCGGTGAATGCCTTGCGGCATTCCCGTCTCCCCGGACCGCTTCCCGAACCCGGCGTGCACCTTTCAATGCACCGGGCTCTCCACGAGAGCCGTTGTCGCCTCGGCGTTCACCGTGTCGACAGGTTCTGGCCAGGGTGAAGGGATCACCGAACCGCGGTAGCGGTATCGGGTGGTGCCGATCTTCTCCAGATCGATCAGTTCCCGTTCCTCCCCAGCGGGCCACCATCCGCCGCCGCAATAGCGGCGGCGGAGTTGCGTCCAAGTCGTTTTCGGGTGTTTGCGGCGTAACCATCTCCACACCGTCTGCCACAGGTAGTGGCTGATGTACGAGAAGACCGCCGAGGACACCCCGGCCCGGAAATATCCCGCCCATCCCCGCACACTCGCGTTCACGCGGCGTAACAGGACATCGAGCGGTTGGCCGACCCCGATCTGTCTGCACAACGTCTTGATCTTCCGGCACGCGGCCACCACGGCCTTCTTGGACGGATAGACATACACGTAGTGCCGGTTGGTTCCTCGTTTGCGATGTCGCTGGATGCGCCACCCGAGGAAATCCAACCCGTCGTCGATGTGGGTGATCAGGGTTTTGTCCGGTGACAGACGCAGCCCCATCGTCGCCAGCACGGCGGCGATGTCCTCTCGGAACTGCTCGGCATCGGCCCTGGTGCCCCGAATCATCAGGCACCAGTCATCGGCGTAGCGGACGAGCTTGAAATTCGGCAGGCCGTGGCGCAGGCGTGCCGCCCGCTCGGCCTTGCCGGTATTCGGCCCGCCCGCGAGCCCGGCGATGTACTCGTCGAGCACCGACAAGGCGATATTCGCCAGCAGCGGTGAGAGAATCCCACCCTGCGGGGTACCGGCGGTGGTGTCTTCCAGCAACTTGTCCTCGGTGAGGATGCCCGCCTTCAGAAATGCCTTCACCACGGCCAGGACGCGTTTGTCGCCGACACGTCGACGCACCCGGCCCATCAGGGCCGTGTGGTCGATCTCGTCGAAACATGCCTTGATGTCTCCCTCAACAACCCACTCGTAACAGCGAGGTCGGGTCGCGAGGTAACGCACCTCGGCCACCGCGTCATGAGCCCGGCGCTTCGGACGGAACCCGTAAGAACACGGCAGAAAATCCGCTTCGAAGATCGGCTCCAACACCAGCTTCAACGATGCCTGGACCACCCGGTCAGCGATCGTGGGGATACCCAGTCGGCGCAACTTACCGCCACTCTTGGGGATCATCCGCTCACGGACCGGCACCGGCCGGAAACTGCGGTCCTTCAGACCAGACCGCAATCCGTCAAGGAACTCCTCAACGCCCTGCACCTGCGCGACGCTGGACGCGGTACGCCCATCCACCCCAGCAGTTGCGGCACCCTTGTTCCCGCTCACCCGATCCCACGCCACCAACAGAAACGCGCGATCGGCAACAACATTGAACAGATCGTCGAACCTGCGATGCGGGTCATCGCGTGCCCAACGATGCAGTTTGGTCTGGATCTTCAGTACCCGGCGTTCCGCCTGCACCAGCGCGGACTCCAGTTCGTCGGTATTCACCGTCGACCACTCCTCCTGACATTCCAGTACTGCCACTGCGTCTTTCGCTGGTCCCTTTCGCCCTGTAGCCGTCTCTCACGGCCGCCGAGACGGGCACGTCACCACCCGCGACTACTACGAGACCTCTGCCCCAACCTGCACCTGTCAGCCGGACACGGGCCTTCCACCACGACGAGCCGGATGCTCGCCACGACGGGCCACACACAGGTCGGTTCCCACGTTCACCAGGAAATCGATCGGTCAGGGAGGCACCCAGCTTTACCCCGGCAGCATCGCCACGGCTACGCCGCAGACCTTCACCGTGGCCTCCTCACCGCCCGAAATACACGGCCTCGGAGACGAAACCCTCGGAGATAGAGGATGTCGAGCACTGCAGACCGGCCCAGATCCGCCAGGTTGGAGCCGGCTTCGCGGTTACGGGGCGTCCATCACTGGTTCGCTCACGCTGTACCTTCTGACCTTGCTCGACGAGCCCGCACCGTCTGGCAGTACCAGCACGACTCGCCTTTGTCGGGGCCGCTTGCCACCCTTCCCGGCGCTCCCCGGATCAGGCTGCCCCCAGCTTCATCAGGCCGCTGCGACGACCCGAAAGAGACGGTCTCTCACCACCTCTCGATATACCCAGCGCCTCGTGGCGCACATCTCCGCGGCAAAAAAGCCGACGCCTGCTTCAAGATCGTGTTCGCCCGCCGCAGCTCGCGGTTCTCCCGCTCGAGCTGCGCGATCCGCTCGGAATCGCTGCTCGTGGTCCCCGGCCGCTGCCCGCCATCGATTTCGGCTTGCTTGACCCAGGTGCGTAGCGCCTCCGGGTGCACACCGAGTTGATCGCCGATCCGTTTGAACGCTCCCGGCCGTGTGGCCGGGTCCTTGCGGGCTTCCACCGCCATCCGCGTCGCTCGCTCCTTCAGCTCAATGCTGTACTTCCGAGGTGCTGCCATGCTCTCCATCCTTCACAGGTTCGAGAGCCTCCGACGAACCCGGGGCGGTTCATTGGCGTGGCAGCCACCGTGGGGTGTGTGAGCGGCGTGCAGGCGTCACTTCGGAAGCCGTAGTGGTCCTTGGCTATAAGAACGCAGGGGTGCGTGTCAATCGAGTGAATCAAAGCTAACCCCCGCTAGCTAGTGTGATCTTTCGCCCACCGAAAGCCCGCGGAGTGGTTAATCTCAAGAAGCTCTCGCCCAAGGAGGTCACCGTTGCGGGTAATCATCGGGATCATCGCAGTGCTGATCGTGCTCGGCTTTCTCGTTGCACACTGGCAGGTCGCCCTGCTCCTCGCCGTGGTTGCTCTGTCAGCGTTTGTCCTTCCCGGTGTGATCCGAACGATTCGCAAGAACCGCTACTTCGCGAGCGACGAGTTCCTAACGCACAGGCAGCGGCTCGCGGCGATCGTGGCCGAACACAACGAAATCGCCAGTTACGCGGCAGAAATTCGCAACCGAGGGTCATTCGAGCTCGGAAGGTCGGCGACGGGGAACCAATCACATCTCGCTTTGTTTCAAAACACAAGTAACCACAACTACCGGCGTGATCGAAACATCGCGAACTATCAGGCACCCAACGTGCACAACTGCTCACTACAAGTGGTGCGCAACGCCAGCGGCGACCCACTCAAGTATCTGATGAAGTACTTCGGCATCAAGGCCGACGAAACACATCTAGCCGACGTGGAGAGTCTCGGCGACGACATCGCCCGCCTCGAAGGTGCGGTCGCGAACCTGCACGAACGGGAAGCAGGGATCACCACATCGTTCAATCCTCCCGCGTTCATTCTCAAGCACTACGCCGACGAATTCATGGCCCAAGCCGGTGTGACCCTGTCACCGATCGAGGTGCCTTACCCCGTGTACACCTTCGAGTACGTCAGCGCAGGCGGCAACAGCTCACAACGAACCACAGTCACCCTCGATACCCCAACAATCGACGCGCTCATCGAGACGCTGTCCCAGAAGATTCGATTCCGAAAAAGTGCAGACGGCCAGCGGGCGCTCATGACCGCCCGACTGCGCGAATCAATCAAGGTCCGAGACAACTACGCCTGCCGACAATGCTCCATCTCAGGAGCCGCCGAACCCCACCTGCTGCTCGAAGTCGACCACATCGTTCCCGTATCACGTGGCGGTCTATCTACCATGGAGAACCTTCAGACGCTGTGCTGGAAGTGCAACCGTTCAAAGTCGAACAAGATGCCGGCCGCATAGACCCACCGATCGCCCACGTTCGTCCGGAAGCAGCGACGGCCGCCGCCTGCGGGAGAGCATTCGTTGCTATCCCGGAGCCACTGAGGTCGTCCTCATCAGTCGATTCGACTCGGCCCGACGAAGGAACAGCACTGCAAACACATCTGACCCAGTTACACACATACTTGACCCAGCCATAAATCGGGAAATTCCTGGTCAACCACATCTCTCGCTGGGTCATATTGGTGTCGCACTGGTTCATCTTCCCTGCAAATCAACAACCGAATGGCACACTCGTACCGAGCCGATGCCCAGGTGTCGACGTGGCTACATCGCATCGTCGTCAACGCATGTCTGGACAGGATACGGCGAGATAAGTTGCGCCCCACGGTTTCTCTTCCCGAGTTCGACGTCCCGGCGATGGCCAGTCGGGAGGACCGATACGCTGCAGTCGACTTGTCGATGAGCATCGGAGCAGCTCTGGACAAGCTGCCGGCAGAGCAACGCGCCGTGGTCATCGCCCTCGATGTCGAGGGTCTCAGTATCGCCGAGACCGCACAGCGCTTGGGTGTCGCAGAGGGAACTGTCAAGAGTCGCTCGTCGCGAGGGCGGCTTCGGCTGGCCAAACTGCTCGGACATCTACGGGATGGCTCGTGAATGACGGACGCAGAGAATCCGACGGGAACGGATCGGGGCCGGCCAACGTCCTATGTGGCAATGACGTCGTATATGGCAATGAGACAGCCCCGCCACGATGTCAGCCATCGGCGCACGGAGAGGAGGACCTTGCCACGATGAGCACTTCCTACCCGGAACCCGCTTCCTACCCGGAGCCTCCGTATTCCGACGAGCTCCTCGCCGACTTGCATGCCGGCGCGCTACCAGACGATGTCGCCGCCCACGTGCGCAGGCGGATCGTCGACGACCCCGCGGCGGCGCAGGTACTGGACGCGCTCGACCGCACCGGTGAGTCACTACGTGAGCTTCCACTAGATTCGACACCCGTTCCGCCAGAGGTTGATTCACGGATCGCAGCGACGCTCTGGGCTATCCGGGCCGAGTCACAGCAGTCAGCAGGACGCCAGCCCGATGAGCATGCTGGGTCCGAAACCGTCACCGATCTCACCGAGCACAGACGACGTTCGACGCCGCGCGCCCCGCGGACACGAACCGTTGCGTTCATCCTCGGCGCTGCAGCAGCCGTGGCGGTTGTCGTGGGAGTAGTGGCGGTGATCGCCACCGGACACAACGACGATCAGAGTGCCGGGGTGCAGGCGCAACCCTCGACCTCTGCCGAGACGACTCGCCTCGGCGATGCCGACCTCGACGGCGTCGAGAAGGCCGCAGCGCTGTCGGTGCTGGGAAGAACGACCCACGCACCGTTTGAGTCCGATGCAGCACTGCGACGCTGCACCGCGGCCAACGGCATACCGGCATCCACACCGGTGCTCGGCTCCGGAGAGGTCACCGTCGGAGGGTCCGACCGGGTGGTCATCCTGCTCGGAACCGGGCAGGCCGGACGATTCGACGCGCTCGTCGTCGAACCCAGCTGCGATACCGACAACCCCGCGACTGTCTCCAAGACCAGGCTCGGAGGCTGAGAATCACTGCACCACCAGCGGCGGGAACATCTGCCCTTAGGCTTGTGTTGAATGAGCCGACAACGCGCACCGGGGATCCGGCACGACAATGCGCGTCGCCACAAGCACGGAGGATGGATGAGCACCACAGACAGCGACCAGATCCACGACCTGATCATCATCGGGTCCGGGCCGGCCGGATACACCGCTGCCGTGTATGCGGCACGAGCCGAGCTCTCTCCCATCGTGTTCGAGGGCACCCAGTTCGGTGGTGCACTGATGACCACCACCGAGGTGGAGAACTATCCCGGGTTCCAAAGCGGCATCCAGGGGCCCGCCCTCATGGACGAGATGCGTGAGCAGGCCCTCCGCTTCGGTGCCGACCTCCGCATGGAAGACGTCGAGGCCGTTCGGCTGACCGGAACAGTCAAGGAGGTCGACGCCGGAGGCGAGACCTACCGCGCCAACGCTGTCATCCTGGCGATGGGCGCCGCGGCCCGATACCTGGAGATCACCGGTGAGCAGGAACTGCTCGGCAGGGGAGTCTCCGCATGTGCCACGTGCGACGGCTTCTTCTTCAAGGACCAAGACATCGCGGTCATCGGCGGCGGCGACTCGGCAATGGAAGAGGCAACATTCCTGACCAAGTTCGCGCGCAGCGTGAAGCTGATCCACCGACGCGATGAGTTCCGGGCGTCGAAGATCATGCTCGAACGTGCCCGTGCAAACGACAAGATCGAGTTCGTCACCAATGCTGCGGTCACGGGCGTGATCGGTAGCAACTCGGTCACAGGGCTCGAACTGACCGACACACGCTCCGGCGACAAGCGCACCATCGACGTCACCGGCATGTTCGTCGCGATCGGCCACGACCCACGCAGTCAGCTCGTTCGCGGACAGGTCGATCTCGACGACGACGGCTACGTCAAAGTACAGGGCCGAACCACCTACACATCGATCCCCGGCGTGTTCGCGGCGGGCGACCTCGTCGACCACACCTACCGGCAGGCCATCACCGCCGCAGGGAGCGGCTGTTCGGCGGCGATCGACGCAGAACGGTGGCTCGCCGAGCAAGGCGACATCGAGCCGATGCCCATCGAGGGCGACGTGGTCGCGACAGCGGCGCCGACCGCCTGACCTGCACATCTCGAGCTTTTTGACACTTGTCACCACGTCCAGAGGAGGACACATCATGGGAGCAAACACCGTGGCCGTCACCGACGCCACCTTCAAAGACCAGGTACTCGAGTCCAACGGACCCGTCCTCGTCGACTTCTGGGCAACCTGGTGCGGTCCGTGCCGCATGATCGCGCCGGTTCTCGAGGAGATCGCCCGAGACCACAGCGACAAGCTGACAGTCGCGAAGGTTGACGTCGACGAGAACCCTGGCGTTGCCCGCGACTACAAGATCATGTCGATTCCGACGATGATGCTGTTCGAGAACGGGAAACCGACCAAGACCATCGTCGGGGTCAAGGGCAAGGCCGCACTGATGCGCGATCTCGACTCCGTTTTGGGGACCAACGCCTGATCCGAATTCCAGCAGTGAGACCGCTCATGTGCTGTTGTGGTTCGGCTCCGACCACCGTCGAGCGCCTCACCAGGCGATCGACGGTGGTCTGTACCGTTGATTTGACATCCGCAACTCGCTGCTGCGTATCGTCTCCCGCGACCGGTAGCCTCGGTTTCGCGGCACAGAACGGCCCACCCGATCGCGTGGATGAGTTTTGTTCACATGCTGCGACCTGAGACAATTCACTTTGGTTCACTGTCGTCCTGTTCCCAACAGGTGACATGTCCAATTGAGGAGATGAGATGGCAACGTTCCGACTGGGAGATCGTGGGTCGGCAGTAGCCGAGATTCGATCGATCCTCTCCGGACAGGGCCTCCTCACCTCGACCCCCGGGCGCCATGCAGCACCCGACGAGGAAGCAGCACCAGCGTCCGCTCCGAACGGCGCAATCCTCCACAGCACCGAGGACGCGCTCTTCGACACCGATGTCGACCACGCAGTGCGCGCATTTCAACAGCAACGCGGTCTGATCGTCGACGGCATCGTCGGGCAGGCGACCTACCGCGCGCTGCGCGAGGCGTCGTATCAACTCGGTGCGCGGGTGCTCCTCTACCGGCTGTCTGCTCCGATGGTCGGCGACGACGTCGCCACCTTGCAGAGCCGACTCCAGAATCTCGGCTATTACACCGGACTCGTCGACGGTGTCTTCGGTGAGAGCACCCACAACGCTGTATGTCTGTACCAGAGCGAATACGGACTCTCGGCCGACGGCATCTGTGGTCCAGCGACGCTGCGCGCCCTTGATCGACTCGGTACTCGTGTGACCGGCGGATCTCCCTACGCAATCCGTCAAGAAGAACACGTACGACGCTCCGGCCCCCAGTTGTCGGGCAAACGCATCGTCATCGACCCGGGAACCGCTGGGCTGCACGCACTCTCGACTGGATCGGTCGCCGAGATCGAATCCCGCGTGCTGTGGGATCTTGCCGCACGACTCGAGGGGAGAATGGCCGCCGCCGGCATGGAGACGTTCTTATCCCATGACGGCCGAGGCCACGCATCCGACGACGAGCGCGCTCGGGTCGCCAATCTCGTCGATGCCGACATGATGATCTCGCTGCGCTGCGGACACCACGACACCCCTGCAGCCAATGGTGTGGCCTCGTTCTACTTCGGCAACAACCGCGGATCGTATTCGACGATCGGCCGCAACCTCGCCGACTTCATCCAGCGCGAAATCGTCGCGCGCACACCGCTGACCGACTGCCGCGTCCATGAACGCACCTGGGACATCCTGCGGCTCACCCGGATGCCGGTCGCTCTCATCGATGTCGGCTACATCACCAACCCTGACGACGCCAAGGTGCTCGACGACCCGCACTACCGCAATGTCATCACCGAGGCGATACTCGTCGCGGTGAAGCGACTTTACCTACTCGGCGAGAACGACCGGCCAACGGGAACCTACACGTTTGCCGAACTTCTTGCGGCGGAACGTATTTCCGGCTTCTGACTGTCAGGATCGCCCGCACCTTACGGTGCGGGCCAGCTTCTCGACGCCGCGGTGTAGCGGATCAGCCCGATGCGACGTCGCTGTGCGTACTTCGCAATGCTCTGTTCCGGCTCGCCGTCGGCACCGTGAGCCGCTCCCGTCCGACCAGGTCGATCGCGGCCATGACAACGAGCTTTTCCAAGGCGCTCTCCACCTCGAACTTCCAGCCGAGACCCTCGTCCAGCTCGAGACGGAAACGGGGAAACCGTGCGTGCGAAGCCACCACATCGAAGGCCGAATCCTTCAAAAGCTGCGCATCGATCATGCACTGCCCACAGAGGTCCTGACCCGGACCGTCGAGGATCTCGCGTGCTATCTCGACGACAGCGTCGTCCGACCACGTACTCAGGTCTCCGAAATCGGTTGTACGCGAGGTACTTCTGGCATCGACGAATGTCTCACCGCTCAGATCTGCTGCAGCAGAATGTTCCTCGGTGCTGGCCATCCCCGCTCCACCGTCGGGACCACCGTGACGGACGAGGCCGAACGCCTCAACGGCACGAACACCGCGGCGAACCAGATCAGACACGGCGGCGTCGATGAGTAGATCGGCTGCATCCTCAAAACCTGGCTCGGTACGCACCGACGTCAACAGCACTGCATCGGCACTCACCGGCGACGTCGGGAAACTTCGAGAGCGCGGTACCCGACCGGGCGGAGCATACAACGCGGCACCGACTACGACACCGGTCGATGAGTCGATCGCGATCTGGCCGCAGGTGCCCCACTCGAGAAGCACCGATGAAATCCAGGCTTCCTTGTCGAACTCGCTCTCGAAGTTCGTAAAGCGGGTTGCTCCGGCAAGCGGATCGTCGTCGGCAGGGGGAGTGTCGCCCCCACTCGATGTGCGCGGCGGCGCAATGGTGAATGACGGATCGACCTCCCAGAAGACACAGCGACGGGTATGTGGCGGCAGTGACTCGAAGGATTCGAGGTCGAGACCGGAAATCGTGAAGTTCATCGTGAAGTCTCGTTCCGGAGCGTGCACGAAGCGTCGTCGAACGTGAAAAATGATGCCCCGCAGAGTGTTTCGCGGTTCGTGCGGGTGGTGTACTGCTCGACTGTCACTGTGACGAAACTTTCGGATGCGGAGGGTCGCGAATTCTCGTGGTGCCGGCGGCCCTGAGTCAGGGTCCTCAAGGTCGCTCGGCAGTCGAGATCACGTCTTGGGGTCGATCAACCCCACAATACGTTCGAGGTCATCCACGGAGCCGAACTCGACGACAATCTTCCCCTTACGCTTCCCAAGGCTGACCGTCACGCGAGTGTCGAGTCCGTCCGACAGGCGCTCGGCGAGATCTTGCAGACCCGGCATCTGCATCTGCCGACGCTTTGGGGTAGGGGTGGGCGTCGACGCCCCGTCGCCGCGGTTTGCGAGAGTCACCGCCTCCTCTGTGGCCCGCACCGAGAGTCCCTCCGCGACAATGCGCGCCGCAAGTGCTTCCTGCTGATCGCTCCCGGTCTCCAGCGACAACAGGGCGCGAGCGTGTCCGGCCGACAGTACGCCCGCCGCAACTCGTCGCTGCACCGGGATAGGAAGCTTCAGCAACCGGATCATGTTCGTGATCACCGGTCGCGACCGTCCCAAACGGGCGGCGAGTTCCTCGTGGGTGACGTCGAACTCCTCGAGGAGCTGCTGATACGCAGCCGCCTCTTCCAGAGGATTGAGCTGTGCGCGATGAATGTTCTCCAGCAACGCATCGCGCAGCATGTCGCCGTCGGGAGTCTCGCGCACGATCGACGGAATCGCGTCGAGACCGGCTTCCTGGCTGGCTCGCCAGCGGCGTTCTCCCATGACGATCTGGTACTGAACACCGTCGGACGTCGGTTTGGCGAGCTTGCGCACGACGATCGGCTGCATGAGCCCGAACTCTTTGATGGAGTGGATGAGCTCGGCCATCGCCTCTTCATCGAAGACGCTGCGCGGCTGGTGGGGGTTGGGCTGGATGAGCGCGGGCGCGAGTTCTCGGTACACAGCGCCGACCTCATCGGCAGAACCGGCAGCTCCGGTCACAGGTGCGTCACCGGATGCGGGGGAGACCTCGCTCGGCGACTGATCAGCGGATCCCGATGCGGTGCCTGCGGGGGAAACGGGTGCACCGTTACCGCCGTTTCCCTTACCGATCACGACGTCGGCTGCGGCCGAACCCAGCCGGGGGGCCGTCGAATCGTTTTCTGTAGGCCCGGTCGGAATGAGAGCTGCAAGGCCCCGGCCGAGTCCTCCGCGTCGTTGGGCGTCTCGTTGACTCACTGCTGTCCTCTCGAGAGGTCCGTGGGGGAGGGGAATTCATCCTTGGCGCGCATGGCGAGTTCGCGTGCTGCGTCAAGGTAGCTCATTGCTCCACGTGAACCCGGGTCGTACTCGATGATCGTCATTCCGTATCCGGGTGCTTCGGAAACCTTGACGCTACGGGGGATCACCGTGCCGAGCACCTTGTCGCCGAAGTGGCGGCGCACTTCGTCGGCCACCTGATCGGCGAGTTTGGTTCGGCCGTCATACATGGTGAGCAGGATGGTCGAAACGTGGAGATGCGGATTCAGGTGGGCCTGTACTAGTTCGATATTCCGCAGGAGCTGGCCGACACCTTCCAGCGCGTAGTACTCGCACTGGATGGGGATCAACACCTCGCGTGCCGCCACCATCGCGTTCACCGTCAGTAGCCCGAGTGACGGCGGGCAGTCGATGAAGATGTAGTCGAAGCCGAACTCCGCGACCGATGCGTCGTTGAGGGCGTTGCGAAGCCGATTCTCACGAGCAACCAGTGACACCAGTTCGATTTCGGCGCCGGCCAGATCGAGGGTGGCGGGTACGCAGTAGAGGTGGTCGTGGCTCGGGCTCTGCTTGACGGCATCTTTGAGGCTCACCTCTCCGAGGAGCAGTTCATACACCGACGCGATGTCGGGTGCGCGATGGTCGATGCCGAGTGCCGTACTCGCGTTGCCTTGCGGGTCGAGATCGACCACCAGGACACGAAGCCCGTGCAGCGCGAGCCCGGAAGCGAGGTTCACCGCGGTCGTCGTCTTTCCGACGCCGCCCTTCTGATTCGCAACGGTCATGACGCGCGTCTGCGGGGGCCGAGGTAACTGGCCGGCACCGCCAGGAGTCAGGACTTGACTCGCTCGGGCTGCGGCGGCGGCGATGGGGGTGTCGTCAAACTGCTCGGACGTCGACGTGGCCGTCGGAATCGTTTCACGTGAAACATCCGGCTGTTGATCGGTCACGCTGTGGCTCCTCTGCGATATTTCGTAAGCATCGTCGGCGTCCAATGTGTTTCCGCCCCTCCATCGTGCGTCGCGCACGATCCCTCACCCACACCGATGTCCTGGTTCATTTTGCTCCCTCATGCCGCCGCAAACCAACTGCAGTAGTCAGCGACATGGACTTCGACGCCGGTCATCTCACTCGACGTCGTTGTGGAGCACCACGCTTGTCGCCGATCACGAGTGTCGTTGGTTGATCAACAACCGACACCCCCACAGATTGGACGCGAAGATCGACGATTCCGTTCCGCTCCGCCGCCTTCCGATCACGTTCTATCTCGTCTGGAGCAGACGAACCCTTGAGCGCAATCATCCGACCGCCGTCACGGATCAGGGGCGCAGACCACCGACTCAGCCTGTCCAGCGGGGCCAATGCTCTCGACGTGACGACGTCGGCGAGGGGCACCTCTGCACGCACCGCCTTCTCCTCCGCTCGGCCTCGCACCACGCGCACAGCCAGTCCCAGAGACTCGACGGTTCGCGAGAGGAACTCGCTCCGACGGAGCAGTGGCTCGATCAACGTGACCGTAAGGTCCGGACGCGCAATGGCCAACGGGATGCCTGGGAGTCCGGCACCGCTGCCGATATCGACCACGGACTCACCCGACTCAATCACTTCCTCGACGCACGCACAGTTGAGGATGTGCCGATCCCAGAGCCGCGGGACCTCCCGCGGGCCCATCAGGCCGTGATCGATTCCGTCGGTGGCAAGAATTGCGCAGTACTGCTGCGCAACCCCCAATCGATCGCCGAACACCGTCGCCGCTGAAGGGGGAGGGGAGGAGGCAACCATCGCACGCTCCATCCCATCGCCGACCATCTCTTGCGTACGCCTGTCGGTTTCCGCGCCTTCGGATCCGTCGTGTTTCACGTGAAACAGAACCCTTTCCTGTCGAGGTGACGGTCAGCGTGTTTCACGTGAAACACACCGAATAACACGCTTGTTATTCCTACAGGTGAAACGACAAAGTCCCGGCCGTAACCGGGACTTCGTGTAGTGAGCTCCTCCACAATCTAGCGGAGGGCTACTTGTTCAGTTCTTGATGACCACCACGCGCCGCTTCGGCTCGGCACCTTCACTCTCGCTGATCACCCCATCGACCGCGGCGACCGCGTCGTGCACGATCTTCCGCTCGAACGGGGTCATCGGATCGAGCTGCTCGCGCTCACCCGAATCACGCACGCGCTCAGCCACCTCGCGACCCAGACGCGCGAGACGCTCGCGCCGATCCGCACGCCAGCGAGCGACGTCGAGCATCAGCCGACTCCGCTCTCCAGTCGCCTGCTGCACCGCTAACCGGGTCAGTTCCTGGAGCGCATCGAGAACTTCGCCCTTACGCCCAACCAGCTTCGTCAGATCGTCGCCGCCGTCGATGCTGACGATCGCGCGATCCCCATCGACATCGAGATCAATGTCCCCGTCAAAGTCGAGCACGTCCAGCAACTGCTCGAGGTAGTCGCCCGCAATCTCGCCTTCTTCGACGAGGCGCTCTTCTTCGTCGTCCTCATCCTCTTCCTCGTCCTCAGCACTGTCCTCGTCGTCAGCACCTACAGCATCGTCGGATTCGACATCGTCCCCTGCGGGAGCGCTCGTCTCCTTGTCGACGTCGGCGGTCGTCTCGGTAGCCGTCTCTTCCGTACCGGCGTCGTCGCGTTCGGTTGCCTCGGCGTCTGCGTGTGTTGCAGTCTCAGCTGTCATATCAGTTGCACCTCGCTGTGTATTCATCGGTGATGTCTGTGTGGGAGGGGGAGGGGAGCGCGACTCGGTCGGCTCGTGCAGGGGGCTGTGCGCCGGCGGTCGACGCGACCGCCACCACGGCTACCCGAGCCTGCGGCCGATCATCGTCGGCCCTTCTTCCCGCCCCTCTTGTTCCGCGCGTTCGATCCCTGCTTCTTGGGACCCGAACCGGAGTTGCCCGAACTCTTGGATGACGCCGTACCCGAAGGTTTCGCACCGGGTTTCGGTTTGCTTCCGACGACGTGCTGCGTCGACGTACCGTCGTCGACCGCGTTGTCTGCCGTTGCGTCGACCGCCTCCGAACCCGCATCCTTCGTGGGCGACTCGGTGGTCTCGTTCGAATCCGACTTCTCGAGCGCAACAGTCTTCGCCTGACCTGAGCCCTTGTTCCGCTTCGGACGGTCAGGTCGTGCACCCGGCTTGGGCGCGTTGGCCTTGAGCTTCTCCTGCTTGGCCAGACGGGCCGCTTCTTCTTCCTTCGCGATACGGCCGAAGACGATGTGCTGCTGTCCGTACGTCCAGATGTTGTTACTCATCCAGTAGAGGAGGATGGCGACGGGGAAGAACGGGCCGGTGACAAGAATGCCGAGCGGGAAGACGTAAAGCGCCAGCATGTTCATCATGCGGGTCTGCGGATTCTCGAGCGCAGCCTCTGGCTGTCGGGCAACGGACGCACGCGAGTTCATGTGCGTCGCGATCGACGCGATGATCATCATCGGGATCACGACGATCGCGATGTTCGTTCGCGTGAAGTCGATCGCCTGGCCTTTTTCGACGAACGCCTGGAACTCGGTCGTCGGCTCGGTGATGTACGACGACAGCGGCACCCCGAAGAGCCGAGAGTCCAGGAAGTTGCGAACCTGCTCGGCGCTGAAGGCATAGTTGCCCGTACTGCGGGTCTGCTCTGCGGTCATGTGGAGCTGGCCCATGCCGGTCGCCATGCGGTTGAACGACCGCAGTACGTGGAACAGACCGATGAACACCGGGATCTGCAGCAGCATCGGAAGACAACCGAGCAGGGGATTGAACCCGTGTTCCTTCTGGAGCTTCTGCATCTCCTCGGTCATCTTGACCCGGTCTTTGGCGTACTTCTTCCGGATCGCCTGAAGCTGCGGATTGATCTCCTGCATCTTCTTCGTGGTGCGGATCTGCTTCACGAATGGCTTGTACAGAATTGCGCGCAAGGTGAAGACGAGGAAGATCACCGACAACGCCCACGCGATCCCGTTGCCGCCCGGCGTATTCGGCGTGATGTGGTCGAACACCCAGTGCCAGATCCACATGATCCAGGAGACCGGCCAATAGATGAAGTTCAGCACGGGACAGTTACCCCTCACTCTTCGCGGAGACACCCACGCTGTTCGTGGAGTCCTCCGTGATTACACGTCCGCGCACGGCCGGCCCGCCGACGGCGGACCTGTCATGCGTCGATGGAAACTCTTGGTCTTGCTCGCCGTCCGGCTTGTTCGGGTCCGTCCGCGGCATCCACGGCCAGCGGAACGATTCCTCGGGAACCGGGTCGTAGCCCGGCTTGTGCCATGGACCGCACTTCAGAAGTCGAATCAGCGACAGCGCGCCCCCGTAGACGAAACCGTGCCGGGACAACGCCTCGACCGCGTACCCCGAGCAGGTCGGCTCGAATCGACACGTCGGCAGCCTCAGCGGGGACACCCAGGTTCGATACAACTCGATGAGGAAGATGACCACTCGACGTGGCAGCAGATGACAGAAGCGGATCAGCGCCTGAACCGACGGGTTGGCTGACATCAGAATGTCCCGCCGCTGGAGCCACCGGACACGCCGGGCGCTCCTGACCCCAGTGCCCCTGAACCCAGTACCTCTGCGGCGACGCGCCTCACCTTGCCATTACGCAGCGCCTTACGGAGCTGTGCAGCAAGCTCGACGCTCGACGCCTCGGCCGCGCTCGGAAGTGCACGTACGACAATGGACGTTTCGGTCGTCGGGCAGTCACCACGCACCTCGTCGAATGCCGCTCGAATCCGGCGTGCCACTCGGTGTCGTATCACGGCGTTGCCCACAGACTTGCTGACGATCAGCCCCAGCCACGGGCCACCGGAGGAGGCAACCCCGACTCGACCTCCCGTGTCATCAGGCCACTGCGTTGGAAGAACCAGCACTGTGAGCAGAAGATCGCGCGACGATACCCGCACGCCCTTCTTGAGCGTGCGGGAAAAGTCGGATCGTGTGGAGATCCGGTGGATTGACGCCATCACCGACCCAATCGCCACCGGAGCGATCCGACGGCGAAAAACTTCGCCGCCGGCACTCGCGGTGTTGTGCAGATCAGGCCGAGAGCTTTGCGCGGCCCTTGCTGCGACGGGTGTTGATGATCGAACGACCCGCGCGGGTACGCATGCGCAACCGGAAACCATGCACGCGCGCACGACGACGGTTGTTCGGCTGGAAAGTCCGCTTGCCCTTGGCCACGGCTGGTACTCCTTGTGCTCGTACGTGGGAACGCCGACTATGCGCGCACCCACGATCTTCGTCAGTGGTCTGCTTATCAAGGCAGCGGTGCCGGACTCGTGCCGGTTGGGTGACCCTGTTCCCACCGAACGAACCGCACGCAGTCCGTTCATCGGATGACAGGGGTGCCACCACGCAAATCCGCATACCTGGATGACCAGTCGAGACTACTGGACCGGGTACCCCCAAATCAAACGAGCGGATCCTCTCCAACGCCGTGACCAGCGGTGACGCTCACCACGTCGTGCATAGTGCCTGGTGTTCGACGACCCGGATCACGCTCGTCACGTCGGCTTTGCGCTCTCCACGAGCAAATTCGACGCTTGCGTTGTCGGTCTCGGCGTCGTTCTGTTAGCGTCGTTTCCCAGTGACGGTGGCCGATCCGCCACTCACATCACCACGACGCGTATGCGGCGTCTCACCCATCCCGCCTTAGTTGTACACAACTGTGGATAAGTGTGTGGACAAGTCGGCTCCCGTTCCGGCATCGTGAGTCCCCGATGACTGATCCTGGTAATTTTCTCGGGGTGGGAAGGCCTGACCGTGACTTCTGATCGCGACTCGTTCGGCGAGGTCTGGCAACAGGTCGTCGCAGAACTCAACGACGATTCCGCCGGCGGCGACCACGAACCTCTCACCCGGCAACAAAAGGCATGGCTGTCGCTCGTGCAGCCTCTGACACTTGCCGAGGGCTTCGCCCTCCTCACCGTTCCGACGCCGCTCGTCCAGGAACAGATCGAGCGCACGCTCCGCGACACGATCCGCAGCGCGCTCTCCCGTCATCTCGGGCAGCCCGTCGACCTCGGTGTCCGCATCGCCACCCCGACGCCGATCACCGAGTCCGAGCCTGCCACCCAGGTCGGATCACCGACGTCGATGCCCTCGACCACAGGCGTCGGTACAGCAGAGTTCGGTGCTCCCGGGCACACAGTGGCGTCGGATACCGCACAGTTCGGTGCCGCGCGACGCCCGCTCAACCAACCCGGTGATCCCCTCGGCAGTGACTCGTTCGGCACACAGCTGTCGACCCCGGGCGGGAACGGAACGGGTCCCGACAGCGGTACCCGCGGCGGGCCGGCCAACTGGCCGTCGTATTTCGCCGAGCGACCGACCGCAGCCCCCACTCCCTCGGGGGCCAATCTGAACCCCAAGTACACCTTCGACACCTTCGTCATCGGAGCATCGAATCGCTTCGCCCACGCGTCGGCCGTCGCCGTGGCCGAGGCGCCCGCCCGTGCCTACAATCCGCTGTTCATCTGGGGCGAGTCCGGTCTGGGTAAGACACACCTCCTGCACGCCGCCGGGCACTACGCACAGCGCCTGTTCCCCGGTATGCGCGTCAAATACGTCTCGACCGAAGAGTTCACCAACGACTTCATCAATTCGCTGCGTGACGACCGTCGAGTCGCCTTCAAGCGCCGCTACCGCGATGTCGACGTGCTCCTCGTCGACGACATCCAGTTCCTGATCGGCAAGGAAGGTATCCAGGAAGAGTTCTTCCACACCTTCAACACGCTGCACAACGCGAGCAAACAGATCGTCGTCTCCTCTGACCGTCCGCCGAAACAGCTTGCAACACTTGAGGATCGGCTGCGCACCAGGTTCGAATGGGGCCTGATCACCGACGTTCAGCCGCCCGATCTCGAGACTCGCATCGCGATCCTGCGCAAAAAGGCCCAGATGGACAGCATCGCCGTCCCCGACGACGTCCTCGAACTGATCGCGTCGAAGATCGAGCGCAACATCCGTGAGCTCGAGGGCGCCCTCATCCGTGTCACGGCCTTCGCATCCCTGAACAACACCGACCTCGACAAATCCCTCGCTGAGGTGGTTCTCCAAGCGCTGCTGCCCAACTCGGGCACGCTCGAGGTGAGCGCGGCGTCGATTCTCGCGATCACCGCGGAGTACTTCGACATCTCGGTCGACGAGCTGCGCGGTCCCGGCAAGACCAGGGCCATCGCCCAGGCACGCCAGATCTCGATGTACCTCTGCCGCGAGCTCACCGACCTCTCACTGCCGAAGATCGGCGAAACCTTCGACCGTGACCACACCACGGTGATGTACGCCGAACGCAAGATCCGCAAAGAGATGGCCGAACGCCGCAAGGTCTACGACCACGTCCAGGAGCTCACCGCGCGCATCAAACAGCGCGCCGTCGGCTGACCTCCGCCCCGTGATCCTCCGCTGCCCGTGGGCCAGCGGAGGCCTTGTCGTTTCCCTCGACTCCTCATCCATCGCAGAGGACAAGTCTCAACCACAACACAAGGGTCGTCGACACGTCGTGCCGACCGGATTCCGGCCGTCGACAGCCGGCGAGCGCGCCGCCCTCTGGTCTCCGCAGCTCTGTGGACGGACTGTGAGTAACAGCCCCGCTGATGTGTACAGAACGTGGACGATCCTCGAACAGAATCCGACATGTGCACAACCGGTCCGACGCTCCCAGGATCCCTCCACGATCGATCCACAGCGCCCTCGACGCCCTGACATGGGATCCGACGCGTTATCCACAGATTTCACAGCGCCTACGACTGTTATGGATCCCTCTCTAAAGAGAACTTCTTCTAAGAAGGTGTTGTGCACACATCGTGCTGAACTCAGCGTCGACGGCTCGTCGAGATCGACAGCGCGACGATGACCGCGGCGTGGCGACTTGACCCCAACGACTCCCCGCCACGCGATCGCGCTCTAGAGTGGGAACTCCTGGCGAATACCGAGAGAAGGGCAACCACCGAGCATGAAGTTCCGTGTCGCGCGTGACGAGTTCGCCGATGCCGTCGCCTGGGTAGCGCGCAGTCTGCCGTCTCGTCCGCCCGTTCCCGTGCTCGGTTGTGTGGTTCTCCTCGCAGACGACAACGGGCTGACCGTCTCCGGCTTCGACTACGAGGTCTCCGCGCAGCAGCAGATCGCGGCCGAGGTCGCCGAACCCGGGCAGGTCCTGGTGTCCGGGCGACTGCTGGCCGACATCACCAAGGCGCTGCCGAACAAGCCGGTCGACGTCTCGCTCGACGGCTCCCGTGTCGCCATCACGTGTGGCAGCGCGAAGTTCTCGCTGCCGACGATGCCGGTCGAAGATTATCCCCAGCTCCCCGACGTCCCTGCGGTTACGGGCACCATCCCGGCGCAGGTGTTCGCCGAGGCCATCTCCCAGGTCGCTGTCGCTGCCGGCCGCGACGACACATTGCCGATGCTCACCGGCGTACGCGTGGAGATCGACGGCAAGACCGTTGTGCTTGCCGCCACCGACCGGTTCCGCCTTGCTGTTCGCGAATTGGAATGGGACCCAGCAGATCCCAGCGCTTCGGGTGCTGTCCTCGTTCCGGCGAAGACACTCTCCGACAGCGCACGCACCGCGAGTTCGGATTCCGGCGATGTGAAGCTCGCGTTCGGCAGCGGCACCTCGCTCGGCGGCGAGGGGATCCTCGGAATCGTCGGCGAGACCAAGCAGACGACGACACGTCTGCTCGACGCGGAGTTCCCCAAGTTCCGCCAGCTCCTGCCCGCCAGTCACACCGCGATCGCGACCATCGAGAGCGCTCCGCTCATCGAGGCGATCAAGCGCGTGGCGCTGGTGGCCGAGCGCGGTGCCCAGGTCCGGATGGAGTTCCGCGACGGATCCGTCCTGCTCACTGCCGGTGGCGACGAGGCAGGGCGCGCCGAGGAAGAACTACCTGTGCAGTTCTACGGTGAGCCGCTGACCATCGCCTTCAACCCGACGTACCTGCAGGACGGCTTGTCGGCGATCGGCGTGGCAACAGTCGACTTCGGATTCACGACGCCGAGCCGCCCCGCAGTGCTGCGTCCATCGACCGGAGATGAACCCGTCGCCGACGAGTCGGGAGCGTTTGTCGCGCCGGACAGCGTGTTCACCTACCTGTTGATGCCGGTTCGACTGCCCGGATAGACCACGAAACACCCGGCGGGCACTGATCTTTCACGCACACCAGCGAAGGGAAGCCATGCAGCTCGGATTGATCGGCCTCGGCAAGATGGGCGCCAACATGCGCACCCGTATCGAGCGCGGTGGCCACACGGTCGTCGGCTACGACCCTCGCCCCGAGGTGTCCGACGTCGCATCGATGGCCGACATGGTTTCTGCGCTCGAGGCACCGCGCGCTGTGTGGATCATGGTGCCCTCTGGTGAGCCCACCCAGCAGTGTGTTGCCCAGCTCGCCGAGTTGCTCGCGCCGGGCGACGTCGTCGTCGACGGTGGTAATTCGCGCTACACCGACGATGCTCCTCACGCGAAAATGCTGGGCGACAAGGGAATCGGCTATCTCGACTGCGGCGTCTCCGGCGGCGTCTGGGGTCTGGAGAATGGCTATGGACTGATGGTCGGCGGATCCGACGCCGACGTCGACCGGTTGATGCCGATTTTCGATGCGCTGCGCCCGGAGGGCGAACGTGCGGACGGATTCGTGCACGCCGGACCCGTCGGCGCCGGTCATTACGCGAAGATGGTGCACAACGGCATCGAGTACGGGCTCATGCACGCCTACGGGGAAGGTTATGCGCTGCTCACCGCAGAGCCGCTCATCGCCGACGTCGAGGGCACGATGCGTGCCTGGACCCACGGCACTGTCATCCGCTCGTGGTTGCTCGATCTCCTGGTCCGGGCTCTGCAGGAGGATCCGGGACTCACCGAGATCTCCGATTACACACCGGATTCCGGCGAAGGTCGGTGGACAGTGGAGGAGGCAATCCGCCACGCCGTCCCGGCCAACGTCATCTCCGCGGCTCTCTTCGCGCGTTTCGCGTCTCGCGAGAAGGACGGCTCGCCCGCTCTCAAAGCCGTCTCAGCACTGCGTAACCAGTTCGGTGGCCACGCCATGCACAACACCGCGGGCAAAAATGTCGGCGAGACCGGGACACCGACACCGAACTCACCGAAATCCGCCCCGCCCAACTGATTTCGACGATTTCGTGTTTGTTCGTGAACTGCATCTGCGTGACTATCGGTCGTGGCCGTCGGTCGATGTGACGCTCGCCCCAGAACCGACGATCTTCACCGGCCGCAATGGTTTCGGCAAGACCAACCTGCTCGAGGCACTGTTCTATGTCGCGACGCTCCGGTCGCACCGGGTGAGTTCCGACGGTCCGCTGGTCCGTTCCGGAGCAGCGTCGGCGTCGGTCGGGGCGACAGTCGAGAATGCCGGACGAGAGCTCTCGGTGAGTCTGCAGATCGCAGCTGAGGGGTCGAACAAGGCCTGGCTCAACGGATCCGCGTGTCGACGCCCGCGCGAGATCCTCGGTGTGTTGCGTGCGGTCTTGTTCGCCCCGGAGGATCTGTTGCTGATCCGGGGTGATCCGGGTGATCGTCGTCGATTCATTGACGAGCTCGTCGCGCAGCGCGGACCACGTTGGGCCGCAGCACGTTCGGACTACGATCGGGTGCTGCGCCAACGCTCGGCGCTGCTGAAGACGGCAGGCGCGGCGTTGCGTCGAGGAGGATCCGATGCCGACTCCGTGATCAGCACTCTCGACGTCTGGGACGCTCAGTTGGCCGATCTCGGCGGACAGGTGATGGCCGCTCGGATCGAGGTCTTGCGTGATCTCGAACCACATTTCGTCGAGTCGTACTCGTCGATCGCTCCGCATTCCCGCCCCGCCGCGTTGGGCTATCGCGCATCGGGTGGACCCGAAATGGTCCCGTCGCGAGACGCCGACCCCGATCCACACACGATTGCGTCGCAACTCCTCGAGACGTTGACGCAGACGCGCAGCAAGGAGATCGAACGGGGTGTGAGTCTCGTCGGGCCCCACCGCGACGACATCGACATCGTGCTCGGCTCGGAGACGGCCAAGGGATTCGCATCCCATGGGGAGTCGTGGTCGCTCGCGCTGGCACTGCGGCTTGGCTCGGTCGAACTCGTCCGCAGTGAGGGCGTCGAGCCGGTCATCATGCTCGACGACGTGTTCGCCGAGCTCGACGCCGCACGGCGTCGGAAACTGGTCGAGTTCACCAAGGGTGCCGAGCAGTTGTTGATCACGGCTGCCGTTGCCGAGGACATCCCCGACGACGTGGGCGGCCGGCGGATCGGCGTCGACGTCGTGGACGATCCGGACGGCACGCGGCATTCTCAGCTGATGTCCGACACGCCTGAGAGCATAGAGTCATGAGCAGCACCTCTGAGGATCCGTCGGGCGCCGACGTGCCCGGCGGCGAGGCGTCGAGCGGATACGAGCGGGCGCGTCGAGCACTGGAGGAGGCCAGGGCGTCAGCACGCGCGGCAGGGAAGTCGGTGGGGCACGGCCGGGCGTCGCCCATCCGTCGTCCGCGGGGGTCGTCGAGCCGCCGCCGCTGGTCGGGGGCCGGCCCTGATTCGCGTGATCCCCAGCCGTTCGGCCGTCTCGTCGGAAGTCTCGCACGTGATCGCGGGTGGGAACCGCAGATCGCCGAGGGCACGCTGTTCGGCCAGTGGCTGCAGATCGTCGGACCCGACATCGCTGCGCATGCCAAGCCAGAAGCGTTGCACGACAAGGTTCTTCATGTCCAGGCAGAGTCGACGGCGTGGGCCACGCAGCTTCGCTACGTCCAGCGTCAGATTCTCGCGAAGATCGCCGCGGCGGTGGGCGACGACATTGTGACGTCGTTGCGGATCTCCGGGCCGAAGGCGCCGTCGTGGCAGAAGGGTCGGCGGCACGTGCCTGGTCGGGGACCGCGCGACACCTACGGCTGATGCCATATATGGCCGGGCGCCGGGGGAGCCATACCCGGCTGCACCGACAAATCTCGTTCGACGCCGCTCTGAGCCGAGTTTTATCCCCAGACCACCGCCGATCGCGCAAGGTGTGCAGAAAATCGATCTGAGCGCGCGTTAGCGGCCCCGGATGGTCCTTCCTGAGCGGATGAGGCAGTACACTGGAGTCAGTTGTCCCGGCAGGGGAGATCAGCGGCCGTGGCCGGCGGTCACAGACGAGAGCGGGCATATGCCCCCGATCTCGTCGTGTGCTCGTGGTCGGTGACCGATCGGGTCCCCCTGCACACCGTCATCGACTGGCAGTCCAGCCGTGAACGAGACAGCGCGCACAAACGCCAGCGCAGTCGAGAGCAGAAGAGGAGCGGACGCACCCCGTGGCCGACACGAATGACAAGAAGAGCCGGAAGAAGCCGGGTGAGTACGGTGCCGAGTCGATCAGCATCCTCGAAGGGCTCGAAGCGGTCCGCAAGAGACCGGGTATGTACATCGGTTCCACCGGTGAGCGGGGTTTGCACCATCTGATCTGGGAGGTCGTCGACAACTCCGTCGACGAAGCCATGGCCGGCTACGCGAGCAAGGTCGACGTGACCCTGCTCGAGGATGGCGGCGTCGAGGTTGTCGACGACGGTCGCGGTATTCCCACCAGCATGCACGCAACCGGAGTACCCACCGTCGAGGTCGTCATGACCCAGTTGCACGCCGGTGGCAAGTTCGACTCCGACGCCTACGCGGTCTCGGGCGGTCTGCACGGTGTCGGTATCTCCGTGGTCAACGCACTGTCGACGAAGGTCGAGTTGGAGATCAACTACGGCGGCTACCACTGGGAGCAGACGTACGACTACGCCAAACCGGGCCCGCTGGTCCAGGGCGCGGCCACGCGAAAGACCGGCACGACGGTCCGCTTCTGGGCGGATCCGGAGATCTTCGAGACCACCACATACAGCGCGGAGACCGTCGCACGACGTCTGCAGGAGATGGCGTTCCTCAACAAGGGCCTGACCATCACGCTGACCGACCGTCGGCCGCAAACCGCGGCTGCCGACGCCGTCGTCGAAGGAGACGACGACACTGCGGAGAAGCCGAAGAACGCCGAGGAAGAGGCGTCGACTCCGGCCGTGACTCAGCCGCGGACGCGCACCTATCACTATCCGGACGGCCTCGTCGACTACATCAAGCACCTCAACCGCACGAAGACGCCGATCCACCAGTCGGTCATCGGCTTCACCGCCAAGGGCACCGGTCACGAGGTCGAGATCGCGATGCAGTGGAACTCGGGCTATTCCGAGTCGGTACACACCTTCGCCAACACGATCAACACGCACGAGGGCGGCACGCACGAAGAAGGTTTCCGCGCGGCACTGACCTCGACGGTCAACAAGTACGCGCTCGACAAGAAGCTGCTCAAGGAGAAAGACGGCAAGCTCAGCGGTGACGACATCCGCGAGGGCCTGGCCGCCGTCATCTCGGTGAAGGTCGCCGACCCACAGTTCGAGGGTCAGACGAAGACCAAGCTCGGTAATACCGAGGTCAAGAGCTTCGTCCAGAAGACGTGCAACGAGCACCTCAGCCACTGGTTCGAGGCGAATCCCGCCGAGGCCAAGATCATCGTCAAGAAGGCCGTCGATTCGGCCCAGGCCCGGTTGGCCGCGCGCAGGGCTCGAGAGCTGGTGCGGCGCAAGACCGCAACCGATATCGGTGGTCTTCCCGGCAAGCTCGCCGACTGCCGCAGCAACGATCCCACCAAGTGTGAGGTCTACATCGTCGAGGGCGACTCCGCCGGTGGCTCGGCGAAGTCGGGACGCGACTCGATGTATCAGGCGATCCTCCCGATCCGCGGCAAGATCATCAACGTCGAGAAGGCCCGGATCGATCGCGTCCTGAAGAACACCGAGGTCCAATCGATCATCACCGCCTTCGGTACCGGCATCCACGACGAGTTCGACCTCGCCAAGCTGCGCTATCACAAGATCGTGCTCATGGCCGACGCCGACGTCGACGGCCAGCACATCTCGACGCTGCTGCTCACGCTGCTGTTCCGCTTCATGAAGCCGCTGATCGAGAACGGTCACGTGTACCTGGCGCAGCCGCCGCTCTACAAGCTCAAGTGGCAGAAGCGCGAACCCGAGTTCGCCTACTCCGACCGTGAACGCGACGGTCTGCTCGAGGCGGGCAAGGAAAAGGGCTGGAAGATCAACACCGACGACGGCATCCAGCGCTACAAGGGTCTCGGCGAGATGAACGCCAAGGAACTCTGGGAGACGACGATGGATCCGTCCGTACGCGTGCTCCGGCAGGTGACTCTCGACGACGCCGCCGCAGCAGACGAACTCTTCTCCGTGTTGATGGGCGAGGACGTCGCGGCCCGCCGCAGCTTCATTGCCCGCAACGCGAAAGATGTTCGCTTCCTTGACGTCTGACGTATGAGCCGGTGGTTGACGTAGGAGATCGGTTCTCCGACACCACCCTCTGAACTGGAAAAGGATCACAGATGACAGACACCACACTCCCGCCCAGCGGGGGAGCGGGCGATCGCATCGAGCCGGTCGATCTCGGCCAGGAGATGCAGAACAGCTACATCGACTACGCGATGAGCGTCATCGTCGGTCGTGCGCTACCCGAGGTGCGCGACGGACTCAAGCCGGTACACCGTCGGCTGCTCTACGCGTCCTACGACGCCGGTTTCCGCCCCGACCGCGGATACGTGAAGTCGGCGAAACCCGTTGCGGAGACGATGGGTAACTATCACCCGCACGGTGACAGCGCTATCTACGACGCCCTGGTGCGTCTCGCACAGCCCTGGTCCATGCGGTACCCGCTCATCGATGGGCAGGGAAACTTCGGTTCACGTGGCAACGACGGCGCCGCCGCCATGCGTTACACCGAGGCTCGGCTCACGCCGCTCGCGATGGAGATGTTGCGCGACATCGACGAGGAGACAGTCGATTTCACGCCGAACTACGACGGCAAGACCAACGAGCCGACGGTTCTGCCCGCGCGTATCCCGAACCTGTTGATCAACGGGTCGGGCGGTATCGCGGTGGGTATGGCCACCAACATCCCGCCGCACAACCTCAATGAGGTCGCCGACGCCGTCTTCTGGGCTCTCGAGAATCCCGAGGCAGACGAGGAGACCACCCTCGCCGCGTGCATGGAGGTCATCAAGGGACCCGACTTCCCCACGGCAGCATTGATTGTCGGCAGCCAGGGCATTCGCGACGCGTATACGACGGGCCGCGGCAGCATCCGGATGCGCAGCGTCGTCGACATCGAGGAGAACAAGGGAACCACCACCCTCGTCGTCACCGAGCTGCCGTACCAGGTCAACCCCGACAACCTGATCGCGTCGATCGCCGAACAGGTCAACGAGGGAAAACTCAAGGGAATCAGTCGGATCGAAGACCAGTCGTCGGATCGCGACGGCATGCGCATCGTCGTCACACTCCGCCGCGACGCCGTCGCGAAGGTCGTGCTGAACAACCTCTACAAGCACAGCCAGTTGCAGACCAGTTTCGGTGCCAACATGTTGTCGATCGTCGACGGTGTGCCCCGCACCCTGCGTCTCGACCAGATGATCCGCTACTACGTGGCGCACCAGATCGACGTCATCGTGCGGCGTACGAGGTACCGCCTGCGCAAGGCCGAAGAGCGTGCGCACATCTTGCGCGGACTGGTGAAAGCCCTTGACGCTCTTGACGAAGTGATCGCGTTGATTCGTGCGTCTGCCAACACCGACGCGGCACGGCAGGGCTTGATCGGGCTCCTCGAGATCGATGAGATCCAGGCCGACGCGATCCTTGCGATGCAGTTGCGTCGACTGTCTGCCCTCGAGCGACAGAAGATCATCGACGAATTGGCCGAGATCGAGCTCGAGATCGCCGACCTCAAGGACATCCTCGAAAAGCCCGAGCGTCAGCGCGCGATCGTGCGCGACGAGCTCAAGGTGGTCGTCGAGAAGTTCGGCGATGAGCGTCGAACCAAGATCATCGCCGCCGACGGGGACGTCACCGATGAGGATCTGATCGCTCGCGAGGACGTCGTCGTGACGATCACCGAGACCGGATATGCCAAGCGCACCAAGACCGACCTCTACCGCAGCCAGCGGCGCGGCGGCAAGGGTGTGCAGGGCGCAGGTCTCAAGCAGGACGACATCGTCAAGCACTTCTTCGTCAGCTCCACCCACGACTGGATTCTGTTCTTCACCACCAAGGGCCGCGTCTACCGGGCGAAGGCCTATGAGCTGCCCGAGGCCAACCGCACCGCACGTGGCCAGCACGTGGCCAACCTTCTCGCGTTCCAGCCCGAAGAACGGATCGCGCAGGTCATCCAGCTCAAGACCTATCAGGATGCGCCGTACCTGGTGCTCGCCACCCGCAACGGTCTGGTGAAGAAGTCCAAGCTCGAAGACTTCGATTCCAACCGCTCCGGTGGTATCGCCGCGATCAACCTGCGCGGCGAGGACGAACTGGTCGGCGCGCAGCTGTGTAGTTCCGACGACGACCTGCTGCTTGTCTCCCAGAAGGGACAGTCGATCCGGTTCCACGCCGATGACGAGACGCTGCGTCCCATGGGTCGCCAGACCTCGGGCGTGCAGGGTATGCGTTTCAACGGCGACGACGAGTTGCTCTCGCTGAACGTCGTGCGGGAAGGCACCTATCTGCTCGTCGCGACGTCGGGCGGCTACGCGAAGCGAACACCAATGGACGACTATCCGGTTCAGGGCCGCGGCGGTAAGGGCGTGTTGACCATCCAACACGACCGCAGGCGCGGCGAGCTGATCGGCGCGATCATCGTCGACGATGACTCCGAGTTGTATGCGATCACCTCCGGTGGCGGTGTCATCCGCACGGCGGCCAAGCAGGTACGCAAGGCCGGGCGCCAGACCAAGGGTGTTCGCTTGATGAATCTCGACGAGGGAACCACCGTGATCGCGATTGCGCGCAATGCGGACGAACCCGAAACCGAGGACTCCGAGTAGGCCTGCCGTCGCAACTCCGCGGTGAGAGGTTCAGCCGGGGAGTGCGGTTCACCCGTTAGTGTGGTGTGCAACGCCGGCCCGTGTCGTTGTGGCTGGAAGTGCACGCGTATGGAGTGAGGAACACGAGTGAGCACACCGAAAGACCCGGACGACAACAAGTCGACGACCGGCCGGCCCTCGGGGCCTACCGATTCCGGTAACCCCGGCGGCCCGGCGCGATCGTCGGGTCCGGGTCCTTCTGGTGCACAGTCGTCGGCTGCGGATTCGACGAATCACCCCTCGATGCCGCCGAAGGGACAGACGCCTGTCGGTGCACCGAAGCAGGGTGGTCTGGTACCTCCGTGGCAGCGCGGTGGCGTGCCACCACAGGCGCCCAACGGCAAGGGCGGTCCGCCCCCGGTCAATGGCCAGAACGGTGCACCGCAGAACGGGCAGAGTGGGCCTCCGTCGAAAGGTACCGGTGGCCCGCCGCCGCGCGGCGCCGTGACGTCCGAACCGGCCGGGGGACAGGCACCCGTCACAAAACTCGACAGTTCACCGCGTGGTGGCACCGGGCCGAGTCAACCGGGCGGTGGCCAAGGTGCGCGTCCGGGCTTCGTGGAGTCGCCGACGCGCACGATCGTGCGTGATCCGTCCGAGGATGAGCAGCTTCCCGATCTCGACCAGATTCACCACACTTCCGAGGTTCGCCCAGCCGCCGAAACCGCTGCGGTGTCGGCTCCGCGGTCGGCGCCTGCACAGGTCGGGCCGGCGACAGCGCTGCGTGCTGCGGTGCAGATCCGACGCATCGATCCGTGGGCCACGTTCAAGATCTCCGCGGTGTTGGCGGTTGTCGGATTCTTCATCTGGATGATCGCGGTTGCCGTGCTGTACCTGATCCTCGACGGCATGGGCGTCTGGGACCAGATCAACAGTTCGTTCGGCACGTTGGTCACCGCCGACGGATCGTCGAGCGAGGGCGACATCCTCGGTGCGGGCACGATCTTCGGCTACGCGGTGCTGCTGGGCGCGATCAACGCCATCCTGCTCACCGCTCTGGCGACCGTCGGTGCCTATATCTACAACCTCTGTGCCGATCTCGTCGGCGGCGCCGAGGTGACGCTGGCCGACCTGGACTAGCCCTCCTTCTGGCTGGTGGCCGGCTGGCTCGCGCAGATAGTTACCTCTTGCGGACGCTTGGTTCGTACCGGTACCGGTCAGCAACCGGAGACGCGTGGTTTTCCGCGCAGCCGGGCGACGGGGCGAGGCTACTTGACCAGCAGTTTTGGTTGTTGGTGACCTCGTCGGGTAACCTCAATCCTCGGTTCACGGGCCTATAGCTCAGGCGGTTAGAGCGCTTCGCTGATAACGAAGAGGTCGGAGGTTCAAGTCCTCCTAGGCCCACTGCGAGTGGCTGATTCAGCCCGTTTCGCAACCCACGTCGGGAACTCCCGGCACGGGGCCTTAGCTCAGTTGGTAGAGCGCTGCCTTTGCAAGGCAGATGTCAGGAGTTCGAATCTCCTAGGCTCCACAAACCCCAGGTCAGAGGCCCTTTCCGGACAACGGAGAGGGCCTCTGGCATGTCGTGGTCGAGGTTGCCGCTCACCCCTGGAGCGGTAGCGAATCGGTACTCCGGGGTAATAATCCGTGTGGGTTCAGGTGTGCCCCGCGTGCCCGTGAAACCCCTGGAACGACGCGTAGGCGGTCCGGCCGATCTGGCTGGATGTGCCCCGAATGTGCCCCTGGAACCAAGCCTGATTCACGTCACCATGGATCGAATGTGAGTACATGATTCGTTTGGAATACGAAGAAAAAAACGTACAAATCGGTAACGCGGCATGCGGATGGGTGCGATACACGTCATAAGGGGCCGCGACGACAGGTCCCTGTTCCCACACCGGCAATGAAGGAGCTTTCGTGCTTATCGAGAACATCATCTACACCATCACCTCCGGCGCAGTCTCTCCGGAACAGGCTCATGAGATGGTGGTCAATGGTCTCAATGCGATTGAGCCGGCGCTGAACTTCCTCTACAGCATCGGCGGTGTGAACATCCACTGAGTCGATGACTGCGGGGCTTGGACCCGACGACCTTTCGGTACTCGATCCTCAGGGTCTTCGACCCGGCAACGCCGATCCGCGTGATCGACGAGGCCGAGAGTCACTTCAAGCTTGCCCTGGACACACGTAAGCACGGGCTGAACAGGAACTGATCGACTCTCGCTCGAAATAGCAATCGGTGGGCGGCTTAAAAGGTCTATCCAGGCCGCACTGCCTCCAGAAAGGCTTTGCGCACAGGCTTGAGCTTCCTGACCTACCTCGACCCGCACCGGGCCGAGGACGTGGTCGTTGGGCACCCGTTACCTGTCCTCATCCATGATCAGCGGCGTCCAGCCGCCGAGGGCTTCGGGTGAGAGACACGTCGCGCAGCAGCACAGGCCCTCGTCGAGGCAGGTGAGCAGCTCATCGCGACTGTGCCCCGTGTTCCAATCCCCCGACCGCGTGGTCAGGGCCCGGGATCGCTCCGCAGTAGGGGATGAGGTCCTGCCACGCTCGACACCACCGAAATCGAGATCTGGGCCTCCCGACCGGGCGTCAGCGCAGAGTCCCGCAAGAAGCGCGTGGAGATGCTGCGGGCTGCGATCAAGCGAGGTATCCGCGACAAGCTCGTCAACGAGGCCGACCCCACCGAGGGCATCGTCGTCTCGCTCGCCCATAAGGAACGTCCCTCGTACTCGTCCGAAGAGCTCAGGGCCATCCTCGACGCTGCCAGCAGCGACTTCGACCGTGCTCTGCTCGGTGTCCTCGGGCTGATGGGTCTGCGCGGCGGGGAGGCCCGCTCGCTCCTGGTCGGCGACCTGGTGGACGGGCACCTCAAGGTGAAGAACGGCGGGGCCGGGACCGATACGACCAAAACCCGCGCCAGCCTGCGACGTCTTCCGGTTACGGCAACGGTGCTGCCCTGGCTGACCGAGCTGGCCGGTGACCGCAGCAAGAGCGCGTGGATGTTCTCCAGCTCCCGGTCCCACGGGTCCCCGGTCGCCCAGCAGTACCCCCAACCAAGCACTGACGCACGCTGTCGCCCGAGCCAACGCTGACCGCGACGAGCAGGTCCCGCGGCTGACGGCACATGCGCTGCGTCATACCTTCGCGGCGATCTCGCTGTCGGAGGCCAACGCCGACATCCTCTCCGTCTCGCGTGCCATGGGCCATGCTCGGCCGTCGATCACTCTCGACCGTTACGGGCATCTGGCTCCGGCAGGGCTCGGCCCGCTCATGGCGAAGATCGACGATCTCGTCAACCCGATGAGGGAGGCCAGCTAGCGTGAGCAGGATGCACGAGCCGTTGATCTGCGTCGTGGTGTCGATCTTCCCGCCGGGCGAGGACCCCGATAGCGAGTCGATCCGCGCTTTCACCGCCCGCTTCACGATCGTCGATGAGGACGCTGGCTTCGACGATGAGTCCGACCTCGGGACGATCGCCGGTTGGATCGCGTGGGCCGTCGACGGCCGCGAGCTGTTGCTCGCCTCGGACGTCATCAGCTCGGACGCAGCCGCACTTGGCGCAGCGGCCAGCAGGCTGATCGACTCCGACGACAATGAGGAGTTCATCTCCAACGCGCTGCTCATCGACCGCGTGGAGATCGAGAAGGTCCACCGCGGCAGGAGCCTCGTCGGCCCCATGATCGACAAGCTCGCGGCCTTCCTCAGGCTCGACGCCGCAGGGGCGTACCTGGTGGCTATGCCGCTGCACGACGCGGTGTCGGGGGAGCCGATCCCGGGCCTCGTCCGCACGCTCACGAACGCCGGCTTCGAGCGCGCTGAAGAGTCCAACGTCTACTCGCGGGAGGCATGATGTGCCCGAGATGTGCCCCGAGCCATTCGCAGACCCCGTCTGACCAGGCGTGATGCGATCTACTGACTTGCTTTGCAAGGCAGATGTCAGGAGTTCGAAGCTCCTAGGCTCCACAAATGGCATGTTTGCCTATTTCATAGTCTCTAGTTTGGATAAGTCGTAGAAATACGACGAAATTCCGGACAGCGGCCTACTAATGACATCAATTTGAGATAGCGCTTCTGAACTCGAGATCCGATCGGCTGAGAAGATCCGCGGACGCACCCAATTAGCGCAGGATTTCGGTCTCCGGGCAGCATCGGACTCTGGAAGTTTCGTGGAGAGATGTGTGCGTCCGTAAGATGGCCCCGAGAGGCAGATCAGCCGCCTGGTGGTGGTCGGTCACCCTTGCTGAACTTGCCGCGCTTCGCTGAGGTCTCGTGCGCCGGTAATTTCGGGGGCGCCATCTTCGTGATCGGGTACGCGGCTGGTATGGCTAGTCTGCGTGTGCGGAAGTGGTTAGTGATGCACTCGTGGTTGTACGCAAAGAGTGTGAAGCCGAGCAGGAAGGCGTTTTTCACCCGCCCGAAGACCCGGGTGTAGCCGCGGTCCATTCGAAACTCGGTACGTAGGGCGCTGTTGGCTGCTTCGACAGCATTGCGCCGGTGATAGTCCTGGTTCCAATCGGTCGTGCCATAGAGGTTGCGTTGGCGAATATTTGGGAAGTAGTCGTCGCGTAGGGTGACCGATAGGGAGCATCCGCACTTTTCGTCGTTGCATTCGGTTACAGGTCGGGTCAGCCGCTCTTTCATTGAGACTTGATTGTTGGGGCAGCAGATCTTGGACGGTGCATCGGTTCTGACCGGGCCACGGAAGCGTTGCTTACCATCGGTCTTCTTCCCCATTGATCGGAACGCGTAGGCTGTGCGGTCGTCATAGAGCGACATCAGTGCTGTGCGGTCCGATGATGTCATGCCCACGGTGAATGTGGGGAGTTCTCGCAGGTGCTTGGGTAGCGCGTCAGTGAACAGCGTTCCGTCGACGATGATGGTGCCGGGCTCGGGTCCGGGGCGTTGGCGCCGCTGATTTTGGGTCAGGTCGAAGACGGGCGCAATGCCGAGCTTGCGCAGTGGGCCTGTCCAGAATTCTGTCTTTGCATTGTTGTAGGCGCGGTCAGCGGTGACGTCGGTGATGTTATGGCCGGTGGCATGGAGCTTCTCGATGATCCCGATTGCCGCTCGGGCGTGGTGACTGCCATCGGGTGTGAGGTTGGCAGCAGCGATGAAACCTGGGGCTTCGTCCTGGCCGCGCCACGGCCGTGCGTTGACTGCAAGCGTGAGGTCGTAGCCGACGAACGCTCCGGCGGGCTTGTTGTTGTGCGCTGAGCGGTGTCCATCGCGCGCATCGGGGTCGGCGGTTCGTTGCAGGCGGTTATCCGAGCGGAGTACTGGCCAGGTGCCCCTTTTGCGGATCGCTTTGGGATCCGCGTCTGGTTCGCTGTCGGTCTCGTGGCTGGTAGGTGCTTGGTCGCTGGTGCGATTCCAGAAGGCGCGAATCCTGGCGAATGACTCGTAGTCGGTGGAGTCGACTGCCAGGGACATAACGGGCGGCTGCGGCACCGTGTGCTGAAAGACGCCGTTCATTAGCTCGACGACGTCGACTCTGTCGGCGTCGACCAGGACCTTCACGCGTGCGGCAAAGTCAGTTGTCTGGCTATAAGACAGGGATTTGAGGCCGAGCTGGCGTCTTTGATCCGACGTAAGGCCGAGGAAGGTGTCGTAGATGTTGGTGAACAGCATCCGCCGCTTCTCGATGGCATTAATGAAGGCGAGTGCGAAGAACTGGAAAGGCGTGAACTCCCGGGGCCGACCGTTGTTGTCTTCCACCATGATCGCGTGAAGGTGATGGCGCGCGGGCGCGCGGAGCGCACTGTCGAATGCGATCTCGAAAACCTTCGTGCCACAGCCTGGGCCGTCGCCGAGGTCCTTCGTTCTATAGCGCGGGATCTTCCCCATGAGTCAGAAGTCGTAGAGTCGTGTGTCCGAAATGATGTCTGCAGACGCAGCCATCTCGGTAAGCCGAGCGAACACCGCATCGGTGAATGTGAGCGATCTGCACCCGTACGCGGCCATCACCGATGGCAGCGGTGCAGATGAGGCCAATGCGTCAAGAGCCCAGGTTTGGCGGAGTCGAGACATGGTCAGCGGTCGAAGGCCCTCTGGAAGATCACAACGAGCGAGCAGGTTGGAGATCGTCTCCACCCGCGGCAGTGGCTTGTCACGAACGAGTACTGCACCAGGGGCCAAAGTATCGATGAGACCCTCAAGAAGAGGAGCGTAGCGCGATCGGACGGGAACAACCCGACCTGGCAGGCTAATCCTCATCCTGCCGGACGCTGCGTTGATAACGCTGTCTGTTGTGAGAAAGGCGACCTCCTCGGGTGTCAGCCCGGCCCCGAGACCCAGGCCGAGAAGTGATTGAAGTACACGGCGTCGAGAGGGGCTGGATTGGGAGTCAACGCATTTGACCAGCCACCGGCACTGTTCGTTTGTGTAAGGCGGCCGGCTCTTGGACGTCGGATACACCGGTGCGGTTGAGTCCCAGCGAGCTCTCCGAGTGACGCGCCGTCCAACCGTCCGGAGGACCGAACGACGCGTTCCGCGACTGACGGGTGAGAGATGTTCACACGCCGTGGCCACATAGTGTTCGACGACCTCGGGTACGAAGAGGCGCTCACGCTCACGGGAGCGCTGCTGATCGACCGCCCAGGCGAGGAAGTGGGTGACTGCCAGCATGTGATGATCGGCGGACGTTCCTGTAGCGGGCTGAGAGTCGCGGACGATTTGACGCACTTCGTCTTCGATCACGCGCCATGTCGTTTTTGGTATCTGTCGAGGCACGTAGCCGTCGATCGCGACGTCGATCGGCAGATTCCTCATGGCTTGGTCACCACCAGGACGGAACGTGTCGAGATCGACACGCATATGTTGCGAGTGGGGGCGTGCGGAAAGACAACAGGTAGCATCAATGGGACTCCGTGCAGGGGTTTGATGAAGCAGCGGCGCCAACCGCTGTGAGATGTCAGGCGCTGGTCAGCAGATCGGCGTCTGATGTCGTTTCTGTGACTTAGGTTTATGCCTCTACGTCATCGACCTCTTCCAGCCCGCGTTCTAATGCGTCGGCGCCCGCACGCGATACCGACTGTCCATTCGCCTGGGCCATCCGATAAAGGCGGGCAGCAAGTGGAGTCGGCAGACGCAGCTCGACGCGCGTTACCTCGCCGGGCTTGTTGATACGCGGCGAACCGAAGTGTGCGGCCGGAACATGGGCGTCCTTCATCAGTGCCTCCTACCGGGTAGTTCCGGGGACTTCCGGGATCAATGCCACCACACTCCGAGGCGTTGGTCGGGATGCATCCTGGCCTCGTCATGGCCGCATCGCGCGCGTAGTGCGCACACCACGCGTAGTGCGCACGGTGCGCGATATGCGCATCAAGGGCAGCCGAAAGTGCAGGTAGGGGCTGTGCAGCTACCTGCTGGCTCGCTTTTGTGGAGCATTTGGCGTGAACGGCGGACGACGACTCACGTCCTCGGGGCGCGCATCACAAGTCAAAGGTTGCGTTTGCCGTTGGGCGTGTCGCACCAAGGTCGTCCGCGAATTGTCTGAGAGGCGCGCTATACAGTTCTGTTCGGGTTCACCACGACTGTTTGGGAGTACGCGAGAGTGATCACGGGAGAACAGAAGAGCAAGGTCGACGCCGTCTGGGACGCATTCTGGTCGGGCGGCATATCCAACCCTTTGGAGGTGATGGAGCAGATCACCTACCTGCTGTTCATCCGCCGACTGGACGACGAGCAACAACTCGCCCTCAATCGCGCCAATCTCACCAAGAAGCCGGTCACCGGCAATCCATTTCCGGTCGAGCGGACCGAGCTGTCCTGGTCGGAGTTCAAGAACTACGGCCCCGAGGACATGTTCCGCACCGTGGACGAGGAGGTGTTCCCGTTCATCCGCACCATGCGTGACGAGGACTCCACCTACGCCCACTTCATGAAGGACGCCCGCCTATCGATCCCCAATCCGGGCATGCTCACCAAGGTCGTCGACCTCCTGGACAAGATCGAAATGCGCGACCTCGATACCAAGGGCGACGTCTACGAGTACATGCTCGCCAAGATCGCTAGCTCCGGCCAGAACGGCCAGTTCAGAACGCCCCGCCACATCATCAAACTGATGGTTGAGATGATGGCCCCCGAACCCGGCGACACCATCGTCGACCCCGCGTCGGGCACCTGTGGCTTCCTCGTCGCGGCTACCGAATACATGCGCGAACACCACGCCGCCGACATCAACTCCGGCACAGGCGCCAAACACTTCCACCACGACATGTTCCACGGCTTCGACTTCGACAACACCATGCTGCGCATCGGATCGATGAACATGCTGCTGCACGGCGTCGAACAACCCGACATCCGCTACCGAGACTCCCTCGCCGAAGCCAACACCGGAGACGCCGGTGCCTACTCCTTGGTGCTCGCAAACCCGCCCTTCGCTGGCAGCCTGGACTACGAGAACACCGCCAAAGACCTCCAGCAGATCGTCAAGACCAAGAAGACCGAACTCCTGTTCCTCGCCCTGTTCCTGCGGCTGCTGAAGCCTGGCGGCCGCGCAGCCGTCGTCGTGCCCGACGGGGTGCTATTCGGCTCGTCCAAGGCCCACAAGACCCTCCGCAAGATGCTCGTCGACGACCACAAACTCGACGCCGTCGTGAAGTTGCCGTCGGGTGTGTTCAAGCCCTATGCGGGTGTGTCCACCGCGATCCTGTTCTTCACCAAAACCAACTCGGGCGGCACCGACCACGTCTGGTTCTACGACGTCCAGGCCGACGGATTCTCGCTCGATGACAAGCGAACCGCGTTGCTCGATGGCGACAAGCTCGGGCCGGTGGCCGAACTCAGCGACGAGGAGCACGCCAAGAACAACCTGCCTGACGTCCTCGCCCGCTGGGCCGAACGCGATGGCGCAGAGCGCAAGCGCGAGCGGACTGAGCAGTCGTTCTGCGTTCCGCGGAACGCCATCGAAGAGCAGGGCTACGACCTCAGCCTCAACCGCTACAAGGAGATCGTCCACGACGAAGTTGAACACCGCGCACCCGAAGAGATCCTCGACGAACTCGACAAACTCGAACTCGACATCCAATCCGGCCTCGCCGAACTCCGCCAGATGCTCGCAGGTAGTGCCGAATGAGCAGCTCTACGGCCCGACTCGACGAAGTTTGCAGTTTCATAAATGGCGGTACTCCAAGTAAGAATCAGCCCGAATACTATGGCGGCGAGATTCCCTGGATCACCGGTGCAGATATTGTTGATGGACGAATTGCGCCGGCACGGTCCTTCATCACTGATTTGGGGTTGAGTCGATCCGCGGCGAACCTCGCTCGTCCAGGAAATTTGCTCTTGGTAACACGGACTAGCGTCGGCAAGGTTGCGGTTGCCACTGAGGACATCTCGTTCAGTCAGGATATAACTGCGCTTGTCGTGGACCGTGAAAGTGCAGATGTTGGCTACCTCAAGCACTTTCTTCGGTCTAGCGCCGAGGGCCTCGCAGCGATGGCCCGGGGTGCCACGATCAAGGGGGTAACGCGCGAAAACGTGGCGTCGCTGCGATTGCCGCTTCCTCCCCTCCCCGAACAACGCCGCATCGCAGCCATCCTCGACCACGCCGACACCCTCCGCGCAAAGCGAAAATGTGTAGTCGGGCGCATCGATGAGTTGCTACTCTCGGAATTCGTATCTCGGTTCGGTATGCCGACCACGAACCCAAAGCGGTTACCCTCCGAGCCTATTGGGAAATTAGGAACAGTAACAACTGGGAATACCCCTCCCAGGGCGCAAACCGCGCTCTACGGGGACGACATTGAATGGATCAAGTCCGACAATATCGATCCCGAGACGCCGTTCCTTCGCCGTGCCTCCGAGGGGTTATCAGCGGCCGGCATGGCCCGGTCCAGAATCGCGGCCCGCCGCTCGTTGCTCGTGACATGTATTGCGGGGAGCCCGAATTCAATTGGAAACGTGGCGATAGCGGATCGCGACGTCTCTTTCAATCAGCAGATCACCGCTTTCACTCCCTTTGAACTACCGACCGAATTTTGGTACTACCAGATGCGAGTCGCAAAGCGACTTATCCAAGATGCTTCGACCGGAGGTATGAAGGGATTGGTCAGTAAGTCGGCATTCTCCGAAATTACTCTGTTAGTTCCGTCCGTCGATGCGTGTGAGGAATACGCAGGTTTTGTCAAGAGAGTCTGGGGCCTCAGGATGCGAAGTGTGAGGGCAGCGGATGCCAGCACGGAGCTGTTTTCGTCCCTACAGTACGCATCATTTCGGGGTGAACTGTGACTGCAGGAGCCAGAGTGTCGGATCTGCCTGTCTGGCAGGGATTCCTGCGTCCGACCCTTCAGGTCATGGCTGATCGCAAGACTCGGTCACGTCGTGAACTGGTGGCGGATGTCCTCGCATACATGCAGCTCACCGCCGAGCAGCTGGGTGAGCAGGTTGCGACAGGCGGGAATCGGGCCGAGGGGCGTTGTGGTTGGGCGCTGTCGGATTTGGTGCGTGCTGAGTTGGTTGACCGGCCTCGTCGTGCGACGTATCAGATCACCGATGCTGGCATCGCGTTCCTCGCCGAGCACACCGGGGATATCAGCGATGCTCATCTGAAGCTGATCCCTGCTTATCAGGCGTACGCGCCGTCGGCTTCCCCGAACCCGGTCAGGCCGCCCGTCGTGCACGAATCAACGGTCGAACCGCTAGAGCAGATCATCGAGGGCGTTGCCCGCCTGCACGATGAGGTCAAGACCGACCTGATCAAACGTATCCGCGAACAGACACCGGACTTCCTCGAAACAGCTGTCCTCGAGTTGCTAGTTGCGATGGGATACGGCGGCACCGAACAGAAGGCAACCAGACTTGGCGGGACGGGCGATGGCGGCGTCGATGGCGTCATCGATCAGGACGCACTTGGCCTCGACCAGATCTACGTGCAGGCGAAGCGGTACGGGCAGGGGAACACCGTGGGCCGCCCCGACATCCAGGCATTCGTCGGCGCGCTGCACGGCATGGGCGCATCGCGCGGAATCTTTATCACGACAAGCTCGTTCTCACCTGGTGCCCGCGAGTACGCCAGCAGCGTGAGCACACGCGTCATCCTGATCGATGGCGAGCGGCTTGCTGGCTTGATGATCAAGTACGGCATCGGGGTTCAGACGCGAGATATATTCACCGTCGTCGAAGTCGATGAGGACTTCTTCGACTGATTTCGCGATTGACCGTACTACCGCACGATCCCGAGGATTGCGTTTACCAGAATGGGATTGTGTGATTTTCCTGTTCTTCCCGGGTTTGGCCTTTCGCATGAGATGTAGGGCTGCGATCGCGGCCGCGCGGGTGACTGCGGTGTCATCGAGAAGATCAGCGACCGATTCGAGGTCTGGTGCCCAGAGCATCAGATTGAAGGGGCCGGCAGCCTGATAGGGGGATTGCGTGACGCTCACACCGGGGTGTTGACGCATGAACCTGACCAAGGCGTCGTCGGACATGTGGTCGTCGAGGAGTCCGATGCCGTTGACGTGCAGCATCCCGCTCAGGTGTCCGTCTTTGCCGATCATTGTCCTGAAGGCTTCAGTCCAGCCGATGTCGAGGTTCGACAGCGTGCGATGGCGTGGGATGACCTGGGGCGAGCTGAGTACCCAGTGCAGGTATTCAGTGTGCAGCGGAAGCGGCAGGCAGCGCGCCATGTATGTCCGAAATAGCGACCGCACGGCGTCGGCGTGCTCTCCTGTCCGTTCAAGCCAGCGCTTGTACGCGGCCTCCCCGGCCGCCAGCTGGTCCGCGCTTGGTGTGAGGGCCCGCCCAGCTTCTCGGTCACTCCGGTTGCAGCTGATGGGATCGTAGAGCCAGTCTGCAGCCGTCGTTCCGATCGACTCAAAGATCTCGTCGATCGGAAGGCCGTCGCCGGTCAGGTAGGTCATCTGCGCCTTGTTACGTGCAGGCAGCCCAGCGGTTTGGAGGCTGTGGATCAGGCTTGTCTCGCGGTCGAGAAGATGCCTGAGCGGATTCACGAGGCTTCGTGCGGCGGGGTCGGGCAGCAGGCGAACGCTGCGGATGTCCTTGTGCACCGTGCGATGCCCTTTGAGTCGGTCAGCGATCGAGATCGACTGGCCTAGATAGCAATCCCCGTTTGTGAACTCGAGGAGGTAGTAGCCGACGGTTCCGGCATCGAGCTTGTCGAGGGCTCCCTGGACATTCGCGGGTTTCGCCGGTTCAATCGCCGGCCCGAAATCGTTGTTCCATGCCCACGTGTCCACTGCTTCCCGGCGCTCGTCGATCTCGGCTGGCGTGTTCGGCGGCGTGTTTGGCGGCTGGATGAGGGCAGAGGCCTTCATTGGGCTTCCCGCGGCGTGGCGCTGGATTGGGGCATCAATTCCAGCGTGGAGAGTCCACATCGGTGCGCTGCTGACCGCATAGGTCTGCACAGCGTTGATCCTCACGAGGTGGGCTCGCCGGTTGCGGCAATTGCCACGAGCGAGTCGTCAGAGAACCCCCACCGCGCTGTGTCAGTCACGTCTTGCGGTGCGTACGTCGCCTCCAGTCGAGAGAAGTCCGCTCGTAGACGCAGTGCACGGAGCGCCGTCGCCGCGCGGCCCGCGTCGGTGTCTTGGACTCCCGCGTCGAGGCGGATCTGAGCCGTGCCAGTCGCGGCATCCTTTGAATCGACGAAGTTCACCCTCACAAGCCAGCCGCTCGCAACTAGCGTTGTGAACAGGGCTACCAGCTCAGCAAGTGCCTTCGCGGTGGCGATGAACTGGTCGGGGCGCGCATCCTCGTCGGACGGATCAATCTCCGGGACTTCGTCGGGAACCAATGGAGCCCAAGGCATGCCCGTGGACGAGTGGGCGTCACTTTCGACAGCAGGATCGTCGTCCACCCAGTGCTCACCGTCGCACGTCACGACGATCTGTCGTCATCATCGAGCGAGTCGGCGGTCAACTGCAATCCCGTCGGGCCGGGCTTGAGTGTGATCGTGAAGTCAAGGCCGAGGAGCGGCATTGCCACGAGTTCGTAGAGTTGGTCTGCGATGAACGCGGTTCTGTTCGCCTCGAGTGACATCGGGCCTCCTTCGCGTGGGTGATCGAGCGAGTCGATTGTGCCCGGCGGTACCGACACTGTCCTGGCGAAGTCTGCAAATTCAACCTGTCAGAGGAGCGACGTAGTCTGGCCGGCTTACGTCAGTCGGCACAAGTTGTGTGCCAAGATCGGACAGGTTGGAAAGGAGGCACGGTGCCCGGCAACTTCGACTTCCTGCAGGCCGAGTGGCCGCAGGTCTACGGCTCGGCGAAGAACGCCGAACGTGATGCGCTGTTCGACAGCCGTTCGACCTGCTTCTATGCGCGGCGGACGGTTGAGGCGGTCGTCAAGTGGCTCTACACCGTCAATGGCCTGGACAAGCCGTACAAGGATGATCTGTCGGCCCGCATCCACGACCCGGCGTTCCAGGCGCTCGTGCCGGGCCCGGTGCAGTCGAAACTGGACCTGATTCGGCGGGCGGGCAACCACGCCGTTCACGACGATCGTCCGATCGGGCAGGAATCCGGCGTCCGCCTGCTTGAAGAACTGTTCCACGTTCTGTCGTGGCTGGCCCGCACCTATGCCACCCAGCCCGAATCGAAGCCGACACCAGGGCAGAAGCTCGACCGAGCCGCACTCCCGAAGCCGGGCGGCGGAGCTGCCGTCGCCAAAACGATGGCCCAGCTGCAGAAACTCGGTGCCGAGCTCGAGGCGAAGGACGCCCAACTCGAAGAAGCCGCCAATGTGCGCGCAGACCTCACCGAGCAGCTGCTGGCGCGCGACGAACAACTGAAAGCAGCGGACGCCACCCACACCAGCCTTGAAGAGCTGGTCGCCCAGCTGCGTGCCCAGGTCGCCGCCGCACACGCTGCGGCAGCCAAGCATGCCGACACCCACGACTACGACGAAGCCCGCACCCGCACCGACATCATCGACCTGCTGCTGCGTGAAGCCGGATGGGATGTCGACGCCCCGCGGGTGCGGGAATACCCGGTGACCGGGATGCCCGACGGCAAGAACGGTTTCGTCGACTACGTGTTGTGGGGCACCGACGGAAGGCCCCTGGCGGTGGTAGAAGCGAAACGCACCTCCAAGGACGCCACCGTCGGACAACATCAAGCCAAGCTCTATGCCGACTGCCTCCAGCAGATGCACGGCCTGCGACCGATCATCTTCTACACCAACGGGTTCGATACCTGGCTGTGGGACGACGAGAACTACCCACCACGGGAAGTCGAGGGCTTCTACACCCGCGACGAGCTCGCCCTGGAGATCCAGCGCCGCACCACCCGAAAGAAACTCGCCGACATCGACATCAACACCACGATCGTGGAACGGCCCTACCAGACGAGGGCGATCCGCAACGTCACCGAAGGCTTCGAGATCAACCGCCAACGCGCCGCGCTGCTGGTGATGGCCACCGGATCCGGCAAGACGCGCACGGTGATCGCCCTGTCGGACATGCTGATGCGAGCGAACTGGGCCAAACGCATCCTGTTCCTCGCCGACCGCAAAGCTCTGGTCAAACAGGCGGTCAACGCCTACAAGACGTTCCTGCCGGATACCTCACCGGTCAACCTGCTCACCGAAAAGAACACCGACGGCCGCGTCTACGTGTCCACCTACCCGACGATGATGGGGCTGATCAACGACCTCGACAACGGCCGACGCCGCTTCGGCCCCGGGCATTTCGATCTGGTCGTCATCGACGAAGCCCACCGGTCGGTGTACCAAAAGTATCGGCGGATCTTCGAATACTTCGATTCCTACCTCCTCGGGCTGACCGCCACTCCCAAAGACGAAGTCGACTACAACACTTACCAGCTGTTCAACCTCGAAACCGGTGTCCCCACAGACGATTACAGCCTCGACGAAGCCATCAAAGATGGCTTTCTTGTCCCACCACGCGCCGTGACCGTGCCACTGGCCTTCCCGCGATCGGGCATCAAGTACGACGATCTGTCCGACGAGGAGAAGAAGCGTTGGGAGGGCGAGGATTGGGGCGAAGATGTCGACCCGGACGAGTACCCCGACGAGGTCTCGTCTGAAGCGGTCAACAAATGGCTGTTCAACACCGACACCGTCGACAAAGCACTCGAAGTGCTCATGACCCGAGGTCACCGCGTCGCCGGCGGTGACCGCCTCGGCAAGACCATCATCTTCGCCAAGAACCAGAAACACGCCGACTTCATCGCGCAGCGCTTCGACCGCAACTACCCGCAATACAACGGGCAGTTCGCTGCCGTCATCACCCACGCCGTATCTCACGGCCAAGACCTCATAGACAAGTTCTCTCAAGCGGATACGAGCCCGCACATCGCGATCTCCGTCGACATGCTCGACACCGGCATCGACGTCCCCGACGTCTGCAACCTGGTGTTCTTCAAACCCGTGCGGTCGAAGACCAAGTTCTGGCAGATGGTCGGCCGCGGCACCCGCCTGCGGCCTGACCTGTACGGGCCGGGACAAGACAAGACAGACTTCTTCATCTTCGACCTTTGCGGCAACGTCGAGTTCTTCAACGCGCACCCGGCACCGGCCGAAGCACGCCTGCCGGCGTCACTGTCGGAGCGACTGTTCACCGCCCGCACCGACGTCGTGTGGGCACTTGACCGCTCGCGCACGAACATCGACCTGCGTGAACAGATCACCGATGTTCTGCACACCCAGGTCGCGGGAATGAACCTCGAGAACTTTCTGGTCCGGCCGCGCCGCAAGCAGGTCGAGGTCTACCGTGACCGCGCCGAGTGGGAGTCGCTGACCGAACAGAAGGTCCGCGACATCGTTGACAACCTTGCCTACCTCCCCACCACCATCCGCGATACGGACGAAATGGCCAAACGCTTCGACCTCATCGTCCTGCGCGGACAACTCGCCGTCATCGAAGCCGACGACAGTACCCTCGAACTTCAAGAAGACAAAGTCCGCACCATCGCCGACGGACTCCTCGAGCAACTCACCATCCCCAAGATCAAAGCTAAGGAAGAACTGCTGAGAGAAGTCGCATCCGAGGAGTGGTGGGACGACGTCACCCCAGAGATGCTTGAAGAGGCACGTAAAGAGTTGCGCTCCCTCGTCGGGCTACTCGAGAAGACGAAGCAGCCGATCGTCTATACCGATATCCAGGACACCTTCACCGGCGACATCACCGAGGTCGACATGCCGCACACGGCGACCGGCACAGACAAGGAACGCTTCAACGCCAAGATGCGCGACTACCTGCGCCGGCAACCGGATAACCTCGCGCTGCAGAAGCTGAGGACCGGGAAGCCGTTGACGCAGAACGACATTCACTCACTGCAGGAGCTTCTTGCGCGCAGTGGCGCTGGGTCAGAGGATGAACTTCAACAAGCGATCGACGACGCACACGGCCTCGGACGTTTTATCCGATCGCTCGTAGGGCTGGATCGTCAGTCGGTCAACGAGTCATTTGCTGAGTTCATAAAGGACAGCAGCGCTACTGCAGACCAGATTCACTTTGTAGGACTCGTAGTTGACTGCCTAACGCGGAATGGTGCGATGGACGGTGGTCAACTGTTCGAACCTCCCTTCACCGACAGCGCACCACAGGGACCGACTCAGGTTTTTCCTTTGTCCAGAGTCCAGCAGCTGGTCACCTTGATCGAAGCGATAGACGCAACGTCGAAGCTGCATGGGACCTAAAGTATGGAAGGAGACATCTGAATGCCAACCGCGTTCGCCACTCACACTGCGAATTTGAAAGCGCTAATGGCAAGTAGTCGCTTTGAGATCCCACGCTTTCAGCGCAACTATAGTTGGCGCGTTGATCACGAACTGGACGACTTCTGGAATGACTTGGCGACGAACAGTAAGAGTGAATCTTACTTCATGGGGATTATGATAGTGACCGAGAACACGGAAGATGCGGTTCTATCCATCGTGGACGGGCAACAAAGGACAATATCTCTCAGCCTACTAGCCAATGCTATTAGAATTCTTGCATTAGATGCGGGAAAGACGCTGATCGCGCGCAGTATGCGGGATGGTGTTCTGTATGGTCCTGACTATGAGAACGACACCTACGTCCCCCGGCTACAGCTTAGCGCTGACAGGGACAGTGAAGTCTTCAGAAGGCTTATCGACTCGGATGAGCCCGAGAGCCTGAATCTAGACGGTACAGTCTGGGAAGCCCAGATGTTCCTAGTAGCTAAGCTCCGCGCTGACGTTCAACAAGCGTCTCCACGTAGATTAGGAGAGTGGGCGTCTTTCCTTACGGAGAAGATATTCCTGTCAGTCTTTGTTAATCAAGACGTGGGTTCCGCTTACAAGGTCTACGAGGTGGTAAATGCGCGAGGCAAGAGCCTCACTCCATCGGAGATGATAAAGGCCTACATTATAGGTTCTGTTTCGAGTTCGAAGGCACGTGATCAAGTCTATGCGCGCTGGGCAAAACTGGAGGATAGGTTTGAGCGTGCGGACGCAGTGGGTCAGTTTACGCAATTCATCAGACACGCGCTAACGCTCCGCCACGGCTACGTCATTCCTAGAGATCTGTACCAGCTGGTGACCAAGAAGTATCAAGACGATGAGGTCACTGAGCTACTGAGTTTCCTTGAAAGCAACCTAGATCTGTACATGTCATTGGTAGAACCGGCCGGTACTTCAGACGATCTTCCAAGCGACTTTGCAAAGACTGCGACGGTCATCGACCTGTTGGGACTTTCCACAGTGCGCCCGATATTCATGGCTGCAGCAGGTCTGAGGGAAGCTAATTTAGTCATGGCGAAGCTCGTCGGCCTAATAGTGCCGCGTATTGTTGTCGGCACTTTCGGCACGGGTGCAATCGAAGCACGATTTGCAGCAGCAGCATCACTAATATATCGAACTCAAGATTGGCAAGCGGCTCTGTCAGAACTTGAGCCCCTCAGGCCCGACCAAGATGACTTCGAGGAAAAGGTCGCCAATAGAAGGCTTAATCGCGCCATCTTGTGCGTAATTAGATTCTCCGTCATTCAGTCAAGTGTACTGCCAGAAATTGAGGGCTACCTTCACTACATCCGGCAAAACCGTCTCAGCGACTGGCCCGGATTCTCTGACGAGGATTTCGACAGCATCGGGAGGACTGTTGGAAATTCGATTCTGTTGGAGACTGAATCCCGACCGTATGGGACGACTTCTCCTTACCTCGTTGCGGAAAAGTTCGGACCTGTCATCGTGGAGGGAGAGGCTGTATCGTCCGAGGAACTCCAAGTCTGGGATGCTGAGATCGCACGTGCAAAAGGTTCACAGATCGCGCAGCGAGCCGGAGAAATCTGGTTTGAATGACATGGTCAGCGAAAATGACGCGCTCCTTCAGCAGCGTTTGTTAGCTCGCTTGGCGGCAGGTCCGTCTATGCAAGATATTCGCGAGGTTCAGAGGCGGCCGGACGCTTTAGGGGATCTCGCAGCTACGGTGGAGGAAATACAGACAGTCGAACTAGCGAAGTTGCGCATTATAGTTGGATTTGACACGAATAGTCTAAAGAGATACCGCGAAGAGAGGCTAGAACTAGATGAGGTAGTGACCCAGATTGGCGATCAAGTCAAGGTGATTATTCCGGGACAATCGTATGTCGAATACTACAACAATCACGAGGCCTTTTCAAAGACTCAACTCGAACAGCTGACTAGTAGGCTGTCGGCATTTTCGAAGGATTTGGACGGGCCGCTGCTTGAGCTGAATCGCAGGGGAATTATCGCGGCCGAGGATTTACACTCTCTCGCGGCAAGTGTTTCTGATTTCAAGGAGCGATACAACCCGGGTAGTACTAGAGATAATATTAACCGAACACTCGAGGTCCTTGCATCACTGATCGACGCTGGAGTCGAGGTTCCCTTTTGTGATCGGCAGCTGTTCTCCGATGTTGCCAATATCAGGTTGGCAACAAAGACCCCACCCGGTTGGGCAGATGTCAAGTCGAAGGGAAGCCAAGCTCTCGGAGATTTTTACTGTTGGACGGAGTTTCTCCTTGGTCTTCTACAGTCGCAGGAAGTCGCATCGACCGATGATGCAAAGCGGCTCGCTATCTTCGTCTCGGGGGATAGGAAGAGTGATTGGAACATGAGCGATTTTGCGCATCCGTATCTTGCTGCGGAGTGTCTTTCCGCGACGGGGTTCAGGCTCAGCAAGCTGGAGCCGCACGAGCTGCGTAAAGTACTAAAAGTGATTAGTGAGCTGGATATAGGATCGCCTTGATACTTGACCAGCGCCGCCTCAGTCATACAGTTTCTCCACAGCGCGTCGTGCCACGACCTTGCGGGTCATCAACGTCCTCCTCACGGAAGCCAAACCGACTCTGGTCGCCACGTGTTGTACACGCCTGAAGTCGACGGTGACCGACTCGCCATGCCGGACGAGCCGGGCAACGGTCTCGCCGTCGAGCAGTGTGCCAAGCGGGCGGAAGTGCTGTGCCAGTGCCCAGCAAGACCACGCTCGGCTGCTGGCAGAGGTCATATCCAAACATGCCCAAATCACATCACTGAACTCCCGGGTGTGCCGAGATGCGGCCTGTATGTGCCGTGGCCGACCGGTTCCATTCTCAAACCAGCCCAGCCAGGCCGTCCCGACGTACTCTCGTCCCATGAAATCCGAGGATGTCTTCACCGGCGTGGCCGTGGCGTTCGAGGCGATCGGCGCGTTGACGATGGTCCTCGGGTTCATCATGTCGCTGGTGCTCGCCGCGAGGGCGCTGCGCCGAGGCGAGGGTGGTCAGATTGCGTACTCGACGCTGCGCAACACCCTGGGTGCGGCGATTTTGCTCGGTCTCGAGGTGCTCGTGGCCGCAGATCTGATCCGGACCATCACCTCGAAGCCCTCCATCGAGGATGCGGCGATCCTCGGAATCATCGTGCTCATCCGCACGGTGCTGTCGATGTCGATTCAGATCGAGATCGAGGGTGTCGTCCCGTGGAAGCGCGCACTGCTCACCAGCGGGGCCGCGATCGCAGGCCGTGAGGTGGCACGCGACGCCGCTGCACAGGCCGCGTCGCGTGCCACTACGGACTAGAGGCGTGCTGCCGCGTACTGGGCGGCTTGGACGTTCATGCCGTTGACCCCGTACAGGACGTGCAGCGCGTTCGGCTGACCGACGGGCGCGCCGTCGCACACCACGTCGCCTGCGATGCAGTACGTGACGGTCTTGGGGCGATAACGAGGTCCGACGTTCATCTCGGGTGCGCCGATGTCACGAATCCAGCGATCTGACGGCGGCGCGAACAGCACTACAGCCTTGACGTGGGGTTCGACGTCGGCAGGCATCGCCTTGGGAGCCTGGGAGGCGTATTCGGCATAGCGCGCCGGAACGGCGATACCGCTGTTCGCCGCATAGGCGGCAACGGCGCCGCCCTGCGAATAACCGCCCAGCACGATGCCTGTCTTCGGGCAGCGCGACGCGGTGGCCTTGATGTGGTCCTGCGCGGTGGTGATGCCGTCGACGACGTTGCGGACGAATGCCACCCGGTTGTTGAAGTTGTTGCTCGCCGGATAGTTGACGCCGTACACCGAGACCGATTTCCCGGGCAGCTGTGACCTCAGCGCCTGCGCAAACGACAGTCCGGTCAATCCGACGGGTGGTGCTGTCTCCGAGGTGCCTCGCGCGAACACCACCTCGACGTCGGGGCAGGACGCCGCCGAGGCGTGTGGGACAGCGGCGAGAACACCGCCGACCGCGACGGCGAGCGACCCTGTCAGAATCGCCAGCCGGCGGGCAGTCCTGGTCGCAGAGAAGACAGGTCGGCGGCGCTCGCGGTGCGAGCGTGGACGCGGAAAGGCGAGCTTCGGCATGGAGATCCTTCGCGGAGTCGGGCGTCGGCAGGGCATCGATCAGAGCCGACCGTGGACGACAGTACGCACGGTATTCGCCCGACGCGCCGTTCCGGATGGCACCGACCCTCGCAAGAAGCTGATTCGACAGTGCAGTCCGGTGCGCAGCAGCACTCAGAACACGAACACTCAGAACACGAAGATGAACAGATATACGAGGATCGCGACTACCGCGACTGCCACCCACGTCCAGCCGAGCCGGATTGCCACCATCGCAAACGGGGCCCCGTACTGGCGTCGGGAGACGATCTCGTCACGAGCGCGGTAACCGAGATAGATGCCGACCGGCGACGTGATGCCCAGAAGCGACAACACAAACGCCCAGATCGCTGTGCGGTTCATTGTTTTCGACGACGATGACGCCTGTGTTGCGGTCCGAGGCGGGGCCACGGGCTCCTCCTGGTCTTCGACACGGGAACCGATTCCCTGCCGGTTCGACGGCTCTTTCACAGCCGAGTATGCCTGCACCGACGAACTACCCTCCGTGGCCACCGGTCGACCATCGCGCGGTGGCGCGGGAGGGGATTCGCTTCGCCGCGGCGGCACGAACACACGCTCACCGGGTTTCGCGTGATCGCTTGTGCTGGAGAGCTTCTCGGTGGGAGGCGGGGATGCGGGCCTGCCGGGCGGGCCGGAGCGATCGCCCGGCCGCGCAGGCGGAGGACCGCCCGGTGTGCCCAGCGGTGGTCGGCGCCCCGGGGGTGGTACCGGGGCTCCAGGCCGTCGGGGTGGTTGTCCACCCGGGCCCTGAACTGGTGGCCTCCCTGTCGGTTGGCCTGCCCCGGGCCGGGAGCCGGGCGCGGGTTGGGTGCCGCGTGGTGGCTGGCGTTGCGACGGGGGACCGACCTGCCATCCCGGCCGCGGGCCGGTGGTGGGCGGGGCGGGTCGATTGGCCTGTGGCGCCGGTCCGCTTCCGGTGGGTGGCCGAGACGAGCTAGGCGGCGGGGTCGGGCGCGGTGCACCCGGCCCGTTCGCGCGTTCCCACGGAGCGGACGTCGACGGCGCCACGTCGGACGTCAGGCGCGGAGTCCGGCCGCTACTCGGTGGCGCAGGCCTGTCGGTGGCCTGTGCATCATCACTCGACGCGGGAGCAGACCACCCCGATCCTCGGGTCACGCCTGACTCGCTGTCGGCGTCGTCGGCTCGGGTGTCGTCGGAGTTCACGGGTCCAAATTACCTGCACCGCTGTGTCCGGACCGCACGGACCGCCGACAACCCGACCGCCACGCGCACCTAGTGAGCGTCGGGACCAGCACTGACACTCGGTGGCAACTCGTCGATCCGAGGGACGGTGGCCGAGATCGGTGGCGGCTCCTGTCGGCTGCGGCGCAGCACGACGACGATGACCGCTGTGAGGGTCGAGAGCAGCGCGAGTCCCCCCGCGACGGCAAGCACCTGCTTCTTCTGCATGTGCACAGCGTGCCAGTTCGCCGTGGGCGGATGCCACTTCTGACACCTACCGCTGCTGAGGTGGTTGTATGGAGGGCGTGAGTATTGAAACGCAGACCGCGACCATCCACACCAACCGCGGTGACATCGTTGTCGACCTGTTCGGAAATCACGCGCCCAAGACCGTTGCCAACTTCACCGGCCTCGCCGATGGCAGCAAGGAGTACTCCGAGCCCAACGCCTCCGGGGGCAACTCCGGACCGTTCTTCGACGGCTCGGTGTTCCACCGCGTCATCGAGGGCTTCATGATCCAGGGCGGCGACCCCACGGGCACCGGCCGTGGTGGTCCGGGCTACCGGTTCGAGGACGAGTTCCACCCGGAGCTCTCCTTCGACCGCCCGTATCTTCTCGCAATGGCCAACGCAGGCCCGGGTACCAACGGATCGCAGTTCTTCATCACCGTCGGCCCGACGCCCCACCTCAACCGTCGCCACACGATCTTCGGCGAGGTGACAGATCCCGCATCACAGCAGGTCGTCGACGCGATCGCGACGACGTCGACCGACCGCGCCGACCGTCCACTCGAGCCGGTCGTCATCGAGAAGATCGAGATCAACTGAGCGCACCGCAGCAACCGCCGCACACCACTCAGGTCTGTTACCGGCACCCCGACCGCCCGACCTTGCTGTCCTGCAGCAGGTGCGGGCGGTCGGCGTGTCCGGAGTGCCTGCAACCTGCAGCGGTGGGACAGCACTGCGTCGACTGTCGTCGCGGCGACGGTACGCAGCGAGCGTCGTCGGCGAATGTCGGCGCGCAGACGATGTCCTCGCCCGTGGTCGCCAGGAGAACACCGATCGGCACCTATGCGCTGATCGCCGTGAACGTGGTCATCTTCGCGCTGTGCGTGATCCAGGCGAAATCATTCGACGCCGGACTCGCCCCGCTCTTCCAACACGGCGACCTGGTCCGAGCCGACGTCGCGAACGGCGAGTACTGGCGTCTCCTCACGGCGGGTTTTCTCCACTTCACCGTCGCCCACATCGCGCTCAACATGATCTCGCTCTACATCCTGGGCCGCGATCTCGAAGCCGCACTCGGCCTGGGCAGATACCTGATGGTCTACTTCGTCGCCCTGTTCGGCGGGAGCGCGGCGGTGATGCTGTTCGAAGCGGGCAACGTCCGCAGCGCGGGTGCATCCGGTGCCATCTACGGGTTGATGGGCGCGGTGCTGGTGGTGGTTCTCAAGGCCAGGGTCTCACCGACCGGGGTCATCACGATCATCGTCATCAACCTGGTGTTCTCGGTGACCATGCCCGGGATCTCGCTGGCAGCCCACGTCGGAGGGCTGGTCTTCGGTGCCGCCGCAACCGCGGCGATCATCTACCTACCTGGTGTTGTGCTGCACCGTGGGTCGCGCACCCAACAGAACGCCTCACGCGTCGGGTGGGTCGCCCTCGTGGTGCTTCTCGTCATCGCGATCGGCCTCGGCGTGGTTGCCGGAAGCTCGGCGTCGGGCCTGGTCTGAGCCCTTTTCCTGAACGTCGATAACCCCTGTGGACAAGTTGTCCACAGGGGTTATTCACAGTGGGGATGAATGACACACATGTAATTCGACGTCCCGCCGGGGACCGATAACCCTCAGCGTGTCCCTTCGAGTCCGTCGTCGACCTCGAAGCCTGCGGCTTGCAGCGCGTCGGCGACGGCTCTCGGATCGGTGCCTAGATCCCATCTGCCGAAGACGTGGAGCTTGGTGTCCACACGCAGCGCCGGATCGTTCGGGGTGCGCGGGGGAGCGTCGTCGGGAATGACGTCGATCTCGAGCTGGCCGCTGCGTCGCCCGATGCGACGGATTTTGAGTACGCGAATCCGGTCGATCCGGTCGTGCGGGTACGTATACGATCCGCCCAACGTGCGGATCGTCAGAGCGGGCCCTGGGCCGACGGCCAGGCGTGGGCGGATCATCAACGCGTACGCCCCGAACGCCAGCAGCAGTGCACCTGCGAGGCACATCAGCACCATTCCCGCAGGATCCGACGCCGCGATCACACCCAGGACCACAAGAAGAAGGCCGCCGACCAGCAGCGCAGCGGCGGCTGGGCGCGGCGTCGACCATTCACCTGTGGACAAGTCGGCTCGGTTATCCACAGCAGTTACTCATGGGGATGAATTACACACATGTGATTAACGGCTGTGGAAGCTCGTAGAAACCGGTTTACGCTGGTCAGCGCCATCTCATCGTCATCAGCAGACCTGCGACCATCAGGGCGAAACCGATGAGGAAGTTCCACGATCCGAGGTTGGCCATCCAGTGGAGAACCTGGCCTTCGCCGCCGTACGTCGTCGAACTCGCGGCGAGGTAGTAGACGATCAGCCAGGCGAGGCCGAGGAGCATCAGCCCGAGCATGACGCCCACGTAGATGCTGCTGGAGGGCCCGGTCTTGACCTTCACCGGCGTGCGCGACGCCGGGTTGATCGTGTAGTCGGTCTTCTTCCGGACTTTTGACTTCGGCATGACTTCCTCTGTTGGGTGCAGATCACTCGCCTTCTACGGTATCTCACCTGGTCTCTGGGGCCGTCAGTGTCTCCACGGGTAATCTGTCGTCTGTGAATCAGCCGCAGACATCCGCGGGCCGCGTCCTCGTCATCGACAACTACGACAGCTTCGTCTACAACCTCGTCCAGTACTTGGGTCAACTGGGCGGCTCCGCCGCGGGTCAATTAGGCGGCTCCGCCGCGGGCCAGTTAGGCGGCTCCGCTGGGAGCCGGTCAGCCGGTCTCGACGTCACCGTCTGGCGCAACGACGATCCGGTCCTCTCCGACGATGCGGGCCAGTTCACGCCGGAGTCCCTGCGACGTGCCGTCGAGGGATTCGACGCCGTGCTGCTCAGTCCCGGCCCCGGTACCCCGCAGCGCGCAGGTGCGACGATCCCGCTCGTGCGGCTCGCCGCGTCGGACGAGATCCCGCTGCTCGGCGTGTGTCTTGGCCACCAGGCGATCGGTGCGGCGTTCGGCGCGACAGTCGACCGCGCACCAGAACTGTTGCACGGCAAGACATCTCAGGTCATCCACGACGACGACGGTGTGTTGGCCGGGCTCCCGGATCCGTTCACCGCGACCCGGTATCACTCGCTGACCGTGCTTCCCGAGACCATTCCCGACGAGCTCGTCGTGACCGGCCGCACCGACACCGGCATCGTCATGGCGATGCGTCACCGCGAGCTGCCCATCCACGGTGTGCAGTTCCATCCCGAGAGCGTGCTGACCCAGGGCGGGCACCGCATGCTGGCCAACTGGCTGGCTGTCGCGGGCATCAGCGTCGACGCCGGTCTGGTCGACGAACTCGAGAACGAGATGGCCGCCGCGCTCGGCTGAATGCGCGGTTGGGCCACGACAACCGGCGCGTGGCTGCCCCGGGGCTAGTTCGGCAGCAGGCTCAGCTGTCCGACGGTCACCGACACGGCGTCGTCGCGGCTGGCCCGTGAGCCGGCAGCGGGCTGCTGGTCGACGATCTTGCCGATGTCCGGGCTGCCGAGCGGTACGCCCTTCGTCGACTGCGTGAGCGTCGAATCCGACCACCCGCGCGACTGCAGCGTTGCCCGTGCCTGCTCGGGAGTCTGTCCGCGTAGGTCGGGCATCGTGAACTGATTGCCCCGTGAGACCGTCACCTGAACGGTGGAATCCTCGTCGACCGACGTCCCGGCGGGAGGCGACGAACTGATGATCTCGCCGACGGGTCGATCCGAATCACCCTGCACGACGACCATCTTCAGATTCGACTGATCGAGCAGTGTGCGAGCCTGGTCCTCACGCATACCGACGACGTCGCGCACGGTGACCTGGCGTGGCCCCGAACCGACGTGCAGCACAACCGGACCGTTGACCGCGGCGTCGGTGCCCGACGCCGGTGTCGTGCTCACGACCTTCCCATCGAGAGCAGCCGTCGAATCGACCTCGTCGGTGCGGATGTTGGTGAACCCGAGCACCTTGAGCGCCTCGGTGGCTTCTTCGGGCGTCTTGCCCTGCATCGGGGGTACCTGATGTCGCGGCGGACCCGAAGAGACATACAGCGTGACCTCGGAGCCGTCCGGTGCCAGCACGTTCGCTCCCGGCGCCGACCGGGTAGCGGTACCCGCCTTCACGTCGAGGCTCGGCTCCTGAAGCTGTTTGACCTTGAACCCCGCGCGCAGCAGGTTGTTCTCGGCGTCCTGCGACGACAGTCCGCTCACCGACGGCACCGCGATCTGTCGCGCGCTCTCCGACGCCCAGGGCGCCCACCACAGCAGCAGCCCGGCGAGCAGTAGCACGACGACGGCGACCGATCCCAGGATCAGTCCACGCGAGCGGCGTCGAACCGGGGTGTTGTCGGAGGCGCGTCGGGGATCGCTGCCGTCGGATCCGCCGGAGCCATCGTCGCCGGTGCCCCCGGTACCGCCGCCATCGGACCCGCGTGCGGCGCGGCGCGGACCGGTGTCGAGAAACTCCGTGCGGTCCTCGTCGGTGAGCAGCAGCGGCGCAGATGGCCTACCGCCCGCGAGGACGCGGATCAGATCGGCGCGCAGGTCGGCGGCCGACTGATACCGGTTCTCCTTGTTCTTGCTCATCGCCTTGAGCACAACGGAGTCGAGTTCGCGGGGAATCTCCGCACGGATCGACGACGGCCAAGGCGGATCTTCGTGGACGTGTTGGTGCGCGACGGCAACGGGGGAGTCGCCGGTGAACGGCGGCTCACCGGTCATCAGCTCGAACAGCACGCAGCCCATCGAATAGATGTCGCTACGCGGATCGACCTTGATGCCGCGAGCCTGCTCGGGCGAGAGGTACTGAGCGGTGCCCATCACGGTCGACGTCTGGGTCATCGTCGACGTCGAGTCGCTGATGGCACGGGCGATGCCGAAATCCATCACCTTGACCGCGCCGGCCTTGTCGATCATGACGTTGGCGGGTTTCATGTCGCGGTGGACGATGCCGTTGCGGTGGCTGAAGTCCATCGCGGCCGCGACGTCGGCCATCCACGTCATGGCCTGGCGCGGAGAGACCGGACCGTTGGCCCGCAACACGTCGCGCAGTGTCTCGCCCTCGACGTACTCCATCACGATGAACGGCAGCGGTCCGTCGGGAGTCTCGGCCTCGCCGGTGTCGAAGACCTGCACGATCGTCGGGTGGTTGAGCTTCGCCGCATTCTGCGCCTCGCGTCGGAAGCGCAGATAGAACGACGGGTCGCGCGCGAGGTCGGCACGTAAGACCTTGATCGCGACGTCCCTGTTGAGCAGCAGATCACGAGCGAAGTGGACCTCCGACATGCCACCGAAACCGAGCGTCTCGCCCAGTTCGTAGCGGTCGGAGAGATGATGCGGCGTCGCGGTCATTGGCTCGGCAGACAGAAGGGCGGACAGAATCGTCCGGTCACGGTGGGTGCACCGGAGTCGCCGGCCGTCGTGGTCGGTTCCTCCGGCTCCGGTTGCGTCGTCTGTTCCTCGGTCGTCTGTTCTTCGGTGGTCGTCGGGCGGCGCGTCGTCGTGGTGCGTTCACGCGTCGTCGTCTCGGTCGTCTGTTGCTCAGTGGTCGTCGGCACCGCGGTGGTGGTCTGCGTGACCGTCGTTGACGGCGTCGGCGTCTCCGCCGATCCCGAATCGAGGTTGGCGAGCCAGAAGCCGATGAGCCCGATCGCGCCGAGGAGCAGTACTCCCGCGACGCCCGCCAGAACCTTCTGGCCGGTGGTCCATCCGTTGTTGTTCGACGGAGGAGGCGTCGACTGGGTGTAGGACGTGGGGGTCTGCGTGTAGGAGGTCGGGGTGCGTCCCGTTCCCTGCGCGACGCTGTTGGTGCGAGCGGTGCCGGTGGGTGGAACGCCACCTGTCATCGCGCGAGTCGCGCCGGTTCCGCGCGCAAGTGCGGCACCTCCGACGGCTCCCGCGGCAGCGGCTCCCGCAGCGCCTGCCGGGCCGAGCCCTCCGGGCGCGGGAGGTCGACGTCCGGCACGCACTGCGGCAACGGCGTCAGCGAACTCGCCACCGTTTGCGTATCGCTGCTTGGGATCCTTCGACAGCGTGATGTCGATCAGCTCGCGCACCGACGCGGGCAGATTGGCGGGCAGCGGCGGCGGGGTCTCCCGAATGTGCTTCATCGCGACAGTGATCGCACCGTCACCGAGGAATGGCCGACGCCCGGTCAGCGCCTCGTAGCCCACGACACCGAGCGAATAGACATCCGACGCCGCGGTCGCCTCATCACCGGTCGCCTGCTCGGGCGAGATGTACTGTGCGGTGCCCATCACCATGCCCGTCTGGGTCACCGGCGCGGCGTCGACCGCCTTGGCGATACCGAAGTCGGTGATCTTCACCTGACCCGCGGGGGTGATGAGGATGTTGCCGGGCTTCACGTCGCGGTGCACGAGGCCCGCGCTGTGCGCGGCCTGCAGTGCGCGGCCGGTCTGCTCGAGCATGTCGAGTGTGTTGGTCAGCGACAGGCGTCCCAGCCGCGAGATGACCGAGTTCAGGGGTTCGCCGTCGACGAGCTCCATCACCAGGTAGGCCAGTGGCCCGCCGCCAGCACGGTCGGGTGTCTCGCCGTAGTCGAAGACGTTCGCGATGCCCGGGTTGTTCAGCTTGGCCGTGGTCTGCGCCTCGGTGCGGAACCTGGCGGTGAACTCCGGGTCGTCAGAGTATTCGGCCTTGAGTACCTTGACGGCGACACGACGGTTGAGCCGCGTGTCGATGGCCTCCCACACCTGTCCCATACCACCGGTCGCGATGAGCCTGATCAGGCGATACCGGTCGGCGATGACCGTGCCGTTCTGCAGGCTCATCGTCCACCTCCCACCAGTGAGTTGATCACTGCTCGTCCTATCGGTGCCGCAACGGTTCCGCCGACCGAGTTCACACCGTAGTCGCCGTTCTCGACGATCACGGCGACGGCGATCTGTGGATTCGACGACGGTCCGAACGCGATGTACCAGGAGTACGGGGTCTCCGAGTCGCCACCTGCGCTCGTGTCGGAGTGTTCGGCGGTGCCGGTCTTCGACGCGATCGACACCGGGCCGCCCGCTCCAGCGGTTGCCCGTTCCGACTCGACCATCATGCTGGTGAGCGTGGCCGCCTGGTCGGAGGTGATCGGTTCGTTGATCGTCGTCGGCTGAGTTGTGCTCAGCGTGCGCAGATCTGCTGATTGCAGTTTATCCACCAGGTAGGGCTGCATCCGCACCCCACCGTTGGCGACGGTCGCCGCGATCATCGCGTTCTCCAACGGGGTCAGGCGCACGTCACGCTGGCCGATCGACGACTGCGCGAGCGCCGGCCGGTCGGGGATCGCCCCGACGGTCGACTTGGCGACGGGCATCGGGATCTCGGGGCCTGCTTCGTCGAGGCCGAAGCGTCGGGCGGTGTCTTTGAAGTTCGACGTCGCGTCGGGCATCTTGTTCGTCACGAGATCGGCGAAAGCGGTGTTGCACGAGTACTTCAACGCCGTGACCATCGAGACGGTGCCGCCTGAGGATCCCGGGCAGGTCTCGCCGCCATAGTTGGGTAGCGAGATGGTGGTGTCGGGCAGCGGGAACTGCGACGCCGCCGTCAGCCGTACGTCCGGCGACACCCCGGCGCGCAACGCCGACGCCGAGGTCACGACCTTGAAGGTCGAGCCGGGCGGGTAGAGCTGGTCGATCGCGCGATTGAGCATCGGCTCCGCACCGTTCGGGTCGTTCCACGACGCCCAGGCCGTCTCACGCACCGACTGGTCGTGACTGGCCAGCTTGTTCGGGTCATAGCTCGGCGTCGAGACCATCGCGAGGATCTTGCCGGTGTTCGGTGCGATCGCCACGACGGCGCCACGGCAACCACCGTTGCAGCCGTTGCGCATCTGGTTATAGGCAACGCGCTGCAGGCGCGGATTGATGGTCGTCACCACGTTGCCGCCACGCGGATCGCGCCCGGAGAACATGTCGGTGAAGCGCTGCCCGAAGAGCCGGTCGTCGCTGCCGGAGAGAAACGAGTTCTCGTAGCGCTCGACGTCGGTGCTGCCGTACTGGTACGAGAAGTAGCCGGTCACGGGCGCGAAGGCCTCGGCACCCTCGGGCGGATAGCTGCGCAAGAACTTGAGCCTGCTGTCGGTGGGCACCGACACCGCGATCACCTCGCCGCCGGCGGTGATCGCACCACGCTGACGCGAGTACTCGTCGAGGAGCACCCGGTTGTTGCGCGGATCGGATTTGAGTGCGTCGGCCTTGAAGACCTGGACGTAGGTGGAGTTGGCGAGCAGGACGACGATCATTGCGATGACCACCATCGACACCCGGCGGATCGGTGTGTTCATGCCTGTCGCACCGCCTGTGTCGGCAACGACTCGATGGGCTTCGGCGTCGGTCGACGCTTCGTCGGATCGGGCTCGCGCGCCGCGTTGGAGACGCGGATCAGCAGGGCGAGCAGGATGTAGTTCGCCAGCAACGACGACCCGCCGTACGAGATGAACGGAGTGGTCAGGCCTGTCAGCGGGATGAGCTTGGTGACGCCGCCGACCACCACGAAAATCTGGACGGCCATGGTGAACGAGAGGCCGGTCGCGAGCAGTTTGCCGAAGCTGTCGCGGACCGCGACGCCGGTACGCAGCCCGCGCATCACGAAGATCAGGTAGAGCATCATCACGGCCGTCAGCCCGACGAGGCCGAGCTCCTCACCAATCGTCGCGATGATGAAGTCGGTGTTGGCGAACGGCACGATGTTGGGGCGGCCCGAGCCGAGCCCCGTGCCGAACAACCCACCGGTGGCGAGACCGAAGAGACTCTGTCCCACTTGGTAACCGGTGGTGTCGAAGGTCGCGAAAGGGTCCTGCCACACCTGGACGCGAACCTGCAGATGCGGGAACAATTGGTACGCCAGTACCGCTCCTGCGGCGAAGAGCGTGACACCGATGGCGACCCAGCCCGCTCGGCCGGTGGCCACGTAGAGCATTGCGAGAATCGTCGAGAAGATCAGCAGCGGCCCGCCGAGATCATTCTCGAGAGCGAAGATGCCGATGGTCACGATCCACGCGATGAGCAGTGGTCCGAGATCGCGGGCACGAGGTAGATCCATGCCCAGGAAGTGCTTGCCCGCCGTCGTGAACAGATCGCGCTTGGAGACCAGCAGCGCGGCGGTGAAGATAATGATGAGGATCTTGGAGAACTCACCCGGCTGGATGTTGAAGATCGGCGTGCGGATCCAGTTCTTCGAGCCGTTGATCTCCGACATCGACGCGGGCAGGATCGCCGGGATCGCCAGGAAGATCACGCCACCGAGGCCGAGTGTGTACGCGTACCGCGAGAGCGTGCGGTGATCACGGATGAAGATCAGGATGACCGCGAAGACGATGATCCCCAGCAGCGCCCAGAGCAGCTGCTGGTCGGCGTTGTTGGTCTGCTCCGTCGGGCTGATCTCTTCACCGCGCGGTCCCGATCCGAGGTCGAGTCGATGGATCAACACCAGCCCGATCCCGTTGAGCGCAGCCACAATCGGCAACAAAACGGGGTCGGCGTGGGGTGCGTAGCGCCGCACGACGAGGTGTGCGATCGCGAACAGCGCGGTGTAGGCGACGACGTACTTGAGTAGATCCCCGGTCAGTGACTGGCTCTGGGCTGCCTGCACGATGACCAGCGCGACCGTCACCACACCGATCGCGAAGATCAAGAGGATCATCTCGACGGTGCGGCCGGTCTGGCGGGCCGGTTCGCGCGGCGGCGCGTGCTGGGCTTGCGGATTCGACGGCTGTGACATCTATGGTTCCCGACACGGTCCGTCGTCGAACTGAGGGGCGGCAGGCGTCGAGCCGGAGGGTGCGGACGGCGTCGACGACGCGGGGCTCGAGGGATCGGCAACTGGGGGCAGCGTGAACCTCGCGGGCAGTGCGGTGTTGGGGGCCGGGCCGGCGGGCGGTGGTGTGCCCGGTGTCGGAGACCCGGGGGCAGGCGCGGGCTCGGTGGTGGTCGGCGCGGCATGGCAGAGGGGGAGGAACGTGAGTCGACGCACCCTGTTTCGAGCGTCGTCGAGGTCGACCTTGCTCACTCCGAAGGTGCGTACCGTGTTGACGCTGGCCGAGTCGAGGTCGGACAGTGCGAGTGGCCTGCACTCGTCCTTGCTCTCGACCGACTGGAAGCCGACCGTCGGGGCGTCGGTCGCGGCGTTGGTGACACAGACCTTCTCGGCGGCCTTGCTCGAGGAGAAGAACAAGATCTTGTCGGGGGAGCCCTGGAAGATCATCACTTTGCCGTTGTTCTCGCCGACGTAGTACGTGCTGCGCAACAGTCCGCGCGTGAGAAAGAAGCCCGCAATCAATGCAGCGATCACCAATGCTGCGATGCCCGCGAAAATCCAACGCCCCCAACGGCTTCGATGCTGACCCGGCTCGTCTTCGTCGGTCAGGATCGTCGGACGTTGTGGTGCTGCAGCTGGTGGTCGCAGCGCGGCAGCCCTACCGGCCGCGGTAGCGGGGTCGGGCGTGTAGTTCTGCTCTGAGTCGTCGCCGGCCGCACCGCCGACGATGGGGCGTGACTCGCCGTACTGCGTGTCGACGACGTCGGCGAGTACGACGCTGACGTTGTCGGGGCCGCCACCGCGGAGCGCGAGTTCGATGAGGCGGTCGGCGCACTGCTTCTCGTCGTCGATGGAGCCGAGGGTCTCGGCGATCGTCTCCTCGCTCACCACGTCCGAGAGTCCGTCGCTGCACAGCAGGTAACGGTCGCCGGCGCGCGCCTCACGGATTGTGAGTGTCGGCTCCACCTCGGTGCCGGTCAGTGCGCGCATGATCAGCGAGCGCTGCGGATGCGTGTGTGCCTGCTCGGCGGTGATGCGGCCCTCGTCGACGAGCGTTTGGACGAAGGTGTCGTCGCGCGTGATCTGGGTCAACTCGCCGTCGCGGAACAGATAGCCGCGCGAGTCGCCGATGTGTGCGAGTCCGATTCGGCTGCCTGCGAAGAGGATCGCGGTGAGGGTGGTCCCCATGCCGTCGAGGTCGGGGGAGCGTTCGACCTGTTCGGCTATCGCCGCGTTGCCGCGGTGCGTGGCGCGGTCGAGCGCGGCGAGCAGATCACCGTCCGGCTCGTCGTCGTCGAGGGTGCGCAGCGCCTGGATCACCAGCTGGCTGGCCACCTCGCCCGCCGCATGGCCACCCATGCCGTCGGCGAGTGCGAGAAGTCGGGGACCGGCGTAGAAGGAGTCCTCGTTGTTCGCACGGACCAACCCACGATCGCTCCGCGCGATATAGCGCAACACCAGTGTCACGGGCGCAACTCGATCACGGTCTTACCGATGCGGATCGGTGTGTTCAACGGGACGCGGACGGCTGTGGTGACCTTCGACCGGTCGAGATACGTGCCGTTGGTTGACCCGAGATCTTCGACGTACCAGTCGTCGCCGCGGCGCGAGAGCCGTGCATGGCGCTCGGAGGCGTAGTCGTCGGTGAGGACCAGCGTCGAGTCGTCGGCGCGGCCGATGAGGACCGGCTGCTGGCCCAGCGTGATGCGCGTGTTTGCCAGCGCCCCGTGCGTGACGACCAGATACCGTGCCGATCCCCGGGCGGTCGCCGATTTTCGACGACGCCGGTCGGCGCCGGTGTAGCGCGAGAGCCGTGAACCCGACGCCGTGGCGATATCGGCGCGCAGGGTGCGGATAACCGCGTAGACGAACAACCAGAGGAGGACCAGAAACCCGATACGGGTCAACTGCAGAACCAAGCCCTGCATCTAGTCCTCACCTCCCCATGCCATCTCGTCTGTGAACGTACGTCCGCATGCCCGACGCGTGGCTCGCGACAACGGATCCCGACTGCATCTTATGGGCCAGACCGCTCATCACCGTCATTCGAAAGTGACAGTTGTGTATCGACGCCCGGCGTCTTCAGACGATGCCACGGGCGTCGATCCGGCGAACTGGCAGGTGTAGCCGGTCTTACTGGAAGCGGACGGTGATGTCCGAGTGGCCGATGCGGATGCGGTCGCCGTCGGCGAGTTCCCAGCTGTTGACCTGGACGTCGTTGACGGTGGTGCCGTTGGTGGAGTTCAGATCGGTGAGCATCGCGGTGCTGCCGTCCCAGCGGATCTCGACGTGCCGACGCGAGACGCCGGTGTCGGGGAGGCGGAACTGCGCGTCCTGTCCGCGACCGATCACATTGGAGCCCTCGCGCAGCTGGAAGGTGCGGTTGCTGCCGTCCTCGAGGAGCAGCGTGATGGCTGCGGGCGCGTAGCCGCCGGGGTGTCCGTAGCCCTGGTCGTATCCGTAACCGGGCTGCTGTGCATAGCCCTGGTCGTACCCCTGCTGTGCGTAACCCTGGTCGTATCCCTGCTGGGGATAACCCTGCGCGTAGTCGTAGTCCTGCTGACCGTAGCCGGGCTGCTGTGCATAGCCCTGGTCATAGCCGGGCTGCTGTGCGTACCCCTGCTGCTCGTAGCCCTGGTCGTATCCGTAGCCGGGCTGCTGACCCTGCGCCGGGTAGTAGCCACCCTGCTGGCCGTAACCGGGAGCCTGCTCGTAGCCCTGGCTGTAGCCGCCCTGCTGGTAGTCGTAGCCCTGCTGGGCGTACTCCTGGCCGTAATCCTGCTGACCCTGGCCGTAGCCCCGGGCGTCGTCGTAAGCGGGTTCTGCGCCTCGCCGCTGGTCGTAACCGGGATTCTGCGTCATGGCTGGGACTCCTACTTGTTGTGGTGCGTGTGGTTGTGGGGGCGGACCGGATGTCGGCCGGGCTTGCGGTGCCTGTGGACGACCACGCGCGGACCGCGGCGGTTCGGGAGCATCGCCACGCGCTCCGGGCGACCCGACCGGACGCGGCTGCGCGTCCGGATCGACCCGACCACGGGCACGGAAGATACCGGTGTGCAATGACGGCGACTGATCGAACTCTACGACGACCTTTCCATACGTCTGCCATCCGTTGTCGGCGATGAAGTTTTCCAGATGCTTGGAGAACGTCTTGCGATTCAACTCGTACTCGGCGGCGACGTGGTCATGATCTGTCGGGCTGAACAGCAGGGAATAGCTGTTCGCGGCCAGAATCGTTCCGTCACCGAGTGACTCCAGTGACTCCTCGGCCTCGCGCTGCAGACCGTTCTCGATCTCCTGTGGAGCAACCTGACCACCGAATACACGCGCAAAGCCGTCGTCGACAGCTCCTTCTAATTTGCGCTCGAAGCGTTGCAGGATTCCCACCGTCGACCTCCCTTCGCAGCAGTGGTGGCGTGTCGTCGTGCATGTGACCTTGATTGATGATACCGATACTTACGGCTAACACCGTCTCAGATCAACTGCCACAGCATCAACTACGCCTGCGCCTTCAGTACTGAGCGCGGACGGGTCGCCTCCCGAGGCCGCCGACGCCCTGCTGCGCCGAGTTTTACATCCACGCCGCATTGTTGCTATCGTTCTCCAGTCGTCGAGCATCCCAGTTCGACGGCATGCCCGCCGAGCAATCGGCGGCCACGGGCGAGTGGCGGAATGGCAGACGCGCTGGCTTCAGGTGCCAGTGTCCTTCGGGACGTGGGGGTTCAAGTCCCCCTTCGCCCACCACGAGCGGTTCAGCTCATTTTGGTACATCAGGTCAGGTTGCGGAAATGCGGCCTGACCTCTTGTTTTGTCGCTGAGTTGGCTGGCGATAGTGGACAGCTACGGATCAGGGATCTGCTACTTGAAGTTCCCAATTGATCTACAGCGTCGGCTTCGTCAACTCTCTGTGCCGAGTCGCCAGATCGCCCAACCCGGAAACCCCGCGACGAGGACAAGAACTAGGCCGCAGGCCGACGTGAGCAATGCTGACAAGGTCGGATCGCTCAGGCCGCCTACGCCTTGAACGAGCAGATACGCACCACCGACCAGCATCGCAGCCAATACCAGCACAACGGCTGCAAATATCGCCATATCTACCGCAGGAACAGGCGTTTTCTTGACTGTTTGGGTGCGGCCTTCCGTGTGTTTGCTGAAGTCGCGCACCCTGAATTTCCTGGTGTCACCCTTGAGGAGCCGTCGGGCACGTTCGTTCCTCGCTTCGACCTTGCCCTTGAGGGTGAACGTAAACAGGAAGATCTTGGCCTCGTCGGCGTATCTGATTGCTTCGGGTGAGTAGCCAGTCTTTGCGAAGAAGACCAACCGCCGGTTGCGCCCTTTCGCTCCGCGGTCTGCCCCGCAAAGCCTTTGGAGATCCGCGCGGCAGGCCTGAGCACTGGTCGATTTGACTCGGGCAACCGCCCGCCTTGCCTCGACGTCGATGCCGCCGTCGCGCGATCCTGGAGTCGCGTGAGCGCCTTTGACGCGGAGCTGCTGCATGATGCTGGCAGCAACGTGTTCGGCCTGCCGGTGTTCGGGAACAAGGGGCCGGAATTCCTGCGCTGCTGGTGCGATCTCTTCTATCACGTCAGAAGCTTGGCACCCCGGCCTGACATCGGCTAACGCGACGGCTGCACGGCCTTAAGAACTACCCTGCGCGCAGTCATGAAGCGCCGATGCCACGCGTGGAAGAGTGAGGGTCGTCCGCCGCTGTAGCGTCTCGTCATCATCGAGAGGTGAAGCGTCGGCTGGCGTCGATCGGTGCGCAGTGCCAGATCACGCAAACCTCGATCCGGCTGGCGCGACGCCAAGACCGTCGTCGGCGTGAGATCGTTACACTAGGGCAACTGTGCACCCTCGCGCCCGCGATCTTCACAGCGATCTTGCTGAGCAGCTGCAATTCATCTCGGACTCCGCAGCAGCATTTGATCGGGGTCGGACGTCGGAATCGAAGCGAATCGCGGTAGCGGTGAGAGTGTTGGTCCACGACACAGGCGTGAGTCACAGCCTTCTGGATCAGCTGGGCTTGAAAGCGGGCCTTCAGTGGGCTGACAGTGCGCCCATCATCGATAGGGACCCAATGATTGTTGGACGAAGTCCGGTCTCACCAGCATGGGCCTCGGCGGTGACGGTATTGCGTTCTTCCCTCGAACAATCGATCAAATTGAGCAGTCGGAGCGTTCGCGATACGTGGCCTTTGAGGAATGGTGGACTCGCTCCGTTCTTCTCGATTCGAACGGTGCCGAGTTCTCGCGCAAGAGCCTGGTCCTGGCTTTGGCCAATAAGGACGGCGGGGCCCACATCGACAGGTTCAACGCGGCAACCCACGCTCTTGTCCATGACAATAGCGCCGGGTGGGTGCGTGGCTTCGGTGGACGGAATTCGTCCGAGCCGATGCCAACGCCCATTTACGCCTCTGTGGTGACGATCGGCGAGGAGCTGCTGCTGACGTTGCACCGGCACGGAGTGACCATTCCTAGGTCTGAAGGGAATCGACGGGAGGGCACCATTGATTCATTCGAGATGTCTGATGTAGTTGACCTCCCGCCCCTGGTAGTCGATGACTCCAAGGACGGAGTCTCGCGAGTGGAGTTCCGGTTTGAGTCGCTCCCGGATGTTAGCTTCGAACTAGCTCGCCTTGCTACAGCACAATCAGACTCCAAGCGCAGCGGAAGTCTGCCAGCGGGTTGGATCAAAGTCGTTGCGCGCCAAGAGTCTAGCGGTTCGATTCTGCATCAGTCTGGCTTCGCCGGCCCCACTGTGGCGTCGCTCGCGCAGAGCCCGTCTGACCCCGTACCACTTCCGCCCGCCGGGACTACACCCGCCGAGTTCGTGTTCGACAACCTCGAGGATGCGCGGTTTCGCGCCTATCGATCGGTATCCAGGCAAGCATTTGGTGGCTGGGTTGGGGTTCGCGAAGCGGGATGGGTCGACATCTTTGTCGTCAGTGAAGGAGAAATGCGGCATTGCGGTGGCTTCGCTGGACCGCAGTAGGGGACCAAATGAGGGGCCCGATTGGTGGTCCAGTCGCTATGCGGCTTGGGGGTGGTGGGTAGAGAGCTCCACTGTAGAGCGAACTCCGCGGGCTGAGGTCGCCGTGGGCGCTGTGGGGCCGGGTGGTGTTGTAATCCGGTTCTCCAATCCTCGTGATCAAGCTGGCCTCGAGTAGGGGAGTCGAAACGCCACGAGTTGAGTAGTTCATCGCGCAGACGTGCGTTGTATGATTCGATCCAGCCGTTCTGCCGAGGCGAGCCGAGATCGATGAACAAGGCTCTGGTGCCGGTAAATCGGCACCAGTCACGGACGGCATAAGCGACGAACTCGGGGCCGTTGTCCAACCGCACGTAGACTGGTGTTCCCAGCGTGAGAGCGAGGCGGTCCAAGAGTGCGACCACCTGATCGGCGTCGATGGAATGATCTATCTCGATGGCCAGACATTCACGCGCGTATTCGTCAATAATGCTGAGCAGCTTGATTGTTCGTCCGGCGGCGAGCGTGTCGAATTCGAAATCCGTCGCCCAGATCAGGTTCGGTCGGATCGGCACCATCGCTCCTACAGTGACCCCGATGTCGGTCAACCGCTTCTTCCTGCGGCGCTGGGGAACCCGCAATCATTCCTCACGCCACAACCGTCGGATACGTTTGTCGTTGACCGACCAGCCGGATTTGCGAGTCATATTCGCCGCCCGCCTCCACCCCCATCGGGGTCGATCGGTGGAAAACGTGCGAAGCCAGGCCCGTAGTCGGGTGTCCTCGTCGTCAGCCGCATGGTCGAGCGGTGCAGGCCGACCACTGAACACGCCGGACGCTAAGAAACCCGAACCGCTCGCGCAGCACCGTCACGGCGCGGCGATTGCGGTTCGGGGTTAGAAGGTTTCCTGCCGACAAGTCTTTGAGCGGGTCGATGTCGAGGGCCTGGTTGGTGACAAGCTTCTTCAGGTGGGCGTTTTCGTCTTCGAGTTCCTGGAGGCGTTTCGCATCGTCTGTATTCATGCCTCCATATCGGGACAGCCAACGACGCCGCGTGGATTCCGCGACTTCGAGGTGCCAGCACACCTCGTCGCGTTCCTGACAACAGCCCGGAGCTTTTTGTGTTTGGCGAAATTACAAATGATCTGCTCCGACGTGTGCCGACGCGCTTGTTCCACGCCATAGCGTTGTCGATTCTTCCTGCTCGAATCCTCGAGCAACACAGTCCCACAACGACCGGACGACGCAGCAGGGCTCCTCAATCGCCGAGCCTCGACCTGGGTCTACTCGGCGCGCTCAGACGGAATGAGTTGCGGTTCACTCGCGAGGCAAACGTTTCCGAGTGGCCTTCTTCGCAGCGCGGCGACTTCCCGTCCTACTCCCCCCTGTTGCGGGCTCTGAGGCGGGTTGAATGCCAAAGGCGGCGGCAGCAAAATCGAGCCACGCTGCGGCATCAGCTCCTTTGAGATCATCGGTCCAGATGAGCGTGCCATTCGGCCCTCCGCCCTGGTCATGGGACAGGATGCCGTTATCGGCGTACCAGGACTTCTTCAGTTCCCACTTCCGAGCGTAGTCGGGCATGTCGAGCATACCGGCATGTTCCCAGTAGACGATCTGGCCGTCCCCGAGGGAGATGGTGAAGTCAGGGTGCACGACGCGGCCATCGCCGCCGGTGAGGGGTTCCTCGTACAGCCAGCGTCCTGGTACGAGTCTGTCGAGGAGGCCAGCGATGATGACCTCGTTCTTGGACGCCATAGGCACACCGTTTGCTGAAACATGGATGAGCTTGCGATCGAACCGTTGTTTCTCGCCTCGGATTTCGAGTTGCACCGGGTCTGGTGCAGAGAATAGATCGGTAAGCCGTCGTGCTGTCTCGGAGCGAGCTGGATGTGTGAGTTGCCGAAGGTCGTTTAAGTTTCCGTCGTGGATAATGACCACGCGCTCCTTCTGGCGCGTGAGAGCCGTGTAGAGTAACTCTCGTGAGATGTTGGCTCGTGCTGGAAGCATGAGGAACGTGGTTCCAAACTCGGAGCCCTGGGACTTGTGAACAGTTACAGCCCAAGCGAGTTCGAGCATCGGATCGTCGCTGTTGGTCGGCCAGTAGGTGTAGCTATAGCCAGGCTGTGACGAGAATTCGACTTTGAGGGAAAGCTTGTTCTTTCGGACCTTGTGGTTCGGAACGATGCGACCGATGCCGACCCCGATCTCGCCGTTGGCGACGTAGTTCAACGCTCCTTCTTTTGGCCAGGCTTTGAGGTTTCGGTTGATCGTTTGCATGACCTTGTCGCCGCGGACGATGAGTTCTGGTCCGATGGGTTTAGCGATGTTGCTCTTGAAGTATCCGTGAGCGAACTCCACGTCTTTAGCCCGGTACATTCGCTTGATGTGACGGTTAAGTTCGACTGAGCCGAATGCGCGAGAACGGGTGGGCGACAGTATTTGCCAGTCTTCGCAGCGCTCGCCCGCTCCGGGGTCCCAGTTCAGATATTGGCCGTTGATGACGGCACCATAGGTAAGGGCAAACGCGCGTTCGGGATCCGGATCACCGGTGAGGTCCAGGTTGTGCTCAAGTTCGTCGGTGAGGGCCTTAATCGGGCTGCGGTCGCCCCATTGGACGTAGCGCACAGTGGGCAGATCTGGCTGCTCGGCGAGTTCGGCCCAGATCGACTCGTCGCCGGCGCCTTGGGTGTTGCCGCCGAACCATGCGGCGAGTTCGAGGTCGTGGCGATCGCCATGGCTTCCGTCGGGAAGTTGCCGTCGCGGGACCTGGAGTTCGACGTATCCCGGTGCGACGTGTACCCACGACGCGAATGCTTCCGGCCGGACACTCGTGACAAGGTCAACGAAGGGTCGTCCAGCACCGATCGGTGGGAGCTGACGTGGGTCGCCCACCAATATGATTCGGTTGACGTTCCCGAGTGAGTCGAGGGTGGCGGCGAGCATATCCTCGGTCAGCATGGACGATTCATCGATAACCACCAGGCCGTAGTTGTGGCGTGGCTGTTGCTCAGTCTGCACGATGTAGCGGCCTGTGTCGGGGTCGTACCTGCCAGTTGGGAGCAAATGCGAGGCAAGAGTTTTCGCGGGCAAACCGACTTTAGACTCGAGCTGGACTTTGGCTTTCCCGGTGGGCGCAAGCAATAGGACATCGCCAGGTGGCAAGTCGAGGTACTCGACCAGAGCGCGCAGGAGGGTCGTCTTGCCTGTTCCGGCAGGGCCGATGAGGACCGACAGCGGCGAGTCGTGCAGCACCGATAGTCCCGCCGCTTTCTCAGTTCGTGCCCGGTCTTCGAGCCCATCGATCGCGTCGGCGACTGCCGAGTTGAGGTCCAGAGCGCGATCGAGCACAGCGCGCGCATCTGGGATCTGTCCCAGCGAGGCGCGTCCGCGCTGCTCGCTGATCTGCTCGCGGATGATGTCGGCAGTAGCTTCGAACCGCACGAGTTTGAAGGCAGGGGTGTCGTCGCTCAGTCTCGCTGTGGTCAGCGGTGACCAGATGTCTTGGTCTTCCAAGTTGGTGATGCCGTCGGGATCTAGGTCGAGTCCTGGGAGAATGGTCGTGGTCAGTTTGGGAGGCTGCGATAGTTCTGCCGCGTTAGCTAGTTCGAGTGCCTCTCCGACGGCGAGCAAGGTGTCTCCGCCGGTGCCGGCACGTTCGAGAACGTCGGTGAGAAGGGCTTCGATGCGTCGCCGGTCGAGGTGATCGTCGATCGAGACACGGTCGGGGAGCGACGGCGTCCAAGTGACGTGCGTGGGTGGGAACAGCGCGCGGTCGATGGTCGCGAATGGAACGCGGTCCGGTTGGCCGTAGGTGCAGATGGCTGCGAAGTAGGGATTGTCGAGCAGTTCTGCGACCGACAGTTCGGTATCGGTGTGGCCTCTGAGCAGCATCTCTGCTTGATCGATCGAGATGTCGAACGCTGCGAGCAACTGCAGCGCCTCTTGGTGCTCGCGCGGCAGTTTCTGCCAGACTCGTGCATGCGTCGATTTGATGTGCTGGCGGACGGTCGCACTGGCTGATTCGGGTTCAAGCAGGATTTCCTCAAGAACAGCCCAGGTGTCGACTCGGTTTCCCGCTTCATCGAGGACGGCGCGCGCGGCGACATGGGGCTGCTGCACTCCGAGGATCGATAGGACGCCAGGGAGGCCCGGCGTGGGACCGCGCATCTGCCAAAGGCGCCCGATTTGATCATCGAGCCAATGCAGACCCGCTTCGGGGAGCTCGATTCCGAGTCCACGCATCCCTTGTGTCGCGGCACGGAGAGACGACAGAGCCTCGATGGCGGCATCGTCGGACAGGTGCTCGGTGACGTAGGAGAATTCGGTGAGACGCTCTTCCGGTGCCCACGCGAGCGCGGACTCGATGTTGACGCCGTCGTCGACCAACGGAATCAGGTCTTGGTAGGGGAGCAGAATCCCGTCGGACATCTCCGGTCGAAGCGAATGCTCGACAATCGTCTCCCACATGGACGATGTGAACGGCGGACTGCCGTCGCTACGCCACATGCGTGGTGGGCTTACGGCCGTAATCCGGGCCGCGCCCACGAGGAGGCGACCGGTGCGTTGATCTTGGAGCGGAGAATGCTTGAGATAGGTGAACACCAGCGAGTCTCCGGTGGCGACGGGCTCGAAGAAGGCATCAACGACCGCACGCTGGTTATCGCCGTCCATCACCCATGCCGGCGGCCAGCCCAACGCTTGGTCGACGACCTCTTCGGCCTCCGGGTTGAAGCTCGGTACACGATCGTGCCCGATCTCCTGAGCGAGAGATTGCCGGCTCAGCCACCGAAATGGAACGGCTTCGAAGGAATAACCGGGCACCGATACCGGCGTGTCGAGCAAGGTGCCCTTCAGCGGACCGCTGTTGCGATAGGGGTGTTGCTTGACGACGGTGTATCCATCGGGCGACATGAACGTGGCACGCTCGCTCAGGCACGGAAGCCGACTCGAATCGAGTTCTGCGAACCCGTCGCCAGCGTGCGCATGCTCGAGCGCGTCATCCCGGTTTGCGCCGATTCCCGCGAGAAGCACACAAGATGAATTGTCCAGCGGATCGTCGCAGATGAACTGATCCCATGGTCGGTCTCGCCACGGTACACGCATTGACAGATGCTGGATTCCGGACATGGTTTGTCTCTACCATGCTGAGTTAAAATTTGTCGGAGTTCGACGTTCTGGTCCTCGGTGCTGCCAGATGGTTGCGTCGCCGTGCCACGCCTCGATGCGGATTCCGGGTTCGTTGGCCCACGGAGACGAAAGAACGATCTGTGTGTCGAAGTGCTCGACATCGAAGTGCCGCCACCACCGTTTCTCATCGCCGTGGTACCGGAAGCCTGAGGCCTTAAGTTGACTCCGAACGACATCGAAGTGCTCAACCTGGGCGTTGTAGACACGAAGTTCGACGATGCTCGCAATCGCCGCGCCGAGAGCTACTTGTGGGATGTTGCCCCAAGGGGTGGCTTTGATGCCGGCAGGCATTGCGTCGGTCCAGAAAGGCGATGGATTCTCGCCGAAGATCACGATATCGAGGTGCACTTTCGGTCGGCTTACTCCGACATAGAACAGTCGACGCCCAGCCTCGGTAATCGTTGGAATAGTGTCGCCGAACATGGTAGACAAAAACCAGTGGGGGTGGATTGATGGGTAGTTCCGCTCATCGGCGCTGAGGAGGATGACAGCTTCGGATTCTTGACCTTTGAAACCATGGGTTGAGCTGAAACGCACCGTTCCGGGGGGAAGTTTGAGTACCTTGGAAAGGTACTCGCCATACTTGCCGAACTCGTCGAATGTCTTGGTGATCCCATTAGCTTCGACGACGTGGAATCCCCTCCTGCGCCGCGAGAAAACGGCCACGGATCGGCCAGCTCGGTGGTGCTCGGAGATCAGACGGAGTAGCGCCACATTCCACCTGTAGCCTTCTCCAAAGATTGCCTTCTCCAACGGAGAAGATTCAAAGGACGACATTTCGAGAAGGCGAATATTTCACGTCAGTGGCGAGTAACTTCTGGCTGGGAATCCAAACCCGCGCATAACAGAATTGCCCAGGTCAACAATAGACCTAGCTGACCGACGGTTCGTCTCCAGCCGTAAGGTTTGCGCAGGCGCAAACAGTTGCTCGAAGTCGCGAAAGTAATCGGTTGTGGAGCGGGCGAACTCGTTGATCGCCTGCCAATCGTCGCCCACTGTCATGAGTTGGGCATCCGAAGCATGACCCATCGCTGCACGGAGGAGTTCATAGAACATGAGGGAGAAGTCTTGAAACTCATCGACCACAATGTATTTGAGTGCGACACGGTGGGCATTCTGCTGCGGTAATAAGACGAGTTGCTGGCGTACTGTGCAGAGGCGCCCGCGCGGGCGGAGGCAAGCGTTGCGCCTACAGCACCCGCCCCCTTCGGCTCCCGAGACTAGGAGGCAGCCCTCGTGGCTGATCCTAGTGCTGGCATGTCGCGCATCCGCTCCATGTTGACGGTGACACTCGCAAGGGTGGCGTTGGGGTGCCCGCAAGTGGGGATTCCCCCACCCGATCATTTCCTTGCTCCTCGACCAATTTGTTGCCACCACTCTGCTCTGGCTAGGTGTCGGTAACCTGCTGTCGGTCGCAGCGGCGCTGCGGCAGGAACTGTTGTCCGAGCGGCTCCGCGACGGAACCTGGAAGCCGTACCTGATGTCGTTCGGCATCTCCTACGGAGTGGGGCTCGATGTCAGCCTGATGGTCTACTGGCGACTGTGGGCACGGAGCGTCGCCGCTGAAAACCTCAGTGGCGGTGACTGGTTGGCGTTGTCACTCGTTCTCGTCAGCGCAGCGTTCACCTATCTTCTGCTTACCAGGGCCACCGTGAACCTGGCACGGACGCGGATCTTCCGGCGCGCGCTATCCCGAGAAATGATCGAGTATCGCCCGACAGCCGCGCCCCGACCGCCGGGTTCGGTCGGTGACGGCGACTCCACCATGAAACCTGCACCGGCGCACTAGTTGTCGTGATATCAGGGAGCTGCTACGCGCCACCCACCAACGCCCCCAACACCCGCGCCATGGTGTCGACGGAGAGTACGTGCTCTCCGTCGCGGCCGACGTACTCGAGCGAGAGTCCGTTGATCAACGCAAGCACCACCACGGCGGCGTCGAGCGCGGGCACCTTCAGCCGTAAACCTCTGACGGCAGTGACCTCTTCGATGTTCGCCGCGAGTGACTCGGCGAGTTGTGCGCGCGCCGCGGTGTAGTCCTTCAGCAGCTGCGGGTCGCGGTCGACCTCCGACCGGAACTCGGCGAAGACCACATTCGTGCGATAGGAGTCGCGAATCTGCTTGAGCAGCATGAGTGCGAGAGCGCGCATATCCGACTCTGCGTCGGCGTTGTCCGCTGACGGAACGAGGCCAGGGGCCGTGAACCCAGACGCACGCTCGGTGAACACCGACGAGGTCAGGTCCATGAACAACGCACCCTTGCTCGCAAAGTTCGAGTACACCGCGCCCTTGGAGAAGCCGGCCCGGCCGGCGATCATCTCGAGCGACGCGTTGGCGTACCCGCGTTCGAGAAACACCTCGCGCGCCGCAGCTCGAATGTCGGCCCGCACATCCGCGCGGCTCGGCCTGCGCTTGGGGCCGCTCGCGGGGTCTGCCCCAGCGTCGGACGACGTGGGGCTTGACGGTTCGGTGGTCATCGGGACATTATCGACCACGGCGACCAGTACCAGCGGTATCGAGAAGGTCGAGTTCACACAGGTACGTCGGGGGCGTCGACGTGGTGTCCGGTTCGTACGTCGACGTCATGAGGCCCCTTCTCGATACCGCGGCTGCGCACCCTCGTCGTCCGAGTGGTAGCGACTGCGCTTCTGGACGATGATCCCGGCTCCGATGATGATCACCGCCGAGATCGCGGAGAAGATGATCGCCTGGCGCTGGTCGTTGTCGAAGACCATCAGGATCAGCACCGCCAGGATGAACAGCATCACCACACCGGTCAGGTACGGGAACAGCCACATCCGCACCGGCGGCCGCTGACCCTCGGCGCGCAGCACTCGGCCCAGCCGCCACTGGCTTGCGGCGATGGTCAGGTAGACGAACAGTGCGATCGCACCGCTCGTGGCGAGCAGCCACGCAAAAATCTTGTCCGGCAGCACATAATTGCCGATGACAGCAAGGAATCCGACGACCATCGACATCAGCACCGCGACCCAGGGCACGCCCTTGGGGGTCAGGCTGCGCACCACCTGCGGGGCGTCGTGTCTGGTGCCGAGCGAGAACATCATGCGCGATGCGGTGTAGAGCGCCGAGTTCAGGCACGACGCCACGGCCGTCAGGATCACGATGTCCATGATGATCTTCGAGCCCGGAATGCCGATGGCTTCAAGCACCGACTGGTACGAGCCGTCGTCGAGCTTGTTGTACGGCATCAGCGCGACGACCACGAAGATCGAACCGATGTAGAACAGTGAGATACGCCAGATCACCGAATTGACGGCCTTGGTGATCCCCTTTTCCGGATTGGGCGATTCGGCGGCCGCGATGGTCACGATCTCGGTTCCCATGAACGAGAACATCGTGATGAGCATGCCTGCGATGACCGCCCCGAAACCGTTGGGCATGAAGCCATCCGGCTCCCAGAGATGGTTCACGCCGCTGACCGTCGAATCCGGGATCCAGCCGAAGATCGCGGCGACGCCGACGAGGATGAACGCCACGATCGCCACGACCTTGATGAGCGCGAACCAGAACTCGAACTCGCCGTAGTTGCCGACGCTCGCCAGGTTGGTCACCGTCAGCAACAGCGTGACCGCGAGTGCCCAGATCCACTGTTCGCCGCCGACGAGGTCGGTCAGGATCTTCGCCGCGGCCGTTGCCTCGACGGGGATCACCAGCACCCAGAACCACCAGTACAGCCAGCCGACGGAGAAGCCGGCCCAGCGACCGAGAGCGCGGTCGGCGTAGACGGAGAACGAGCCGGTGTCGGGATTGGCTGTCGCCATCTCGCCGAGCATCCGCATCACGAGCACCACCAGCGTGCCCGCCAGCGCGTAGGAGATCAGGACCGCGGGACCGGCCTTCTCGATGGCGTTCGCCGATCCGACGAACAGACCGGCGCCGATGACACCGGCGATCGAGATCATCGTGATGTGACGGGGTTTCAGATTCGACCCCAGGGAGGTGGGTGCTTCCTCCGTGGATGTGTCCGGCTTGGTGGTTGCCATGTGGTCCGACGGCCTTTCGCTACGGTATCGACCCGATGTGGTGCGGGTGCTTGTTGTCTGGCGGCACGCCCGGTGATGTGGGGCGTCGACGACCTCCCGATGGGTGCGGGTAGGTCAGTTACCGACGGCTAACCCTACGGAACGCCGCGGGACCACGCACAGGAATCCGGCAACGTCGCGAATGTCTGAATCATCGCAGTACTCCCAGGGATTCGAACGCGGTCAACGCGGCGTCGCCGGTGTTCCAGAGCGCCGCGATGTCCGCAGCAGCGGTGTCGCGACTGCGCGGATCCTGCAGTGCGAGGCCATTGCCGAAGGTCAGCACGTTGTATCCGACGTCTGCTGCCCGCAACATCGGCCCGGTCGCCTTTCCGGCGCCGACGAGCCGATCGAGCCCCTCGCCGACGAAGTAGAAGCGAAACGTGGGCCCGAGATCGACGTGATAGATCCGATTTGTTTCACGGACTATCGAATCACCGTGCGCGGCAATGGCATCGACGAGACGGAAGAAGTCCGGGGCATCGTCGGGGATGGTCCGTGCGTCTGCGGTGGCATACGCGAGATCGACGGTGATATGGGCGTTGTAGCCGGTGAGCGCGGCTCGCTCTCCGGAGGCACCGCAGTCCAGCGTCAGCCCGAAGTACCGCGCCCACTGGGGTGGTACGGGTCCGCCGGAGAACTCGGCGTGCACGGCGGCGAAGAATCGGTCGAGCAACCGCAGACTGATCACCGGCGCCCAGCGCGGATTGCGAAACGTTGCGGGCCGTCGCTGCATCGGCATCACGGCGTCGCGTTCGACGGCTGCCAGTCCGAGTGCGAACAACCCGCGCCGGTCGCGATGCGCGGTCAGGATGTCGGTGATCTGCCAGAGCTTTCCGACCTGTCGTTCCAACGTCGGGAGGGCGGACTCGTGACCGTCCGTAGTGTCCGACAACTCGACGATGCGACGAACATCGCCCGCCGACAGCGGGTCGCCACAAGCGTGCGTGACGTCGGGGCGGCCAGGCGGCGCTGCCGACACCGATCCGGGGACCGTGAGGCACACGAGCACACTGACCGCCGTGACCAGCACGAACCTGGGCGAAACCATCAACCGATGGTACTTTCGACGCCGTCCATCGGCAGCGCTTGCAAAGATTCCGCAAGCCGACGTCGAATCTGTGCTCCGAGCACAACCGACCCGCGAAAGTCTGGTGTGCGGGGCCGTTCTCCGCCACATCAAGCACCATTAGTGTTCTAGCTCACATCCACCGAGCAGAGGACACATTCACTGTGAGCGCCACGTCGTATTTTCCCTGGGAACTGGCCCACCGCGGAACCGCACCGTGCGTCCGCGACGACTCCATCGCCCTCGACTATGCGGGTTTCGCCGAGCGGGTCGACGCCGCGGCCGAACAGTTCGAGGCACTGGGCCTGCGACGCGGTGACGTCCTCGCGACCTTCCTGCCCAATCGCGTCGAACTCCTCATCGCCCTCGCCGCCGCGTGGCGCCTCGGCGCCGTCGCCACACCGGTCAACCCGGCGTTCACTGCCGCCGAGGCCGAGTACCAGCTCACCGACTCCGCCGCACGCCTGATCATCGTCGACGACGACGCGCTGACCGCCACTCCCGACCGCGCCGTCTTACACGTCGACGATCTCGCCGCCGACGCCTCGTCCTGGACACCGCCAACGCCCCCGACCATGTCCGACGACGCTCTGCTGATCTACACCTCCGGGTCGACCGGCAGGCCCAAGGGTGTGCGACTGGCCCACGAGAATCTGCACTACATGGCGTCGACGATGAAAGAGCTGCTGTCGCTCACCGCCGCCGACCACGCGCTCCTCGTCCTCCCGCTGTTCCACGTCAACGCGATCTGCGTCAGTTTTCTCGCGCCGGTTCTCGCGGGCGGCCAGCTCAGCATCACCGGAAAGTTCTCCCCCTCACGCTTCTTCACCGACCTGTACACGCTGCGCCCCACCTACTTCTCGGCCGTCCCCACCATCTACGCGCTTCTCGTGTCACACCCCGACGTCAGCGCGGAGGCTTTCACCTCACTGCGTTTCGCGATCTGTGGTGCCGCACCGATCTCGAAGGAACTCCTCGACCACGTCGAGTCGACGTTCGGAATCCCGATCCTGCAGGGCTACGGACTGACCGAGGCCACCTGCGCGTCGGCATGCAATCCGCTTGACGGAGAACGGAAGTCGGGAACCGTCGGACCGGCGCTGCCTGGCCAGACCATCCGTATCGCAGGACCCGACGGCGCCGAGGTACCCACCGGCGAACCGGGCGAGGTGCTCATCTCCGGAGCGAGCGTGATGCGCGGCTATCTCAACCGGCCCGAAGCGACCGCCAGCACCGTCGTCGACGGCTGGCTGCACACCGGCGATGTCGGAACCCTCGACGCCGATGGCTACCTGACTCTGGTCGACCGCATCAAGGACATGATCATCCGGGGCGGAGAGAACCTGTACCCCAAGGAGATCGAGAACGCACTCGCCTCACATCCGGCGGTGCTGGAGTGCGCGGTCGTCGGTGCCCCCGACCCGGTCTACGGGGAGGTGCCGGTCGCCTTCGTCGTCGCCTATCCCGACAAACCCGTCACCGAGACCGAGCTCGCCGACCACGTCGCAGGCATCCTCACAAAGACCAAGCGCCCCAACGAGATCAACCTAGTCGACCAGCTGCCGCGCAATCCGGTGGGCAAGATCGACAAACCCGGTTTACGACGCCGCGTTCGCGAACCCCAGCCGACGTAGAGCCGAGCCGCCAGGTCGGCGCGACCCAGTCCACCGCCGAGCACACGACAACACCGTCAACCACTACCCGACATCACGTCGGGCCGACCCCGCACGCCCACGCGAGCCCGTCCAAAGGAGAAACACCATGGGTCTTGTACAACCCGACTTCCCACCAGTAGACCCGGACACCTTCCTGGAGAAACCGTTCTTCGACCGCATGCGCGTGCTGTCCACGCACTGGGCCGAGTACGGCTTCGGCACCCCGAAGATGCTACAGGTCATCTACCTGGTGAAGATCGTCGTGCTCTATCTGGGAATCGGGCTGACCATCGCAACGTTCACGTCAGGACTCAACGTGCTGCACGTATCGCAGTGGTGGAACGAGCCGATCATCTATCAGAAGGCCATCCTGTGGACGCTGCTGATCGAGGTCCTCGGACTCGGCGGCTCCTGGGGGCCGCTTGCAGGCCACTTCAAACCGATGACCGGCGGGTTGCTGTTCTGGCTGCGCCCACAGACGATCCGGCTCCCACCGTGGCCAGGCAAAGTGCCGCTGACCAAGGGTGATTCGCGCACGGTGTTCGACGTCGCGATCTACGCGCTACTCCTGATCACTACCGTTGTCGCCCTGGTGCTTCCGGGCGTGCAGTCGAGTTGGCTCAACTCTGTGGCACCCACCTCGCACGGCCTGGTCAATCCGGCTCTGATCTATCCGGTGATCGCATTGCTGGTCATCATCGGTTTGCGGGACAAGGTCATCTTCATCGCGGCGCGCGGCGAGCAGTACCTACCGGCCCTGGTCTTCTTCGGCTTCCTACCCTTCGTCGACATGATCCTCGCGCTGAAGCTGCTGATCGTGTCGGTGTGGGTCGGTGCGGGCATCTCCAAACTGGGACACCACTTCTCGATGGTCATCCCGCCGATGATGTCGAATACGCCGTGGCTGACGATCAAGGCCCTCAAGCGCGCGAACTACCGTGACTTCCCCAACGACCTGCGCCCGTCGAAGGTCGCGGGCGGAATCGGTCACGTACTCGGCACCATCGTCGAGATTGCGACACCGTTGGTCCTGCTCTTCTCCACCAACAAGTGGCTCACGCTGGCCGCTGTGGTGTTGATGGTGTGCTTCCACCTGTTCATCTTCTCGACGTTCCCCCTCGCAGTTCCGCTCGAATGGAATCTGCTCTTCGCCTACACCGCGATCTTCCTGTTCTGGGGTTATCCGGCCTGGGACGGCTTCGCACTCACCGACACGACGATGCCGTGGGCGCTGGTCCTCATCGCGATCGCGCTCTGCTTCTTCCCGGTACTGGGCAACCTGAGGCCCGACCTTGTCTCGTTCCTGCCGTCGATGCGTCAGTACGCAGGCAACTGGGCCTCGGCCACCTGGGCATTCGCACCCGGCGCCGAGGAGAAATTGGAACAGCACATCGTGCGGTCGTCGCCCAACACCCGCACCCAGCTGCTGGCGACGTACCCGCCGGAGGTCGCCGACGTCGTGATGCATCAGATGCTCGCGTGGCGGTCGATGCACAGCCAGGGCCGCGCGCTGTATTCGCTGATGAGCCGCCACCTCGGCGACGACATCAACACCTACACCCTGCGTGAAGGCGAGTTCGCCTGTAACTCGTTGGTGGCGTTCAACTTCGGTGACGGTCACCTGCACGACGCGAAGATGATCGCCGCACTGCAGCGACGCTGCAACTTCGCTCCCGGCGAGTTCCTCGTCGTGTGGATAGAGTCGCAGCCGATCCACAAGGGCACCCAGCAGTATCAGGTGATCGACGCCGCGCTCGGTGTCATCGAGCGGGGCTCCTACCGGGTCACCGATGCCATCGCAGAGCAGCCGTGGCTACCCAACGGTCCGATCCCGATCGACGTCGAATGGACGCTCGACGTTGACGCTGCTCGCGCGTTGACTGATCCTGAGGTGATGACCGAACCGAAGATGCGCGGCGCCGACGCGCAGGAGCAGGTGTAGCCGGTGACCTCAGCGGTCGTCGTCGGCGGCGGGCCCAATGGGCTCGCCGCCGCCCTGCACCTTGCTCGCAACGACGTCGAGGTCACCGTGCTCGAAGCCGCCGACACCGTCGGCGGTGGCGCGCGGTCGGGAGAGCTGACGCTGCCCGGCGTCATCCACGACCACTGCTCGGCATTTCATCCGCTCGCCGTCGGCTCGCCGTTCTGGCGGGACGTCGGACTCGAGCAGTACGGACTCGTCTGGCGGTGGCCCGAGATCGATTGCGCCCACCCGCTGGATTCGGGAGACGCTGGCCTGCTCTATCAGTCCATCGACGAGACGGCGGCAGGGCTCGGCGAGGATGGTCGACGCTGGCGATTGCTCTTCGGTGATGTGGCAAGCGGATTCGACGACCTGTCCGCCGACCTGCTCCGCCCGATCATCAACGTCCCTCGACATCCCCTGCGACTGGCGGCATTCGGTCCGCGTGCGCTGCTTCCCGCGTCCGCGGTTGCGCGCGTGTTCCGCTCACCGCGGGCACGCGCGCTCTTCGGAGGTATCGCTGCGCACGCGTTCAACCGCCTCGACCGTCCGATGACGGCGTCTCTCGGCATGATGATCGCCGCGAGCGGCCATCGTTACGGATGGCCCGTGGCAGAAGGCGGTTCGGGCGCGATCATCGACGCCGCCGTGTCGGCGTTGCGCTCGTACGGCGTCAAGATCGAGACCGGTGTCCGGGTCAGTGCGCGCACCGACATCCCGGACGCCGATCTCGTCCTTCTCGACCTCTCGCCCGAGCAGACCCTGGCGATCTACGGCGACGAGATGCCGTCGCGGATCGCGCGGTCGTATCGGCGATACCGCGTCGGATCGTCGGCGTTCAAGGTCGACTACGCAATCGATGGCGATATCCCGTGGACCAATCCAGACTGCGGTCGTGCAGGAACTGTGCATCTCGGCGGCACGTTCGACGAGGTGGCCTCCACCGAAGCCAGTCGCGCCGGCGGCGTCATGGTGCCGAATCCCTTTGTGTTGCTGGGTCAGCAGTACGTCGCCGACCCAACGAGGAGCGCAGGCAACGTCAATCCCGTCTACGCGTACGCCCACGTTCCCAAGGGTTACGACGGTGACGCCACCGACCTCGTCACGCAGCAGATCGAGCGCTTCGCACCGGGCTTCCGCGATCGGATCCTCGCGACGCGCAGCACAGGAACCCGTCAATTACACGACTACAACGCCAATTTCGCCGCAGGCGACATCATCGGCGGCGCCAACGACGGTCTGCAGATGCTCCTGCGCCCGCGTACGGCCATCGACCCGTACAGCCTTGGCGTCGACGGCGTCTACCTGTGCTCGCAGTCGACGCCGCCCGGTGCAGGCGTGCACGGACTCTGCGGGGCCAACGCGGCGAACTCGGCGTTGACGTGGTTGCAGCGGTGACAGGACGCGAGCAGTGAGCACGTCGATACCCGGTCTGCCCCAGCACAATGCGCAGTCGACTGCGGTGGTCACCGACGAGGTTCGCGCTGCGGTGTCCCAGGTGGGCAAGCGGTTGCGTGAGAACGAGTCCGAGATCGTCCGACACCTCACCGCATTGATGGCGCGCGACATCGACCAACTCGACGTCGACCCGGCACTGGTCGAAATGCTCGAGGCCAGCGTGCACGGCAATGTCTCGACCATCCTGCACGTGCTGAGCAACGACATACCCGTCGAGCATCTCCAGCCGACAACTGCTGCGGTCGAGTACGCGTTACGTCTTGCCCAACGCGACGTACCGTCGAACTCCTTGGTACGTGCGTACCATATGGGTCAGAACGAGATGCTGCGCACCATCTTCGGCTACGTCGACGACCTGGAGCTGCCCACCCGGGAAAGCCTTGCGGTGATGCGTCGGATCTCCGATGTGATCTCGCAGTACATCGAGTGGATCACCCTCTACGTGTTCCAGGCGTACGAGGATGAGCGTCGACGCTGGATCGGCGCCGAGGGCAACGTCCTGTCGTCCCGGATCCACGAGATCCTCCGGACCACAGAGGTCGACACCGACTCCTTCGAGCGGGAGTCCGGCTACTCGCTCGAGCAGCATCACGTGGCCGCCATCCTGTGGGTGACCGACGCGGGGGCGCGCGACCTCGCCGTACTCGACCGCGCAGCTCGCTCGATGGCTACGAGACTGTTCGCCGAGGGGCCACCGCTGATCACCGCGATCGACCGCACGACAGCCTGGGTCTGGCTGCCGCTGGGACGTGGTGATCGAAGCGTCCAGACCGCCGAGGTCGCGCGCCAGGTGACGTTGCCCGAGGGTGTGCGCGTGGCGCTGGGGCTCAACGCCTTCGGCGTCACCGGTTTTCGACGCTCCCACGAGCAGGCGCTCGCGGCCTGGGGCCTCGCGACGATGCCCGGCAGTCTCGTCGCCGACGTCGTCGGCTTCGGCGATCGGGGAGTGGCCGTGGTCTCTCGGCTGGCCCGCGACCTGGAGTTCACGCGGGCGTGGGTACACGAGGTCTTGGGCCCCCTCGCCGAGGATTCACCGAATGCGGCTGCATTGCGGGAGACGCTGTCGGTCTTCTTCGCCACCGGGGAAAGTCATCTGCACACCGCCGAGCGTCTCAATCTGCACCGCAACACCGTCAAGTACCGCGTCGACAAGGCGATGCGCGACACCCGCACCACCGATCGCCTCGATCTCGCCCTTGCCCTGACCGTGTGTGAATTCCTGGGCGCGGAGGTCCTGGCTCAGGCCTGACCGCCGACCGTGCGCTCCCAACCGTCGACTGTGCGACTCCCAACCGTCGACCGTGCGCTCCCATCCGTCGACTGTGCGCTCCCATCCGTCGACCGTGCGCGATGAATCAGCCGACAAGGTGGTGGTCGCGGCGCCTGGGGTGGTCCCACGGGTCGTCGACGTGGCTCGTGGCCACCGCCGCGCGGTCGCCGGACTTGAACGCGACAAGGATTCCCAGGCAGACCCCGACCACGCCGGCGACGAGCGCCGCGATCACGACCTGCTCGAGCCGCGGGTAGTACACGGCGATGGTGATCGACGCCGCGACGATCGTGAGACCACACACGGCAAGCCCGACGACCCGGGGGATCGCGGTGGTGGATCCGCGGTGGGGATCGGGCAGCAACACGGCCGCGCCGACGATGAGCAACGTCGAGATGGCCACGTCACTGGGCCGATGCCATCCTGCGGCGACGAGGCCGAAGTCGATGATCGCGGCCCAGGCGCCGCCGAGTGCGGCAACCCACGGCCGCAGCAGTGGGGGAGCGGCCAGAGTAACCGCAACGACCAGCGCGGCGATGGCCGCCGCATGCCCACTGGGTGCCGAGTTGTTGGTTTCCTCGATCCAGTCGTGGAAGTGCGGACGGTAGGTGCCGTCACGAAGGGCACGGATCACGACGATGGTCACCGGCGGAAACAGCAAAAGAGTAGCGGTCGTTGCGATCCGGGAGCCGACGCTGCGGTGACCCCGCTCGGACGGAAGCATTGCACCGAGACAGACGAGCGCGACGACGATGGTCGCACCGATGATCCAGGTCAGCGGATTCGAGACCACGTACATCGACAGCCAATGCGGCACCGCTGTTGCCGCGGGGAGTTCACGCCCGTACTCCAGCAGACGCTGATCGATGACCTGTCCTGCCGATGTCCGCACCGCGAAGACGAAGATTCCGCCTGCCGCAGCGAACGCCAGCAACGCCGCGAGCACTGCGCTGACCACGTAACCGAGAGGTCGGCGACCACGCGTGGGGCGCACCACGGACAAGGAACTCACTGAGCAACCGTATCGAGACAACCTGGGAGAAATCTGGGATGCGAGCGGGGCGAGTCGCGAGTGTTGACCGATTCGTGTCTGTGAATGACGGCCCAGCTCGCCGAACCCGCCTCGGAAGGTTGTGGCGCCGCAGTGAACATCGCCAGCAAATGTCTCACCGCAGTAGACGAAGTGTCACATACGTCAACGCACGCGTCACGCAGCAGAAACACTCGAGCGGTCTCATATAAGGGAACAAAGTCCACTCACATGAATCACCAACCTGTGACGCCATCCGGCGGATCCGAATCGGTGCCAGGTGAAGCGGACGTCCATCCAAGAATAGGAGAGAACATGTCGATCGACAGCACGAGTGCCCTCGAATTCCGCGTCACGCCCGGTGCCTGGGAGAACCTCCCCAAGATGCCCGATGCCGAGTATCCCGGCACCGAGGGCTTCATCGGTGACGTCTACGAGAACCCGGACGGCAGCGAGATGTGCAGCGGCTACTTCGAACTCCGCCACACCGACGCCCCGCTCTACTACGAGTACAAGTACGACGAGATGAAGGTCGTCCTCGAGGGCGAGTTCCTTCTCGAGAACAAAGAAACGGGACAGAAGACCATCGCCAAGGCCAAGGACGCGATCTTCTTCCCCAAGGGTTCCAAGATCTACTTCAGCACCCCTGACTACGCCCTCGCGTTCTACGCCGGCCACCGCGACTCGACACTCCTGTAGCCCCGATGTCGCAGCTCGCATACTCGAGCGTCCCGGCGTGGGCACGCACGCCGGGACGGTCAACACCGACCACCACCGCTCTTCCCGACACGACGGGTCGCTTCTATGTGCTCGTCGGCATGGGCGACCCCCACGCCCCGAAGTCAACGTCCGACGCCCCCTCGGCAGTCGACCTAGCTCGTGACTGGACGCAGACCCTGGACCCCGATGTGGGGCGATCGGTGTTGCTCGGTGATCAAGTCGACACTCTTGCAGCACAACTGCGAGACACGTTGCGCAGCAGTGCAGTCGGTGTCCGTGTGGTGCTTGCCGGACCGGTCGGATCGTGCCTGCGGTTGCGCGCCACCGCGATCGACGCTGGACTCGAGGACGACGAGATCAGTGTTGTCCCCGTCGGTACCGGTCCCGTCGATGTCTTCTGCTCACACTGTCGCACCACGACGCACGCCGTCGCGGCTGTCGACGATGTGATCTGCTGCGACGGCTGCGACCGTGACCTCCTCGTCTACTACCACGTATCCCGACGTACCGGCGCCTTCCTCGGCTTCATGGTCGACGCCGAGACGGCCCCCTCCGGAGGAGCAACGCGATGACCGCACTGGCCGACACCGGCGTCCCGACGACGCCTGCACCTCGGCGGCCGACAACACTGGTGCTGACTGTCACGTCGATAGTCAACAGTGCCAACGGAATACGAACCATCACGCTGTCAGCACCCGACGGCGCTCCGCTACCCGGGTTCGTGCCGGGCAGCCACCTCGTCGTCCAGGCGGGCGAGTACTCGAATGCCTACAGCCTTGTCTCCGACGGAGCGCACCCCACCGAGTACACGATCTCGGTTCTGCGGGTGACCGACGGCAACGGCGGGTCACGGTGGTTGCACGACGTCCTCGCCGAAGGTGACCAGCTCGAGGTGCGGCCACCTCGAAGCGCGTTCGCGCCGGCGGCTCGGGCCGGAAAACACCTGCTGATCGCGGGCGGTATCGGGGTGACACCCATCGTGTCGCATCTGCGAGCAGCCGCGCGATGGCAGCGAAACGTGCAGGTGCTCTATGCGTTTCGGCCCGGATACGCAGCGCACGTCGACGAGGTCACACGTCTGGCCGGCGGCAATGCGGAGCTGTTCACCACCAGGGACGAGTTCGCGATACGTCTCGCCGACACCCTGCTCGAGCAACCCGTAGGCACCCATCTCTACGTCTGCGGCCCTGCAGGTTTCATCGACCACGTTCTCGAGTCCGCGAGTATCGCCGGTTGGCCGCCGTCGAGGTTGCACTCCGAGCGCTTCGGCATCGACGCCCTCGACGCAGGCGACCCGTTCCGGGTGACACTCACGCGCAGTGAACGCACCTTCGACGTCCCGTCGGGGACCAGCCTGCTCGAAGCGCTGGAGACCAACGGGATAGCAGTGCCCAATCTCTGCCGACAGGGCGTGTGCGGCGAATGCCGTATCGACCTGTGCGGCGGTGACGAACCCATTCATCGCGATCTGTTCCTCACCGAGGAGGAAAAGCAGTCGCGCACCGCGATCATGCCCTGCGTCTCACGCGCAGGCGACGGATGCACCCTGGAGGTACCGCTGTGACCACGGCAGCCGCGCGACCAGATCTGATCGCGCACTTCCCCTTTCCCTTCGTCGACGACATCTACCGGTACAGCACCAACGTCGAACCCGCCGGAGCGCAGGTGAGCACACCTGCTGGTCAGTGGGGGGATTCGGCGGTCGTCGTCGACTCCGAATACCACGCAGAGCTTGCCGAGCGCGCTGCGATCCTCGACGCCGACCCGACACGCCGAGCGGTACTGCCGCACATGCGCCCCGCGGCATGGGACGCCATGCTCACCATCCTGCGCGAGCTCGCCCAGGCGTATCCCGAGACGATGCACCTCACCTCACTCGGAGGCGACGAATGGCGCTGGCGCAACGACCTTCTCGGTGAAGAACGTACCTTCCGCTACGGTGACGAGTCGAGCCTCGGCGACGACCCGTTGCACTACATTTCCACCCAGGTGCAAGAAGACATCGCGCTGCTCGACCAACGCGACGGGCAGCTGTTCGTCGATGCCGGCATCATCACCTTCGCAGCCGACTGGAGTTTCGGATTCGACGTCGGGATGAGCTTCCTCGAGATCCACGGGCCTGTTCCGCGTGTGCGCAAGATGGGTGTCATCACCCGCGCACACGAGTTCCTCAAGCGGCTCCAACCACATGAGCCCTACCGTCGTACCAACTGGACGATGACCATCGGACGCCGACTCGATGTCTCCACCGAGCGCTACCCCGAATGGGGACCCGACAGGGAGATGATCCAACACGTCGACGACGCCGAGTTCGGGCGGCTCGTCCATCTGCGGGTCGAGGTCCAGCATCTGATCCGGTTACCCGATTCCGGCGCGGTGATGTTCCTGATTCGCACCTACCTCCTGCCCCTCGAAGCGGTGGCGACCGTAGACCCGTGGCGTGCACGCGCAGCCGAGGTCTTCGCCGAGCTACCCGACGACATGGCCGACTACAAGGGCATCATCAAGTACCGCACGCGCGCCGCGCAGTGGTTGCGTTCGTACGAGGCGCTGCACTCGCCGATCGCGGAACCGCAGATCGACACCGGCACTGCGCCAACCGAACCCGTGCACGGACTGCCCGACTGGCCGTCACGGCCCGCCGAGGTCGACGCCGCAGGATCGGAGTTCCTCATCGTCGCAGTGGGCCCGCACGACGAGACCGCACACGTCGCGCGCGCGTGGGTACGTGTCGCGGAGAGTGTCGGCCCCACGCGCCTGCTCGTCCTCGACTCACTGACACACGACGACGACCGGGCCTTGCTCGACGAAGCGCTCACGGCAACGCACACCGGGGCGAGGATTCTGGTGACCGGGGGCCAGTACGACGTGCTGACGGCTCTCGGTGCTGCCCGCTCGGCAGGAGCGATCGCCGACGAACTGTCGGCGTTCGTGACCGACACCGCCGACCTGCCGGTCTACTGCGCCCACTGCCGCGACACCTTCCGCGCCGTCGGCGCCCCCGGCGGGATCGTCGAATGTCCCGGCTGCACCCGGCGTCTGGAGATCCACGAACATCATTCGGCGTCGCGCGGCAGCTTCCTGGCCTCCGCCGTGGACGCGCGCACCCTCGAGGAACTGTCATGACCGCCGCAGCGCAGGTCGGCGGACACCTGCACGACGGCTATCGGACGGGGTCGCGCACCATGCGAGTCGTGGAGGTCCGCCCACTCACGGACGCGATCACGCATTTCCGTTTCGCGCCACTCGACGGCGCCCTGACTCCCTACCAACCCGGCAGCCACCTCATCGTGCAGGCAGGCGCCACCCGCAACGCCTATTCGTTGGTCGACGACGGCATGTATCCCGACTCGTACGGGATCTCGGTGTTGCGCAAAGACACCGGCGGAGGATCGGAGTGGTTGCACGCCAACCTCGTCGAAGGCGAGCTGATCGAGGTCGAGGGTCCACGACCGATGTTCGCGCCTGTCCTCGACCAGCGGCACGCCCTGCTGGTCGCCGGAGGTATCGGGGTGACCCCGATCCTGTCGCATGCACGCGCCGCGGCACGTGACGGTCTGACCGTCGAGATCGTGTACTCCTACCGTCCCGGTCACAGCGCGCACGTGGAGGATCTGCGGGCACTGGCCGAACAACCCGACATCACGCTGCACGAGGTGACAGGAGTCGACGAGACGATCGCTCTGCTCACGGAGCGGTTTGCAGCGCAACCACTCGGCACGCACGCCTACGCGTGCGGCCCGGCGCCGCTGCTCGACACCTACCAGCGGATCGCTGCGTCGGCGGGCTGGCCGTCGGCGCGGGTACACCTCGAGAGGTTCACCGCGCCAGAACAGGATCCGGGAGACCCGTTCTCGGTGAGTCTTGCCGATGGAACGGTCATCGACGTCCCGCCAGGTGTCTCGCTGCTCGAACGACTCGTCGACAACGGCGTCGAGGTCACCAACATGTGCCGCCAGGGGGTCTGCGGCGAGTGCCGAATCCCGGTGCGTGCCGGACAGATAACGCACCGCGACTACGTCCTGTCCGACGAGGAGAGAGCATCCGGCGACAGCATGCTCTGCTGCGTCTCCCGCGGCGCAGGCGACCTCGTGCTCGACGTCTCCGCTGACTGAGCCAACCGCTCTCACCGCTGATTTAAACCCCCTCCGACGACATCCGAACGCTTTCGAGGTGACCACATGACACTCACCACCGACCAGTCAGCCACGCATACACCGACAGGTGCGGCCGCTGAATTCCTCGCCCAGCCCGTCGACCACCTGTCGAACATCCCATGGCCGTTCCCCGACGAGCTCGCAGAATTCAGCTACTCCGTCAACGTCGAACCGGCCCGGATTCCCCACCGCACCCGGGGCGGCGAGTGGGGCCGCAACCTCGTCGACCTCGGCGGAGCCGAGTACCCGTCGATCATGGCCGAGCGCAGGCGGATTCTCGACGCCGATCCCTCCCGCGTGCGGATCCGCCCCGGCATGGAGATCGCATGCTGGGATCTGCTGCTCTACTACCTGCGCGACCTCGCGCTGGCCTACCCGCAGTTCATGCGACTCGATGAACTCGGTGCAGGCCGATTCCATTGGCGTAACGACCTTCTCGGCACCGATGCCGCGTTCACACTCGGCGACAGCGACACGCTGCCCGGCGGCCCCATGGAGTTCCTTGCGCGTGAGGTTCCCGACGATCTGCTCCTTGTCGTCGAACGCGACGGGAGGCTCTACTTCGACGCCGGTGTGGTGACCTTCGCCGCCGCGTGGTCGGTGTCGTTCGACGTCGGCATGGACATGTACGAGATCCACGCTCCGGTCCCCGGCCTCATCCGCGACGGGATCGTGGCACGTGCCGAGCAGTTCCTGCGTAGGCTCCCGGCCGATCAGGTCTACCGGCGCGTGAACTGGACGCTGTCAGCGTCGGACTCGCACAAGCTCGACGTCAGTCTCGAAGAGCTTCCCGAGTGGGGACGCGACATCCCGGCCATGGTGCGGGACAACGACTTCGGCTCCGCGCGTCTGCGTATCGAACTCGAGCATTTCATCCGCCTGCCGATGTCAGGGGCCGTCACCTTCAACATCCGCACGTTCATGGCGTCGCTCGACGAGGTGCGACGAATCCCCGAGTGGTCGGCTCAGCTGGCCACGGTGATCGAGACCCTCGACGAACGCATCGCCACGTACAAGGGGTTCTTCGACTACCGCGACGACGTCGTCGCATATCTCCGCCAACCCATTTCCGACTAGCCCACGTCTCCAGCCCTCGTCCACGCTTCCAGCCCTCGTCTCCGCCCGCCCTGTCCGTCCCGCTGATCGAACTCGTCACCAACTCAAGGAACACCCATGGAACAACTCGCCGCACATGCGGACCTGTCGTGGATGCTTGCCGCATTCGTCTTCGTTCTGCTCATGTTCCCCGGACTCGCCTTCTACTACGGGGGCATGCTGGGGTCACGCAATGTACTCAACATGATGACGATGGTGCTCATCACCCTCGGCATCACCAGCGTGCTCTACGTTCTGTACGGATACGGACTCGTGTCGGGCCCGTCGGTCAAGGGCTGGGGGCTGATCGGTAATCCGACCGACTACATCGGACTCATCAACCACCAGACCGACGACGGATCGGGCGGCACCCAGGTCCTGTACTACGCAGCATGGTTCATTCTGTTCGCCGCCATCACCGTCGCGATCGTCGCGAGTGGTGCTGCCAGTCGGATGAAGTTCTCTGCGTGGCTCGTCTTCGTGCCGATCTGGCTGACGCTCGTGTACTTCCCGGTCGCGCACTGGGTGTTCACCGCAGACACCGACGACGCCAGAGGCGGCTTCCTGCTCAACAGGATCGGCATCCATGATTTCGCGGGAGGCACTGCGGTGCACATGAATTCAGGTGTCGCAGCGCTCGCCCTCGCGTTGGTGCTCGGTGCACGACGCAAGCGCATGGAGCGCCCGCACAATCTGCCGATGGTGCTGCTCGGCGGCGGAATCCTCTGGTTCGGCTGGTTCGGGTTCAACGGTAGCTGCGCGTTCGGCGCCACCTTCCTCACCCAGTTCGTCATTCTCAACACGTTGCTGGCCGGCAGCGCGGGCATGATCGGCTTCGCGATCATAGAGAAGATCCGAGAGGGCCACGTCACCTCGCTCGGCGTCATCACCGGCGTCGTTGCGGGTCTGGTCGGCATCACGCCGTCGGCCAACGCGGTCAGCTCGCTGGGCGCGCTCGGTGTCGGACTTCTGTCGTCGGCGGTCGTGGCGTTCCTGATGAGCATCAAGTCGCGTTTCAAGGTCGACGACAGTCTCGACGCGTTCATCGTCCACGGCATCGGAGGCATCGTCGGCACCCTGTGCATCGTGTTGTTCGCGGCGTCGTCGGCACCGGCCGGCATCCAGGGAATCCTGTTCGGCGGAGACATCGATCTCCTGTGGCGCGAACTGGCGGGCATCGTGATCACGTGCGTCTTCTCGTTCGTCATGACGTGGCTCATCGCGACAGCGATCGACAAGACAATGGGTCTGCGGGTCGACGCCGAGACCGAGACGCTCGGACTCGACTCCACGATCCACGCCGAGACCGCCTACGAGATTCCCGCAGCAGGCGTCGGACATGCGCCGGGCGGCTTCTCCGGCGTGCACCCGGAGCGCGCCGCAGAGAACCTCGAACACGAATTGCCCTCCAGCACAGCGGCAGCCGGAGCGAACACCGCTCCACCTGCGGCAGCTCCCGCAACGACGACGTAGTCCTGCAGAATCCGCTACCTGTCCACAGAACGCCCGTGAGTACGCACCGACGCCCGCGCACTCACGGGCGTTCTGCATTCCCGCCGTCGACCGTGCACCTCCTGCCGCCGACCGTGCACCTCCTGCAGCCGACTGTGCATCCGACGCGGCCGATACCACCACCTCACGCGCGCTTAACGGGACCGCAATAAATCGAGCGTCTACTAATACTAGACAACGGTTCATACGAGTAGACATACTGGACTCACTCCCCGAACACCCCGGAGCAACCCATGACTGACACCAAGACCCTCGCGGAACTCTGCGAGACCAACGACACCAAGTTCATCCTCGCCATGTTCGTCGACCTGCGTGGCAAGCCGTGCGCCAAACTCGTCCCGGTCGAAGCCGTCGACGAACTGGCCGACGACGGAGTCGGTTTCGCCGGCTACGCGGTCGGCGCGATCGGGCAGGAGCCCAAGGACCCCGACCTCGTCGCCATCCCCGACGTCTCGTCGTTCCTGCCGGTTCCCTTCATCAAGGAGGGCCTGGCGATCGTCCACTGCGATCCGCACGTCGAGGGCAAGCCGTGGCCGTTCGCCCCGCGGAACATCCTCAAGTCGCTGATCGCGCAGACCGCCGACGCCGGGTTCGAGCCGTGGGTCGGCGCGGAGGTCGAGTACTTCCTGCTCAAGCGGGACGCCAACGGCGCGCTCATCACCGCCGACGCTGCCGACGATTCCGACCGGCCCTGCTACGACGTCCGCGGGCTCACCCGTATGTACGACCACCTCACCACCGTGTCGACGGCGATGAATCAACTCGGTTGGAGCAACTACGCCAACGACCACGAGGACGGCAACGGACAGTTCGAGCAGAACTTCGCCTACTCCGACGCCCTGACCACCGCTGACCGCGTCATCACCCTGCGCTATCTGCTCTCCACCTTCGCGTCCGAGCGCGGCATGGTCGCGACGTTCATGCCCAAGCCGTTCGCCGAACGCACCGGTTCCGGTCTGCACCTGCATCTTTCGCTGACCTCGGCGGGCAATCCGGTCTTCCCGAGCTCGACCGACGAGGACGAACGCGGACTCGGACTCTCGCCCGCCGCATACGGATTCGTCGGCGGCATTCTCGAGCATGCTCCAGCGCTGCAGGCTGTGATGGCGCCGACGGTCAACTCCTACAAGCGAACCGGCGCAACAGCTACCCGTTCCGGAGCATCCTGGGCGCCGCGCGTCCCGACCTACGGCGGCAACGACCGTACCCACTACGTCCGCATCCCCGACGAGCAGCGTGTCGAACTCCGTGGCGGCGACGGTTCGGCCAACCCGTACCTCGCGATCGCTGCGGCACTCGGCGCAGGCCTCGACGGCATCAAGCGCAGCCTCGACCCCGGCGCCCTCGGCACCTGCCCGGGTCACATCTCGTCCCTTCCGCTGACTCTGCTGCACGCCGTCGAGGCACTCGAAGCCGACGCGGTGGTCACCGCAACACTCGACGCCGCGATCCCCGACGAGTGGCCCGACGACGCGCAACGCGTCTCGCAGTATTTCTCGCACCTCAAGCGCGAGGAGTTCTTCGCCTGGCACTCGGCCGTCTCGCCCTGGGAGGTCGAGCAGTACCTCACGGCTTTCTGACCCCCAAAAGATCGAGCTTGCCGCGATCAGCACGACGCGGACCGAGCTCGTCGAGATCACCCCATTTCACGGAAAGGCACACATCATGTGCGGAATCGTCGGGTTGCACCTACGCAACCCAGAGCTGTATCCCCAACTCGGCCAGTTGCTCACGGGCATGCTCGGCGAGATGCAAGACCGCGGAGCCGACTCCGCCGGAATGGCCGTCTACGGCAACGAGGCATGGGCGCCGGCAGGACACGGTTGCGTCAGTCTGCTCGAGATCGACGTCGAACCCGCTGAGGCTGCAACGCGATTGACCGATGCGCTCGGCACCGACGTCGCAGCGCAGCTGGTCGATGACACCCTCGTCCTCTCGGCACCGATCGACGCCGGCGACCTCCTCGACGCCGCGCGGGCCGCATTCCCCTCGGCGCTCGTCGCGGGCTTCGGTTCGGATCTGACAGTCCTCAAGGGCGTGGGTGCGCCGCGCGACCTCGCACAGCAGTGGGGCCTCGCGTCCGCGCAGGGCTGGCAGGGCGTCGGACACACCCGCATGGCGACCGAGTCCGCCGTGACACCGTCGGGTGCACACCCCTTCGCCGTAGGCCCCGAACAGTGCCTCGTCCACAACGGGTCGTTCTCCAACCACGCGACCATCCGACGCGAATTGCGCGCGCAGGGTGTGCACTTCGACAGCGAGAACGACACCGAGGTCGGCGCCCGCTTCGTCGCCCACCAACTCGCGCAGGGCAAGGATGTCGAGACCGCACTCAAGGAGGTCTGTGCGACCTTCGACGGCTTCTACACCCTTGTGGTCTCCAACCGCGACTCCTTCGCCGTGGTCCGTGACGCCATTGCCTGCAAGCCTGCCGTGATCGCCGAGACACCCGACTGGGTCGCCATGGCCAGTGAGTATCGCGCGCTTGCCCATCTTCCCGGCGTCGACGATGCCCGCATCTGGGAACCAGAGCCCGAGGTGGTCTACGCATGGACACGCTGACAGCCACCCCATCCACACCCCCGTCCACGGAGATCCCCATGAGCGACCTGCATTTCGACCTCGACACCACTCCACTGCGTGACGTGAACTCGGTTCTGCACGGCGATGTGTCCGGCGAGGTGGTGATCGACAACCCGCACGGCGCACACAGCGTGGCCGCCGGGGTCAACGCACCCGTCAAGATCACCGTCAACGGTCACGTCGGCTACTACGCCGCAGGCATGAACCAGCAGGCGGAGATCATCATCAACGGCAACGCGGGCACCGGCGTCGCCGAGAACATGATGAGCGGCACCGTCGTCGTCAAGGGCAACGCGTCGCAGTCCGCAGGCGCCACCGCGCACGGTGGGCTGCTCGTCATCGAGGGCGACGCCGCAGCGCGGTGTGGCATCTCGATGAAGGGCGTCGACATCGTCGTGGGCGGCAACGTCGGCCACAACAGTGCGTTCATGGCGCAAGCCGGGCGCATGGTGGTCCGCGGCGACGCAGGCCAGGGGCTTGGCGACTCGATCTACGAAACACGCCTCTACGTACGCGGTTCGGTTGCCTCACTCGGCGCCGACTGCATCGTCAAACCGATGCGGGCCGAACACCTCGAAGAACTCGCCGGACTGCTCAAGGCCGCCGGGTTCAAGGACGACGACCCCGCCGAGTACACCCGCTACGGCTCAGCGCGCGAGCTCTACCACTTCCACGTCGACAACTCTTCGGCCTACTGAGCCGGTCGCGCTGCACGCCCTCGGTGGCGGCTCGACGAGCACAAGGAGAATTCCATGACCAACCTCAGTAACTCCCAGCGCGGCCTGCGCGAGTCGGCGACCTTCGACCGCAACACGATCGCCGCAATCCAGCGCGCCGCAGAAACCGGAATCTACGACATCCGCGGTTGGGGCGCCAAGCGTACACTGCCTCACTTCGACGACCTGCTCTTCCTCGGCGCATCCATGTCGCGCTACCCGCTCGAGGGGTACCGCGAACGCTGCGACACCGACGTCAAGCTGGGTACCCGCAACGCCAAGTTCCCGCTGCACCTGCAGACCCCGGTCACCATCGCCGGAATGAGCTTCGGCGCGTTGTCCGCCGGGGCCAAGGAGGCTCTCGGCCGCGGTGCGTCGGAGGTCGGCACGTCGACCACCACCGGTGACGGCGGCATGACGCCCGAGGAACGCGGGCAGTCGAAGAACCTTGTCTATCAGTATCTTCCGTCGCGCTACGGCATGAACCCCGACGACCTGCGCAAGGCTGACGCCATCGAGGTCGTGCTCGGTCAGGGAGCGAAGCCAGGCGGTGGCGGGATGCTGTTGGGGCAGAAGATCTCCGAGCGTGTGGCCGCCATGCGCACACTGCCCGAGGGCATCGATCAGCGCAGTGCATGCCGTCACCCCGACTGGACCGGCCCCGACGACCTCGCGATCAAGATCAACGAGCTGCGCGAGATCACCGACTGGGAGAAGCCGATCTACGTCAAGGTCGGTGCCACACGCACCTACTACGACGTCAAGCTCGCCGTGCACTCCGGAGCCGACGTCGTCGTCGTCGACGGCATGCAGGGTGGCACCGCCGCGACCCAGGACGTCTTCATCGAACACGTCGGCATCCCGACCCTGGCGGCCATCCCGCAGGCCGTGCAGGCGCTGCAGGAACTCGGTGTGCACCGTGAGGTCCAGCTCATCGTCTCGGGTGGAATCCGCAACGGTGCCGACGTCGCCAAGGCGATGGCACTGGGCGCCGACGCCGTCGCGATCGGAACGGCGGCGCTCATCGCGCTCGGCGACAACGATCCCCGATACTCCGACGAGTACGCCAAGCTGGGATCGGCCGCGGGCTTCTACGACGATTTCCAGGACGGACGCGATCCCGCGGGCATCACCACCCAGGATCCCGAACTGTCGGCACGGTTCGACCCCGTCGAGGGCGGTCGACGCCTCGCCAACTTCCTGCGGGTCATGACCATGGAAGCCCAGACCATCGCGCGTGCCTGCGGTAAGGCGCACCTGCAGCATCTCGAGCCCGAGGACCTGGTCGCCATCACGATAGAGGCGTCGGCGATGGCTCGTGTCCCGCTCGCGGGCACCAGCTGGATTCCGGGAACGGGGGCCGGGCTATGAGCACCCAGACCGCGTCGATCGTCATCATCGGTGGCGGTCTCGAGGGCGTCGCCACGGCATGGGCCCTGGCGCAGCGCGGCATCACCGATGTCGTTGTCTGCGAACGGGACACCGTCGGCGGTGGCATGACCGGCAAGTCGTCGGGCATCGTGCGCTGCCACTACGGGGTCAGTTCCCTGGCGGCGATGGCCGCGACCGGCCTCGAGGTCTTCGAGAAGGCCGAGGAGATCTTCGGCACCGACATCGGCTTTCGGCAGACCGGCTATGTGGTCGGTGTCGGGGAGGCGAACGTCGACAACCTCAGGAGAAGTCTTGCCGCGCAGCGCGAGGTCGGCGTGCAGACCGAGGAGATGGACTTCTCCGAAGTCGCAAAGCTCTGGCCTGCGGCCGATCTCGCACCCTTCGCCGCCTTCGGTTGGGAAGAGCGCGGCGGATACGGAGACGCCTATCAGACGGCACAGGCGTTCGCGGCGTCGGCGCGTGCCGCCGGGGTCACGATCAAACAGGGCATGACGGTGAAGGGGTTGCTGACCGACGGCGACCGCGTCACCGGCGTCGAACTCGCCGATCGCTCGACGATCTCCGCCGACACGGTCGTGGTCGCGACCGGAGTGTGGACCAAGCCGTTCCTGGACGAGTACGGGATCGACGTGCCGATCCGAGTTCATCGCGAGCAGATCGTCATGATCCATCCGGGGATGGAACTCGGTGCCGTACCGGTGTTCTCGGACCTGGTGTCGCTGCAGTACGTCCGGCCGGACGTCCGTGGAGAGATCCTCTTCGGCAACTCCGACCTCGCCGAACTCGAGATCGCCGATCCCGACGGCTACCTCAACCGTGCCGACGAGGCGTTCCTCGACCTGACCGTCGACAAGGTCGGTACGCGCTTCCCCGCATTCACCGACGCATCGATCACCAGCAGCTACGCCGGCTGCTATGACGTGACACCCGACTGGAATCCCGTGATCTCACGCGGACCCCTCGACGGTCTCGTCATCGCCGCAGGCTTCAGCGGTCACGGGTTCAAGATCTCGCCTGCGGTCGGTCGTCTCGTCGCCGACCTGGTCGTCGACGGCCGCAGCAACGACCCCCGCATCCCGGAGTGCGACTTCCGACTGTCCCGCTTCGCCGAGGGAGACCTGCTCACCACGCGGTTCCCCTATGTCGGTGCGGGCGAGATGCGGTAGCCGATGTGTGCACTGCACGGCGGGACACCCGTCGGGGCGGCGTCGTTGCCGCGAATCCCTGCCGGGCCACGGCGTTCACCGGGAGTGAAGTCCGTCTACCGATATGCTGGCGGAGTGACCGACGACGCTCTGATCCGCAACCAGTCGGGGACCGCGCGTGAACGCCCCGTCGACCAGCCGGTCGAAGAACTCGAACTCGAATCGGCAATCGCGCACAACGTCCGTCGGCTACGCAGGCAGGTCGGACTCTCCGTCGGCGACATGGCAGCCAAGGTCGGCATCTCCAAGGCCATGCTCTCCAAGATCGAGAACGCCCAGACCTCATGCAGTCTGAGCACTCTCGCGGCGCTGGCCACAGCGTTCGACGTCTCGGTGACCTCGCTGTTCCGTGGCGCCGATCTCGAACGGTCGGCGGTCTTCGTCAAGGCCGGTGAGGGTTCGCAGATCGTGCGCGAGGGCTCCCGCGAGGGGCACGAGTACGAGATGCTCGGCTCGCTGCGCGGCGAACACAAGCGGCTCGAGTGCCTGCTCGTGACGCTCACCGAGAAGTCCGTGACCCAGCCACTGTTCCAGCATCCCGGCACCGAGTTCATCTACATGCTCGACGGCTCGATGGACTACGCCCACTCGCGGTCGGTGTACCGGCTCAGCCCCGGCGACTCACTACAACTCGACGGTGAGGGGGCCCACGGCCCGGTCGAACTCGTCGAGCTCCCGATCCGCTTCCTCTCGATCATCGCGTTCCCGGACTCGGCCGTCTAGCTTCGTTCCACTCAGTTCGAGTACACCCGGATCCAGTCCAACGTCATGTACGACGGATTGGGCGTCGTCAGATCGGGTGCGCCCGGCCAGTTGCCGCCGACGGCGAGAGTCAGCAGCAGGTACGTCGGCTTGTTGAACACCCATTTCTGGTCTGACCTCAATTGGGAAGCGCGATAACTGCCGACGGTTCGACCGTCGAGCGAGACGGTGATGGAGTTCCTCGACTTGGTGACCGAGTATGTGTGGAAGTCGGTGGAGAGATCGGCGATCGCTCCCGAATTGCCGAGTTGCCACGCCCCTCCCGAGGTCGTCGGTCCGTGCAGACTATTGGTGTATGTCGTTGTCACCGAAGGTGTTTCGATCACGTCGATCTCTCCGCTCCCCGGCCAGCCCGCGGAGTAGATGTCGGTACCCATCAGCCAGAAAGCCGGTAGCAATCCCTTCCCCGCGGGCAGCTTGATCCGCGCCGACACCGTCCCGTAGGTGAACGCGACCTTGCCGAGTGTGTTGAGGCGTGCCGACGTGATCGACGTGCCGTCGGAGCGCGCGGCGATCACCAGCCGGCCGTTGCCGTCGAGGTAGGAATTCTGCCGAGAGTCGGTGTAGGTCTGCCACTCGTTGTTGCCCCAACCGCCGCCCCCGGTCTCGAAGTTCCAGTTCGCCGGCGACGGGGCGCTCCCGGCTGCACCGGTGAACTCATCGGACCACACCAGGGTGGCGGCGTCCGCGCGTGCGGGCTCGACGAATCCCACACCTGCAGACGCTGCGAGCACGGCGCCGAGCATCGGGAAGGCCAGACGGAATGCACGCTTCGTCGTGAGGCGGGAGAGTCGGGGTCTGGGGAGTTGAGGTCTGGGGAGTGTCAGGCGGGGTGCGCGTGTGTGCATCGGGGTTGTTCTCCTGTTCGCGGCGTTCCCCCGGTGATGACGTATCGACCCTATCGGACCTTCGCGACGCCGGAGCAGCGAACAGTCATACCGGGGCCGACAGTGTGATCGGGCGAGCGCCAACGGTATTCAGCGACCTCCCAGTCGACGTCGAGGCCCCCGCAAGTCTCGATCGGCATTCTCGGTGATGTCGAAGAGAGCGCTCACCGAGGAGTGCTCCACCGAGAAGAAAGAAGACATCATGCCCACACCGAACCAGCCCCGTCGTCAGAATCCCGCGCCGGCGCAGCGTCGTCGTCGAGTCCGTCGCTTCGACTCGCGCACCCGTCGGTGGAACTGGGTATGGGTCAACTACTGATCCGACCCCGCCTCTGACGGCTCCTCAGCCGCCCGGCCCTTGCGCAGAGACCCCGCCCCTACACGGCGGGGTCTCTCGCGTCGGGCCCGGGATGACGATAACGGACCGGCCTGGTGTGGTGCGGGGTCGCCGTCCGTCAGCCTCGGTCGGCGGCCCTCGCGGCGGCCGGGGCCATGGCTTTCCTGGTCGGCGTGGCCACACTGCGAAGTGCGAGCGCGATGGTCCCGGTGACCGCCACGTGCGGCGGCAGTTCGGCGTGCACGGTCCGACGATGGCCGGAGGTGTCGACGATGGTGATGTCGGCAAGCCGGGCACCGGCAAGCCCGTAGCCGGGGAATGCAACGTCGACGATCGCTGTGGTCAGCGGCACCGCGGCGTCGACGTGCAGCACTGCGCGGTCTCCGGTCAACTGTGCACTGCTGATCCGGGTGACCAGCGCCGGGAACCACACCGCATCGGGGCACAGCGCCGCACTGACCGGCTCTCCGGACTCGTCGAGGAAGAACGCGACCTTCCGGCGCAGCGATTCCTCGCGGATCGAGACGTCGTTCACGCGGAGGTCGCTCCCGGCGAACCGAATGGGTAAGCGCCACTTCGTCGAATCGAAGGATCTGGCCACGGTGACCCCTTTCAGAGAGGGCAGGATGTCGAACAGTGTCACCACTTCGGTCTACGCCGCAGCACGCGCCGCGCACAGTATGCGCGCCGCTAAGAGTTCGCCGACGGCGCTAAGAGTTCGTCAACGTCACGAGTGATGTGTCGCAGCGGGCCTGCTGTTCGACCGGTCAGGAGTCACGAACCGAGCAGGCCGTGGTGGAGCGGCGAGTACGCTCACCTGCATGTCACGTGCTCCGGTCAAGCGTCGAACCCGGTCACGGGCACGGATCCTCGAGTCGGTGGAGACCGTCCTGGAGTCCGGGGTTCGGTACGCTGACGTCCCGGTCGAGCGCATCCTGACGTCGGCGAACGTGTCCCGGTCGACCTTCTATCAATGGTTCGACGACAAGGGTGACCTGATCGAGAACGCGGCTGAGCCCTTCTTCACCGCATTCTGGGCCGTGTCCGACACATGGTGGATGCGCACGCAGCCATTGGGGCCCGACGACCTCGCCGACATCATCACCCGCATGTTCGAACTCGGGCGAAAGCACGGACCCGTGTGGCGCGCCTTTCTGGAGACGGTCGACGTCGACAGTCGGCTGAGAGCCGAGTTCGACGGATTCCTCAAGGTCTACACCGCGAAGATGGCCGAACGCCTCCGTCGCGACCAGCAGGAGGGACTCGCGCCTGCCGACATGGACCCCGAACAGACCGCCCGCTTCATCACTGTCACCACACGCGGCAGCCTCCTCGACCTGATCAACGCGCCAGAGGAATTCGACGCCCAGTTCGCCGAGGCGTTGGCGGACGGCTTCTGGGCAGCGATGTACGGGACCCTACCGGGGCCGGAAGAACCTGCAGATCAGTCGAATTCGATCGCGACCGACTCCGATGACGGCGTCGCCTGACAGGTGAGGATGTAACCGTCGTCGAGGTCCTCCGGTTCAAGCGCCACCCCGTCGCCGGGTTCGACGTCTCCGGTCACGAGCCGCGCCATGCACGACCCGCAGTCGCCTTCGCGGCACGAGTACGGGGCGTCGACACCGTGTGCCAGCAGCGCGTCGAGCAGTGGGGTTGTCCGTCCGCACGTCACCGAGATCGTCTCTCCGTCAATGGTGGCCTCGAGGTCGACGGACTCGTCGGTATCGGAGCGGTCGAGCGTGAACGGGTCGCCGTCGAGCGACACATACCGCTCGACGTGTACCGCGGAATGGGGAGCGCCCCGCGTGCGGAGTGCCGATTCGACGAGATCCATGAACGGTGCGGGCCCGCAGATGAAGGCTTGATCGTCATCGGTCAGGCCACACAGCTCGTCGATCGCGGCGGTGTCGGGCCGTCCGCTTTCTGATTCCAACCAGTGCACTACCCGTAGCCGGTCAGGATGGCGCTGCGCGAGCTCGGCGAGCAACTCGGCGAATATCACAGAATCCTGATCGCGATTGGCGTAGAACAGTTCGACGCGGCACTGCTGTTGCATCAGAGCATATTTCGCGATCGAGATGACCGGCGTGATACCGCTGCCCGCCGCAAAGAGGCGCAGCGTGCCGCGCCAGTGCGACGGCGTGAATACCCCGGAGGGCGCCAAGAGGTGCAACACCGTCCCCGCTGTGACGTTGTCGCACAACCAGTTGGACCCGTACCCGTCGCGGGTGCGCTTCACCGTGATCGCGGGTCGGTCGTCGACTCCTGGTGCGGTGCTCAGAGAGTAACTGCGCGCGACCGATCCCGTGCGCTCGCTGGGTATCCGGACGGTGACGAACTGACCCGGCCGATAGGAGACGTCGGTAGGGAAACGCAGCACGAAAGTGGACGCCTCAGGAGTCTCCGAACGTACCTCGTCGACCACGACGTCGATGCCGAGTGTCGTCGCCGAGCGCCCGGGTGCGGTGTCGACGGTCATTGCGATACCTCACTGTCGGCGTGCGCGAGAGGCAGTGACCGATACCAGAACTCGCCCAATGCGGTACCCAGCTCGGTGATCTCCTCCGGACGCGGAGTGCTGACGGGCAGGCCGACATGCACGTAGGCCATCTGCTCGGTGGCACATCCCAGCGTCTCGGCGAGCATGTGCGGGTGCGGCTCGTCGATGACGCCCTGCTGGTTCAGACGGTTGAGCCAGCGCTCGGTGCGGCGCACGAAGTCGGCACGCAGGTTGAGCCATAGTTGTTGGAAGCCCTTGTTTTCGCTGGCCGCCGCCGCCTCGCGAAGCAATCTGAGCATGTGGCGATTGCGCGCATACGCCTGCAGATACGTCGTGTTCACCTTGATCAGCGATTCACGTTCGCCGTGCGCGTGATCGGGACGCAGACGCGCGGTGGCCAACTCCTCCAATGAGGGTCGCAGTGCGGCCAGGAAGACGTCGTCGAGACCGGTGAAGTGTCGGTAGAAGTTTCCCTGGGCCGTGTTGGCGCGGTTCGTGATGTCGGAGATGCGCGTGCGGGTGTATCCGTATTCGGTGAAACACTCCACCGCGGCCCGGACGAGCTTCTCGCGGGTTTGCTCCCCGCGCCGATTCGGGCGCTTGGCAGGGAGCGCCGTATCGTCGAGAAGTCCGGCCGCGGTGTACACCGCATCGATACCGTCGCTGCTCATGTCGTCTCCACCTTGTTCCACTGGCTCAGTCACGCAACGCCTGCCGCTGGTGCAGAACGCTCAGGGGATGGTCGTCGGGAAGTGTCTCCGGAAGGAATGACAGTAGTTCATCCAGATGCGGGTCGGTGGCACTCTCGTCACCACGAGCATCTCCGGCGTACACCACACCGTTGGTGCCGTCGACCGTCACCGTCGTACCGGCAAGAGCGGTTGTCACCCCGGCGCCACATCCCACGATGCACGGCAGACCGATCTCTCGACACACCAGCGCGGCGTGACTCGTGGTGCCGCCCACCTCGGTCACCACGGCGACCGAGTCGAACATCGCCGGCACGTCGGCCGGGGAGGTCGACGGCCGGACCAGCACCACGGGAGTCCCCTGTGCTGCAGCGGCCGACGCCTCGTCGGTGTCGGTGAACACCACACCCGACGCCGCGCCCGGTCCCGCGCCCACCCCGCGCGCGAGTTCTTCGGCGCCGCCGGCCACTCCCACCTCATCTGCCAACAGCCGCGCCTGCTCGGCGGTGATCCGTGCACACGCCTCCTCGGGGGTAAGGAGTCCCTCACGGACGAGCTCAACGGCCACGCGCACGGCGGCGCGCGCCGATCGTTTGCCCGAGCGGCACTGCAACATGTACAGGGTGCCGCTCTCCACGGTGAACTCGATGTCGACGAGGTCTCGGTGCTCGCGCTCGAGAACCTCTGCGATACGGGTCAATTCGCGGTGCAGTTCCGGATCGTGCGCGCCGAACTGTGCGATGTTCTCCGGTGTGCGCTCGCCGGAGACGACGTCTTCTCCCTGGGCTCTGGCAAGCCACTCACCGAAGAGTGTCGCCTCCCCGGTGCCCGGGTCACGGCTGAACACCACGCCGGTTCCCGAATGCGCGTCGCGGTTGCCGAAGACCATGGCCTGCACGGTGACCGCTGTGCCGCCTCCCTCGCCGAGTCCGTGGCGCTCGCGGTAGGCGCGTACCCGATCGTTTGTCCAGGAACGGAATACAGCGCCGATCGCCTCGCGCAGTTGGTCGTAAGGGTCGGCGGGCGGCATGAGTGCGGAGTCGCCGAGCACGATGTCACCGTATCCCGTACAGAAGCGCTGCCAGGTGTCCTGGGCCCAGTCGACGTCGCCGGTGACCTCACCGAGTTCTCGCGCGAGTTCCTCGGTCAGTCCGAGGTTGAGAACGGTGTCCATCATGCCGGGCATACTCTGTGCCGCACCGGATCTCACGGAGACCAGCAGCGGGAACGGCCCGACACCGAAGCGCTTACCGGTCGCCCACTCGAGCTCGCGCAGGTGATCGAGCACAGCAGACCAGACGTCGTCGGGCAGCGTGCCGCCCTCGTCGTGAAAGCGTGTGCACACCGCGGTGGTCAGTGCGAAGGCCAGCGGCACCGGGAGGTCGAGGGCACGCATCTTGTTGATGCTGTACGCCTTTCCGCCGAGAAGCTCGCGATCGGCGGGAGCGGTGCCGTCGAGCGTCAGCACCGACAGCGAGGTGCGGGCGGGCAAGGTGGTTCCAGAAGTCATCGGAGTGCTCCCTTCACAGAGGTGCGGGTGTTGTCGGGTGCGATCACGGCAGGCCGCTGGGCGGCGGTGCGGAGTGCGGTCAGACCACCCTCGACCGGGATGTCGATGCCGTTGATCCACGATGCGTCGTCGGAGAGGAGGAACTCGACGGCTGCAGCGGATTCGGCGGCGGTGCCGTGCCTGCCGACGGCTCCTGCCGACCGCGCGATCGCGTCGACGCCCATCGACTGCTCGAAGTCGGAGAGTATCGGCGTCTCGGTCGGGCCGGGGCTCACCGAGTTGACGCGGATGCCTCGGAACAGCAGGTCGGCGCTGAGCAGCACCGTCCAGTCGGTGAGTGCGCGCTTGGATGTGTCATACGCAGCGGGGCCGTCGAGTCGATGCCTGGTGAGCCATCCGCTCAGCCCGGTTCGGTCGGTGACGGCGAGTAACTCGTCGATGGCGTTGGACGGCAGTGTGTTCCGGTGCGCGGCGATCGACGACACGTTGACCACGGACGCGCCGGACTCCATCGAGGCGAGCGCCCGCGCGGTGAGCGCGCGCGGCCCGAGGGTGTTGACCGCGAGGACGAGTTCGGCAGGCGCGGTACCCGGGACGCCTGCGACGTTGGCCAGCCCGTCGATGTGGTCGGGGAGGTCAAGGGATGCAATGGCGTCGAGATCGGAGAGGTCGCAGCGCAGTGAGTGCACTCGCGGGTCAGGGCACTCGGTGAGATCGATGCCGATCAGTCGGAGATCGTTGCGCGACTGCAGTAGTCGGGTCACCAGCGCGAGTCCGATTCCCGACGCCGCGCCGGAGATCACGTACGTTGTCATGCCATCACCGCCTGGATCTCGGTGAACTCGGCCAGTCCGGTTGCGCCGAGCTCGCGTCCGTATCCCGAGAGCTTCATGCCGCCGAACGGCACGGACGGACGTTCCCGGGTGCGGACGCCATTGATCTTGATCTGCCCGACCTCGAGGGCCGCGGCAACATCGCGGGCGGCGTCGGTGTCCGCCGACCAGACCTCGGCGGAGAGCCCGTAGTCACAGTCGTTGGCGATCTCGACAGCCTCATCGACGGTGTCGTAGAACTGGGTGACCAGCACGGGCCCGAAGATCTCCTCACGCACAGCGCGTGCCGCAGGCCCGAGTTCGGTGATGATGGTGGGCTCGATGAACCCGTCGCTCGGGCCGATGCGGCGCGCGTGGCCAGTCCCGGTGAGCAGGTGACCGCCGTCGGCGCGCGCCTTCTCGATGTGGTCGAGGACCCGGTCGGTCTGTAGCCGGGAGGCGAGCGGGCCCATGGTCGTGGACGGATCGGCCGGGTCGCCGAGTACTGACGCGCTCGCGGCGTCGACGAGGAGCCGCTCGATCTCGTCCTGGTGGCGACGGGGGAGCACCAAACGTGTCGTGGCATTGCACGCCTGGCCGGAATTGACGAGTCCGCTCGCGACGACACGGGGGATCACCGCGGCGAGATCGGCGTCGGGCAGGACCACTGCGGGTGATTTGCCGCCGAGCTCGAGTGTGGCGCGAACGAGATTCCCGGCGGCCGAGCGGGCTACGGCGCGTCCGGCGTCGACCGATCCGGTGAAGGAGACGTGTCCGAGCCCCGGGTGGGAGGTCAGCAGGCTGCCGGTCTGTGCTCCGGCACCGTTGACCACTGCGAAGAGACCGGGCGGGAGACCGGCGTCGACGAAGCAGCGGCGCACGTCGAGTGCGTCGAACGGCGTCAGCTCCGACGGCTTGAGCACCACGGCACAGCCTGCTGCGAATGCGGCTGAGATCTTGGCGACGATTTGGTGGACAGGCATGTTCCACGGCGTGATCGCCGCGACAACGCCGACGGGCACGTGCCGCAGTGTCGCGCCGTCGATCGGCTTCTCCCACTCGAAGGTTCCCGCGGCATCGGCCATGGCGCGCAGCACCGTTGCGGGCATCACCTGTTGGGTGGCGGCGGCCAACATCGTCGGCATGCCCATCTCACGGGTCACCGTCGCGGCGAGACCGCGCTGGGGGTCCTCGATGAGTGCTGCGGTACGCCGAAGCGTCGCAGCGCGTTCGGCTACCGCGGTGTCCGCCCACGCGCGTGCCGCGACTGCTGCTGCCGACACCGCCGCGGAGACGGCATCGGCGTCGGCGCACTCGACGGTGCCGACGACGTCACCCCGGTAGGGATCGATGACCTCGACGCGTTCGGTCGAGTGCACCTCGTCGTCGCCGATGATCGCCGCGGGTGCGCTCCTGTGTTCAGCCGGCTGTCGACCGGTCATGATGACGTCCCGATGGAGACCGGAAGGGTCTTGATGCCGCGGAAGAAGTTGCTCTGCAAACGGTTCGGTGCGTCGAGCACGTCGATCCGGAGGCCTCGCTCGATCACTCGGGTGAAGAAGAGTCTGGCCTCCATCTTGGCGAGGTTTGCGCCGAGGCACGCGTGTGCTCCCCAGCCGAATCCGAGGTGCTCATTGGGGAAGCGGTTGCCGATGAACGTCTCGGGGTCGTCGAAAACGCGGTCGTCACGATTGGCCGAGCAGAACCACATGACCACCTTGTCGCCCGCGGCGATGGTCTTCCCGTGCATCTCGACGTCGCGTGTGGCGGTGCGTCGCATCGACAGCACAGGCGAGACCCAGCGCACCATCTCCTCGACCACGACGCGGATCTTCGCCGGGTTCTCGCGCATGAAATCCCACCACTGCGGATTCTCCGCGAGGACATTCACGCCGCCCGACAACAGGTTTCGGGTCGTCTCATTGCCAGCGACCATCAGGATCAGGTAGTACGCATCGAGATAACCCCGCGAGAGCGGGACGCCGTCGAGTTCCGCGGCGGTCAGGACACTCACCAGGTCCTGCGCCGGACATTCGCGTCGTAGCTTCTCGAGGGCGCGGAAGTAGCCGAAGACCTCGTCGCGTGCCTTCACCGCGGTCTCGGGTCCCTCGGAGTAGTCGGGATCCTCGCTGGCCATCTGGTTGGTCCACCGCAGCAGGTTCGGGCAGTCCTCGAGAGGCGCTCCGAGTAGTCGGCCGATCATCACGAGTGGGAGTTGAGAGGACACATTGGCGACGAAGTCGATGTCACCGGCCGCCACAGCCTTGTCCAGAAGATCATCGACAACCGCGGCGATATCGGATTCCAGTGACTTCAGTTTGACCGCGCGCACGTGGGGAGTGACGATCTTGCGCAGCGAATCGTGCTCGGGCGGATCGAGATGGTGAATGCTGCGCGCACCCTCGCCCTCCGCTCGACGACTGGGGATCTGTGTGCCCTCGGTGACCGTGAAAGTCTCGTAGTCCGACGCCACGGTCTTGACGTCGTCGTACCTGGTGACCGACCAGAAGCCGGGCCCATCGCCCGGCTCGGCGTTCCAGTGGAGCGGATCCTCGTCGCGGAGGTGTGCGAACAGCGCCGCGTCCCTGCCCTCGGCGAAGGGTCGGAGGTCCATCAGGTCAAGGTTCTCGACCGTCGTCATGTCGACTCCCGTAGGTGGTACGAACTCAATTTGGTTTGCGACTGCAATTTCACTAAATCATAGACTATCGTGTGCTGTGAACCACAGCAACAATCAAAAGTGAACCAGCAACCAACCTGATCGCGGGTGTAGAGGTCGCTCACCAGCACCTTTCGCAATGTGATTGGAAGTTCGCAAATTAGGGGAGTTCGTGTATCCACCGACCATCGCTGCCGATCATCCAGACGCCCTCGCCTACGTGATGGCGGCCGCCGGCGACTCGATGACCTACGGGGAGCTGGACGCGGCGTCGAATCAACTCGCCCGCCACTGGCGAGCGCAGGGGGTCCGGCCCGGTGACTCCGTGGTGATCGCCATGGAGAACAACATCGCGTGGCCCGTGGTTGTCGCTGCCGGTATGCGCAGTGGGCTGTACGTGACCCCGGTCAACTGGCACCTGAAACCGAGCGAACTGGCTGCCCTGCTCGCTGAAGCGCAACCGCGTGCCGTCGTCACGAGTGCGATGCTCGTCGACGGCGTCGTTGAAGCGCTCCGGCTCATGGGGCAGGACGGGAATGAAGCGGGTGCGGTCGATGTGCTCGTTGTCGGAGGCTCGGCGCACGGGTATCCGTCGATGGCCGACGCGCTGCGTGATCAGCCGACCACTCCGATCGCGGATGAACGTCTTGGAGCGCGTGTGCTCTACAGCGGCGGAACCACCGGGCGGCCGAAGCGCTTTGCTCAGCAACTGCTCAACGTGCATCCTGCACAGGCGCCACAACGGCATTCGGGCCTCGTCGAGAAGCTCGGCATCGATCGGGACACGGTGCTTCTCTCGCCTGCCCCCAACTACCATGCGGCGCCGTTCACCTTTGGACTCATGACGCTCGCCGCAGGCGGCACCGTGGTGTGCATGGAGCGATTCGACGCGCGCGGGGCGATGGAGGCGATCACACGGCACGGTGTCACGCATTCCCAGTGGGTTCCGACGATGTTGATCCGGTTGCTTCGCCTTCCTGATCGCGCCGACGTCGAACTGTCGGAGACACACCGGACCGCGTTCACCTCGGGCGCACCGTGTCCGCCGGAGGTCAAAGATCAGCTGGAACAGTGGTGGGGTCCGATCCTGCACGAGTACTACGGAGCCTCAGAGGGATACGGACACACGTACATCGATCCGGAGGAGGCGGCGACCCATCCGGGATCCGTCGGACGACCGCTCGGTGCCACGCGGGTCAGCATCGTCGACGACGACGGCAACGACCTGCCCGAGGGCAAGCGGGGCCGCGTCTGCTTCGAGCAGACCACACCGACTGCCTACGACAACGCCGGCCCACGGCCGACACGTCGGCAGATGGGCGACATCGGCTATCTGCGCGACGGGTATCTGTATCTCGTCGGGCGCGCGGGACACATGATCATCTCCGGAGGAGTCAACATCTATCCCGAGGAGGTCGAGGAGGTGGTGCTCTCGCATCCCGAGGTACTCGACGGCGCAGTCCTCGGAGTACCCGACGCGGAGTTCGGCGAAGCCGTCAAGGCGGTTGTCCAGCGCACCAGCGGGTCGGGTCTGACCGCGCAGGAGCTGATCGACTTCTGCCGAGACCGGTTGGCGCACTACAAGGCTCCGCGCATCGTCGACTTCGTCGACGAGCTCCCGAGGCTGCCCACGGGCAAGCTCAACAAGCAAACCCTCGCAGAGACCTACGGCCACAACACGTCCACTCCCGAAGGAGAAAAGGTATGACAACGACAACCGATACGACACTGCTGGAAACGCTGCACGCCCTCGCGGTGAAGGGACTCGCCTCCGACTCGGTGCTGTCGGCGATGACCGGACTCGACGAGGAGGCACTCTCGGCGGTCGTCACCACTGCGCTCGACGACGGACTCGTCCTCCGCCGCGAGGGTCGGGTATCGGGGACGCTCATCACCCCCAAGGGACGTGAACGTTTGGCAGAACTGCGTGCAGCACATCCACTCTCGGCATCCGAACGCGAGGCGATGGACGCGGCGTACGAAGCGTTCCTGCCGATCAACGGTGAGTTCAAGCGGGTGTGCGCCGCCTGGCAGATGAAGGATGACACCACGCCCAACGATCACTCCGACACCACGTACGACGCCGCGGTGATCTCCGATCTGGATCGGGTCCACGATCAGATCGTTGGAGTGCTGACCACCGCCGCCTCCGACGTGGCACGTCTTGCACGCTACGACGATCGGCTGGCCCGGGCGCTGGAGCGTGTGCACGGCGGCGACACCGCGGCGTTCGCCCGACCGATGTACGACAGCTATCACGACATCTGGATGGAACTGCACCAAGATCTCCTGACCACCACGGGGCGTGAGCGCGGGGCCGACGACGAGGGGTGACGGCCTCGGACCGCCGGCCCACGCCGGGCTCTGGTTGACAACCGGGTCCGGCGTGGGCTGCCGTGCGTCAGAGAGTGGTCGGCGTCAGATCGAGGGCGCGGGCGAGTGCCCGGGTATCGGCTTCGGACAGAACGCCATTCGCGTCCGCCACGGTGTTCAGGCTGGTGATCGACACATGGCCATCGACCACTGCGGCGCCGTCGGTGCCGGGCCGGAACCCGCCGTCGCGTTCCTCGCGATGCAGCACGAGATCACTCTCGGAGCGTGAGATCCGCAGGGAGAACAGGCTTTGGGCGGCAAGGGTGGTGATGACGGCACGATCGAGGTCGGCGACATCGACTGCCGGGACGTTGACGTTGAGCGTGAGGCGCGTCGACCCGCGGTCGGACATCCACCGCACCACGGATCGCGCGACTGCCGCGGCGGTGTCGTAACGATGGTTCGGCTCGAACGCGGTACTGACCGCCACGCCGCTCACACCCGTCACGCGTGCCGCGAGAACCGCCCCGACGGTGCTGGAGAACAGAATCGAGCGGCCGGTGTTGTGTCCGGGGTTGATCCCGCTGACGACGAGTTCGGGGGGCGGTCCGAATGCACCGGCACATGCGGCAATGACCGCGAGCGCAGGCGGGCAGTCGACGGCGAACACCGGGGTCGAGCCCAGTTCGTCGATGCGCGTCTCCTGCATGGGGATTCTCGTCCCGTGCTCGATCGAACCGATCGAACTGCCGCTGCCGCTGCGCTCCGTGGTCGGTGCAGCGACCACGACGTCGTGGCCCTCATCGACCAAAGCTGTTGCGAGAACAACCAATCCCTCGGCGTCGACGCCGTCGTCGTTGGTGACCAGCACACGCATGCTGCACTCCTTCCGCGTCGATCCTGATTCGCTTCCCCGGATCGACGACACACAAATAGTGACTCAATGATCACATACATGTCCAGACTGCGAGTCGAATACCGTCGTCGATCTTGCCAATAATCGGCAAACTAACTGCTGAGAGACCGTTGACACAGTGAGCGCCATCACATAATAATGTGACGAAGCGTTCGCTAATCAGTCGCCGCAACATTTGTCGGTGACGACGCCGCCCGATCCGAACCGGAAGGAGGCCACCGGATGACCGACTGGCCACTCATGGACGAGACCTCCAAACTCTTCCCCCTCTACTCCCGTGCCAACGTCGGAGAGATCTTCCCCGATCCGATCACGCCACTGAACGCATCAATCGGTTTCCAGCACTGTCTGGAACCGGGCTGGCGAGACGCATTCGTCGCGTGCCGTGTGTGGGATGACGACCTTTACGACGAGACGGTCCCGTTCAATGTGCTGCCGGCCTTCGGCAGCTATCTGTACATCAACATGTCGCTGATGCGACTGTTCGGTGTCCGCGTCCCGGGGATGTCTGCCGAGGCCGTCGACCTGCAGTACTTCGGCGACATGCCGGGCATCCCGAGCTACGAGAGCGAGAAGCGCGACTTCGACGAGAACCCGGAATACGAGGAGAAGGCGGGCGCCTGGCTCGCCGAGCAGGTACTCGGTGCCACTGATCTCGCCGCCTACGACGCCGACCGCGTCGAGGTCGACCAGATCAGGGCGAGCCGCCCCGACATCAGTGCGCTCACAGACACCGAATTGGTCTCGCGCATGCGCTCTTTCGAGACACTTCTGCGACGCTTGTTCAAACACCACATCGAGGCGAGCCTGAAGAGCGGCGTCGGACTGGGTGCGATCGCTCAGCTCGCCGAGGCAGTCGGGAAGCCGGAGCAGGCGCTCACCCTGGTCGCAGGCCTGGGCAATGTCGATTCCGCAGGGCCATCGCTGCGTATGTGGGAACTCAGCCGAAAAGCACAGGATCCCGACGTCGCAGCGCTGTTCGAGGCTGGCACCAAGGGGCTGTATGCGCGGTTGCAGGCGTCGACGGTTCCGGCGGTCGTCGACTTCACCAAGGCGTTGGACGGATTCCTCGCCGATTGGGACTTCCGTGGCCCCGCGGAGTGGGAGATCAGGGCGATCACCTGGGGAGTCGACCCCGACCTCGCGCTGGCCACCATCGACCGCATGCGTGATGTCGCCGAAAGCGAA
>NZ_BANR01000016.1 GCF_000332975.1 Gordonia aichiensis NBRC 108223 | reverse complement strand
ATCTTGACAAGCTCAACGGTTGGCGTCACAGGGACAACGGTTGGCGTCGTTCGCGTCGGCGGGTGGGCGGATGTGTTCGGCACCCGGTTGTACCCAACCAGCCAGCCGGGTGGCGATGCACCACGCCGCCAAGGACTGGGCCCAGGGTGGGCGCACCGACATCGACCAACTGGTACCGGCGTGCGATGTGCACAACAACCGGGTCGGACCCAAGGCCGGCCAGTACACGACCCGCATCATCACCGACGGCCCCGACACCGGACGCGTCGCCTGGCGGTTGAACACCGCTCCCGGCATGCCACCCAATCCTGAACACATCAACCGCGCCGCTGACGTCGCCACCGACTTCCGCGACCACCTCGCCACCACGAGCACCGCGAGCACCGCGAGCACCGACCACGCGACAGACGACACGATGGCGTCAGTCACCCGACTCGTCCCTCGCGACACACACGGCGCACCGCCAACCAGCGTGATCGACCATCGACTACATACCCTGCTCGGCGCTATGACTGCGTCGGATCACCACGACCGCGACACACGCGACCGTGACAACCGCGTCGACATCACCTGGCACCCGCCCCGCCACCCCGACCACGGCCACGACCCCGACCCACTCGCAGCCTGACCCAACTCGCAGCCTGACCGCCACCGGGCCGAGCGGGCGAGAATCACCAGCACTGCTCACCCCGCCACCACACCAGGTGGCGGGGCGGAAGTGCTGGCAGCCCAGGAGCGGGTTGCTGGAAAGGCGAGGCGTACCAACGGAGGGCTTCGAATCCGGAGCCGGGAAGGAACGCGCGGTACTGTGTGCCGCATCATCCGTCGAACCACGAGGAACAGGACCAGCCGCAGATGGGCGACGCTCGCTCCGATCACCCCGTGAACACCGATCACCCCGTGAACACCGATAAGACTGCGGACACCGATCGCCCGCTGGACCCCGATCTCTCCGACGACCCGATCAGCGCTCTCGAAAACGGTTTCGCTGATCTCATGCGCCAGGGTCGCATCCGACTCCGCACGCGCGCTCGCGCCATCGACCCGCACCTCGACCCGTCGAACTACCCCCTCATCGCGATGCTCGCCCACGCCGATGGCCCGCTCCCCGTCTCCACGCTCGTCTCACAACTCGGTCTCGAGAAGTCGACGGTGAGCAGACAGATCGACGCCATCGTCCGGCTCGGGCTCGCGCAACGACGTGCCGACCCGCACGACGCGCGCGCACGTCAGGTGTCGCTGACACCCGCCGGTCGCCAGCGCGTCGAGCGTGTCACGGCGGCCGCGGTCGCCGACTGGCGTGCGCGGCTGTCGGAGTGGGATCCCGACGAGATCCGAACGCTGACCCTGCTGCTCAATCGGCTGCTCGTCGACGACGCGGAGTTCGACACCGATCCGGACTAGCGGTCACCCACGCGCCCATCACCTCGCGCCAGTGGCCACTCACCACATCCGCCGATCAACCGCAGCCGCCGATCAACCGCAGCCGCCGATCACCACAGCGACCGGCGTCACAGCGAAGATCTACGCAGGCCCGGGAATACTCAAGATAGTTGCGCGTTACAACTATCGATGGTTATAGTTGCGGTATTCAACTAACTGGTGTGGATGCCGAATCTGTACCAGCCAGTCGGTCGGCTATCTCAGCCCTATCCCGAACTCTCTCCCGTGCGGCGGACCGCGCGGGACCAGCCACTACTGCAGGAGGTTCTCCCATGTCGCGATCCGCAACGCGGAACTCGGCGCAGTCCGCCACGCGGGAGGTCACTCCCGTAGCGGATGCACCGATGACGCATCGACAGAAACTCGAAGCACTCATCGGCCTGCTCCTCGGAATGTTCGTCGCGTTCCTCTCGTCGACGATCGTTTCCAACGCACTGCCGGTCATCATCACGGACCTGCACGGAACCCAGGGTCAGTACACCTGGGTGGTGACCGCCACACTGTTGGCGTCCACGGCGACCACTCCCCTCTGGGGCAAACTCTCCGACCTGATCAGCAAGAAGATTCTGGTCCAGGCGTCGCTCACCCTGTTCACACTCGGTTCGATCCTGGCCGGTCTCTCCCAGTCGGTCGGAATGCTGATCGGCTTCCGCGTGATCCAGGGTCTCGGCCTCGGTGGCCTACAGGCGCTGGTCGTGATCGTGATCGCGTCGATGTTCAGCCCGCGTGAGCGTGGCCGTTACCAGGGTCCGATCGCCGCGGTGATGTCGATCGCGACCGTCGCCGGACCGCTGATCGGCGGCGTCATCGTCGACACCAGCTGGCTCGGCTGGCGCTGGACCTTCTACGTCTGCGTCCCACTCGCTGTCATTGCTCTGCTCGTGATCCAGCGGACACTCAATCTCCCGACAGTCCGCAAGAACGTCCACATCGACTACCTCGGCGCCTTCCTGATCGCCGCGGGTGTGAGCACCATCCTCATCTGGGTCACCCTCGCAGGCGACAGCTTCGGCTGGACCTCGGGGATGTCGTTCGGCCTCGTCGCTCTCGGCGTGGTCCTGATCGCAGTCGCACTGTTCGTCGAGTCGCGGGCCAAGGACCCGATCATCCCGCTGCGCCTCTTCCGCGACCGCACCATCGCCCTGGCCACCCTCGCCAGCGTCTCGGTGGGTGTCGCACTCTTCGGCGGTGCAGTGTTCCTCGGTCAGTACTTCCAGATCGCCCGCGGCCACTCCCCGACCGCGGCCGGACTGTTAATGCTGCCGATGATCCTGGGCTCGATGATCGCGGCCACCGTGTCCGGCGCCCTGATCACCCGCTTCGGTCGGTGGAAGGCGTACCTGGTCGCCGGTGCGGCGATGATGACACTAGGCTTCGGCCTGCTGTCGACGATCGACGCCCACACCGACATGGTTGTCATCGGAGCGTTCCTGTTCATCCTGGGCCTCGGCATGGGTATGACGATGCAGAACCTCGTGCTCGCGGTTCAGAACAACGTCTCCCCCGACGATCTCGGATCGGCGACCTCGACGGTCACCTTCTTCCGGTCGCTCGGCGGCGCTGCAGGCGTCTCGGTTCTCGGCGCAGTTCTGGCAACGCACGTGACCGATCTGATCGCCAAGGGACTGAACGCCCTCGGTATCAACCCGTCACAGACCGGCGGTACGGAAGCCGGATTGTCGAACCTGAACGACCTGCCCAAGCCCATCGCCGACATCGTTCGCGGCGCCTACGGCGACGGCACGGCACGTATCTTCCTCATCGCGGGGATCATGGCCGCCATCAGCTTCGTCGCGATCCTCTTCATCAAGGAGGTCGCACTCAAGACGCAGAGCTTCGACGACCAGCGCGCCGCAGCCGCTCGCGAGGAGATCGTCGAGGCCTCCGCTCCGGCAGCCGCAGGCATCCAGTCGGTCGACCTCGACGAGGAGTTCGCCGATCTCGTCGAGCGCACCGATGTGGCGGAGCCGACCGTCGCCGTCCACGGAGACACCGGCGTCGGCCACGGTCGTCACGAACGATCCGAGTGATCCTGGCATCGTGACCACGGCGCGGTACCGACCGAAGTCGTTGGCCGAAAACATAATTCAATAGCAGGCGTCGAACACGACGCGCTGAACACACTGTGGCCCACAGGCTTCGACCCGTGAGCCACAGTGCTGTGCGGGTGTCGGCTCAGAGCGGGATGTCGAGACCGAGATCGAGCGCGGTCACCGAATGCGTCAGTGCCCCAACCGCCAGATAGTCGACGCCGGTGCGGGCGTAGTCGGCGGCCTGGTCGATCGTGAGACCGCCAGATGATTCGAGCTTGGTCTGCGGCGATCGGTTGTTCCGTCGGGATACCGCCATCTGGGTGGCCCAGAGCTCGAAGTTGTCGAGCAGCACGAGTTGGGGTGCGAGTGCCAGCACTTCGTCGAGCTGTTCGAGCGAGTCCACTTCCACCTCGACCGGCAGGTCGGGGGCGGCCGCACGTACCGCTGTCAGTGCCGCGCTCACGGAGCCTGCCGCCGCGACGTGGTTGTCCTTGACCAACGCGGCGTCACCGAGTCCCATGCGGTGGTTCACACCGCCACCTGCGCGCACAGCGTATTTCTGCAGATACCGCATCCCGGGCAGTGTCTTGCGTGAATCGCGAATCCTCGCGTCGGTTCCTGCCACCGCGTCGACCCAGCGCGCTGTCGCGGTGGCGATCCCCGACAGGTGACACACCAGATTGAGCGCTGTTCGCTCGGCCGTGAGCAAGGCTGCAGTCGGCGCGCGCAGAGCGAGGACGACGTCGCCAGGGGCAATCCGCGTGCCGTCGGCCACCGATGCTGTCACCTCGTAGGCTCCCACGCCGACCACCTCGTCGAGGACTGCCAGCACCGCAGGGAGTCCCGCGATCACGCCGTCGGCGCGGCTGACGATTGCGGCGTCGACCGTGGCATTCGGCGCAACCGTTGCGGCGCTCGTGACGTCGGGGCCGTAGCGGAGATCCTCGTCGAGCGCGGTCCGGATCAGGATGCGCACCTCGTCGGTGACGACGAGGTCGAGTTGCTCGGCCGCCTCCTGCTGGCCGACGAACGCGCTCACCGAGTCACTCACCCGACCCGGGATTGCCGATCGCGATCATCCGCTCGACACTCTGACGTGCACGCTCGGCGACGTCGTCGGCGACGAACACCTCATCGCGGCCCTCACGGAGCGCGCGCAGCAATGCCGCGGGCGTGATCATTTTCATGTAGGGGCACGACGCGCGATCGTTGACCGCCTGGAAGTCGATTCCCGGCGCAGCCTTGCGCAGCTGGTGCAGCATGCCGATCTCCGTCGCCACGAGGACCTGCTTGGCTCCGGTCTGCCGCGCTGCATCGATCATTCCGCCGGTCGAGAGGATCTTCACACGGTCGTCGGGAACCGCTCCCTCGCCCGCCAGATAGAGCGCCGACGTGGCACAACCGCACTCCGGGTGGATGAACAGGTCGGCATCGGGATGGGCGTTTGCCTGTTCGGTGAGTTCGTCGCCGTTGATCCCCGCGTGGACGTGGCATTCGCCCGCCCAGATGTGGATGTTGTCGCGGCCCGTCTCGCGCTTGACGTGCGCACCGAGAAACTGGTCCGGAAGGAACAGCACGTCGCGCTCCTGGTCGATCGACGCCACAACATCGACAGCGTTGGACGAGGTGCAACAGATGTCGGTGAGACCCTTCACCTCCGCAGTGGTGTTGACGTAGGAGACGACGACCGCGTCGGGATAGTCCGCCTTCCACGCGCGGAGGTCGTCAGCGGTGATGGAATCTGCCAGCGAGCATCCGGCCCTCGCATCGGGGATGAGTACACGCTTGTCCGGGCTCAGGATCTTCGCGGTCTCCGCCATGAAATGGACACCGCAGAAGACGATCTCGTCGGAGTCGACCTCCGCAGCGATACGGGACAACGCGAGAGAGTCGCCGACGTGGTCTGCAACATCCTGAATCGCGGGTAATTCATAGTTATGCGCGAGTATGGTTGCGTTGCGCGCACGCGCTAGTCGACGAACCTCCTCTGCCCACGCCGCGGTCGGTTCCACGCCGGTGAATCCACCGGGACCGTCCGTCCACACCGCACTGGTCAGGACAGGTTCGGGGACTGCTACCGGGCGGTCGCTCGTGATACTCATGGTTCACTCCTTCAGCCTGCGACCGGAGAACGCGGTTCGTGCTCCGAGACAGGTTTTCGACTGTCGGTCGAAAACACCTTGATCGTAGCATCACGCCCGGTCGGTACCGTCGGTACTCCGATTCGAGTAGCGCACTACGCGTTTGCACGGTCGCCTGCGGCAATAGCGTCGAAGAGGTCAGCGACAACACCGCCACTGCTCGACGAGAATCACAGGAGATAACCTCGATGACCTCCACGATTGGCCCCCGCGCCGGTGAAGACACCCCTGCCGCACCACCCGCCCCGATGGCTATCGCACCCTCGATTCCCACCCGTAGATCATCGTTCTCCACGCCTCTCGAGGCGGTCCGACGCCGCCAGGAGGCTCTCGAACGCCTCGCGGCACGACGCATCGTGACGCCGCCGTCGACCCCTCGACGCACGGCCGACGTCACCCAACTACGCCCGGTGGCGGCGTCTTCGACGACCCCGACCATGCAGCTCGCGCCGACAGGCGACGAGCCCGTTCACCCCCGCGTACCCCTGACGACCCGCGAGGTCGAGGTCTTGCGTACCTGGCTGCTCACCGATTCCAAGTCGGTCGCGGCATCGCGTTTGGTGATCTCGGTCGGCACCGTCAACACCCATCTGGCCCGCATCCGCACGAAGTACGCCGACGCCGGCCGCCCCGCGCGCACCAAGGCGTCGCTGGTCGCGCGCGCGATCCAGGACGGCTTGATCAGCCTCGACGAGCTCTGAGCGCACCGACATCTGCTCTCCGGACCCACGCGGAGCGCGCCTGGACGCCCGATCACCGGGCGCGCCCTAGAATCGACCGCATGCCCGCGCCGATTCCCGACAGTTCCGATGTCGCCGTCGCGCAGCAATCGGGCCGGCCACGCTCGGATGCCGATGGAACGGCGGCAGTCGAGGTCCTCAGCGCGGTCTTCCAGGTGCGCCGCCCGGCGCCCGACGTCGATCCGCAACTGTGCGTGTTGCTATGGCGGCAGCATGCCGACGGGCCGCATGCTCTTCCCGGCGGTGAGGTCGATGAGGACGAAAGCCTGTCGGAGACCGCCAGACGCCAGCTCGCAGAGACAATGGACATCCGGAAGGTCGCCCACCTCGAGCAACTCTCGGTGTTCTCGTCGCCCCACCGGGTACCCGGTCGTCGAACTATCGCATCGACGTATCTCGGCCTCGTCCCCACGGATGCACCGGCGCAACTACCCGAAGCCGCGTTGTGGCAACCGGTGGACTCACTCGGTGCCCTCGCGTACGACCACGCCGACATCATCGCCGCGGCACGCCGTCGGCTCGCAGGCAAGCTCTCGTACACCAACATCGCCTTCGCGCTGGCCCCGTCGCGGTTCCCGATGTCGGAACTCTCCGAGATCTATTGCGCCGCACTGGGTTATCCGGTCGACACCACCAATTTGCTGCGCATCCTCAGTCGACGTGGAGTTGTCGTCGCCACCGGAACCGTCGGAAAGACCGGACGGTCGGGCGGGCGCCCCCCGGCCCTGTATGCCTTTGCCGACAATGAACTGCGCGTGACCGACGAGTTCGCGACGCTCAAACCCCCGCCGTGACCGACGGGGCGACGACCTCGTCGACGCCATCGCCGACGCCCAGGTCGGCGTCGCTGGTCGCAAGAGCACACACCAGATAGACGAGGCTCACCGTCAACGGCGCGCAAATGACGAGGATCCACGGCGCCGAGAATCCGTTGCGCGTCGCGCCGTCGAGCAGAAGATCGGGAACGACGCGAAATGTCTGCCCCACCGAGACGTCGTGTGGATCGGGGAAGTGCACGTGCGCAACCCACGTGCCGACGACACCGGCGATCGCGGTGCCGACCGCCGTCGACACGAAGGCCACCCCATACCCGATGAGTCCTCGCCAGTATCGGGCGGCGAACCATGCGAGGACGGCCGCGACCGCCCCGTAAGCGAGCATCCAGAACGCGAAGACCGCGACACCCGCGAATTCCTCGCCAAGTTGTTCCGACGGCACCGCAGCACCCTCCGGCGTCACCGTACCGGTCATCGCAGGCGTCGTCACCGCCCAGGCCACGCCGAACACCGCACCCAGCAGCGCAACGACGACGCCGACGGCGGCAATCGGCGCAGGAGAATGCTGCCGCCGTACCTGCATACGAAAACCGGGTTCTCCCGAGACGCCCGCATATCGCTGCGACATCATCGTCGACCCAGTTCCGACGAGTCGACGACGCCGTGGCGTGAGCATCGGGCGTCCCATCCGTCCGGGCGCACCTGCACGACCATCCGCCTCCCGCACTGACCGCAGAACCTCGGCGGTTCGAGACCGAGTCGTGCTGCCTGCGGCACGGCGTCGGGGGACTGCAGATCCAGTGCGATGCCGGTGTAGACGCCGAACCGGCACGGTTGATCGAGTGGGCCGGGGATGTCGACGGCGCTTCTTCCGCAGGCGTCGACGGTCGGCGTCGGGGTCATCGGCGTCCTCTCCACACTTGGCTCATCGGAAACCCGCGGGTCGTCGGACATTCACGGGTCATCACAGTCGAGTATGCACGGGCCGATCCACCGTCTGCTCGCACGCTCGAACTCAGATGCTGTCGTTGAGTGCCTTGATGGGCATCGACAGATCGTCGAGAAGATCGAGATCGTCCTCGGCGGGTCTGCCGAGCGTGGTCAGGTAGTTGCCGACGATGACCGCGTTGATGCCACCGAGGATGCCCTGCTTGGCGCCGAGGTCTCCCAGCGTGATCTCCCGGCCGCCCGCGAATCGCAGAATTGTCCGTGGCAGTGCGAGACGGAACGCAGCCACGGCCTTGAGCGCCTCGGACGCGGGCAGCACGTCGAGGTCACCGAAGGGCGTTCCCGGTCGGGGGTTGAGGAAGTTGAGTGGCACCTCGTCGGGTTCGAGTGCCGCCAGATCGGCAGCGAACTCGGCGCGCTGTTCCAGGCTCTCCCCCATGCCGAGGATCCCGCCGCAACACACCTCCATACCCGCGTCACGCACCATGCGCAGCGTGTCCCAGCGCTCCTCCCAGGTGTGCGTGGTGACCACGTTCGGGAAGTGACTGCGTGCGGTCTCGAGATTGTGGTTGTAGCGGTGAACACCCATGTCCCGCAACTGATCCACCTGCTCCTGCGTCAGCATGCCCAGGCTGCAGGCGATCTGGATGTCGACCTCGTTGCGGATCGCCTCGATCCCTGCGGCGACCTGTGAAAGCAACCGCTTGTCGGGTCCGCGGACGGCCGCCACGATGCAGAACTCGGTGGCACCGGTCTTCGCCGTCTGCTTGGCGGCCTCCACCAACGACGGGATGTCGATCCACGCGCTGCGGACCGGCGAGGCGAACAACCCCGACTGCGAGCAGAAGTGACAATCCTCCGGGCAGCCGCCGGTCTTGAGCGAGATGATGCCCTCCACCTCGACCTCCGGCCCGCACCAGCGCATCCGGACGTCGTGGGCGATCTGTAGAAGTTCGGTGAGCCGCTCGTCGGGCAGCCGGAGCACCTCGAGAACCTGGTCGCGGTCGAGCGGCTCACCGCGGTCGAGAACCTGCGCGCGCGCGACGTCGAGGATGTCGGTCGAGCCGTCGGGCGTCGTCTGCGCGGCGCTCGAGTCGGTCGTCGTGTCTACGGGGGCCTGTGTCATGCGTGAACTCCTTCGATGGGCTGATCGGCGGTGAGGTCCCCAGCCAGGGGACGGGCGTGAAGAGTCGCGAGGAAGTCGCGATCGAACCAGGTGGACGCTGCGCCACGAAACCGATCGGGTGCGAGAAGCCCTGCCCCTTCGGGAACAACGCCGACAACCGGCACGCCTGTGAGCCTGGGCAGGTCGGTGCGGTTGCATCGCGTGGCGAGGTCGGGGTCGGGCGGCCATGAGCCGATGACCAGACCAGCGGGACGAATTCCGCTGGCGCGCAGGGCGTCGACGGTCAGCTCGGCGTGATTGAGCGCACCGAGCCCCGGCGCGACCACGACGAGCGCGTCCGCCCCGACCGCGGAGGCCACGTCGAGTGCGGTCAGGTCATCACCGAGCCGCACCATCACTCCGCCCGCACCCTCGACGATGGTCAGCTCGTGCATCGAGGTGAGCGCTGCGACGGCCTCGACGACAGTCGTGAGATCGAGCACGGGGAGCCCAGCACGGTGCGCAGCCGTCTCCGGTGCCAGGGGTTCGGGGTACCGCGCGCACTCGACGATGTCGGTGACACCCGCGAGATGGGCAACGATCGCGAGATCGCCCGGCTCGCCGGCCCCGACACCGGTCTGTGCTGGTTTGCACACTCCGACGCCCAGCCCAGCCTCATCGGCTGCTGCGGCGAGCGCGGAGGTCACTATCGTCTTTCCGACGTCGGTCGACGTCCCGGTGACGAACAGAACCCGACCGTGCTGGTTCATCGTGCACCCCCACCGGACTCGAGCGCCTCACCGACGACGTTCGCGGCCCGGTCCAGGGTCGCGTCATCGAGATCAGCGCGAACGGTCAGTCGCAGTCGCGAGGTGCCCGGCGGGACGGACGGTGGCCGGAAGCACCCGACCAGTACTCCCCTGTCCCGACACCGCGCGGCGGCGTCGACAGCGGGTTGCGGCTCGCCGACGATGCGTGAGATCACCGCGGCGGAGGGCGCCGGCGCACCAAGGCTGTGAGCCATCCGGGCGGCGTTGTGGCGCAGCCGGTCCGGCAATTCCGGGTGGGCACGCAACACAGCAAGTGCCGCGTGCGCCGCGCCCACCGCTGCCGGGTTCAGCCCGGTGTCGAAGATGAAGGTGCGCGCGACGTCGACGAGATGCTCACGGACGGCGTGCGTGGCGAGCACCACCCCGCCCTGCGACCCCAGCGACTTGGAGCACACGCTCGTGACAACGAGATCAGGAGCACCCGACAACCCGACCTCGGCCACCAGCCCGCGGCCGCCGGGGCCACGCACACCGAGTGCGTGCGCTTCATCGACGAGCAACGCTGCCGAATGCTCGCGAGCGGCGCGATAGAGACCCGCGATGGGTGCGGGTTCTCCGTCGACCGAGTAGACCGAATCGGTGACCACGAGGGCACGCGCTTCGGGACGATCGCGAAGTGCTGCTGCGACGGCGTCGACGTCGCCGCGGTCGACCACCACCACTCGCGCTCGCGACAGCCGGCACCCGTCGATCAGCGAGGCGTGGGTTCCGGTGTCGGACACGATGAGATCGCCGCGGCCCGCAAGTGCGGTGACGGTACCGACATTCGCCAGATAGCCGGACGAAAAGCACAGTGCCGCATCGAAACCCATGAAGTCGGCGATGTCGTCCTCGAAGTCGGTGTGCAACCGCGTGGTGCCCGCGACGAGACGTGAGGCGCCCGACCCCGCGCCGAAGACGTCGAGCGCGGCATGGGCACCCGCGAGCACCGCCGGGTGTGTGGACAGCCCGAGGTAATCGTTGGACGCGAGGTTGAGCATGGGCACGTCGGCCTCGCGGACGAACGGGACACGATGCAGCCCGGCCGACGTGCGCGCCGCGGCGGCGGCGTCGAGCCAGTCCAGTGCCGATTCGTCCCCGAGGGCTCCGTCGAGCGCGCCCCCCGGCCGACGGTCGCGCTGCACGGCGACGTCGCCGAGCGATTCCGTGTACCGGACGCCCATCTCCGGGGTCATCGGGCACCTCCGACGCCGGTCAGCTGCGCACATGAGGCCATGGTCGCCGCGGTGATCCCGGTGCAGATGGCCGCCACGTCGGCATCGGTGCACACGAACGGGGGCATCGTGTAGATCAGGTTCCGGAAGGGCCGCAGCCAGACCCCGGCTGCTACCGCCGCATCGGTCGCCGCGCCGACGTCGACCTCGTTGTCGAGTTCGACGACGCCGATCGCGCCACAGGTCCGCACATCACGGACGCCGGGAACGTCGGCCAGCGGGGCGAGGTTCCGGGACAGCATCGCGGAGATGTCTGAGACGCGGCGTCGCCACGGGCCGTCGAGCAACAGTTCGGTCGATGCCACCGCGATCGCACACGCGAGCGGATTGGCCATGAATGTGGGACCGTGCGCCAGCCCGCCTGCTTCGCCCGCGCTGATGGTCTCAGCGATCGCCTCAGTGCACAGGGTTGCCGCGAGTGTGAGATACCCACCGGTCAACGCCTTCCCGACACACATGATGTCGGGCGAGACGCGCGCGTGGTCGGCAGCGAACACCTCGCCGGTACGCCCGAATCCGGTCGCGATCTCGTCGAGGATCAGCAGGACGTCACACTCGTCGCAGATCCGGCGCAGCTCCCCGAGGTACGCCGGGTCGTGAAAGCGCATACCGCCCGCACCCTGAACCACCGGTTCGACGATGACCGCGGCCAACTCGTCGCGATGTGCGAGGATCGCAGCCTGCATCTCGTCGACGTAGTCGGGATCGAACTCGGCGGGTGGGGCGGGCATGAAAACCTGGTCGGCGAGGACTCCGCGCCACATCGCGTGCATGCCGCCCTCGGGATCGCAGACGCTCATCGGGGTGAAGGTGTCGCCGTGATATCCGCCGCGCCAGGTCGCAAGGCGCGTGCGCTCAGGGCGACCGCGACTGCGCCAGAACTGCAGTGCCATCTTCACCGCGACCTCCACCGAGACCGAGCCCGAATCGCAGAAGAACACCTTCTGCAGCGGGGCTGGTGTGATCTCGACGAGCAACTGCGCGAGCCTGGCAGCCGGCTCGTGGGTCAGCCCGCCGAACATCACGTGGCTCATCGACGCGAGCTGGTCACGTGCCGCCGCGTCGAGCACCGGGTGGCGGTAACCGTGGATGGCCGCCCACCACGAACTCATCCCGTCGACGACCTCACTGCCGTCGGCGAGGGTCAACCGCACCCCCTCGGCCCCACGCACGACGCGTGCGTGCGTCGACGACGGGAGAGCGCCGTACGGGTGCCAGATGTGCATCGCGTCGACGCGGCTGATGTCGGCGGTATCCATGTGGCGCGATCCTCCTCACCGGTGTCGTATGGCCCTGGACACTGTCCAGGTTCCTGAACACTGTACAGGTGCGTGACAGTTCGAGGGACCCCGATACCCTGTCGCGGTGAGCAACAACCGCGCCGACATCCTGCGCGCCGCGCGCGGCATCCTGACCGATCACAGCCTCGCCGACCTCTCCATGCGCAGACTTGCGAGCGAGGTCGGGGTACGCCCCAATGCGTTGTACTGGCATTTCCCCAACAAGCAGTCGCTGCTCGCTGCGTTGGCCGATGACATCCTCGGCGACATCGACGCCTCGGATCCCGATCGGCCGTGGGACGCAAGGCTCGCCGACATCGCCGTGGGCATGCGCGCAGCGCTGCTCGCCGTCCCCGACAGTGCAGAGGTGGTTTCCTCCGCCTGGGCCAGCGGGTTGGCCACTCGCGCCGTCGCCGACGACCTCACCGACGTCGCGTCCTCGGCAGGACTCACGTCGCGCGATGCCCAGGGCGTCGCAACGGCGATCTGCCAGCTCATCATCGGGCTGACGATCGAAGAGCAGACCCGAGCGCAGATGGAACGACTCGGAGTCACCGGCCCCTCCGGTCGCGACTTCGCCGCGGAATTCGACGATGCGCTCGGCGTGCTCGTCGACGGCGCCCGGCAGCGGGCACGGACACCGGATCACTGAGGACACCTGCGCACCCCGTGTGTCGACCCGCTGGAATGGGTTTTTCTCTGGGCGGGCGGGTAGCCTCCTACGCGGAGTACGGCTTCCGCCGTCCACCGTGCGCGCGTGGATCGGTCACCGCCGGCTCACCCCAGCCCCCGACACGGAAGCACGCACGACCGACGTGGCAGCCCCAACCCAAGCGGTGACGATCTCTGCTCGGCACGAGCCCGTCCCACCCCTTCCCGCGTATCGCACCGATCTCGACGGCCTGCGCGGGATCGCGATCATGCTGGTGGCCTGCTTCCACATCTGGTTCGGCAGGGTCTCCGGCGGCGTCGACGTGTTCCTGGCCCTGTCAGGCTACTTTTTCATCGGCTCGCTGGTGCGGCACGCGATCAACAGTCAGGCCACGCACGTCACGTTCATCGAGGCGCTCAATCCGTGGCCGCGTCTCAAGCGACTGCTCCGACGACTGCTTCCGGCGCTGTTCACCGTGCTCATCGCAGTCGCGATCCTGACCGTCGTCGTACTTCCGCAGACCCGCTGGCTCAATATCGGACGCGAGTTGCGCGCGTCCGCGCTGTACTACCAGAACTGGTATCTCGCGCTGAATTCGCAGGACTACCTCGCGGCGAGTTCGGCGAATAGTCCGCTGCAGCACATCTGGTCGATGTCGGTGCAGGGCCAGTTCTTCGTCGGCCTGCTGTTCGCTGCGGTCATCGCTGCGGGCACCATCAAACTGCTCTCGACGATCATCCGGCCGATCGCGCGACCGGCGACCATTCGCCTTCTCGTCGGCCTCTGCCTCCTGGCGGTCGCCGCGGTGTCGTTCTACTGGGCGCACATGCGCATGGGCGTCAACCAGCAGTGGAACTATTACGACACGCTCTCGCGATTGTGGGAGCCCCTGGCCGGTGGCCTACTCGCCATCTGGCTGCCTCGCTGGCGCGTCCCGCACTGGTTGCGCAACGTCGCGGCGCTCGCGGCGCTCGTCCTGATCATCACCTGTGGCTGGTGGATCGACGGCGTCGACTCGTATCCGGGTCCGTGGGCTCTGGTACCGGTGGGTTCGACGCTTGTCATCATCTGGGCCGGCGCCACCGCGCTCGAGCGTCCACGCGCACGGCACAATGCGATCGACCAATCACAGCCTGCGGTCAACCGCGCACTCGCCAGCCGGGTACCGGTGTGGCTCGGCACCATCGCCTACTCGCTCTATCTCTGGCACTGGCCGCTGCTGATCTTCTATCTGACCTGGCGCGGCAAAGACCACGCCAACGTCGTGGAGGGCGTCGGACTGCTGGCGGTGTCGATCGCGCTGGCGTGGCTCACCAAGCGCTACGTCGAGGACCCGCTCCGAGGCGGCGATCGTTCGAAACTCGCGCGCGGAGATCGGCAGGGTCGCCGCCGCTGGCTCAGCTACACCTCGGTCGCGACGACGGTGCTGGTCGTCGCGTCGATCGTGGTCGCCGTCGGCGTGAACCTGTGGGATCGTCATGTCGCGAACACGGTGGTCAACACCGCGAATCTCGACCCGCACTCCTACCCGGGCGCGCGGGCTCTGCTGAATGGCTGGCCGGTCCCCGCGCTCGATCCGCAACCGACTCCCCTGGCCGTGCTCGGCGACTTCCCCGAGACCTCGACCCAGGGCTTCATGAGTTCGTTCGAGGACCCGGAGATCCACGTGGGTGTCTATGGCGACCGGAACGCCACGCGCACGATTGCACTTGCTGGAGGCTCGCATGCCGAGTTCTGGATCACCGCGCTCGACGAATTGGGCAAGCGCAATCACTTCAAGGTGACGACATACCTGAAGATGGGCTGCCCGTTGTCGACAGAACTGGTGCCCAAGCAGCGGGGTGTTCCGTATCCGCAGTGTCATGACTGGGTACAACGCGTGATGGCGAAGGTGATCGCCGACAAACCCGACGCCGTGTTCACCAATTCGACCCGCCCGCGCGATTATCAGCCCGGGGACTGGATGCCCGACGACTACAAGCCGATCTTCGGCCAGTTCATGGATGCGGGCATCCCGGTTCTCGGTATGCGCGACACCCCGTGGCCGATGGGCCCCACAGGGGCCCTCGACACCCCGACGTGCCTGTCCAACGGCGGAACCGCATCCGAATGCGGCTCCGATCGCGCGCGGGTTCTGTCCCCGACCGATCCTGCGCTGCCGTTTGCACAGGGCAAACCACTCTTCCACCCGCTCGACGTCTCGAATGGCATCTGCACCCCGTCGGAATGTCCGGCAGTGGTCGGCAACATCATCGTCTACAAGGATTGGCATCACCTGAGCGCGACATACGTGCGGAGTCTGACCGACGAAGTAGGCCGGCAGATCGAGCAGGCCCTGCCCTGGACCGGACCGTCGCACCCCTGATCAACGCGCACCGTGGTCGTACAGGCACCGACAGATCTCACAATGATCTTCGTGTGCCGAGCGTGACTCCGAGATGAAGACGGCCGTCATCGCCGCTAGGGTCAACACATGACTCCGAAAAGGCGGGCATGACGGTTCCGCCGAGCGGCGATGCCCGCAACGACGCCGCCACTCGCGATACCACTGCCACTGCCGACACACCACAACACGAGCCAGCGCCGGGCGTTGACGCACGCAGTGAGGGAAAGACCGCCGACTCGACAACGGCGACGCCGCCCACGCCACCGTCAGACGCGACCCCGTGGTTGCTCCCCGACACCGAGGAGCAGGCCGATGCTCTCGTCGTTCCCGAACCCGAGGCCATCCCGGTCTGGCCGGGAACCCCGTACCCGCTCGGCGCTACGTACGACGGTGTGGGAACGAACTTCTCGCTCTTCTCCGAAGTGGCCGAGGCCGTCGATCTGTGCCTGATCGACAGAGACGGGCACGAGCGTCGCATCCGTCTCGATGAGGTCGACGGCTACTGCTGGCACTGCTACCTCCCCAATATCGGCCCGGGACAGTTCTACGGATACCGCATCCACGGCCCGTACGATCCCGTCAACGGGCTGCGATGTGATCCGTCCAAGCTGCTCCTCGACCCCTACGGCAAGGCGTTCCACGGGGATTTCGACGGCGACGAGTCGCTGTTCTCGTACGCGATGGCCGCCCCGGAACCCGAGGACTCCGAGGAGCCCGACGCACCCGCGGGCAACGCATCCTCGGGCGATGAGTCCCCCATCGATGCTCCCCCTGTTGTCGCGGCCGAGCAGTCGTTGCGTGCGACCGGCGATCCATCGACCGACGACTATGAGACATCCTCGGCCACGATTGCGGCCGCTCCTGAGCCCGAGACGACAACCGATGACACGCAGGCCGGCGACGACACGTCGTCGGCCACCGAACCCGGTCCGCAGGGATCAGATGCCGACGTCGAGGCAGCCCCCGTCGTCGAGGATGCCGACACCGAGACGTTCGAGCCCGTCGACGACGACTCGGCGGCTCAGTCACCGTCGATGCCGCAGCTCGATTCGCTCGGCCACACGATGCTCTCCGTGGTCATCAACCCGTACTTCGACTGGCAGCACGATCGCTCTCCGCGACGCCCCTACCACCAGACGGTCATCTACGAAGCCCATGTCAAGGGCATGACCGCAACCCACCCCGACATCCCCGAGCAGCTACGCGGCACCTACGCGGGTCTCGCCCATCCGGTGATCATCGACCATCTGAAGTCACTGGGAATAACGGCGATCGAGCTCATGCCGGTGCACCAGTTCATGCAGGATTTTGTGCTGCGCGACAAGGGTTTACGCAACTACTGGGGTTACAACACCTTCGGCTTCTTCGCGCCACATCTCGAGTACGCGTCCAATCCGGATCAACCGGCCGCTGCCGTGACCGAGTTCAAGGCGATGGTGCGCGAGTTCCACAACGCGGGAATCGAGGTCATCCTCGACGTGGTCTACAACCACACCGCCGAAGGCAATCACCTCGGGCCGACCATCTGTTTCCGCGGCATCGACAACGGCGCCTACTACCGCCTCGTCGACGGTCAGCCGGAGATGTACATGGACTACACGGGAACCGGCAACAGCCTCAACGGACGCCACCCACACACGCTTCAGCTGATCATGGATTCGCTGCGCTACTGGGTGCTCGAGATGCACGTCGACGGTTTCCGGTTCGATCTCGCGTCGACGCTCGCACGCGAGCTACACGACGTCGACCGCCTCTCCGCCTTCTTCGATCTGGTGCAACAGGATCCGGTGGTCAGTCAGGTCAAGCTCATCGCCGAGCCGTGGGACATCGGCGAGGGCGGCTATCAGGTGGGCAACTTCCCGCCGCTGTGGACGGAGTGGAACGGCAAGTACCGCGACACCGTGCGCGACTACTGGCGTGGCGAGCCCGCGACGTTGGGCGAGTTCGCGTCTCGTCTCACCGGGTCGTCGGACCTTTACGAATCAACCGGCCGACGGCCATCGGCGAGTATCAACTTCGTCATCGCCCACGACGGCTTCACATTACGAGACCTCGTGTCCTACAACGAGAAACACAACATGGCCAACGGCGAGGACAACCGCGACGGCGAAAGCCACAACCGGTCGTGGAACTGCGGTGTCGAGGGCCCCACCGACGATCCCGAGGTCAACGAACTGCGCGCGCGCCAGCAGCGCAACATCCTTGCCACCATGTTCCTGTCCCAGGGCACTCCAATGCTGGCCCATGGCGACGAGATCGGCCGCACCCAGCAGGGCAACAACAACGTCTACTGTCAGGACTCGCCACTCTCGTGGATGGATTGGTCCCTGGCGGAGAAGAATTCGGACCTTCTCGAATTCACCCGCAAGGCCATCGACCTACGGACCAAGCATCCGGTGTTCCGCCGTCGACGATTCTTCGCGGGGAAGCCGATCCGCTGGGGACAGGACATGCTCGACATCGTGTGGCTGACCCCGTCCGGCGAGGCGATGACGACAGCCGACTGGGACAGCGGGTTCGGCAAGAGCCTCGCGGTCTTCCTCAACGGCAACGGCATCGCGGAGAAGAACGAGCGAGGCGAACTCATCTCCGATGACAGCTTCATGATCTGCTTCAACGCGCACTACGAGGACATCGAGTTCACTCTGGCGTCCGAGCGTCTCGGCCACGAGTGGGAGGGTGTACTCGACACCACGCACCCGCAGGGTGACTCCGCCATCGATTCGGCGCCGTGCGGAAGCACCGTCACGATCGGCGCCCGTTCACTCCTCGTCCTGCGCACGCTGACATGAGTACGAGCGATCGCCGCCACCTGATCGCCACCTACCGGGTACAACTGACACCGGATTTCGACTTCGAGGCCACAATCGGCATCCTCGACCACCTGGTGGAACTGGGGATCAGCCATATCTATCTGTCGCCGATCGGTACCGCCATGCCCGGCTCGACGCACGGCTATGACTGGGTGCCACCTCCGCAGGTGGCACCGGCCCTCGGTGGCCTCGACGGCCTCCGCGCACTGCGAAGCGCGTCGGCTGCGCGAGGTCTGGGACTCATCATCGACATCGTGCCCAACCACACGGGAGTTGCCGAGGTTCTGCGCAATCCGTGGTTCGCCGACCTGCTGCGGCACGGCCCCGGCTCACGGTACGCGAGCTATTTCGACGTCGACTTCTCGTCGGAGAACGGCTGCGACGGAAAGATTGCGATTCCGGTCGTAGCCTCCGACGGCGACCTGTCGCCGTTGAGCGTCGACACCCACGGTGTGCTGCGCTACTACGACCACGAGTTCCCCACCGCCCCGGGAACACTCGGTGGGAGCGCGAGCGATGTCCATGCGCGACAACACTATCGACTGGTTCCATGGGACAGCGGACTGATCGGCTACCGCCGCTTCTTCACGGTCAACGAGCTCGCAGGGCTTCGACAGGAGGACGATCAGGTCTACCGCGCGACGCAAACCTGGATCGACGAACTCGTCGACGCCGAGCTCATTGACGGGGTACGGGTGGATCATCCGGACGGACTCTGGCAACCGATGGCCTACCTTGACAGGTTACGCAGTGACATCGGCTCCGACTCGCTGCTCTACATCGAAAAGATCCTCGCGGCCGACGAGCAACTCGAACCCAGCCTGCCGGTCGACGGAACCACCGGATACGACCAGATGCGGGTCATCGACGCGGTGTTCACGGCACCGTCGGGCGTCGTCGAACTCGACGAGATCCATCTGCGCGTCACCGGCGTGCCGGGTGATTCGCACTGGCTCGGAGAGCAAGAACGCCAACGCAAGCTGCAGACGCTGCACGACAAGTTCGCCAGCGAGCACCGGCGACTCGTTCGCGCGATCACCCACTCGGATCCCGCCGCCGACACCGCCGCTGTTTCCGAGGCGACCGCCGAACTCATCGCCGCTTTGCCCGTGTATCGCGCCGACTACCCGTCGCTGCGCCAGCTGCTGATCACCACTGCCCTCGACATAGCCGAGCGCAGACCAGATCTCGTGGCGGCGATCGACGTCGTCATCAGTGCAACTGCACACGAGGGAGCCGCCAGTTCGCGGCTGGCACAGACCGGCGGGGCGGTGACCGCGAAGAGCATCGAGGACAGCCTCTTCTATCGGACAGCACGACTCGTCTCGACGCTCGAAGTGGGCGCCGACCCCGCCGACCCCACCATGAGTCTGCAGAACTTCCACATCCACAACCGGTTACGAGCTGCGCAGTGGCCTCGTGCGATGACGGCAACGAGCACCCATGACACCAAGCGCAGCGAGGACGTGCGCGCCCGGATCGCACTGCTCGCCCAGGTGCCCGAGCGGTGGTCGTTACTCGTCGACGAGTTGTGGTCGAACTGGCCACCCCCCGACGACCTCACCGGATACTTCTTGTTGCAGAACATCGTTGGTGTCTGGCCGATCGGCGACCCGCCCGGCAGCGGTGCGGTCGACGACGAGCTTCGCGGGCGCCTCTACGAGTACGCACGCAAGGCGACGCGGGAGGCCGAGCTCCACACGTCGTGGACCGACGTCAACGAGAAATTCGAGAGCCAGATCGACGCCTGGATCGACGAGATCACGAATGGCGCTGCCGCCGAGTCGATCTCACGTTTCGTCTCACGCATCGCCTCCGCATGGGGACAGGAGGCGTTGGCGCGCAAAGCGATTGCACTCCTGTGCCCGGGCGTGCCAGACATCTATCAGGGCACGCAGTGGTGGGATGACTCGCTCGTCGACCCCGACAACCGACGCCCGGTCGACTACGACCGCTCGCTGGATCACCCCAAGGCGAGGCTGGTGCGCGCGGCGCTTTCGGTACGAACAACGCACCCCACGGCGTTCCGCCCGGGCAGCAGCTATCTGCCGCTGTATGCCGACGGCCCCGGCGCGGACCACGTCATCGCGTTCGGCCGAGGCGTCGGCGACGTCGCCGACGTGATCGTCGTATCGGCGCGGTTCACCCACAGTCTCGTCGACGACGCGACGGTAACCTTTCTCGATCTACCCTCCGGCACCTGGCGCGATGTGTTGTCGGGCAAGGTGTACCGCGATGTCGCCGACCTCGGCGAGCTGCGCGCCGAGAATCCGGTGGCGATCCTCGTGCGCGCCGAGGCCACGGCTGCGAGGCCGTGACCGGGTCCACCGGCGTCGTGTTCGGACACCCGGTCGCTACCCTCAACCGCCCGGGGCCGGCGTCGGCGCAGCAGGTGATGGCGCTGCAGGTGATGGCGCTGCAGGTGCCGGGCTCTCGGAGCCGCCCTGCGTGTCTGCGGCCGGTCCGCCAGTCCCCTGCTGCTGCCCCAGACCTGCTTGCGCCCCACTGAGTTTGGAGACCTTCCAGGAGCCGTCTTCCTTCACCAGGTCCAGCCAGACGAGCATCAACTCCTTGCCGCCGCTCGGTGCGATCGTGCTCGTTCCGGTTACCTCCACGAGTACGGCCGTCGACGCGCGATCGGTGTCGAAGGACTCGACCGACACCGACTTGACCGTCGGGGTGGCCTTGACGTTCAGGTCGCGCAACGCCTTCGAGCCATCGGTTTGCTCGCGCTCGAGGTTCTTTCGGAACTCGCCCGTACTCAGCGGCCCCAGCAACGTCTTCATGTCGCCGACCGCATCGGAGTTCATCGTGCTGACGAGTTTGACTGTGAACACCGACGACGCCGACTTCGCGTCGTCGAAGGCCGACAACTTCTGTTGATCCCGGTAATAACCCCACCCCAGGAGTGCGACACCCACGATCAGCGCCACGACCACCACGCCCGCGAGAATCTTCAGCAATCCTGCCGCGCTGATGGTGACCGAGACCTCGCGAGATCCCCTGCGTTGCTGTGCCGACGGCGTACCCGACGCCTCATCGGCGCCTGTGGTCCCTTCTGCAACTTCCGCGCCGCCGTCACCTCCGCCGGACCGGGCCGCACCTGACTGACGCGCGGCCGCACGCGCACTCTTCGTCCTCGGGGCCTTCTGTTCGGGGGCAGGGGCGAGGCCCTGACCGTCCTCGACCTCCGCGGAGGCGTCTGTCGCCGAGTTCCCGACCTCTGCAGTCTCGGTCGTCGTCGCGTCGGTCGTCGTCGCGTCGGTCGTCGTCGCGTCGGTCGTCGTCGCGTCGGGGTTATCGGCAGCGCTGGTGTTGTCGGCGCTGATGTTGTCGGCGTCGGGGTTGTCGGCGTCGGCCTTGTTGGCGTCGCTGCTGTTGTCGGCTGTCATGTACTTCCAGTTCATAGTCTTCACCCGCCGTGTACGGCCGGTGCACTGTGCGGCGTCGCGCGTTGATACGACAAGGTCCTGTCGGACCGGAGCGTCCTATCCCAGCGGTACAGTCCGTGCGTTCGGGTCGGCATCGAGGGCCGGACCCGCGGTGTCGTCACCCGGAGGTCGGGGCGCGTTGGCCGAGCCGCGGATCTGCTGGTTCTTGTCTTCGGTGACACAGTACAGATTGGTCGGAATCACGGTTTCCAGCACCTTGGTCGGCCGGATCGGAGTCGCCGCGTAGTTGCAGTAGGGCCGCGGGAAGATCGCCGCCATGACCCACCACGCACCATCGTGGAACATGTTCTGACTGATGTAGGAGGCGTCGCGGATCGACGGCAGCAACGTGGCCAACGCCGGTGCTCGTAGCGCACCCTGATGCGCGATGTCTGCTACCTGCTGAAGCACCCCGGTCAGCGGATCGCGGATCTGGCCCAACGAGCCACTCAGGCTGGTGAACTGTGCGGGCCCCTTGCCAAACAACGTGTTCAACTCCCCGTTCGCGGCGACGGCCGAGTTGATCAGTGCACTTGCACCCGACACGGTCGTCCCCAGGTCCGGCTGGATGTTCGCGGTCGTGGCGAGAATCGTGCCCGTCTGCTGGATCAGCTTGGTTGTCTCAGGCAACACTCGACGAAGGTCAGCGAAGATCGTTCCCGCCGAGTCGAAGAATGCTCTGAGTTGGTTGGCCTGGCCCGCTTCCGGGGTCAGGGCAACGTCGAGACTCGACACGGTTGCCCGCAACTTCACCGGGTCGATCTGACTGATCACGTTCAACGATGACTCGAGAAGCGCAGGGAACGGCGCGGTCACGTGCGTCTGGTTGACCTCGATGGTGTCGCCGTCGGCGAAGTACGGTCCGCTGCTCGTTGACGGGGTGAAATCGACATACTGTTCGCCCGCCGCCGACAAACCGAGCGCCGATACCAGGGAATTCCTGTTGATCTTCACGTCGTCGTCGATGGAGAGATGTGCCTGAACCGAGTTGGGCTGCACGTGCAGCGAATCGACCTCCCCGATCTTCACGCCACGTAGCGTCACCCGCGAGCTGTCCTGCAGCCCACCGGAAATCGGAAAGTTGACGGTGAGGTGGTAGGTGCCCTGCCACGGGCGCCAACTGAGAGCGCCGAATCCGATGTAGGCGAGCCCCACCAGCATGACCGCAACGAGTCCGATGTTGCCGAGAAGACTGGCGTGCTTTCGCAACCACAGAATCATCCGCAGCATCCCTTCGTGCCGCTCAGTTGCGCCAGAATCCGTGTCAGGGTCTGTTGGAGCGACTGTCCGCCGGACTCGAGATCTTGCAACTCGGGCAACCGGCTGGCCGAGTCGAACCCGAATCCGGTGGTGAGCCAGTACAACTTTGCCGAACCCGCAACCGAATTGCCCTGAATCGTCTTGGCGAACTTCGGCGTCAACTCCTGCAGATTCTTCGACACGGGACCGAGAATCGGTGGGACGTCGCGCAGTTCGGCCGTGAGGGTCCTCAGATTTCCGATCAGCGATACAAGACTGTCGGAGTCCTTGCCGAGGAAGTCGTTGGTCGCGCTGGTGACCTTGTTGGTCTTGTCCAGCGTCGACAGGATCAGATTCATCTGATCGTCGACGGTGTCGATCGCGGGTCCCAGCTTGTTGATGGCCGCCATGATCTGGGGTCGGCCCGCGGACAGGTCCGCCGTCAGCACCGACGTGTTGCGGATCGACCGGTCGACCTCGGCAGAGTTCGCGTTCAGTCTGCTGATCGCCGTGGTGAACTCCTTGATCGCGCCCTGCAGGTTGCCGGGGCTACTGGGTCCGCCTGCGACGGCAGCGCTCAGCTCGGTGACGATCTGCTGTAACGAGCCGAGCGAGCCTCCGTCGACTACCGCGGCCGCGGAGACCAGGATGTCCTCGACCGTCGCAGCAGCCGACGTCGGGCCGGTGAGCTGCGCGCCGTCGGCGATCGACGGCCCCGAGGCGTTCGCCGGAGGTGTCAGTGCAACGAAAACATCGCCGAGAGGTGTCGCCTGGCGCAGCTCAGCCCCGGTTCCCGCGGGAATCTGGGCATCCCGGGCAACCGTCATGTGTACGACTGCCGTGTAGTCGTGCACGGCGATCTCGCTGACCTCACCGACATCGGTGCCGTTGAGTTTCACCTTGGCGCGGCTCGGCAGATTGAGCGCGTTGTCGAAGTGGGCGATGAGTGTCTTCCCGTCGCCGATCCCTCCGGGCGCAGGCAGCGGGAGTTGCTCGACGGTGAGCCCGGGCATCGAACTACACCCGCACAAGCCGACCGCCGCCGCGACGAGTACCACGAGAATCGCCGGGATGCTCCGCCGAGGGGCACCACGACGCCGCATCAGGCGACGCGGGTGGCAGCGCCCAGTGATGTCGGTCCGCGAGATCGGTGACCGCGGTCGGCTCACAGTGATCGTGTACTGCCTCATTTGCTCATCTCCAGCAGACTCGAGAACACGCCGAGGTCCGGACCGAAATCCTTGAGTTGTCCTGTGCGGCAGCCGTTCTTCTGCAGATTGATCGTCTCGCAGAACTTGTTGAGCGCCTCACCGTCGATCAGCGACTTGTCGAGCAGCACCTGAATTCGCCACGCCCGTTGTTCCGGCGACACGGAGTTGGCGAGGTTCTGGAACAACAACGGCGCGACGTCGATCGTCTCGACGACCTGTCGCGAGTAGTCACTCAGGTTGCGGACCAGGGCGCTCAGCCGTCCGGTCGAGTCGCTGATGGTCGTCGAGTTGTTGCTCAGGAACTCGGAGGTGTTGAGCAGCGTCTGGTTGAGATCGTCGAGGGTGGCCGTCAGGCCTGGCGCCTGCTGGCCGAGCATCTGGGCAACCTGGCTGATCGACGACGAGAACTGCTTCATCTTCGGATAGTTGGCCGTCAGCGCGCCGGTCAGCTTTTGTGTGTTCTTGATGATCTGGGTGAGTTGATCTCCGTTGCCCGCGAAGACATCGGTCGCAGAACCGAGTTGGTTGATGGCCTCGCGGATGCGGTCGCCGTTGCCCGATGTGGTACCCGACGTGATGTCGACCAGATCAGCGATCGGCCCCTCCCCCGCCTTGTCGGTGCTCAGCGACGACACGAGCCGGTCAACGGCGTCGAAGAGATCCCCGACGGCCACCGGGCTGCGTCCCTCGTTCTTGAGAACAGCACCGTCTGTCAGCTTCGGACCACCCGAGTAGGTCGGCGTCAGCTCGATATGGCGGGTGGTGACGATGGAGGTGTTGACGATGGCGGGCGTCGCGTCGACGGGGACGGGGACGTTCTTGTCGATGGTGAACCTGACTTTGACGCGAGTGCCCTGTTGCTCAACAGACGTGACCTGACCGACCGGCATCCCGAGGACCGCGACGTCGTTGTCCTTGTAGAGTCCCGCGACGTTCGGGAAGTAAGCGGTCACCTCGATGTGCGAGCCGAACGCAACCTTCCAACTCGCAGGCACCAGCGAGCAACCCGACAGCAGCGCGACAACCATGACCGTCAGCGCGACGAGGATCGTCGGCCGATGCCACTGCGGTCTCGTGACCGTGACCCGATTCGTCATACTCAGCACCCATCCACCACGCGTGCAGCGCACAGCCAATTGTCGGGGAACAGACCCCACGGGAGGTAACCCCTCGAGTGCGGTCCGTCGGCCATGATGTTGTTGAGCATGCGCGAGGTGACCGGCAGGATCTGCAGCAGCTTGCGAAGATTCTCCTGGTTCTTCTGCAGACCCTGACTGATCGTGTTGAGGTTGCCCAGGATCGGGGCGAAGCTGTCGCCGTTCTCGGCAGCGACCGCTCGTGTCTGGTCGGCCAACGCGGCCACACCGTCGAGGAGCTTCGTGACCAACGCCTCGCGCGCCGCGATCTTCGCCGCGAGTTGCCCGCCCTGACCGACGATGACCGCCAACTGCGTCTGCGTGTCGTTGACGACCGAGGTCACCGTGTTGGTATCGGCGAGAAGCTGCGTGATCTGGTCTTTGCGGTTGGTGATGATCTTGGACATCTCGACGAGCGAATCGATTGTCGGGCGGGCGAGTGCCGGGGCATCGGACAGTTGGGAGTTGAGTGTCGTGATGCTCTGCGCCAGCGCCTTGTCGTCAACGCCTGCGATCACCGGGGTGCCCACTTCGAGGGTCTTCTGCAGGTCGTAGGGCACCGACGTCCTCGTGATCCGTCCGTCGGGCGCCGGCTGCGACGAAGTACCCAGCGAGACATCGACGTAGCGCTGTCCGAGTAGCGTCGACATCTTGATCTCGGCGGAGCCGTTGGACGTCACCGCGACATCCTGATCGACCTTCATCGTGACCTTGACGTGGTCGCGCTCGAGCGAGGTATCCGACACCTCACCCACGTCTATTCCGGCGACGCGCACCTTGTCGCCGGGACGGATGCCTCCGGCCTGCGCGAAATCCGCTGTGTACGACTTCTTCCCGATGTGCGCCTCCCCGATTCCGGTCACCAGCAGGATCAGCGCCACGATCACGGCGGCGCCGATCACGCCGTACCAGGTCCGACGGTGCCGGCTGAAGCTCCTGCGCATGCGCCCACTCATCGGCACACCGGTGAGTGCTTGGTGCCGCCGATCTTGTTCAGAATCCCCGGCGGAAACAGAACATTGCCGATCGAGATGTCGAGATCGCACGCGTACACGTTCAGATACGCCCCCTCCTGCATCGCCTTCGGTAGCAGCGCAAGGAACTTCGGCAGGTCGACCACGGTCTGGTCGAGCGCCGCTCCCGCCGAGATGAGTCCGTTCGTCGCGTATCTGGTGTTGTTCGCGGCCGCCGCGAGATCGGTGCGCGACCTGCCGAGCACATCGGCGAATCCCGCAGCGGTACGGCCTACCTGGTCGACGGACTTACCGAGTGCGGCCGAATTCGCGTTGAGCTTCTCGATGAGCGACGCGATGCTGGTGACGACACCGGTGAGCTGTCCCTTCTGGACCGACAGGTCGCGCATCACGCCGCTGAGGTTGTCGATGATCGCACCGATCACGACGTCACGGTTGGCCATGTCGGAGGCGAGCTTGCCGATCTGCGCGACGGTTGTGTTCAGCGATACGGTGTCGCCCTGGAATGCCTGGATCAGCCCGTTGGACAAGGCGTTGACCTGTTCGGGCTGCAACGTGTCGAAGACCGGCTGGAATCCTGCCAGCAACTTCGTCACGTCGAACGAATCCTGCGAGGGCTGCTGCAGCGTCGAGCCGGGCGCCAGCGGGGCCTCGGACGCGTCGTCCTTGCGTGAGAGCGCGAGGTAACGCTGCCCGACGAGGTTCTGGTATCGGATCGCGGCCTGCGTCGTGGTGAACACCGGCTGATCCTGCTGCACCTCGAATGTCACCTTGGCACGTCCGTGGTCGAGGTCGATCGACTGCACGCGGCCGACGCGGACACCTGCCATGCGCACGTCGTCGCCGGCGAGCAGCCCGGACGCGTCGGTGAAGTATGCCGAGAAGTTGCGTGTGGGTCCTGATACGGAACGCTCGAGCGTCGAATAGATGATGTAGGTCAGCAACAACGCCACCACAGCGAAAATGGTGAAGCCTATCAGCGGCTTTCGGATCGACCCCTCGACCGCGCTCATCGTCCTCCTCCCGTGCCGGTTCCGTTGGCGTCGTCGTCGCGTTCGAGTGACACAGACTGCACGAGTGGGCCGAGCATCAGTGTGTCTGCGGCGCGCGGTGTGCGATCCAATGCCGTGGTCAAGGTCCGGTTGTCCGCACCGGTGGTCACGACACCGGCGGATGTCTGCCCCTGCGCGGTGCCCGCCTGATCTGCACCCGCACGGTTGGACGCGGGCGCAACGAGCAGCGGACCCGAACTCGTCGGACCGGTGCCCGTCCCGGGCCCGACGCATCCCGGTCCGCGGGCCTGGCCATAGGGTCCGCCGTTGTAGACAGGACAGTTGGCACGTGAATACTGTTGTAGTGCACCAAAACTGAGGCCGATGTTCACCTGCACGTGACCGTTGAGACCGGTGAACACCGTCACCGCCTTGGCAGCCAGTTGATTGAGGGCGGTGAGCGCCTGCGGGAGCGAGCGGGGTTCGAGCGTCACTGCACCGATCATCGTGTCGAGGTCGGGTACCAGCCGTTGGGCCACGTCGCCGTTGCGGGCGAACAGGGTCTGTGCCTGATCAAGTGTGCTCGACGCCGCGGTGAGCAGCGCGGTGATGTCGCGCTGATGCGATGCCACGGTCATCGCGGGGATGACACTGCGACCCAGGGTGTTGAGCAACTCCGGCGCCGAGGACGCCAGACCGAGTACCGAATCGTTGAAGTTGTCGAATCCGGAGGGGGCTCCGGTCGGGAACTGAGCATTGAGGGCCTCGAAGTAGGTCTTGAGTTCGCCCGAGAACATGCCGAACACAGCACCGCCGCCGCGAAGCGCATCCGCGATGGTGCCGAGGACGCCCGCCAACTGCTCGGGAGGGACCGCGGTGAGCAACGTGCGGAGATCGTTCTGCGCATCCTGCAGCTTGATGGTCGCCAGCGACCTGTCCGCAGGAATGCTCGCGTCGGCGGAGATGTGGTCTGCCGCAGGTTGCTCCGGCGCGACGAGCTCCACCGAGTTGACCCCGAACAGATTCGACGGAACGGTGCGCGCAGTGACATTGGCCGGAATCCCCTCGGCCTGCGCTGGGTCGAGGTCGATGTCGACGACCTTGAGCTGTTTGCCGCCCACACCCTGTTCACTAGACAGTTGCATCGACGTGACCTCGCCGACGATCAGCCCGTTGTACCGCACGTCGGCACTGTCGACGAGGCCGTCGCCGACGTCCTCCATCTGGGCCCGAACCGGCACCACGGAGTCGAACACACCCTGATAGCGCATGAACAGGAAGACGAACATGATGGCGAGCACCACGACGAAGACCACTCCGCGTAGCACGTACTGACCGAGTGACGGGTTACGCCCGTCCGTGGCGATGTTCACCGACGCCCCCTCATCCCGATATCCGAACGCCGGACGACATACCCCAGAAGACAAGCGTCATGATGAGGTTCGCGAAGACGATGACGATGATCGCAAGTCGGATCGCGTGGCCTGCCGCAACGCCAACGCCCTCGGGTCCGCCCGAGGCGAAGTAGCCGTAGTAGCACTGGATGAACGTGGTCAGGAGTACGAAGATGACCACCTTGACAAAGGAGAACAGTACGTCCTGTGAACGGATGAACGAGTCGAAATAGGAAAGATAGTCGCCTGCACCCTTTCCGCTCTGGAGCTGGAACATGACTTGGCAGGCAAAGTAATTGGCAGCCAGTGACACCGAGTAGAGCGGCACGATCGCGATCACGGCCGCGAGCATGCGCGTCGTCACGAGGTAGGGCATCGGACGGATCGCTATAGCTTCCAGCGCATCGATCTCCTCGCTGATGCGCATCGACCCCAGCTGCGCCGTAAACCGGCACCCCGATTGTGCGGTGAACGCGGTCGCGGCGAGGAGTGGTCCGATCTCGCGGGTGGTCGCGAAGGCGGAGAGCCCACCGGTCACGGGCGCCATACCGAGCAGGTTCAACGCGGTGTAGCCCTCGATGCCGACCGTCGCCCCGCCCATGACACCGAGGATCAGCATCACACCGACCGTGCCGCCGCCCACGACGATCGCTCCGTTGCCCCACGCGACGTCGGAGAGCAGACGCCACACTTCCTTGCGGTAATGGACGAAGGTCAGGGGCACGGCTCCGATCGACCTGACCAGGAACGTGACGAGGTGCCCCATCGCCGCGAGCGCGTCACGCGGCGCGGTGAAGACGATCTTGCCTGCACCGAGCGGACGCAGAACCGGTGGCACATACCGTGATGCCGTCACGTCACACCACCTTTGTCGGGACGAGTAGGGCGAACATCTGCGTGAGGATGACGTTCACCGTGAACAACAACAGGACCGAGTTGACGACGGCCGCGTTGACCGAATTCGCCACGCCTGCAGGCCCACCCTTGGTCGACAGTCCGCGGTCGCAGGCGACGATGGCGACGATCGCTCCGAAGATGACCGACTTGATGAGCGCGAACGATAGATCGGACACCGAGGCGAAGGACGCAAAGGTGCCCGTATAACTGCCCGGGGTTCCGCCCTGGAAGTACACATTGAACACGTAGCCGGTGATGAAGCCGACGAAGCACACGAAGCCGCACAGGAGAAAGCTCACGACCATCGTGGCCAGCAGTCGCGGTGAGATGAGTCGTTCGATCGGGTTGACACCCATCACGCGCATGGCGTCGATCTCGTCGCGGATGGTGCGCGAGCCGAGATCTGCGGCGATCGCCGATCCGACAGCGCCGGCGAGCAGCAGCGAGGTCACCAGCGGCGCGCCCTGGCGGATGACGCCCAGACCGGTGGCTGCACCCGAGAACGACGTCGCCCCGATCTGCCCGGCGATGTTGCTGACCTGAATCGACACGATGACGCCGATCGGGATGGCCACGAGCAGCGTCGGCAACACCGATGTGCTGGCCATGAACGCACACTGACGGATGAACTCGGCGAACGGAAACCTTCGCTTGGCGATGTCGACGAACAGGGTGCGGAACACCTCGACGAACAACCCGAGTTGCCGACCGAAGGTGTCGAAAGACGCCACCACGTGCTCGCGGAACCACACCGCCAGCCCATTGTGACGGGAACGGACCGTCACGCCCTGATCGGGCGCCGCAGCCTGCTTCTCCGTCGTCTCACTCATGCCCGACTCTCGATGACAACCACCTCTGTCCGTGTTGTGCGCGCCTGGGGCGCTGCACCGTCCGGAGATCATGCCATTGTTGGCATCACGCCAACAATTACGGCTTCCTCAGCAACCACTTATCTAACTGCGCGGTAATATACATCGCCCGACAGACAGCGTGTGCGATGGGTCACACGCTGGCGAGTCGGGCGGATCGGCGTCTCCGGATCTACGGTTGGGCCATGGACACGACCCCCGAACCCGTCGGCCCCGCAGACGCAGACACCATAGCGACCGGCACGCCGAAGGCGGAGGAAAACGTTCACGTGAGCGCACCATCGAGACGATTTATGCCACCTCGTCTCATCGGCGACGTCCAGGTGTGGGCCCCGACCGCGCGATCGGTCGTTCTCGTGACCGACTCCCCCGACAGCGAGGGCCTACCCATGGCGCGACTGCCAGACGCGCCCGAATGGTGGCGAGTCGACGCCGAGGATCGGTCGGACATCCGGGGGTCCGACGAGAGCATCCACAACCACGACGGGCCCCGGAAAACTGGTGCAACAGAACTCGGGCGCCGATACGGCTTCAGAGTTCTCCGCGACAATGCAGACGGCGACGATGCAGACGGCGACAATGCGGACGGCGACGATGCAGGCGGCGACGCCCCGGTTCGGCCCGACCCCAGGTCTGTTCGGCAACCCGAGGGCGTGCACGGCCTGTCCGCCTTACATGAGGTCGACGAGTCGGCCTGGACCGACAGTGGATGGCGCGGACGTTCCCTGCAGGGGACGGTCCTCTACGAACTCCACGTCGGGACGTTCACACCCGACGGAACACTCGACGCCGCGATCGACAAACTCGATCACCTCGTCGACCTCGGCGTCGACTTCGTCGAACTGATGCCGGTCAACGCGTTCAACGGCGACGTCGGGTGGGGATACGACGGCGTCGACTGGTACGCCGTCCAGGAGTCCTACGGCGGACCGGATGCACTCGCGCGATTCGTCGACGCATGCCACGCGCGCGGACTCGGGGTCGTTCTCGACGTCGTCTACAACCATCTGGGCCCCTCGGGAAACTATCTGCCCGACTTCGGGCCGTATCTGAGCGACGGGGCGACGTCGTGGGGCGCCGGACCCAATCTCGCGGGCCCCGACTCGGACACTGTCCGCGACTACATCGTCGAGAATGCGCTTCGCTGGTTCCGCGACTTCCACATCGACGCCCTGCGACTCGACGCCGTGCACGCCCTCAACGACCACCGCGCGCTACACATACTCGAGGAGCTCGCTCTCGAAACCGACTCCCTCGCAGCCGAACTCGGCAGACCGCTCTCACTCATAGCCGAGAGCGACCTCAACGACCCGCGCCTGATCACACCGCGTGATCGCGGCGGATACGGCCTGACGGCGCAGTGGGACGACGACATCCACCACGCCATCCACAGCCTGGTGTCCGGCGAACGACAGGGCTATTACGCCGACTTCGGCAGCTATCAGGCCCTGGCAAAGGTGTTGCGCGGCGGCTTCTTTCACGACGGCACCTATTCGTCCTTCCGTCGACGCCACCATGGCCGACCGATACCGACCAACGAGATCCCGGCCGCAGCACTACTCGCCTACACCTGTAACCACGACCAGATCGGCAACCGAGCCATCGGCGACCGTCCGTCGGCGTACCTCGATCCGGGACAGCTGGCCATCAAGGCGGCTCTGGTACTCCTCTCCCCTTTCACCCCCATGCTCTTCATGGGTGAGGAGTGGGCGGCGAGCACACCGTTCCAGTTCTTCACCTCGCATCCCGAACCCGAGCTCGGTCGCGCGACCGCCGAGGGTCGTAAGGCGGAGTTCGCCGAACACGGGTGGGACAGCGCGGAGATCCCCGACCCGCAGTCGCCGCAGACATTCGCCGACTCGAAGCTCGATTGGAGCGAACCCGACATCGGAACGCACGCACGGGTGCTCGAGTTCTACCGGGCACTCATCGGGCTGCGGAAATCGGTCGACGACTTCGCCCAACCGGCGTTCGACTCAGTTGATGTCACCTACGACGAGACCGCGGGGTGGTGCGCGATGCACCGCGGCGATCACACCGTGCTCGCAGTGATCGGCTCCGACGCGGTCGACGTGCCCATCCGGATCGATCCCGTGCTGAGCTGGACCGACGTGGCGGTGACAGAGTCCGGCGTGCGCAGCCCTGGCCACAACGTGGTGATCGGGCGACGACTGCCTGGACCCCAGTGAAGGCCGTCCGCCGCCGATCCCGCCGGCTCAGGTCAGATAGTTGTAGGCCGACGAGCCCGGCTCGAGCCGTTCACAGTTGAGCCGTGTGTGCGCCATCCGCTCCATGAGCTCACCGAGTCCCTCCGGCGCACCGAGCTCGATACCGACGAGGGCGGCGCCGGTCTCGCGGTTGTTGCGTTTGACGTATTCGAACAGGGTGATGTCGTCGTCGGGGCCGAGCACCTCGTCGAGGAAACGACGCAGCGCCCCCGGCTCCTGCGGGAAGTCGACGAGGAAGTAGTGCTTGAGTCCCTTGTGGACGAGCGATCGCTCGATGATCTCGTTATACCGTGACACGTCGTTGTTGCCGCCCGAGATCAGGCAGACCACGTCGGCGTCTGCGGGCAGCGACAATCGCGACAGGCCCGTGACCGCGAGCGCACCTGCAGGCTCGGCGATGATGCCCTCGTTCTGGTAGAGGTCGAGCATCGTCGAACAGATCGCACCCTCGTCGACGTGCGTGATGTGCGTGGTACCCGGGGTCACGACAAGCGGATCATCGACGGAAAGCACTGGTGCGTGCGACGATCCACCCTGCTTCGCGACCTGCCGACGCACCTCGGGATGATCAGCGACAGTTGCTCCCATCGAGGCGAGCACCTGGTGGCCGAGTGCTCCGATGCGCTTGACCGCGGCACCGTCGACGAACGGATCGATCTCCTCGAGCGTGACCGGCCCGCCTGCCACGAGTGCTGCCGACAGCGACGCCGCACCGTGCGGTTCGACGCCGATGATCGCGACGTCCTCGGATCTCGACCGCAGATAGGTCGCGATGCCCGCGAGACAACCGCCTCCGCCCACCGGAAGGACGACGACATCGGGGACCCGGCCGAGTTGCTCGACGATCTCCACCGCGCTGGTGCCCTGTCCCGCTGCGGTACGCGGATCGTCGAAGGCATGAATCCATGCCGCCCCGGTCCGGAGAACATCGTCCTGTGCCGCTGCCGCGGCGGCGTCGTAGGTGTCGCCGACCGCGATGAGTTCGACGAAGTCCCCGCCGTGCCAACGGATCCGATCACGCTTCTGCTTCGGCGTCGTGGTCGGAACGTAGATCCGGCCGGGCACCTGCATCGTGCGGCACGCATACGCGACACCCTGCGCGTGGTTTCCTGCGCTCGCCGCCACGACGCCGGCCGCACGTTCGTCGTCGGAGAGCAGCGACATGGTGTTGTAGGCACCGCGGATCTTGTAGGACCGCACGGTTTGCAGGTCTTCTCGCTTGACGTGGACCCTCGTGCCGTACGCCTCCGAGATGCGCGGCACCGCCTCGAGCGGGGTGCGCGTCACCGCGGGGGAAATTCGCTCGACGGCCGCCTCGATCGCGGCGGCGGAAAGCTGCTGCTCCGACGGCGTTGGCTGCGAATTGTCGACTCCGAGGTGGTGCGTACTCACGCACTCCATCGTCTCACCTCGAAAAATCCCTCGTCGGGCGACCCGATCGTCGTAGCATCGGAAACGTCCATCCATGTCGTCGCGGCCTCGCCGGCACCTCCTTCGTCCAGCACAGTGGCGACTCGACTCACAGCAGTCGCGGCGAACGACACGCAGGAGGTCGGCATGTTCCGACGCCTCATCCCCGGTCTCGGCCTTCGACGGACCGCCGCACTCGCCACCACCGCACTCGTCACCACCGTCGCCGCAGCCACGGCTTCGGTGGTCACCGCTACCTCTATCGGCGCAGGGTCTGCCGATGCTGCTGTACCGTGCGCGGGCGGCGCGGTGCCCGCCCGCCTTGTCGGCACTGTCCCCGGCGCAGCCCTGGAAGGGCTGACCGTCGATGCACGCGGGCGGCTATACACCACCGACCTCGTCAGCGGACGGGTGTTTCGGCTCGATCGTCCCGGCGCGGGTGCCGTGCCGATCGCCAAGGTTCCCTCCGGCGGCGCCGGAGCGCTTGCATGGGCCCCGGACGGCACACTGCTCGTCGGCTACGGCTCCGACCCTCGGGTGTTTCTCGGCGACGCGATCCGTCCGGGCGCGATCGCTCGCCTCGACGTCAACACCCTCGCCCTCCGGCCATGGGTCGGTGGACTGTCCGCGGCAGATGGAATGGACGTGTCGGCACGCGGAAATGTGTACGCCACCAACGGCTTCGGCAATCTGGTCGGCCGTATCACGCCTACCGGGGCGGTACAGGGCAACTGGGGCGCCATCCCGAGCGCGAACGGCGCCGTACTGAACCGCGATGACAGCTTCCTCTACGTCTCCCGAACGTTCGCCAATCCTGGAGTCAGCCGCATCTCCACCGCCAACCCCCGCGTCATCCAGAGTCTGTTGACCCTCGGTGGCGCCGACGCGCTAGCGGCACCGGACGGGCTGACACTCGACGCCGCCGACCGACCGGTGGTTCCGTTCAACGCGAGTGGCCAGATCGTGCGGATCACGTCACCCGGACGCTACTGCGTGCTGGCGAGCGGGCTGCCGTTGTCGAGTGTGGTGTCGTACGGGAGATCGACAGGCGGTTTCTCCGCCGGACACCTCTACCGGGCAGGCTTCGACGGACGGATCTTCGAGATCCCCGGCGGTTACTCGGCCGGATCCGTCGCCGCGTTCCCCGGCCGCTGACCGCGTGTAAGACACCCGACGGCGAACCACACCGCAACGCCCGTCGCGGCAGACGACCACGCGGCGCTCTCGGGTGACCGGGTCACGACAAGGACGACGAGCGCAGCGACGGCGGCAGCGACCACCGCGTAGAGCTTGTGTGCGGGCCAGCACACTCCGGCGATCTCGATCGTGTGTGTGGCATCAACTGAGCGTCCCCGGCTCCGGTGGGAGCCGTTGGACTCGATCAGAACTGTCATCGGACACCTCGTTCGCTTGGCCTTGGTGTCGAGTATAGACCCACCTGCGAGGAATTGTTCGGGCGCCCGAAACATTTGTTTCGCATGCCTCTGGCCAGGTAGTTCGTCGGTGATCGAGGTCACCGTCCGTCGCGGAGTGTGTCGAAGAGCTCGTGATAGGGGCCAACCAGGTAGACGGTATCGTCAGCGGCGAGACGGTCGTCGCGTCGGGGATGGAGGATCGAGCCTCCCCCGCGCACGATGGCAATGATGCGGGTTCTCGTCGGGAGCTCCTCCATGGCAAGGCCGTCGAGTGCACTCCCCTTCCGGATGAACAGTCCGCCGACCATGAATGACCTCTGCCCCGCCGAGAACGTGGCGATCACCTGCAGTCCCAGTGCGGCGCCGATGAACCAGGGTGCGGCGAGTTCGACGGTCGAGCGCACATTCTGAAAGCCGAACCGGTGGGCGACCGCCGAGCCCAGTGCCTGGTCGTAGACACGCATCACCACCGGCACACCCGGCCTGGCTTCGGTGCGCGTCCAGCGCCGACCGAGCAGTTCGCGCACGATGATGCCTGTCTCGATGTTGACCATGTCGTCATGGGTCAGCACCGCGACCGCCCGCGCCCGTTCGATACCGGCGTCGGAGAGCGTTCGACGCAGCGTCGCATCGCCGAAGACGACCGGGACGTCGAGTTCGGCGGCTGCGTCGAGATAGCGGTTGTCGTCGTTGCGCTCGATGACCGCGACATCGTAGCCAAGCGCCGTGAGGTCGCCCGCGACGCGGATGCCGAATGAACCCAATCCCACCACGACGACGTGTCCGGAGTACTCGCGCACCCTGCGACGCCCAGCGGACACCGAGAGACGTTGCGACAGCAAAAGATCAGCGATGAACGCCATGAGGATGGCCGTCGTCGTGATGCCCGCGAACATCAGCGCGATGGAGAACAGCCGAAGCCAGGTCGGCTGCCCGACGAAACTGAAATCGCCGTATCCGACGGTCGCAATCGTCTCGGTGGAGAAGTAGAGCGCGTCGACGAAGCTCATGCCAGGGCGATGATAGGTGTACCGCAGGAGCACGGTCGCCCCGAGGAGCAGTGCGAGCGATACCCCGAGCGCCCGGAAGAGGTTGGGGTTGACGTCATCTCGAAAGGCCCTGAGCCCTGTGAGAATTCGGTGCGGCAGCGGTCGATGGTGTCTGCGGTGCCCACCCGTCGCATCACGGTCGACGACGATGTGCTGCTCGGCGAGCTGACCGGGAGTGCCGATCAACGTCACCCAGTCGCCCTCGGCGACATCGAGGTCGCGGCCCGGTGACGGCACCACCTCGCCGGGCGTGGCGCTGTTCTCGCCGCGCAGCACGGCCACGGGCGCGAGATCGCCATACAAGGCACGCAACGTCGCAGCCCGCGGCGCGTACGCACCGGAAACGACGAACTCGTTGTCTGCGACGGTGATCGGATGAGTTGTCCGGCCCAGGCACGCCTCGACCACGGACGGCCCCGCGAGTTCGGCGACGTCGAGGACGGCACCCGGGCCGTTGCCGAGAGCCACCGCGTCGCGCAGCACCCCATTGGATACGTTGGCGACGACGCGCACGGTGGCACTGAGTTGTCGAGCGAGCAGCGCTATCTCGAGGTTGACCGCGTCGTCGGAACCGGGACACACCACAGCAGCGGCGTGCCCGACGTCGAGGTCGACGAGCTCGGCTGCATCGTGCAGCGACACGACGGTCGCTCCGGCGCTGCGGAGTTCGTCACTGATGCGCTCGGTGAGTGCGTCAGCGCCGTGCACGATGATGTGACCGGGCATTGATGGAGCGTACCCGCGCCGGTCAGCCCAGGCAGGCCGGTCCGAGTAGCGCCTTGAGATCGCCCATCAGTGCCGAACTGGGCGTGACACGCAATGACTCGGTCAGCTTCAGCACCGTCGAGCGCTCGTCGCTGATGAGTGTCACGTGCACGTCCGCCGGACCCGGGTGCCGGGTGAGGACCTGCTTGAGTGCCTGCATGCGGTCGGGAGTGCAGGCACGCGCGGCAAGCGTGAGCGCAACCGGTTTGGTTGCCCCGGCAGCATTCAGGTCGGGAACCGCCAGATCGTTGGCGCTGATCATCATCGAGTCGTCGCGCATGTTCACGCGCGCTTTCACCAACACGATGTTGTCGGCGACGATGTCCATCCCGTAGGTCTGGAATGCCCGGGGGAAGAAGTAGACCTCCACGCCACCGACCATGTCTTCAAGGGTGACGGCTGCCCACGGCTCGCCCTTCTTGTTCACCCTGCGGGTGACCGACGAGATGATGCCGCCGATCGTGATCTGCGCTCCGTCGGAGATGTTGCCCTCGAGCAACTGGGTGATGGAGGTGTCGGTCTGCGCTGCGATCGCGTGCTCGACGCCGCTGAGCGGATGCCCGGACACGTAGAGCCCCAGCATCTCTCGCTCGAGTGCGAGCTTGTGTTTGGAGTCCCACTCCTGGTCGGGCACCTTGACCGCGAACACCTCGGCCATGGTGTCGTCGGCTCCGCCCGCATCGCCGAACAGATCGAATTGGCCGATTGCCTCGGCCTTCTTGGTGCCGATGACCGACTCGACCGCCTCGACATGGATGAGGAACAGTCCCTTGCGCGGGTGATCGAGCGAGTCGAAGGCACCGGCCTTGATCAACGATTCGGTGACCTTCTTGTTGCAGGCTGTGACGTCGATCTTGTTGAGGTAGTCGGAGAAGCTGGTGAACTTACCCTTCTCGTCGCGCGCGGCAAGGATCGACGACACGACGCCGGACCCGACGTTGCGGATCGCGGCGAGACCGAACCGGATGTCGGCCCCGACAGCGGCAAAGTTGTGCTGCGATTCGTTGACGTCGGGCGGCAGCACCGTGATGCCGAGCTTGCGGCAGTCGGCGAGGTAGATGGCGGCCTTGTCCTTGTCGTCGCCGACGGAGGTGAGCAGTCCTGCCATGTACTCGGCGGGGTAGTTCGCCTTGAGGTAGGCGGTCCAGAAGGAGACGAGACCATAGCCGGCCGCATGCGACTTGTTGAACGCGTAGCCGGCGAACGGGAGCACGGTGTCCCACAGCGCGGTGATGGCGCCCTGGGAAAACCCGTTGTTGCGCATCCCCTCGGCGAAGCCGTCGTAGGCCTCGTCGAGGATCTCCTTCTTCTTCTTGCCCATCGCGCGGCGTAGGAGGTCTGCTTGTCCGAGCGAGTAGCCGGCGACCTTCTGAGCGATCTGCATGATCTGCTCTTGGTAGACGATCAGGCCGTAGGTCTCGGCGAGGATCTCCTTGAGTGGTTCCTCGAGTTCGGGATGGATCGGCTTGATCTGCTGCAGACCGTTCTTGCGCTTTGCGTAGTCGGTGTGGGCGTTCACGCCCATCGGGCCGGGGCGATACAACGCGAGCACGGCGACGATGTCTTCGAACCCGGTGGGCTGCATCATCTTCAGCAGCTCGCGCATGGCGGCGCCGTCGAGCTGGAACACGCCGAGCGTGTCGCCCTTGGCCAGCAACTCGTAGGTCTTGGTGTCCTCGAGTGGCAGGGTGTCGAGATCGAGCTCGATACCGCGGTTGAGTTTGATGTTCTCGAGCGCGTCGCCGATGACGGTGAGGTTGCGCAGTCCGAGGAAGTCCATCTTCAACAGGCCGATGGCCTCACACGACGGGTAATCCCAACCGGTGATGATCGCGCCGTCCTGCGCACGCTTCCAGACCGGGATCGCGTCGGTGAGCGGCTCGGACGACATGATCACCGCGCACGCGTGCACACCTGCGTTGCGGATCAGACCCTCGAGTCCGATCGCGGTGTCGTAGATCTTCTTGACGTCGGGGTCCGTCTCGATCAGCGTACGAACCTCGGTGGCCTCACCGAACCGCTCGTGCTCGGGGTTCGTGATGCCCCAGACCGGGATGTCCTTGGCCATGATGGGCGGTGGTAGCGCCTTGGTGATCCGGTCGGCGATGGCAAATCCCGGCTGGCCGAACTGAACCCGTGCAGAGTCCTTGATCGCGGCCTTGGTCTTGATGGTGCCGAAGGTGATGACCTGGGCGACCTTGTCGACTCCCCAGCGCTCGGTGGCATAGCGCACCATCTCACCGCGGCGACGATCGTCGAAGTCGATGTCGATATCGGGCATCGAGACGCGTTCGGGATTGAGGAATCGCTCGAAGAGCAGTCCATGCGGGATGGGGTCGATGTTGGTGATTCCCAACGCCCAGGCGACGAGAGATCCCGCTGCCGAACCACGACCCGGTCCGACGCGGATACCCACCTCGTGTGCGTGACGGATCAGATCGCCGACCACGAGGAAGTACGCCGGGAACCCCATCTGGATGATGACGTCGAGCTCATAGTTTGCTCGGCGCTGATAGTCCTCGGGGACCTCCACACCGGCGAAGCGGCGCTCGGCGAGTCCCTTGGCGACCTCTTTACGCAGCCAGGTCTGCTGCGACTCACCCTCGGGTACGTCGAACACCGGCATGCGGTCGCGGTGTGTGAACACGTCGGCGTAGGACTGGACCCGCTCGCCGATCTCGAGGGTGCTGTCGCACGCACCGGGGATGACCGAATCCCACTGCGCCCGCATCTCGTCGGCGGATTTCAGGTAGTACCCGTCGCCGTCGAACTTGAAGCGGGTCGGGTCGGACAGCGTCTTCCCGGTCTGCACGCACAGCAGCGCCTCATGGCTGGAGGCGTGGTCTTTGGTCACGTAGTGGCAGTCGTTGGTGACGACCGGCTTGATGCCGAGCTTGCGACCGATGTCGAGCAGTCCGTCGCGCACGCGGCGCTCGATCTCGAGACCGTGCTCCATCAATTCGAGGTAGAAGTTCTCCTTGCCGAAGATCTCCTGCCACTTCGCGGCGGCCTCGAGCGCCTCCCGGTCGTGGCCGAGCCGCAGGCGCGTCTGTACCTCACCCGACGGACACCCCGTTGTCGCGATGATGCCCTCGGCGTACTCCGCGATGAGTTCGGCATCCATACGTGACCACTTGCCGAGCTGGCCTTCGATGGACGCCAGCGACGACAGCTTGAACAGATTGCGCAGTCCGGTCGCGTTCTCGGCGACCATGGTCATGTGCGTGTACGCGCCCGAGCCGGAGACGTCGTCGTCCTTCTGATCGCGGGTACCCCACTGGATGCGCTTGGTGTTGAACCGCGACTCCGGGGCGATGTACGCCTCGATACCGATGATCGGCTTGATCTCGTTCTTGACAGCGGTGTTGTAGAACTCGCTGGCACCGAACATGTTGCCGTGGTCGGTCATGCCGATCGCGGTCATACCCAGCCGTTTGGCCTCCGCGAACAGGGGCGACACCTTCGCGGCACCGTCGAGCATCGAGTACTCGGTGTGGTTGTGCAGGTGGACAAACGAACCGGCCACGGATGCCTCTCACCTCGGAGGGACGTCCTCTCACGAGAACGTCACTGATGTGCGTGTGTTGATCGATCCCAACCGATCGATCCCAACCACTGTAGGACTCCCCTCCGACAGTCACGGAGATGCCGCGCCTGGGTGTGACAGATGAGGCGGGGATCCCGGAGTGTCGCCCGCGGCGTGTCGTCGCGGGCGCACGATCAGGTCTCCCGGAGGACGTCGAGAGCGTGCGCAAGGTCTGCCGGATAGGGACTCGTGAACTCCACCCAACGACCGTCGGCGGGATGCGTGAACCCGAGCGAGCGAGCGTGCAGCCACTGACGTTGTAGACCGAGGCGCGCGGCCAACACCGGATCGGCGCCATAGGTCAGGTCACCGCAGCACGGATGGTGCAGCGCGGAGAAATGCACGCGGATCTGGTGCGTCCGACCTGTCTCGAGATGAATGTCGAGCAGCGATGCGGCGGCGAACATCTCCAGAGTGTCGTAGTGGGTGATGCTCGGCTTGCCGTTGGCGGTCACCGCGAACTTCCAGTCCGCACCGCGATGTCGGCCGATGGCCGCGTCGATGGTCCCGGTCGGCGGATCGAGATGTCCCTGCACCAGGGCGTGATACCCCTTCTCGACCTCGCGATCGCGGAACGCGCGCTTGAGCATCGTGTACCCGTGCTCTGATGCCGCGACAACCATCAAGCCCGACGTCCCTACGTCCAGACGCGACACGATGCCCTGCCGTTCTGCCGCCCCCGACGTCGAGATCCGGAATCCCGCGGCATCCAGTGCGCCGACGACGGTCGGACCGCTCCATCCGAGCGACGGGTGCGCAGCGACGCCAACAGGTTTGTCGACGACGATGATGTCGGAATCGTGATAGATCACCGTCAGGTCTTCGACAGGTGTCGGCTCGACACGCAGCGGCTCGTCGGGCTCGGGCAGCAGGACGTCGAGCCAACTCCCGGCGGCGAGCTTGTGCGATTTGCCCACCGCGACCCCGTCGACGGTCACGTCGCCCGCATCGGCGAGGTTGGCCACCACCGTCCGGGAGAGTCCCAGGATGCGGGAGACGCCCGCATCCAGACGCATGCCTGCGATGCCGTCGGGAACCGGCATGGAGCGCGAGTCACGCATCTCGTTCCTCCGTGGTCGACGCCGACTTCTCGTCGGCGCGCGCACCGTCGGCATCGTGATGCCCGGCGCGGCCGGCCGCGAACCCCGAGCGCGTGCCGTCGTAGTCGAAGCCGAGCAGCGACAGCACGACGAGCAGCACCGCACCGCAGACGACCGCGGAGTCGGCGACGTTGAACACCGGCCACCAGCCGACCGAGACGAAGTCGACGACGTGACCGCGTAGTGGCGCCGGGTCGCGGAAGATCCGGTCGATCAGATTGCCGATGGCACCGCCGAGGACGAGACCGAGTCCGAGAACCCACCATCCCGACCGCAGTCGGCCGCTGAACCGGATGATGACGACCACGACAGCGAGCGCGATCAGTGTCAGCACCCAGGTATAACCCGAGGCCATCGAGAACGCGGCGCCACTGTTGCGTACGAGCCGCAGCGTGACCGCGTCGCCGATGATGTGCACCGGTCGTTCTGGATCGAGAAACGCGACGACCAGCGATTTGGTTGCCACGTCGAGTGCGATCACGATCATCGCGATCACCGCCAGCAGTGCCAGTACCGCTGTCGAGGTGCGCAGCTTTCCGCCGCGGCTGTTCTCACCGGTCTCCCCGGGATCGGTCGGGTTCTGCGTCGGGTCGGGTCGCTCATCCACCTCATCATCATCCCTGACACGTGCAATACGCTGACTGGCGTGTCCGATCCGACCCGTCGTACCGCCGGTCAACCGACTTCTCGACGCCACGCCGCGCGCCGTCGACTCGCGCTGGGATCCGCCGCAACCGCACTGGTCTGCGGGCTCGTGCTGGCGGGGTGCGGCTCCGATCCCGCCGACGACCACCCGTCCGCGGACACCTCGTCCGGGGCCGGCTCCGGGTGCACCACCACCTCGACGTCGGGCCACGCCGACGCGAACCTGATCCCCATACCTCCCGCGGCGGTCGTCGTGACCTCAGCAGGCAACCAACCGCACCGGGTGGTCGGCGGCGCCCCCGATCGGACGCGACCACAGACGTCGAACTTGGCCACGACGTCGTCGGTCGCGTCGACCGACGCCACGACCGAGCAGACCGTTGACATCCCGATCACGGCGGCCTTCCATTGCACCGACAACACCGATCTCGAGATGACGCTCGGCGCCCCGACCTCGCCCGACCCGACGCTCGACGAGCAGTTGGCCGCGGCAAGGGACGCGAAGGCAGGCGTGGCGCTCGGCCCCGGAGCTGCGCCGGTGTCGCTGCGGCTGATCCCGACGCGCGATTCGGGGTCCGAGGCCCGCAGCGCGATCGAGCAGGCGCTGGTCCAGACGTTTCAGAACGCGATTCCCTTCCCCACGGAGCCGATCGGTGTTGGCGCGACGTGGCGAACCGAACGAACCATCACCGCGGCCACGACCCTGACGCAGACGATCACCGCGACACTCAAGGCGTGGGAGGGCAACCGTGTGACCGTCGACTTCACCACCGACGAGTCGCCGGTCAACTCGGTGTATGCGATACCCGGAGCGGACACCACGCTGACCATCGCCCGTTACTCCTACACCGGCTCGGGGAGCCTGGTCATGGATGTCACTCGCGGCCTACCCATCAGCGGCACGGGCACCTACACGGGGGCACGCGAACTGATCGGCGCCGATCCGGCCCAGCCGCTTCTGCAGAAGATCGGCTTCTCGTACACCTGGAAGTGACGCGCCGGAGCAATCGCGACACGCACGAACGCCCCTGTCCCGCGCGGGACAGGGGCGTTCGTCGTGACTCGGAGCGCCGACTCGGCAGTTGCCGTCAGCCGGTGTCAGGTCACTTGGGGCACATGGCGCTCTTGACGTTGTTGCCGGACAGGATCGGGCACACCGAGTCGCTCGCGAGCTTCCAGCGTCCGCCGTCGTACACGATCTGGGCGTCGAGCTTGGTCGGCGGGTTGTCGGGCAGCTTCACCTGAACCTTGACCGTCGCCTTGTTCGGTCCGGCCGGGATGACCGGCGGGAAGATCTGGTAGGTGACGTCCTTGTTGTCCTGGCGGGCCTTGACCAGCTTGTCGAAGAGCTGGGGATCCTTCTCCGATCCCTGGACGAGCTCGGTCTTCTCCGAGTTGGGCACCTCCGGGTCGAGTGCCTTGTCCAGCATCGCGTTCAGCGTGGCGACGCTCGGACGGACGTTCGGGTTGGTGACCCCGGCGTCTGCACCCGACGCACCCGCCTCGGACGTTGCGGCGGCGCTGGTCGTCGTGGCAACCGTGGGAGCGTCGTCGGAATCGTCGCTGCCACACGCCGCGAGGGAGGTGGCAACTGCCGCGGCCATGATGGTGGCACCTACGAACTTAGGGAACTTCAAGGATCTTCCTCACATTCAACGTCGACGATGAGAGTTCTCGGCGGAGGTCGGTTCGCGCGGTCGTGCGCTGTTGGCGAACCGTTCACCGGTCACCGCACCACCCCCGTGGCCAAAAGCTCCCACCACTATGCCAAACACATCGACTCCGCCCAACGACAAGTACCCGCCGAGAGGGCACACCGCTGACGATCGTCGATGAGCACTGCTGGTCTCGTGGGTGGTCTCACGAGCAGTGCCGACCGGTGAAACGGTTGACGTCCGACATCGGTTCCGGGGACGCTGTCTGGCATGACGCAACCGCGAATCGCGCTGATCACCACGGGCGGCACGGTCGCCGCTCGGCAGAGCGCAGACGGAGCGGTCCCGGTCCTGACCGCGTCCCAACTCCTCGCCGAGGCGTCGACGCCCGCGACGCCCGCCCCCGCGATCGACGCGATCGACCTCATGTCGGTGGACAGCTCGGCGATCACGGTCTCCCAACAGGCCCAGGTGGTGCGCGCGGTCATGGCGGCGCTCGCCGATCCCGACCTGACCGGGGTCGTCGTCACACACGGCACTGACACCATGGAGGAGACGGCTTTTCTGGTCGACCTCGCCGCCGACGATCCGCGGCCCGTCGTGTTCACCGGCGCCCAGTACCCGGCGGATACCCCCGACGCCGACGGACCCGCGAACATCGCGGCGGCCCTCGACGTGGCTGCCGATCCTGCGAACCGGGCTCGCGGCGTCCTGCTGGCATTGGGTGGACGCGTGCTGGGTGCCCGAGGCGCATTCAAGGCCTCGACCACCGCGATCGAGGCCTTCGACACCGTTCATGAGGCGCTGCCGCGGCCCCTTGTCGTCGACACCCTGCCCGAACGCCTGGCCCGAGTCGACACCTACGCGTTGTACCCAGGGGTCGCCGCAGGGATCATCGCCGCTGCCGTCGCGCAGCGTGCGGCGGGAATCGTGCTCGCCGCAACGGGTTCGGGCAACACCCACCCCGACATCACCGCCGAGGTTGTCGCCGCCCGCCGCGCGGGAGTGGCCGTCGTCGTCACCACACGAGTACCCCATGGCCAGGTGGTGCCCACCTATGGCGGTGGCGGCGGAGCCGTCGACCTCGAACGTGCGGGCGCGGTGGTGTCGAGATGGCTGCGTGCGCCGCAGGCTCGGATGGCCCTGATCGCGCTGCTCTCCACCGGACACGACGCCGACGACGTCGCCGACTTCTTCCGTCGCTCCGAGCCGGCTGGAGCATGAGACCTGATCTCTGACAACGCGGTATCGGGCGGCAGATCTCGTGCCACCCCCGCGTTCGGTGTCGTTCGGCCTTGCGCTGCGCTCACCCGGAGATGTCCGGCCACGCGAGACTGTCGAGCGGATCGCCCCGTCGTAGCGCGCCGTCGTCGCCGGCGAATGTCCGTGCGATACCGGGTCCTGTTGCGCGCGTTTCGAATCGCACGGTCACCACGCCGTGGCCGCTGCCCTGAACCCAGCCGTGGCCGAATTCTGGATGCACCACGTCGGCGCCGGTGGCCCAGCCGTCGCCGCCAGAGGCTGCACCGCCACGGTCGAATCCGTCGGCGCTCGGTGCGGTGTCGATGACCGTGGCGTTCTCGGGGTCGGCGTCGGTGGGCGGCGCGACGTCCGCGTCGCCGAAGAGCGCATACTGCTCTACCGCCGACAGCCCCGAGAATCCCACTCCGACAAGGCGAATGGGGCCGACAGTGTGAGGGTCGATGGCGAGTCGCCGGGCCATCGACGTGAGGGTTTCCAGATCGGTGGTCGCAGCGGGCAGCGTCGTCGAGCGGGTGAGAATCGACATGTCTGCGCGCTTGAGTTTCAGTACGACGGTGCGCGCACCGCGCCCGTCGGCGAGTAGTCTGCGGTGTGCGTCGGCCGCCGATTTCTCGATTGCCGGCCGCAGCCCGGCGAGGTCGACGATGTCGCGCGCAAAGGTCGATTCCGCACTGATCTGTTTGGCCGCTGCTCGTTCGGTGACGGGCCGGTCGTCGTGTCCGCGCGCGAGCATATGCAGCGCGGGTCCGACGCTGGAACCCAGCACCGAGGCGACCTCGACCTCCGACATCGCGGCGAGATCACCGATCGTGTCGATTCCCAGGCGCGCCAGCCGCTCTCCCGACACCGGGCCTATCCCCCACAGTTTGCGCACCGGCAGCGTGTGGAGGAAGTCGAGTTCCCTGCTGGGCGGAATGACCATGACCCCGTCGGGTTTGGCCATCCCCGACGCGATCTTCGCTATCTGTTTGCCACTCCCGAACCCGACGGACGCGGCCAGACCGACAGCGTCGGCGATGCGCCCGCGGATCTCCTGTGCGAAGGCCTCCGCATCGGCGGCTGAGGCGCCGATGAGATCAGCAGGCTCGGCGAATGCCTCGTCGAACGAGAGCATTTCGATCACCGGCACCGCCTCGCGGACGATGGCGAAGATCTTGCCGCTGACCACGCGGTATAGCGAACCTCGTGGCGGCAGAACCACTGCCCCTGCTCCGACGAGTCGGCGCGCCTGGTGCATGGGCATCGCCGACTGCGCACCGAAACGCCGTGCGGCGTAGCTGGCTCCGGCAACGACGCCACGGCCTCCGGTTCCGCCGACGAGTACCGGACGTCCCGCGAGTGTGGGCCGTGTCAGTTGCTCCACCGAGGCGAAGAAGGCGTCCATGTCCAGATGCATCACCCATCGGGTACTGCGCTCGCCGTCGGGAGACGAGGAGGACATGGTCGACACACCGCAAGCCTAGGCATACCCGATCAGCCGAGGAGAAAGACGGGGATCTCATCTGCCCGATCCGCGAGTTCTTCTATCGTCGCGTCGGCGGCCAGCTCCTCGGGGAGGAAGCGCCCGACCTCCCATCCCCAGCGATCGAGGTAGGTACGGATCACTCTCGCGCGTGCCGCGGACTCCACCTCGGTGAACGTCACCGTGCGGCGCCGACGTCCTCGGCGGAGTTCCCCTCTCCCTGCCACTCGCGCATTGCGTACCCACTGTGTGTTGCCTCGGATGGCGACGAGGTACTCGTTCCCGTCGAGGGTGACGGGATTGACCGGAAGACGTTGCGGTGTACCGCTCGTGCGCCGGGTGACGGTCAGTGTGTGTGCGCCCGCGAGGTTCACGCCGTGGTCGGCCAACCAACGTACGGCGATGTTGAGTGTGGCTTCGATCCCCTCCGGGGCGCGGTAGTGGGTGTTCATGGTGGCTCCCGTCGTAAATTTTCGAGAGCACTGCTCTCGAAATGACGAGTATCCACGCCGGGACCCACTCGCGCAAGAGCACCGCTCTCGGTCGTGACACACTGGGAGCATGAGAGCTGCGAGAACACGCGCGGACAACCGGGCGGCCATGCGGGCGGAGATCACCCGCCTCGGCCGCGAACATCTCCGCACCCACGGTGCGGCAGGGCTGTCGTTACGAGCGATCGCCAGGGAACTGGGGGTCGTCTCCTCCGCGGTCTACCGATACGTTCCGAGCCGCGACGAACTGCTCACCCTGCTGTTGGTCGAGGGCTACACCGACCTCGCCGACACCGTCGACGAGGCGGCGGACGCCGCGGGCTCGGACATCCGCACCAGGCTGACCGCAGCGCTGTCGGCCGCGCGGGCCTGGGCCGCAGCGGATCCTGCGCGGTGGGCGCTGCTGTACGGCAGCCCCGTCCCGGGCTATGCGGCGCCCGCGGAGCGCACCGTTGCCCCGGGAACACGTGTGATCGGCCGCCTACTCGCAGAGTTCGATGCGGCATGGCGCGCAGGCGCACTCCGCGACGACCAGACGGTCGACCCTCGGCTACCGCCCCTGTCCGCCGACATCGACGCCATCCGCGACGAATTCGGCTGCACACTCCCCGATTCGGTGATGGTGCGCGCCATGACACTGTGGGCCACCACGATCGGCGGTATCAGTCTCGAGGTCTTCGGACAGTACGGCACGGACACCTTCACCCACCCGGACGCATTGTTTGCAGCGCAGGTGGACGCCGTGTTGTCGACGCTGTTCGAGGAGTGATCCCGCGCAGCCACATCCGGCGCCGACCGACATTGCGGTGATCGGCGCCGGAAGCCGATCGGGGCGGCGAGCCGGCGGAGCTAGCCAGCGAAGCTAGCTGGCCTTCGTGACGTCGGCCGTCACGCCATCGCCGAGTTCGATCGCGCCCGCTGCACCGGCGTCGGTCGATTCCACGGTGAACGATGTCGCGAGCACCTCGCCCGCGATCATGTCGGCATGACGGCGGGCCCACTCGAGTCGCTGAGCCGGGACGACGAAACGCACCGCGATGCGGTCGGATACGTCGAGTCCCAACCCGCGACGTGCCTCCTGCAGCTCACGCACACGATCCTTCGCCCACCCCTCGGACTCGAGTTCTTCGGTGACGCTCGTGTCGAGGACGACCAGTCCGCCCCCGCCGGGAAGTTCGGCCGTCGAATCGGGTTCTTCGGCAACGAGTTTCCTGCTGTACTCGCCCGGTTCGAGATCGATGCCGTCGGCCGAGACGATCTCCGTACCGTCGTCGGCAGTGCGCACGCTCCAGTTGCCAGCCTTGACGGCCTTGATCACCCGCTGCACGTCCTTGCCGAGCCTCGGCCCCGCTGCCCGCGCATTGACCGCCAGTTCGACATGACCGTATCGGTCTGCTGCCGTGGACAATTCCACCGACTTGACGTTCATCTCGTCCGCGATCAGAGCTGTGTACGGTGCGAGGCGTTGCGCATTCGGCGATGCGACGGTCAACTGCGGCAGGGGAAGTCGCACGCGCAGCTTGTTGGCCTTGCGGATACTCGAGGCCGTCGAGCACACCGCCTGGACATCGTCCATCGCCGCGACCAGATCCGGGTCGGCGGGGAGCTCATCGCTGGTCGGCCAATCGGTCAGGTGCACCGACCGTCCACCGGTCAGACCGCGCCAGATCGCCTCGGTCGCCAACGGAAGCAGCGGCGCGGCAAGCCGACTCGCGACCTCCAACACCGTGTAGAGCGTGTCGAAGGCGTCCGGATCGTCGTCCTGCCCCGCCCAGAAGCGTGCGCGTGAACGACGCACATACCAGTTGGTGAGCGACTCGACGAACTCACGGAATGCGTCGCACGCCCCGGAGACGTCGTAGACGTCGAGAGCCTCGGTCATCTCCGTCCGTGTGACCGCGAGCTTGGCCAGGATGTAGCGGTCGAGCACATTCGACGAGTCGGTGCGCCAGGTGGCAGGCCTGTCGGCATACAGCTGCAAGAAGCTGTAGGCGTTCCACAACGGCAGGAGCGCCTGCCGCACACCCTCGCGGATTCCCTTCTCCGTCACCACGAGGTTGCCGCCACGCAGGATCGGCGACGCCATCAGGAACCACCGCATGGCGTCGCTTCCGTCGCGGTCGAACACCTCGTTGACATCGGGATAGTTGCGCTTGGACTTCGACATCTTCTGACCGTCGTCGCCGAGCACGATGCCATGCGCAGCAACGGTCCGGAACGCCGGCCGATCGAACAGTGCAGTCGCGAGCACGTGCAGGTTGTAGAACCAACCACGGGTCTGCCCGTTGTACTCGACGATGAAGTCGCCCGGATTGTGCGCGGGCCGCGATCCGTCGTCCGCCCCGTCGAACCACTCCGCGTTCTCGAACGGGTAGTGCACCTGCGCGTAGGGCATCGACCCCGACTCGAACCAGCAGTCGAGGACCTCGGGCACGCGACGCATCGTCGAATTCCCGCTCGGATCATCAGGATTGGGGCGGGTCAACTCATCGATGTAGGGGCGGTGCAGATTGGTCGGCCGCACCCCGAAGTCGCGTTCGAGTTCATCGAGCGAGCCGTACACGTCGGTGCGCGGATACTCCGGGTCGTCGGACACCCACACCGGGATCGGCGCGCCCCAGTACCGGTTTCGGCTGATGTTCCAGTCACGTGCACCCTCGAGCCACTTGCCGAACTGACCGTCGCGAATATGCGCGGGCGACCAGGTGATCTGCTTGTTCAGCTCGATCATGCGGTCCTTGATCGGGTCGACCGCCACGAACCACGACGGAACCGCCATGTAGATCAACGGCTTTCCCGATCGCCACGAGTGCGGATAGGAGTGCTCGATGGTCTCGTGTCGCACGATGCGCCCGGTGTGGCCATCCGGCCCGGCGAGGACGTGCTCACCGCCGGTCTTGAGATCTTTGATGATCGGTGCGTTGGCGTCGAAGACCATGAGGCCCTCGTACGGTGCAACCTGCGACGTGAATCGGCCACCGGCATCGAGCGGCTGCACGACCTCGATCCCGTTGGCGGTCGAGAGCTCCATGTCCTCCTCACCGAAAGCCGGTGCGAGGTGGACGATTCCGGTACCGCTGTCCGTCGTCACGTACTCACCGAGAAGGACTCGGTGCGCACGAGGATGCCCGAGGAAGAAGTCAAACGGAGGCGTGTACGCCAAGCCCTCCAGATCGCGACCCTGGTAGGTGCCGACGACCTCGGGATCGACGATCTCCTTGGCGTAGCTGCCCAGCAACGGCTCGGCCAGCAGGTACTCCCGTCCATCCGTCGCACGTACATGCACGTAGGTGACGTCCGGATTGACGGCGATCGCCAGGTTCGACGGCAGTGTCCACGGCGTGGTGGTCCAGATCAACGCATTGACACCGTCGAGCGCCGACAACGGGTTGTCGGAATCGACGACGAGCGGCATGCTCACCGTGACAGCCGGGTCCTGTCGCATGCGGTACGCGTCGTCGAGCTTGGATTCCTGGTTGCTCAGCGGCGTCTGCTCGTACCAGGAGTACGGCAGCACGCGGTACCCCTGGTACACGAGCCCCTTGTCCCACAAGCGTTTGAATGCCCACATCACCGACTCCATGAAATCGATGTCGAGGGTCTTGTAGTCGTTGTCGAAGTCGACCCATCGCGCCTGTCGCGTGACGTAGTCGCGCCACTCTCCCGTGTACCGGAGCACAGAATCGCGGCAGAAGTCGTTGAACTTCTCGACGCCCATCGTCTCGATCTCCGACTTGTCGGTGATCCCGAGCTGACGTTCGGCCTCGAGCTCGGCGGGCAGACCATGCGTGTCCCAACCGAAACGACGCTCGACCTTCTTGCCGCGCATCGTCTGGTAGCGGGGCACGAGGTCCTTCACGTAACCGGTCAGCAGGTGACCGTAGTGGGGAAGGCCGTTCGCGAACGGCGGGCCGTCGTAGAAGACGAACTCCGGGGCGTCGGCCCTGTTGGCGATCGACGCCGCGAACGTGTCGTCGGTCTTCCAGTAATCGAGCACGGTGAGTTCGACGTCGGGGAACGAGGGTGCGCCACTTCGCGCACCGCCGGTCATGTCGACGACAGGGTAGACGCGGGTTGTCGATTCTGACTTCTCACTCACGCTGGCTCCTCGTGCCTGGCTCGCACGTCCTCACGTGGGGACGTGTGCATCTGCTCTGGGCACGGGGACGCACAAGAAGTGCGCGGTACCACCCCGCTTGCATCGATCGGGCCGATGCCACTCGGGGTCCTCTCGGATCAAGGTGCTGCCACAGGCGAATGCACGTGCATCCGCTGTGTCTGCATTCGAGACCGAATGGACCGGCGGCTGTGACGGGCCGCGCCCGCCCGGTTCTACTGAAGATCTCTCATCGACACGCTCGACACGTGCGCTGCGATGTCATGATCTCGTTCTTCCGGGTGCTCCCCGGTGATGGCCGGATCGTCGCGGTTCCAGTGTAGCGATCATGGTGAGCCGATCACGAATCGTCCCACGCGCGACGCCGAACCGGCGATCGAGATCAGTCGAGTGGTGGACGCCAGTTGGGATCGAGCGGGTCGAAACGCGCCGTGGGAGTGCCCGTCTCACGATCTGGCTGGCCCCACTGCCGATCCGACGGTTGGCGCTCATCGGATGGACCCGACTGCGGTGTGTGAGGCTGCTGCGGTGTGGACGGCTGCTGCGGTGTGGACGGCTGTTGCGGTGTGGACGGCTGTTGTCGGGGCGTCGACTGGTCGGGACCCGCGTCTGGAAGAGGACCGCGGCCAGGCCACTGCTGCCCCACCGGCTCACCGCGGTCGGGGTACTGCTGGGGCGAGTGCGCAGCGCCGGGCCCCGCGGGACTCGTGGGCGGAGCCGGGTGACCCTGTCCGGATTGACCGGGAGCCTGCGGACGACGGAATCCGCCGGTTGCGGGGTCGCCCCCGACCGAACGTAGGTAGTCGTCGTAGTTGCCCTCGCGCGGTGAGTTCGCCTGGCCTCCGGCCGGATGAGCACCGGCTTCGCGGACTGCGGCTGTCTCTGTCTCCGCGCTGTCCTCAGACCCGGACACCCCGTCTCGAGGTTGGATGACGCCCTGCCACGACGACTGCGGAGGGGATTCACGTCGGGTGGCAGGCGGCGCGTCGGGCTCACGCTGGACGCTCGGCGGAGGCGGCCCACGGAGGTCGGCGTCGGCATCACCGTCTCGGTCGGACACAGGACCTGCCGACCGATCGTCGTCCTGGTCTCCCCGACCGTCGAACTCCTCGTCGAGGACGGACTCGTCCCTACGCCCTGAGCCGACGATGTCGACGATGAGGAACCCGAGACCGATCAGGCAAACAACGATGCACGCCACCGCGAGCCACACCGTACCGGTGATCAACCCGACGATGAGCAGCACAAACCCGACCAGGGTGGCCGCAAGCGCCAGACTCAGCACGTCATCTGCCTAATGGACTTCGCCGTATGCCGATCAGCTCTGCGAATAGCTGCTGAAGCCGCCGTTACCCGGGTCCGACGAGAACGACTGATCGGGACGACCGCTCTCGACAGGCGCTGCACTGCCGCGCTGCTGCAGCTCTTCGAGCTGAGATTCGAGGTAGGTCTTCAGGCGGGTACGGTACTCACGCTCGAAGGTCTTGAGCTGCTCGATGCGGCCTTCGAGGACGACACGCTGCTGATTGATGGTGCCCATGATCTCACTGTGCTTGCGCTCGGCGTCGCTCTGCAGCGCATCGGCACGTTCCTGCGCCTGACGGAGCTGAGCTTCCGAACGGGTCTGCGCGTCGGCGAGGATCGCCTCGGAGCGCTGCCGGGAGTCGGCGAGCAAGGCGTCGGACTTCGTCTGCGCCTCGGAGACCATCGCGTCGGCACGCGAACGAGCATCCGCGAGGAGCGTGTCCGCCTCCTGGCGCGCAGAACCGGTGAGACGGTCAGCGGTGTCCTGCGCGAGGGCGAGAACCCGTGCGGCGCGGACGTTGGAGTCATCGTCGGACAACGCCGCCGCGGGAGCTGCCGCCGGGCTCTGCACTTCGGTGGCGGCAGCGGCGAACACCTGGGTGGAGTCGTCGGCGACCGGCTGGCCGGCGGACGCAGACGACGACGTGTCGCTGCTGCCCGATTTGGCGTCGGCGAGCTCACCCTCGAGCTCCTCGACACGTTGTTTGAGGTCGCTGTTCTCGTCGATCAGCCGAGCGAGCTCTGCTTCGACAAAGTCGAGGAACTGATCGACTTCGTCCTCGTTGTAGCCGCGCTTACCGATCGGCGGTTTGCTGAACGCGACGTTGTGCACATCAGCTGGTGTCAGCCGCATGTCGGTTCCCCTCATTGTCGTTCGAGCTCTGGGTCGTCTCGAGCTTGTGTCGTACAAGCGTGGTCTTCAGTTTGGGCGAGCAAGTCACAGCCTATGCGTCCAGACTGTCACTCAATATTCATACCAGTCAAAATCCGTAACTGGCGTCTCATCCTGTCACACCTGAACCGCTTGTCGCATATGTTCGATGCCGTCCTGCAACGCAACAGTCACGCGATGATGACACTCAACGGTAGAACATGTGATCGCGCCCTGGCAGCGGGACCGAGCCCCTGAACGATTTCCAGACCGCGCCACACCCGCAGCCGGGATGAGGATGCGAGACGATGTTCCCAGGTCAGAGGAGTCCGGCAGCAACCGCCGACGCCGCGGAGCTGCTGGCAAGACCTCGCATGACCGACATGAGGATGAGCACGACGATCATCACGATCATCAGCGACAGGTCGAGCCGGACAGGTCCGAGTGGAATCGGTGGCAGCACGCGTCGGAGCGCCTTGATCGGCGGATCGGTGAGCGTGAACACCGCCTCGATGATCACCACGGCGATGCCCGTTGGTCGCCATTCACGCGCGAAGGTGCGCACCAGTTCGATGACGAGGCGTGCAAGCAGGAGCAGCCAGTAGATGAACAGCACGTAGTAGAGGACTTCGAACAGAATCGCCACGAGTCAAGAGTGCCTGATATGTCGGGCACGCCGCACCTCCGGTACCGCTGGCCTGGTGCGCGGGAGCAGGTGTGTGGGATGACGCTCGTTCAGACGGGCGAATCAGCGGGGATTCGGCCACCTGAACTGGACGTCTTCAGCCGTGGTTGTAGAAGCCGGTCGCAGCGATCTTCTTACGATCTTCCGCCGAGACGTCGATATCGGCGGGTGAGAGGAGGAACACCTTCGTCGCCACCTTGTCGAACGAGCCACGCAGGGCAAACGCCAGGCCTGCCGCGAAGTCCACGAGGCGCTTCGCATCGTCGTTGCTCATGTCGACCAGATCCATGATGACGGGGTTCCCGTCGCGGAAGCGCTCCCCGATCGTGCGCGCTTCGCTGTAGTCGGCCGGGCGCAGCGTCGTGATCTTGTGAAGGGGTCCGTCGGCGAAGACCTGCTCGAGATCGGGCCCCGCAGAGGCCGGTACGGCACTGGAACGAAGCGGCGCGGGATTCGAGCGCTGCAACGGCTCGAGGCGCGAGACCGGGCGCGGCCGATCGACAGGCTCGGAGTGGCGCGGACCCGCGTAGGTGTAGTCACCCTGATAGCCCTGCTCATAGCCGGGTGCAGAGTCGAAGCCCGGGCCGAACCGTCGTTCGTCGTAGCCGGCGTCGACACTGTCCCGATAACCCGGCTCCGGGTATCCGTCGCCGTAGCCGTCGCGCAGCGGAGCGTCGCCGTAATAGTCGTCGCGGTACGCGCGCTCCCTCGACGCCGAACGCACAGGGCCGGGCCCCGGCTCGTCGAAGTAGTCGTCCTCGTACTCACTCGGGGGCACCATGCCGAAATACGCCTTGAACTTCTGCATCGTGGTCATGTGGTGCCTCTCTGTCATCCGACACCCGCGGCGGGTTCGCGAGTGTTGTCAGTGTGGAGTTTGTTCTCGTTGGTTCGCATGTGACCAATGTGACTAGTGAGAGACTAACGGCCGTGGGCCCATGATTGCGGTTCCGACACGCACGCATGTCGATCCATGTGCGACGGCGCTTTCCAGATCCGACGACATGCCCGCCGACAGCCCGGTCGCCTGAGGGAATCGGCCACGAAACCGCTCGTGCACCTGCGCGGTTCGCTCCATCCAGTCGTCGATCTCGCCGTCGAGTGGCGCGATGACCATCAGCCCGCGCAACGCAAGCGAGTCGCTCTGCTCGACCCTCTCGGCCAGTTCGGGCAGATCGTCTTCGAGTGCCCCACCGCGCGTCGGATCGCCGTCGAGGCTGAGCTGGAGATAGACCTCGAGCGGAGTGCTCCGCTCCCCCGCATCGAGTGCGGACACGCCTGCCGTCGACAGATGATCGATGAGCTTGGCGCGGTCGACCGAGTGCACCGCACGTGCCCATCGGGCCACGGTGCGGGCTTTCTTGGTCTGCACGGACCCGATCATGTCGAACGAGATTCCCTCGAGGCCGCCAGTCGGCGCATCCCGGAGCTCGTCAATCTTGCGGCTGGCCTCGGGTTCGCGTGACTCGCCGAACTCCTTCTCCCCCAGCGTGATCAAGCGTTGCACGTCGGATGCCGGGAAGAACTTGGTCACGACGAGCAATTCCACGTCGCCACGTCTGCGGCCCGCGGCGTCGACCGCGGTGTCGAGTCGCGAGCGCACCCTCGACAGCGACTCCGCCAGCTGGGCCGTCCGCTCATCGTCCTCGGCGGTCGTCACGACGGTTCCCCACCGGACGGCTCGGGTGCGTCGGGGTCGATCCAGATCACGGACGCCAGTCGTCCGGTCGGTGCGCTACGCCGGTGACTGAAGAGGTCCTGGTCCTCGATCGTGCACCTCGGGTCCTCCGCGACAGCGGCCACACCGAGCGCGAGGAGTTGCCGGCGCAGGCCGGCCCGCAGATCCAGACCAGGGGTGCGCTTGTCGGTCAGACACGCGCTGCCGGGGAGATGCTCTTCGACGTCGCGCTGCATCTCGGCCGGAACCTCGTACTGACGTCCACACGCGGCGGGGCCGAGAAACGCACCGATCCGCTCGGGCCGCGCGCCCAGCGAGATCATTACGCGCACCGCTTCGGGAACGATCCCGATGCGTGCACCCACCCGTCCGGCGTGCACGCCGGCGATCACGCCGGCCTCATCGTCGCTGAGGAGCACCGGCACACAGTCGGCACTGAGAACTGCCAGCGCCAGGCCGGGGGTCGTCGTCACGAGACCATCGGTGGCTTCGACCGCATGGTCGACGGGACCGTCGACGACCGTGACGTTGCGACTGTGGATCTGCTCCATCCAGACCACATGATCGGGCGCGAGACCGAGTTGTGTGGCGAGGCGAGATCGATTCGCTGCAACGGCGTCCGGCTCGTCGCCGACGTGATCACCGAGGTTGAAGGTGTCGTACGGCGGTCGCGAGACACCTCCCTGCCGCGTGGTGACCACACGACGCACCCGGGGCCTGATCGACCCACTCACGTCGTCAGCGCTTCATGAACGACGGCACGTCGACGTCGTCGTCGTCGAGCGTGACGCTGTTACGCCGGGGCGGCGCCGCCGGACGATCGGCGAACGGATCACCACCACCCTCCTGCGGTACCTGCCCGATCAACGGATCGCTCTTCTCGGCCTGGTTCACCGTCCCCGCCTGTCCTGCTCCGACGGCGGTCTTACCGACGGCCGCGGGCGTGTCGGTGCGCTTGCGGGGGGTGCCGCCGTCGAACCCTGCGGCGATCACGGTGACTCGCACCTCGTCGCCGAGGTTGTCGTCGATCACCGTGCCGAAGATGATGTTGGCATCCTCGTGCGCGGCCTCCTGGACCTGCGTGGCAGCGTTGTGGATCTCGAACAGGCCCAGATCGCTGCCACCGGCGATCGACATCAACACGCCGCGCGCGCCCTCCATCGACGACTCGAGCAACGGGGAGTTGATCGCTGCCTCGGCAGCCTTGCGCGCGCGCTCCTCGCCGCGCGCCGACCCGATGCCCATGAGCGCCGAACCCGCGTCGCTCATGACGCCCTTGACGTCCGCGAAGTCGACGTTGATCAGGCCGGGGGTGGTGATCAGGTCCGTGATGCCCTGGACACCGTTGAGCAACACCTCATCGGCACTGCGGAACGCGTCCATGAGGCTGACCTGGGCGTCGCCCAACTGGAGAAGTCGGTCGTTGGGGATCACGATCAGCGTGTCGCAGGATTCACGCAGCGCAGTGATGCCCGCCTCCGCCTGGCCTCCGCGACGTTTACCTTCGAAACCGAAGGGGCGGGTGACCACACCGACGGTCAGCGCGCCCAGCTTGCGGGCGATCGACGCGACGACCGGGGCGCCACCGGTTCCTGTGCCACCACCCTCGCCGGCGGTCACGAACACCATGTCGGCGCCCTTGAGAAGCTCCTCGATCTCGTCGCGGGCGTCCTCGGCCGCGCGACGACCCACTTCTGGATCGGCACCTGCACCGAGTCCGCGCGTCGAATCCCGTCCGACGTCGAGCTTGACGTCGGCATCACTCATCAACAGCGCCTGGGCGTCGGTGTTGATGGCGATGAACTCCACGCCTTTGAGGCCCTGCTCGATCATTCGGTTGACGGCGTTCACGCCGCCGCCGCCGATGCCGACGACCTTGATCACGGCCAGGTAGTTGTGCGGTGGCGTCATGGCGCTCGCCTTCCTTATCGATCCAAAACCCTAAACCTGAACCATAGATTTAGAGTTATGTCAAGTGGTCTGTTGTCGAAAACGCTAAGCACCGTCGGGCCATGGAGCCAGCAGGCGGCGCGGCGTGTCGCTGGATTTCTTTGTGCGACGACCGGGTTCCACCCTGCCGAGCCGTCGAGGCCTGTGCCACAACACCGTCGGCGTCCACGGCGCAGCCGCCGGTGTTGTGGCACAGCCGTCGGGGCCGCACCTCGACACCGTGGCGTCGGCGCTCACTTGTAGGCCGGAAAGTCCGGACTCGACACGTTGTACTCGGACGCCTTGCGCGACAACAGGTAGCCGAGGGTCCGCGCCTTCTCGTCACCCCGCGCCGAATCGCCCCAGACGACCTTGCGGTTGCCCTTCAGGGTGAACTCGATGTCGACGGGTGAGGACGCGTCGACGGCGACCAGTTGCTCGGAGATCTCGGCGGGCAGGCCCGCGGTGGCCTTCATGGCCGCGACGGTGGTCGGATCCGACGGCCCCGGGTTCGGCGTGGTGAACACGGGCAGCGCGGCGAACTCGCCGGGCAATCCCTTGGTGGCATAGGTGAGATACGAGACGCCCGTCCGGTCGAGGATGTGCACCTTGTCGGAGTCGACCACGCGAGCGGTCGGTCGGCGCTCCACGACCGTGATCCGTAACGACGACGGGTATTCACGCTGGACCCGCGCCGACTCTATGGATGCGATCGCCGCGACCCGCTGCGCGACGACGCGGGTGTCGACCCGCAGCAGCGGGGTCCCCGACGGGACGTCGGCCGCGTGCAGGATCTCACCGCTCTGCACGCCCTTCGCGCCGTCGATCGTGGTGTTGCGCACTGACATCAACGGCGTGAAGAAGGCTACGAGGACGAGCCCCACGACGATGACGACGACGGCGCCGACACCGAGTAGCATCCGCGCTCCTCGACGCTCCGGGAGGAACCGGGTCACGAGATGTCCTCGCCCCCAGCGACGGACGGCGGTGCGGGGCGCGCCCCCTCGAGGGCGGCAAGGATCTCGGAACCCTGCATGGTGATATCGCCGGCGCCGAGGGTCAACACGATGTCGCCGGGCTGCGCGATGGTCGCCACCACGTCGGCCAACACCGACAGATCGGGAACGAATCGATGGGGCCCGGCCAGTCGGTCGGCGATGCTGCGGCCGCTGACCCCGGGAATCGGCGCCTCCCTGGCACCGTAGACGTCGGCGACGATCACCTCGTCGGCGGCGTCGAGCGCTGCCGCGAACTGTTCCGCGAATTCTTCTGTGCGCGAGTACAAATGGGGCTGAAACACCGCGATCACCCGCCCCCGGCTGCCACCGCGAGAACGTTCGACGCCGCCGCGGCCGACAACTCCCCTTGCCGCTGCGAGTACCGCGGCGACCTCGGTCGGGTGGTGCGCGTAGTCGTCGTAGACAGCGACGCCTGCAGCGCTTCCCTTGTATTCGAATCGGCGTCTGACACCGCCGAATGCCTCGACTCCCTCGATGACCTGGTCGAGTTCACCGCCCGCGCACACCGCACCGAGAATCGCGCCGAGACTGTTGCGGGCCATGTGGATTCCGGGCGTCGTGAGCGTGAGGGGAACCTCGATCGCGGCGTCGACGACCGGTTGCGCGAATCGCACCGTGGCCAGCCCCCCGGCGCCGTGCGGTGCCCATGAGAGCAACGTCGCCGCCGGAATGACATCCGGGATGGCCACCGCGTCGGCATCGGTGCCGTAACCGAGTACGGTGACACCACGGGCGCTCAGTTGTGCCGCGCGTCGCTGCACGAGCGCGACGGTACCCGGATCATCGAGACAGACGATGAGCGTGCCGCCCGCGCGGATCCTCGCGGTGAACTCGTCGAACACCGCGACGTAGGCATCGACACTTCCGAAGAAGTCCAGATGATCGACCTCGATGTTGGTGATCACCACGATGTCAGGGGTGTACTCGAGAAGTGACCCGTCACTCTCGTCGGCCTCCGCGACGAACACGTCGCCGCTGCCGTGATGTGCGTTGGTCCCCGACTCGTTGAGTTCGCCGCCGATCGCGAAGGACGGGTCGAGTCCCGCATGCTGCAGCGCGACGACCGACATCGACGTCGTCGAGGTCTTACCGTGTGTGCCCGCGACGAGCAGCGTTCGGTGATCGGCCATCAATCCCGCGAGAACGTGCGGGCGCAGAAGAACCGGGATGCCCCGCTCACGAGCAGCGACGAGCTCCGGATTGGTCTTGGGAATGGCGGCGTGCGTCGTGACCACGACGGTCGGGCCGTCGGGCAGGAGGTCCAGAGCGGCAGCGTCGTGTCCGATCGCGATCTGCGCACCCCGCGCACGCAACGCGATGATTCCGCGACTGGTCTTCGCGTCCGATCCCGACACCTGGCCACCCCTGGAGAGGAGGATGCGCGCCAAACCCGACATCCCGGCTCCGCCGATGCCCACCATATGGACTCGACGCAGTTCTTCGGGCAGCGGAGCTGCGCCCGGCTCGCCGTGTGCTGAGGTCACGTCCTCGATTGTCACCGGTCGCGGGCCGATTCCGCCGAATGAAACGCCGCCCCGGCGTCGGGAAGGCCCGATCCTGTTGCGGTGTCGCCAGTCGCGCGGGAGGCGCGCTCCTCGGTTGCACCCGATCCGGCCGCGTCGGTTCGCCTCTGCCGACCGGCCCGCCCTCGACGGCCCGGCCGGTGTGCTGCAGCGAGATCGAGGGCCGCGCGCGCGACCGCATTCGCGGCATCTCCGTGCCCTGTCCCCGACGCGCCCGCCGACATCGCGGCCAGGCGTTCGGGATCGCCGAGCAACGCCGGAACCTCTGTTGCGACCCACTCGGCGCTGACCTCGTCGTCGGACACCAACACACCACCGCCTGCCTCGACGACGGGCAGGGCATTGAGCCGCTGTTCGCCGTTCCCGTGCGGCAACGGCACGTAGATGGCGGGCAGTCCGGTCGCCGACACCTCGGCGACCGTCATCGCGCCCGAACGACACATGACCAGATCGGCCGCAGCGTAGGCGAGGTCCATCCGCTTGAGATACCCGACTGCCCGATACGGAGGGGCGTCGTCGGGCGAGATCGGATCGATCGTGTTCTTGGGTCCATACGCGTGCAGCACACCGATTCCCGCGCGCCCCAGGGCATCGGCAGCCCCGGCCACCGCATCGTTGAGTCGTTGCGCTCCCTGCGATCCGCCGAACACCAACAGCGTCGGGGCGTCCTCGTCGAGGCCGAAATAGTGACGGGCCTTCGCACGCAATCCCTGACGGTCCAGGTCGGCGATCACACCGCGTACCGGGATGCCGACCACCTCGGCACCGTCGAGACCCGAGCCGTCGACGGCCGCCATCACGACGTCGGCGAAGCGTGCACCCACCTTGTTCGCAATACCCGCACTGGCGTTGGCCTCGTGGATCACGATGGGCAGGCGTCGACTCGGCCGCAGGTGCGCCCTGGCGGCGAGGTACGCGGGCATCGAGACGTAACCGCCGAATCCCACCACGACGTCGGCCCCTACGTCGGAGAGGACCCTGCGTGTGGCCATCACCGACCGGAGGAGCCGCGCCGGGGTCTTCGCGAGTTCGAGGCCCGGCTTGCGCGGCAACGGCACGGGTGGGATCAGCGCGAGGTCGTAGCCGCGCTCGGGGACGAGTGTCGTCTCGAGCCCCCGGGAGGTACCCAGTGCGGTGATCCGTGCGGTCGGATCGAGTCTGCGCACCGCATCGGCAACTGCGAGTGCCGGTTCGATATGGCCTGCCGTCCCTCCTCCGGCAACCACGACCGAGAGCTTTCGGTAGCCGCCGTCTGCAGACTCGTGGTCCGTTGTCGTGACCCGCGTTTCATCCGGACCCATTCGGTCTGCACTCCGTTCACATCTGTTCTGCTCACATCGACTGTTGCCGCGGCCGACCCGGGCCGGGCGCACGTGCGCACCGACACGATGGCCCACCGACCGCCGCCGAAGCGCTTTCCCGCCGAGGCTCTAGCGGCCGTTCCCCGACCGCCGCGGCCCACCCGACATCTTGTCAGCCCTGCCCGGGTGACCGGAGTAGCGTCCCGACCCCGTCCGCACCGAGCCCGACGCGGCTCTACTCGTCGCGCGACGTTCCGGTTGGCCTGCGCGAGCGGTCCCCGCCGAACGGGTGGTGCGCCCGGGCGCGCCGCCACGGCGTTCCCCCCTCCCGGAATACCCGACACGGTAGTCGACCCGCACCGCCCCCGACCGAGGTGCCCCACGCCGGTCGACGGGTGCCGGGCTCGGTTCGGGTGCCACACCGAAGAACCGCACACCGATCGCTCGACGCCACGCGGGCACTCGGCGCTGCGGCGTCGACCGACGTGTGCCCGACACTGCGGGTGGGCGGCGTCCGCGCGCGTCGAGACGGTCTCGGGCGCTCTCCGCGCGGCTCGGCGTGTACGCCACGGGGATAGGCAGCCGGAACCACCGGCTGACCCGGCTGCGCTGACCCGTGGTCAACGCGGCGACGGCCTCGGGTTCATGGCGGGCCGCATTGGCCAGCAGGCCGAGCATCGCCAACACCGTCAGCGTCGACGTCCCGCCCGCCGACAGCAGCGGTAACTGGATTCCGGTCACGGGAAGCAGCCCGATCACGTACCCGATGTTGATGAACGCCTGCGCTGTGATGAGGACCGTGATGGTCGAGGTCATCAGGCGCAGGAACGGATCGGTGCAGCGGTGCGCGATGCGGAACCCGGTGAACGCCAGGACGACGAACAGGAAGACGACGAGCAGTCCCCCGATCAAGCCGAGTTCCTCGCCGATGATCGCGAAGATGAAGTCGTTGTGCGCATTGGGCAGATAGTTCCACTTGGCTCGGCTCTGTCCGAGTCCGACGCCGAACACACCCCCGTTGGCCAGCGCGAACGTCGCCTGTCGCGCCTGATAGCCCGCGCCCTGCGGATCGTCGATACCGCCGAGAAAGCTCATCACGCGCTGTGATCGATAGCTCTCGACCAGAGCGAGGACCACGGCGATGCCGACGCCGGTGAGGACGAATGTGACGAACACCTTGATCGGCAGACCCGCGAACCAGAGCAGCGCACCGACGATGATCGCGATGGTGATCGTCGTCGAGAGGTTGGGTTCGAGAATGATCAGCAGACAGATCAGCAGGCCGACCGGGACGAGGGGCACCAGCAATTCGCGCAGTGACGCGTTGTCACGTCGACGCGACGCGAGCAGATGCGCGCCCCAGACACACAGCGCGACCTTGACCAGTTCGGACGGCTGCACCGAGAGTCCGTTGATGTCGAACCAGCGCCGGGCACCCTGACTGAGGGTGCCGATACCCGGGACCAGGACCAGACCCAGCATGACCGTCGTCACGGCGATCATCGGGACCGCCATTCGACGGAAGAACCGCACCGGCATGCGCAGCGTGAGGTAGAAGACGATGGCGCCGAGCACCACGAAGATGACCTGGTTGGCGAACAATCCGTACGCCGAGCCGTCCGCGGAGTACCCCTCGACAGACGACGCCGAGAGCACCATGATCAGCCCGAACGATGTCATCAGGGCGGCCATCGTCAGGATCAGGTGATACGACGCCAACGGCCTGCTCAGGAGATTGCGAATCCCTTCGACGATGGTCGCGGGGACGGCGGCGAGATCACTCCGCGTACCGGATGACCCTCCGCCGAGAACTCGACGACCCGACCGGATGCTCGGTTTCGCGGACTCGGCCTTCGACGTCTTCTTCTCGGCCGCCTTATCCGCTCCGGTCTTGGTTGCTCCGGTCGCCGGCCCGGAGGATTCTGGTGCGCCCGCCCGGGTCGCGTCCGTCGTCGTCACGGCTGCGTCGCCCGGGGAGCGGTCCCCGGCAACGCACGCGCGGCGGCCGCGAAGGCATCACCACGTCGTCCGTACCCGGGAAACATGTCCAGCGACGCCGCCGCAGGCGCAAGAAGCACCGCGTCGGGTCGCGGACCGCCGGCTGTGGCCAGCGCCCACGCCTCCGCGACAGCGCGGTCCATCACCGCGGTCGCGAGGTCGTCGGGATTCCCGGGGTGCTCGAGCGAGGATTCGTCCCCGCTGCGCACTGAACCCATCTCTGATCCGAGGGCGCGCTGTGCAATCACGCTGCCATCGTCCCCTGTGAATACTGTGACTGTTGGGACTTCTGGGGCGTGTCGCGAAATCGCGGCGACAATGATGTCCCGGTCACGTCCGATTGCGACGACCCCGGCCAGCCGGTCCGCGGACGCGACGATCATGTCGTCGACCGACGCGCCCTTCAGCAAGCCACCCGCGATAAGCACCACACGGCGATGCGCGCCGATCGCCGCGCGGGCCGCGTGCGGATTGGTGGCCTTCGAATCGTCGACGAAGTCGATGCCGTCGACTGACACGACGACCTCGCCGCGATGCGCCGCGGGACGGAAAGCACGCAGTGCCCGACCGATCGCCGCGGATTGCACTCCGATGGACAGGGCCAACGCTGCCGCGGCCAGTGCGTCGGATACCCCGGACGGCCCGGCGGGGTGAATCGCCTCCGCCGCGATCAGCGACGTACCACTCGACGAGTCGTCGTCCGCACTGCTGAAAGCCCGGTCGACGAGGTACCCGTCGACTACTCCGAGTTCGCCGGCTGCCGGCTCGCCGAGGGTGAAGCCGACGCGCCGTCCCGGCACCGGCAGACCTGCGGCGACGGTGTCATCGAGGCCGACGATCCCCACATCGCCGTGCAGCGCGATCTGTTTGTCGGCGGCGTACGCGGCGAACGACCCGTGCCAATCGAGATGATCGTCGGCGATGTTCAGCACCACCCCCGCATCGGGAGTGATGGACGGCGCCCAGTGGAGCTGAAACGACGACAACTCGGCGCACACGACGTCGACTCGTGGTTCCAGCTGCATCGCGTCGAGCACGGGCAGCCCGATGTTCCCGCACGCCGCGGCGGCGAGCCCGCCCTCGGCGACGATGTCGGTCAGCATCGATGTGGTCGTGGTCTTGCCGTTGGTCCCGGTCACCACCAGCCAGGTACGCGGGGTACCCAGCAACCCGGCACGGTCGACCCGCCAGGCCAACTCGACCTCGCCCCACACCGGGATCTCGTGTTCGGCAGCCGCGAACATGAGCGGATTGGTGGGCGCGAAGCCGGGTGATGCGATGACGAGATCGGTTGTCGCAACCCACGAGTCATCGCCGACGAGCGCCGCGACTGAGGAGAGCCGCGCGCCCTGGTCTCTCAGCGCGTCCGCTCCGACGATCCCCGTCGTCCCGGCATCCGCGTCGAGGAACCGGTCGTCGGCGATCGTGACCTCCGCTCCGACGCCGAGCAGGAATCGTGCAGCCGACAGACCCGCTGTTCCGGCACCCGCAACGATCACACGTATGCCCCGCAGGTGCAGTTCCACTGACGACGTCATCTGACTCAGCCGCTGAACGTGAGGAACTCGCCGTAGAACAGCGAGAGGCCGAGGGCACACGCGATTGCGGTCAGCAGCCAGAATCTGATGATCACCGTGGTCTCTGCCCAGCCGCCGAGCTCGAAGTGATGATGGAACGGCGCCATGCGGAAGACCCGACGACCCGTCGTACGGAAGAACGCGATCTGGATGACGACCGACATGATCTCTGCGACGAACAACGCGCCGATGACCACCGCGAGGAGTTCGGTGCGGGTCGTGATCGACAGACCCGCCAGCAGACCTCCGAGCGCCAGTGAGCCCGTGTCACCCATGAAGATCTTGGCGGGTGCCGCATTCCACCAGAGGAAACCCAAACAGGCGCCGCCACCGGCGACGGCGATCAGCGCCAGGTCCAGCGGATCGCGTACCTGGTAGCAGCCACGCGGGATGTCGGCAGCGGGTTTGGCGCCACCCGAGCACGCGTTCACGAATTGGAAGAACGTGACCAGCACATAGGTGCCGAGCACCATCGCCATCGACCCGGCGGCGAGACCGTCGAGACCGTCGGTGAAGTTGACGGCATTCGACCACGCCGCAACCACCAGCCAGCAGAAGATGACGAACGCGACGGACACCATCGAGATCGCGTCGATGTCGCGGACGTAGGAGAGGTGCGGACTCGCGGGCGTGTAGCCCGAGTCATTTCGGAAGCCGAGCACCAGCACGCCGAACAGGATGGCCGCGATGAACTGGCCGATGGACTTGGCTGTCTTGTTGAGTCCGAGGTTGCGGTGCTTACGGATCTTGATGAAGTCGTCGAGGAATCCGACACCGCCGAGCGCGGTCGCGAGACCGAGTACCAGCAGGCCAGAGGCTGTCGGACCGTTCCCGTCGTGGGTGAACAGGCCGACGATGTGCGCGCCGAAGTAACCAGCCCAGAGAGCGATCAGAATGGCCACGCCGCCCATCGACGGCGTGCCGCGCTTGGTCTGGTGGCTCTGCGGCCCCTCGACGCGGATCTCCTGGCCGAATCCCTGGCGGGAGAAGACGCGGATGAGCACCGGCGTGAGCAGGATCGACACCGCCACGGCGATCGCACCCGCAATGAGGATCTGGGTCACCGCAGTATCTCTCCCTCAGTTCGCCCGACCGTCACTCGCCGCTCTCCTTGTTCCTGTCTCGTCATGTCGCAGGCCACGCTCATGAACCGGTCACCGCCGCAAGGTCGGCCATCGCGGGATCGGTTCCCGCGATGAGCACCATGTCGCCGGGCGCCGGGCGCCATCCGTCGGTGGCCAGTGTCGCGGATGCGTCGTCGACCGACGCAACCAACCTGGCCTCGTCGCCCCAGGAGCCCTCCATCACCGCGCCCTGATGCAGTGCACGGACCCCACGCGACTCCCCCACGCAGAGGGCCTTGTCCACCGCGAGCCGCACCGCGAGCCTGCCTACCCTGTCATGTTCGACGACGCGCTCGTTTTCGCTGAGGCCGTCGCGCGTCGCCAGGTCGCCGATGATCGCCCATGTGCGCACGCGATCGGTTGACCCGCGCGCACGTGTGACCAGCTCCCTGAGAGCGCGCGAGACCTCGTCGACGTCCGCTGGGACGATGACGACAGTTCGCTGTGCGCGGCGATCACCGGGGCCGCCGTCGTGACTCACCGAGCGGCCCCCGGCGTGTTGTCGACGACGTTCGTGAGTGCGTCCGCGACAACATCCCTGTCATCGAACAAATGCTTGACACCGTCGATCTCCTGACCGGCCTCGTGCCCCTTACCCGCCACCAGGACGATGTCGCCTGTCCGTGCCCACGCGATCGCGGCCTCGATCGCGGCCCGACGGTCGCCGATCTCCACGATCTCGGCTCCCGGTCGGCGCTCGTCGTCGGGTACAGCCTGGGCCCCCGCGAGCACGGCGGCGCGAATCGCGGCCGGATCCTCGGTGCGCGGATTGTCATCGGTGATCACCACGAAGTCGGCTCGACGCGCCGCCACCTCGCCCATCAGCGGACGCTTGGCGCTGTCCCTGTCTCCGCCCGCACCGATCACGACGGCGACGCGCCCACGCGCCTGCTCATCGAGAGTGGCCAGCACGGCTTCGAGCGCCCCGGGCTTGTGGGCGTAGTCGACGATGGCCAGGAAGTCCTGTCCCCGCTCGATGCGCTGTAGTCGGCCGGGGACCGACACGTCGGCGATCGCCGACGCCGCTGTCGTCACCGGCGCACCCGCCGCGACCGCGACAGCGACCGCAAGCGTCGCGTTCGCGATGTTGTACCGACCGGGGAGCCGCACGGTCAGATCGTGCGAGATACCGGCGGAGTCGGTGATCTCGACGCGCTGCGAGCCGTCGGATTCGATTGTCGACGGACCAGCATGCCAGTCTGCGGGCACATCGGTGGTCGAGACCGTGACCGGTGCGATCGCGTCGCCTCGACGTGCGACGTCGAGCATGCGTCGGCCCCAGTCGTCGTCGACGCACACGACCGACCGCACCGCGCGGGTAGACGAGCCCGCCGCGAACAACTGGGCCTTGGCCTCGAAGTAGTCGCGCATCGTCGGGTGGAAGTCGAGGTGGTCCTGCGAGAGATTCGTGAAGGCGCCCAACGAGAAATGGGCCCCGTCGACACGGCCGAGAGCCAGCGCGTGGCTCGACACCTCCATGACCACGACGTCGACTCCGCGCTCGAGCATCGCGGCGAGCAGCGCCTGCAGGGTGGGGGCCTCGGGCGTGGTCAGCGAACTCGCCTGTGCCACACCGTCGACACGCGTCTCGACGGTGCCGATGAGTCCGACAGTGTGGCCCGCGGCCATCATCGCGGCCTCCACCATGTAGGCCGTCGTCGTCTTTCCCGACGTGCCGGTGATCCCGATCAGTTTGAGGCGCTGCGACGGATTGCCGTATATGCGCGCGCTCACACCACCGAGGACCGATCGAGGGTCGGCGTGGACAAGAACCGCGCATGCGGCGTCGGGCGGTAGTACACGGCCGAGTTCTGCGCGACCGGCCGCATCGGTGAGGATGGCCGTCGCGCCCCGCTTGACGGCGTCCGCCGCGAATCGTGCACCGTGCGTGCGGCCGCCGGGCAACGCGGCGAACAGGTCACCGGCAACGATGTCCTGCGCGCGCAGCGAGACCCCCGAGACTGCGGCATCGGTGGGCACGGAGCCGATCAGGTCGAGTCGTGCGCCGGTGGCCGTCGAGAGCACGGAGACGGCCGTGGGTTCGACGTGTCGGGGCCGTATCAGTCCTGTGGTCCGGCGATTCGACGCCATGATGCGATCGCCTCCCTCAGCAGCGGTATCGGTGTCGCGTGGTCGTGTCGGTGCGGCGCGACCATGGGTACGTGCGGATGCGTTCTCGCTCCGAACGCACTCACGATACCGTCAGCACGATTCGTGACGGTCGGCGCCACTGGCACATCAGCGCGCCTCGAGCTTGATCCACGGCGTGGGGGTCGGCGACAGCGGAACCTGCTGACGCTGCAGTATCCACGAGGCGATCGTGCCGAACAACGGCGCAGCCGACTGACCACCGCTGCCGTCGGAACTCCGCTTCGGATTGTCGAGCATGATGCCGACCACGAAGCGCGGGTCGTCTGCCGGCGCGATGCCCGCGAACGTGATGTTGTAACTCGAGTTCGAGTAGCAGCCACACGACGGGTCGACCTGCTGTGCGGTACCCGTCTTGCCGGAGAGTTGATAGCCCGAGACCGCGCCCTTGTAGCCCGTGCCCGACTGCACGCCCATCGGGTCCTCCTGGAAGACCCCGCGAAACATGTCCCGCACCGTGCGCGCGGTCTGCGGACTGACCACACGGATGCCCGCGGGCCGGTCGGCGTTCTCGGCATCGGAACCGTCGCGCTGTTCGGATTCGAGGATGCGCGGCGGGACGCGAAGCCCGTCGTTGGCGATCGTCTGGTACATCGCTGTCATCTGCAACAGCGACATCGACAAGCCCTGCCCGATGGGCAGGTTGGCAAAGGAGCCCCCCGACCACTGGCTGAGCGCGGGGACAGCGCCGCCACTCTCCGCGGGCAGACCGACGCCGGTTCGCTGCCCCAGCCCGAAACGCTTGACCATGTCGGCGAAGCGTTGCTCGCCGACGCGCTTGGCCAGCATCAGGGTTCCGACGTTGGACGACTTACTGAAGATTCCCGCCGTTGTATAGGGCTCGACACCGTGCGACCACGCATCGTTCACGGTCACCCCGGCCATGTTGATGCTGCCGGGAACCTGCAGGACCTCGTCGGGCTTGGTCAGCCCGTACTCGACGGCTGCCGCTGCGGTGATGACCTTGTTGACCGAACCCGGCTCGAACGGCGAGGTGACGGCCGGGTTGCCGAGGTCGGCCTTGGTTTGTTCCGACAGCGGCTTGGATGCGTTGAACGTGCCGTCGTTGGCCATGGCGAGCACCTCGCCCGACTTCGCGTCGAGCACCACTGCCGATGCCGACTTCGCGCCGGAGGCCTGCTTGGCCTTGTTGACCTCGCTCTGCACGAACCACTGTATATCGGAGTCGAGCGTCAGTTTCACGGTGGCACCGTTGATCGCCGGATGCACATTGCGCGTACTTCCCGGGATCACCGCCCCGTCGGAGCCGCGGTCGTAGGTTTTGGAACCATCGGTTCCCGCGAGCACAGAGTCCATCGACGCCTCGAGGCCGATCAGACCGTTCCCGTCATAATTGACGTCGCCGACGACGTTGGCTGCCAGGGAGCCGCCCGGGTAGAGCCGGATCGCCTGCGGGTCGGCACCCACCTCCGGATAGTCGGCGACGATGCGCGCCGCCACCTCCGGACTGACCGAACGCGCGAGATAGACGAATCCGTCGTCACTCGTCAGCTTCTTGTGCAGGTCGTCGGAACTGATCGACCCGCCGAGCGCCGATGACACGCCATCGGCAATCTCCTTGAGCCGCTTGTCGACGTCGGGATATTCGGGATTCTTCTTGTGCTCGGCCTCGATCGACTTGCGAACGGCCTTGGGTAGGAACGTCAGCGAGCGCGCTTCGTCTGTGTACGCCAGCGGACGCCCGTTCCGGTCGAGGATCGCGCCGCGCTTGGCCGTCATCACCTGCGTGTATTCGCGCTGCTGTGCCGCCTCGGCCGATATCGACGACGCCTCGATGGTGTGCACGAAGATCATCCGGACCGCAACCGCCAACACCACCAGGATGATCACGATTCCCACTGCACGACTGCGGAATTCGAAGGTGCGGGGACCACGCCGGCCTCCACCACCGAAGCCACCACCGCCACCGGTTCCCGACGCTCCGCCTCCTGAACCGCCGGACGGTCTCGGTCGCCGGCCCGACCCCGGCTGCGCAGCGGGCGGGTCGAGACGTTCACCGATCCGCTGAAAACTGGCGCGTGTCATGGTTGTCAATTGTCCACCGCCCTAGCGGGCTCCCGCCGAATTTGCGTTCGGCGGGTTGCCATTCGTCTGAGCCGACGGCGCCACATTCGGGTTGGGTGCGGCCGCCGCCCCCGGCGCGGGGGCATCACCGTTCGCATCGGCACTCCGGTTCGGTGCCGGTGTCTGCGGGGTCGTGTTCTGGTTGGGCGTGGCAGGTGGGGTCGTATTCTGGTTCGGCGCTGCGGAATTCGATGCACCGGAATCACCGCGATTCGACTGTGCGGAACCCGACGAGTCAGCCCCTGTGGAATCACCCCCGCCGAGGCCCATCGAATCACTGACCTTGCTCTTGTCGATCTTGCTGGCGGGATCGGGTGCGTCGTCGGGGTTGATGGTCCCCATCGGCTTCCCCGAGGCGGGTTTGGGGTCGCCGAGCACCTTGGGTTTGCCGTTGGCACCGACAACCATCCGGGCCGGATCCTGCACCGGGATCATCCCCAATTTCGCTGCCTTATCGGACAATTCGGGCGCAGAGTCGCCGGATTCGTAACTACGTTTGAGGCTGTCCCGACGGTCGACGAGCACCTGGTTGGCCTTGCGTTCGATGCCGAGCCGATAGGAGTCCTGGGCGGCCTTCGTCGACAACCACAGGCTCAGACCCAGGCCTACGACAAGCAGGGCGATCACGGGTACCACGAACGGCACCGACCGCGCCCGACCGAGCATCGATACGCGCCCCGCGCCGGTGTCGAGGACCCTCCGACTCGACGTAGACCCCTGTGTGGCAACGCGATTGCGCCGACGATCGAGCGCACGCTGAGCAGCCCGCGAGCGGTTCGCTCGCTGGGATTCGAGGTTCTCCCGACGTGGACGACGGGTCGGTGCACTGGTGTCTACACCCGCCCTGTCGGCGACGGTGCGCTCATCGAGCACTGTCATGACCGGTTCCTCTCGATACGTTCGATGGCTCGGACCCGCACCGGGGCCGACCTCGGATTCTCGGCGAGCTCCGCCTCGCCCGCCTGCTCGGCACCCCGGGTGACGAGCGTGAAGTGCGGTGCCGTTCCGGGTAGTTCCACCGGAAGCCCGGGAGGAGATGTCGAGGTGGTGCGAGAAACGAACTCACGCTTGACGATTCGATCCTCGAGCGACTGGTAGCTCATGACCACCACACGGCCTCCCACCGCGAGCGCGTCGAGGGCTGCAGGCAACGCGACACGCAGCGCGTCGAGTTCGTGGTTGACCTCGATCCGCAACGCCTGGAAGGTGCGCTTGGCCGGATGCCCACCCGTACGTCGCGTGGCGGCAGGGATTGTGGCATACAGCAATTCGACGAGGCGCCCACTCGTCGTGAAGGGTTCCCGATCCCGTTCCCGCAGCACCGCGGAGGCGATTTTCCCGGCGAATCGCTCTTCTCCGTACTCCGACAACACCCGTGCGAGGTCGCCGTGGGAGTACGTATTGAGCACGTCAGCAGCAGTGAGGTCATCGTCGGAGTTCATCCGCATGTCCAGCGGGGCGTCGACGGCGTAGGCGAAGCCGCGGTCAGCGCGGTCGAGTTGCATCGACGAGACGCCGAGGTCGAAGAGCACGCCGTCGATGTGGTCGACGCCCGCGGCAGCGAGGACGTCGACGATGCCGTCGAAGCGTGACTGATGGAACGACACCCGATCTCCGAAGCGCGCCAGCCGATCTCGTGCGATGTCCAGCGCGGACTCATCGCGGTCGATTCCTATGACCCGCGCCTGCTCGAACTCGGTCAGGATCAGCTCGCTGTGGCCACCTGCGCCGAGTGTCGCATCGACGAAGACAGGCTGGTCGCCAGGCGCGAGATCGGGGTTCTGGCGAGTCAACGCTGGTGCGAGGAGTTCAGTGATCCGACGCGCCATGACCGGCACGTGGCCGAACTCTCCGGAACGACGCTCGTCGTCGCGCGACGCATTCACCGAATCACCTCCCGAAGCGTGCGGTCTGCACGCCCCGACCCGTTGCGGTCGCGCGTACTCGTGAATCCCCTGTGTCGATACAGCCCCGACGACCGGCAGGCAGACGTGTCGTCGGACACCGTGCCGCGAGTGCAGTTGCTCTGTGCCGCATACAGCGTGCCCGGGATCGCGGGTTGTCTTGCCGGGTGAAGCGGGGTCCCGGTCCGGCTACGCACCTGGCGTTGGGGAAGTACGCCAGGGTCGTTCCGGACCGGGGCCTCGATCCACCCGAAGCCCTGTCCATCGTGTGCACCCCTCGGCTACAGGACCGCGTTCAATGCGGCCGAGTTGGCTGCCGAGAAGTTCTCCTCGTGCTCGTTCTGGTACTCGCGCCACTTCTGCGCGTCCCAGATCTCGAGGTGATCGAAACTGCCGAACACCACGCACTCCTTGGTCAGTTCCGCATACTCCCGATGATCGGGAGACAGGCTGATCCGACCCTGCCCATCCGGGCGCTGCTCTTCGGTGCTGGCGAAGAAGTAGCGCTGGAAGGCCCGCGCCTGTGGATCGTTACGGGATGCCTCCACGATTCGGGCGGCGATCTCGTCGAACTCCTCGGCTCGGAACACCGACAGGCTGTGGTCCTGGCCTTTTGTGACCATCACGCCTCCTGCCAGTGCATCGCGGAACTTTGCGGGCAACGTCAGTCGCCCCTTGTCGTCCAACTTGGGCGTGTAGGTGCCGACGAATCGCACAGACGACATGTCGACACCTCCTGCCCCCGAGTGATCCGTTCCGGTCCGTCTCACCCAGTGCTGCCACAGTACCCCACTTTCCTCCACTTTCCACCCCATTGACCCCCACAGCCGATCCGCTTTCAGAATCTATGCAGTTCAAAGCGCAAAAGTCGAGTGGTGGACGCGTGCGAACGACGCGTGTCGAGAGCGTCGACTCGTGCGAAAAGAGGGACGTCGAGCGATCAGAGTGACTGGTGGGACGAGATCAGCCGGAGTGAGAAGCGCAGCGAGAGCCACGGTGGGGCGAAGTGGGGAAACCGGGTGGGGCGAAGTGGGGAACTCGGGTGGGGCGAAGTGGAGAGCCCAGGGGGCTGGGGTGGAGAGCCCGAACGCGCCGGCTGGACGCGTGGCGCGTCGGGTGCGGTCGATGCGACAGAGCCCATGACTGCGCAAGAAAAACGACGGCAGGGCCGCGCATCGTGTGAGATGCACGGCCCTGCCGTCGTGAGGACATGGGTGACCGGGCGGGGTTCGCCAGGTCAGGCGGTCTGAGCTACTCCTGCTCGAAGCGGCGGTTGAATCGCTCTTCCATCCGCTCGGAGAACTTGCGCTTGTTCCCTCCGGGACGGGCGGTGTCGCCGCGGGGAGTCGAATCGCCCGGCGTCGAACGGCCACCACCCCATAGAGCCAGAATCCCCGCGCCGAACATCACGAGGAAGCCGATGAGACTGACGACGGGAAGTCCGGCGATACTCAGACCCACCAACGGACCGACAATCAGCAGCACCAGCCCGACGACGAAGATCGCCGCCGCCTGCAGCCGACGACGCCCCGACGACCGACCCAACCTGCGGCGCTCGACGCTGGACGCGAACTTCGGGTCCTCGGCGTAAAGAGCACTTTCGATTTGTTCGAGCATGCGCTGCTCGTGCTCCGAGAGTGGCACCGACCCTCCTTACTACGTTGCCGATTGACACATCAACGAGATCGTGGCGACCGCGGACGCCAGTCTCGTGACATGTGTTCGCGGCTTACGTCTTCCATGATACGAGGTGATCGCACGCGCGACCACCATAACCACCCGACGGTCACTTATCGGGCGTACAGCGGACTCATCGGGCGTACCACGGCGGACTTATCGGGCGCAGCGACCAGTGGACGTCGCGTGCGCCTCGATCGACGGTGGCATCGGCGGGTAGTGGCGGCATGCGGCTCAGGCGATGTGGTCGTAGCCGTAGTCGGACCGGTCGACCGACTGGTGCGAGAGCTTTCCCTGCTCGTACGAGACGACGATGCCCTCGACCGCGTCGAGAAACGACAGAACACGCGCCCGGAGCCCGGTCACGGCCGAGCCCTCGACCGATCGGCGCAGACCGGACTCGATGTCCATCCGAACGGTCGACAGCCGAGCGAACGCGCCGGCGAAGTCGGCGAGTTCGGGAACGGCCGACGAGATGCGTGACCAAGCGTTCGGCGACACCCGACGCGACGCCCTCCTCGTCGGCGGTTCGTACACAGCGAGAGCTGCACCCGCCGCACGCAGCGCGGCGAGGTAGTACTGACGGAACCGCTCGGCGTCGTCTGGCACGCCGTCGGCGTTCTCGACCAGGATCTCGGCACGTTCGAGTAGGTCACGCGCACGGACCACGACCACCGGGTCGATCTCCGGGCGCACAGTCGCACCACGCCGTGCGTGACGCGCCGTACCGCGCGTCGGCCTGCGTACTGCCATGTCGCGCTCCCTTCGTGCTGGTTCCGTCTCGACACCCGTTCGGCTGTCACGCGTCTCGAGTCCGGGTACGGTCCGGCGATGCACGCTTCCCTCGTCCGTCGCCGGACCGCCCGGAATGTCGGGGGTGAGCTGAACGGCTTGCGGAGGCACGTTCATCGAACACCCGTTCGACATATTCAATATAGCTAGAACGGCCACACTCTTCAAGAGGAGATGTGGCCCCATTCCGACAGCAGAAGCGTAGAACTCGGTACCGACATTCCCGATCTGCTCGCGCGGCCCCGCACATCCGACGCGAGCAGCCCTGCGGAAGAAGAACGCTGTGCAAGAGAGGACGACGAGCAGTTTGGCGACCCGACTCGTCCGGTTGACCGGCCAGGACACCCCGGTCTGGCTCGACGCCGCCCTGAATGTCTACGTGACCGCGATGGACTACCCGCGGGGTACCGAGCACCACAGGGTCCCGCTGTGGCGCGAGCACATCGCTCGACGCGGCTGGACGGCCTACGCTGCGCTGACGGCCGTCTCCCCCGAGCTGCGGCTCGACCAGGACGCGGAGCGGCGCAGGATCGGGCCGCCGGTATCCCCGTCCGGACACGAGATCATGGTCGGTATCGCCTACGGCTATCGCGGCGCCGACGACCAGTGGTGGAATCACCAGCTCAGGACCGGCCTACGCCTGTCAGGATGCGACCGACAGACCATCGAGCGCATCGCCACCGACTACTTCGAACTCACCGAGTTGCATGTCCACCCGACTGCACAGGGCCACGGCATCGGTGAATGGTTACTGAAGGCGCTGCTGCACGACCGCGGCGAAGATCACGTCCTCCTCTCCACCCCGGAGGTCCCCTCCGAACGGAATCGGGCATGGCTTCTCTATCGTCGGCTTGGGTTCGGCGACGTGCTACGCAACTTCACCTTCACCGGGGACCCGCGCCCGTTCGCCTTCCTCGGCCGACGCCTGCCGCTCGACGTCCCGCCCGAGCCGATCGCCGGGACGCCGCCACCTCCGGTGACCCGGTGAACAAGCCCTTTCGAACAGGTCATCGCGCACGCCACGATGCGATCGTCGTGGGCGCCGGTCACAACGGCCTCATCGCTGCGGCCTACCTCGCCCGTGGCGGTCGGTCGGTGCTCGTCGTCGAACGCGACGTCGTCCCCGGCGGCGCAGTCTCGACCGTCGAGCGCTTTCCGGGGTACCGGGTCGATAGCGGGTCGTCGGCGCATCTGATGATCCGGCACTCCCCGATCATCGACGAGCTCGATCTCGGGTCGCATGGGCTGCGCTATATCGATTGCGACCCTTGGGGTTTCGCGCCCGCCACCGAGGACGGACCGCCGTTGGTGTTCCGCACCGACCTGGACTCGACCTGCGCGTCGATCGCGGCCGCGTGCTCGAATACCGATGCCGACGCCTATCGACGGTTCGTCGGCGAATGGGGACCGCGGTCACGCGCGGTGCTCGACGCATTCAACTCACCCGCCACACTGCCGAGATTCGGCCGGGCCTTCGCGGGCATCGGCACAACGGCCCACACGGCACGGAGGGGGTTGTTCGGTCGACGTGCCGGGTCACTGATGGCAGCGACGCAGGAACTGATGATGTCCGGCGACGCACTGCTCGACCGCTGGTTCGACTCGGAGCGGCTCAAGGCTGCCCTCGCGTGGTTCGGTGCGCAATCGGGCCCGCCGATGAACGCGCCGGGCACCGCGCCGATGGTCGGGTTCGCGGCGCTCATGCACCGTATTCCTCCCGGCAGGGCGGTCGGCGGCAGCGGAGCGCTCACCGAGTCCCTCCTCAACCGACTCGACGCCGACGGCGCGCAGGTGCTCACCGGCGCTCCTGCGACGTCGATCAGCCGGTGCAGCGACCATTGGCGCGTGCAGACCGTAGACGGCGCCCACTGCGCCGACCAGGTGGTCGGCGCGTGCCATGTTCTCGCGACACTCGACATGCTCGAGGCAGGCGGAAGCGTCCCCGCGTCCCAGATCCACCGGTGGCGCCGCGAGATCGATATCGGCTCCGGCATCGGGATGGCCGTACGGCTCGGCACGCGCGAGCTTCCGGCGTACCGCGACCTGCCGTCGGATCTGCCACCGCACGGCGTTCATTCGGCGCTGGGGCTTCTGGCCACCGACCGCGCACAGCTCCGCCGCGCATACGCCGCGGCCTCGGTGGGCGAACTCCCGCCTCACCCGCCGTGCGTGGTGATGAGTTTCTCGGCAATCGATCCGACACTGGCTCCCGCACAGCGTCATTCGATCACGGTGTGGTCGCAGTGGCATCCACGGCGGCTGCGCGACGGAGAATGGTCGACGGCGGCGGGTCCCGCCGCGGACGCGATCCTGGGCGAGGTGGATCGTCATGCACCGGGGTTGAGCACGTCGATTGAGCACCGCCTGGTGCAGTCGCCTGCCGACCTGGAGTCCGAGCTGGGGCTGGTGGGCGGCAACATCATGCACGTCGAGATGACGATCGACCAGATGTTCACCTATCGGCCGCACCCGGACCTCGCCGGGCACCGTGTACCCGGTGCGGATGGACTGTTCCTCGCCGGGGCCTCGACCCACCCGGGCGGCGGCGTGACCGGTGCCAGCGGACGCATCGCTGCGCAACTCGCGCTCCGGGCCGGCCGTCGGCCTCGATCGCGCTGATCAGTTGCGCAACTCGCGCTCCGGGCCGGCCGTCGGCCTCGATCGCGCTGACACACGCCGCCAGGTGTGCGAGGCGACGGCACGCTTCTGGCACGATGAGCACGTGCAACCGGCAACGATGCGACGACCCACTGATCCGACGCTCAGATCCCTTTTGCGGACGTCGCGCCCGCAGAGCGCGGGTGACGCATCGCGACCCCGGCCCCGACCCCGCGTCACCGCGGTTGCCTCGCTGGTGATCCTGCTCGCGGCGATCCCACTGCTGTCGGGCTGCCTGACCCGATCCACCACAGTCGGCGATCGTTATGCCGGCACGATCATCGTCGCGACCTCGCCGGACAATCCCAGCGGTGCGCCGCGACTCGACATCCCTGAATCGATGCACAACAACGTGTCGACGTCGGACTACCGTGAGGGGCCCCAGACAGGCGCCGGCGGTGGATCGTCGAACCCGTCGGCGAGTGCGGAGCCGGGAACGACGGGGCAGGGCGCCACCCGGGTCGGCACCAGGGCGACGTTCTCCGATCTCACCTCGGGCCAGCTCAGTCAGCTCGGCGACATCGTCGCGAATGCGTTCGGCGACACGTCGATGACGATGGACCTGAACGCCAAGCGCAGCGGTGACGTCGTCCGTTTCCGCGGCAGTGCCGACCTCAACGGGCTCGAGGAGCGCGACTATCTGAAGTTCACCCTGGCGTTCGCCGGACCGATCACCGCGAGCAACGTGGCGAAGCAGGATTCGGAAACCTCCGCCACGTGGACACCCGAGCCGGGCAAGGTCACCGAGTTCATCGCCGATGCGACCTACCCCGATCCGGCGACCGCCGCCTTCACCGGGTGGACCTGGCTCCTCGTGGTGGTGTGTCTGCTCGTCGTGGCACTCATCATCTGGCTGGCATACACGCACCGTGACACGAGCCCCCGCCCGGGCAGGCCCCGCCCCGTGCGCCGCGCCGCGCCGGCGAAGGCAGCATCCCGGAAACCATCCGCGAACGCATCGCCGTCGGCCGCGGAGACCTCCGGCACCGGCGCAGGATCCTCCACGGAGGTGGGCGCGACGAAGGGTGCGCCGTCCGGCGGCGAGGAGCCGAAGAACACCGCGGGCCCTACCCCGTGAGTGCCACGCCGGACTAGCCCGAGGACACGAGCGGGAGGGCGTCGGACGTGTCGACGCCGAGGCGGTCGAGCACCTCGCAGGTGGCCTTGGCGAAGTTGAGGCTGATGAAGTGGAGTCCGGGAACGCCTTCGGCGATGAGTCGTTGCGACATCTCGGTGGCGATGTCGATCCCGACCGCGCGCACCGCTGCGCGGTCTTCTTGCTCGCCGGAACCCGCTGCGGCGATCAACCGCTGCTCCACGCTGACGGGCAATACCGACCCCGACAGTTCCACCATCCGCCGTACCGAGGCCAACGAGGTGATCGGCATGATCTCGGGGATGATCGGTTTGGCACCCTGCTCGGCGTCGGCCGCGGCCACCCGATCGCGCAGCCGGAGATAGAACTCGACGTCGAAGAACAACTGGGTGACCGAGTACTCCGCGCCTGCGCGCAGTTTGCTGACCAGCACACGCGTGTCGTGGTCGAGGTCGACCGCGCGATGATGTCCCTCGGGAAACGACGCAACACCCACGTGGAACTGACCGAGGTCACCGATGAGGTCGACGAGTTCTTCGGCGTAGGAGACCCCCTCGGGATGCCTCACCCACTCCCCGAGCGGATCGCCAGGCGGATCACCGCGCAGCGCAAGGATATTGGTGATGCCTTTGTCGGCGTACGCACCGACCAGCGAGCGCAGTTCGGCGATCGAATGGTTGACCGCCGTGAGGTGAGCGACCGGCACCAGGGTGGTCTCGGTGGCCAGCTGTCCCGCGATACGCACCGTGCGATCTCGGGTGCTGCCACCCGCGCCGTATGTCAGGGACACGAAGGCGGGGTTGAGCCTCTCGAATACACGCACCGCCCGCCACAGTCGCGCCTCGCCCTCGACGTCCTTGGGCGGGAGGAACTCGACCGAGAACGGCACCCGACCCGGATGCGGCGCGGACAGACGTTCGACGACGGACGGCACCGGGGCGGATGAATTCACCGGACCAGTGTAAGGGCTAGCCTGTGACACGTGACCTCGACCGTACCTGTACCGACGCGCCTCCCCGAGGTTCCCGGCGCCGTCGAATCAGTCCTACGTGAGTTCCTCGACACCGCGGTGTCCACCGCTGCGGGAATCTCACCGGTGGTCGGGTCCTCGGCGCAGGTCGTCGCGGACTTCGTCCTGTCGGGCGGTAAGCGGATCCGTCCCGTCTTCGCCTTCGCCGGGTGGCAGGCGGGCCTCAGCGACCCTGCGCGCGTCCCGACGGGATCAACAGATTCTGATGCCCTCCGGGTCTGCGCCGCACTCGAACTCGTACAGGGGTGCGCGCTCATCCACGACGACATCATTGATGCGTCGGACACACGACGCGGCAGGCCGACGGTGCACAGGGTGTTCGAACGGGGTCATCGCGAGTCGGGATGGCGCGGCGACGCCGCCGCGCATGGCGTCGCGTCGGCCATCCTGGCAGGCGATTTCGCGCTCGCGTGGGCCGACGACCTCGTACACGGCTATGTGCCCGCCACCCTCACTCCTGCGGGTAGGCCGGCTGGGCACGCCGACGTGCGGCCACTACCGCCCGCGGCGATCGCGACCTGGGCGGCGATGCGCACGGAGGTGCTCGGCGGTCAGGTACTCGACATCGTCAACGAGGTCAGCGGCGAGGAGTCGGCGGACGCCGCCTACCGGGTCATGGAGTTCAAGACCGCGGCGTACACCGTCGCACGTCCGCTGGAACTCGGCGCTCGGGTGGCGGGCGCCTCCGACGGCCTCATCGACCAACTGCGCTCGGTCGGGCACGATCTCGGGATCGCTTTCCAGCTACAGGATGACCTTCTCGGTGTCTTCGGTGACCCGGAACGAACCGGAAAGCCCTCGGGCGACGATCTCGCCGCGGGCAAGCGGACAGCGCTTCTGGCACTTGGACTCTCTCGCGCCGACGACCGCGACCCCGCACTCGGCGACGCGTTGCGTTCGGTGGTCGGAACCGAGTTGTCGGCCGACGATTTGGCCACCGCACGTGGGATTCTCACCGATGTGGGAGCCGTCGCCGACATCGAGCGCACGATCGATACGTTGCTCGACTCCGCCGTCACGACTCTCGAGAGCACCGACATCGACGATGCCGTGTACACCGACCTCGTCGCCGTTGCGCGTCGTATGGCGCATCGCGACGCCTGAGGCGTGACCGTGGCCCCAGAACCGAGCTCGACAAGTGTGCGGCGCACCCTCGTCGCGGGTCTCGTCGGGTCGATCATGGTGTGCCTCGGCGGATTCGGCATCGCCGACATCCCGCGCAACCACCCGATACTGACCGACACCGGATTGAGCTGGCTCACCTACGGCCACGGAAAGTCGCTCTGCGGCATCACCTTCTGGATCGGCGTGGCCGTCATGGTGATCGCCTGGATACGGCTCGGCCGCGTCCTGTACGACCCCACCACCGACCACAGCGGACTGCACCTGCGTCGCTGGGTTCTCGCCTGGGCTGCCCCGCTGATGGTCACCGTGCCTCTCTACAGCAGGGACGTCTACGCCTACCTCGGACAGGGAGCTCTGTTCGGAGCAGGCTTCTCGCCGTATGCGGACGGGCCCGCGCACAATCCGGGTCCACTGGTCGACAGCATGGCGCAGGTCTGGGCGTCGACCACCGCCCCGTACGGTCCGCTCTTCGTGTGGGTGACGCATGGGGTCACCGCCATCACCGGAGAGCACGTCATCGCGGGCGTGCTCGCGATGAGAGTGGTGTTGCTGCCAGGGCTCCTGTTGTCGCTCTGGGCGATTCCGCGACTCGCGCGACATTTCGGGGCGTCCCCCGCGGCAGGGCTGTGGTTGGCACTGTTCAATCCCCTCGTGCTGATCCACCTGGTCGGCGGACCGCACGTCGAGCTACTCATGATGGGTGTGCTGGCCGCCGGGATGGCGTTGGTCGTCACCGGACGTCACGTCGGCGGTCTGCTACTTCTCGGATGCGCCGTCTCGATCAAGATCACCGCGGGCATCGCGGTCCCGTTCGTGTTGTGGATCTGGTTGGCGCACATACGTGAGCGCCGCTCGGTGACCGCGCGCGACGTGGTGACCGTGCTCGCCGCGATCGTCGGGATCACCGTCGCGGTCTTCGCGATGTGGACAGCGCTCGTCGGCCTCGGGCTCGGCTGGCTCACCGGTTTGGGCTGGGCGGATCGGATCGTGAACTGGTTCACGCTGCCGACGGTGGCAGCCCACCTCGTGACGCTGGTCGCCGCGCCGTTCACACCGCTCAACCTGCAGACCGTCCTCCCGATCACCAGGCTCGTGGGCGAGGTGATCCTCGCGGTCATCCTCGTCGGATTGTGGTGGCGTCAGCGCCATTCCGAGCGTGAGGCGATGGCGGGCATCGTGCTCGCGATGCTGGCCGTGGTTCTCCTCGAACCGTCGACGCTGCCCTGGTATTACACGTGGGTGCTGTGTCTGGCTGTCGCGTTCACGCTTCCGGTCCGGGTGCGCGCAGTGGTCGTCGGTGTATCGACGTTCATGCTGATCGTCTTTCAGCCCGACGACTCGATCCTGTTCTACAAACTCCCTGAGACCCTGTTGGCCGTGGTACTGAGCGGCCTCGCCGCGGCATCGGTCCTGCGGGCCGACCCCGTGCGGATCGGTGTGCTCGCTCGTCGCGCGTGGGGTGTCAGAACGCCTGTGCCTGCGCGCGACGGATGACCTCGCGGGCCGAGTGGGTGTGCAGCGCAGCTGCCGGGGTCAGACCGAGATCGTCCTGTTCGGTGAACAGCCACGACATCGCCTCGTCACGGGTGTAGCCGCCGTCGAGCAGCACCTCGACGAGACCGATGAAGTGCTTGGCGATCCCCTCGTCGTCGAAGAACGCGCAGGGCACCGCGGGCTGACCGTCACGCGAGACCGCGAGCAACTGGTGGTCGCGGATCAGATTGCGCACCTTGTTGCTGGAGACACGCAGGCGCGCGGCGACCTCGTCGAGGCTGTAGGTGGGGGTGTCGGCGGGAAGGGCTGCGGTCGAGAGGGGCAGAGAACTCACGCGCCCGAGATTACCGGTTCGCCGTTCGAGCCGACAGATCCCGCGCGCCCCTGTGCACAACTCGGTGGCCAGCGCACAACCACATCACCAGGGCACAACTGCCGACCCGGGCATGCTCGCCGAATGGGGGACGCCACGCGCAGCCGCGCGCGGGCCGCACGTTCGTGCTGCCGGGTAGATTCGACGTCGTGAACAGCCCGGCCGACGCGCTACTCGGTACGGTCCTCGAGGACCGCTACCGTCTCGACGCACCGATTGCGCGCGGTGGGATGTCGGCGGTGTACCTCGGCGCCGACCTGAGGCTGGGCCGCGACGTCGCGGTCAAGGTGATGGATCGGCGCTACTCCGGTGACCCGCAGTTCCTCCGCCGCTTCGAGTTCGAGGCGCGGGCCGTCGCAGGACTCAAACATCCGGGTCTCGTCGCGGTCTACGACCAGGGCATCGACGACGGAACCGCTTTCCTCGTCATGGAACTCGTCGAGGGCGGCAGCCTGCGCGAGCTGCTGCGCGAGCGCGGGCCGATGCCGCCGCACGCCGTGGTCGCGGTCGCCGATCCCGTTCTCGGCGGTCTGGGTACCGCGCATCGCGCCGGTCTCGTCCACCGCGACATCAAACCCGAGAATGTGCTGATCTCCGATGCGGGCGAGGTGAAGGTTGCCGACTTCGGACTCGTACGCGCTGTCGCCGAGGCCGGGGTGACGTCGGCGAGTGTCATCCTCGGCACCGCGGCGTATCTGTCCCCGGAGCAGGTCGAGTCCACCGACGCCGACGCCAGGAGCGACGTCTACTCCATGGGCGTGATGATGTTCGAATTACTCACCGGCAGAACACCTTTCCACGGCGACTCACCGTTGGCACTCGCCTATCAACGACTCTCCTACGACGTCCCGGCACCGGGGGACGTGATCGACGGGGTCCCGGAGGAGATCGATGAGGTGATCCTGCGCGCAACGGAGCGTCGGCCGCGCGACCGCTACGTGGACGCGTTCGAGATGCGCGACGCGCTGCTGGCAGCCGCCGACGATCTCGAGCTTCCGCCCTTCACCGTGCCCGCACCGCGTCGCTCCGCCGAGCGGGAGACGATGATGAGGATGCGCGCGGCGCAGGCCGCAGCCGTGCGTCCGCCACAGCCAAGGCGGGTGGCCGGTCCCGGCCAGCCGGCGCAGGTCCGCGCGGTTCCCGCCACTGCTCAACAGCCGATCGCGGCGTCGTCTGTGGTGGCTCGTCCACACGACACGGCGGTGCCTGCGACGACACAGCGACCGACGATGATCCCCGAACACGCGTCCGACGATCTGCCCACCCACGATCCGGGGCGGGGCAGGCTGCAGGCCCTGATCTGGCTGACCGTCGTCCTACTGGTGGCCGCGGGCGTCGGATCGGTCGGGTGGTGGGTCGGCGCGTTGCTCGTCGGCTGACCGACGTCGGCTGACTGACCTACCCGCGCAGCATCTCGGCCACGAGGAACGCCAGTTCGAGCGATTGCTGGGTGTTCAGACGCGGGTCGCACGCGGTCTCATACCGACCCGACAGGTCGAGATCGGAGATGTCCTGTGCGCCACCGAGACACTCGGTGACGTTCTCACCGGTGAGCTCGACGTGGATACCGCCGGGGTGTGTGCCGAGCGCGTGATGGACCTCGAAGAAGCCCTGGACCTCGTCGACGACGCGGTCGAAGTGTCGCGTCTTGTACCCGGTCGGCGAGGTGTGGGTGTTCCCGTGCATCGGATCGGACTGCCAGATCACCTTGTGGCCGGTCGCCTCCACCGCGCTCACGATCGGCGGGAGCGCCTCGCGCACCTTCGAATTGCCCATCCGGGCCACGAGGGTCAACCGTCCGGGGCGATTGTGCGGGTCGAGCCGTTCGACGTAGTCGACGGCCTGCTCGGGCGTCGTCGTCGGTCCGATCTTGACCCCGATGGGATTGCGGATGAGCTCGGCGAAAGCAACGTGCGCACCGTCGAGTTGACGTGTGCGCTCACCGATCCACAAGAAATGAGCAGACAGGTCGTAGAGCACCTTCTCGTCCGGTTCACCACCGGTCTCGCCCGCCACGGCACCGCTGCCGAGGTCGGGGTTGTCGGCCAGGCGCAGCATCGCGCGTTCGTAGTCGAGTACGAGAGCTTCGTGCGAGGCGAAGATCGCGGCCGATTTCAGGCTCGAGTCGGTGACACCGCAGGCATCCATGAACTTCAGGCCACGATCGATCTCGCCCGCGAGGGCCTCGTAGCGAGCACCGGCAGGCGAGGTGCGGACGAACTCCCGATTCCAGTCGTGAACCCGACGCAGGTCGGCTTCGGCACCGGTCAGCGCGCGCACCAGGTTCATCGCTGCCGAGGCATTGGCGTAGGCGCGGACGAGCCGCGACGGATCGTGGACCCGAGCCGACTCGACAGGAGGGAATCCGTTGACCATGTCGCCGCGATACGACTTGAGGCCGAGTGCGTCGACGTCGGCCGAGCGCGGCTTGGCGTACTGCCCCGCGATCCGGGCCACCTTGACCACGGGCAGGCTCGCGCCGTAGGTCAACACGACGGCCATCTGCAACAGGGTGCGGATGTTGCCCTTGATGTGCGGCTCGGTGTTGTCGGCGAATGTCTCGGCGCAATCACCGCCCTGGAGCAGGAAGGCGCGGCCCTCGGCGACGTCGGCGAGCTGTGACGAGAGCGCTTCGACCTCGGCAGGCATGCAGATCGGCGGAACACTCTCGAGCACCGTGCGCATACGGTGGGCGTCCTCGGGATCCCAGCTCGGCTGCTGCAGCGCGGGCCTGCTCATGGCGTCGGCAAAGCGCGCCTGCAGGTCGCCGGGAAGCGGGGGCAGTTCGGGTAGTTCGTCGATCGGAACGTCTACGGTCCAGTTCACCACCCCTCCAGCGTAATGGGCTGGGACGACTGGCCCGCAGGTCGGCCCCGTCGAGACCGCTCGGACACGCCGATCGTCGCCGTGGCACGGCACCGCGCCAGGTCAGCGCCGCGCAGCCCGCGCCCGCTCGATGGCCTCCCATTTGCGGGCGTTGTGTCGAGCATCACTGAGTGCGTCGTGAGCATCGTCGGGAGCCGCAGGCAGCGGTGGGCGGCCCGCGGCGTCCCAGTGCTGTTTGAGCTCGCGGGTGAAGCGCGGAATGGCGCGCGGCAACTCGGTCATCGGTCCCCACAACTGGCACAGAACCACGTGGTCATAGGCCCCGACCCATGCCCAGAGTTCGATGTCGCCGCCCTGTTCGGTCAGGAACTCCAGGAGTCCGTCGCGGATCTGCGACCGCGATCTCCACACCGGCGACGCCGGTGATGGGAGCTTGGGCAGCACGTTGGCGCGCACCCAACTCCCGGCGCGCCCGGGGTCGAACTCCGTCGACACCGCATAATATTCACGACCGTCCTCTGCGACGACACCGATCGATACGAGATCGATCGTGCGGCCGTCCTCGATAAACTCCGAGTCGTAGAAGAATCGCATACCGCCAAGTATTCGCCACCGAACGCGTACACCGACACCCGACCGACGCACACACCCCTGCCACGGAGCCGACACCGGCCCGCGACGGGACCGACACAAAGGCCATCGATGCCCACATTCTGCAGCGCCGCGGACGCCCGGCTCCGTCGGTGGGTTCCGACCCGGTGGATGCGCGCGCTCATCGTCGCCGTGTTCGCGGCGTCGTCGCTGCTCCAGATGATCGGCGTGCCGTTCACCAGCAGCTTCGGCACACGGACGCGTATCGATCTCGACGTGTACCGGCTCGGCGCCCAGATCTGGCAGCAGGGGCAGAGCCTGTACGCCGACGGCTCGATGCCGTTCACCAGCGACGGCATCTGGCTCCCGTTCACCTACCCGCCGTTCGCCGCGATGGCCTTCGTGCCGCTCGGTGCGATGACGCTGACCGTCGCGGGCGTCCTGATGTCGCTCATCACCATCGGTTTGCTGGTCGTCGTGGTGCACATCGTGCTGACCGTGTTGTCCGTCGGCCGCATCGGCAACCGCTGGTGGCTGGCCCTGGTGGTCTCCACCGCCGCGCTCTGGCTCAATCCGATGTGGATGACGCTCGGCTTCGGTCAGATCAACGTGATCCTCATGGCGATGATCATCGTCGACGTCTTTCTCGTCGGCAGTGGTCGCCGTCGCGCGCTGGGACCGTTACAGGGCGTCCTGACCGGTCTCGCCTCGGCGATCAAGCTGACCCCCCTGGTGTTCATCGTGCTCTACGCCTCTGCACGACGCTGGCGTTCGGTCGCCACCGCTGCCGCGACGTTTGTCGCCGCGGGCGCGCTGGCATGGATCTGGATGCCCTCGGACTCCTGGGGGTACTGGACGCACACCCTGTTCCACACCACGCGCATCGGCGATCCGTCGGGCCGTATCAATCAGAACCTCAACGCCATGTGGATTCGCCTCCTGCCGGATGCGAGCGCAGCACAACTCGCCTGGGTGCTCAGTTCGCTCGCGGCCACCGTGTTGGCAGGCCTTGCGCTCTTCGCGTGCAGACCCGCCGCCGCGTTCGCCCCCGGGGCGGGGCGCAACGGTCGCGTGAACGCACTCCTTGCCACCTGCGTCGTCGCGGTCTGGGGTCTGCTCGTCTCGCCGACGTCCTGGGCCCACCACTGGGTGTGGTCGATCCCGCTGATCCTGACGTGCCTCGTGGTGGCAGCGCGCACCGACTCGCGCCGCACGTTCGTCGCCTACAGCGCCCTTGCGATCAGCGGCGTGCTGATCTTCGCTGTCGGCCCCTACCAATTCCTCCCGATGGTCGCCAGACACTGGACCGTGTTCGACCACATCGTCGGAAACGCGTTCTCGCTGTGGGGAATCGTTGCGTTGGTCGTCATCTGGCTACTGCCGTTCTCGCCGGCGCGCACCGCCGCACGGGCGGTGGATCAGCCGCTCGCCGAGATCCGATCTGCCTGAGCGGTAGTCGCGCCGGACGCCGGTGGTGATTCAGGCGGCCGATGCCTGACCCGACTGCGGCGTCGCCTGCTGGTCGGGCTTGGGGTCTTTGAGCGAGGCGGCGTAGATGTCGACATACTGCTGACCGGAGAGCTGCATCAGTTCGTACATGATCTCGTCGGTCACCGCGCGCTCGATGAAACGGTTGCCCTGCATGCCCTCATAGCGGGCGAAGTTCAAGGGTTTGCCGATCTTCACCTTCACCCTGGTCGGTCGCGGCAGCACCGTCCCGGGTGGATTGAACGTGTTGGTGCCGATCATCGCGACGGGGATCACCGGGACCCCCGTGTCAAGTGCAACCCTGGCCAGTCCCGTCTTCCCCTTGTAGAGATTGCCGTCAGGTGATCGGGTGCCCTCCGGGTACATGCCCATGAGTTCGCCCGCCTCGAGTTGACGACGCGCCGCCTCGAGCGCACCCGCTGCGGCCTCGGCTCCGGACCGGTCGATCGGGATCTGCCCCACAGCGGTGTAGAACCATGCCTGGAAACGGCCTTTGAGCCCGGTCCCGGTGAAGTATTCGGCCTTGGCGAGGAAGTAGATCCGACGCGGCACCATCAACGGCAGGAAGAAGCTGTCCATCACTGCCAGGTGGTTACTGGCGAGGATTGCCGGTCCGCGTTCAGGGATGTTCTCGAGACCTTCGATCTCCGGACGGCCGAGCAGCCGGAGCAGCGGTCCGAGGAGAACGAACTTGAACAGGTAGTACCACATTGAGACTCACTCCATCATTCGCCAAGTCGCCACTCGTGAAGTCGTCGCCGGACGTGTCGCCATTCGGACTCGATCGGATGTGAGTCACGCGGCGCATCGTCGGACGTCGTGAGATGACTCTACTCAAGCGCCACGACGTGTGTGCGTCATAGGGCTTGCCACACGTGACCGTTCGGACCCCGCACGCACAGGATGGACGGGCGGGTGAAAGCTGCCGGTACCGGGACGTGTCTCAGCCCCCGACACCCCTCAGCGCGCTGGTGACCATCCCGGGTCACCGAGCGCGGCATCGTCTGCGTGCAGCGCCGCGCGCGCCACTTCCGCCGCACCGATCACACCCGCACTCTCGCCGAGTTGCGTACCCCGGATGCGGGCGAGTTGCCGGTGCCCGGAGCCCGTGATCAACCGTGCGTAGTGCTCGCGCGCCTCGTCGAGGAACAGCCCCGACGCCGCGCCAACGCCACCCGCGAGGACGATCAGATCGGGGTCGAAGATGTCGGCGATCATCGCGAGTCCCTGGCCCAGCGAGGCCGCGAACGCGGCGAACGCTGCGATGGCCACCGCATCACCGTCGGCTGCCGCGCCGGCGACCCGACGCCCCGTCAGCGACCCCGGATCGGCCGCGACGTCGGCGGCGAGCTGACTTCTCCCCCAGTCTCCGTCGGCGAGCAATTCGACGACCGTGTCGACCAACGCGGTTCCGCTGCAATACCTCTCCCAGCAACCGCGCTTGCCACACGAACACGGCCTGCCGTCGGGCACGACCGTGAGATGGCCGAGCTCCGGAGCCACACCGAAGCTTCCGCGATAGATCTCGCCTTCGATCAGCAGCCCGGCGCCGATGCCCGTCCCGATGGCGAGGACCAGCGAGTTGTGGCCGCGTGCGGCAGCGCCGAACCGGAACTCGGCGACAGCCGCTGCGTTGGCATCGTGCTCGGTGACCACGGGCAGTCCGATGCGCGCACTCATCTCCTGCGCGACGCGCGCCTCACGCCACGGCAGGTGCGGCGCGAACCGGACCACCTGGCGATCGGGGGTCAGAAAACCTGCCACCGCAAGTCCGACCGCGCGCGCCGCCCACCGCGACGTGAGTTCACCGACAAGGCGATCGAGGCAGTGCTCGAGCGCGAGTGCCGTGCCGGGGGTCGCGGCCCTAAGCGTGTCGAGCATCCGTCCGCGATCGTCGACGACGGAGGCACGAACACTCGTGCCTCCGATGTCGATGCCGATCGTCAACTCGCCCATCACTTCTCGTTCTCTGACTCGAGGTGGCCGCGGCGCACGGCGCCCCGCACCGGGTCGTAGGGCAGCGACGAGGGACTCTGCCCGGCGGGAGTCTGAGGCCCGGCGGGAGTCTGCGGGCCGGCACCGTCGGAGTCCGCGCTGTTCGGCGCTGGGCTGTTCGGGTCTGGGCTGTTCGGGTCTGGGCCGGCCTCGTCTGCGCCGGTCCCGCCTGCGCTGGTCCCCTCGGCGCGGCTGCGCCTCGCGGCCTGGCCGGTGTGGGGCTGCGACCCCCCGCGCGGCGTCGACGTGCCGATCCGAACCGTGATGGGCTGGTACTGCGCGGTCGGGCGGGCCTGCGCCGCAGGGGCGGTGCGCAGTGCGTTCGCAACCGCCTCCAGCACCGCGATGAGCGCGGCGACCAGTCTCGAGATGAGGTCGCCGATCTCGGCGACGAGTGAGCTGATCTCGCCCGCGACGTCACCGAAGCCCTGGTGCCGCGCACCCGAGCCCGTCGACGCCGACGACTGGCCCGTACCGCCGATGATCGCGGCGAGGTGGTCGATCTGCGTGGCGATGCCCAGTACGAACTCGCGGATCGGGTCACCAACGGGGTCGCCGGTGAACGCGTCGTCGCGGTCTCCCGGCGCCTCCCGTCCCCCCGACGGAGTGCCACGGTCGTCGCTGCTCATCTCGGGCGGCTGGTCCTTTGCTTGTCGCGAGCCCCGATACCGGACCGGGGACGTGTGCACGGAAACGGTACCCGCAACATCACCGTCGAGGCCATACCGCCGGGTCGGGACTGAACCGGATACGCACCCGCTCGCCGTCCCAATCGGCATCGTCGACGACGCACCGACGCAACACCGACGGCAGTGGCAGGCAGTGACGCATGCCCTCGACGGTGACCAGCAGGTCATCACCCGAGCGTCCGAGCATGAACCGTTCGGGGTCGGGAAGTGTTTGCGGCCAAGCCAACTCGTACGTGGCCTCGACTCCGTCTGCAGCATCTCCGACCACGGTGAGCGCCGACGAGCCGTGTGCGCGGCCCGATGGTGCGGGCAGCGTCACCCCCAGTTTCCTCAGCCGCGCAGGCCGGTCGAGCGGCACGTCGAGCGCAGTGACGCAACGGACGTCGACCCCCGGCGCGACGTCGATCTCCTCGGCCCGCAGTTCTCGACGGCCCGATTCGGCAAGGGCGTCATCGAGATTGATCGAGCGCAACGGCAATCCGAGCAAATCGATCGCAGCGAGGTGGTGGGAAAGCAGGCGCGCCCCGCGATGACCGCTCCCGAGTACGAGATGTGCAGCCGTGATAGACGCGTCGCTCAACAGGTCGGCGACATCGGCACAGTCGCGATCGATTGCGTCGATCGCGGTGGTCAGTTGGGCGACCGCCGGCCGGTCGGCGGCGGCGGCGAGCCTGCGATGCCGCGGCCACAGACGATCGAGGGTGTGCCTGAGCATCGAGGGGGCGTCGAGTATTGCGTACGGATCACCGGCCCCGGAAAGGTCGACGACGATGCGCTGCCACTGACCGCTGACCGCCTCATCGCGGATGCGGCGTAGTAGCAGCGCGTCCTCGATACCGGGAAGCGACGTCACCTCGGCCTGATCGATGCCCGCGAGAGTGTCGACGAAGGGCAGTGCGATCTTGGAGCGCCGCGCTGTGTCGGCGAGCAGTTCGGCGAACAACGCCCAGGACGTCGTCGCCGACGTCAGTCGCTCGAGACAGAGGAGATGGAGGTGCGCAGAGACCGCGACGACTTCGTTGGGCGATCGGAATACTCCGAGGATGTCGGGAACCGGCGAGAGCCGGTCGATCGTGACCAGCAGGGTGTGCCGATCAGCCGTCAGCGGCGAGGGCACCTCGGGTCTGCGCGAGCGGGGGCGGCTCACCGCGCCCGCGGCAGCGACCGCGGTCACCCCCGATCCTCCGGGACCGAAGACGATGTGGATGGGCGTCAGGTCGATCAGCCTTCGACCCTCTTCTTGAGATCGTTGAGGGCGGCGTCGGTGATCGCCTTCTCCGCGCGGCGTTTGAGCTGACCGATCATCGGAACCTGCAGGTCGACCATCAGTTCGTAGGTCACCTTGGTCGAGCCGGGGACCTGTCGGGTGAGCACGTACCGTCCGCGCTGGTCCTTCTGCAGGTCGCTCGATACCAGCACCCAGGACACCTCGTCGCCGCCTGCACCCCACGTATAGCGCAGTACGTAGGTGTCCTGCAGCACGCCGGCGTCGAGGACGAACCGCACCTGCAGCGCCCTGCCTGCCTGGTCACGTTCGGTGACCTCGACCTCGCGCGCTGCGGTGACCCACTCCGGGTAGTGCTCGAAGTCGGAGATGACCGCCATGACCTCGCCGGCGTCTGCGTTGATGACGATCGAACGCTCTGTGTGGTCGGCCATCAGCTCGCCACACTTTCACTGAACGCGGGATCGCCTGGGGCACGGCCGGATTCGAGGAAATCCTTGATCTCGAAAGACACTCTCTTGCCGGTCACCCGGTACCGATGGTTGAGGGCGACCGCGTCGATATCGGCGCTCTCGCCCGCGGGTTCGGCGTGCAGGAAGTAGTGCAGTACGAATCCGTCGAGCACCGGTTCGCACCAGAACTCCATCGTCCCCCGCACGGGTCCGTCGACACGCCAGCGCACGCCCGCGGCACCACGGTCCTCGACGACCTCGGTGCGCAGGTCGGGCCACCAGGATCGCCATCGTCCGCGATCACCCACCACGGCAGCCACCAACTCGGGCGCCGCAGCGACGAATGTCTCATCCGCCACCTGAATGCTCGTCACGCCTCTTAGCTTCACATACTCCCGATGCGGAGGGACACCAGACCTCACACGTCGTCGAACTCCGGCGCGGTTGCGGGCGGTGAGCGGCCCGGAGATACGATTGGCACCGAGTGTCTGTTGCCAACGATGGCGAAAGGTCGTCGATAACGAATGAGTGCCGTCCTGAACGAGTACAGCGTCCCCGCCGATTTCACGATCAAGGAGAACGAGAACTGTACTGACATCCTCTTCGACCTCGCCGAGCGCACTCCTGCGGTGACGACCTTCCGCCGCGAGGTGCGCGGTGAGTGGGTGCCCGTACGAGCCGACGACGCCGTCGCGCAGATCACCGCCATCGCCAAGGGCCTGATCGCCTCCGGGGTGGCGCCCGGTGACCGTGTCGCACTGCTGTCCCGCACCCGCCTCGAGTGGATTCTGTTCGACTTCGCCATCTGGTGTGCCGGAGCGACCACCGTTCCGATCTACGACTCGTCGTCGTCGGGCCAGATCGACTGGATCATGCGCGATTCCGGGGCAACCGTGATCATCGTCGAGGACGACGGACATCGCGGCGAGTTCGAGGCCGTCGGCGATCTACCCACCCCGGTGACGCTGTTCCAGATCGACACGGACAAAGGTCCCGGTGCAGTGGAACGGCTCACCGAAGCCGGCCGCGACGTCTCCGACGAGGAGGTCGCCAAGCGGCGCGCGGCACTCACGTCGAACGACCCGTCGACCCTGATCTACACCTCGGGCACCACCGGTCGTCCCAAGGGATGCGAACTGACGCACGCCAATATGCTCTCCGAGGTACGCGGTGTGCTGCAGGGCAACCTGAGCACCCTGCTCGGCCCCGGCAAGCGACTGCTCATGTTCCTACCGCTGGCGCACGTGCTCGCACACGCGATCACCCTGGTGGCGATCGAGGCGGGTGTCGAGGTGGGGTTCACCGGAGACACCAAGAACATCGTCACCACCTTCGGGCAGTTCAAACCGTCGCTGATCCTCTCGGTTCCGCGTGTCTTCGAGAAGGTGTTCAACTCCGCTCGACAGTCGGCCGCCGACGGCGGCAAGGGCAAGATCTTCGACGCCGCGAGCGCCACCGCCATCGAGTACTCGAAGAAGTCCGAGGAAGGCAGCGTGCCACTGCTCCTCAAGGTCAAGCACGCCGTGTTCGACCGCCTCGTCTACAGCAAGTTGCGCGCTGCACTCGGCGGGCGGTGCGAGCTGGCGATCTCCGGCGGCGCGCCACTCGGGGCGATGCTCGGTCACTTCTTCAACGGCATCGGAATCCCGGTCTACGAGGGTTACGGCCTGACGGAGACAACTGCGGCATTCAGTGTCAACACGCCTGGCGAATCCAAGATCGGTACTGTCGGAAAGCCAGTGGCGGGCAACACCGTTCGCATCGCAGAGGACGGCGAGGTGATGGTCACCGGCGGCGTGGTGTTCCACGGCTACTGGAATAATCCCGATGCCACACAGCAGGCGCTGGAAGACGGCTGGTTCCACACCGGCGACCTCGGCAACATCGATTCCGACGGCTTCATCTCGATCACCGGCCGCAAGAAGGAACTCATCGTGACCGCGGGCGGCAAAAACGTCTCGCCGTCGGGCCTGGAGGATGTTCTGCGCTCGGCTGCGTTGGTCTCACAGGCCGTCGTCGTCGGCGATCAGAAGCCGTTCATCTCGGCACTCATCACGATCGACCCCGAGGCGTTCCCCGGCTGGAAGGAGCGCCTGGGCAAGCCGTCGGACGCCGACGTCGCCGCACTCGCCAACGATCCCGACCTGCGCGCCGAGGTCCAGGCGGCCGTCGACGAGGCGAACAAGACGGTGTCTCACGCCGAGGCGATCAAGAAGTTCCGCATCCTTCCGTCCGACTTCTCCGAGGAGACCGGCGAGATGACCCCGACCCTGAAGGTCAAGCGCAACGTGGTGGTCGACAAGTTCTCCGACGACATCGACGCACTGTATAAGAAGTAGCCCCTCTCGCAGCGCGCCTACAGCAGTTGCTGCAGGCGCGCTGCCATGTGGCGCCACTGCCACCTCTCCTCGGCGACAACGCGTCCGGTCGCGCCCATCGCGGCAGCGGCCGACCGGTCCGTCAGCATCGCCAACGCCGCCAATGCGATCGCCGGGACGTCGCGGCCGTCGACCACGGTGCCGGTCTCGCCCTCGATCACGGTCTCGGGAGCGCCGCCGGAGCGTCCTGCGATGACGGGTACACCTGTCGCCGAGGCCTCGAGGTAGACGATTCCGAATCCTTCCACGTCGAGTCCGCCGCCACGGGTGCGGGCAGGCATGGCGAAGACGTCGGCGACGTTGTGGTAGGCCGGAAGCTCTTCTGCGGGAACAGAACCGGTGAAGAACACCTTGTCGTCCACACCCTCATCCCGGGCAAGGCGATGCAGCGTGTCCGCGTAGGGCCCACCGCCGACGACGACCAGTACGACGTCGGGTATCTCCCTGCGGATCAGCGGCAGCGCCCGGATGAGCATGTCCTGCCCCTTGCGCGGAACCAACCTCGACAGGCACAGGATCGTCGGCGCGTCACCGAGGCCGAGCCGCACACGTAACCGCTGACGGGCAACGGGATCAGGTGCGAATCGCTCCGTGTCGACCCCGGGCGGCAGGTACTCCAAGGATGCGCCGCGACCGAATGCCGAGGCGAATCGACTCCGCGTGTACTTGCTGACGTAGGTGATGGCGTCTGTGTGGTTTCCGATGTGACGCAACACTTGTCGGGCAACTGGCAGCATCGACCACCCCACCTCGTGCCCGTGCGTGCTGGCGATCACCCGCTGCGCACCTGCTCTGCGCATCGCCGGTGCCATCACCGCCAGAGGCGCCGCAGCTCCGAACCACACGGTGTCGATACCCTCACGACGGATGATGTCGGCGGCGCGACGCGCGACCAACGGCGTCGGCAGCATGAGTGTCGTCCGGTGTCGATAGACGCGATACGGTTGTCGCGCATCGAAGTCGGCGTACCCCTTCCACCGAGGCGCGTAGACGACGACGTCCTCCGGCGGCAACCTGTCGACGAGATTCTGCAGATACGATTGGATTCCGCCGGCTCGCGGCGGAAAGTCGTTGGTCACCAACAGAGTTCGACGCACCGCACTCCTTATCCCGGAACCTGTTCTGCAAGCCATCGGCGCCAGTCGGCGATCAGACGGTTGCGATCGACACCGAGCGCGGTCACGATCGCGCTGTCTTGCCTGGCCACGTCCCCCGACGCCGCGACGCCGCGATAGAGGGCCTTCAGACGTACCTCACCGTAGCGGTCGGCGACGTAGGCCGCGAGCGCCCACGCACTCTGGTATGCGAGGGTCGACTCCTCGGACGCCACGGCGAAATCCTGATCCGTCGGGAGCGCGCTCGGGCTGCGGCCTGCCCGCACCTGCGCGGCGAGGTCGGGTGCGGCATCGTCGAGACGCACATACGTCCCCTTGCGCCCGACGTACTCCGCGACGCCCTCGGTGATCCACAGCGGGGCGTCCTTCGCTGTCACGGCTCTCGCGGCCGCATGGGTTAGTTCGTGCCGCAGCACCACATCGAGTGCCGGCGTGGGCAGACCTGCGGCCGACGGGGCGAGAACGACGCGCTGACCGATCACGCTCTTGCCATCGACACGGTCGAACACGGTGGCCGCAGCCGCCGCGGACGTGTCGGTTGCCGAACTGTGTGCGATCGCAGTGAATTGTTCCGGCGTCGCCGTCGCCACGACGACAGCTCGCCGCGGCCACTCCGAACCCCAGAAGGCGGTGACCGCCGAGACCGCCTCGCGCAGCGAGCCACGCGTCCGGTCGACGGTCGCATCGGTTCCCGGATACGACACGATCGTCGACGGCCCGCCGCCGGTGAGCACATCGGTGGCCTCGAGCCCCGGCAGATCCCAGAGCTGCTCCGCTGGTGCGTCGTCGCCGAGAAGCGTTGCGTCGCCGACGAGCTTCCAGTCGTCTCCGTACCGGGCGACCACCAATTCCTGATCGATCGCGACGGTAGGCTCGTCGACGCCGGGCGCAGCGGCTCCGCCGAGTGCATAACGGAGTCGTACCGGCGCGACCCAGGAGTCGGTGCTGCCCTGCGCCTGAAGTCGGCTCTGCACCTCCGGGGGTACCTGGATCTCGGCGCCCTGCGTCGAGGCGAGCTCATATGCGAACTCCTTGAACTTCAGCGTGGTTCCCCGCGCTCCGGCCTTCGGCGCCGTCGACGTCGGTGTGGTCGAGGCCGGCCCCCTCGAGTTCGAGGCCGGGGAGTTCGCGGCCGGGGAATTCGCTGCCGCCGCGGACGGCGAGGACGATGTGCTCGTGGAGTCGCTGTCACCGGAGAGATTCCGTGCCGCCGTCGCCAGCGAATCCCGGAACGGGCGGGTCGCCACGGCGTCGAGAAGCGCATCGAGTCGACCGGGGCCCTCGTCTGTCAATGCCCGGGTGAGACTGTCGAGGAGTCGTGCAACGCCCTGCGAACGCTGCTGGAGGTAGACGTTCGGGTTGGTGGTCGTTGTCGTGACCGACGTCGACGATCCCTGCTGCGGTTGCTCATCGGACGAACAGGCCGACACACCCGCTGCGAGTATCGCGGCGGCGAGGATCATGCACGCGACGCGCGCAGCCGAGCTCTCAGCGCGCACGCTGTCCGCGCATCAGGCGTATCGACGCGCGGCCGCGTACGGCCCGGCCTGGTCGATCGGCACCACCTTGACGGGGACGCCGAAGGTCGACGCGTGAATGACGTACCCATCGCCGACATACATTCCGACGTGGTGCGCATCCGGGTAATAGATGATCAGGTCGCCCGGCTGCAGATCGCCGCGGTCCACCGAGGTACCGGAGCCCATCTGGGCCTCACTCGACCGCGGAAGAGTCTTGCCCGCCTGCTTGTAGGCCCACACCATCAGTCCGGAACAGTCGAAGGAGTCCGGCCCGGTGGCACCCCAGACATAGGGATCTCCGATACGGGTCAGCGCGGCCTGCACGGCCACCAGAGCTGTTGAGGTCCCCTTGGGCACGATACGGGGATCGAAGTCGAACTTGGGACCACGAAGCGCGTTGAGCTGCTTACCGGTCATCGACTCGTACACGGCGCGCACCTGCACTGCCTGCAGTTGCAGATTGGCCTGCTTCGCCTGGAGATCACCGCGCACCCGCTCGGCGGCCGAGACGGCCGTCGTGGCCTCGGCTGCGGTGCGGTCGGCCCTGGCCTTCGCCGCTGCCATCTGAGCGCGAGCTTTCTTGAGTCCCTTGAGATCTGCAGACGCCTGGCGGGAGATCACCTCGAGACCAGACATCTGGTCGAGCAGCGACTGAGGTGAGTCGCTGACGAGTACGGCGTAGAGGCGGTTGACCCGAGCGCCCTTGTAGCTGGCGCGCACGATCGTGTCGACGCGCTTCTGATAGGCGCCGAGAGTCTTGCGCGAGGTCTCGAGCCCCTTCTGGGCCTCAGCGGAGTCCTTACGCGCCGCAGCGACGATACCGCGCTGCTTGTCGTACTCGATCTGCGCGTTGTGCATCGCCTCCGACGACTTCTCGGCGTCGGTGCTCAGCTTCTTGTACTCGGTGAGGAGCTGGTCCGGTGTGCGTGCCGGCTCGGCACTCGACGGGCCTGCGATCGACATCGAGAGCACCTGTGCGAGGGCGACGATCAGCGCTGTCATCACGACGACAAACGCCCCTCGCGATCGATGCGTCATTGCCCGCGATCCCGATACCACTGCTGTGCTCACTCCCCTCACCGCCGCCAACCGCGTCTCTCACCGAGACCAGGGGCCGCGCCTCACCCTAGCGTGAGCATTGCGGCTGCGACCGACGGTCGGGCGGATCACACATGGCCGTGTGATCCGCCCGATGTCACGAACTCGAACTTTCCGCTCAGTAGCGGCGGATGCCGACCAGGCTCCAGTTCTTCACGACGTCCTTCTTCACGGGAACGCCGTAAGTCGATGCGTGGATGAACTGTCCGTTGCCGATGTACAGACCGACGTGTCCACCGCCGTTGAACACCAGGATGTCGCCGGGCTTTGCGTCTGCCAGCGAGGCGACTGCGCGACCCCCGCCGAGCTGTCCGTAGCTGTCACGCGGAATGGTCAGGCCTGCCTGGCGGAACGCCCAGCTGGTGAGTCCGGAGCAGTCGAAGGCATTCGGACCCGCAGCACCGTACGAGTAGGGGGCACCGATCTTGGACTCGGCGGCGCGCACAGCCTTTTCACCCGCGGTCTGGGTGGGCGCGAGCAACGGGGCACCACCCTTGGGACGCAGTTGCTGCGGGATCTGGTTGTCGCTGATGCCCGGAAGCGTGAACTTGCCGACGTTCGGGATCTCGACCGTGGCGTCGGGCGCCTTCGCGACATCTTGCTTCTTGACGACCGGCGCCTTCTCCTGCTGGAACTGTGCCGGGATCTGCTTGGTGTCGACGCCGGGAAGTTCGAACGTGCCGACGTTGGGCACGGTGACCGGCGCGGCCAGAGCGGGACCAGCAGCAGCGGCTAGCGAGCCGAATGTGATCGACCCGGCGATGACCGCCTTCTTTGCGACCTTGCCGCGGTCGGGCTGTTCCAAACGATGTTTGGCCACGAAGGGTGTTCTCCTTTGTTCTCCCTCTACCGCCGACCGGGTTAGCTGTCGGATTCGGGCCGGAAGAAATGGCCCTACGCACAGGCGATTCGAGTGCGGACACCCGGATCGAGAGCGCGATTCACCCCCATTCGGAAAACTCCGAAAAAATGAGTGGTTCCCCGGTACGCCAGGACTCTATTGTCCGGGCGATTGAGCGGTGACCCCTGCGAACCTCTCCTGTTGGAGCGGGACGCTCCGCAAAGGTCTCGGAAAGGTTACGAAACCGGATGCGCGTCTGTCCACTAGCCGACACACAGCGTGTTCGACCCCACCCCGCTAGCCAGCACGCAAGGTGGGCGATTTCGACACCGAATCGTGGCCGTGAACTGCACCGATAGCCGCTCTTGCAGATCGTGCATCGACACTGGACGCCATTGCAGCACGCGTGAATGTATCGATGGCCGCGATGATCTCGGCGTCGTTATCTCTGCGCGAGCCCGACCGGCCGCGGTGCCACGATTCTGCCGCATTCTGGCTGTTCAGCGGCCCGAACAGCACTGACATCACACACCCGTCACAGGCGTGGTCGCGGCCGGGGCAGGTGCTGCAATCGATGTCCATGGTGTGATCTCCGTCTCAGTGGGTCGAAACCTTCGGGATGTGCAGGCCGCCGGGAGGCTTCCCCTCCTCCCGCCGACGGTGCGCACCACCGATTCCTTCTGTTGGGGAGACTAGGCACCCCCACCGACAAGTCCTCTCGGCCGACACCTCGGTGGCGTGGGGGTCCGACATCGCTTCGGAGGCGGTCCACAGCTCTCGCCACATACGAAAACACCCGCACCACCAGCACCGACGACGCCGTGTCGGTGGTTCGAACTATTGTTCGCGGCGTGGCAAGCAATGGCGATCAGCTGTCGTTCTCCGATCTCGATGACGCAGACGAGGACGAGTTCTCCGACCGATCGCTGTTCGACACCACGCTCGTCGTCGTCGATCTCGAGACCACGGGCGGCAGCGCCACCGAGGACCGCATCACCGAGATCGGCGCAGTCAAGATCCGGGGAGGCGAGGTGCTCGGTGAGTTCGCCACCCTCGTCGATCCGGGTCGATCGATCCCTCCACAGATCGTCGCTCTCACCGGCATCACCGAGGCGATGATCTACGACGCCCCGCGTATCGATGAGGTCCTGCCGTCGTTCATCGAATTCGCGCGTGGATCGATTCTCGTCGCCCACAACGCCCGATTCGACATGTCTTTCCTGCGGCAGAACGCCCTCCGTCTCCACCTGCACTGGCCGTTCACCGCAACGCTGTGCACGGTCACCATGGCCAGGCGCATCCTCGGACGCGATGAGGCCCCAACCGTGCGCCTCTCTGCACTCGCCGAACTGTTCGATGTCACCGTCCGCCCGACGCACCGCGCCCTCGACGACGCTCGCGCCACCGTCGAGGTCTTTCACCATCTCCTCGAGCGGGTCGGGAACCAGGGCGTGCAGAGCTATCGCGAACTCACGCGGTACCTGCCGCGTACCGATCCCCGACTGCGCGCCAAGCGGCACCTCGCCGACCGTGTGCCGGCACGCCCGGGCGTCTATTTGTTCCGCGGGCCCGGCGATGAGGTCCTGTACGTGGGGACGGCATCGGATCTGCGTCGTCGCGTGCGGTCCTACTTCTCCGGAGCCGATCCGCGACGCCGGATCGGTGAGATGGTGATGCTCGCCGAGCGCGTCGACTACGTCGAATGTGCTCATGCCCTCGAGGCGGGCGTCCGCGAACTCCGGTTGCTCGCCGCTCATGCGCCCGCCTACAACCGCCGCTCGACACAACCCCACCGGGGCTGGTGGGTGACGCTGAGCAGCGAGCGGTTCGCACGCCTGCGCGTCGCGCGCACGCCCGGTGAGGTCGCCATCGGGCCGATCGGCAACCGCACCGCGGCCACCGCGATCGCCGACCTCATCGCTGGCGCGGCAGGGCTACGAACCTGTACGACGCGACTCGGCGCATCGGCCACTCACCACTGGTGTCGCCTGCCCGACGACGGCGGTCCCGTCGTCGGTGGCTGTGCCGCGGCGTCGGCGCGACCCCAGACACTGCCCGACTACCTCCCCACGGTGACGTCGGTTGTCGATCTCCTTCTCGGACGGTCCGACGACATCCTCGAACGACTCTCTGCCCGACTCGACGTCATCGCCAATGCGCAGATGTTTGAGACCGCCGCACGACACCGTGACCGGATGTCCGCGGCGATCGATCACCTCGCACGGTGTCAGCGGCTGAGTTCCCTGTGCGCGATCGCCGAAGTGGTCGCCGCCCGTTCCGACGGCGCAGGTGGCTGGGAGCTCGCAGTAATCAGACACGGGCGACTCGCAGCGGCCGGTGTCGCCCCGCGAGGGCACGCACCGATGCCGGTGGTCGGCACCCTCGTCGCCGCAGCCGAGACCGTCATGCCCGACGACGGCCCGTTGCGGGGCGCCTCGCCCGAGGAGGCGGGCCTGCTCTCCCGATGGATCTCCGACCCCGCCACTCGCATCGTCGACGCAAGCGAACCGCTCGCAACACCCTTGGGATCCGCGCAGCGGTGGCTGGAGTGGTCACGCACGGCCCACGACGCACGCGACACCCGTATGTCACGCCAGCGGTCGCGCGCTCCGGGCGCTGCCGGCCGACTACGCTTGCCCGCATGATCACCGCCATAGTCCTGATCGACGCCGACGTCCACCAGATCCCGGAAACCGCCCAGGCCGTCGCAGACATCCCCGGTGTCGAAGAGGTGTACTCGTGCGCGGGCGACGTCGACCTGATCGCGAAGATCCGTGTGCGTGACCACGAGCAGATCGCCGAGGTCGTGACCGGAAAGATCAACCGGCTCCCCGGTGTCCGGCACAGCGCCACCCACATCGCGTTCCGGAGCTATTCGTCGAGTGCCGTCGAAGGGGGCTTCTCCATCGGAGAGGAGTGACCTCTCCGTCGGCACAGCCCCGTGTCGGCAAGCAACTATGCGTCGGCGAGCCTTCCGCTGACCTGCGCCCACCGGTCGAGCAGCCTCGCTGCGGCGCCCGAATCGATAGACTCCGCGGCTCGCTCGGTCGCCGTCCCGAATGCCGAGACGAGTCCTGCGGCGTCGGTCGGGGCTGTCTGCTCAGCGGCCACGATCGCACCTGCGGCGTTCAGCAGCACAGCGTCGCGGACCGGGCCGGTGGTGCCCGACAGCAACTCTCGCGCGATGGCGGCGTTCACGGAGGCGTCTCCGCCCTGCAGCGCCGAGAGATCGACGTACTCGATCCCGAGATCGCGCGGATCAAGACTCAGTTCGGTGACCGTTCCCTCGACGACCTGCCACACCGACGATGTCGTGGTCGTCGTGAGTTCGTCGAGACCGTCATCACCGCGAACCACGAGCACCGAACTGCCCCGCTCGGCGAACGCACGCGCAAGAACGGGCGCGAGGTCGCCGAACGCGCACCCGATAAGCCCCGCCCGCGGATTCGCAGGATTGGTGAGCGGGCCGAGCACATTGAAGACTGTCGGGATCCCGATCTGCTGACGTGCGGGAGCAGTAAAACGGAACGCCGGGTGGAACACAGGCGCGAAACAGAATCCGATACCGGTCTCGTCGATGCACGCTGCCACCTCGTCGGCACCGAGGGATATCGTCACGCCGAGGGCCTCGAGCACGTCGGCTCCGCCGCTCTTCGACGACGCCGCGCGGTTGCCGTGTTTGACCACCGGAACTCCCGCCGCCGCGACAACGATCGACGTCATCGTCGAGATGTTCACGGTGTGCGAGCGGTCGCCACCCGTGCCCACGATGTCGATCGCGGCACGATCGGTGTCGACAAGGGTTGCGTGGTCGAGCATCGCCTGCGACAACCCCGCGAGTTCCGACGGTGCAGCGCCCTTCATCTTCACGCCGACGCCGAACGCCGCGATCTGAGCGGACGTCGCACTGTCGGTCATCACCTCGTTCATCGCCCAGCGCGCCTGCTCGGCGGTCAGGTCGATCCCGTCGGTGACGGCCCCGAGAATCTGCGGCCAGGTGTAGCTCTGCTCGCTGCTCACCCCAAGCACCTTAGTTGGCCTGCACACACGATCTGTTCGCGGTCGGGCACAAATCGTCCCGTCCGATTCACCGCTTCCGCTGGACGATCTGCCATCCGACGGGAACGCCGGAGTGCCTCGACGCCAAACTCGCCATGCGCGAGCGCTCCTGCGACACGTGCAGCGCATCGACGAGCTGCACCCGCGCGAGAACCAGCCGGTCGTACCCGGAAGGAAAATCGAACCGATCGCCGACGACGTCGGCGGGTAGCACCTCGTAACCGTCAAGGGCAGCAAGGGCCGCTGCGGCATCGACAGCATGCCCCGGCAGCGCCAGCACGTGCCGCACGACGGCCTGATCTTCGGTGCGCAGCGTCGAATCGTCGAGGATGGACGAACTCGACGCCGCTTCGTCGTCGGACTCGGCGACCACGACGACGTCACGGTCTGCGGTGGTCAACCTCTCGCGACGAGCGCCACGACGCCCACCCACCGCGCGGCGTAACGCGTTCCAGCGACGTGGCGCCACCGGGCGACCATTGAGGTCGAACTCCGTACCGTCCCGCGCCAGCGCCGGCTGCCCGTCATCGGAACCATCAGCGGGGCCGGAAGCGCCGGTGGAATCAACAGAACCCATGGACTCGAGCAAAGCACGAGCCGCCCGTACTCACCGATCCACCGGGTCCGCTGACACGCCGAAAGGTGCCGCCGACCGGCGACTACCAGCGGGAAGAGAAATAGTTCCCACGAATATCCGACCCGAGTGGTCAGGGCGTACTACGAACCGTCATACTTCAATCTGTGACTAGCGCTGTAGGTACCTCGGGAACAGCCATCACCTCGCGCGTGCACTCGCTCAACCGCCCCAACATGGTGAGTGTCGGCACGATCGTGTGGCTGTCCAGTGAGCTGATGTTCTTCGCTGGACTTTTTGCGATGTATTTCGTCGCACGTGCCAATGCCGGCCCGGCCGGCTGGCCGCCGGAGCCCACCGAACTGAACCTGAAGTTGGCCATCCCGGTCACCACCGTCCTCATCCTGTCGTCGGTGACCTGCCAGATGGGTGTGTTCGCCGCCGAGCGTGGCGACGTCTTCGGATTGCGCCGTTGGTACATCCTGACGTTCCTGATGGGCGCCTTCTTCGTCTGCGGCCAGGGCTACGAGTACTACCACCTGGTTGCCGAGGGCACGACCCTCTCGTCGAGCGCCTACGGTTCGGTCTTCTACATGGCGACCGGATTCCACGGCCTCCACGTGATCGGCGGTCTCGTCGCCTTCATCTTCCTGCTGGTCCGCACCAAGCTCGCCAAGTTCACACCGAACCAGGCGACCGCGGCGATCGTCGTGTCGTACTACTGGCACTTCGTCGACATCGTGTGGATCGCACTGTTCGTCACCATCTACTTCATCCGATGACACCGATCGCAACGAACAACTGACGTGAGGCGGGAGTGATTCCACCGGAACCACGTTCGCGCCAACAGCTAGAGAAGTCCGTCCGCTTAGTAGAGAGACCATGATGAGTTCATCTCCACCGGGACCGTCGGATAGCCCTTCCGACGTTGGTCAGGTCGACACAGTCACCTCGAGCACCGCGCCGAACGCCGCGAAGAAGTCCCGTTCGCGCCGTAAGCTGCGCCGCCGCGCCAGCGGCGCATTGCTCCTGCTCGCAGGCCTGATGATGGCCGGCGTCCTCGCGTCGCTGCTGTCCCCCAAGCCCCAGGTCGCCGTCGCAGACACCAACGACGCCGCTCTGATCCAGGACGGCAAGAAGCTGTACGAGAGTTCGTGCATCACCTGCCACGGCGCCAACCTCCAGGGCGTGGCCGATCGCGGCCCCTCCCTGATCGGCGTCGGCGACGCAGCTGTCTACTTCCAGGTGTCCACCGGTCGCATGCCTGCGGCCCGTGGTGAGGCCCAGGCACAGCGCAAGCCCGCGAAGTTCGACACCGCACAGATCGATCAGCTCGGTGCCTATATCCAGTCACAGGGCGGCGGGCCGCGTCCGCTGTTCGAGAAGAACCCTGACGGCACCCGCAAGACCGAGAAGGTCATGCAGCGTCAGGCCGATGGATCGATGAAGGAAGTCGTCCTTCCGGTTCTCGCCCAGGAGTCGCTGCGTGGCGACAACCTCGGTCGGGGCAGCGAGCTCTTCCGCCTGAACTGCGCGTCATGCCACAACTTCACCGGCCGCGGCGGTGCGCTGTCGTCGGGCAAGTTCGCTCCGACGCTCGACAACGTCAAGGAACAGCAGATCTACGCGGCCATGCTCACCGGGCCGCAGAACATGCCGAAGTTCTCGAACCGTCAGCTCTCGCTCGACGAGAAGAAGGACATCATCGGCTTCATCAAGTACGTCACCGAATCCAAGCCCCAGGGCGGCCTGAGCCTCGGCGGCTTCGGCCCGGTCAGTGAGGGCATGGTGATGTGGTTTGTCGGAGTTGTGGCGGTCGTCGCCGCCGCGATGTGGATGGGATCACGAACATGAGCACCACGGACAAGGACACGCCGTCCGCCGATGAGCTGGACCAGATGACCAATGATGACCTGGTCAAACTGGGTACCAACCTCGACGGCGTCGAGATCATCCATCGGGGTGAGCGTTTCCCTGAGCCGGGCACCAAGGCCGAGAAGCGCGCCGAACGTCAGATCGCGGTCTGGCTGACCATCGCCGGGATCTCCGCGCTGGCATGCTTCGTGATCTTCCTGTGGAACCACTGGGAATTCGCACTCCCCGGCACGTCCGACTATTGGCGCTACACCCTCAACACCCCGTTGCTCGGTGTGACGTTCGGACTCTCGATTCTGTCGATCGGCATCGCGCTCGTCCTCATCACGAAGAAATTCATCCCGTCCGAGATCGCCGTCCAGGACCGTCACGACGGACCCGGTTCGACCGAGGTCGACAAGAAGACGATCGTCGCCGAACTCGTCGATTCGGGAACCAAGTCGACGCTCGGCCGACGCAAGATGCTCATCGGATCGGGACTGTTCGCGTTCGGTGCGCTCGCACTGACCGGCGTCGTCGCGGGCCTCGGCGGATTCATCAAGAACCCGTGGGCCAAGCGTGAGGACGCACCGCTGTGGCACACCGGCTGGTCGCCGATCTACAACCCGAAATCGCAGCCCAACGAAACGGTCTTTCTGCGCCGCGACACCGGCAACCCCTACCAGGTGGCCCTCGTCCGACCCGAGGACCTCGACTCCGGCGGCATGGAGACGGTGTTCCCGTGGCGCGTCTCAGACGGTTACGGCGAGACCGAGGAGTCACGCGAGAAGCTGCTCTGGGGTCTGCGGTACGTGTCCAATCCCGTCATGCTCATCCGGTTGCGCCCCGAGGACGCTGCCCGGGCGATCAAGCGCAAGGGCCAGGAGAGCTTCAACTACGGCGACTACTTCGCCTACACCAAGGTCTGCAGCCACCTCGGTTGCCCGACCTCGCTGTACGAGCAGCGGACCAACCGCATCCTCTGCCCGTGCCATCAGTCGCAGTTCAACGCACTCGAGTACGCCAAGCCGGTGTTCGGCCCGGCAGCGCGTGCGCTGGCGCAGCTGCCGCTGACGGTCAATGATCAGGGGTACATGGTCGCCGCAGGCGACTTCATCGAGCCCGTCGGACCCGCATTCTGGGAGCGCAAGTCATGAGCAATCGTCTCGCGAAGCAGGCCGAAGAGGTCGATTCCCGGTATCACCTCGCCGCAGGCATGCGGCGACAGATCAACAAGGTGTTCCCGAGCCACTGGTCGTTCATGCTCGGTGAGGTCGCGCTCTACAGCTTCATCATCCTGCTGATCTCCGGTGTGTACCTGACCTTCTTCTTCGATCCGTCGATGTCGGAGGTCACCTACCACGGCGCGTATCAGCCTCTCAACGGCGTGATGATGACGCGCGCGTACGAGACGACGCTGAACATCTCCTTCGAGGTGCGCGGCGGTCTGTTCGTCCGCCAGATCCACCACTGGGCAGCTCTGCTGTTCGCGGCGTCGATCATCATCCACATGGCGCGCATCTTCTTCACCGGTGCGTTCCGACGCCCGCGTGAGGCCAACTGGATCATCGGCTGCCTGCTGCTGGTCCTGGCGATGTTCGAGGGCTTCTTCGGCTACTCACTGCCCGACGACCTGCTCTCGGGTACCGGCGTTCGCGCCGCGATGAGCGGCATCGTGCTGGGAATCCCGCTGGTCGGCACCTGGATTCACTGGGCGCTCTTCGGTGGCCAGTTCCCCGGCGACATCATCATCCCGCGCCTGTATGTGCTGCACATCCTGCTCTTCCCGGGCATCATCCTGGCCCTGATCGGCGCCCACCTGGCGTTGGTCTGGTACCAGAAGCACACGCAGTTCCCCGGCCCCGGCCGCACCGAGAAGAACGTCGTCGGCGTGCGCATCCTGCCGGTCTTCGCGGCCAAGGGCGGTGCGATGTTCGCCTTCACCGCAGGCATCCTCGCGATCATGGCCGGCATCTTCCAGATCAACCCCGTGTGGGTGATCGGTCCGTACAACCCGGCACACGTCTCGGCCGGATCTCAGCCAGACATCTACATGATGTGGACCGACGGTTTGGCCCGTCTGATGCCTGCGTGGGAGCTCTATCTCGGCAACTACACGATCCCCGCCATCTTCTGGGTGGTCGTGATCATCACCATCATGTTCGTGGTGATGTTCGCCTACCCATGGATCGAGAAGAAGTTCACCGGCGACGACGCGCATCACAACCTGCTGCAGCGTCCGCGCGACACCCCGGTGCGCACGGCGATCGGAGCGATGGCGTTCTCGTTCTACATCATCCTGACGTTGAGCTGCATGAACGACATCATCGCGTTGAAGTTCCACATCTCGCTCAACGCCACGACGTGGATGGGTCGCATCGGCCTCATCATCGTGCCGCCGATCGCCTACTTCATCGCCTACCGCTGGGCCATCGGACTCCAGCGCAGCGATCGCGCGGTGCTCGAGCACGGGATCGAGACCGGCATCATCAAGCGTCTCCCCCAGGGCGAGTACATCGAGATCCACCAGCCACTCGGCCCGGTCGACGATCACGGTCACGCGATCCCGCTCCCCTACGAGGGCGCCGCGATACCGAAGCGGATGAACAAGCTCGGGTCGTCGGGTGCTCCGGGAACCGGCTCTGTGATGGTCGCCGATCCGCCCGAGCAGCAGAAGCGCAATGTCGAATTCGCACACGAGCAGGAACGCGAGGAGATCGACGCACTGCGCGAGCTGCAGGCCAAGGGCGGCAACCCGCTCGACTGACCCGCTCGATCCAGCAGCACCACACGGCTGCCGTCGCATCACGCGACGGCAGCCGTGTGTCGTTGCACGACAATCACTCCCCTCCCCCACCGACTCGCTACGGTGAAACGATGACACGACAGCGACACCTCGGACGTCGCCGCACAGAGCCCCTCCATGAGCTGACGAAGGGCCTCGGCACACTCGACGCCAATCTCTTCCAGACGATCGCTCGGTCGCCGAGTCCCCTTCTCGACCGCACGATGCCACCGCTCACGGCCGCCGCAGATCATTCAAAACTCTGGATGGGCATCGGAGCGGGCCTCATCCTCAGCGGGCGGCCCCGCTGGCAGCGCGCCGCGGTGCGGGGCCTCGCATCGCTGGCCGTGACCAGCCTCGTCACCAATCAGGGCGCGAAACGCATCCGCCAGCGCGAGCGGCCCTCACCGTCAGTGGTTCCGCTTCTGCGGCGAGGGTCACATCAACCGACATCGAACTCACTGCCTTCCGGACATTCGGCAAGTGCCGCAGCGTTTTCCGTCGGCGTCGCGCTCGAATCTCCGCCGCTGGGTCTCATCATGTCCGCGCTCGCCGGACTGGTCGGGTTGTCCCGTGTGGCGACCGGCGCGCACTACCCGGGCGACGTGTTCATCGGGTTCGGCATCGGCGCGGGTATCGCGACAATCGGCGGCAAGATCGTGCCACCGATCATTCCCCACAACATCGCCACACCTGCCCCGAGCACGGTGGCAGCCCCGCTGCCCCGTGACGGCGCAGGCCTGGTCGTTCTCGGCAACCCGACGTCGGGCGACGGCAACAGTGAGCACATCCTGGAGAGGGTTCGCACCGAGCTCACCGGCGCCGAGATCATCGAACTCGGGCCCGACGACGACTACGCGGCGATCGCCCGCGATGCCGCGCGACGCGCCACCGCGCTTGGAGTGTGCGGCGGCGACGGCACCGTCGCGACGGTTGCGGCCGCGGCCCACGAGGCAGACCTCCCCCTCGCTGTCTTTCCCGGCGGCACGTTCAATCACTTCGCGCGCGATATCGGATGTGGCGATGTCGACGCATCGTTGGCCAGGATTCGTTCCGGCACAGCGACGTTGGTCGACGCCGCCATCCTCAACGACGAGCAGCTGATACTCAACACGGCAAGCATCGGTGCCTACCCCCATTTCGTGCGTGCACGCACCAAATGGGAGCACCGGGTGGGCAAGACCGCGGCGAGTGCGCTCGCGATGGTGCAGGTCGCCCGACACTCGACGCCGGTGGAGATCACCATCGACGGCCGAACGGTCACGACCTCCCTGTTCCTCATCGGGACATCGATGTACAGTTCGGCCGGATTCGCTCCCGGGCGCCGCGAACGCCTCGACGACGGGCTGCTCGACGTCCGCTTCCTCGAGGCGGGCAAGCGGTTTGCGACACTGCGAGTGCTCACGAGTCTGGCGACCGGACTGCTGCAACGCTCACGGCTCTACACCGAGATGCAGGTCCCCGAGTTCACGTTCACCAGTACCGAACCCGTCACGATCGCCCACGACGGTGAGGTCGGCGAGTCGTACACATCAGCGCGTTTTCGCGCCGGGTACCGAACGCTGAAGGTCTACGGCGACAGCATCGTTGCCGACTGAACGAGCTGGGAGCTATGACAAAAGCCGCACCCGATGGTCGGGTGCGGCTGTCGTCATGCGTGAACTGTGAGACGTATCAGTGCTTCTCGGGTCCGACGATGTACTCGAAGACGAGACCGGCCGCTGTGCCGATGATGCAGGCCGCGGCGAAGATCGCCAGCGAGATGTTGCCCGTCGCGAAAGCGATGGCGAACAGTGCAGCGCTTGCCGCGATCAGGATCGGCCACCAGGATCCCGGGCTGAAGAAGCCCAGCTCGCCCGCGCCGTCTTCGATCTCGGCGTCTTCGTAGTCCTCCGGACGGATCTCGACGCGTCGTGACACGAACCGGAAGTATGTGCCGGCGATCAGGGTCAGACCGGCGCTGAAGAACATGCCGACGACGCCGACCCACTCGACGCCGTTGTCGGTGAGCGCGGTCAGCACTGTGTAGATGACACCGGCGCCTGCGAAGAACAGCGTGAGCAGTTCGAAGAGTCGCGCTTCGATTTTCACTGGAGTGCTCCGATCGTGCAGTTCGCAATCTTCGTGTTGCCGCCGTCACCGGTCGCGCCGACAGTGCCGTCGGTGGCGCGACGCGTGTCGAACGGAACCGTGACAACCGACTCGGGCTGCTGGCAGATGTGCTGCAGCGCCTGGGCATTCGTTGCCTGCGGCCGTGCCTGCCGGTACTTGATGTAGGCGTCGAAGTCCTGCGGCGACACCGCACGAACCTCGAAGTTCATCATCGAGTGGTAGGTACCGCACATCTCCGCACAGCGTCCGACGAATGCGCCTTCACGGTCGATCGACGAGATCTGGAAGCGGTTGTCGGTGTGGTTCTGCTTCGGGAACGGCATGACGTCGCGCTTGAACAGGAACTCGGGAACCCAGAACGAGTGGATGACATCGGCAGAGGCGAGGTCGAACTCGATGCGCTTGCTCGTCGGGAGCACGAGCACGGGGATCGTCGCCGACGAACCGACCGTCTCGATGTTGTTGAACTTCAGGTAGTCACGCACGTCGTTGCTGCGACCGCCGTCGGGACCGGGCAACTCGATGGTCTCGCCGTCGTGGATCTCGCGTGTGTTCTGTGTCTCGAGATCGAACGGGTTTCCGTCACGGACGAATCCGTTGTACTTGCCGCCGTCGCTGAAGGTGACGTCGCGGTAGCCGAACTTCCAGTTCCACTGGAACGCGGTGACGTCGACGACGACCTTGGGATCGTCGGTCTTCTTCTCCACATTGGTCTGCACGATCACGGTGAAGTAGAACAGCACCGCGATGATTACGAACGGGATGGCGGTGTAGGCCAACTCCAGCGGCACGTTGTACGCGGTCTGCCGAGGGAACTCGTCCTTGCCCTTGCCCGGCTTGTAGCGGTGGAAGGTGATCGTCCAGAAGATCAGGGCCCACACGATGATGCCCATGACGAGGGCCGCGATGACCGACCAACTCCACAGGTCGCCCATGTCCTTGGCCTCGGGAGTCACACCGTGCGGCCAGCCGAACCGCATGGCGGTGCGGGCGTCGCAGCCCGACATCAACAGTGCGCCGACGCCTAGCGCCGCGACAGCTCCGGCCCGCTTGAGGCCGACCCGGTTGGCCATCCGCGACGCCGACGCGACACGCCGTACGCGGGGCCGTTCACCGTGTGCCAATTTCACGCCTTCCTGCCAGCTCGGAACCGTCGATCCGACGTCCGAGTCGCATCCCACCTGACCTGCAACGACACGATCGGCGTCATCCGGGCCCCGCAGGCAACTGTCACCGTGCAGCGGGCACCGAAGCGCAGCCTTCGCGCCATGTACTACGCAGCGTAGACCAACTCGCGGGAACTTTTTCGGTTGGGGTGACTTCGCGCGTCGAAATCGTTTCCCGGTCCTGGGAACATGCTTCCGACCGTGTGTTTCGGGCGGTCGAGGGCCGTAGCCGGAAGGCCGTGCCGCCCTCGCATACGGCATACTCGTGACCGCGGCGGTGACGTCATCGCCGCGCGTTGTGTCCCCGTCGAAAGAGGCTTTACTGGTGTGTGGCTTGCTCGGTCTGCTGACCTCCGATGAGACGGCGGCAGGTGCCGTCGACCTCGTCGCCAACGCCTCGCACTGCATGCGCCACCGGGGTCCTGACGAACCCGGCACGTGGAACGACGCTGACATCGTGCTCGGCTTCAACCGCCTGTCGATCATCGACATCGATCACTCGCACCAACCGCTGCGTTGGGGTCCCCCGGAGAACCAGGAGCGCTACGCGCTCGTCTTCAACGGCGAGATCTACAACTACCTCGAGATCCGCGCGCAACTCGCCGCCGAGGAGGGTGCGACCTTCCGCACCGAGGGCGACGGCGAGGCGATCGTCGCGGCGTTTCATCACTGGGGTCCCGACGCCGTTCGACGCCTGCGCGGCATGTTCGCCTTCGCCATCTGGGACACCGAGACCCGCACGCTGTTCGCCGCGCGAGACCCGTTCGGCATCAAGCCGATGTTCCTCGCGACCGGTCCCGGTGGCACGGCTTTCGGCAGCGAGAAGAAGAGCTTGCTGGAGCTGATCGGTCGCCTCGGCCTCCCCGACACCCTCGACGAGCGCGCTCTCGAGCACTACGTCGTGTTGCAGTACGTCCCTGAACCCGAGTCACTGCACTCGTCGATCCGTCGCCTCGAATCCGGCTCATACGCCACCGTGCGTCCCGGAAGCGCACCGTCGATCACGCGCTACTTCAACCCGCAGTTCTCGGTCCGACCCTTTACCGACGCCACTCGCCAGAAGCGATACGACGAGATCGCCGAGGTCCTCTCCGACTCCGTCGCCAAGCACATGCGCGCCGACGTCACCGTCGGATCGTTCCTGTCCGGCGGCATCGACTCCACGGCCATCGCTGCGCTGGCCATCCAGCACAACCCCGATCTCATCACCTTCACCGCAGCGTTCGAGCGTGAAGGATATTCCGAGGCCGACGTCGCCGCGGAGTCGGCAGCCGCGATCGGTGCCCGGCACATCGTGCGCATGGTCACGCCCGAGGAGTACATCGCGGCGATTCCGGAGATCATCTGGTATCTCGACGACCCGGTGGCCGACCCAGCGCTCGTTCCGCTGTACTTCGTGGCGCAGACCGCCCGCGAACACGTCAAGGTCGTCCTGTCCGGTGAGGGCGCCGACGAACTCTTCGGCGGCTACACCATCTACAAGGAACCCCTCTCGCTCAAGGGCTTCGACAGACTCCCCACTGCGCTGCGCCATCTGGCCGGCAAGGTCTCCGATCGCATCCCCGAGGGCACGCGCGGCAAGAGTCTGCTGCATCGCGGATCACTGACGCTCGAAGAGCGCTACTACGGCAATGCCAGGAGTTTCGACGACGCCCGACTGCGCGCGGTGCTGCGCGACTACCGTCCCGAGTGGACACACACCGATGTCACCGAACCGATCTACGCGCGCAGCGACGGTTGGGATCCGGTCGCGCGGATGCAGCACATCGATCTCTACACGTGGCTGCGCGGCGACATCCTGGTCAAGGCCGACAAGATGACGATGGCCAACTCGCTCGAACTACGTGTGCCGTTCCTCGACAACGAGGTCTTCAAGGTCGCCGAGGCGCTGCCGTTCGACGAGAAGATCAGTCACGGGACCACCAAGTACGCACTACGCAAGGCGCTCGAACAGATCGTCCCGGCTCACGTCCTGCATCGAAAGAAGCTCGGTTTCCCCGTCCCCATCCGCCACTGGCTTGCAGGCCCGGAGATGTACGACTGGGCACGCGAGACGATCGAGAAGTCGCAGACCGACTACCTGCTGAACAAACAGCCGATCCTCGACATGCTCGACGAGCACCGCGCGGGCGTCGTCGACAACAGCCGACGCCTCTGGACACTCCTGATGTTCATGATCTGGCACGCCATCTTCGTCGAGAAGACACTCGTGCCCGACATCACCGACCACAGCTACCCAGTGCGGCTGTAGCCGCTGGTGACCACCGGCGACGATCGGCCGCCTCACGACAGCCGATCGAAGCCGGACTCTAGAGTGCCGCGGCGATCTCGTTCGCGGCGTCGGCGCCGTACGCACCTTCGATACGCTTGAGTGCCTCGTCCCGATCCCACGACCAGTCCTGCGTCGACACAGTCTCGAGCACGAGCACGGCGACCATCGAGCCGACCTGCGCAGCACGCTCGAAACCGAGACCCGCCGACAACGACGAGAGGAAGCCGGCGCGGAAGCCGTCGCCCACGCCGGTCGGATCGACCTTCGCCGTCTCGGGGACGACGGCCACGTGGGTGCGGGTGCCATCACGGTCGACGATCTCGACACCGTCAGCGCCGAGCGTGGTCACCCGCACCCCGACGAGTTCTGCGATCTGAGCCTCCGACAAACCGGTCTTCTGACGAAGAAGACCCCATTCGTACTCATTGGTGAACAGATAGGCGGCACCATCGATCAGCTGACGTGCCTGCTCACCGTCGAGTCGCGCGAGCTGCTGAGACGGATCGGCAGCGAACGGGAGGCCGAGGCGTCGACATTCCGCGGTGTGCCGGAGCATCGCGTCCGGATCGTCGGCGCCGATCAGCACGATCTCGGGGGACCCGACGCGCTCGACGACGTCAGCGAGGTCGATCTCTCGCGCCTCGCTCATCGCGCCCGCATAGAAGGTCGCGAGCTGCGCCATGGTCTCGTCCGTGGTGCACATGAACCGGGCGGTGTGCTGGGTCTGTGACACGCGAACCCCGCGGCAGTCCACACCGTGCGCCTCGAGCCACTGGCGATAGTCGTGAAAGTCCGATCCCACCGAGCCGACCAGCACCGGCGACTGGCCGAGCTCACCCATCGCATAGGTGATGTTGCCTGCGACGCCGCCTCGACGGACCACGAGATCCTCGACGAGGAAACTGAGCGAGATGTGCTCGAGGTGGTCGGCGAGGATCTGCTCGGAGAACTTTCCCGCAAACTTCATCAGATGATCTGTCGCGATGGAACCACATACAACGATTGCCACTTATTCCCCAAGCCTCTTCGCGGTTGTCAAGGCACGCTGCACGCGCCGTCGGTCGCGGCCCTCGGACACTCGGCCGAGTCCGACACGGACCTCGTCACACGCTACCGAAAGTGCCGGAAATGACTGACCGCACCCCGGCTGGGCCGGGGTGCGGTCACAAAGTCAGTGCGTGGACGCTCAGTTGAACGAGTCGCCGCAGGCGCAGCTACCCGTGGCGTTCGGGTTGTCGATGGTGAAACCCTGCTTCTCGATGGTGTCGACGAAGTCGATGGTCGCGCCCTGTACGTAGGGCGAACTCATCCGATCGACGGCCAGGGTGACGCCACCGAAATCAGCGGTGAGGTCGCCATCGAGCGAACGGTCGTCGAAGAAAAGCTGGTAGCGGAGGCCCGCGCAGCCTCCGGGTTGGACGGCGATACGCAGCGACAGGTCGTCACGGCCTTCTTGGTCGAGCAGAGCCTTTGCCTTGGCGGCTGCGGCGTCGGTCAGGATGACGCCGGTGTCTGTCGCGGTTCCGGATTCGTTCTGAACGGTCATCGATGCTCCTCGTACTGTGATGGTGCCGTTGGTGGCCGGCCCCGGTCGTGCTGCCCTGCGTCACGCGACTCGTGTCTGCGCCGCGTCACGCAGCCTTGACGGACGCCGCGTTGTGGCAGCGACTCGAACGCGTCGGCTGACGATGCAGGCCTGTTGTTCGTCTCCTGTCAACCGTACCCCCTCTCTGCATATTCCCGGGGACGGGAAGTCCTCCCGCGGCCGGAAGCCGGGTGGTCTCAACCGTCGGTGCGCCACGACGCTGCTGCACGCGCGGCCAGTGCGGTGAGTTGATTGCGCGCATCGCTCATCGCGAGCTCGACCGACCCCGCCTGGTCGACGATCGAGTAGGCGCCGGAGATTCCGGCTGCGGCGATCTCGTCAGCCGTCAATGCCACCTGACCAGCGAAGACGACGGTCGGTGCGTTCACCTCGGTTGCTGCAGCAGTCAGCGCCGACACGACCTTTCCGCGCAGCGTCTGGGAATCGAACTTCCCCTCGCCCGTGAGTACGAGGTCAGCCCGAGCCATCTCCGCACCCTGCGCGGTGGCGTCACCCACCACGGTCGCACCCGACACGCGATCGGCTCCGAGCGCCAGCAGTGCCGCGCCGAGCCCGCCTGCAGCGCCTGCTCCCGGCTCGACACTGACATCACGTCCGGCCATCGATGCGAGTACGCGCGACCACTGGGCGAGTCGTTCCTCGAGGCGCGCGACGGTCTGGGGATCGGCACCTTTCTGCGGCCCGAAGACCGTCGCGGCACCGAGCGGGCCGAGCAGCGGGTTCTCGACGTCGGATGCCGCGATCAGCGCCACATCGGCAACTCTTTCGACTGCGCGAGCCGACCCGCCCAGCGCATCGATCAACCCGTAACCACCATCGGTGGTGGCACTGCCGCCGAGCCCCACGACGATCTCGCGCACTTCGGCACGCAGCGCGGCGTCGACGAGCAGGCCCACCCCGTAGGTGTCCGCCGCCTGAGCGGTTCGCGGTGTCGGGCCGCCGCCGAGCTGATGCAGTCCGCAGGCCTGAGCACATTCGATGTAGGCGACGAGCCTGTCGGGGTCCCTGTCGTCGAGTAGCCATTGCGCGCTGATCGCGGCACCGAGTGGGCCGACGACCCGCTCGGTCACCGTACGCCCGAACCGCGCGGCGAGAACGTCGACGAATCCGGGTCCCCCGTCCGACTGCGGCGCGAGAGCGATTTCGTCGTCCGGTCGGCCTGCCGCCCACCCCTCGCCGATGGCGCTCGCGGCCTCGACTGCCGTCAGTGTGTCGCCGAACGAATCCGGCGCTATCAGGACCCGCATCGGTCACACCTCTGTTCACTCGGCACGGGGGCGTCGATGCAGGTGCGCGCGGTCGCGCCCTCTGCGCCCATGCCCCGGAAGTATAGGGAGGTCGACGAACCGCGGCAGCGCTAGATCACCTACGCTCGAAGGCGTGAGACTGCCATGGAACAAGGACGACGACACCGCCGACGAGGGCACCGTGTCGACAGCGGATACGCCGATGACGATCGACGAACCCACGACCGACACCAAGGGCAGCGCGTACACACCGGGTAAGGGGCGCCCGACGCCGTCACGCCGTGAGGCCGAAGGCCGACGCCGCGGGCCCGTGGCACCACCGCCGACCACGCGTGCCGAGGCGCGAGCACGCAAGAAGCAACTCAAGAACTCGATGTCGCGTGAGGATCGCCGCAAACTCAACGACGATCGCCGCGCACAACGCGCCGAACAACGCGAGAAGATGATGGAGGGCGACGAGCGTTACCTGATGCCCCGGGACAAGGGCCCGGTGCGGCGGTACACGCGCGACCTCGTCGATTCCCGACGCAACTTCGCCGGTCTGTTCATGCCGTTCGCCGTGGTGCTGATCGTGGTGATGTTCCTGCCGTCGCTCGCCGCATACGCCAACTTCGTGCTGTTGGCCTTCGTCGTACTGATGGCCATCGACGCCGTCATCCTCGGTCGCCTGGTGAACAAGCGTGTGCGCGAGCGCTTCCCCGACACCGACGACACCGGATTCCGCCTCGGCTGGTACGCGTTCACCCGCGCGATGCAGCTCCGCCGGATGCGCGCACCCAAGCCGCAGGTCTCCGCGGGCGCCGAGGTCTGAGCTGACGATGACCACGAGGGGCACCCGCACGCTGGTGCTCGGGGGCGTGCGGTCGGGCAAGTCGGGGGTTGGCGAAGAACTCCTCGCCGGGCACTCCGAGGTTCGTTACATCGCCACCGGGCCGACGCTCACCTCCGATGCCGAATGGGTGGCGCGCGTCGAGGAGCATCGGCGTCGACGCGACAGCAGGTACACGACCGTCGAGACCACCGACCTCACCGCCGAGCTGTCGGCGAGGCGCGATGTCGCGACACTCGTCGACGACCTCGGCAACTGGTTGGCCGCCGACATCGACGCCACCGACGGATGGGCGTCGGCCACCGACCGTTCCGACCGCACCGCCCGACTGTGCGCGGCGATCGATGACGTCACGTCTGACCTGGTGCTGATCAGCCCCGAGGTCGGTTTGGCGCTTGTCCCGCCAACGCCTGCGGGCCGGATGTTCCAGGACGAACTCGGTGCGCTCAACGCAGCCGTCGCAGCCATCTGTGATCGCGTGCTGCTGGTCGTCGCCGGCCGCGTCCTGGAACTACCCGCACCCGCGCGGTCGACAACGCCACAAACCACACCTGCGGCATCACCGATCACACCGAAAAACGCGCGCACGGCACCAGAACCCGCGTCGACGACGTCAGAAATCCCGTCGACGGCACCCGTCGCCGTGGCAGCGGCCGCGGCCCTCGTCGACCCGACCGATGCCGAGGTCTTCGAGCACGTCGATCGTCCCGACGAGTCTGTCGCCCGCGCCGCGCGGGAGCGCCAGCTCACGTTGACCAAGCCTGCCCGGTCGCTGGGCAGGCTGGAAGAACTCAGTGTGTGGGTTTCCGCGTGCCAGGGCGTGTGTCCGCCGCGCTCGATCGAGCACGCGCACGTGGTGGTGTTCGCCGGCGATCACGGTGTGGCGCAGGCGGGGGTCTCGGCCTACCCGCCCGAGGTCACCGCCCAGATGGTCGCGAACATCGCTTCCGGAGGGGCGGCGGTGAACGTGCTCGCACGCCAGAGCGGCGCGACGGTGCGCGTCGTCGACATGTCTGTCGATGCCGACACCCCACCCGAGGTGTCCGGTTACAAGGTCCGACGCTCCAGCGGCGACCTCCGCGTGACCGACGCGCTGACCATTGCCGAGGCCCGCGCCTCCGTCGCCGCGGGGCGTGCAATCGTCGACGAGTTGGTCGACTCGGGCGCCGACCTCCTCATCGCGGGTGAGATGGGCATCGGAAACACCACTCCCGCAGCGGTTCTCGTCGGAACCCTCACCCGCCACGAGCCCGTCCAGGTCGTCGGCCGCGGCACCGGAATAGACGACATCGGCTGGATGCGAAAAACCGCCGCCATCCGCGACGGGATGCGGCGTGGACGACGCTACGTCCACGATCCGCTGGCTCTGGTCGCCGCCGTAGGCGGCGCCGACATCGCCGCAATGGCCGGATTCCTGGCGCAGGCAGCCGTCCGTCGCACACCGGTGATCCTCGACGGTGTGGTCGTCACCGCGGCAGCACTCGTCGCGGCCGAGCTGGCCCCGGGAGCTGTGAGCTGGTGGGTGGCCGGCCATCGTTCGGTCGAGCCCGCGCACGCCTTCGCGCTCGAGCACCTCGATCTCGAACCCATCCTCGATCTGCAGATGCGACTCGGTGAGGGCAGCGGCGCGCTGATGGCGCTGCCCGTCGTCTCGTCGTCGGTGGAGATCCTGCGCGGCATGTCGACATTCGACGAGGCCGGGGTCAGCGATTCCGACGCCGTCGACGCCCCCACCACCAGCGATGCGGGGGTCTGACCGAGGCGTGGACGGCAGGATGTCGCCGACCGACGCCCTCTGCGGTGCATTCTCCTGGCTGACCGTCGCGCCTGTCCCCCTGCGCGAGAAGACCTACGACCGTCGGTTCGGCGGAGCGGCGATCTCAGCCGTTCCGGTTGTGGGTGTGGTTCTCGGCGTACTCATCGCAGCCGTGGCGTGGGCGCTGAGCCTCACGCAACTACCCACCGCACTGATCGGCATCCTGCTCGTCGTCATCCTCGGAGTCGGTACGCGCGGCATGCATCTCGATGGCCTGGCCGACACCGCCGACGGCCTCGGATGCTATGGCCCTCCGGAACGGGTCGCCGAGGTGATGCGCAGCGGATCTGCCGGGCCCTTCGGCGTCGCCACGATCGCCGCCGTGATGATCGTCGACACCGTGGGCCTGGGTGCGCTGACCGATGGCTCGCGGTGGCTGTCCATTGGCGCGGCGGTCTTCCTCGGTCGCGTGGCGGTCGTCCTCGCCTGTCGACGGTCACTGCCCGCCGCCCGCACCAGCGGATTCGGTGCACTCGTCGCGGGTACCCAACGGGCCTCGACTGTCGTGTGGTCGGTTGTGGCGGTCGCGGCGATGGTCGGCGTAGGCGGGTGGAAGTCGTTGTCTGCCCACGGGTTCGACGACGCGTCCGCATTGCGGGCGGGCGTCACGGCGGTGATCGTGCTGGCGTTCACCTGGGTCTTCACCCGGCACTGCGCGCGTCGGATGGGTGGCATCACCGGTGACGTCCTCGGCGCCGTCATCGAGATCTCGACGGCCATCGCCCTCGTGGGGCTGCTGCTCTGACCGAGCCGGTTCGCGGCGCGGGTGAGGGTTCAGGCCGGGTAGAGCGTTGTCATCCACCCGTGGGTGTCGGCGAAAGTGCCGCGCTGGATGCCGGTGAGCGTGTCACGCAGCGCCTGGGTGACCTCGCCCGTCGTGCCGTCGCCGATGGTGTAGTCGTCGGTCTCACTCTTCACGTGGCCCACCGGTGTGATGACGGCGGCGGTACCGCACGCGAAGACCTCGGTGATATCGCCCGACGTCACACCCTTGCGGAGTTCCTCGGTCGAGATGCGGCGCTCCTCGACGGAGAACCCGGCGTCGATCGCGAGGGTGAGCAGCGATTCGCGCGTGATTCCCGGCAGGAGCGACCCGGACAACTCCGGGGTCACCAGTCGTGCGTCGGCGCCCGAGCCGAAGACGAAGAACAGGTTCATGCCGCCCATCTCTTCGATGAAACGGCGCTCCACGGCATCGAGCCAGACCACCTGGTCACACCCCTGTGCAGTGGCCTGCGCCTGGGCGAGGAATGCAGCGGCATAGTTGCCGCCGCATTTCGCGGCGCCCGTACCGCCCGGGGCGGCACGCACGTACTCGGTCGACAACCACACACTGACCGGCTTGATCCCGCCGGAGAAGTAGGCGCCTGCGGGCGAGGCGATCACCGAGTAGACGTACTGCGACGACGGCGCGTTCACCCCGAGGCCTGCCTGCGAGGCGAACATGAACGGGCGTAGGTAGAGAGACTCCTCGCCGCCGGCCGGCGGCACCCACGCATTGTCGGCGTTGAGCAGCGCGCGCAGCGACTCGATGAAGTCGTCGACAGGCAGCGGCGGCATCGCAAGCCGTTCAGCGGAGCGCTGCAGTCGCAGTGCGTTGGCCTCCGGCCGGAACGCGGCGATCGAGCCGTCCGGCTGTCGATAGGCCTTGAGTCCCTCGAAGACTTCCTGCCCGTAGTGCAGGACCATCGCCGACGGATCGAGTGCGATCGGCCCGTAGGGCGTGACCTTCGCGCTGTGCCACCCGCGGTCGGCGTCGTAATCCACCAGCACCATGTTGTCGGTGAAGTACTTGCCGAATCCGGGCGCGGACAGGATCTCCGCTCGACGGGATTCCGACACCGGATGGGGATGCTCGGTACGGGTGAACTGCAAGGTCATTGGCCCATGGTAACGCCGCAGGGCAAACCGATTGCCACCGCCGTCGCGAGCTGTCGGCTCACACCGCGGAGCCCGCGCTCTCGGCTACACGTGCGACTCGACGAACGGCGGAATGACCACCTCGCACGGCAACTCACGACCGCGCACGTCGATCACGACCTCGCCACCCTTCTTGATGCCCGACGATGTGTCGATGAGGGCCAGCGCGATGCCCTGTTTCAAGGTCGGTGAGAAGGTTCCCGACGTCGTCTCGCCCACGATGTCACCGCCAGGACCCGAGCGCACGGTCAGCCCTGCGCGTGGAACACCACGGCCTGTCGCCCTGAGTCCGTAGAGTCGTCGTGCGGGTCCCGCCTCCTTCTCCGCGACCAGCGCGTCACGGCCGAAGAACGCGGGTTTGTCCCACCCGACCGCCCAGCCGCTGCGTGCCTGATTGGGCGTGATCTGTTCGGAGAGTTCGTGCCCGTGCAGCGCGTAGCCCATCTCGGTGCGCAGGGTGTCGCGCGCGCCGAGTCCTGCGGGTTGGCCACCGGCATTGGTCACCTCGGCAAGCAGCGTGTCGAAGACGGGACCCGCGTCGCTCCATCGCGGGAGGATCTCGTAGCCGTGCTCGCCGGTGTATCCGGTCCGACACACGCGCACCGGGAACGACGCGTCGCCGACGGTCACGTCCGCGTCGGTGTATGCCATGTACTCCATGTCAGTCGGAAGGCCAACGGCCGCAAGGACATCGGCGCTCTTCGGACCCTGCACGGCGAAGACCGCGTAGTCGCGGTGACGGTCGGTCACCTCGATACCGTCCGGTGCGACGCCGCCCAGCGCGGCCACGACCTTGGCGGTGTTCGCCGCGTTGGGAACGAGAAACACCTCGTCGTCGGAGACGAGGTAGGCGATCAGATCGTCGACCACTCCCCCTGCGTCGTTGCAGCACAGCGTGTACTGCGCTTTGCGCGGGCGGATCTTGCTGAGATCATTTGTCAGCGTCGAGTTGACGAAATCTGCTGCGCCAGAACCCTTCACGAGCGCCTTGCCGAGATGGCTGACGTCGAAGATCCCCACCGCCTCGCGGACTGCGTTGTGTTCTGCGACGGTCCCCGCGTACGAGACGGGCATGTGCCAGCCGCCGAATTCGGCGAAGGTGGCACCGAGGGCGTGGTGACGGTCGGCGATCGGTCCGGCGAGCAATTCGGTCATGCGGTGCAGATTACCGATCGGCGTCCGACCCGTGCACGTCGCACGACGACCCGCGCATTCAGGGCACCCCGTAACCCTGCACTCCCTGCACCGTCCGCACATCGAAGTGGTCGAGGGTGATCCCCTGCGACTCGGCCCCACCCACCGTCGTCACGGTGTCGCCATCGCGCGCGACCACGATGTTCGTGTGTTGCCGAAAGTGGTTGGGTTTGTCGTAGAGCACGATGTCACCGGGCTCGGGCACCCGCGATGCCGCTCGCCACCGACCACTCGAGTGCAGATAGTCGGTCAACGTGGCCACGCCAGGGATACGCCACGATCCGGAGTTCGGATTGTCAAACGACACACCGGCTTTGCGCATCACCGTACTGACGAAATCAGCACACCACGATTCGTCGACACCCCCGGAGTAGACCGTGCCGGGCGCGTTGCGCTCGTACTCTGCGCGCACGACATCGACAATCCGTGCGCGCGTCGGACTCAATCCCGCGGTCTCGAGCGCCGGAAACCCCGGCCGGAACGAACCGACCCCCGCCTTCGCCGCCACGCGCGAGAGTGCGTCGTCGTGTCCCGACACCGCACGCAACCCGGCCACGCACCCGGCCGCGATGACGACGACCACGACGACCGCCACAAGCCACGGCCATCGACGACGGCGCCGCTCGGCATCCCCCACATCTGCGCGCCGTGCGGCATGCCGCACCGAACTCGTACTCACCGGACCCTCGTACTCACCAGACCACGGTAAATGCCCGCCCCAGGAGGTGTGTGTCGTGTCGATCCGCGGAGTGACGTGGCAGAGTTGGGCGGGTGAGTAAGAACGAGAGCGTCGACCGGACACGCGGTCCGAAAATGCAATTGGCAACCTCCCTCGACAAGAACGACGAGGTCCTCGTCATCGGACTCGTCTCCCCCGAGAGGCCAGACGAGAAGCCGGCAGGCGAGAAGTCGGCGGGAGAGGCCACTCCCACTCTCTTCATCGGCGACGGGCTCCTCGACGACGCCCAGGCATCGGCGATCAGCGACGCACTCGTCGCCATCGGCGCCGGCGGCGCGCACGGGGATGTCTCCACGATCCCTGCACCGGACTCGCTCGGCGTCGAGGTCGTGGTGGCCGTCGGGCTCGGGTCCCCCGACGACGTGGAAGACCCGGAGAAGCTCCGCCAGGCTGCCGGCATCGTCGCCCGCGCACTGTCCGGTCGCGAGCAGGTGGCCACCACGCTCGCCGCAGGTGGCATCGAGCCCGTCGCAGAGGGATTCTTCCTCGGCGCCTATCGGTTCGACGAATTCCGTTCTGCCAAGACACTTCCCACGAAGACACCACCGACGACGGTGCGTCTGCTGGTGGAGAACACCGGAAAATCCGCGACCGCGCAACTCGATCACGCCGTCGCCGTCGCCGATGCCACCGCCATTGCCCGCGATTTCGTGAACACCCCACCGAGTCACCTGTATCCGGAGGAATTCGCCGAGCGCGCCCGCCTGCTCGGCAGCAAGGCCGGACTGAAGGTGGAGATCCTCGACGACACCCAACTCGAGAAGGACGGCTATGGCGGGATCGTCGGCGTCGGCAAGGGTAGTTCACGACTTCCGCGCCTCGTCCGACTGACCCACACGGGTAAGAAAGACGCGAAGAAGGTGGCGCTCGTCGGCAAGGGCATCACCTTCGACACCGGCGGCATCTCGATCAAGCCCGCAGCCAACATGGACCACATGACCTCTGACATGGGGGGTGCAGCAGCGGTCATCGCCGCGACCATCCTTGCCGCCCGGCTCGACGTCGACGTGTCGGTGACCGCCACCGTGCCGATGGCCGAGAACATGCCATCGGGCACCGCGCAGCGTCCCGGCGACGTGCTCACCCAGTACGGCGGAACCACTGTCGAGGTGCTGAACACCGATGCAGAGGGACGCCTCGTTCTCGCCGACGCCATCGTGCGCGCGTGCGAGGACGAGCCCGACTACCTCATCGACACCGCGACGTTGACCGGCGCGCAGATGGTTGCGCTCGGCGCCCGTACTCCTGGCGTGATGGGCACTGAGCAGTTCCGCGACCGGGTTGCCGAGCTGTCGCAGGAGGTCGGCGAGAACGCGTGGCCGATGCCCCTGGCCGAGGAACTGCGCGCCGACCTGAAGTCACGGGTGGCCGATCTCGCCAACGTCACGAACCACCGAAACGGCGGCATGCTCGCCGCGGGACTGTTCCTCCGGGAGTTCGTCGCCGACGGAGTGCAGTGGGCCCACATCGACGTCGCCGGACCGGCTTTCAACACCGGAGCACCGTGGGGCTACACCCCCAAGGGAGGTACAGGCGTTCCGGTCCGCACCATCGCTCGTGTCATCGAAGACATCGCCGCGAACGGATGACCGCACACCTACCCGCCATCGTCGCCGACAACGCGCGCGGCCAACTCGCCGCCCGCGGTTGCGTCGACACGTCACATGACGCGGGCCGGTGGCGGGTAGGGTTTAGCGCGTGGGTATCGGCCACCCGCCGACGCCCGTGTTCCGGTGGCGCACACACCACCGCGACAGACCACACATAACCCAGACACATACGTCGAGTCGAGGAGTCAACAACGATGGCCTTCTCCGTCCAGATGCCAGCCCTTGGTGAAAGCGTCACCGAGGGGACAGTCACCCGGTGGCTGAAGGAGGAGGGAGATACCGTCGAGGCCGACGAGCCATTGCTCGAAGTCTCCACCGACAAGGTCGACACCGAGATCCCCGCGCCGACCTCCGGCGTACTGACGAAGATCGTCGCCCACGAGGACGACGTCGTCGAGATCGGCGGTGAACTCGCACTGATCGGCGAGGCGGGCGAGTCCGCCCCGTCCGACTCCGATTCGTCGGATTCCGGGTCATCGGACTCCGCGGGCGGCACAGCGCCCGAGGAGGCTGCCGAGCCCGAACCCGAGCCCGAGGCGCCGTCCACCAACTCAGACGCTCCTGCCGAGAAGCCCGCAGCACAGGCCGCACCCAGCGGCGGATCGGCATCGGGAACCGACGTCCTCATGCCCGAACTCGGTGAATCGGTTACCGAGGGAACCGTCACCAACTGGCTCAAGCAGGTCGGCGACGAGGTCGCAGAAGACGAGCCGCTGCTCGAGGTCTCCACCGACAAGGTCGACACGGAGATCCCTTCGCCCGTCGCCGGAACCCTGCTCGAGATCGTCGCCAACGAGGACGACGTCGTCGAGATCGGTGGCAAGCTCGCGGTGATCGGCGACAAGTCGGCGGCCGCAGCCCCCGCGTCGGAGCCCGAACCGACTCCCGAGCCCGCCAAGAACGAGCCGGCCGACCAAGAGCCCGAGCCCGCCAAGGCCAAGCCGGAACCGGAACCCGAGCCCGAGCCTGAGCCTGAGCCTGAGCCCGCCAAGGCGAGCACCCCGGCGCCCAAGGAATCCACCGATCCCCCGACCGTCGAGTCCACCCCCTACGTGACCCCGTTGGTCCGTAAATTGGCGTCCGACAACGACATCGACCTCAACTCGATCAAGGGCACAGGCGTGGGCGGCCGTATCCGCAAGCAGGACGTGCTTGCCGCTGCGGAGGCCAAGAAGGCACCGGCGCCCGCTGCCGCACCTGCTGCATCGTCGGCACCGGCGGCAGCATCGTCGGCCCCGGCGGGGCACGGCCCCGAGGTCCGTCCCGAACTCGCCGAACTGCGTGGAACGACGCAGAAGATCAGCCGCATCCGGCAGATCACGGCGAAGAAGACACGCGAGTCGTTGCAGGAGAGCGCGCAGCTCACCCAGGTCTTCGAGATCGACATGTCGAAGGTGTCGGCACTGCGCAAGGCGGCCAAGGAGTCGTTCAAGGCCTCCGAGGGCGTCAATCTCACCTACCTTCCGTTCATCGCGAAGGCCGTCGTCGAGTCGCTGAAGGCGCATCCGAACGTCAACGCCTCGATCGACGAGGAGAAGAAGGAGATCACCTACTACGACAAGGTGCATCTCGGCATCGCGGTCGACACCGAGAACGGCCTCCTGTCCCCGGTGATCCACAACGCCGACGACCTCTCGCTCGCCGGTCTGGCACGTGCCATCGCCGACATCGCGGCCAGGGCCCGGTCGAACGGTCTCAAGCCCGACGAGTTGGCCGGTGGCACCTTCACCATCACCAACATCGGTAGCCAGGGCGCGCTCTTCGACACCCCGATCCTGGTTCCGCCGCAGGCGGCCATGCTCGGCACCGGGGCGATCGTCAAACGTCCGGTAGTCATCACCGGCGACGACGGCTCCGAGTCGATCGCGGTCCGTTCGATGTCGTTCTTCCCGCTCACCTACGATCACCGCCTCATCGACGGAGCCGATGCGGGTCGCTTCCTGACGACGATCAAGAAGCGTCTCGAAGAAGGCGCCTTCGCAGCGGAATTGGGGCTGTAAGGCCCGCATGCTGATCGCTGTCGCGGGCTCCCACGGGCTGATCGGTTCGACGCTGGTCACCTCGCTGACCGACGCCGGTCACACGGTACGGCGGCTGGTCCGCCACGAGCCGTTGTCCGACGACGAATTCGGTTGGGACCCCGAGACTCTCGGGGTCCCGACCGAGGCGCTCGACGGCGTCGATGCGGTGGTCAGTCTCGGCGGCGTCGGCGTCGGCAACCAACGGTGGACCGGCCGGTTCAAACAGGAACTGCGCGATTCGCGGATCACCCCCACCGAGGTGATCGCCGAGGCCGCGCGCACGGCGGGCGTCCCGACGTTCATCAGCGCCAGTGCCTCGGGCTACTACGGCGACACCGGCCAGCACGCTGCGACCGAATCCGACGGCCCGGGACACGGCTTCCTCGCAGACCTCGTCGTCGACTGGGAGAACGCCGCGACACAGAACGCGGGCGCCGACACCCGGGTCGTACTGTTGCGCACCGCTCCCGTCCTGTCCCCTTCCGGCGGCTTGCTCGCACAACTGCGCCCGATCTTCAAGCTCGGTCTCGGCGGGACGATCGGCAGTGGGCGGCAGTACTTCTCATGGATCACTCTGGTCGACGAGATCCGCGCCATCGAGTTCCTGCTCACGTCGGCCATCAGCGGTCCGGTCAACCTCGCCGCCCCCGGCGCCGTCCCGTTCGCCGAGTTCGTGTCGGCCTTCGGCCATGCGGTACACCGGCCGACGTTCGCGCGCGTGCCCGGCTTCGCCGCGAAGTTCGTCGGCGGCGAGATGGCCGAGGAGATGATTCTGTTCAGTCAGCGCGTTGCACCCGGAGTGCTCAGCGACAACGACTTCACCTTCACCCATCCCGACATCGAGTCCGGGCTGGGCTACGCGAATCGGTGATCCCCATGCCACGCGAATCCATTCGTTCCGACCCGAACACTCCCATCGAGGTACGCAACCTCGGCGTCGTCGACTATCGCGACGCCTACGAGGCACAACATGCCCTGGCAGCCGAACGCGCCGACGGCACCCTCGACCACGACCTCCTACTCCTGCTCGAACACCCGTCGACCTACACGGCCGGTAAACGCACCGAGCAGTCCGACCTCCCGACCAACGGCGCAACCGTCGTCGACGTCGACCGCGGCGGCAGGATCACCTGGCACGGGCCCGGCCAACTCGTCGGCTATCCGATCGTCGCCCTCGCACAACCACTCGACGTCGTCGACTATGTCCGGCGTATCGAGTCGGCACTCATCACGGTCTGTGCGCGCTTCTCGGTCACCGCGGGACGCGTCGAGGGCCGCTCGGGAGTCTGGGTCTGCGACGACGCCGGTGAGCGCAAGCTCGGCCAGATAGGCATCCGCGTCGCGCGGGGCGTCACCCTGCACGGCTTCGCACTCAACGTGCATCCCGACATGAGCGCATTCGACGCCATCGTGCCGTGCGGCATCGCTGATGCCGGCGTCACCTCACTCGCACTCGAGGCGGGCCGCGAGATCACTGTCGACGACGTCCTCGTCGACGTCGTCGATGCTGTGCGCTCGGCATTCGACCACCGCGACGTCGACGGTGTTGTGACCGGGATAACGGACTCGCAGACCTCGCCCGAGCCGGGCGTAGCATCGGTGCGGTGACAGTGTCTGATTCACCAGCCTCGGCCCCCACCGCTCCCGACGGACGCAAACTGCTGCGCCTCGAAGTGCGCAATGCGCAGACGCCGATCGAGCGCAAACCCAAGTGGATCAAGACCCGCGCAACCATGGGCCCGGAGTACTCCGAACTCAAGGGGCTCGTGAAACGTGAAGGGCTGCACACGGTTTGCGAGGAAGCCGGGTGTCCCAACATCTACGAATGCTGGGAAGACCGCGAGGCGACCTTCCTGATCGGCGGTGAGCAGTGCACCCGACGCTGCGATTTCTGCCAGATCGACACCGGCAAGCCCGCCGAGCTCGACCGCGACGAGCCGCGCCGCGTGGCCGAGAGCGTGCAGGCCATGGGATTGCGGTACTCGACCATCACCGGTGTCGCCCGCGACGACCTCCCCGACGAGGGCGCATGGCTCTACGCAGAAACGGTGCGGGCCATCCACCGCCTCAACCCGGGCACGGGCGTCGAGAACCTGATCCCCGACTTCCACGCCAAGCCCGACCTGCTCGCCGAGGTGTTCGACGCCCGCCCCGAGGTGCTCGCGCACAACCTCGAGACCGTGCCCCGTATCTTCAAGCGGATCCGTCCGGCGTTCAGGTATGAGCGCTCGCTCGACGTGCTCACCCAGGCACGCGACTTCGGGTTGGTCACCAAGTCGAATCTCATCCTCGGCATGGGTGAGACCCCCGAGGAGGTCCGCGAGTCCATCGTCGACCTGCACGAGGCCGGATGCGACATCCTGACCATCACGCAGTACCTGCGTCCATCCCCGCGACATCATCCCGTCGAACGGTGGGTGAAGCCCGAGGAGTTCGTCGAACACTCCGAGTACGCCCGCGAAGTCGGGTTCGCCGGTGTGATGGCGGGGCCGTTGGTCCGTTCGTCGTATCGTGCGGGGCGTCTCTACGCGCAGGCGATGGCCCACCACGGCCGTGAACTACCTGCCGCGATGACCCACCTCGCCGACGAGGGATCGGCGAGCCAGGAGGCGTCGAGCGTGCTCTCGCGTCTCGCCCGCTGACCCGTCGCGGCTCGACCAACCCCAGACGTGACGTCGCGGCGTCGGACGTATCCTAGAGGGCATGGCAAAGGCGTCTGCAGCAAGCAAAGAGGAAAAGGCCGCGGCGAAGAAGGCTCGGCGTAAGGCCTCGCGTGAGCGCTACACCCAGCTCTGGCAGGCATTCCAGATGCAGCGGAAAGAGGACAAGCGACTCATTCCCTACATGGTCGGCATCTTCGTGCTGGTCGTGGCGATCTTCGTGGTCCTCGGACTCACCATCGGCAGCCCATGGCTGTTCATCCCGGTCGGAGTGATTCTCGGACTCCTGGCGGCGTTCGTACTGTTCGGCCGTCGCGTCCAGAAGACCGTCTACACCCGTGCCGAGGGCCAACCGGGCGCTGCCGGGTGGGCGCTGGGCAACATGCGTGGACAGTGGCGTGTCAGTCAGGCCGTGGCCGGCACCAGCCACCTCGACGCCGTGCACCGCGTGATCGGCAAGCCCGGCGTGATCCTCGTCGCCGAGGGATCGCCCACTCGCGTGCGCTCGCTGGTCGCTCAGGAGAAGAAGAAGGCCGCCCGCGTTGTCGGCGACACCCCCATCTACGAGGTGTATGTCGGCAACGACGACGACCAGGTGCCGCTCTCGAAGCTCGAGAAGCACCTCAACAAATTGCCCCGCAATATCGACGGGAAGCGTATCGACGCACTGGAGGGTCGGCTCAGCGCGCTGAGCAGTCGCGGCGCCGGGCCGGCGATGCCGAAGGGACCGCTGCCTGCGAACGCGAAGATGCGCAGCATGCAACGCACTGCGCGTCGTCGCAGCTGATCGTCAGCGCGTACGAATCATCGCCGTGCCGGTCGCACGGTCGTGCAGCGCACGACCGTTGTAGTCGTTCATCAGCGCGGGCACGATGAACACGATCAGCACCTGACGTGCGAGCGCACGGATCGGTCCGACCGCCGCGAAGCCTGTGGTTCCACCGATCTCGGAGGCGGTGCGTTCAGGCCCGAGATCGACACGGGCGACCCGGGTGCCGACCGCGAACTGTCCCGGGGTGAAACCGAACAACGTCACGGTGACGACTCCGACGACGAACCACACCGCCAGGATCACCGTGCCCATGTCGGGTGAGCCGAAGCGCACGAACAGCAGCGAGAGTCCCCCGGCGATCAGCCAGTCGACCATCAGCCCGGCCACGCGATGCCAGCCGCCTGCCAGCGAACCGGGGCCCGTCTCGGGAAGCCCGAGGTCGGCTCCGCGGTACTCGACGTCGACGTCGTGGCCCGCCTGCGGCCCCGACAGCCATGATCCGGTAGCGCGGCCCATCGCGGACACCTCTCTGTTCGTGGTCAGTGCCGGAGCTACGCCCGCGGCAGGTATGTCGTCAGCCCAAGCGCGCTGAGCGCCTGTCTCTGCACGTCAGTGTATGCCCTGCATGCGAGTGGACCGGCGGGCCGTTGTCTGATCCCGGCGCGGCCGCAGCAGCGAGTGGCCGAATTCACCACGCGCGAAACCTCGCCATCGGGAATAGTTATGGTGTCCCACGTCCGCGGTGTGTAACACAGGAGAAACACGTCCTTGACGCGCGGGCAACGTCCTGTCCATACGGTCTGAGCTGAGATCCGCTGCTGTCTCTCGGTGGCGGACGAGCGTGTCGGGTGACCGTCTCATGGCCACCCGCCGGCGAAATAGTGAAGGAGTCACCGCACGGTGTACAGCAGCAAAGAAGAACTACTCGAGGGCATCAAGAAGGAAGGTGTCGAGTACGTCGACATCCGTTTCTGCGACCTGCCCGGTGTGATGCAGCACTTCTCCATCCCGGCGGAAGCGTTCGACGAGAGCGTCTTCGAGGACGGCCTCGCATTCGACGGTTCGTCTGTCCGCGGATTCCAGTCCATCAACGAGTCGGACATGATGCTGCTGCCGGACCCGGCAACCGCTCAGATCGACCCCTTCCGCAAGGCCAAGACGATGAACGTCAGCTTCTTCGTCCACGACCCGTTCACCCGGGAGGCCTACAGCCGCGACCCGCGCAACGTCGCCCGCAAGGCGGAAGATTACCTCGCATCGACCGGCATCGCCGACACCTGCTTCTTCGGCGCCGAAGCGGAGTTCTACATCTTCGACAGCGTCTCCTACGGCTCGGAGATGAACGGCACCTACTACGAGGTCGAGTCGGAGTCGGGCTGGTGGAACGCCGGTTCGCCGGTCGACCCCGACGGTTCGCCGAACCTCGGCTACAAGGTGCGCCCCAAGGGCGGGTACTTCCCCGTGGCGCCGTATGACCACTACGTCGACCTGCGCGACGAGATGTCGACCAACCTGACCAACGCGGGCTTCGAGCTCGAGCGCGGTCACCACGAGGTCGGCACCGGCGGCCAGGCCGAGATCAACTACAAGTTCAACACGCTGCTCCACGCCGCCGACGATGTGCTGCTGTTCAAGTACATCATCAAGAACACGGCGTGGGCCAACGGCAAGTCGGTCACCTTCATGCCCAAGCCCCTCTTCGGCGACAACGGCTCGGGCATGCACGCCCACCAGTCGCTGTGGAAGGACGGCAAGCCGCTGTTCCACGACGAGGCCGGTTACGCGGGACTGTCGGATCTCGCGCGCTACTACATCGGCGGCATCCTGCACCACGCACCGTCGCTGCTGGCGTTCACCAACCCGACGGTCAACTCGTACAAGCGTCTGGTGCCCGGCTACGAGGCCCCGATCAACCTGGTCTACAGCCAGCGCAACCGGTCGGCGTGCGTGCGTATCCCGATCACCGGCAACAACCCGAAGGCCAAGCGTCTCGAGTTCCGTTGCCCGGACAGCTCGGGCAACCCCTACCTCGCGTTCGCCGCGATGATGATGGCAGGTCTCGACGGCATCAAGAACAAGATCGAGCCGCACGAGCCCGTCGACAAGGACCTCTACGAGCTTCCCCCCGAGGAGGCCAAGAACATCCCGCAGGCACCGACCTCGCTGAGCGCCGTCATCGACAAGCTCGAAGAGGATCACGAGTACCTCACCGCCGGTGGAGTGTTCACCGAGGACCTGATCGAGACCTGGATCGCGCTCAAGCGTGAGAACGAGATCGAGCCGGTTCAGATCCGCCCGCACCCGTACGAGTTCGCGCTGTACTACGACTGCTGAGTCGTAGCGCCCGCTGCAGCACCGCCCGCCCGACACCGCGTCGGGCGGGCGGTGTCGCTTTCCGGGGACCGTCGGCAGTGGTTCACCCGGCCAGAATCCGCCCCCGGCACCGCAACTCGGTGCGCAGTCGCACAAGGCGTCATGCAATGCTGTTCGCATGAGCTACCCAGGACCGGGCCCCAGCGGGCCGTGGCCCCCTCAAGGGCCCCCGCCGCAGGGTCCCTATCCCTACGGGCCGGGCGGGCCGGGGCCGCAGCCTCCCCGTCGTGGGAACGGAGCGTTGATCGCTGTCCTCGCGGCTGTGGGCGTCCTCGGCATCCTCGCCGTCGTGGCGGTGATCGGCGTGGTGATCTGGGCGTCGAATCGAGCCGACGATGCGTCGAACCTCACGTCGGCCACGGGCGCCACCACAGCGACGACCACCGACGACTACAGCGCCTCGACAACCCCCGGCGACTACGATTCGACGCCGACCCCCGGGCTTCCCCCGCCCGCGGCGACGACGACGCCGTCGGTCGACTACTACGGCGCCATCGCTGTGTCGACGCAGACCGGTAACGTGGGTTATGCGGTCAACGCACTCTCGCGCGCCGATGCCGAGAGTAAGGCCCTGTCCCAATGCGGTGTGTCGAGTTGCCAGGCTGCCACCTGGTGGCGCAACGCCTGTGGCGCCATTGTGCATTCGCAGTCGGACATGTCTTGGGGATGGGCCTGGGCGACAAGTGAGCAGGCCGCGACCGACGCCGCCACGTCGCGGCTGACCGGCGGCTCGCCCAAGGTGATCTTCAGCCGCTGCACCTCGAACGTGGGCTGATCACTAGTCGGTGATGCACTTCACATGGTGTGATGGGGCCTTCGTACCCTCACACAACGTGCCGACTGCACGTAATCTCTTGGTCATGACCCGCATGCTTTTTGTTGAAGATCTTGTGCCCGGCGACCGCATCAATATCGACGGCGTCAAGGCCGTGGTGCGCAAGCAGGTACCCCATGGCGAGACCCAGCGACTCATCGAACTCGCCCACAGTTCGGACAGCCGCACCGACATGATCGTCGACGTCGGAGTCAAGATCGAGGTCTTCTGACACCGAGTCCCGTTGCTGCACAGCACCCTGACCCGGTGCCGGTGTCGTCAGTCCGGGACTCCCGAATGGTCCACGCCCCGGTCGACACTCCCCTGGCTCCCGGTCGCCCGTGTCGTTCTCCTCATCCAGCCGACGAGCAACGCCGTCACCACGAGGACCCCAGCTCCAACGAATGCCGCGATCGACGCTCCGTCGACGAAGGCTGAGCGTGCCGCGTTCACCACGCTCGACGCTTGTCCCGCGTCGAGATGTCGTGCGGTCGCGATCGCGCCCGCAAGACTCGACGATGTCTCACCGATCGTCAGATGTGCGGGAAAAGTCATGCGATACACCAGATTGACGACACTACCGATTACCGCAATGCCGATTGCCCCACCGAGTTCGCTCGACGTCTCCAGCAACCCCGATGTCGCCCCGGTGCGATGCGCGGGCGCGACCCCCATCACATAGTCCGCCACCACCGAAGATGCCGAGACGATCCCGGTGGCCAGCAACGTCGAACCGACGAGGGCGACAAGCAGCGTATCCACTCCGAGCAATCCCCCGAGTACACCGAAACCGACTGCCCCCGTCAGCAACCCGACGATCATCACAGTCGGTCGTCCCCACCGCGCCGAGGCGAGTGCGGCGAGCGGCGCGGTGACCGCGACCAAAACACTCGGCGCGATACTCCACAGCGCTGCCGTCAACGGCGAGTAGCCGAGAACCGATTGAAGATACTGCGTCACCACGATCGAATTACCGAGCAGCGCGAACATGCACACGACGTTCGTCCAGATCGACACCGAGAATCGACGGTCGCCGAACAGGCGCAGCTCGATCATCGGGTCGTCGAGTTGCCGTTGTCGCACGACGAACATCGCGCCACACGCCAGGCCGACGACCAGCGCACCCCCACGCACCATCGACCAGCCGTCGGCAGCGAACTCCTTGATCGCGTAGATGGTCGGAAGCATCGCGCCGAGCATCAGCAGTGCGCTGGCCAGGTCGATCCGACGGTTCGCGACCGCGGTGTCGCCGGGCAACAGGAGCGGCGCAACAACGAGCAAGGCTGCCATGACCGGAACATTGATCAGGAACACGGCTCCCCACCAGAAGTGTTCGAGCAGCACACCGGAGATGATCGGCCCCACGGTGACCCCGCCCGCGAGCACTGCGTTCCACGTCGCGATCGCCTTCGCGCGATCGGTGTCGTCGACGAAGATGTGGCGGATCAACGCCAGGGTCGACGGCATGAGCGTGGCGCCGGAGACCGCCAACACTGCTCGGGCCAGGATCAGTAGTGACGCCGTGGGAGCGAACGCCGCGAGGATCGACGCCGCGCCGAACCCTACGGCTCCCCACATCAACACGCGCCGATGACCCACGCGGTCGGCGAGCGACCCCATCGTGAGCAGCAGACCGGCTAGTACGAATCCGTAGACGTCCAAGATCCGTGACATCGCCCGCGCCGCGGTCGCCATCGCCGACGAGCGCGGATGGGAAGCCGTGTCGATGAAGGCCATTGCCGACTCGCTCGGACTCTCGGCGATGTCTCTCTATCGCTACGTCGACGGCAAGGACGACGTCGTCGACCTGCTCGTCGACGAGGCATATGGCCTTCCGGAGCCCGAGCTGACCGCTTCGGGTCCGTGGCGCGATCGGGTCGGCGCGTGGGCACGGGCAGCGGCCACCACGCTGCGCGCTCGGCCGTGGATCACCGAGATCCCGATGTCGCGTCCGCCGATGGGACCCAACACCGTCTCGTGGACCGAAGCCGGTGTGCAGGCATTCGACGACGTCGCACTGACAGGACAGCAGAAGCTCAACGCGCTTCTGCTCGTCGACGGATTCGTACGACACCACGTTCGCCAGTCAACGCAGATGGGTCTCCTGGGACAGTCGCGTGACGGCGATGTCAGCGGGGCGAGCAACGCGCACGAATCGTCGTCAGGCGACAACGGATACGAGGCGACGATGCTCGAGCTCGTCGACAATGAGCGGTTCCCGGCGCTGACGGCCGCGGTCTCGGAAATGTCGGACGACGACGACTTCTTCACCGACCAGTTCGAGTTCGGTCTGACCGTGCTACTCGACGGCCTCGAGGCGATGATCTCGCGTACGGCGCGCTGCGAGAAGTCAGCTCAGCCCACGCGCGCGGCGTCCAGTTCGGCGAACAAGGCTTGATTCAGTTCGAACGCCGAGATCGCCTCTGCGACGAGACGTTCGATATCGGGCTCGGCAATGGCGAGCGCATCGATCCGATCGCGGTAGGCGTCCTTGTATCGCTTGAGTTTGTCGATGCCGTCGAACGCGTAGAAGCTCAGCGCCGACGCGCCGAGTCCGTAGTGTTCCCGCATCCGATGCGCGACGACCTGCCCGCCCGAGAGGTCGCCGAGATAGCGGGTGTAGTGATGTGCAACGTAGCGTGCCGGATCCGTTCGCGTGGCGTCGATGGCGTCGACATACCGTTCGACAGCAGGCAGCGGCGTAATGGTCTCCGGGTCCACTCCGAGCGTGCGGAGATCACCGATCAGCCGGTCGGTCCGTAGCAACCGATCGTCGAGCACGGCGTCGGCGACCGGGTCGCCTGCCAACGCAGCACCCACCTCTTCGAGAGCGCGATAGATGAAGAACAACTGGGCGGCAAGGCGTCCGTACTGATCGGCGTCGAGGCGGCCGGACAGCAAATCGTCGATGAAGGTGGCGTTCTCGGCCTGTTGGTGTGCGACCGCGGTCGCCTCACGGAGGCGGTGGGAGATGGTTGTCATGATGCAACCAGTGATACCACCACGCCGCGGTGATCGGAACCGCCGAGGTCGAAGGTGTCGACCTTCGATGCGACGAATCCGCGCACGACGACGTGATCGAGGGCCAGGAAGGGTCTGCCACCCCACTTGTCCGTCGGGTACGTGGGCACGAAACCCGCTCCGGACTGATCGACGGTGTCGGCGAATCCGTGCTGTAGAAAGTCGCGATAGCGGACCTGATCCCACGTCGCGTTGAAGTCACCGGCGACGATCGCCCGTCCGGAAGGGATCGCCTCGAGGCGGGTGCGCAGCAGATCCATGTCACGGACCCAGATGTCGGTCTTGCCGCGCAATGGGGCACCCGGATGTACCGCGAATACCTGGGTATCGCGCGCGCCGGGCAGGTCCGTTCGCGCGCGCAGATTGTGGAGCACGGTGTTCTCATCGATCTCGGCCTGGTCGGTCAGGGGTGAACGACTGAAGATCGCGGTGCCCTGGGCGAACGGTCCCGGCACCGCATACGAGTACGTCAGCTGCCTGCCGACGGTGGCCTGCAGACGGTCGAGCGCCTCCGGAGTCACCTCCTGTAGCGACACCAGGTCGACACGCTCACGCTCGACCACCTCGGCGATCTGGTCGACATCGCCGCCACCGACCATCAGGTTCGCTGTCAGCACGGTAAATCTCTCCCCGGCAGGTGGCGTCTGCGACACCCACAGCGGCACCTGGGTGATGCACAGCGCGACGAGCGCGGCGATCGCGAGCGGGAGCGTCAACCAGCGGCGAAGGGCAACAAACACGATGACGGCGAGGGCCGCGGGGATGATCGCGAAGGGCACCGCGCTGGTGAGGAAGATCGTGACTTCGCCCCGGGAGCGAAAGTAGTGGAGCCAGACCGCGATACCCGCGGCGACCATCATCGCCCAGCCCACACCGAGTAGAACGAACACGAGGACCCGGCGCATCAGACGGCAACCACTCTCATCGGGCCGATGTGCTCATGCGCCGAACACCTTGAGCACAACGGCTTTGGCGCGGCGGGTGACCCGGAGGTAGTGATCGAGGAACTCCGCGGCCTGATCCTCCGGCCAGCCCGCAGCAAACGCTATCTGCCGCAACTGCTTTCCCGGACCGGGGAGCTGATCGATCGGCTTGCCACGCACCAGCACCAGACTGTTACGGGCCTTGGTGGCGGTGATCCACGCATCCTTGAGCAGCGCGACGTCGTCCTCGGCGAGCAGTTCCGCCGACCCGATCGCGTCGAGCGACTGCAGCGTGGATGTGTTGTGCAGTGACAGATAGCGATGTGCATACTTCAGCTGCAACAACTGCACGGTCCACTCGATGTCGGCGAGACCGCCACGACCGAGCTTGGTGTGCGTTGCCGGATCGGCTCCGCGCGGCAGCCGCTCGGCGTCGACGCGTGCCTTGATACGCCGGATCTCTTTGACCGCATCGTTGGAGACACCGCCCTGCGGATAACGGATGCGATCGGCCATGTGCAGGAACTCGATTCCGAGTTCCTCGTCTCCGGCGACCTGGTGCGCCCGCAGCAGCGCCTGCACCTCCCACGGTTGTGCCCACTGCTCGTAATACGCGGCATAGGCGGCGAGTGTGCGTACGACCGGCCCGTTGCGACCTTCGGGGCGCAGACCGGTGTCGACGATCAGCGGCGGGTCGTCGCTGGGTGAGCCGAGCATCGACCGGACCACCTCGGCGATGGTCTGCGCCCACCGCACGGCCTTGGTCTCGTCCTCGCCCGGATTGGGTTGGCATACGAAGAGCACGTCGGCATCCGAGCCGTAGCCGAGTTCACCGCCGCCGAGTCTGCCCATTCCGATCACTGCGATACGCGCGGGCGCAGTGCGAGACTCGACGCGCTCGGAGTCCTGGATCGCAAATTTCAACGCCGCGTTGAGGACTGCTGCCCACACGCTCGACAGTGCCTCACACACCTGCGGGACGTCGAGCAGACCGAGAACGTCCGCCGAGGCGATACGTGCCAGTTCGGCGCGACGATGCGACCGTGCCGCGGCCACTGCGCGACGCAGATCCGGTTGTCGCACCGTCGACGCCACCAGTCCTTTGGCGACGTCCTCTGGCCGTACCTCACACAGCCGCGGACCGTCGGGACCGTCGGTGTAGAGGTTGATGACCTCCGGCGAACGCATCAGTAGGTTCGCGATGAACTCCGACGTGCCGAGCACATGCATCAGACGCGCCGCGACGACGCCGTCATCGCGCAACAGACGCAGAAACCAATCGTTGTCCATCACGTCGCAGAGCCTGCGGTAGTTCAGCAGGCCCGCATCGGAATCCGGTGTGTCCCCGATGTACTCGAGCAGCTGCGGCAGGATCAACCGCTGCACCTGACCACGTCTACCCGACACCGACGCCAAGGCTCGGATGTGGCTCAACGCACGCTCGGGTTGTGCATAACCGAGTGCTGACAGACGGCGCATCGCGGACTCGTCGGTCAGCGTCAGCTCCGTGGTGTCGAAGCGCACCGCGGCTTCGAGCAGCGGCCGGTAGAACAGCTTCTGGTGCAGGCGTCGCACCCGGAGGCTCTGGTGCTTGATCTGCCTGCGCAACACCGACGTCGCGTCGAGATCGCCCTCCCGCCGGATATGCGCGGCGCGCGCCAGCCACCGCATGTTGTTGTCGTCGTCGAACTCCGGGAGCAGGTGCGTGCGCGACATGCGCTGCAACTGCAGGCGATGTTCGAGTAGGCGCAGGAACTGATACGACGCGTTGAGATTGGCGCCGTCGTCGCGTCCCACGTAACCGCCTGCGGTCAACGCGGAGAGCGCGTCGACTGTCGCGCGCACCCGCAGCGTCTCGTCGACGCGGCCATGGACCATCTGCAGCATCTGCACAGCGAACTCGACATCGCGGATGCTGCCACTGCCGAGTTTCAGGTTCCGGTCACGTTCCTGTTCGGGCACAAGCGATTCCACACGGCGCCGCATCGCCTGGACTTCGGGGACGAAGTCATCGCGCTCGGAGGCCTGCCACACCATCGGGTTGATGGCGTCGTGATAGCGCTGTCCGAGTTCCATGTCCCCGGTCATCGGCCGGGCTTTCAACTGCGCCTGGAACTCCCACGTCTTGGCCCACCGGTTGTAGTACGCGACATGCGAATCGAGCGTGCGGGTGAGGGCGCCGGATTTTCCCTCGGGGCGCAGCGCGGCGTCGACCTCGAAGAACGCCAACGAGCCGACGCGCATCATCTCACCCGCGATGCGTGCCGACGTCCCGTCGGCCGGTTCGCTGACGAACACCACGTCGACGTCGCTGACGTAGTTGAGCTCTCGCGCGCCACATTTGCCCATCGCGATCACCGCGAGCCGCACCGGGATCGGTTGGTCGCCACACACCTCTCGGAACGCGACAGCCAACGCAGCGGTCAACGCGGCATCGGCGAGGTCGGCGAGCAGCGCGCCGATCTCGGGAAACCAGATGACAGGCTCGTCCTCGACCGTCGACGCCACATCGTGGGCCGCGACCTGCAAGACGAGGTTGCGGTAGGCGGCCCGCAGCGCAACGACGGCCTTCGGGCCGCTGAACCCCGCACGAAAAATCTTGTTGCCGCGCTCGATCTCGCCGGGTTCGGCGACCGCGTCGACAGCGGCGAGCATCTGTCGGTTGATCTCCTCGGTATCCGGGAGTTGCGCTGGAATCAGACGCCGCCACGCCTCCGGCTCGGCCACCATGTGATCGCCGAGGGCGTCCGACGATCCGAGCACCGCGAGGAACCGACCGCGGAAACCCTTGTCGGTACGCAGCAGATCGTCGACTTCCGACCAGTCGTCGCCCAACTGTGCCCGCAACCGGACGATTGCACGCAGCGCGAGATCCGCGTCGGGAGAGCGCGACAGCGACCACAGGAGGTCGACCGACTCCTCGTTGTTCCAACCGAGGTCGGACAGGTTCTTCTCAGCGTCGGGATCGAGCAGGCCCAGCCGCCCCACTGCCGGTACGCCGCCACGACCTCGAAGTGTTGTCACACCCTAGAAAATAGCGTCCCGGCCACCGCGAATCACAGCGGGAGGTAGTTCCTCAGTTCGAATGGGGTGACCAGACTGCGATAGTTGTCCCACTCTGCCCACTTGTTACGCAGGAAGTAGTCGAAGACGTGCTCGCCGAGCGTCTCGGCCAACAGCTCCGACTTCTCCATCTGGTGCAACGCGTCGGCGAGGCTTCCGGGCAGTTCCTTGTAGCCCATCGCCCGACGCTCAGCCGGCGTGAGCGCCCACACGTCGTCCTCGGCCTCGTCAGGCAATTCGTAGTCTTCGACGATCCCCTTCAGCCCGGCGGCCAGCAGTACCGCGAAGGTCAGATAGGGGTTGCACGCGGAATCGGGGCTGCGTACCTCGACGCGTCGCGACGACGCCTTGTTCGGCGTGTACAGCGGCAAGCGGACCAGCGCAGAGCGGTTTGCGCCGCCCCAGGTGGCTGCGGTCGGAGCCTCGCCGCCGTAGATCAGACGCTTGTAGCTGTTGACCCACTGATTGGTGACCGCGCTGATCTCGTTGGCGTGGTGCAGGATTCCCGCGATGAACTTCTTGCCGGTCTCCGACAACTGCATCGGGTCGTCAGGGTTGTGGAAGGCGTTGGTGTCGCCCTCGAACAGACTCATGTGGGTATGCATCGCCGACCCGGGATGATCGCTGAAGGGCTTGGGCATGAAGGTGGCCCAGACACCTTCGCCGATCGCGACCTCCTTGATCAGGTACCGGAACGTCATCACGTTGTCGGCCATCGACAGCGCGTCGGCATAACGCAGGTCGATCTCCTGCTGGCCGGGCGCACCCTCGTGGTGAGAGAACTCGACGGAGATCCCCATCGACTCCAGCGCCTCGATCGCGTGCCGACGGAAGTTGGGCGCGGCGTCGTGGACGGCCTGATCGAAATAGCCGCCGCTGTCGGCGGGTGTGGGCACGCTACCGTCGAGCGGGGCCTCCTTGAGAAGGAAGAACTCGATCTCGGGGTGCACGTAGCAACTGAACCCCTGGTCTGCGGCCTTGTTGAGTTGACGACGCAGGACGTGTCGCGAGTCGGCCCAGCTCGGCGTGCCGTCGGGCATCACGATGTCACAGAACATCCTGGCCGAATGGTGCCTGCCCGACGACGTCGTCCACGGGAGGATCTGGAACGTCGACGGGTCGGGCCTGGCAACGGTGTCGGCCTCGGAGACACGGGAGAAGCCTTCGATGGCAGAGCCGTCGAACCCGATACCCTCTGAGAACGCGCCTTCCAGTTCGGCCGGAGCGATCGCCACGGATTTCAGATATCCCAGGACGTCGGTGAACCAGAGACGCACGAATCGGATGTCGCGCTCTTCGAGGGTCCGCAGCACGAATTCCTTTTGGCGATCCATGACCGCCGACATTAGAAGTAGCCTGTTAAATCGGTGTTACGTTCATAAGTCAAACTCGACAACCTGCGCATTTGGCGTGGCGATCTCAGCATGCGAGAGAGCGATTCAATCCTACGGGATTCGACAGATAGCGATCGACGGCCTCGTCCACGCACCGGTTGCCATGGAACGCCGATGTGTGACCGTATCCGTCCACCGTGACCAGTGTGCCGCGAGTGCGTCGGGCGACAGCCTCCCCCACGGCATAAGGCGTGGCCGGATCGTGAGTCGTCGCGATCACCAAAGGCGCGGGTGCCACGGGACCGACCTGTTGCGCCGACGACGGCGCGGCCGACGCCGAGTGGCCCTCGGTAGCCGTAGCCTGACTCGCGGGTGGCCAGAAGGCGCACGTGTCGAGGGGAGCCCGGCCGGTCGCGCGTCCGTCGTCGGAGTACGGGGCCGCGGCACGGAGTCGGCGCTCGAAGTCGTCGGCCAAGCGACGGTCGGTGATCCGTGGGCCATCGGCGCACCCGATCGCGAGATTCGCGTCTGCCGAGTTGTCGTAGGTTCCGCCGGGTCGTCGACCCTCCAGCATGTCCGCGAGCGACATCAACGTCTGGCCTCCTCGTCCCGCGGCGAGGTCGGCCAGTCCTGAACGCAGGGTCGGCCACAGGTCGTTGCGGTAGAGAGCCATGCTCGTACCGTCGACCGCCGACTGAAAGGTCAGCACACGTCCGGGCCCCGCTGGAGCAGGTCGATGCGTCAGGGCGCGCACGATGCCCTGGTATCTGCCCAGCGCTCCTGCCGGGTCCGCACCGAGCGCACAACCGGGCACCTCGGTGCAGTCGCGGACGAAGGCGTCGAACACATCCTGAAACGAGCGGGCCTGGGCGACCGATGCGTCGATCGGGTCGGCAGCGGGATCGACGGCGCCATCGACAACCAGACGGAACAACCTTCCCGGATAGCGCTGCCCGTAGTCGAGACCGATCTTCGACCCATAGGAGAAGCCGATGAAGTCGACTCGACTCCTCCCGAGAGCGATCCGGAGGCGCTCGACGTCGTCGACGACGTGCGAGGTGCCGACGAGTCCGAGGAATTCGTCGCCGACCCGCGCCGAGCATCGTCGGGCGTCCGCGCGATTGGCGGCCTCGGCCTGCGCGACCCCCTGCTCGGATCTGTCGCCACGGTCGACGTTGCGCTCGGCATCGAGTTCTGCTCCGGTCCGGCACCGGATCTGTGGCTCCGACGCGCCCACGCCGCGGGGATCGAATGCGACGACGTCGCTGTGGGCGGTGAAGCCCTGCGCCGCAAGACGATCCGCTGCACCGAGGAGGAAATCGACTCCCGAGGCCCCCGGCCCGCCCGGATTGATGAGCACCGTGGCGTCGCTTCGCTGCGCCGCAGCCAACCTCGCCACCGCGAGCGTGATCGTGCGGCCCCGCGGAACCGCAGGGTCGAGGGGGACGGCGAGTGTTGCGCACTCCACTCGTGCCGCCGACGATCCGATCACCGCGCCGTCTCGGCACGGCCCCCATCGGATCGACGCGTCGGGGTCCGCATCGTCGGGTTCACGTCCACCGCAGGCGAACGCGAGGAGCGCCACAACGACCAGCAGCGGCACGAGCGTCACCCTGCCGGGCGCCGCGTGCTGCCGAACCGGTGCCGGCCCACGAGACGAGCAGGTCATTGGCGCGATGCTACTGACACATCCCGCGCCCACGACGTCCATTCCGGTACCCGCAGGTGTGAGCAAACACACGTTCATCGCCGGTCGCCCGAGAGCGTATCGGTGGAACACTGAAGAGCGTCCGAACACAGCCCGGGTACCCGCAGAGCGGGACTCGAGGAAGAAAAGAGACAACGATGTCCGATCAGGCACCCCATTCCGACGCGCCCATCTACGGTGGCGCCTCCGACGATCCGGCTTCCGCGCCGCGTCGACGCACCACCCGCATCCATCACCTCGCACAGATGAAGGAACAGGGCGAGAAGTGGTCGATGCTCACCGCATACGACTACTCGACTGCCCGCATCTTCGACGAGGCGCAGATCCCGGTTCTGCTGGTCGGCGATTCCGCCGCCAACGTCGTCCTCGGCTACGACACCACCATCCCCGTCTCGATCGACGAGCTGATCCCCCTCGCGCGGGCCGTCGTCCGTGGCGCCCCCCACGCGCTCGTCGTCGCCGACCTTCCGTTCGGCAGCTACGAGGCGAGTCCTCAGCAGGCGTTGGAAACCGCGGTGCGCTTCTTCAAGGAAACCGGTGCGCATGCAGTGAAACTCGAGGGCGGCGAGCGTGTTGCCGACCAGATCGCCACACTGACCGCCGCGGGCATTCCGGTCATGGCACACATCGGTTTCACCCCGCAGAGTGTCAACGGACTCGGCGGATTCCGCGTCCAGGGCCGTGGCGACGCCGCAGACCAACTCATCGCCGACGCCATCGCGGTCCAGGAGGCGGGCGCGTTCGCGGTCGTCATGGAGATGGTGCCGGCAGAACTCGCCGCCCAGATCACCCGCAAGCTGACGATCCCCACCGTCGGCATCGGTGCAGGCAACGAAACCGATGCGCAGGTACTCGTCTGGCAGGACATGGCGGGCTTCACCCACGGCAAGACCGCCAGGTTCGTCAAGCGCTACGCCGACGTCGGCGGCGAACTGCGCACCGCAGCGGCCACCTATGCCGACGAGGTGCGCCGGGGAGTCTTCCCCGCGCCCGAGCACAGCTACTGACGGGTCCGCGTACCGTCACCGCCCGCCTGTGTTCGCGGGCCGTGACGGATTTCGTTCCCGCCTCATCCGCCACATGGCGGGTCGAATCGCCCGAACCCGGGCGCACTGGCGGTACCGACTGTGATGCAGCGTACCTAGACTCGTGTTCGTGACAGAGACCACGCTGAGCGGTACGGAGCGGCCCGAGTTCGACCCCGAACTCAAGGCAGGCCTCGCCGTCGTCGGCGGCGTCTTTCCCCCGACCATCACGCCGGATCTCATCGCCTTCATGCGCAAGTCCTACGCATCGCCGCCGATCGAACAGATTCTGGCCGGGCGTGCCGTCGAGCATCGCGAGTTCATGATCGACGGTCACGGCGGCGACGAGATCGTTGTATCGGTGTTCAGTTCGCCGCGCGCCAGCGGGCGACGCCCGGCCATCGTCTACGCGCATTCCGGCGGACTCATGTTCGGTGACCGGTTCAACGCCCTCGACATCAATCTCGAATGGGTGGAGCGACTCGGTATCACGCTCGTATGCCCCGAATACCGACTCGCGCCGGAGCATCGTGACCCGTACGCACGCGAGGACATGTACGCGGCACTCGAATGGACAGCCCGACGTGCCGCCGAGATCGGCGTCGACGTCGGGCGGCTCATGGTCGGCGGAGCCAGTTGCGGCGGTGGCCTTGCCGCGGGAATGGCACTCGCCGCGCGCGACCGGGGCGGTCCGACAATCTGCGCCCAACTGCTGGTCTACCCGATGCTCGACGACCGCAACATCACCGCGTCGACCCACCAGTTCGACGGCGTCGGCGTCTGGGATCGGATCAGCAACGAAACCGGTTGGCGCGCGAGCCTTGCAGACGCCTACGCGACCGCCGACGTCTCTCCCTACGCTGCCCCGGCACGCGCGAGGGATCTGCGCGGGTTGCCGCCTGCCTTCCTCGACGTCGGCACCGCGGAGATCTTTCGCGACGAGACCGTCGCCTACGCGCAAGGCCTCTGGGCCGCGGGAGTGAATGCTGAACTTCACGTCTGGCCGGGCGCCTTCCACGCGTGCGACATCTTCGCTCAACACACGGCGTTGGCGAAGGCCATGTTGCGTACCCGATTCTCCTGGATCGAGCGCACGTTGGCCGATTGAGCCCCTGAACAACTCCCACACAAGAGCATTCGCTTCGGCCACACCCGGTCGCAGCGCGATGAATTGCACCCAAGGAAAGGATCGACACGATGAGTGCACCGATGATCGACGCCGACAAGGTCGCCGCCGCAGCAGCCGAAGTGGTGAACGGAGCCGTACCCGCGGTCCCCGGAGTGGTGGCAGGTATCACCACCGATCGCGAGAACATCTACCTCGGGGCCGCAGGCAAACGCTCGGTCGACTCCGACGTTCCCATGACCACCGACACCACCTTCGCGATCTTCTCCACCACCAAGGCGTTGACGGCGACCGCGGCGCTACAACTCATCGAGTCCGGGGATCTCGACATCGAAGCACCGGCCAAGGCGTACGTGCCCGCGATCGGCGAACTCCAGGTGATCGACGGCTTCGACGACGCCGGGGAACCCATTCTGCGCGCGCTGGCCTCCGACATCACCACTCGCCAGTTGCTGTTGCACACGGCCGGATTCGGTTACGACTTCTTCAACGAGACCTACAACCGTCTCGCCACCGAGCACGGCCAGCCCTCGATTGTCACGGCAACCATGGAGTCGCTGACCACACCGCTGTTGTTCGATCCGGGCACGCAGTGGGAGTACGGCACCAACATGGACTGGTGCGGGCTGGTGGTGGAGGCGATCACCGGCAAGCGACTCGACGACGTGATGAAAGAACGCATCTTCACCCCGCTGGGGATGAACAGTTCGTCGTTCCGTCTCACCGAAGACCTCCGCTCCCGACTGGCCACGATGCACCAGCGTGAGGCCGACGGCTCGCTGCGGCCGCTGCACGACTTCGTGCCGCCCGCCGAACCCGAGGTGCACATGGGTGGCCACGGCATCATCTCCACCGTGGAGGACTACCTGAAGTTCATCAGGATGTGGCTCAACGACGGCCGGTCGGACTCGGGTGAGGAGGTCCTGCGGAGTCAGACCGTCGAGTTCGCAGCACAGAACCATCTCGGTGATCTGAAGGTCAAGATGCTGCCGGGAGTCATCGCCTCGCTGTCCAACGACGCCGAGTTCTTCCCGGGCCAGTCGAAGTCGTGGTCGTACTCGTTCATGGTCAACGACGAGGAGGCACCGACCGGACGGCCCGCGGGCTCGCTCGGTTGGGCGGGCCTGGCCAACCTCTATTACTGGATCGATCGGCGCAACCACATAGGCGGGTACTGGGCGACCCAGATCTTCCCGTTCGCCGACCCGGCTTCCGTCGGCGGCTATCTCGACATGGAAACCGCCGTCTACCGGGCACTGCGCGGCTGAGGACACACGCCACCGGACCCGGCCGAGTCGTCAAACGGCCGCTCGGGGTCCGGTGGCGCGATACCCTCCTAAGTCACGGCAGGACGAACAGGGGATTCATGCAGGAACTGCTCGGTCGGATCTCGGCGCTCGACCCGAGCGCCAGCCTCGGCATCCGCGTCATCGCCTGTTTCGACGAGCTCATCGTCGGGCAGGTCAACGTGCACGGGCTCCTCGCTGCCGCTGCCGCGTTGGCGGGCTGTCCGGCAGGACTCGACCACGCGGGTGAGATCACGCGGGTGTCGCCGATGGGCGAGACACTCGAGCGGAGTACTCCCCCTGCCATCTCCTCCGAGCGGGTGTCCGACGAGCTGACCGTGTGGATCGAGCGCGAGGCGCAGGCGCAACCGAACGACGCGATCATCCTCGAACGCCTGGCGCTCGCGGTACGTATCCGATTCACCGACCACGGCTCGAGCGCGGCGACCAGGGACATGCATGCCGTGCTCGACGACCAGGTGGACCAACAACGACGTCGTGAAGCCGCTGCGCGCCTTGGCTTGTCGGCGGGGACGCGCTATCGCGTGGTCGCGGCTCCCCTCTTCGCACAGTGGGCACAGTCCGTACCGTGGCCCAGCGATGTGATGACGACCCCGCACGGCACGCTGCACGTGCTCATCGCACCCGCGTCGACCATCGACGCACCGGCAACTCCCAGCGGGATCGGCGGAACCGCGCACATCGAGGACCTGCCCTACTCGCTGCGCACCGCCACCATCGCGCTCCGCCTCACCCGCGCACCCACGCAGGGATCGATCTGCGCCGACGAGTTCGGCGGGTTGATCGATCTCCTCGCCGACGTTCGCGGCGAATCGTCGAATCCCGATGTCGCAGCGCTGGATTCACTCATGAGAGAGGTCCCTTGGACGTCGGAGACGGTCGACGCCGTGTTGGCCTCGGCGACGGTACGGCAGGCCTCGCGCACACTCGGAATACATCACTCCACGTTGCAGTCGCGCCTGGAGACGATGCGCTC
>NZ_BANR01000017.1 GCF_000332975.1 Gordonia aichiensis NBRC 108223 | reverse complement strand
AGTACGGGTTGTTGCCGACACGGGGTGCACGCGGTCCGGGCTTGGGGCCGGGTCGCGGGCTCGCAGGTGCGGGCGCTTGGGCTGCCGCAGGCGTCGAGGTCTGTGCCGGGGCCTGAGTCGGAGCTGCCGGAGCAGGCTTGGCCGCGGGAGCCGGTGCCGACTGCGCTGCGGCAGGGGTGGGCGCAGCGGTAGGTGTCGGGGCTGCGGGTGCGGGTTTCGGAGCCGCCGGCTTGGGGCCGGGGCGTGCCGCGCCGGGCTTGGGCGCAGCGGTGTTGTCACGAGCGGCAGAACCCGGCTTGGGTGCTGCCGACTTCGTGGAGTCGTTCTTGCTTGCTCCCCCGTTATCTGCGGGGAAGGATTCGCGGAGTCGGCGGGCCACTGGGGCCTCGACGGTCGACGACGCGGATTTGACGAACTCGCCCTGTTCTTTCAAACGCTCGAGCACTTGCTTGCTCGTCACGCCAAGTTCCTTGGCCAGTTCATGCACGCGGGCTTTGCCTGCCACTGCTCTCCTCACTTGGAGGCCGAGCGGCTTGCCCGCCACGGCCTCGGATTACGTCCGATACGTGCTCATCGTGGTGACTTCACGGTGTGCTCATGTCTTCTGCTACCTGTTCTGGCCCCATAGGGCCGCTCTCGTCCGTGCCCTCTCCCGACCGGGTGATCAGCACTTCTTCGAGGTCGGACTGGTCTACGACCAGCCCCGGACTCCTCAGTGCCCGGGCAAACGCGTGGCGTCGAACCGCGGCAGACACACAGTCTGCCGACGGATGCATCCACGCACCTCGCCCCGGCATGGTCCTCGCGACATCGACGACGACCCTCGACCCGCCGTCGCAAGCAGCTGCGACGACTCGGACCAGGTCTGCAATGCCGACTCGCTGTCGACATCCCAGACACATACGGATCGGACCTTGCGGAGAAAGACCCTGTGAGGAGTCGTTCCGCCGACCGGACCGGTTACCGCCGTCGGAATTGTTTCCACAGGAGGCATCCGGCCGCATTCGCGTGACCATCGATCAGTCTAGCGCGCCGAGGGCAGAACTGGACAACCGGTACTCATCACGCCCGGCCGGCTCCCGCCGCGCCCGACTGTCCGGCGGCCGAACCCGGCGCGCCCGGTGTCTCGTCGGCATCCGAGCGGATGTCGATACGCCAGCCCGTCAGGCGCGCGGCCAGACGCGCATTCTGGCCCTCCTTGCCGATCGCGAGTGAGAGTTGGTAGTCGGGCACCACCACGCGCGCGGCCTTCTGCGCAGCGTCGACGACTTCGACCGAGACGACCTTCGCGGGCGACAACGCATTGCCCACGAACACCGCCGGATCCGTGTCGTAATCGATGATGTCGATCTTCTCGCCGGACAACTCACTCATCACGTTGCGTACGCGCTGCCCCATCGGGCCGATGCAGGCACCCTTCGCATTGAGTCCGCTGACGCCTGTGTGCACCGCGATCTTCGAACGGTGGCCGGCCTCGCGCGCCACCGCGACGATCTCCACCGACCCGTCCTCGATCTCGGGCACCTCCAGTGCGAACAGCTTGCGCACCAGGTTGGGGTGCGTGCGTGAGAGCGTGATCTGCGGACCGCGCGGCCCGCGCGAGACACCGACGACATAGCACTTGATGCGATCGCCGTGGTTGTAGTTTTCCCCCGGCACCTGCTCGGCGGGCGGGATGATTCCCTCCGCGCTATTGGCGTCGCTACCGATCTGCACCACAACCATCCCGCGGGCATTGGCACGCGAATCCTGCTGCACCACGCCACCGACGATCTCACCCTCGTGGGTGACGAAATCGCCGAAGTTCTTCTCGTTCTCCGCATCGCGGAGGCGCTGCAGGATGACCTGGCGCGCCGTGGTGGCCGCGATCCGACCGAATCCCTCGGGAGTGTCGTCGTACTCGTGGACGACGATGCCGTCCTCGTCGACCTCCTGAGCCATCACCCGAACAGCTCCGGTCTTTCGATTGACGTCGATACGCGCGTGCGGCGCGAATCCGTCGGTGTGGCGGTAGGCGGTGAGCAATGCGGTTTCGATGGCGGTGATGACCGTGTCGATCGAGATTCCCTTGTCGGCCTCGATCATGCGCAATGCGTTGATGTCGATGTTCATGTGGGCGCTCCTATTCACTTGTCGGCTGCTATGGAGTTGTTCGGCTACTGGGGAGTTGTTCGGCTGGCTGGGATTCTGGGCTGGCTGGGGAGTTGTTCGGCAGGTGGACGTCGTCGACGTTCCGCAGACGTCGGGCCGCTACGAGGTGACGCTGTCGCGACGCTGCGCGATCTGTTCGTCGTCGAGTCCGCACAGGCGCAGTTCGGCGGCGCCGGGCCGGGAGAAGTCGACGTCGACCACAGCGCGCGTGACCGAGTCGAGTTCGACCGCGCGTACGCGGAAACGTCCGCGATCGTTACTGACGACGTCGACCTGACCGTCGTGCAGCGGACCGACCCTCCCGACGACGCGGGTCGGCTCGTCGCCGTCGAGGAGATCGATGAGAACCTTGCGTCCGGCTGCCCGTCGCCACTGCTGCTCGGTCGTGAGCGGCCTGTCGACTCCGGGCGAGGTGACCTCGAGCGTGTCGATGTCGGCGTAGGCCGGGTCGGCGTCGAGCGCGTCGGACAACTCGCGACTGAGGTCGGCGATCTCGTCGAGCGAGCCTCCGCCGTCCCGATCGACGATCACGACGACCGCGTCGCCGCCTGCACCCGCGCCGATCGTCACGTCCTCAACGTCGAATCCACGCTCGGCAACGAATGCGTCGACGAGTGCGCGGAGTTGCTGCACGTCGATTGTCATTGCTCCCCTCACTCCTCGTCCCCGCTAGCCTCACGGCGTCTTCGATTGTCGTTCTTGTCAATTGGCCTGCCGCGTACGGCGGCACCCCATTCTAGTCGATGCCCACGCCTCTTCAGACCACCGCGCGAGTACGCCCGATGAGATGTCGATGACCGTGACGACAACATGGCCGGTGCGGCCTCCGCACGGCCGCTCTGTGCGACTGGCAAGATGTGTCGGGTGAAGCCCGCAGCCCCCGATCAACTCGGCATCGTGGATCGCCGCACTCTCCTGCGCGGTGGCCTCGTGATCGGCGCCGGAGCACTCGTGATCGGCGCGTCCAGTGCCTGCGACAACGGCCCGACACCCAACGAGATCACAGCCACCGCGTTGCTCCCGCTGGCCCGCTCGGCCCGATCCGACGCCGCCGCCGCGCGCTCGCTGGTCCCTCGCCTGCCCGCGTACAGCGCCGCTCTCGCAGTGGTCGCCGATCAGCGTGACGCGCACGCGACCGCCCTCTCGCAAGAAGTACAGCGCCTCGACTCTGACATCGCCACCCAGCTGTCTGCCGCGCCTTCCGGCTCCCCGACGGCCGGCTCCGGCTCCGCGAGCGCAGCAGCATCGGCAGCGCCCACACCGGAGGCATCGACGACGGGCACGATCGACGACCTGCGCTCGACGCTGCGCGCATCAACTCGCGCAGCCCACGACGCCGCGGTCTCGTTGAAGGGTTACTCGGCAGGACTCGCCGGATCGGTGAGCGCATCCGTCGCCACGCTGGTGGAGGTCCAGCTCGCATGAGTGCAACCACTGAAGCTCTTTCCGCCGCAACCGACGCCGAGAACGCCGCGATCTTCACCTATGGGGTGACGACAGCTTTCGTCTCCGCGAGTCGACGCGGCACCGTCGCCGACTACGTCGCTGCACATCGCGCCGCTCGCGATGCCGTGAACACCGCGGTCACGGCAGCGGGCGGGACACCCCCCGACCTCGCGGCCGGCTACACGCTGCCGGTGCAGGTCACCGATCCCACGAGTGCCGTCCGTGCCGCGCTTGCAGCCGAAAACGATTGCGCAACTGCGTATCGCTCGGCGCTCGAGCGGGTCGACTCCGAGTCGGCCCGTCGCCTGGCGGTCGAGCAGCTCACCGAGTGCGCGCTGCGCGCCGCCACCTGGCGCGCAGCACTGCGCGAGAGCCCGGTGACCGTCGCGTTTCCCGGCCAGCCTGCTTAGCGCTGCTGTCGCACGGTGGCGACGATCGCCGACACCGCGTCGTCGATCGGCACCTCCGTGCTCTCTCCGGTGAAGCGGTCGCGGACCTCGACTACACCGTTGGCGTAGCCACGACCGACGACCACGACGACAGGCATCCCGAGCAGCTCGGCGTCCTTGAACTTCACCCCCGGCGATGATTTGCGGTCATCGAGGAGTACGTCGAGCCCCTCGGCGTCGAGTTCCTCGGCCAGTGACGTCGCGCCGCCGATCGCCGCCTCGTCTTTGTTGGCGATCACGAGGTGAACGTCGTAGGGCGCCACCTCGGCGGGCCAGCGCAACCCTTTGTCGTCGTGGTGTTGTTCGGCGATCACCGCGACCAGCCGCGAGACGCCGACGCCGTAGGAGCCCATCGTGAGTCGAACGGGTTTTCCGCTCTCGCCGAGTACGTCCACCTCGAAAGCGTTGGTGTACTTCTGGCCCAGCTGGAAGATGTGCCCGATCTCGATGCCCTTGGCGGCCACCAGTGGTCCCTTGCCATCGGGCGAGAGGTCACCGTCGAGAATCTCGGCGGCCTCGACCGTCCCGTCCGGCGTGAAATCACGACCCGCGACGAGGCCGACGACGTGCCGATTCGGCTCGTCGGCGCCGGTGATCCACGCCGAGCCATCAACCACCCGCGGGTCGACAAGATAACGAACACCGTTCTCGGCCAAGGCTTTCGGACCGATGTAGCCCTTGACGAGGAAGGGATTCGCTGCGAAGTCGGCTTCGGTGAGCAACTCCACCTCTGCTGGTTCGAGCGATGCCTCCAGCCGCTTGACGTCGACCTCACGGTTGCCTAGCACACCGATGCCCAGCAGTTCCCAGTCTCCGCCGGGCTCGCGCACCTTGACCATCACGTTCTTGAGTGTGTCCGCGGCGTCGTACGTACCGTCGAGCGTGTCGTTGGCCCACTCCACGAGCGTCTCGATCGTCGTGGTGTCGGGAGTCTCGTGGACCTGTGCGGGCCCGAGGCCGTCGAACGGGATCGGCTCGGGCGCAGGCGTGATGACCGCTTCGACGTTCGCCGCGTATCCCGACTCCAGGCACCGGACAAACGTGTCCTCCCCGACCTCGCTTTCGGCAAGGAATTCTTCAGACGCGCTGCCGCCCATCGCGCCGGAGGTTGCGGCGACGATCACGTAGCGAACCGCCAATCGCGCGAAGATGCGCTGGTAGGCGTCTCGATGAGCGATGTAGGAGGCCTTGAGACCGTCGTCGTCGAGGTCGAATGAGTACGAGTCCTTCATCACGAACTCGCGGCCCCGCAGGATGCCCGCGCGCGGACGCTCCTCGTCGCGGTATTTCGTCTGGATCTGATAGAGGATGACAGGCAGATCCTTGTACGACGAATACTCGCTTTTGACCAGTTGCGCGAAGATCTCCTCGTGGGTCGGGCCGAGCAACATGTCGGTGCCCTTGCGGTCCTTGACCCGAAAGAGATTGTCGCCGTATTCGGTCCAGCGTGCCGTCGTCTCGTACGGTTCGCGCGGCAGCAGCGCGGGTAGCAGGATCTCTTGCGCGCCGATGGAATTCATCTCCTCGCGGACAACCTTCTCGACCGCCTTGAGTACCCGCAACCCCAGGGGGAGCCAGCTGTACACGCCCGGCGCGACGCGCCGCACGTATCCAGCGCGGACAAGGAGCTTATGGCTGGGAACCTCGGCATCTGCCGGGTCATCGCGCAGCGTACGCAGGAACAGCGTCGACATCCGTGTGATCACGGTCGATAAGTCTAGTCGGCCGCCGCACCGCGCCTGTCGGTCCCGTCCGCGCCGCCCGATACAGTGTTCGACGTGCTCGTCATCCTCCCGCCATCGGAAACCAAATCCGACGGTGGTTCCGGCGCCCCTCTCGACCTCGCCTCCCTCTCGTTCGCCGAACTCACCCCGGTCCGCACGAAGATCGCCGATGCGATCGTCGAGTTGGCGAGTGATCTCGACGCCAGCATGAAGGCGCTCGGCCTCGGCCGGACCCAGATTGCCGAGGTCGACCGCAACGCCGACCTCTGGCTCTCCCCCACCCGGCCTGCCATCGAGCGCTACACCGGCGTGCTCTACGACGCCCTCGACCACGGCTCGCTCACCAGAGCGGGCAAGGCGAAGGCCGCCGACCGGCTCGCCATCGGGTCCGCGCTGTTCGGCGTTGTCCGTGCGAGCGACGCGATCCCTGCCTACCGATTGTCCGGCGGCTCCAAACTCCCCGGTTTCGGCACGCTCGCCTCGATCTGGCGCCCCGAACTGTCGGCTGCACTCGACGCCGTCGACGATTTCGTCGTCGACCTCCGTTCCGGGGTGTATCAGCAACTCGGCCCGGTCTCCGGGGCGGCGACCGCGACCGTCATGACCGAGGCATCGGACGGCAGCCGAAAAGTGGTGAGCCACTTCAACAAGCACTACAAGGGGCTCATGGCACGCGAGCTGGTTCGCACCAGACGCAACGTCCGCGACATCAACGCGTTGGCGGCGGTCCTCTCCGACGCCGGCCAACGCGTGGAGATTCCCAAGCCAGACGAGATCGTCGTGTTGACGGACTGAGAGCACCGATGACCGCTGCCGTCCCCCCGCATGAACCGCCGGACATCGTCGCATCGTGTGCCGACGGCGATGCGGTCACTCCGGTGTGGCGCAACGACCTCGGTGGCATCACGTATCGACTCGGCGAGGGGTCCACTGCTCGCTACCTGAAGTGGCAGCCCCTCGACCCCGAGGTGTCGGTGGACGCCGAGGCCCACCGACTCACCTGGGCCGCCCTCTTCGTCCGGTGTCCCACGGTGCTCGCCTCCGGGCATGATGACGACGCCGAATGGCTGGTGACGGCTGCCGTGCCCGGGGTTTCTGCGGTAGTCGATCCGTGGTTGCGCACACCGGATGTCACCGTCCCGGCATTGGGACGAGGTCTGCGACGACTCCACGACGCACTGCCCGTCGACTCGTGTCCGTGGACGTGGTCGCCCCTCGATCGCGTCGCCGACGCGCGATCGCGCGGGATAGATCTCGATGTCAGTACCGCGGATGCTCCCGTGATCGACCATGCGGTCGTCTGTCACGGCGACGCCTGTTCTCCGAACTTTCTGTTGTCCGCACCGGGCGAAGTGACCGCGTACGTCGATCTGGGAAGTCTCGGTGTCGCCGACCGCTGGGCCGACATCGCCGTGGCGGCGATGAGTACGCGGTGGAACTACGGCCCCGGCTGGGAGAAACCGCTCGTCGCTGCATACGGCGTCGACGTCGACCAGGACCGCATGGACTACTACCAGCGGTTGTGGGATGCCACGTGATCGAGGTCAGTCGTGCTGCGTCGTCTGCGCGATGTCGGGGTCGAGTCCGGCATCGGCGGCTTCCTGCGCCGCCTGGCCCTCGGCGACCTGCTCCGGAGTGAACCGCATGAAGAGCACCACGATCGCTGCGATCACCGCGATGCCGGCGCAGCAGGCGAAGGACAGGCCGTAGCCGTTCGCCTGCGCGTCGAGCTGGGCGGCGTTCATCGTTTCGACGGGCGCGGTCGTGCCGCCGAGCGAGAGCGCGCGCGAGGTCACCAGGGCGCCGACGGCGACGAGTCCGATCGCTCCACCGAGATTCTGTGCGACCTGGGCCAGCGCGGTCAGTGGTCCGATCTCGTTGGGTCCGACACCGGCGACCACTGACAGCGTCAACGGGATGACCGCGAACCCGACGCCCACGCCGATCACGACGACAGGAATCGCGATGCTCGGGAAGTAGGCAGGCTGCTTCGTGGCGATCGACGCCGCGTAGAGACACCCCGCCAGGATGATGGCGCCGCCGACCAACACGAGCCACCGCGGCTGGACGTGGAGGGCGAGCTTGGAGGCGAGCGCCGCCGCAATACCCAGCCCGAAGGCGAACGGCACCACCGCGAGACCGCTCTGTACGGGGCTGTACTTGAGGATGCCCTGCAGGTACAGCGAGATGAACACTGCCATGCACATCATGATCATGCTGGCGAAGAAGATGGCCACGAGTGCTGCGACGCGACTCGAATTGTCGAAGAGCACGAACGGCAGTATCGGATTGCTGGCCCTGCGCTCGACAACGATGAAGGCGAGCAGCGCGAGACCACCGGCGATGAACGACCCGACGACGATGGGACGCCCCCACCCGTCGGGCCCCTCGTTCACGGCGAGCACGAGCAAACTGCAGCCCAGCGTCGCCAACACCGCACCGGGGACGTCGAGGGACAGGCGGACGCCCTGGGATTCGCGCAGCACGTAGAAGGCCCCGGCGGCCACCAGCACACCGATCGGCACGTTGATCAAGAACACCAGCCGCCACGAGAGCTGGGTGAGTACACCGCCGAGGATCAGGCCCGCGACCGAACCCACGCCGGTCATCGCGGCGTAGATGGCGAATGCCTGACTGCGTGGCTTGCCCGGCGCGAATGTCGTGGCGACCAGCGCCATGGCGGTGGGTGCGGCGACGGCGGCCGACGCCCCCTGAAGCGCGCGCCCGACGATGAGGCTGGTCTCGTCCCACGCCAGTCCGCAGAGCAGTGAGGTGACGGTGAACGCGGCGACCCCGATCACGAACATCCGTTTACGCCCGAACGTGTCACCCAGACGGCCACCGAGCAACATCAACCCGCCGAACGCGAGCACATAGCTGCTGATCACCCAGTTGGCGCCGGATTCCGACAGATGCAGTGAGTCGCGGATCTTCGGCAGTGCCAGGGCGGCGACAGTGCCATCGAGCACCATCAGCAATTGCATTCCGGACAGGACGAGAATCGCCAGACCGAAGACGGGTCGGTACTGCTCGTTGCCGTTCGTGTTCGACGCCCCGGCCGCGATATCCAGCCGGTGTGCTTGCCCTGGTGTCGACATAGGGTTCGACGCTACCGCGCGGCTGAGCGTATGTGCCAATTCCCGTTGGCGGATAGCGGGCACGTGGCGCCCTACCCGCCCTCCCCCTCCGATGATCGGGTTCCCCGGCTCGACCGAACCCCGGCCCCCGCATCGAGGTCGCCGAACGCCGCGATCTGGTCCGCATCGGTGAAACCTGCGACCTCGCCGATCACGACGATCGCGGGCGGACGGAGCCCCTCACGGTCGGCGGTCTCGCCCGCGTGAGCAAGATCCGTGCGGATCAACCGCTGTGTGGGCAGCGAACCGTTCTCGATCATCGCAACGGGCGTGGTACCGGGCTTGCCACCGGCCAGCAGCGCGTCGGCGAAGACACCGACACGCTCGACGGCCATCATCAGGACCAGTGTTCCGCGCAGCCGGGCCAGGACCGGCCAGTCGATGAGCGAGTCCGGATGGTCGGGCCGGACGTGCCCCGACGCGATGACCACCTCGTGAGTGACCCCGCGGTGGGTGACCGGAATCCCGGCAGAACTCGGCACCGAGATCGGGCTGGTGATCCCCGGAACCACTGTCACCGGCACGCCTGCCGCCACACATGCCTGCAACTCCTCGAATCCCCGGCCGTAGACGTAGGGGTCACCACCCTTGAATCGCACGACGAACTTGCCCTCTCGAGCGCGCGACACCAGGACCTCGTTGATGGCCTCCTGCTTCATCGCCCTGCCGTACGGCACCTTCGCAGCGTCGATGATCTCGACCTGCGGGCCGAGCGACGCCAGTAGTTCGGGAGGAGCCAACCTGTCGGCGACCACGACGTCCGCCGCCATGAGGAGTTTCAGTCCGCGCACCGTGATGAGGTCGGGGTCGCCCGGCCCGCCGCCGACGAGTGCAACCCCCGGCGGGTGCGGCTCATCGTCGACGTCGAGCGACCCATCGGCCAGCGCCCGCGCAATGGCGGCTCGCACCGCGGCGGACTGCCGGTGGTCGCCGTGTGCCAGCACCCCGAACTGGACGTCTCGATGGCGACCGGAGGCCGGCGTGACCGCGGTGCCCCACCTGGCTTCGTCCGCGCGCACGCAGAACGTGTGCCGACGCTCGGCCTCCGCGACGACGGCAGCGTTCACCTCGGGATCATCGGTGCACGCCATGGCATACCAGGCTCCGTCGAGGTCACCATCGGCGTAGGCGCGCTTGTGTACGACGATCCCGGGAAAGGACTCGACGGCAGGGGTCGGGTCGATGGCCACCACCTCGACCCGCGCACCTGCGGCCACCAGGTTCGGAAGACGACGCTGCGCCACCGATCCTCCGCCGACGAGGACGACCTTCCGACCGTGCAGGTCGAGTCCGGCCAGATAGTGCCCGTGCGTGGAGGTGTGGTCGATCGGCATGCGTCCAACATTATCGGCGGCCGGCCACCTCTCGCGCGCCCTACCGGTGCCATGACTACAGGGGCAGCTCCCCGGTGCGTCGAACGTAGGACCACACATCGGCCGCGGGCACCCCCAGCCGGTGTGCAGCCGACTGCAGCAGCACCCCGAGGAGCATGGAGGAGCAGTATTCTCCAGTGGCCGAATCTGTTGCGTGAGTGCGGATCTCATTCCAGCGCGTCGGATTGTGCAGTGCAGCAGCCTCCGCCATGGCGATCGCCTCGTCGAACCCGGCGGGAACCTCACGATCGTCGCGGACGGCGGGTTCGCACGAACCACAGCAGCCGTCGCAGCCCCGGGCGTCGTCGTCCGCGGACGAGATCGCCAGCGAGAGCCTGCTGTCGACGACGGTCACGCCCCCGCCCTCGACTTCTTCGCCTCGCGCTCGAGAGCGCGTTCACGGGCACGCTCGAATTTCTCCACCTTGACGTTCATCTCCTCGAGATAGTCCGCGAGCTTTTCTCGGTACATCTCGCCCAGGGGCCCGAAATCGTCCCGCTCGAAGATCCGCCACTTGCGTAGCACCGGCATCACTACCTCCGAAAGGTGTTGCGGCAGATCGTAGATCCCACCCTTGGCGATCAGCACCGCGTTGCGCCGGAAGTTGGGCATCGTCGCGCCCGGCATCTGGAAGTTCGACACGATGCTGTAAATGGCGCACATGGCCTGATCGGGAACGAGATCGAGCGCCCCTGCGACGACGTTGCGATAGAAGAGCATGTGCAGGTTCTCGTCGGCGGCCACGCGCTGCAACATGCGATCGGCGATCGGATCGCCGCAGGCCTTCCCGGTGTTGCGATGGCTCACACGGGTGGCGAGCTCTTGAAAACTCACATAGCTGACCGCGAACAGCATGTCGAAGCTGTGATCGCGCTGCCCGTCGTCCTCGGGCAGCGGATTGAAGCCGGACGTCATGTGCGCCATCCGGGTCTCTTCGAGCTCCACCGGGTCGACGCCGCGGGTGACCACGAGGTAGTCGCGCATCACCGTCGAGTGCCGCATCTCCTCGGCGGTCCAGCGGCCCACCCAGAAGCCCCAGGCGTCGTCGAGAGAGAAGTTCTCGGCAATGACCCGGTGATACGACGGCAGATTGTCCTCGGTGAGCAGGTTGGTGATCATCGCGGCCTTCGCGACGTCGGACAGCTGCGACTGTTCGGGGTCCCAGTCGACCCCGCCGAGCGCTGCGAAGTTCCGGCCGTCGTCCCACGGCACGTAGTCGTGCGGATGCCAGTCCTTGGTCATCTTCATGTGCCGCTCGACCTCGGTCTCGCACACGGGAAGCAACTCCCGCAGCAGGTCCGATCCGGTCATTCCGGTGTCGCTGATTGCTGGCCCGATGAGGCTCGTCACTGTCTCTCCTCGATCTCGTCGTCGACGCTGCGCGAAACGGTGCGTCATCTCCGGGTGCTCGCTTCCGACCACACACCGGCCCCCGGCAGATATTTACTGTCGCGTGTGACGCAGGAGGCGCGAGAGAGACCAAAGACCCCAATGACCGGGGACCGACGTCGCGTACTCGGGTGCGACCTGCGGTAATTTCGAGGCATGCACTCCGAAGGTCAACCGTCGACCGATCCCGCCACGAGCACGTCCTCCGCGCAGGATGCGTCAACGGTGCGTGTCTATCTCGTCGATGATCACGAACTCGTACGCCGGGGCCTGCGCGATCTCCTCAGTACGGCCGACGACATCGAGGTCGTCGGCGAGGCCGCGTCGGTCGGCGAGGGACGCGTCGGCATCCTCGCCGCCAAGCCGGACGTCGCCGTCCTCGACGTCCGGCTCCCCGACGGCAACGGCGTCGAACTGTGCCGTGACGTGCGCGCCGCCGAACCCGGGATTCGCTGCCTGATGCTGACCAGCTACGCCGACGACGACGCCCTACTCGCCGCCGTGCTCGCGGGTGCTTCGGGCTTCGTGCTCAAACAGATCCTGGGCCACAACCTGATCGCAGCGGTACGCACTGTGGGCCGCGGAGGGTCGCTTCTCGACGACCGCTCGACGGCCGCGCTGCTCGCCAAGCTGCGCGACGGCAAGAACAAGCCGTCCGACCCGCTCGCCGAGCTCACCCATCAGGAGCGGGAGGTGTTCAACCTCATCGGCGAGGGACTGACCAACCGACAGATCGCGCAGCGAATGTTTTTGGCGGAGAAGACGATCAAGAACTATGTCTCGCGTATCCTCGCGAAGCTCGACATGCAGCGGCGTACCCAGGTAGCCGTGATGGCCACCAAGATCCGCGACGGTAAGGCCTGAACCGCTCCTGAATGCGGGTCGGATCGAGCAAAGTGGATGCTGCAGCACACAGATCCTTCGATCCGACACACATCCCGTCTGCGGATCCGACTACGCGAGTGGCACCGACCACGTCAGTGTGGTCCCCGACGATCGGCCCGCCGCCACGCGCGGATTGGTGACGACGGTGAACGTCCCATCGCATTCCTCAGCACGACGCGTGAGGTTCTCCAGACCCCGATACGTGACGTCGGTACCGATCCCGACCCCGTCGTCGGTGATCTCCACCGACAACACGTCATCGGCGCTCACCGACACCGAGATGTGCTCCGCGTGGGCATGACGCAGCGCATTCGACAGCCCCTCGCGGAGTACGGCGTCGATGTGCGGTCCGAGTGCATCCGGGACCACCGTGTCGACCGGGCCGTCGAACTGCACGCTCGGCGCAATCGGTGCGTGACCCGACAACTCGGACACGATGTCGAGGACTCGTCGCCGCAGTGTTGCGGTGTCGTGGTGTCCGGGAACGGTCTGCAGGTCGAAGATCGACGTGCGGATCTGTGCGATCGTACGGTCGAGGTCGGTCATCACCTGCTCGAGCCGTTCGGAGCGTGCGGCGTCGTCGAACCGGCGTTCTCCGTTGCCGCCCGCCGCGAGCATCGTCTGGATTGACATGCCGATCGCGAACAGTCGTTGGATCACGTGGTCGTGCAGGTCACGGGCGATTCGATGGCGATCCGAGAGCACCTCGAGATCGCGGGCGATCTGCTGCTGCTCCGCATAGACCATCGCCAGCGACGCGACCTCCGCCACACCGGCGAGACCCGACGCCTCCTCGACCTCCCACACCGGCTCCGTGTCATGCGTGATCACGATCCATCCGAACGCCCCGGACGCACGCTGCAGCGGCTGCACCGTCGCCCATCGGGCGCCCCGCCGCGCCAGCTCCGGCGAGACGTCGGCAACGGGCACGATCGACATACCCGCATCCTCTGGCGCCACGAAATGCGCAGGATCGAACTCGACCGGATCGCCGGTGTGCCCGCTGAGCGCGACATCGCGGTCGTCGGCTCGGCCCCCGCCGTCTACACCGTCGCCGGTGGACAGTCCGTCACCCGCGCCGCTGACGATGAACACATCGCTCGCGCCGACGAGTTCGGCGACGTCGGTGCACATCCGGGACAGCGTGTCCTCCAGGGCAATTCCCGACAGCGGCTCCGAACCGCGCCGAACCAGCACCTGCATCCACCGCTGCCTCGTACGCGAACTCTCGAACAACTGCGCGTTGTCGACGGCGATGCCCGCCGCCACGGCCAGGACCGCGATCAACGCCTCGTCCAGCGGCGAGAACTCGTCGGCCGAACGCTTCTCGGTGAGATAGATCCGCCCGAAGTTCGACCCGCGGATGATGATCGGCGCGCCCAAGAATGTCGTCATCGGCGGGTGGTTGGGCGGAAAGCCCACCGAGGCAGGATGTTTCGCCAGATCCGGGATGCGCAAGATGTGGGGATCGTTGATCAGCACGCCGAGCACTCCCTTGCCGACGGGCAACGACCCCATGGCAGCGCGCTCCTCGGGAGTGATTCCGGTATAGACGAACTCAGCCAAACCACCGTCGGGACCACGGACACCGAGCGCACCGTAGCGCGCATCGACGACACCCACCGCGACCTCCACGATTCGCTGCAGCGCTTCGTCGAGGTCGAGCCCCTGGCCGACGACGAGTACCGCCTCGAGCAGATCGCGCAGGATTGCCGGGTCGTCGACGCCATGCTCCCGCAGGATGTCGAGTACCTGCCCGACCGAACTCTCCGCCATCACGTCTCCTTCCCCTCACACGCGCGCACGAAACGTGCGATGGCCGCGGGTACTGCGGCAGGATGCACGTGCAGATACGAGGCATGGACATTCGTCGAGGCGATCCCGTCGGTGCGGGGAGTGCCGTGGTGGTCACGCCAGGCCCACGCGGGCGTGGCGGTGGCGAGTTCGACGACGCTGCGATGGAATTCGTGTCCGGTCACCCGTTCTCCGGCACGGTAGAGCATCGAGTCCGTTACCGCGACGGCGTCGCGGTATCCCAGGGTGAGCGACGGCCCGAACCGCCCAGCCCCGTCGATGACGCCGGTCATCGGATGGCCGTCGAGCCCGGCAGTCAGATATAGGAGGCCGGCACATTCACCGTGGATGGGTCCGCCATCTCTGTTCAACACTGAAATGTCTTCGCGCAGTTGTTCGTTCGTCGCGAGCTTGTCGGCATGCTCTTCGGGAAAACCTCCACCCACGACGAGGCCCGCGGTGCGCTCGGGCAGGCGGTCGACGAGCGGGTCGAACTCCACCACGTCCGCGCCTGCCGCACGCAGCAGCTCGGTGTGCTCGGCATAGCCGAAGGTGAACGCCGCGCCGGCGGCGAGTGCGACGACCGGACGTCCCGGCGTCGTCTTCTCCCCCGCGTCACCGACGGCGTCTGCCGCTGACCACGGTGCACACGTAGCACTGCCGCCCGACTGCGCGATCTCGACAATCGCCTCCAGATCCAGTGCAGCGCCTACCATTTCCGCCATCGCGTCGACGGCATCAACCGCCTCACCCGACCTCTCGGCTGCAGGGATCAGGCCGAGATGTCGAGACGGCACACTCAGGCGAGCATCTCGACGCAGCACTCCGAGTACGCGCATACCGACGCGGGCGCACGCCTGCCGCAGGACCGCCTCGTGCCGGGGCGATCCCACCCTGTTGAGCACGACACCTGCGATCCGCACCGATGGCTCGTAGCCGACGAAACCATGCAGCAGCGCTGCCAGCGACTGACTGTGCCCGGCGGCATCGACGACGAGCACGACCGGCGCCTGCAGGAGTGTGGCGACGTGGGCGGTCGACCCTGTGCCGAGGGAATCGGACTCGGCGACATCGTCGGAGGCTATTCGTCCGTCGAACAGACCCATGACGCCCTCGACCACTGCGATGTCGGCGCCGGCACTGCCCGCCATGAACAGCGGGCCGATCAGATCCGCGCCGACGAGGTTGGGATCGAGATTGCGGCCCACCCGTCCCGCAGCGACCGCGTGGTAGCCCGGGTCGATGTAGTCGGGCCCCACCTTGAACGGCGCCACCCGGTGCCCGGCCCGGCGCAACGCGCCGATCAGACCGGTGGTCACCGTGGTCTTGCCGCTGCCCGACGACGGAGCGGCGATCACGACCGTCGGCGTGGTCGTCACGCGGCGGTCCTCATCGGCGTCACCACTCGATCCCCTTCTGTCCCTTGCGCCCTACGTCCATGGGGTGTGCGACCTTGTGCATCTCCGTCACGAGGTCGGCCGCGTCGACGAGTGCCGCGGGGGCGCGGCGTCCGGTGATCACCACGTGTTGGCGTCCAGGACGGTCGACGAGTGTGCGTACCACGTCGTCGGTGTCGATCCAGCCCCAATCGAGGGGGTAGGTGAACTCGTCGAGCACATAGAAGTCGTGCTGCTCGTCGGCGAGACGACGCGCGATCTCGCCCCACCCGGCACGGGCCGCAGCAGCATGATCATCGGTGATGTCGGCGTTGGCGCGCAGCCACGACCAGCCCTGCCCCATCTTGTGCCACTCGACGGGCCCGCCGACGCCCTGCGTGTCGTGAAGCTCACCGAGAGCCGACATCGCCGACTCCTCACCCACACGCCACTTGGCACTCTTGACGAATTGAAAGACCGCCACCCGCAGGCCTGCGTTCCATGCACGCATCGCCATCCCGAATGCCGCCGTCGATTTCCCCTTGCCGTCGCCGGTGTGGACGGCAAGCACCGGCTGCTGGCGACGCTGACGGGTGGTCAGTCCGTCGTCGGGCACTGTCTGCGGAACACCCTGGGGCACAGTCACTCTCCTCGTTATTGCCCGATATCGCGATCAGGCGGCCGACGCGCGCGCCGGGCGCCGGTCGGTTGCGGGAGCCGACAGCGCCGCGACCGAGAGTTCGTCCATCCGCATCGTCTGCGCCCCGAGGCGCGCGGCCAGATCCGTGGCGAGTCCCAGCCGGACAGCGCCCTGCTCGCAATCGACGACGACGCTGTCGATCCCGTTGCGCCGGATCCGCTGCGCCGCAGAGGCTGCCCGTCCGGCAGCGTCGGGCCCGGCTGTGGCCCGTCCGTCGGTCAGTACCACCAGCAGCGGTCGACGACGCGGGTCGGCTCGTCGAGCCCGGTCGATCACCTGCTGCGCTTCGATCAACCCCTCTGCCAACGGGGTTCGGCCGCCGGTCCTGATGTCGGCGAGACGTCGGACCGCGACGTCGACCGATTTGGTCGGCGGCACGACGAGTTCGGCACGGGCCCCGCGCGCGACCACGACCGCGACCCGGTCGCGACGGGTGTAGGAGTCACGCAGCAGATCGACACAGAGCCGACTCACCGCGCTCAGCCTTCTGCGCGCCGTCATCGACCCGCTGAGGTCGACGACGAACACCACCAGGTTGCCCTCCTGCCCGATCCGCTGCGCCCCGCGCAGATCGGCGGGCGCCACCGACACCCCGCCGGTGGGGGGCGCGGAGGTCGACGCGGCGCGGCCCGCAGCGCGCAGCACGGTGCCGAACAGGTGCAGCGATCCGCCTGGCGCGAAGTCGGTGTCGGACACGGTGTGTCCGCGACGGCTGCGTGCGCGTGACCGTTTACCCGGATCGCCGTCGCCGATGCCGTCGGCCCGCAGGCGTCGCAGACGCGCACCCGAGTTCGGTGCCGCGGGCCCGAATGTGTGGCCGTTGGGAGCCTGTTGAGGCTGCGTCGACGCGTCCTTGTCGGCCTCATCGTCGGACCCCTGTTGCGGAGCAGGCGGATCGGAATCGAACGGGGGTTCCCCGAACGAGTCGGGTCCCCCGACCGAGTCGTCGCGCTGCTCAGGACTCGGTGTGCCGTCGGGCCCGTCCGGATCCGGGTCCGGTTCGTCCTGCGGGCCCGCCGCGTCGTCGCCCGCTGACAGCGCGTCGTCGAGTTGTTGGTCATCGAGCCCTGACTCGTCGAACGGGTCACGCCTGCGGCGGTGTGGCAGAGCGAGTTCGACGCCGATGCGCACGTCCTCCTGCGTCACCGAAGTCGCGCCGCGCAGTGCCGCGTGAGCGGCAGCGGTCCGCGCGACCACGATGTCGCCACGTAATCCGTCGACGTCGAGGTGGGCACAGATGCCCGCGATCCTGCGCAGCTCCCGCGCACTGATCTCGACGTCTCCGACCGACCTGCGCGCCGCACCGATCCGATCGGACAGTGCCTGTTCCTCGTCGGCGTAGCGTGCGACGAATCCCTCGGGGTCGGCATCGAAGTCCATCCGCCGCCGCACGACCTCGACCCGCTCGTCGACCTCACGTGCCGCGGTGACGTCGACGGCCAGACCGAAGCGGTCGAGTAATTGCGGGCGCAGTTCTCCCTCTTCAGGATTCATCGTCCCGACGAGCACGAAATCGGCGGCCTGCGTATGTGACACGCCGTCTCGCTCAATGGTCACACGTCCGCTGGCGGCTGCGTCGAGCAGCACGTCCACCAGGTGGTCGGCGAGGAGATTGACCTCGTCGATGTAGAGCACCCCACCGTCGGCGCGGGCGAGAAGGCCCGGTGTGAACACCGCCTCGCCGTCGCGCAGTACGGCGGTCAGGTCCAACGAACCGACGACCCGGTCCTCGGTGGCGCCGATGGGGAGTTCGACGACCCTGCCGGTCGCGGAGTCGTCGGCGCCCTCATGTGCGATGACCGGGCCCAGACCACGCACGATCGTCGACTTCGCGGTGCCCTTCTCGCCGCGGATCAGCACACCGCCGATCCCGGGTGACACCGCGCACAGCATCAACGCCAGCTTGAGCCGATCCTGTCCGACGACGGCACTGAAGGGATAGCGGGCAGGCGTGACGGGCTGCGCTACGGCGACCGCATGTCTGCCGCTCATGCGCGCAGTTTCCTGGCGGGTCGGAGCATCGAGACGTGCGGAATCCCGTCCTCGAGGTACTCCTCGCTGTCGACGACGAACCCGAACTTCGCGTACATGTCGATGAGATAACTCTGCGCCTCGATCCGACACGGACTGTCGCCGACCTCCGCGAGCGCCGTCTCGATGAGGCGCGCGGTCATGCCCTCGCCGCGCCGGGAACGATCGGTGCACACACGTCCGATCCGGTACATCTCGCCGTCGCCGGGAGCGCCGGAATCCTCGAGTAATCGCAAGGTGGCGACCACCCGTCCGGAATCGTCGGTCACCCAGAGTTGCCGCGTGCCCGGCTCGAGATCTCGTCCGTCGAGTTCGGGATACGGGCATGATTGTTCGACGACGAACACGTCCACCCGCAGCCGCAGGATGTTATAGAGCGTCTCGACGTCGAGGTCGGCCGTGAAGCTGCGATGAAGCTGCCCAGTGGTCATGGTGTCGTGACTATCACACTGACAGCACGCACGTCACAACTCAGCCTGCCGGCGCGGGCTGCACGTCGGCGTCGGCAGGCGCGTCGACGGTGTCGCGTCGCAGCTCGAGGCTGTTGCTGGTCCAGTCCCACACCTGGTGGAAGAGATCGGCGTTGTCGGAGAGCTTCTTGCCGAACGACGGAATCATCTCGGTGAGCTTCGGGGTCCAGCGCGCGAAGTCGGCCGGGAAGCACTGCTCGAGCACCGACAGCATCGCCGGAACAGCAGTCGACGCACCGGGCGACGCGCCGAGCAGACCCGCGATGGTTCCGTCGCCTGCCGCGACGACGGCGGTGCCGAACTCGAGCTTGCCGCCCATGCCTTTGGAGTTCTTGCGGATGACCTGCACGCGCTGGCCTGCCGTGATCAGTTCCCAGTCGTCGCCGACCGCACGCGGCACGAACTCACGCAGGGTGTCGACGCGATCGGCAGGGCTCGCGGCGAGCTCGCTGATCAGGTACTTGAGCAGACCGAACTCTTGCGGGGCGATGGACATCATGGGCAACACGTTGCCGGGCTTGACCGAGCTGAGCAGGTCGGTCATCTTGCCGCTCTTGAGGAACTTGGGCGACCAGCCGGCGTACGGGCCGAACAACAGACCCTGGCGGTGATTGATCACTCGGGTGTCGAGGTGCGGCACCGACATCGGAGGCGCACCGACAGCGGCCTGGCCGTAGACCTTGGCGTGGTGCTCGTCGATGAGTTCGGGATTGGTGCAGCGGAAGAACTCTCCGGAGACGGGGAAACCGCCGAAGCCCTTGGCCTCCTTGATGCCGGACTTCTGCAGCAGGTGCAGTGCACCGCCTCCCGCGCCGACGAACACGAACTTGGCGTGGACGGTCCACTTCTCGCCGGTGCGGACGTTGCGCACCTTGAGGATCCAGCTTCCGTCGGACTGCTTGTTCAGGTTGGTCACGGAATGACCGAAGTAGATGTCGCCACCCTTGCCCACGAAGTTGAGCAGCTTCTGGGTCAGCGAACCGAAGTCGACATCGGTGCCGTCGGTGAACCAGTTGAGGGCAACCGGATCGGAGAAGTCACGGCCGTTCGACATGAGCGGGAGGCGGGCGCTGAACTCACCCGGGTCGGTGATGTACTCCATGCCCTCGAAGAGAACCTCCTTAGACAGCGCGTCGTAGCGCTTGCGGAGGTACTCCACTCCAGCGTCACCGTGGGTGAAGCTGACGTGCGGAATCGGATTGATGAACTCCGAGGGACGGGAGATGATGCCGTTGTCGACCGCGTACGCCCAGAACTGTCGGGAGACCTGGAACTGCTCGTTGATCGCGATCGCTTTGGTGATGTCGACGCCACCGTCTGCGGTCTTCGGGGTGTAGTTCAGTTCGCACAACGCCGAGTGACCGGTGCCTGCGTTGTTCCACGGGTCGCTGCTCTCGCCTGCTGCGGCGTCGAGCCGTTCGAACAGGCTGATCGTCCAGTCAGGCTGCACCTGCCGCAGCAGCGCGCCGAGGGTGGCACTCATGATGCCCGCACCCACGAGCGCAACGTCCGTCTTGATCACCGATTCAGACAACTCGGACCCCACTTCAGACTCCACTCGACAACACTGTCTTGTGTTGCGGAGGACGAATCCTCGTCCACGTCGACCATTGTTCCCCATCGGCGTGTGTGCGCCCGAATCGCCTCCGCCAAGTGTGGGCCGGATGACACTTGCGTGCATGCGTCGACAGCGCATTTAGAGTGGAAATCGTGACTGTATCCCCAGAGTCGACTGCTCGGCGGTCGACGTCCTCGGAGCAAAGCGATCGCACTCTGACCCAACCCGACACCGATTCCGGTTGGCAACCCGACGGATTTCTCGACCACTTCGAGGTGCGGACCTTCGACCTCGGCCCCGATCCCGACGGTGAAGACCCCATCACCGCCACGCTGGTGCGCAAGCCCTCCACGGCGTCGACGGCGACCAAGGGTGCTGTTCTCTTCGTCCACGGGTTTACCGACTACTTCTTCCACGCCCCGCTCGCCGATCACTTCCACGATCTCGGCTATGCCTTCTACGCGTTGGATCTGCGCAAATGCGGCCGCTCGCTGCTCGAGCACCACACACCGCACTTCGCCCGCAACCTCGCCGTCTACGACCTCGAACTCGGTCTCGCACTCGATGCCATCGCCGACGACATCACCGAGGACACACCGGTGCTTGTCGCTGCGCACTCCACGGGCGGATTGATCACGCCGCTGTGGCTTGATCGTCTGCGCACACAATCCCCCGGCCGCCACGCGCGCGTGTCAGGACTTCTGCTGAACAGCCCGTGGCTCGACCTGCAGGGCGCGCCCGTGCTGCGCACCTATCCGGTGACGATGTTCATCAAAGGCATTGCGGCCCTGCGTCCCTTCGAGAAGCTCTCCCGCGACCTCTCGGCAGCGTATGGCGAGAGCCTGCACGTCGACTCCCACGGCGAGTGGGCCTATGACCTCGCGAAGAAGCCACTCGGCGGGTTCCCCGTCACGTTCGGCTTCCTCAACGCCGTGCGCTCCGGACAGCGGCACCTTCACCGCGGCATCGACGTCGGAGTACCGACGCTGGTGCTGCGCTCGGACAAGACGAAGTTCGCCAAGCACTACTCACCGACGGTCGACGCAGCCGACGTCGTGCTCGACGTCTCGCAGATCGCCCACTGGAGCGGCAGTCTCGGTGGCCATGTCACGGTCGCGCCGATCACGGGTGCACGCCATGACGTGTTCCTGTCCGTCGAATCGGCGCGCGCGCAGGCCTACGCGGAGGTCGATCGCTGGCTGGATTCGGTGGTCGAGCCCGCACGACAGGAGCACGCATCATGAACGCAGCACCCGCGACGACAACCCGCACGCAGACAGTCGATCTCGCAATCATCGGCAGTGGCAGCGGCAATTCGATTCCCGACGACCGGTTCGCCGAGAAGAGCATCGCCATCTTCGAGGAAGGTATCTACGGCGGGACCTGCCTGAACGTCGGCTGCATCCCGACAAAGATGTTCGTTTATCCCGCAGAGGTGGCCGACACGGCGTCGGACGGGGATCGTTTCGGTGTTCACTCGCGGGTCGACGGTGTCGACTGGCCCGCGATTCGCGACCGGGTCTTCGGTCGGATCGACCCCATCTCCGCCGGCGGACTGCAGTACCGCGAACTCGAGTGCGAGAACATCACCGTCTACGACTCGCATGTCGAGTTCGACGGCCGCGACGACGACGGCAACTACCGGCTCGCGACGGCTGACGCGCTAATACTCGCCCGTGAGGTGGTGATCGCCGCGGGTTCGCGCCCCGTCATTCCTCCGGTCATCGCCTCGTCCGGCGTGACCTTTCACACCAACAACGACGTGATGCGGCTCCCCGGTCTGCCGCGGCGCATGATCATCCTCGGAAGCGGTTACATCGCAGCCGAATTCGCGCATGTCTTCGGTTCACTCGGCACCGACGTCACGATCCTCGCGCGTGGCCCGATGTTGCTCCGCAAGCTCGACGTCGAGTTGTCGACCCGCTTCACCGACATCGCGGCAGGCAAGTGGGATGTGCGCCTCAACCGTGACCTCGTCGCCGCGGAGGACCTTCCCGGCGGTGGTGTCCGTCTGACGTTGGGAGACGACGAGATCGTCGAAGCCGACGTACTGCTGGTGGCCACCGGGCGTGTCTCCAACGGCGACCGTCTCGGAATCGACACGATCGGCCTCGCACTGACCGATGACGGCAGGGTCGAGGTGGATGGGCACGGTCGGACCGGTGCGCGCGGAGTGTGGGCGCTCGGCGACGTGAGCTCCCCGTTCCAGCTCAAACACGTGGCCAACCACGAGCAGCGCGTGGTGCAGGCGAATCTCCTGAAGGGTTGGGATGCAACAGATCTCGAAACCTTTCAGCACAGCGTGGTACCGGCGGCGGTGTTCACCCATCCGCAGGTCGCCGCGGTCGGCATGACGGAGTTCGAGGCACGCGACTCGGGTCACAACATCGCGGTCAAGGTGCAGGAGTTCGGCGACGTCGCCTACGGCTGGGCGATGGAGGACACCACCAGCGCGTGCAAGGTGATCGCCGATCGTGACACCCATCAGCTCCTCGGCGTGCACATCATCGGACCGCAGGCACCCACGTTGATCCAGCCCGCGATCCAGGCGATGAGTTTCGGACTCGGCGTTGAGGACATGGCACGCGGGCAGTACTGGATTCATCCGGCGATGCCGGAGGTGTTGGAGAACGCACTGCTCGGGCTGGTGTTCTGAGGCCGTGCGCTCAGAACACCGCCGAGCGCAGCGCTATCTCGCTGGCCAGTTCTTTCGCGGCCTTCTGCGGAATCCAATGGTCGACGCCGGGTAGTTCACAAAAGCGGTAGTCGCCGTAGACGTACCGTCCACTCCCCTGCGCCTGAGCCCTGCCGAGCGCGGTGTCGGCATCCGACCACACCAGTGTCGTCGGGATCTCGACCGGTGGGCACGACAACGTGGCGGCGATATCGCCGGTGAAGTTGGCGCGGTACCAGTTGAGTGCTGCGGTGAGTGCTCCCGGCTCCTTGAGCGGAGCCAACTCCGCCTCGGTCACCCCCGCGCGACGCAACAGCACGCCGTTGCGGGCCAGCAACTTCTCCTCGGCTCCTTCGGCGATGAAATCCTTGATGTACGACGACTTCTCGCGCTGATCCTCGGCGTCGTCCGGCGCCTTGATCGCGTCACGCATCGACGACGGATGGCCTGTGCTCGCCACGATCAGGCCGGTGAACCGATCGGGGTGTTTACCCGCGAGATGCCAGGCAACGATCCCTCCCCAGTCATGCCCGACGAGAATTGCATACCGCACATCAAGCGCATCGAGCACCCCGAGAGCGTCATCGACGAGCGCCTCCAGACGGTAGGCCTGGACGCCTTCCGGACGCGCGCCGGGGCTGTAGCCGCGCTGATCGACCTGGATGGTGCGCAGGCCCGACTCGTGCAGGCGGTCGGCGACGTCGTCGTAGCACGAACTGTTGACCGGGAACCCGTGCAACATCAGCACCCAGGGACCGTGGTCGGGTCCGCCGACTCGGACGTCGAAGGTCAGGTCGCCGACAGTGATCTCGCGCCGCTCAGTTTCCACCCCACCAACCCTAGCGGCGCGAGCGCATCCGAATCAGCGGGTTGAGCCGGGTCACAGGTCGGACATGTCACCAGCCAGATCTGAACTCACGCGCGGGCTCCTGGTGGTGGACTATCGTCGGCGCTCTGCGGACCACGTCGTCAGAGATGATCTCGCACAGGGCAGACATGTCGAGGTGTGCCGTCACCACATCGGCCATCAGGTCGAGTTGCCTCTCGCGGATCGTCGCGACATCGGTGTCGGCGGCGGGCACGAACCGCTTGCCCGCACCCATGGCAACCTCGCGCAGATAGGCCCGACGGAAGTCGTCTGATGCGAGCAATCCGTGCCAGTGGGTACCTCGGATCGCGTCACGACGTGCACCCTCCGGGCCGCACTCGTCGTCGTCGATCCACGTCGCCTCCGACGAGCGCTCGACCCTGCCGTGGTGGATCTCATACCCGCTCACCGTGAGGTCGTCGACGACGCCCGTTGTACTGCGCAGCACCTTCTGCGCCTCGAATCGCACGTCGACGTCGAGCAGTCCGAGTCCGTCGACGACGGACTCTCTCGACGACTCGATCGTGTCGACGATGCGCCGTCCCAGCATTTGGAATCCACCGCAGATCCCGAGAACAGCCCCGCCGCGCGCCACGCGTTCGGCGAGCGCCACGTCGAGCCGACGCTCCCGCAGCCACGCGAGATCGTCGACGGTCGCCCGGGTTCCCGGCATGACGACGAGATCGGCCGTGCGTATCGATGCCGGGTCGGCGACCCAGGTGACATCGACCCCCGGCTCACAGGCGAGCGCTTCGACGTCAGTGGAATTGGAGATGCGCGGCAAGCGGACCGCGGCGACGGTGAGTCGCTCGCGCAGGCCCGCACCCGCGGTGTCCGGCGGACCGACTCGACGCCCCACCGGTGCGGCCAGCGAGTCCTCGGCGTCGATCCACAGGCCGTCGACGAACGGGAGTACTCCGAGTGTCGGACGCCCGGTCAGTGCGCTGAGTGTGTGCAGGCCGGGGTCGAGAATCGTCGCGTCCCCTCGGAACTTATTGATCACATATCCGGCGATAAGCGCCTGGTCGTCCGCGTCGAGGATCGCGGTCGTGCCGAACAGGTGCGCGAGGGATCCACCGCGATCGATGTCGGAGACGACAATCACCGGTAGATCCGCCGAGCGAGCCAGACCCATGTTCGCGATATCGGTCGCGCGGAGGTTGATCTCGGCGACCGACCCGGCACCCTCACAGATGACGACGTCGAATTCCGCACGCAGAGAGGCGAGTTCGTCGGTGACCACGTCGCGCAGCTCTGCCCGGCGGGTGAGGTAGTCGCGTGCACCCACGTCTCCCGCAGGCCTGCCGCGGACCACGACGTGCGAACGGCTGTCGCTCCCGGGTTTGAGCAGCACCGGATTGAAACGGGTGGACGGCGCCAGCCCGCATGCCGCGGCCTGCAGCGCCTGCGCACGACCGATTTCGCCCCCGTCGAGCGTCACTGCCGAGTTGTTGGACATGTTCTGCGCCTTGAACGGTGCCACCCGCACTCCCGAGCGCGCGAGCGCCCGACACAGTCCGGCCACGACAAGGCTCTTGCCAGCATCCGAACTGGTACCCCCGACGAGGAGCGCTCCGCGTAACTCCGTCACCGAGCCCACCCTAATGGTCGTCGAATCGACGGTGTGCGGCCTCGACGTCGGGCACATGGGTTTCGGCCCACTCACGAACTGCGGCGAGTGGGCCGAGCAACGACTGACCCAGCACGCTCAACGAGTACTCCACATGCGGCGGCTGACCACCGTGGTCGACGCGGTCGACGAGACCGTCGTATTCCAGGGCGCGCAGCGTCTCGGTGAGCACCTTGGGTGTGATGCCCTCGATATGTGTGCGCAACGCACTGAACCGCATGGGTCCCGACGCAAGAGCGGTGACGACGAACACCGTCCAGCGAGCCCCGATCCGATGCAGCACGACCCGACTCGGGCAGGTCTGCGCCATCACGTTGTACGCCTTCGACATTCCCCGTCCACTCCTCGACCTCACCGTCACGACCGGTCATCGACGGTTTCGTTGAAGATACCAGTATCAAATCCATACCGTAGGTGACGTCCGTCAACGCACACCCATCCGAGGAGTACATCGTGAACCACACATTGTCCGGCAGCAGCGTCCTGGTCGTCGGCGGCGCCAAGAACCTCGGTCTCGCCATCGCGCGACGAGCCGACGAACTGGGCGCCTCCGTCGTCATAGGAGCGCGCGACCTCCAGGCGGCCACCACGGCTGCGGCTGACCTGCGCTCAGGTCGTGCCGTCGCTCTCGATGCCGCCGACGAGGAATCGATCGCACGGGCCGCGCAACAACTCGGAGCCGTCGATCACATCATCAGCACCGCGGCCGCCCATCACAACGTCCCGGTCGCCGAACTCGACCACGACGCGACGGTGAAGGCCTTCGAGGCCAAGGTGATCGGGCCGATGTTGCTGGCCAAGCACTTCGCGCCGCAGATGCCTCCGACCGGATCCATCATCATGTTCTCCGGTGTTGCCGCGTGGAAGCCTGCATCGGGCTTCTCGGTCATGGGTATCACCAACGGGGCCGCCTCCTTCGCCGCCGGCCACCTGGCACATGAACTGGCACCCATCCGGGTGAACGCGGTCTCGCCGGGGATCGTCGACTCGGGAACCTGGGACGGCATGCCCGACGCCGATCGGGCCGCGTTCTTCGATGGCGCCGCAGCGGGCACGCTCGCCGGGCGGGTCGGACACGTCGACGACATCCTCAACGCGGTCGAGTGGCTACTGACCGCGGGCTACGTATCCGGGGAGACCATTCACGTCGAGGGTGGTGCGCGCAGTGCGTGATCGGCGACGGCGAGGATTCCCTACTCGTCCGGAATGGTCAGCACCTCTGCGCCGTCGTCGGTGACGACGAGCGTGTGCTCGAACTGTGCGGTCCACTTCTTGTCTGCGGTGACAACGGTCCAGCCGTCGTCCCACATCTCCCAGGGCAGGCCACCGAGGTTGATCATCGGTTCGATCGTGAACACCATGCCGGGTTCGATCACGGTGTCGACGTTGGGCTGGTCGTAATGCAACACCACCAACCCGTTGTGGAACGTCTCGCCGATGCCGTGGCCGGTGAAGTCACGGACGACGGTGTAGCCGAACCTGTTGGCATATGCCTCGATAACCCGCCCGATCACATTGAGCTCACGACCTGGCTTGACCGCCTTGATCGCTCGTTCGGTGGCGATCCGGGTGCGCTCCACCAGGTCGCGCACCTCCTGCGACACGTCGCCCGCGAGAAACGTGGCGTTGGTGTCGCCGTGCGCGCCGTCGATGTACGCGGTCACGTCGATGTTCACGATGTCGCCGTCTTCGATCACCGTCGTATCGGGGATCCCGTGGCAGATGACCTCGTTGAGCGACGTGCAGCACGATTTCGGAAAGTCTTTGTAGCCCAACGTCGACGGGTAAGCCCCGTGATCGATCATGTATTCGTGGGCTATCCGGTCGAGTTCATCGGTGGTGACCCCGGGGGCCACCGCCTTACCGGCCTCCGCGAGCGCATTGGCCGCGATCTTGGAGGCGACGCGCACCTTCTCGATGACCTCGGGGGTCTGCACCCACGGTTCGTGCCCCTCGTTGACGGTCGGCTTCCACGCGTATTCGGGGCGCTCGATCGAATCGGGCACCTGCCGGATGGGTGTCGGCTTTCCGGGTCGCAGAGCAGTTCGCACGGTCATTCCTCCAGACTAGGCTGCGTGATCTCGATCAGTTCTCGGGGCGCCCAGGACGGCCATCGGGCAGTGCCCGCGTGATCGCCGTCGACAAAGCGCGCGACGATCCGCGTGACGTCGGGCGCCGAGTTGTCGTAGACGGTCGCGTGATCGACCATGCCGATGGCAGCAGAGACGAGCGCCCACAAGCGCGTATACCTCCCGCGGATCTTGTCCTCCGGGACGAAATGGCCACCCTCGACCACCCGCTCGGCGACACGAGCAACCGACAGATCGACCGGCACGAGCACGACGTGGAGGACAACGACGTAGCCGGAGCGTCGCGCACGGGTGATGAGGTGCAGTTTGGACGGGTGGGAGAAGACCGTCTCGGCGACGAACGACTCGCCCTGCTCGATCAATGTCTCGCGGATCGTCGAGGCGATCCGCGCCGCCTCGTACGAGTGCGCCTCGGGAGAGTCGGGCCACCGCTCACGAGCGATCACATCGGCGTTCACGAAAGCGCTGCCCGGCAACAGCGGCGCGAGTCGCTGCTCGACGAACGTCGTCTTACCGGCGCCGTTCGGCCCGACGATGAGGTCGAGCCGCTTCACAGAACAATCTGCGTACCGTCAGGAAGATGCTTCACCACGCGTCCCTCGTCGTCGAGCGCGACTGTCGCGAGACCACGCGCTGCGCGATCGGCGACATGGTTGCCGGTCGCGAGCGACTCCTCGAGCGACGCAGCGACCTCGGCGTTGAAGACCGCACCCTCCTCGATCGAGAGATCGCCGAGCGGGATACGTCCCGCGAGTGCGGCTTCGACCCGGCGTCGGGCAACCTGCCGCTGGTCGGACACCTCTCGGCCCACCCGCACCCAGTGCTCGAGTTGCTGTCGGGCCGAGCGCTGCTCGCGTCGGCCCTCCGACGCCGCGGCGTCGACCAGTTCCGACGACAACCGGGTCACCTTGTCGGCAACGTTCGTCATGGCTCCTCCTGACCCCTGTCTCCACCTAGTGTAGCAATCTGCTACATGCGGCGACGGAGAACACCTGCGATCCCTTCACCAGTGTCTCCGACCCGACGACTAAGGTGAGACTAAGCCGACGCATTGCCCCAGGTGGCACGAGATCACACGTCGGGGAGAGCGGGAGGTCGCGGGCGAGTGAGGTCTTCACGAGTGCTCGCGGTGCTACTCGGATCGCTGGCCATGCTTGTCGCAGGCTGTAGCACCGCACCCATCGAACAAGGGACCAGCAGTTCGGTGTCTGCGACGGCCCACCTGCGCAGCGGACCATCAACCGCAACACTTCCCGACTCCGACGTCGTGCCCGTCACCGCGACCCCGACGACCACGCTGCCGACGACCGTCGACTCTGTCGGACACGGCAGGGTCACCGTCACCGACACCAGCCGCATCGTCGCCGTCGATCGCAACGGAACACTTGCCAACACGGTGTTCTCCCTTGGGCTCGGTAGCCGGGTCGTCGGGCGAGACACCTCGACGACGTTCCCATCGGCGTCGAGACTTCCACTGGTGACATCCAACGGGCACACGCTCAGTGCCGAGGCCGTACTGGCACTGAACCCCAGCGTGGTGCTCGTCGACGAGGACACCACACCGCCGGGTGCCGTGGATCAGATCCGCAACTCCGGCATCCCCGTCGTGGCATTCACGTCCACCAGGACCATCGCGAACACTCCCACGCTCATCCGCGATGTGGCCGCAGCACTCGGCGTCCGGGAGGCCGGTGAGCAACTCGTCGCCCGCACCGAGAAAGAGATCGCCGACGCTCGATCCGCCGTGCCGAACCCGTCCGGCAGTCCACGGATGGCGTTCCTCTACATCCGTGGCCCGCGGCTGATTCTGCTGTCCGGACCGCAATCGGGTGCCGACGATCTGATCGCAGCGCTCGGCGGAACCGACGCGGGCACGGCGTCGGGCCTCAAGCCGGGCTTCACGCAGGTCACCACCGAAGCACTGCTCGCCGCGAACCCGGACGTGCTCCTCGTGATGACCCAGGGCGCCGATTCGGTCGGTGGACTCGACGGCGTTCTCGCTCTGCCCGGCGTCTCGCAGACCAGCGCGGGCAAGGCGCGGCGGGTGGTGCAGATGGATGAAACGGAGATGCTCTCCTTCGGGCCGGACACAGGAAAGGTGCTCGGCGCACTCGCCCGGGCCATCTACGAATGACCCTTCAGCGCTCACCCTCGCGACCCCGACGCCGCACGACCGGAGCCGGCCGGGTGTCGGGCACCGTCGTGATCGTGGCACTCCTGGTGTTGACGGTCGTGGTGGCGATCACCTCGGCGGCCGTCGGGCAGGTAAGCGTGTCGCCCGTCGAGGCCCTCGGCAGCCTCGCACACCACCTCCACCTGCCTGTCGGGCCACTACCAGCAGACATCGGCGAGTACACACTGTGGAACGTCCGCTTCCCCCGCATCGTGATGGGCCTCATCGTCGGCGCAGCGCTCGGCGCGGGCGGGTGTCTCATGCAGGGTGTGCTGGCCAACCCGCTCGCCGAACCCGGCGTGGTCGGGGTGTCGTCGGGAGCCGCCGTCGGAGCGGCGCTGATGATCGTCATCGGCGGTGTCGGGGTCAACGGGTGGGCCCTGGCCGCCGTCGCGTTCGTCTTCGCGCTCGCCACATCCGCCGCGGTCTATGTGCTCTCGCTTCGTGACGGCTCCTCGTCGCCGATCATGTTGGTACTCACCGGCATTGCGGTCAACGCGTTCGCTCTCGGCATCATCGCCTACCTGACGTTCATCGCGTCGACCACCGCCCGCGAGCAGATCGTGTTCTGGCAGCTCGGCTCGCTCGAGGGCATCGGCTGGGGACCCGTGTGGGTGGCACTGCCGCTCGTCGTGGCCGCCGTCGCGGCGTCGTTTCTCTTGGTGCACAAGCTCGATCTGCTCGCCCTCGGCGAGGTACAGGCAGCCTCGCTCGGCGTGAACGTCGAGGTGGTGCGTCGACAGGTCATCGTGCTCGTCGCGATCCTCACCGCGGCGGCGGTGGCATTCACCGGCATCGTGATGTTCGTCGGACTGATCGTGCCGCACCTCATGCGGCTCATCGTTGGACCGCGACACTCGATCCTCTTGCCGACCAGCGTCATCGGCGGCGCATTCGTTCTCGCCGCCGCCGACCTCGCAGCCCGCACCGTGATGCCTCCGGCGAGCCTGCCGCTCGGCCTGTTCACGTCGATCGTGGGCGGGCCGGTCTTCTTCCTGCTCCTGCGCCGCAGTCGCAACGCGGGGGCCGGGTGGTGACCACGGAAGCAGCGACCACATCCGGGTTGCTCGGCGAACACATCGACGTCGAGCTGGGTGGCAGGCTGGTCGTCCGCGACGTCACCCTCACGGTCTCGCCGGGCGAGCTCGTGGTGCTGGTGGGTCCCAACGGATGCGGCAAGTCAACACTCCTGTCGGTGATGGCGGGTTTACGCACTCCGCAGTCGGGTCGCGTGCTGATCGACGGCACCGACATCGCGGAGATGCACGCCCGGGAATTGGCACGGTCGCGTTCGCTCGTCACTCAGCAGAACCGGCCGGACACCCCGTTCACGGTCGCCGAGGTCGTCGAGATGGGCCGGTACCCCTGGCTGCGCACACCGCAGGCCGCCGAGTCACCGACAGTGATCGCCGAATCGATGCGGGTGTGCCACCTCGAGGAGATCGCCGACCGGCCCTTCGGGCAACTCTCCGGTGGTCAGCAGGCACGCGTATCGCTAGGACGTGCGCTGGCGCAATCAACCCCGATCATGCTCCTCGACGAACCGACCGCAGCGCTCGACATCCACCATCAGGAGGCTGTGCTCGATATTCTGCGCAGCCACCGCGACAACGGTGCCGCCATTCTGCTTGTCGTCCACGACCTTTCGCTCGCCGCCGCCTACGCCGACCGCGTCGCCCTGATGAAGGAGGGACATCTGCTGGCCGTCGGATCGGTGCGCGAGGTGATGACGTCCGATCGGCTGTCGGACACCTACGACCATCCCGTCGAGATCTGGGACCACCCCGAAACCGGTGCCCCGATCATCATCCCCCGACGACAGTGAGTTGATCGCCTACTCACCGCGTCATTCACGCGACTGCGAAGCCAGAGCGGGTGCCGATGCCGAGCGACCGTCGTATTAGGGTGCACTGTGGTCGTCTGAACGATTCGGCCAGGGAAGGGCTGACAGGCAATGAGATTCAAGCGAGCCACGTCGCACTGGTGTGCAGCGGGAGCAGCGGCTGTGGCAGCAATCTTGACCGTGGCTGGTTGCTCGGTCGATGGCGACCCGGTCGCTTCCTCGGGCGACGAGTCCGTTGATGTCGCCACACTCGACACCGGTCGGTACCCCACCAGCCCCCGTCCGACTTTCGGCACCGTCACCGATGGCGTCGAGATTTTTCGCATCGACGCTCAACGGTTGGCACAGTATGTCGTCGTACCGTTCGAGATCGATCCAGACCTCACGTCGACGTCCCTGCCCACGCAGGCGATCATGGGGTCGCCGGGTGGCTTGATTTCGGACTCGGCGAACAATGTGGCCGTCAACAAGGACCGATTCCTCTTCGGGTTCGCCGTGGCTGCGGGCACCCCCGACTCGCAACTGCGACAGGGTAATCCACGCCATCTGAACACAATGGTGTTGCGATACGTGACGCCCGAGGACGCGAAGACCGCGGCCACGCAGATGGCGGCAGCCACTGCCTCCGATAAAAAGACTACGACGGGCACACTTGCGGGAATGCCGGACACCGTCACCGTCGCCGGTAGTACGGGCGACAACCGGCAGCTCATGACCTTCACTTATCACCAGACCTTCGTGATCTACGAATGGTTCGAGACCAACTCGGCACATGCCGACCTGCTCGAACCCACTATTCGAAAGGCCGTCGGCTTACAGACCGCACTCGTCGACCAGTATCCGATACGGCTGAACAGGGTCGAACGCGAACAACGGGGTATCAAGAACATCGACTACCCGGTTCAGGACCAGAACAAAGTCCTCGTCTACGCCTTGCCATACACCGACGCGGAAATCGAGAACAAGGACTCGACGATCCTACGCAGCAGCGTGCGCGCAGTGTACGGACCACGTGGTATGGCACAGACAAGTGATGATCCGGTGACGACCTTCACCACACTGACCAAGGTGGGATCCACGGCCAACGCTGTCGAGAAGTCCGTTGTCTACCGTGCGAACACACCAGAGGGCGCCACGACCATAGTGGACGCGTTCCGAGCGAGTGGTACGTCGCGCGGATGGAAGGATCTGCCCGCACCCCCCGGCCTCCCCAATGCGCGCTGCGCGTCCTCAACCAACTCGACGAACAACCTCTACCAGTGCTACGTCAAGAAGGGCCGCTATGTCGGAGAGGTCTCCTCGACGGACAAGAAGGACGTCTACCAGCAGGCAGCTGCGCAGTACGTGATTCTCACCAAGGCCGACCAGAATGCTCACTGAACAGGTCGCGGGGCCTGTTCAGTCACCGTCGAGGGCTTGTCCCGACTCCGCTCGCTCAGAACCGTGCGGTCGGGAATCGCTGCGCGCCGGCGAGGAACCGCTCGTGCTCGGCGTGCAGCCGGTCGCGAAAGTCCGCCGTGTCCGTCGGACCGAAGCCGACGACTGGTTCCCGCTTCTCGAGCCGAGGAAACACCGAATCGCAGAACTCGTCGACGTCGGCGCCATGCGCTTGACCCGGTCCCGCCAGGCCGGTGGCCACTGCGGGCGGAACAGGTTCTGATACCGCAACACCCGTATCAGCCAGCGTGTACCGAAGATTCATGGTGTAACTGTGCAGAGTTGCTTTCGCCGCGCTGTACATCGGAGCGAACGGCTGAGCGGTAAACGCTCCCCCAGATGTCACGTTGACTACGTGGCCGGCCCGATCCTCGCGGAGAAGCGGCATGACGAGGTCGGCGAGTTGAACAGGCGCCGACAGCAGCAGATCGATCTCTGTCTGGCGCTCAGCCCAGTCCGCACAGTCAGAGGCGATGGACACTCGGCGCTGCACGCCTGCGTTGTTCACCAGCACTGCCAGCCGACCGAATCGGCATCGGATGGTGTCAGCGAGACCGGCCCGGTCTTCTGCCCGCGCGAGATCGCCGTGAATCGCCTCACCACCTGGTACCTGGGTGAGCGCCTGGCGTAGACGATCTCGGTTGGGAACGAAGCCGCCTGTCACGCCAACTTGCGCGGATGGAGCAGCGAGGGCTGATTCGGCGTGACAGCACGGCGACCGCGCGCCACATCGCCCCGACCGACAACGGACGACGACTCGCCGCGCACGCGCGCGGCGTACACGCCGACGCAGTCAGACGTCATCTCCTCGACGCGGTTCCCGACCCAGCGGCACCTACATTCTGGTCGGCGTTACAGTCGCTCGCTGCCGCTCGACGAGAGTAAGCGCTACACGTCAGGGACGCGACGACGTCGCGTATCCCGGCGGGAGGAAGTTGAAGAAGTCGCGGGTCACAGCCACGGCGTTGTTGGAGTCGGCGCCCCGGACGACGAGCGTCGCGAAGGCGAGGTCACCGCGGTAGCCGGCGAACCAGGCATGCGACCCGCCGTCGAACTCCGCCTCACCTGTTTTGCCGTAGATCTCGCCCTCGTCGGCGATCGTCGTGCCCGTGCCCTCGGTGACCACGGCCCGCATCATGGGCCTGAGCTTGTCGACGACGCCGGGCTCCAGTTCGGGAGTGGGACCGGTGACCTTGGTCGGTTTGCCCAGGATCAGCTGCGGGACAGGCCGTTTCCCGTCATTGGCGACGGTGGCCGCAACCAGACTCAGGCCGAGTGGACTGACCAGTACTTTGCCCTGACCGAAGCCGTCCTCGCTGCGGGCCACGAGTTCACTGGCGATGGGCACCGAACCCGACACCGCGTCGAGACCGGCGATCTCGTACTGCTCCCCCACCCCCATCGCCGCGGCGGTGTTGGCGAGATCCGACGGCCCCATCATGCTCGCGAGGTGGGCGAACGTCGTGTTGCACGACGCCGCGAACGCCTTGAGCATCGAGACGGTACCCAGGGAGAATCTGTCGTAGTTGGGAATCGTTCGCGGGCCGATCTCGATCTCACCCGGGCACGGCACCAGTGAATCCGGTTGTGCGAGATCGCGTCTGATGGCCGTCGTCGCGGTCACCATCTTGAAGGTCGACCCCGGCGGATAGAGGCCGGTGGTGGCTATCGGCCCGCTCGCGTCGGCAGCCTGGTTCTGCGCGACCCCGAGAATACGGCCGGTCGACGGTTGGATGACGACCATCGCTATCTGAAAACGGTTGGTGGCATCCACCGCTCGCTGCGCGGCATCCTGCACAGCACGAGACAGGCTCAACGAGATCGACGGTGCCGGGGTGGCAGCATGATCGGTGAGGACGTCGGCGTCGAGACCGTTGGGATTCACTGTGACGACGCGCCACCCGACGTGCCCGTCGACCTCGCTGTCGACAACCTTCTTCACCTGTGACAGCAGCGCAGGTGCAAACCCTTTGTCCTTGGCGACAAGTTCGGCCTGCTCGTTGGTGACGACCCCGGGGATGGCCAATTGATCACGGAGACGGTCGAATTGGGCCTGATCGAGACGGGTGATGGGGTATTCGCCGTCGGTGGCCGTCGAGTCCTCGGCGATCTTCTGTGCGTCGAGTGACATACCCGTCGCGTTGAGCGCGGCGGTCAACCGGGTCACCGAGTCGGCGACGGACCCTTGTGCCGCAGCCTTCTTCGCGTCGAAGTTCACCCCGACCACCGTGCCGTTGACCATCACCTGCGAGCCGTCGGCCTCATTGACCGTCGCCCTCGGCGCCTCGACGATCCGCATCGACAACCGCTGGTTGGCACCGAGATCGGGGTGTACATCCGTCGAAGTCCAACGGACAGACCATCCCGAATCGCTGCGCCCCATCTTGACCGTTGCGGGATAGCTCCATTCGCGACCGCGAGGCAGCTTCCAGTGATAGGTCACGTCGACGTCGGCCGTGTCGCCGTTGATGTCGGCGCGTCCGGTCTCCGCGGTCATCGACGCGGCGCCCAGCCCCGACCACGCGCCCTCGAGGCCCCCGGCCGCCTGCGTCGGGTTGTCGGTCAGCGCCGCCGCGGCGTCGATGTCACGCTTGCCGAATTCGGTCAGAAAGTGTTGTGCAGCCTGACGCGGGCCGTCGTCGGCCGACGTGCACGCCGTCGCCCCGACGATAAGGGCAGCACTGAGCGCCACGGGGATCAGGGGAACGACGCGACGTCTGCGAAACACCATCGGTAGCCGATGATAAGCCCGCCGCCATGGCCCGTCGGGGAGGCTCGCGGACAGTCGACGACCCCGGCCGCGCCCCTGGTCTTACACCTAGTCGGTCTGACACCTAGTCGACCAGAACGGTGGCGAAGGTTCCGACCTCGCTGAACCCGACCTGTTGGTAGACCGCTCGTGCGGGGAGGTTGAAGCTGTTCACATACAAACTCGGGATGCGACCCTGCGCCTGGATCGCGGCCGCAACCGCTGCCGTGCCTCCGCCGCCGAAGCCCTCCCCACGTCGGGCGGGGTCGACCCAGACGCCTTGGATCTGACCGACTCGCCGTGAGAGCGAACCAATCTCGGCCTTGAACACCACCTGCCCGTCCTCGAAGCGGGCGAACACACGCTGCGCCGAGATCAGTGCAGCCAGACGGCGTCGATACGACCGACCGCCGTCGCCTGCACATGGGTCGACACCAACCTCGCCGATGAACATCTCGATGGCTGCGGGCAGATAGACATCGAGGTCGTCGAGCGTGACCAACCGCACGCCGGGATCGGGCGCGACGCGGGGTGGACCGGACAGCGCGAGCAGCGGTTGAACCGCTCGTATCTCCCGCGCCGGGCCCCACGAGGGGCATAGCCGCTCCCACATCGCGAGCACGATGTCGGAACCGCCGACGATCGACGAGCACACGCGCGCACTCGCCAGCGCGCGTTCGGCGAAGTAGTTCATGTCCGCCGGTGTACCGACCAGCGGAATGAGATTGGCGCCGGAGAAACACAACGACGTCGACGGGTTGTCTGCGGTCCAGAGTTCGCCGCCGAGCAGTCTCGGGTCGATACCGTGCGTCTCGAAGCGCGCAGCAACCATGCAACTGGCAACGGGATCGGCGTTGAGGACGCGCGACACCGCGGGGGCGTCGCGTGCGCCGAGCGGTTTGTCGCCCAACAGCCTCAGCACGTCATTCCTCCATCGACCCGGGCCGTCTGATCCCCGACGTGTCGACCGGCAACGTCGGTCTGCACGCCTGTGTCAGGAGACGGTCACGGTGGGTGTTCCCACCGCTGTATCACCAGTTTCTCCTGTTTCGCCCGCAATTCGCAGCGCTTCTTCGATCAGCGTCTCGACAATTTCTGCCTCGGGGACGGTCTTGATGACCTCGCCCTTGACGAAGATCTGCCCCTTGCCATTACCCGAGGCGACCCCGAGATCGGCTTCACGCGCTTCCCCGGGACCGTTCACGACGCAGCCCATCACCGCGACACGCAGCGGAACCTCCATACCCTCGAGCCCGGCGGTCACGGCGTCGGCGAGTTTGTAGACGTCGACCTGGGCACGGCCGCAGGACGGGCACGACACGATCTCCAGTTTGCGGGGGCGCAGATTGAGCGACTGCAGGATCGCGTCGCCGACCTTGATCTCCTCGGCAGGGGGCGCTGACAGCGACACTCGGATCGTGTCACCGATGCCCTGGCTGAGCAGAGAGCCGAAGGCCACCGACGACTTGATCGTGCCCTGGAAAGCGGGCCCAGCCTCGGTGACACCGAGATGCAGCGGGTAGTCGCACTGTGCAGCCAACTGCCGGTAAGCCTCGACCATGATGACGGGGTCGTTGTGTTTGACCGAGATCTTGATGTCGCCGAAACCGTGCTCCTCGAACAGCCCCGCCTCCCACAGCGCCGACTCGACGAGCGCCTCGGGGGTCGCCTTGCCGTACTTCTGCATGATCCGCTTGTCCAGCGATCCCGCATTCACACCGATACGAATCGGAATCCCTGCGTCGCCCGCGGCCTTGGCAACCTCTTTGACGCGGCCGTCGAATTCCTTGATGTTGCCGGGGTTCACCCGCACCGCCGCACAGCCCGCGTCGATCGCGGCGAAGATGTACTTGGGCTGGAAGTGGATGTCGGCGATCACCGGGATCTTGGACTTCTTCGCGATGATCGGCAGCGCGTCGGCGTCTTCCTGGCGGGGACACGCCACGCGCACGATGTCGCACCCCGACGCTGTCAGCTCCGCGATCTGTTGCAGCGTCGCGTTGATGTCGTGCGTCTTCGTGGTGGTCATGGACTGCACCGAGACCGGGTAATCGCTGCCGACGCCGACGGACCCGACGTGGATCTGACGTGTCTTACGACGCGGTGCCAGTACCGGCGGCGGCCCCGCCGGCATACCGAGACCGATGGCGGTGGCACCGTCTGTGGCTGGTGCGTTCATCTCGTACTCCTCGAAGCAGGTTCGGTTGTGTGCGCGGCGGTCATCTCAGGGCTGGCGCAGCCGCGCGTCAGAAGATCTTGATCGGGTTGACGATGTCGGCGGTCAGGGTCAGGACCATGAACCCGGCCATCACGATGACCACCGCGTAGGTGATCGGCATCAGCTTGTAGTAGTCGACGACGCCCCCTGGCGCCCGGCCGAACCACCGACGCACCGTGTCGCGGCCCTTCTCGTAGCCGACGATCGCCATGTGCCCACCATCCAAGGGTAGTAGCGGCACCAAATTGAAGAGTCCCAGGAACAGGTTCACGCTGATCAGCAGCAGCAGGAAGATGCTCCACTCGCCGTGCTCGACGGTTTGTCCGCCCATCACCGACGCCCCGTAGACGCTGACCGGCGAGTCCGTCGCCCGCTCACCACCGGTGACGGCGGCCCACAATCCGCTGACCTTCGAGGGCAGCGAGATCAGCGCCTTGAATGTCTCCACCAGGAGCTGACCGGTGAACGAGAACGTGCCAGGTACCGCGGTCGCTACGTTGTAGTGGTTGACGGCTTCCGGAGGTGCATTGAGCTGCACGCCGAGTGCTCCGACCGTGATCTTCTCGAGAGAGCCGTCATCGGCCTTGCGCATCCGCTGGACCTGCGTGATCGGAACGTCGATCGTCATCGTCGTGCCGTCACGTATCACCTCGAGAGCTGCGCTTCCCTTGGTCTCCCAGGTGGTGGTGATCAGGTCGGCGTTGTTGTCGACGCGATGGCCGTTGATGGCGACGATCTGGTCGCCCGAGCGCAGTCCGGCCTCGGCGGCAGGACTCGGCCCGGAACAGGCGACCGGATTTCCCTTCGCGTCGGTGGTCGGCGCCACGCACGTCGCCTTGTCGACGTAGACGGGCGCATCGTAAGCGTCGGGGCCGAGCTTGGGGAGCCCGAACGCGACGGCGACGATGAACACCAGCACGAGGCCCAGGATGATGTTCTGCGCCGGGCCGGCCAGGAGCACGACAAACCGCTTCCACGGCTTCTGCCGGAACATGGCGCGGTCGCGCTCGTCGTCGGCGAGTTCGTCGTAAGGGGTCATGCCTGCGATGTCGCAGAAGCCCCCGGCGGGGATCAACTTGATGCCGTACTCGGTCTCCCCGCGTCTGGTCGACCAGAGCGTTGGACCGAAACCCACGAAATAGCGACGGACCTTCATGCCGGTCGCCTGCGCCGCCCACATGTGCCCGCACTCGTGCCATGCGACCGACAGCACCAGCGCGACCGCAAACAGCACGACGCCGATCGCAAAACTCACTCGTCTAGCTCCACTTCGAGGATGCCCAACTCCACTCCGACGATCCTGCAGCACGCGCTACGGGCTGGTCTGCTCTTCACGAGGACGCGTGTGCGACGAACCGCGCTGCGCGCTCTCGTGCCCACGCATCGGCGGCCAGAATCTCCTCCACAGTACCTGGCTGTGACCGCCATTCGTCTGCGACGGCGAGCACATCGGCGATGATCTCCACGATCCGCGGGAACGCGATCTGACCGGCGAAGAAGCCGGCGGCGGCTGCCTCGTTGGCGGCATTGAACACCGCGGTGAGGCTGCCGCCTGCGCGTCCGGCCTCTCTCGCGAGCTCGATCGCCGGAAACACCTCATTGTCGACCGGCTCGAACGTCCAGGACGACGCCGTCGAGAAGTCGCAGGATGTCGACGACCCGGGGACACGATCGGGCCAGCCGAGTGCCAGCGCGATCGGGAGCTTCATCGAGGGAGGCGAGGCCTTGGCGATGGTGGCACCGTCGACGAAGGTCACCATCGAGTGAACGATCGACTGCGGGTGCACCGTGACATCGATCCTGTCGTAGTCGACGTCGAAGAGCAGGTGCGCTTCGATCACCTCGAGCGCCTTGTTGACCAGCGTCGCGGAGTTCAGTGTGATGAGCGGCCCCATCGACCAGGTCGGGTGTTTGCCCGCCTGCTCGGGTGTGACGTTCTCGAGTTGGTCCCGAGTCCAGCCCCGGAACGGCCCGCCGGAGGCTGTCAGCACCAGCCGCGAGACCTCGTCGGCGCTGCCCGCCCGCAGACACTGTGCGATCGCCGAGTGTTCGGAGTCGACGGGGACGATCTGACCGGGCGACGCGGCGTCGAGAACCAGTGCGCCACCCGCGACGAGCGACTCCTTGTTCGCGAGGGCCAATCGCGCACCCGATTCGAGCGTGGCCAGGCTCGGGCGCAACCCGATCGAACCGACGATCGCGTTGAGGACGACGTCGGCCTCGACTGTCTCGACGAGTCGGCACATCGCCTCATCGCCGGCACCACCGTCATCGCCGAGTACACCGTCGCCGAGATCGACCGCAAGCTTCTCCGCGGCAACGGGATCGGCGACGGCGATCCGGTCGGGGGCCAATCCGGTCGCGCGCGCCTGCGCGGCAAGGATGTCGAGGGAGCCACCTCCCGCGCCGAGGCCCACGACCTCGAATCGGTCGGGGTGCTCAGAGATCACCTCGAGGGCCTGGACACCTATCGACCCGGTCGAGCCGAGGATCAGTACGCGTGTGCTCACGCGTCCATTCTCACCTACCGGTGGCCTCAGGCAGGCGGGTGCACCGTGCGCCAGTGTTCAGCGATCTCAATGCGCCGCGGTATCCACACGCCGTCGTGTGATTGCACGTGATCCAGGAAGCGTTCGAGCGCGGCCAACCGGGCTGGGCGTCCGACGACCCGGCAGTGCAGCCCGACCGAGAGCATCTTGGGAGATCCCTCGACTCCCTCGCGATAGAGCACGTCGAAAGCGTCGCGCAGATGGGTGTAGAACTGTTCGCCCGAGGGAAATCCCCCTGGCGAGGCGAATCTCATGTCGTTGGTATCCATCGTGTAGGGCACGACGAGGTGGTCGACGTCCTCGAGCACGCCGTCGGTACGCCGGGGCACCTTCACCCAGTAGGGCAGGTCATCCGCGTAACTGTCGGAGTCGTAGACGAATCCTCCGTACTCCACGACGAGATCGCGTGTCTTGGGCGAGTCCCTGCCCGTGTACCACCCGAGGGGCCGCGAACCGGTGATCTCGGTCAGCAACTCGATGGCGGCTCGCATGTGCTCACGTTCGACGTGCTCATCGACCATCTGATAGTTCAGCCAGCGATACCCGTGACATGCGATCTCGTCACCGCGCTCGACGAATGCCGCCGCCACCTCGGGGTTTCGCGCCATCGCCTGCGCTACGGCGAAGATCGTCAGCGGCAGTCCACGCGCGGAGAATGTACGCAGGATTCGCCACACCCCGGCGCGAGACCCGTACTCGTAGAGCGACTCCATGCTCATGTGCCGATTGGGAAACGACTGCGCGCCGACCATTTCCGACAGGAAAGTCTCACTGCCACGATCGTTCTCGAGGACGTTGTTCTCACTACCCTCCTCGTAGTTGAGGACGAATTGCACCGCGATCCTCGCATCGCCGGGCCACTGCGGATCCGGTGTGGTGCGCCCGTACCCGATCATGTCTCGCGGATAATCCTCGGAGCGGTAGTCGGCCAGGGAGCGTGTCGTCGGAAGCATGGCGGCATTCTCCCCCACATCGAGCGTGGCCGTGCGACAGGGCGTAGGGGCTGCCGCTATGCTCATCGTGAACTACTACTGATCGTCAGAGACGGCCGTGCCATTGTCGGCCGACTCGATCCGCTCCGGCACCGGAGCGCCGTCACGTCAGTTGTTGGGCAGTGAAATGTCAGTCCTTAGGCAGTGAGGAGCCACCGTGGCAAGCACCGAGGTCGAGCACGACACGCACGAGCAGATCGACACCGGTTGGAAGCATGAGCCCGCCGATGCCCCCTCTGCCCGGTTCGGCTGGCACGGGACCGCCACGAAGACGGCGTACGCCGCCGGGTGGTTCTGCGTTGCAGCGCTGCTGTTCATGCTGATCGGCAACCAGGTCGGCCACGTCGAGGACATCTACCTGGTGGTCATCGCGGTCATCCTGGCGTTCATCCTGCTCTACAAGATGTTCAAGAAGAAGAAGTGGAGCTAGGCGACTACTTCGTCGTCTCTTCCGCCGCCAGCTGACCGCACGCCGCGGCGATCTCCTGGCCGCGGGTGTCGCGCACGGTGCACGACACGCCCTGAGCACGAACGCGACGGACGAACTCCCGCTCAACATCCTTGGGGCTGGCGTCCCATTGTGATCCGGGCGTCGGGTTGAGCGGGATCAGGTTCACATGAACTCGTGATCCGAGAGCTTTGTGCAGCTTCTTACCGAGCATGTCGGCCCGCCACGGCTGGTCGTTCACGTCGCGGATCAGTGCGTACTCGATCGATACCCGACGCCCGGTGGTATCGGCGTAGTAGCGGGCAGCGTCGAGAACCTCCTGCACCGACCACCGGTTGTTGACGGGCACCAGGGTGTCTCGCAGCTCGTCGTCGGGTGTGTGCAGCGACACTGCGAGGGTCACCGCAAGCCCCTCGTCGGCGAGGCGCCGGATCGCAGGGGCGAGACCCACAGTCGACACCGTCACCGAACGCGCAGAGATCCCCAGACCCTCGGGACTCGGCGACGTGATCTGCCGAACGGCCGATACAACGCGTTTGTAGTTGGCCAGCGGCTCCCCCATGCCCATGAAGACAACGTTCGAGAGCCTGCCCTCGTCGCCGAACTCTCCGTCCCGAAGCGCGCGCGCTGCCATGCGGACCTGGTCGACGATCTCGCCCGTCGACAGATTGCGGTCGAGTCCGCCCTGGCCGGTAGCGCAGAACGGGCAGGCCATGCCGCATCCCGCCTGACTGGAGATACACAGGGTGTTGCGATCGGTATAGCGCATCAGCACGCTTTCGAGCAGCGTGCCGTCATGAAGGCGCCACAGTGTCTTCCGTGTGCTCCCGTCGTCACAGGCGATGTGCCGGACAGGCGTGAGCAGCTGCGGAAACAGCGCCTCTGCCACCGCGGGGCGCGCTGCTGCAGGTAGATCGGTCATCTCCTCGACGTCGCCGTTCAGCCGTGAGTAGTACTGCCGTGCCAACTGGTCGGCGCGAAATCTCGGGAGACCGAGATCGGTGATCACCGCGCGCCTGCCGTCGGCGTCGAGGTCGGCGAAGTGTGTCGGCGGCAGTCCCTTCTTGGGTGCGGTGAACACGAGCGGTAATGACGTCATGAATCGATTGTCGCATGTCATGATGGGTGCATGAACCACGGCGACAAGCGCAGGGCCGACAACGACGTGACCGATTCCGAGGTGACTCCATCTGTCGATCCCACCGAGCACCAGGCCCTGCTCGCCGAACGACAGGAATTGCGCACCAGGATCGAGAAGGTCGAGCACACCCGAACCCGCGCGACATTCGTCGGTCTGGTCGTCGGTGCCATCATCACGATCCTGCTGCTCGTGTTCATCCTGCAGAACCTCGAATCACAACGGATCGACGTCCTGTTCTGGGAGGTCAATCTCCCCGTCGGAGTCAGTCTGCTCATCGCCGCCATCGCGGGCGCATTGATCGTCGCGATGGCCGGAGGTGCGCGCATGTTCCAGCTCAATCGCGCATTGAAGAAGGCGAAGAACGCGACCGACACGCCCTGAGCTCTGGCTCAGGCCGCTCTGTTCGGACCGTCAGTCGTCCGCGAATCGCGTCTGCCCGGCAGCATCGAGTTGCCGGATGACGCGATGGATCGACGAGTCGCGGGTGAGCTTCGCATCGAGCAGTGGGTTGATCACTCCGCGAAGTACCGAATAGAGGGTCCACTGCCTCGGTGCGATGATCAGCCCCCGTCGCGAGGCGAGAGCATCGACCAACACCGCGGCCGCCTGCTCGGCGGTGATCCGCCGACTCAGCGGCCAGGGAAGCTGTCGGCCGATCTCCCGGCCGATGGGGTCGTCATCGAGAGTCGCCCGCGTCATGTCGGTCTCGACGATCCCGAAGTAGGCGACACCCGCCGACGCCCCGTAGGGCGCCAGCTCGATGCGCAATGCCCGACCGAGCTGTTCGACGCCGGACTTGGTGATCATGTACGCCGAGCCGCCCATACCCGGGGCGAATGCCGCGCACGACGCCACCAACTGCATGTGTCCTCGCGCCGCGATGACCGGTTCTACGCACGCACGCACGGTGTTGAACACCCCGCGCAGATTGACGTCGACCACCTGCTCGAACTCGGCGGGGTCAACCGTGCGCAACGTCGCCGTCGGCGGCGTAATGCCCGCATTGGCGATGACGTGGTCGAGCCGCCCGAACGTGCCGATGGTCTTGTCGGCGACGGCACGCATCGAATCCAGATCACGCACATCGGCTTCGATGGTGAGCACCGCGTCGGCGGCGAAACCAACCGCCGCGGCCGACAGCGCCTCGTCGTCGACGTCGGTGAGCACCACCCGCGCGTCGCTTTCGCTGAGCAGCCGCGCGGTGCTCAGACCAATCCCCTGGGCTGCACCGGTGACCAGGACCACCGATCCGGACAGACGTGCGACGTTCATCGGCGCACCGCCGCGCTCGTCGACTCAACCGATGGTCGTCCTGGTAGGTCGGTGTCCCTTACGACGTCGAAATCATCCCACCGTACGTGTCGCATCGCTCTACGGAAGGTAAACACAAATCCGGGCCAGAACGTGACATTGCGCCCAGATGGACTCAGGTAGTAGCTGGCGCAACCGCCGGTGTTCCAGACCGATGCCGCGAGGCCGGCGTCGACCTCGTCGACGAAGCGGTCCTGCGCGGCGCGCGTGACATCGATGCTGCGGATTCCCCTGTCCCGCATGCCGGTCAATGCATCGAGGAGATAGTCGACCTGCGCCTCGATCGTGACCACCTGCGAGGTGTAGACCACCGAGTTTGGACCGAGGATCAGGAAGAAGTTGGGAAAGCCCGCAACACTGGTGCCCATGTACGCCGCCATCTCGCCAGTGCCCCATGTGTCCGACAGGCTGCGACCGTCTCGCCCGTGAATCCGCGAGAATCCTTCTCCCGCCGCCAGTTTGAATCCTGTCCCGAGAAGAATGGAGTCGACCTCATGGACGGCACCGTCAGCCGTTTCAATGCCGGTCGGATGCACCCGGACGATCGCATCGGTCACGACCGAGGCATTCTCGGCGCTCAGTGCCGGATAGTACTTGTTGGAGAACGTCGGTCGCTTGCAACCGAACTGGTAGGTCGGGGTCAATGCCGCTCTCAGCGCGTCGTCGTCGACCTGCCGACGTAGGTGCCACCGCCCCAGTGCCGCAGCCGGTTTCAGTATGCCGGGGTGGCTGACCAGCCCGGGCACCATTAATTCCTGCACGAGTGAACATGCGCCGCGCACTGCGCGCTGGGTGCAGGGCACACGAGCGAACATCCTTCGGATCGCACGCGGGACCGGACGATCCGGGTGCGGCAGAATCCAGGTCGGCGTCCGCTGAAAAAGAGTGAGGTGCTGTGCGTTCGGCTGTATCCGGGGCACAAACTGCACTGCCGAGGCCCCGGTTCCGATAACGGCCACACGTTTGCCGGTCGGCGACCACGTGTGATCCCATCGCGCCGAATGAATGACGTCGCCCTCGAAGTCGTCGAGGCCGGGGATGTCCGGGTGGGCGGGTTCGCTGAAGGGGCCGGTTGCCCCGACGAGGACATCGGCGGTGACGACCGATCCGTTCACCGTCAGTCGCCAGACCTGTGCGAGGTCATCCCACGACGCGTCGGTGACGTCGTGACCACACCGCACATGGGGCGTGACATCGAAATCGTCGGCACACCGGGCGATGTAGGCCTGGATCTCGCGCTGCAGCGGATAGAGACGCGTCCATTCCGGATTCGGGGCGAACGAGAACGAGTACAGCGCCGACGGGATATCGCACTGAGCGCCCGGGTAGGTGTTGGCCTCCCAGGTTCCTCCGACGGCCGACGCACGCTCGAAGACCACGAGGTCGTCGAATCCGCTCTGCAGACAGCGGATCGCCGCGCAGATACCACCGAACCCGGCGCCGATGATCGCCACGCGGAAGTGTCGACAGACCTGCTCTGGGACGTGGTGAGCCGACTCTCGCCGGTCTGCACCGGACCGGACTGAATCCGGGTGGGCTGCATGATTGCGGGGCGCATCATCGTGGGCTGTGTCACTGTTGCCTGGGTCATTGTTGGCTGGGGCATCGTGGACTGGGGCATCGTGGGCTGGGTGTGGCACGGTGGTTGCTCCTAGAGATCGACGACCACGTGGTCGCCTACTGCGCGCGAGACGCAGATCATCATCGAATCGTCGCGTTCGTCCCCGATCAGGACGCGGTCGTGGTGGTCGACGGTTCCCTCGAGAACACGGACGCGGCACGCACCGCAGAATCCCTGCTGGCACGAGTAGCGCACGTCGGGTCGTTTCCTGCGGATCGCGGCAAGCGCGCTCTCGTCGGCGGCGACGTCGACCGAGCCGCCGGAGGCGAAGTCGATCCGGAACGGCTCGCCGTCGACAACCATTGGCGGGCTGAATCTTTCACTGTGTAGTTCGCGCCGCGGTGTGTGTGTGATCACTGCGTGCCGTGCCGCCGACAGCATGCTCGACGGCCCGCACAGATAGATCGGTGCGGTGTCGTCGCCGATACCGAGCATTCCGGCGATGTCGGGTACGCCGTCGACGTCGTCGGTGAGGACACGCACCCGGTCGGCATCGAGTGCGAGCAGTTCGTCGAGAAACGGCATCGTGGACCGGGACCGTCCGGTGTAGACCAGCGTCCAGTCGAGGCCGCGCGCGTGCGCCTCACGGACCATCGGCACAATCGGGGTGATACCGATTCCGCCTGCCACGAAATGGCACCGTGTGCTCGCAGCGAAGGTGAACGCATTGCGCGGTCCCCGAATTCGCAACTCGTCGCCGCGGCGCAGCAGGTGCATCTCCGCCGAGCCGAGACCGCCGGCTATGCGTCGCACAGCGATTCGATATGTGATGGTGTCGGCCGGATCGCCGGTGAGCGAGTAGTGACGTTGACGATCGGAAGGCGTGAAGACGTCGATATGTGCGCCGGGTGTCCAGGCCGGTAACGGTGAGCCATCCGGGCGCGCGAGGGTGATGAGCCGCACTCCGTCGACCGTCGCGACACTGTCGACCACATTGAGTTGCATATCGAATCCCGCGCGGCGCACCGGATTCGGACGTGAGAGCCGGTCGGCGAACCTACCCCGTGCGAAGATCCCGGAGTAGCCTCTCGCAAGCCGGTAGATCTCACGGAGGACGGGTGTCGGATTGTCGACGACGGTGGTGGGCGGCGGAAGATAGTTCATAGCTCCGCCGCCCGTGCCGCCGGTGAGATCGCCAGGTAGCGAACGGCTTTGTCGATGTCGCCCATGCTCGACGGATGGAATCCCGGCCGCAGGTAGAGGTAGATCTGCTCGAACAGGAATGAGATCCCGGGAATCATCTGTCGGCGCGATGCAAGCGCAAATGCCACCGGCCACGCCCGGCGTCGAGTAATGGTTTTATCGTTGCGGTAGAGGTGCGCGGCGGTCGAAAACCACAGCGCTGCAAGTCCTGTCGACGCTATGAGCGCCGTACGCGCACGCCGGAAGTAGCCGCCGTCGACATACTGGAATGCGTCGAACGCCACGTTGCGGTGCTCGAGTTCTTCGGCACCGTGCCACCGCAAGAGGTCGAGCATGGTGGGATCGACGCCGACCTCGTCGAAGGCGACGTTGTCGAGCAGCCATTCACCCACGACCGCCGTGAAATGCTCCGCGGCGGCATAGATTCCGAGACGCTCACACAGCCAGGCACGGCGCGCACGTTGTCCGGTGATGCCGTGATCACCGAAGATCTTCTCGACGGCGAACTCTATGCGCGCCATCACCGGCCCGATCTCGACCCCGTTGACGATCAGGTACTTTCGGAAACCCTCGTGCGAGGCCGCGTGGGTGGCTTCCTGCCCGACGAAGCCGACGACCTCCTCCCTCAACCGCTGATCGTCGATCAACGCAAGCGCCTGTGCGAACACGTCGGCCATCGCCCGCTCGCCCTCGGGCAACACGAGATGCATGACATTCCAGAAGTGCGTTGCATACGGCTCGCCCGGAATGTACTCGAGTGGCACACCAGCCCAGTCGAACCGGACGGGACGAGCGTTGATGGCCAGCGCCTCCTCGTCGTACTCGCGTGTGCGTACTCCGCGTGTATGCATCTGCGCCACTACCCCTCGTGCTCATGCCATTACCCGAACGGCGCCGCGTCCGTTGCGCCATCTGTCGAACGCGAACAGTGAAACACATGTTGCATCATTGTTTCAATAGGCGACGTCGTTTACTCTTTCACCATGTCCGTGCCCGGTTTGTTCACCACAGAGGTAGGCGCCGAGACCACGTCTGACCCGATACTCGACGCCGCCCTCGACGTCTTCGCCGACATCGGGGTTCGCCGGGCCACCGTCGACGACATCGCCAAGCGCGCGGGGGTCGGGCGCGTCACCGTATATCGCCGCATCGGCGGGCGCAACGAGGTGCTGAGTGCGGTCCTGATCCGCGAGGCGTCGCGACTGTTCTCCGACGTCCGTGCTGCCGCGGAGGCTGCGGACACCTACGCCGACAGGGTGGTGACCGCATTCGCGACCACGGTGACGACGGTCCGCGGCAATCCGGTGTGGAACAGGCTCATCGAACTCGAGCCTGCGTCTGTGCTCGAGCAGTTGACGCTCAATGGAACGTACATCCTGTCGGCGGCTGTCGAGGCGACCGCCGACATCCTGCGGACCCCTGACACCACTCTCGACGACGACGAGCTCGCATCACGAGCCGAGATACTCGTACGCATCACGCACTCGATTCTGCTCACCCCGCAGGTTCGGGTACCGCTGACCGACTACGCCGACGTCGAGAAGTTCGCGCGCGATCATCTCCTCGCGATCGCAGGACCCGGCGGCCACTGAGTGAGGGCGCCGGGGGATCCGTGCGGTGAAGCGAATCAGAGAAGTGCGGTGAGAACCGCCCACACGATGAACGCCGAGGGCAGCAGCGAATCGAGGCGGTCCATGATTCCCCCGTGGCCGGGCAACAATGTGCCCATGTCCTTGATCCCCAGATCCCGCTTGATCTGCGACTCGACGAGGTCGCCGAGCGTGGCGCACACCACCAGGACAGGTCCGAGGACCAGACCGATCCACCACTGACTGTCGAGCAACCAGACCACGCAGCCGATCGCGCCGGCCGTCCCGACCAGAAGCGAACCGGCGAGGCCCTCCCACGACTTCTTCGGACTGATCGCCGGAGCCATCGGATGCTTGCCGAAGAGAACACCTGCTGCATACCCCCCGACATCAGAGCAGACGACGACGACCATCAGAGTCGCGACCCGGGCGGCACCGTGGTCTTGGACGACCATCATCGCGCCGAACGAGGCCAGCAGCGGCAGCCAGGCGAGCACGAACACACTCGCCGAGAGATTCTTGAGGTAGTTGACCGGGGCGTGATTGATCCCTTGCGCCAACAACATCCACACCATCAACACCAACAATGTCGCCACGAACGCCACGAGCACACCGGTCGTCCCCCACGGCCAACTCGACCAGATGATCGCCTGGCCACCGACCAATAGAGGGATCAGCGCGACGTCGTATCCGCCGTCGCGGAGGCGTTTGGTGACCTCCCACGTCGCGATCGCGAAGGCGACGGCGACGACGACGTACCAGACCTTGGGCGCGAACAGCAGGATGAGAATGATCCCGATACCCAGGGAGAGTCCTACGCCCAGAGCTGCGGGCAGGTCACGGCCCGCACGCGACTTCTTCGGCTCCGCCTCGGTGTTGCCGCCGCCGTCGTTGTCGCGATTCGACGCTGAATCGTCAGACATGGAATGTGCCGGCTCCTCGATCACACCTCGAGCAATTCGGATTCCTTGTGCTTGACCAGTTCGTCGACCTGATGCACATAGCCTGCGGTCGTCTTGTCGAGCTCTTTCTCGGCACGGGAGACCTCGTCCTCACCGGCTTCGCCGTCTTTCTGGATGCGCTTGAGCTCGTCAACCGCCTTGCGGCGGATGTTGCGGATCGCAACCTTGGCGTCCTCCCCTTTGCCCTTGGCCTGCTTCACGAGATCCTTGCGACGGTCCTCGGTGAGCTGCGGGATGGCTACGCGGATCAGGTTGCCATCATTGGTGGGGTTCACCCCGAGATCGGAGTTACGGATCGCGGTCTCGATGTCACGGAGATTCGACGCCTCGTACGGCTTGATGACGACGAGCCGCGCCTCGGGTGTCGTGATCGATGCGACCTGCGTGATGGGAGTCAGCGCGCCGTAGTACTCGATGTGGATCTTGTTGAACATCGAGGGGTTCGCGCGGCCGGTCCTGATGGACCCCATGTCCTCGCGCGCCACGCCGACGGCCTTTTCCATCTTTTCCTCGGCATCGAACAGTGCGTCGTCAATCATGTCGGTTCCTGGTCCCTCGTCGTCGTACCGGCTCTCGGTGCCGGATCTCGTCGTGCCGGTCGTCGTCGGCTGTCCGCCGTCCGTGACACGTTGGTCTATGTGCTGACCAGTGTGCCAATACGTTCGCCTGCCACCGCCCGCGCGATGTTGCCCTTCTCCAAGAGATTGAACACGAGCATCGGCATCTTGTTGTCCATACAGAGACTGAACGCCGTCGCATCAGCGACCTTGAGCTCCTTGTCGAGCACCTCGCGATGGGTGACCTCGCGGTAAAGAGTCGCGTCGGGATTGGTGCGTGGATCGTCGCTGTAGACGCCGTCGACCGCCTTGGCCATGAGTACGACCTCGGCCTTGATCTCGAGCGCCCGCTGCGCAGCGGTCGTGTCGGTCGAGAAGTACGGCATACCCATACCGGCGCCGAAGATCACGACCCTGCCCTTTTCGAGATGTCGCTGCGCGCGAAGCGGAAGGTAGGGTTCTGCGACCTGGCCCATTGTGATCGCGGTCTGAACGCGGGTGCTGATGCCGCGTTTTTCCAGGAAGTCCTGCAACGCCAGACAGTTCATGACGGTGCCCAGCATGCCCATGTAATCCGACCGGGCGCGATCAAGGCCACGTTGCTGGAGCTCGGCCCCGCGGAAGAAGTTGCCCCCGCCGATGACGACGGCCACCTGGACGCCGGAGTTGACGACCTCGGCGATCTGATCTGCGACGGTACTCAGCACATCTGGGTCGAGACCGACCTGACCGCCCCCGAACATCTCGCCGCCGAGCTTGAGCAGTACGCGGTGATAGCCCGGGCGTACGGATTCCGGGGATTCGGGGGTTTCGCTCATCAACATCCTCAAGTCGTCGGTTCGCCTCGTCCATCTTATGGGGACGCTGCCACCGTCGTGATTGCGGTTGCCGATCGACCCGCCATCGGGTCGTCGACGAACCAGACACGGCAAGGTCACAGCGCCCCTCACACAATGACGCGGAGGTGAACAGCCAGCTCAGCCGCGATGAAGATCGGCGAACAAACTCTGAAGGGCCGGCCTGTCGTCGAGGACCGGATACGCCCGGCGTGGGCTGTGCGCGCCATCGGGTTCCATCGTGAAGGCGACCAGCGGACTTCCGCTGTCAGCGATCCCCACTCGTGACAGGACCGTCGCCACGATCTGCCGCGACATCGGCCCCAGTTCGTGGAGCGGACGGTTCCGGTGTATCCGCAGGCCGAGATTGACCTGACCGATCGCGTCGATTCCGTACTGCGCGAGGGTGTCGAGGACGATACCGATCTCGACTCCGTAGCCGGGAGCGAACGGAATCGACGTGAGCAGTTCGCGCGTTCCGGCGTACTCACCCGCAAGCGGTTGGATCAATCCACACAGGTCCGGGCACAGCGCCGCGAGCAGCGGGCGCACGGTGAGCTCGGTGACCCGCCCCCCGCCGGACGGATCGACACCATCGACGCCCATCAGCGGGCGGCGGTAGTACCCCTTGACCAGATGCAGATCTGGCTCTATGAGTAGCGGTCCGACCAGCTTGGGCACATACGTCGGATCCGGGTCGACGAGATCGCTGTCGATGAACGCGACGATGTCGCCGCCTGTCGTCGCCAACGAACGCCACAGCACCTCGCCCTTGCCGTCAACGACAGGGATGCCCTCTAGTGCGGACTCGCGCGTCTGGACCCTCGCACCCGCAGCGCGCGCGACCTCGATGGTCGCGTCGATGGACCCCGAATCGACGACGACGAGTTCGTCGACGAGTCCACCGACCAGCGGCATGATGGCTTCGACGACGCTACCGACCGTCCGTTCTTCGTTGAGGGCAGGCAGGACGACGGAGATCGTTCGCCCGGCTTTCGCTTCGACGAGTTCCTCGACCGAGAAACCAGGACGTTCCCACGTGTTGGACTCGAGCCAGGTGGCCGACCCCTCCGACGTCGAAATCGTCATCGACGACGCAGTGTCGGCATTCGACGCCGCGTTGACCGAGTGCTGCCCGCTCATCGCGTCAGCGCCGCCTTGAACTGCGGCCATGCCCGATGCAGTTCGTCCTGCCAGTAGGGCCACGCGTGCGTGCCGCCGCCGTAGAAGTGGAATGTCGCAGGCACACCGACCTCACGCATGCGACGTTGCAGGTTCCGAGTGCACTGGTCGGTCGCGGTCTCGATGACCGCACCGACGGCGAGTTGTTCGGCAAGCTTCTGGCTGTCGCCGTCGATTCCGGGACCGTTGATCGTGTCGTAGCGCCCGGGCACCCCCGAACCGTTGGATACGTAGACCGACTTGCCACGGAACTGCTCGACATGCAGATAGGGATCGTTCTCCCGCCACGCCGGGGCGCTCGGCGGGCCCCACATGTTGAGGGTGTTCCCTCCGCCACGGGCCTCCACGACCAACCTCACCGCGGCCTGGCCTGCCGGGTCGCTGGTCTGAGCACATCCGCTGAAAGATCCGAGCGCACGGTAGAGCGTCGGCGCGTGAAGCGACAATTGGAACACCGACGTACCCGCCATCGAGATCCCGGCGATGGCGTTGCGGCCGTTCCCGTTGAACCGCGCATCGATGATCGAGGGAAGCTCCGCGGTGAGGAAGGTGGCCCATTTCTGCACGCCGAGCTTCGGGTCGGTACGTTGCCAATCGGTGAAGTAGCTTGCCGCACCTCCCATCGGCACAACGACATTCACATTCTCACGAGCGAAGAACTCGCGAATATCGGTCTGGTCGAACCAACTGCTGCCGCCCTCACCGCCCGCAGCGCCGTTGAGCAGGTACAGCGTGGGTGCCGCGGAACCGCTGCGCGCGGGTATCACCTTGACCGGGACCGGTCGTCGCATCGCGGGAGAGGCAACCTCCACGTCGACCTCGGTCGGCGCGATAACCCTCTCGGAAACGATGTGTGCACCGCCAGGCTGTGCTGCCACCTGGGGGCCCGCCGCGACCGCACCACTGAACGCGCACGTTACCGACGCGATCACGACGATCCTTCTGCGCCACGAACTTCCGCTGATGCCGTGCATATGACGTAACCACGGACTGCCGATCCCAACCGCTGACTTCACTCGACTTCTCTCCCCCACTCCCAACTGACCGGCTATCTCGATGCCATACACAGGTGCCATGCCGAAACAACGCTCGGCGTCGCAGCGCCCCGTTCGTAGCGACTCATCCAAGCCATCGGGATATTGACTGATCCGCGAAATCGAGAAATGACGTATGAGCCTGATGCGGGCAGTGTGCCGTACGGGATATCCCGTTGTCCACCACTGAAATAGAGGTGGCGAAGTTGATCTTTTGACCCAATTCTCGAATGGGATAATTCGGCCACAGTTGGTCCTTTGACCCACTTTCGCGCAACCCTGAAATCAGCAGAAGTAGGTCCTTTGACCCACTTGAGTGGAATGATCCGAGAACAATTTTCTACGCGCACTATCAGCAATTGCAGCACTTCGCTTGTTACGGTACCGTCGCTGAAATATTGCATGGCGTGACATTTACCGTCGTGGCGTGAGGGGAAAACGGGGGCCCGCACTCATCCACCACCAGAGTGAATCGAGGTTTGACCGATGGTGAAATTCGGACTGATCGACGAATGGCAACCGCGCGCAGGCACGGTGACGAGTTGGACATTGTCTCCGGAGGCACTCGCCGCGGGCTCGAAGGCTCCCGCCCACCAGGTGCCACCGTCCCATCAACAGGAGGAATACCTCAACGCCGCACGCCGCAACGAGTCGGCCGGATTCCGCTTCTCACGACTTTGTCTGGAGGCCTTCGATTTTCAGGGACCACTCGACCGATCGGCACTCGAGCGTGCGGTCACCGCGTTCCTACGTCGCCACGACACCTTCCTCTCCTGGTTCTCCGTGGATGGGAAGGGCTCGATCGTGCGGCACGTCGTCGAGGCCGATGTCGTCGAGTTGTCGGCAACAGATCACGGTGATATCGGTACGGCGGCTGAGATTCGCTCTCTTGTTTCCGATAGCACTCCCGGCCCGTTCCAGTGGAACTGTTTCACCTTTGGAACAATCGAATGGGACGGCGGCTTCACCCTCTACGCAGCCGTCGATCATCTGAATACCGACGGTATTTCGCAGGCGCTCACCTGCGTCGAGTTGATCACGTTGTATTCGAATGAGGCCTTCGGTCTGAACAATCCCGTCCCAGAGGTCGGCAGTTACCTCGGCTATTGCGAGCGCGAGCGTACTGTGTCGCACGAGTTGACAGCCGAGTCACCCGAGGTGCGTCGGTGGATCGAGGTCATTGCACACAACGGCGGCGAGCTGCCCCATTTCCCCCTACCACTCGGAACCGACGCCGAAGGCTACACACGCAGCGGTCATCTGACCGAGACCGTGTTCGACGAGTCCGCCGCGCAGCGATTCGAAAAGATATGCAAGGAGAACGGCGCCAACATGACCGCGGGACTGCTCGCGGTGGCCGCCATAGCCTACTGCGAATTCACCAGTGCCACAGACTATCTCGCGATGACACCGAAGAGTACTCGCGCGGTCGGTCCGGAATTGAACTCCGTCGGCTGGTTCACCAGCCTCATCCCGGTACCGATCGAGGTCGCTGCCGGCGCATCGTTCACCGATATCGCGGCGTTCGCGGGTCAGAGCTACATCGCAGGTAAGGACCTCACCGACGTCTCGTTGCATCGCGTGGCACAGTTGATCTCCGACGACGACGATGTCGACATCCCGGTCGGATGGACGGTGCCGATGTTCTCCTACATCGACGTCCGCAAGCTCCCCGGAGTCGACCTCTTCGATGCCATCAACGGCTGCCTCTACGGCAACCGCGGTAGCAGCGAAGAGGTGTTCATGTGGGTCAACAGGTTCAACGACGAGACGTCGATGACTTTCTTGTTCCCGGACACCGATGAAGGCCGCGACTCGCTCACCCGGTACACCGAGAAAGTCAAGAAGATCATGCGGTCCGTGGCAGACCAGGGGGACTATCAACCTGACCTGTCCCCCGCGAACTGACCGGTCCTGGCCGGATGGCTGCACACATCGCACCGGCGGTGCCATCGAGCGATGCACCCGCGGCACCGACGCGGGCTGCGTGGCTTGCACTTGCGGGCTGCTTGCTCGGCGTGTTCATGCAGATGCTGGATACGACGATCGTCAACATCGCACTCCCCGACCTCACCGTCGATCTCGGCGCGTCGACGTCTGAACAGCTGTTCGTCCTGAGCGTCTACACCCTTGCCTTCGCATGCACCCTGCTGACAGCGGCAACCGTGGGCGGCCGTATCGGCCGACGCCGGGTCTTCATCATCGCGATGGTCGCCTTCACCGTCACCTCTGTGTTGTGCGGCCTGGCTCGCGGTCCGCTCGAGCTGATCATCTGTCGTGGCGCCCAGGGCATGAGCGCCGCGCTGATGTCGGCACAGACGTTGGCGCTGATCGCTGCGTTGTTCCCCAAGTCGCGCCACGGCGCTGTCTTCGGCATCTACGGCGCGGTCGCGGGATTGGCGGCCATGTTGGGACCGGTCCTCGGCGGACTCCTGGTGACCGGGGATCTGTTCGGTTGGGGATGGCGCGCGATCTTCTTCGTCAATGTTCCGATCGGCATCGTGGCATGCGTGCTCGCGGGCCGTCGACTTCCGCAGATGCGCGACGCCGACCCGCCGCGGCTCGATCTGGTCGGTGTGGCGCTGTCGACCGCCGGACTATTCCTGCTGCTCTACCCGCTGGCGGTTGGCCGCGAGCAGAACTGGCCACCGCGTCTGTGGGCCATGATGGGTGCGGCAGTGGTCCTGTTGGGCCTGTTCGTCGTCGTCGAACGTCGTCTGCTCCGCAGCGGAGGCGCTCCCCTGCTCCGACTCGATCTCTTCGCGTCTCGACGATTCTCCGTGGGAATGCTTCTCTCGCTGCTGTTCTTCAGCGTCTTCGCGGGGTTCTTTTTCACGGTGTCGGTCGCGACCCAGTTCGGCCTCGGCTATTCGGCGTTGCGCACCGGGCTGCTCGCACTTCCATTCGCGATCGGGGCGGCCGCGGGTTCCGTCGGTTCGCCGCTTGTCGTTCGTCGGCTCGGGCCGGCACGCACACTGTGCCTCGGTGTCCTGGTCCTGTCGGCGGGACTCGCCTGGCTCGCAGCAGAATTGGAGCCACAGACCGCGTCCTTGTCGGTGGCGGCCGTCATCGCGCCGCTCGTCGTCGGCGGTATCGGCACGGGATTCTTCATCGCTCCACTACAGACGGCGATCCTCTCCGACACGAACGACCAGAACATCGGCTCCGCGTCGGGCTGTGTACCGACGGTGCAGCAGATCGGCGCCTCGATCGGACTGGCCGTGGTCACGATCTTCTTCTTCGGTCAGGTCTCGGCCCAGTCGGTCGAGGCGGTTCCCGCCGCACGCGCCGGATTGTCGGCAGCGCTCGAGAACACCGACGTCGACCCGATGTTCCGCAGTGCGGTGGCCGACCGTTTCGCCGACTGCGCGTCGGCTCAACTGATCTCGGCGCATCCCGAAACTCCCGCACCGGGTTGCTCGACGTCGGGGTCTACCCAGCAGGGTGTGGCCGCCACTGTCGCACGGCAGGCGGCGCCGGAACTCAAGATAGCGGGCAGGCATGTCGCGGCACAGAGTTTCATGGGCGCATTCCGCGCAACCCTCTGGGTGCTCGCGATCCTCGGCTGTGTGATCGCCGTGCTGTCGCTGACGCTCGGTCGTCGACAAGCAATCTGAACAGACGCTGCACACGTCCGAGCCACTGTCGCCTGCACCATGAGCCACTGACACATCAACGCCCGCATCCGAACTCGGATGCGGGCGTTGATGGTCATGCGTGCGCCTGTGATCGACGCGAATAGATCAGGACTGGCCGACCTCGAACCGGGTGAACGCCTTGACGGTGGCTCCGGCTTCGTCGAGGACGTTCTTGACGGTCTTCTTGGAGTCCTTCACGAACGGCTGGTCGATGAGGACCGAGTCCTTGAAGAATCCCGTGAGGCGACCTTCGACGATCTTCGGCAGGGCCTTCTCCGGCTTGCCTTCTGCCTTGGCGGTCTCCTCGGCGATGCGACGCTCGTTCTCGACGACGTCCGCGGGGACCTCGTCGCGAGTGGCGTAGCGGGCCTTGAGCGCAGCGACCTGCTGTGCCGCATTGCGTGCGGCCTCTGCAGCTGCGTCGCCCTCGCCGTCGTAGGACACGAGAACGCCGACGGCGGGCGGCAGGTCGGAGGCACGCTTGTGCAGGTACACGGCTACAGGGCCGTCGTAGTAGACGACGCGGCGCAGTTCGAGCTTCTCGCCGATCTTGGCCGAGAGTGCCTGCACGGCGTCGGCAACGGTGCCCTCGTCGAGCTTGGCGGCCTTGAGCTCCTCGACGTCGCTGGTCTTGGCGGCCAACGCCGAGTCGAGGATCTGATCGGCGAGCGCCTGGAACTCGGCGTTCTTCGCGACGAAGTCGGTCTCGGAATTGAGCTCGATCATCGCGCCGTCCTTGGCGGCGACGAGGCCTTCGGCAGTGGAGCGCTCAGCGCGCTTGCCCACGTCCTTGGCGCCCTTGATACGGAGCTCCTCGACAGCCTTGTCGAAGTCGCCGTCATTGTTCTCGAGGGCCTTCTTGCAGTCCAACATGCCAGAACCGGTGAGCTCGCGAAGTCGCTTCACATCGGCTGCGGTGTAGTTCGCCATCGTTGGCGAGCCTCCTTCAAGTGGGTTAAACGGTGCGGGTGCCCGCACGATCCGGAGGGATCGTGCGAGCACCCGCCGGTGGCTATCGGCTACGCGCGTCAGGCGGTAGCGGGCGGCTCCGTCGCTGCGGGTGCCTCGGCGGCAACTTCTGCTGCCGGTGCCGCAGCCTGGGTCAGCAGCTCCTGCTCCCACTCGGCGAGCGGCTCGCCTGCGGCAGCGTCGGGCTTGGCGTCCGAGGAAGCCTGGCCTGCGCGGGCCTGGACACCCTCGGCGACGGCCGAGGCCACCACGCGGGTGAGGAGAGCAGCGCTGCGGATCGCATCGTCATTACCCGGGATCGGGTAGTCGACGAGGTCGGGATCGCAGTTGGTGTCGAGGATCGCAATGACCGGGATGTTGAGCTTGCGTGCCTCACCGACAGCAATGTGCTCCTTGTTGGTGTCCACCACCCAAACAGCAGAAGGCACCTTGGCCATATCCCGGATACCGCCGAGTGTCCGCTCGAGCTTGTTCTTCTCGCGGGTCAGCATCAGGATTTCCTTCTTGGTGCGACCCTCGAAACCGCCGGTCTGCTCCATTGTCTCGAGTTCCTTGAGACGCTGCAGACGCTTGTGGACGGTCTGGAAGTTGGTGAGCATGCCGCCGAGCCAGCGCTGATTCACGTACGGCATGCCGACGCGGGTGGCCTCGGCTGCGATCGACTCCTGGGCCTGCTTCTTGGTGCCGACGAACAGGATGGTGCCGCCGTGGGCGACGGTCTCCTTGACGAATTCGTAGGCCTTGTCGATGTAGGTCAGCGTCTGCTGCAGATCGATGATGTAGATGCCGTTGCGGTCGGTGAAGATGAATCGCTTCATCTTCGGGTTCCAACGGCGGGTCTGATGCCCGAAGTGTGCGCCGCTGTCGAGCAGCTGCTTCATGGTTACGACAGCCATGAGTCTTCTATCCTTTGTGTGCAGTTGACATCGCCACCGGGGGTGGTGACGATCCTGGCGCCCGCCTCGCACGGACCCGGGTGCCCGGGACCGCCCGCGCGATGGTGCGGCTGCCGCATGCGACCTCGGCCGGTGCGGCGCAACCTGATGCAGGCGCGCGAAGTCACCTCATCCGCAGATGAGATGCCCGTCCAGCCTACGCCGCTGCAGCTCAGAACCCAAAACGCCACCCGATTGCAGAAAGTTCTGTGCTCGGTGGAGCTTTTCGCGAGGTGTATGCGTCTGATCCTCATGCACCACCACCAGGACTCGGTAGCCGCCCCGTTCGAGCTGCGCGAACATCGTGCCCCCGTAGTGCGATGCCTTACCGTCGCCCTTGCCGACATTGCCCTGGTGGCCGCTCTCCTGGTCGGTGTGCCGTCTCTGGCGGAAGCGCGATCGCCCGGGTACGGAGCGCCTCTTTCGCCGAAGCCGACGGTGGTCACCGGGTACGACGAGCCGGATCAACGCTGGCACGCGGGCCACCGCGGGGTCGACCTCGCCGTCGCGCCGGGCACACCCGTGCTCGCCGCGGGCGACGGGGTCGTCCGGTTCGCGGGGGAGGTGGGCGGCAAGTCGACGGTGTCGCTGCAGCATTCCGACGGTCTGATCACGACATACGAGCCGGTCCGACCGTCTGTTCGCCGCGGTGAGCGCGTCAGCCGCGGAACCCCGATCGGTACGGCCCTCGCCGGACACCCCGGTTGTCCGGCTGCGGCATGCCTGCACTGGGGCGCGCGTCGAGGCGCCGGACGCACCGCCGACTATGTCGATCCGCTCGCTCTGCTCGGTGCTGTGCGGGTACGACTCAAACCACTCGGCGAGTGACTGCCTACCGCACCGACCGGACGAAGCGGATCCACACAGGCAGTTGTCCCACGTCAGGCCCGCGGATGTGCCTGACGATGCGCGGCGCGTAGACGTTCGACGCTGACGTGCGTGTACAACTGCGTGGTCGCCAGGGACGCGTGGCCGAGAAGTTCTTGCACGACACGGAGGTCGGCCCCACCCTCGAGGAGATGCGTCGCGGCGGAATGTCGGAGACCGTGCGGTCCCATCGACGGACCGCCCGCGGCGTCGACTGCCCGATGGACGACGGTCCGAGCCATCCGTTGGTCGAGGCGTCCACCGCGAGCGCCCAGTAGCAGTGCGTCGCCGGAGCGAGCTGTCGCCACCGATGGTCGCCCGTCGCGGAGCCACCTCGTCACGGCCTGTGCTGCAGGCGCACCGTAAGGCACCGATCTTTCCTTGTTCCCTTTGCCGATCACCCGCACCAAACGCCGACCCGAGTCAACGTCGGCAACATTCAGGCCACACAATTCTCCGACGCGAATCCCGGTGGCGTACAACAACTCGATGATCACCACGTCGCGAAGCGCTATCGGATCGTCGCCGTCGCGAACCTCCGGCCTGGTCTCGGAACTCGTCTGATCGTTGTCGTCATGATCGTTGTCGTCACGAGCGGTCCGGCCGGCTGCGCCGATCGCGGTAACGGCCTCTTCGGGAGCCAGGATCGGCGGCAGGGTTCGGTGTGCCTTGGGTGCCTGGAGTCGAGTGGACGGGTCCTCGGCCAGAACCTGCTCGCGAAAAGCCCACGCGCAGAACGTTTTCGCCGACGACACCTGGCGCGCGATGGTGGTGCGCGCAGCGCCGCGGCGCGTGTGTTCTGCAAGCCAGGAGCGCAGCAGGGGCAGGTCGATGTCGCCCACCGGGATGCCCCTGGCGCCGGCGAAGGCGATCAAACCCTTCACGTCGGAGACGTACGCGCGGATGGTGTGCTCGCTGCGTCCACGCTCGTGGCGCAGATGGTCGGCGAAGTCGTCGAGCACGGAGGCGGTCATATACCAACAACAGCGAACGCCGCGAGCGTACGCAACCGCACACGCGTGTCGTTGTCGGATCGTCGCCTCGGCACTGATACGCAGCGCATCGAATCAGCCGCGGCTACGAGCCCGGGACAGCCTCACGGCCACCCGATCGGCCGTCGCTCTTCAACCGGCGACGCTTGCGGCCTCCTCCGTGGCACGCAGTTCCGACTTCCACTGCCGGAACCCCTCTTCTGTGCGGCCACGCCGCCAGTACCCGGAGATCGACGCCTTCGCCGCACTCACGCCGCGCTCCTTGCGCACATAGGCGCGCAAATTGTGCATGACCGCCTGGGCCTCGCCGTGGATGAACACATGGGGTTCACCGTCGAGCCACTCGGACCCACGAACCGCCGCGATCAGCGGCGCATTGTCGCCTGCGAGGTCGTCGGACACCTCGCCTGCAGGGCCACCGCGATGAACCCAGGTCACCTGCACTCCGGACGGAACGTCAAGTGGCACCTCGTCATCGGGCCCGGCGACCTCGATGAACGCTTTCGCGATCGCATCGTCGGGCAACGCTTCGAGCGCTGCGGCGAGTGCGGGAAGTCCTGCCTCGTCTGCCGCCAGCAGATGCCACGGGGCGTCGACATCGGGGCGGTAACCACTGCCCGGTCCGAGGAAGTTCGCGGTGGAGCCGGGGTCGACCGACGCAGCCCACGGACCGGCAATCCCCTCGTCGCCGTGCACGACGAAGTCGATTGCGATCTCACGGGCGTCCTCGTCGACGCTCCGGATCGTGTAGGTGCGCAAGACCGGTTGCTGTTCGGGCGGCAGTGATCGAGACGCCCTCGGATCGAAGTCGTCGGGGAACTCGACTCCTTCGGGCATGAAGATGAGCTTCACGTACATGTCGGTATCGCGTTCGCTCCGTGGCGGCAGTGCCGCCGCAAAATCGTCGAAGCCCTCACCTCCCAGATAGAGCCTTACCATGTGGGGGGTGATCTGCTCGCGACGGAGCACTGTCATCGAATTCACGCGCTTTGCCATAAAACCTCCTAATGGCTCCAGCGTACGCCACGTTAATTAGGGTGACCTAAACCAAGGACGTTGCGACATCGGCAGGGTTGCTACGCAAAGAGGCGCCACCCGCCACCGTCGCCGGCGATCAGACCCGCAATCTCCAGCCCCGCGAGCGCTGCCCGGACGATACTTACATCGAGACCTGCAGCAAACGAGATCTCGGCGATCGTGACACTCCCCTGACCCGGAATCGCGTCGTGGACTCGCTTCTCGTCGTCGGTCAATGTGTCGGTGGGCCGCTCACGCCCGCGTCCGGGATCGCCGCCGCCGTCAGGCACCGCAAGCGTGATGACCGATGCCGCGTCGGTGACGAGTGTGCCGAGTCCGTCGGCGATCAGGCGATGACACCCCACGGACGTCGCCGAGGTCACCGGCCCGGGAACGGCACCGACAGGCCGGTCGAGCATGCGCGCCCACGCCGCGGTGTTGGCGGCGCCGGATCTCCTGCCCGCCTCGACGACGACTGTCGCCGCCGACAACGCCGCCACCAACCGATTACGAGTGAGGAACCTGTGCCGTGCAGCCGTGGTTCCGGGCGCGTACTCCGAGACCACGGCCCCGGTGACCGCGACGTCGGAGAGAAGGCGAGCATGCCCTGCGGGATAGTCGCGATCGATCCCGCAGGCGAGAACCGCCACGGTGATGCCGGCGGAGGCGAGGGCCGCACGATGCGCGGCGCCGTCGATGCCATAGGCGCCTCCCGACACCACAGCCCAACCCTCCCCACACAGTTCGCCCGACAGTCTCCCGGTGACGTGCTCACCGTAGGACGACGCCGCTCGCGATCCGACCAGGGCGATCGAGGCGGCACCCACGTCGTCGAGACGCGCTGGGCCGCGAACCCACAGCGCTACCGGCTCATCACCATGCGCCTGTGGTTGAAGACGTGTCAGTGGTAGCAGCGACCAAGCAGGCCATTCAGCGTCGTCGGGTGTGATCAGCCGTGCACCGACCGCTGCTGCCCTGTCGAGATCTTCTGCGGGGCTATAGCTCTGCGATCGCGCACTGGTCGGCGACAGCACCGCATCATGGCCACTCGGCACGCGGCGAGTGCGAATGGCCTCCGCCGCCGCCACCGGTCCGATTTCGTCGATGAGGCGTCGAATCGGAGGACACGGCGGCTCGGCCACCGCGCTCAGATATGTCCACGCCCGCAGCAGCGTGTCGTCGTGGTGTGTGTCGGCGTACGGTGTCATCGAAATCCCCCTCGGTCTCGGTATAGCAAGGCTTGTGCCACATCGGTTTCGGTCGGTACGTCGCCACCGCGAAGGTCGGTCAGCGTCCACGCGACACGCAGAGCCCTGTCGACGCCGCGGGTCGTTACCCGTCCCTCGCGAACACAGACGTCGACCGGCCGAAGCGCAGCGGGCGACAACCGAAACTGCTGGCGGAGGGCCGATCCCGGAACTTCTGAGTTGGTTCGCCATCCGTGCTCGCGCCATCGTTCGACGGCCGCCGCTCGCGCTGTGGTCACTCTCGCGCGTATGTCGGCACTCGACTCCTCTGCAGCCATCATCAGCGCCGCGTTCCCGGGGGGCTCCATCTGCACCCGCAAATCGACACGATCCATCAATGGGCCGGACAGCTTTCCCAGATACCGTCGCCGTACGACGGCACTGCACACGCAATCGACATCGTGCACAGGTGCACACGCACACGGATTCGCTGCGAGCAGCAGTTGAAAGCGCGCCGGATAGGTGGCCACCCCGTCTCGACGACTGATCCGCACCTCCCCCTCCTCGAGCGGCTGCCGAAGGGAGTCAAGGACTTTGGGCCCCATCTCCGCGCATTCGTCGAGGAACAAGATGCCCCGGTGTGCCAGCGACACCGCACCCGGCCGCGCGATACCGGTACCGCCGCCGATGAGCGCGGTGGTCGAAGTACTGTGGTGCGGCGCCACGAACGGCGGTGAGGTGATCAGGGGCTGACCCGGCCGCAATCGGCCCGCGATCGAGTGAAGGGCGGTCACCTCCAAAGATTCTTCTTCGTCGAGTGGCGGGAGAATACCTGGCAACCGGCGCGCCAGCATGGTCTTCCCGATACCTGGAGGACCGGTCATCATCACGTGATGCGCTCCCGCAGCAGCGATTTCAAGCACATGTCGCGCTTCGCTCTGGCCGATCACATCCACCATGTCGGCAACGGGATCTGCGGGCAGAGACCGGACCTCGCACACGGTGTCGAGTACGCACTGACCCTCGAGCCAGGCTGCGACCTCGGACAGCGAGTGCGCACCACCCACCTCGATGTCGCGCACAAGTGTCGCCTCACCCACCGACTCGATCGGCACCACCGCACGAGCGAAACCGGCGTTCCGCGCCTCGATGACCGCCGGAAGCACGCCGCGCACCGGGCGAAGCCGTCCATCCAGAGCGAGTTCACCCAGGAAGATCGTTCCGGCAAGCTTCGACGTGGGAACAGCATCCGTTGCCGCGAGTATCGACACCGCAAGGGCGAGATCATGTCCCGACCCGCTCTTGGGCATCTCCGCGGGCGCCAGGTTCACCGTCACCTTCTTCTCCGGGAACTTCGCCCCCGAGTTGGAGATCGCAGCCCGCACCCGATCACGCGCCTCGCGTAGTGACGAATCGACATTTCCCGACAGCGAGAACCCCGGAAGCCCCTGACTCAACGAAGCCTGAACCTCGATGACCCCGGCCTCAAACGCATTCAGGCCGACCGAATGACAACGCCCCAGCGACATCGCACACACCTACTCGAACACGCCGCGGTAGTGGCGCATCGCGCCCAGGTCGGTGCGCTCCGGATAGTGCGAATCGAGCTGCACCGAAATGACGTCGAATCGGATCAGCGGCCAGTACGCGTCCTGTGTACTCAGCCACAACCGGGTCAGGCGGCGAATACGCGACAGCTTGTCGGCAGTGACCGCCTGCGCAGGATCACCGAACACCCGACTCGCCCGGGTCTTGACCTCAATGACGACCAGCGTCGGCTCACCGTTGGTGGCGTCCTTGGCGATCAGATCGATTTCGCCGTAACGACATCGCCAATTCCGTTCCAGGACCGACCATCCCAGTCCGACTACGTACTCGGCGGCCAGGTCTTCACCCAACCGGCCGATCACTGCCCGACGGTCCGGACGCCGCGCCGACGACTCGCTTCTCATGCCACAACAGTGACCCATGGCCCCGTCGAAAAGCCGAGTGCAACGGGATCAGTGGTCTGGCTGTGGACGAATCGCTGTCTGTGGAATGAGTGTGTCGGTGACCCGTCTACGGCTCGTCGGGCAGTCGCAGTTCGGGCTTTTCGAGCTCTTCGATGTTGACGTCCTTGAACGTGATGACGCGGACCTGCTTGACGAATCGCGCGGGACGGTACATGTCCCACACCCACGCATCACTCATGCGGAGTTCGAAGTACACCTCGCCGTCGGTATTCCGTGGCACCATCTCCACGGCGTTGGCAAGGTAGAAACGCCGCTCGGTCTCCACCACGTAGGTGAACTGGCCGACGATGTCCTTGTACTCGCGGTACAGGGACAACTCCATCTCGGTTTCGTACTTCTCGAGATCCTCAGCGCTCATCGTTCAAGCCTATCGCGATCGGGTGGGGGCGGGATGTCTGGTCGCTCTTCGCGACGTCGAGCAGCGACGTTTCGATACGACATCCGATGCTGGTGGGAGGGGCCGTGCACGTCGAGGCATGCCATGTGGTGTGCGGTGCTGTAGCCCTTGTGCACGGCGAAGTCGTACCCGGGGACCTCGTCGTCCATCGCGACCATGATGCGGTCTCGCGTCACCTTGGCGAGGATGCTTGCTGCGGCGATGCATGCGGCTGCTCCGTCACCCCCGATCACGGGAAGTGACGGCGCCGTCAGTCCCGGGACCGCGAAGCCGTCGGACAACACGTATCCCGGAGTCACGTCGAGTTGTGCCACAGCGCGACGCATCCCCTCGATGTTGGCGACGTGGATGCCGATCCGGTCGATCTCGTCGGCCTCGATGACCACCACCGACCAACTCGCGGCGTAACGGGTGACCGCGCGATACAGCGTCTCGCGCGTCGCCTCGGAGAGGCGTTTGGAATCATCGAGGTCAGCCAGCGACGCCAGCTGTGTGGGTTTCAGGACACACGCGGCGACCACGAGAGGTCCCGCGCACGCTCCCCGGCCGGCTTCGTCGACACCGGCCACCGGGCCGAGACCGTTTCTGTGCAGCGCGAACTCGAAGGTGCGCAGGCCCGACGCGCGGCGAACAGGCGCTCTCGGCGGCCATGTACCCACGACGCCTCGCGCCCTCACTGCTGCGGGTTGATCGAGCCGACACCACCGATCCGCGAGACGGGGTAGATGATGAAACGAACCTTGCCGCGAATATCGGACACAGGGACCGTGCCGTGCAGTTCGTCGGTGACGTGATAGCGCGAGTCGGCCGAGTACTCACGGTTGTCGCCCATGACCCAGACGTTGCCGTCGGGTATCTTGATCGGACCAAAGTCGGGACCATAACAGCTGGTCACCTGGTTGTCAGCTTCACCGGACTGTCCCGACGCCACGTCGCGAGACTGCAGACTCTTGTCGATGTACGGCTCGGTCAGCGGCTTGCCGTTCACCTTGACGCCGACTCCATCGGCGTTGCGGCACTCGACCGTCTGTCCGCCCGTCGCGATCACACGCTTGACGAGGTCATTCTCGTCGGGGGGTGCGAAACCGAACCATGACAGACCGTCTTGGAGCGCATGCACAACCGGATTGGAAGACCGCGGCGAGTCCCAGTCACCGTCCCACGACGCGGTGGGTGCACGGAATACGACGACGTCACCGGGCTTGGGATCACCGAAGCGATAGGCCAGCTTGTCGATGACGATGCGGTCGTTGGTGCAACCCTGGCATCCGATCAGCGTCGACTCCATCGACTCCGACGGGATCACGTATTGACGACCGATGAAGGTCTGCAGAATCCACGTCACCAAGAGAACGCATGCGACGATGATGACCGTCTCACGCAGCCAGGAACCACGTTTCCGCTTCGGTTCGTCGCCGTCGTCCTTCGTGCGCCAGGGGCGCTCGTCGGAGTCTTCGGGGCGTTGCGTTCCGTCAGAATGGTCCGCCGACCGTGAATGGGCGTCGTCTGCGTCGGAGTGATGTGCCGCGCTGTGTTCGGATGCCACGTCGTCAGGGTAGACGCGTCAGCGCTTTTCCTTGATCTTGGCTGCCTTGCCGCGCAGATCGCGCAGGTAGTAGAGCTTGGCGCGTCGCACGTCACCGCGAGTCAAGACGTCGATCTTGGCGATGTTGGGGCTGTGGACCGGGAAAGTACGCTCCACGCCGACACCGAACGAGACCTTGCGGACGGTGAACGTCTCGCGGACGCCGCCGCCCTGGCGACGAATGACGACGCCCTTGAACACCTGGACGCGCTCCTTGGAGCCCTCGATGACCTTGACGTGGACGTCGAGGGTGTCGCCGGGGCCGAATTCAGGGATGTCGTCGCGCAGCGACTGCTTGTCGAGGAAGTCGAGGGTGTTCATGATGTCGTTGTTCCTTAATGTGGCTACTGGTGAACAGAGGAACCTGGCGGCCCACGCCGTTGTCGTCGGTGTTTGCGACCATGTGACGTCAGGGTTCGAACCGGTTCGTGCTCCGAGTCATGCCCTAGGCGTCGTTCGACGGCCTCAGGCAACCCGACCATTGTGCCAGAGCACCAGGCAGGAAGTGAAATCCGCCCGTCGCGACGGCGCACTGCACCCGGTTGACCATCTCAGCGCCGCGCCGACTGTGGTGAGGCCACAGCGACGCCCTCTGCCATCAGTACCGTTGCGATGCCCTGCGGCATTGTTGTGGCTGATGCCACGATCGCCGGGGTCACCCCCAGACGCGTCATCTCGGCGATGATCGCGTACTCCGGTGGGCCACCGTCGCCCGCGAGGAACTCACTGGGCGCGATCGCGAATCCGGGACGCTGATACGGCTGGGGATCGCTCGTCGCGACGACCCTGACCGGCTCTCCGTCGGAGTCCACACCGACGCCGATTGCGACACGCATCCACTCGGAGAACGGCGCCGGCAGTGATGTCTGCAATACGACTGCACGCTCGATCAGCGACGCCGGGTCGACGCCGAGCTCGCGTGCCGAGCCATCTCCCACGAGAGGAACTGCGCCATGCAGGCCACCGCCCGCCGACATCCCGAGCGCGCCGAGACCCGCGAGTCCGCCCATCGACATCATGCCGCTGGTCGCAGCGGGCGGGGTCGACTCTGCGCCCCGTTCGGCGGCATCACCCGCGTCACCTGCCCGCTCGGTGTACTCGTCCCCCGCAGCCGAGAGTGCATACCGACCGGCGCTCGCCGCCATCACGCACGCCGCATCGTCGCCGAGCGCGCCGGCCACCGACGCCGCGAGTCGATCGCGATCGGCGATGGCCGCGAGGACCGTCATCTCCGAGCGTGCGTCGATGGTGGCGGTCGCGTAGGTGTCAACCGACAGCGCGAACACGGTGAATCGTTCTGCCAGTTGTCGCATGCCGCCGAGGCCGGACGCCACTCGCCCGAGTGCGTCGACCAACCCGTCGTGTGCCAGCCCCGACCCGTCGTGAGTTTGTCCGAGACCGTCGGTGATGTCGGCGAGAGCACCTAGTTCATCGGCCAGTCCGCGCACACGGCGCCCGCACTCGAGAAGCGCTGTCTCATCGGCGGTCGGCCAACACCCCGGTGCCAGGAACTCGGCGAGGCGGCGAAGCTCGTCCGTCCCGATTACTGGAGAGTGCGTACCGGTTCCCGACGCGCACGACGACGGTGACTCGGGGCACGGTGATCCGAGGGACGGTGACTCAAGGGTAGGCGGCTCGCAGAGTGCTGACTCGTTGGAGGAGCAGGGCTTCATGTTTCTCCGACGTCCGCTGCGTGGAAACCGCCGAGCCCGCGCGACCGCGAACCCAGCGCGCCGTCGGTCTCGTCCGACAGCGCCGCCGCGGCGTCGACGTTGTCGGCGATCGCGGTCAGCGCCCTCGACACCTCCTCGACGCCGCGCGCACAGCTGCACGCCATGGCGTCGGCACCGGGCCGGAAAGCCTCAGCAGGCCGCCCTTGTCCCATCGCCTGCTCGACGACGGCACGCACTGCGCTCAACTCGTCGCGGACGGCGTCGACACGGCGGGCGATCTCCGACAATCGCAGGCTCAGATCCGCGTGGGCCCCGAGGTCGACGCGCATTGCCGGCGCGTCGACGTCGAATGCGGCGCCAGCCTGCCACGACTTACCCATCAGCGCACCCGTCGCTGATTCGACAGGGTGTCGTCGTGGCCGGCCCACACGTCGGAGTATGCCAGTTCGAGCTCGGACACGCTGCGCAGCAACCTTTCTCGCTGCCCGCGCAGTTCGGCGTCGGCGCGCGCGACGAGTTCGACGATCGTGGCGGAGAGCCGATCGGCACGGTAGTGCCGCAATGCCGCAGGACGGATGTCGACGTCCCGTACCAGTCCGCGCGAGCCGACGGTCACGCTCACCAACCGATCGGGAGTTGTCGCGTGCGCAGTCAGTCGCTCGAGTTCGCCTGAGACGCGCGCCAATTCGACGCGTTGATGGTCGAGATCGTCGAGCATGCGTGTCCATCGATCCCGCACAGCGCCCCTCCCCCACAATGGTCACCGATCGGGTGTATCGATCCGGTGTGCGCAGATCATATCCGGCAACCCGTTGCCGTATGCGGGGTCGGAACTATCCTGTGCATACCCGACGCCCGAGCGGTTGTCTCAGTCGCCGCGCTGCGAGCGGTGCTCGAGTAGATCAGGGCGACGCAACCGTGTGCGCTGCAGCGACTGCTCATGGCGCCACGCAGCGACCTTGGCGTGGTCACCGCTGAGCAATACCGGCGGAACGTCGAGTCCTCGCCACTGCACGGGGCGCGTGTAACTCGGCCCCTCGAGCAGCCCGTCGGAGAACGAATCCTCTTCGTGCGAACGCGGATTGCCCAGGACACCGTCGATGAGCCGTACCGTGGCCTCGATCATCGCCATGGCGGCCACCTCGCCGCCGATCAGCACGAAGTCGCCGAGCGAAACCTCCTCGACACGAACCCGGCGAGCGGCGTCGTCGAATACTCGCTGGTCGATTCCCTCGTACCTGCCGCATGCGAACACCAGATGCTTTTCGCGGCTGTAGCGCTGCGCTGTCTCCTGACGGAAGGGAACGCCGGCGGGCGTCGGCACCACGAGCAGGGCATCATCGGGGCACACATCGTCAAGGCAGGGACCCCAGACCTCCGGTTTCATCACCATGCCAGGCCCGCCGCCATAGGGAGAATCATCGACGGCACGGTGTACGTCGTGCGTCCAATCGCGCAGGTCGTGTACCCCGACGTCGATCGTGCCCTTGTCGATCGCCTTGCCCAGCAATGCGATTCGTAGCGGATCGAGATACTCGGGGAAGATCGAGACGATGTCGATCCGAACCGGGGCGGCGGACGAATCCTCGCTCATGATGCGCCGACGTCCAACAAACCGTCGGGCGGGTCGATCACGATGCCGTCGACACCAACCGTCGGAACGATCTCACGAACGAACGGCACCAGAACTTCGCGGCCATCTGATGTGGTCACGGCCAGGACGTCGTTCGCCGGTAGATGCAGAACCGCTGCGACCACTCCAACCTCATCGCCGTCGACGGTCGTGACCGCGACTCCCTCGAGTTCGTGGTCGTAGAACTCGTCGGGGTCGTTGCCCGAGTCAACGTCGGCACTGTCGATGAGGAAGAGAGTTCCGCGCAGGGCGTCGGCCGCGGTTCGGTCGGATACCTCTGCCAGCGACAGCAACAGCCGCCCGGCATGCTGCCGGGCGGCTGTCACCGTGTAGTTCTTCTCGTCCCCACCACGGCCCGGTCGGCCACGGAGGACAGTCCCCACCGCGAATCGTTCGTCGGGAACATCGGTACGCACATCGACGACGACTTCACCGCGGATGCCGTGTGACTTCGCGACACGTCCGACGACGAGGTCCATCGGTGCGAGTCTGCTCAGCGGTCGGTGTCGACGATGTCGACACGTACGCCGCGACCGCCGATTCCGGAGACCAGGGTGCGCAGAGCGGTTGCCGTACGACCGTTGCGGCCGATGACTTTCCCGAGATCCTCCGGGTTGACGTGTACCTCGACGAGACGACCACGACGACCGGTGATCAGTTCGACACGCACATCGTCGGGGTTGGCGACGATCCCGCGGACGAGATGTTCGACCGCGTCGGCGACGACAGCGCTCACGCCTCGTCCTTGGCGTCAGCAGCAGCCTCGGCCGGAGCCGCATCGGCGGCGGGCGCCTCGTCGGTCTTCTTCGCAGCCTTCTTCTTGGGGGTGATCGCCTCGGCGACCGGCTCGCTGTCGGCGGCCGCGAGTGCCGCGTTGAACAGGTCGAGCTTGGAGGTCTTGGGCTCGGCGACCTTCAGCGTGCCCTCGGCACCCGGGAGTCCCTTGTGCTTCTGCCAGTCACCGGTGATCTTGAGGATCGCTGCGACGGGCTCGGTCGGCTGCGCGCCGACGCCGAGCCAGTACTGCGCACGCTCGGAATCGACCTCGATCAGGCTGGGGTCTTCCTTGGGGTGATACTTGCCGATGGTCTCGATCACCCGGCCATTGCGGCGGGTCCGAGAGTCGGCGACGACGATGCGGTACTGCGGGTTGCGGATCTTGCCGAGCCGCGTGAGCTTGATCTTGACAGCCATGTGGTGCTTCTCCAGTGGTCACTGCGCAATTCAGCAGTCCGCCCGATTTGGCGGACCCGGTTTTGCGATCTATTCGGGTGTGACCGTCGGGCGGTGCGTAACCGCTCCGACGAACCGAGGATCCATTGTGCCAGACGGCACCGATCAGGAGAAATCGCAGCGAGCACCCGGGCCGAGAGCGCCCCCATGACTCACTACCGACGCATATGGAGCATGCGGATGCCCACCCCGCGAAAAGGCAACCGCATGCTCCATATGGCAGGTGAACGGCCTCATGCCACGCGGTCGCAACGACACGAAGTGTGCGTGCTTCAGCCTCGGACTAGACCGTCTACGCTCCTCAATGCAACGTGAATGCCACCCTACTAGGGGGTAACAACGTAAACCACGCGTCCGAAGGTGTCATGCCTCACATTTCGACGCCCGGCGGCTCAGCTCACGAACTCACCGGCGCACACAACGGCGCGGGGCCGTCGCAGTGTTGACAGGTCGGCCCGCGGATCGTCGTCGAGAACGAGAAAGTCGGCACGGTCGCCGTCGTCGAGAATGCCGGTGCCGAGCCAGCGTCGCGGCTCCGTGGTCGCAGCCGCGAGCGCGCCCCCGGCGCCGAAACCGATACCGGCGAGCCGTTCGATCTCGTCGACGATCCGTCCGTGCTCGATGAACCCACCCGCGTCCGTGCCCGCGTACATCGCCACGCCAGCCTCCCGTGCTGCGGCAAACGTGTCCGGAGCAGCGGCGTGCAGCTTGCGCATGTGGGCGGCATACGTCGGGTACTTGTCGGCGCCCGCCGCGATCTCGGGAAAATTGTCGACCTGAATCATGGTGGGCACCAGGGCAATCGAGTTCGCGACGAGCGCATCGATCTGATCGCTGTGCAGGCCGGTGCCGTGTTCGATGCAGTCGACGCCTGCCGCGATGAGGTCATCGAGCGCGTCGCTGCCGAATACGTGCGCAGTGATACGAGCCCCCGCGCCGTGCGCCGCCGCGACCGCTCCCTCGAGCTGGGATCGGTTCCACAGCGGCGCGAGGTCGCCGACCTCGCGGTCGATCCAGTCACCGACGAGCTTCACCCAGCCATCGCCTGCCGCCGCCTGACGGGCAACCTCGGCGGAAAGATCGTCGGGATCGTCGAGTTCGACGCCGTACCCGCGCAGGTATCGCTTCGTACGCGCGATGTGTTTGCCGGACCGGATGAACTGCGGCCCGGCGTCCCCATCCAGTGGATGGGTGTCGAGCGGCGAGCCGACCTCGCGGATCAGCAGCGCACCGGCGCGGGCATCGGCCTGGGCGAATGCGCGGGCCTGCTCGATGGTGACGCCGAGACCAGGCGCGATCCCCACGTGATTGTGGGCATCGACAAGTCCCGGAACGATCCATCCGTCGGTGACGACGGTCGTCGCGCCTGCGACCGGAACCCGAGAGATCCTGTCCCCCACCACCCACAACTCGATGGGCTCGTCAGACAGCGGATCACGACCGCGAAAGTGACGTGCGGTCGAGGACGACTCGGAGCCGGTCATGGAACGCTACTTCTTCTTGGGCTGCTGGAACTGCGAGATGTCGATGCCCTCGAGACCCGGCGGGAGTTCGTCGAGCCCTGCCGGCATCCCCGAGAGGTCGGGAAACCCGCCGGGCATGCCGGGGAAGCCGCCACGAACCTTCGGTGGAGTCGGTCCGCGTCCCTTGGCCTTGCCCTTCTTGCCCTTGCCCTTCTTACGGTTGGTCTTGCGAGAGCCGCCGCCCATACCCATGCGCCCCGACATCTGGGCCATCATCTTGCGGGCGTCGAAGAACCGGTCGACGAGCTGATTGACCTCACTGACCGTGACACCCGAGCCGTTGGCGATACGCAGACGCCGCGACGCGTTGATGATCTTCGGATTCTCGCGCTCGGCCGGCGTCATGCCCCGGATGATCGCCTGCACGCGGTCGAGTTGCTTGTCGTCGACCTGCGAGAGCGCGTCTTTCATCTGGTTGGCGCCCGGCAGCATGCCGAGGATGTTGCCGATCGGCCCCATCCTGCGCAGCATCTGCATCTGCTCGAGGAAGTCTTCGAGCGTCAGCTCGCCCTGACTGATCTTCTGCGCTGCGGCCTCGGCCTGCTGGGCGTCCCAATGCTGCTCTGCCTGCTCGATCAGGCTGAGCACATCGCCCATGCCGAGGATGCGACTCGCCATGCGGTCGGGATGGAAGACGTCGAAGTCCTCGAGCTTCTCACCCGACGACGCGAACATGATCGGCTGTCCGGTCACCTCGCGCACCGACAGCGCGGCACCGCCCCGCGCATCGCCGTCGAGCTTGGTGAGCACCACGCCGGTGAATCCGACGCCACTCTGGAATGCTTCCGCGGTGGCAACCGCGTCCTGACCGATCATCGCGTCGACGACGAAGAGCACCTCGTCGGGTTGCGTGGCCTCGCGGATGTCGGAGGCCTGCCCCATCAGCTCTTCGTCGATGCCGAGACGACCAGCGGTGTCGATCACGACGACGTCGTAGTGATGATCACGGGCTTCGGCGACACCGGCCCGCGCAACGGCAACGGGATCGCCGTGGCTGACCGTGCCGAGATCGCCGGACTGTCCGATGCTGGTCCCGGGATCGGGAGCGAAGACCGGAACGCCTGCACGCTCGCCGACGATCTGCAGCTGCGAGACGGCCCCGGGACGCTGGAGGTCGCAGGCGACGAGCAGCGGCGTGTGCCCCTGCTGTGCGAGCCAGTGGCCGAGCTTGCCGGCCAGGGTTGTTTTACCTGCACCCTGCAGACCGGCGAGCATGATGACCGTCGGCGGGTTCTTGGCGAACTGCACGCGCCGGGTCTCGCCGCCGAGGATGCCGACGAGCTCCTCGTTGACGATCTTGACGACCTGTTGGGCTGGGTTGAGTGCCTGCGAGACCTCTGCACCCTTGGCGCGCTCCTTGATCCGGGCGATGAAGGCCCGCACCACGGGCAACGACACGTCGGCCTCGAGCAATGCCAGACGGATCTCACGTGCCGTGCGGTCGATGTCGGCGTCGGACAGGCGTCCCTTGCCGCGCAAATCCTTCAGTGCACCGGTCAAGCGATCGGAGAGGGAGTCGAACATTGCTCCAGTGTCCCATGACCCCGCGTATGCCCGCCGCAGCGGTACGTCTCTTGTTCAACCCCTCGACCGGCTGCGAGCGAACCCGTCCGTCAACTGATCGGCACGCCCGAGCGTCCAGAGCCGGTTGTGCCCGCTGCACCGTCGCCCTTGCTCTCGTCCGATCGCGGCTGAGGCGGTGGACATGCGGCGATCACCGCGTCGGCCAACGCGGTCCTTGCCTGTGGGGTGTCGTCGGCCAAGCGCAGACAGAAAGTGTCGACGACGGTCGGGCCGAGCGTCGTCACCTTAGCCCAGCGAACGTCTGCGCCGTGCTGTTCGATGACGGCGCTGACCCGGCTCAGCAGCCCCAGACGATCGTCTGTGCGCAACTCCATCAGCACCTCGTCATCCGACGGCGCCGGAGCCCAGAGAACCCGTGGCGGTGCGATGGCGAACAGTGCGGGCACGGCATTCTTCGGGTGCCCGGCGCCGTCGACCGCTGGGTCGGTACTGCCGGCCGCGGCCGCGGCAGCGGTTCCCGGCGCCGCGTTCACCGAACCGATCGTCGGGATCGGTGAACTGCGCTCGCGCGCATCGAGTCGCTCGATGACGTTGATCTTGCCTTCCACCGCTGCTATCAGCTGCTGGCGTAGCAGACCGGCTTCCGGGGGCGAACCGAAGGTCGGAACGACGACGAAGGTGTTGACCGCCCGGTGTCCCCCATCTGACGTCTCGACACCCTGGACGGTCGCCGAATGCGACCGGAGTCCATTCAGCGCCACGACTCCTGCCATCTTCGAGAGCAGGCCGGGAGCATCGGGAGCGACCATCACCACGGTGAAGGTATGGGGGCGCTCGCCCGGCGTGAGGCTGACCGCGAAGTCGCCGCTCTCGGCGAGCGCACGCGTCTGGGCGCTGAGCGGTTCAGGCGCCTCGGGCGCCTCGCCGTCGATCAACCGCATCGTGCGTCGAACGAGATCATTGATCAGCGACGCCTTCCACTCACCCCACACACCGGGCCCGGTGGCGCGGGAGTCCGCTTCGGTAAGTGCCGCAAGCAATTCCAACAACACCCGGTCGTGACCCAAGGTGTCGGCGACCTCCGCCGCCGTCGCAGGATCGTCGAGGTCACGTCGAGTCGCGATCGACGGCAGCAGCAGGTGATGGCGCACCAGATCCGACAGCAGGTCGACATCTTGGGGCCAGAGGCCGAACCTGTTGCCCACCTGCACGGCGAGCTCGGCACCAACGATGCTGTGATCGGCCCCCCGCCCTTTGCCCAGATCGTGGATGAGGGCCCCGAGCACAAGCAGATCCGGACGCGACACGCGCGTGGTCATCGAACTCGCGTACGCGGCGGTCTCGACAAGATGCCGGTCGACCGTCCACGTATGCACCGCGTCTCGGGGCGGGAGGTCGCGGACCGCTCCCCATTCGGGCAGGAGCCTGCCCCACAACCCGGTGCGATCGAGAGCTTCGATGGGATCGATCATGTGATGCCCGGACCCGAGGAGCACCAGCAGGTCGCTCAGCGCTTCTGCCGGCCATGGCTCGCGCAGTTCGGGTGCGTAGTCGGCGAGTCGCGACAGCGTCGACGCACTGATCGGCAGCCCGGTCCGTGCCGACGCAGAGGCCACGCGCAGGATGAGACCCGGATCCTTGCTCGGAATCGCGTTGCGCGCCAGTACGATTTCGCCGTTGTGCTCCACCACGCCCTCGTCGAGCGGACGTCGAATGGGTGACCGTCGCAGCTTCGACAGGCCGCGTCGCGGCAGCGCGTTGCCCGCCGTGCGTAGGCCGACGTCGATCGAGTAGCTGATCGTGCGCGCGGAGTCACTGATGACACGAGCCAGGTCGAAGCGGTCACCGATCCGTAGCGACGCACCCATCTCGTCGGCATCCTGTGCACGCACCTGCTCGCGAGGACGCCCGGCAATCCGATGCAGTTCGGTACGGATGTCCAACAATCGGTGATAGGCCATCTGCGGCCCGGCACTCGGCGAATCGGGGCGCAGGCCACCCATGCCGTCGGTGAGCTGCGCGATCGCCAGAGCACCCAGTAGTTGCACGTCTCGCAGGCCCCCGCGGCCGTTCTTCAGGTCTGGTTCTGCGCGGTGCGCGATGTCGCCTGCACGACGCCACCGGTCCTGGGCGTGCTCGACCACCTCGGGAAAGCGGTGCCTGATATCGGTGCGCCATTGCTGGCGTACGCCGCCGATCAACAACGACGACAGGTCTTCGTCGCCGACGATGTGCCGCGCCTCGAGAAGACCGAGCGCAGCGGTCACGTCCTCGGCGGCGACCTGCAGCGCCTGCGGAACGGTGCGCACGCTGTGATCAAGCGGAATATTGGCGTCCCACAGTGGATACCAGAGTCCGTCGGCGACATCCGAAAGCCGCTCGACGGCGAGATCGTCGTGCAGCAGGATCAGATCGAGATCCGAATGCGGGAGCATCTCACCGCGACCCAGCCCGCCGACCGCAACGATCGCGAGACCGCTGTGGGGCTTGATCCCGAGTTCTGCCGCTTTGCTGGTCAACCAGAATTCGTGCAGATCCACGAGGACCTGCCGCAAGCCTGCGGCGTCGAGTCGACCGACACCGGTCGCCTCTGTGAGTTGCTTGCGAGTACGTGCCAGGTCGGTGGCTGCGAGAGGACCACCGCCCGGTCCCATGCCGTGCCGTGGCCCCGCACCCGACGAATCGTCGGACGCAGGGCCACGGTCGGAGTTGACGAATGGCAACGGGCCTCGCCTACAGCGCGTCGGCGCCGCGCTCGCCGGTTCGGACGCGAACGACCGATTCAACCGGGGAGACCCACACCTTTCCGTCACCGATCTTGCCGGTTCGCGCGGCCTCCACGATGACATCGACAACCTTGTCAACAGCTGCGTCGTCCACGACGACCTCTACTCGCACCTTGGGTACGAAGTCGACCGAGTATTCGGCACCTCGATACACCTCGGTGTGGCCCTTCTGACGGCCGTAACCCTGTACCTCGCTGACGGTCATTCCGAGAATCCCGGCCTGCTCGAGGCCGGCTTTGACGTCCTCAAGCGTGAACGGTTTCACGATTGCGGTGATGAGCTTCATTAGTTATCCCTCTCCACAGGAATCAAGCGTAGTAGTGAATGACCGGGGATTCATGCCAGTTCGTACGCGGTCTCGGCGTGTTCGGCCTCATCGATACCGCTCTTCTCCTCGTCGGGCTTGATTCGCCAGCCGAGCGGCTTCAGAACCAGGGCGATGATGGTGGTGAGCACACCGGTGAACGCGAGCGCGAACGCGGCGATCACGATCTGCACGACGAGCTGCTTGTAGTCGCCACCCCAGAAGAGGCCGGTGTCCTTGGCGAGGAAGCCGATACCGACCGTTCCCCACAGTCCCGCGACGAGGTGCACGCCGACGACGTCAAGCGAATCGTCGTAGCCGAACTTGTTTTTCAGTCCGATCGCGAGAGCCGCGAGAATACCGGCGATCACACCGAGGATGAGCGAGCCGACGGGGGTCAGCGCACCACAGGCGGGGGTGATGGCTACAAGACCCGCCACGATGCCCGATGCCGCACCGACGCTGGTCGGATGCTTGTCACGCACCCACTCGACGGCGAGCCAGCCGACCATCGCGGCCGCAGTCGCGGCGGTGGTGTTGACCCAGACCTTGCCCGCGGTCATGTCGGCGGCGAGTTCGGAACCTGCGTTGAAGCCGAACCAGCCGAACCACAGCAGGGCGGCACCGAGCATCACGAACGGAATGTTGTGCGGACGGTAGGCGGTCTTGCCGAAACCGACACGGGTGCCGACGATCAGCGCGAGCACCAGGCCCGCCATACCGGCGTTGATGTGGACGACCGTGCCACCGGCGAAGTCGATCGGCGCGACGTTGGCGGTACCGTCCGAGTTGGTGCCGAACATCCATGAGGCGAAACCCTTTTCGGCGTTCGACATCAGACCGCCACCCCACACCATGTGGGACAGCGGGAAGTACACGATGGTCGACCACAGCACCGAGAACACCAGCCACGTGGAGAACTTCACGCGCTCGGCCACAGCACCGGAGATCAGGGCCACGGTGATCACGGCGAAGGTGAGCTGGAACGCAAGGAAAACGATGGCGGGCAGATGGGTGTCGACGCCCGTCCACAGCACGTAAGTGGGCTTGTCTTCGGTGCCGGCCGTGTTCATCAGCTGATCAGAGCCGAACAGCGAGAACGGATTCGAGAAGACTCCCCAGATGTCGGAGTCACCGGTGACGGTGTTGCCGAACGACTCCGAGAATCCCCAGAGAACGTAGACGATGCTGACCGTCGCGACAGAGCCGAACGACATCATCATCATGTTCAGAACTGCTTTACCCCGAGACAAACCCCCGTAGAAGAAGGCCAGCGCTGGAGTCATCAGAAGAACCATCGACGCACTCGCCAGCATCCATGCTGTATTGCCGGCGTCAGGCTCTCCGAAAACACTATCCGGTAGTGCAGAGACCACTGTAGAAAACCTCCTCAGAGCGCGCCGACGGCTCGGCGCCTGCAAAGACTCTGTCCGCAAGTGGTTTCAGCTGTGGTGCTCCCGTGTTTCGACCGTGTGAACCAAAGCCCGATTCATATGTCGCGGAGGTAAACCGACAGGTGAATCCGAGAACTCTTCTCAGCAATCACGCCGATCACATCGGGAGTCGATCACAGCAGAGCATCGATGAATGCATCCGGATCGAACGGCGCGAGATCGTCGGCCCCCTCGCCGAGACCGACGAGCTTGACCGGTACGCCGAGCACCTCTTGGACGTTGAACACGATTCCGCCCTTGGCGGTCCCGTCGAGTTTCGTCAGTGCGACACCGGTGATGTCGACGACGTCGGCGAAGACCTTCGCCTGGTTCAGCCCGTTCTGGCCGACCGTCGCGTCGAGCACGAGAATCACCTCGTCGACCGGAGCCTTCTTCTCCACGACGCGTTTGACCTTGCCGAGCTCATCCATCAGACCGGTCTTGGTGTGCAGCCGGCCCGCCGTGTCGATGAGTACGACGTCGACTCCCTCGTCGATGCCCCGAGCGACGGCGTCGAATGCGACGGCCGCCGGGTCGGCCTGCTCCTTGCCACGCACGATGTCGGCGCCGACGCGCTCGCCCCACGTCTGGAGTTGGTCTGCTGCGGCTGCGCGGAACGTGTCGGCCGCGCCGAGAAGCACACGACGACCGTCGGCGACCAGCACGCGTGCCAGCTTGCCCGTCGTGGTGGTCTTGCCCGTGCCGTTGACTCCGACGACGAGCACGACCGCCGGCTTGTCGGCGTGCGGCAGTGCGCGGATCGACCGATCGAACTCGGGATGCAGCTGCTCGATGAGCACCTTGCGCAGCAGTGCGCGTGCCTCGTCGGCGCTGCGCACCGGGTTGGTTGCCAGTTCGGTCCGCAGTCGATCGATGACAGCCTCCGTCGTCGCCGACCCGAGGTCGGCCATCACCAGCGTGTCCTCGATCTCCTCCCAGCTGTCCTCGTCGAGGTCGCCCGCGCCGAGCAGTCCGAGCATGCTCTTGCCGATCGCCCCCTGAGACCGGGACAGACGCCCGCGCAGCCGACCGAGTCGGCCGGCGGTCGGCTCGATCTCGTCACGCGGCGGCGCCGTGGTGGCCGCCTCCGCGGAAAGCTCAGCTGTCGAGGGGGCCGCCGCGGACTGGGGCGTGTCGGTCGTCGATGAGGAGTCCTCGTCCTCGATCTCGCCGATCTCTTCGATGATCTCGTCAGGGCTCTCCCCGACCGACTCGACGATCTCTTCGAACAGCGGTGTGGTGAGTGACGGGTCGGTCGCGTCGTCGATGGGCAGGGTGTCGCTCGTGAGCGCGGACTCCTCGGAGGTAGCGGGCTCCGACGTCGCGGTATCGCTATCTGCTGCGGTGTCGGCGGTCGCTGCGGTACCGCTGTCGGTGTCAGCGGCAATGGTGTCCGTGGCACTGGCTGCGGTGTCGGCGGTGCCGGTGTCGCTGTCGGCGGTGTCGCTGTCGGCGGTGTCGCTGTCGGTGGCGCCGGTGTCACTGTCGGCGGTGTCCGGCAGCGTGACGTTGGTGATGCCGCGACGCTCTGAATCACGGGGAACCGACGCGTCGTCACCGACGCCGGGTTGACCGTCGACCTCAGTCCGCTCGGTGGGAGCGACCGGCGGCTCGGGTGGTTGTGCCACGGCGGTGCCCGACGCCGCCCCACCCTGGCTGAAACTGAAGCCCGACGACGCCTTGTAGCCGCCCGAGCGATCGACCTGCGGCTTCGATCCGTCGACGACCTGCGTCTGGCTGTCGTCGTGCAGAGAAATCCGTCGACGGCGCGCAAGGACGAGACCCGCGATGATCAACGCGACGATGACGACGACCGCGATGACTATTCCGATGATGATTCCGGTGTTCACTGCTTCTCCAGTTCTTCCCGCATATCTCGGGCTGCGTTGTCCGTCGTGCTCCCTCGCCGTTCAGCGAAAGGGCATTGCCTATCTCTACCGTTGCCTATCTCTACCGTTGTCGATGTCTATGTTGTCGCACTGTCGGCATTCTGAACCTCGGCTTCCTGAACGTCGGCTTCCTGAACGTCGGCTTCCCTCACACCGATGGCCGCCTCGTGGTTGTTGCCTGTGCCGTCCCCGCGACCCGGTGCCGTCGTCGCCGAGACCGCGACGTTCTGTCCGCGGAGACGCTGCGAGATCACGGTCGTGATGCCGTCCCCGCGCATGCTCACGCCATACAAGGCGTCGGCGACTTCCATGGTCGGCTTCTGGTGGGTGATCACGATGAGCTGCGAGCGTTCGCGCAACTGCTCGAACAGGGTGATCAGACGGCGCAGGTTGGTGTCATCGAGAGCCGCCTCGACCTCATCCATCACATAGAACGGAGAGGGTCGCGCACGGAAGATCGCGACGAGCATAGCCACCGCGGTCAATGATTTCTCCCCGCCCGACAGCAGCGACAACCGCTTGACCTTCTTCCCGGGTGGGCGCGCCTCCACCTCAACACCCGTGGTCAGCATGTCACCCGGCTCGGTGAGCACGAGTCGCCCCTCTCCACCGGGGAACAGCGTCGAAAACACTTGGGAGAACTCGCGTTCGACATCGGCGTACGCCTCGGTGAAGACCTGCAGGATGCGAGCGTCGACATCCTCGACCACGTCGAGGAGGTCCTTCCGCGCGGCCTTGACGTCTTCGAGCTGCGCCGACAAGAAGCTGTAACGCTCTTCGAGCGCCGCGAACTCCTCGAGCGCGAGGGGATTCACCTTGCCGAGGGTGTTGAGGTCCTTCTGTGCCTTCTTCGCGCGAGCCTCCTGCGTCGCACGGTCGTACGGTAGCGGCGCGGGCGCCACGACACTCTCTCCGCGCTCCTTGGCCTGCTCATACTCGGCCATCTCGAGCGCCGACGGCGGCATCGGGACGTCCGGGCCGTACTCGGCGATCAGGTCCTCCGGCGACATCGCGAAGTTCTCGAGCACCTGCTCTTCGAGTTGTTGGATGCGCAGGGCCGATTGGGCTCGGGCCACCTCGTCCCGATGTACCGAGTCACGCAATGCGTTGAGTTGGTCGGTCAGCGCAGCGGCCCTGGTCTTCAATGCCTCGAGGGTTTCGGTGCGTGAGGCCTTGATCTGCTCGAGTTCGTCGCGCCCCTCCTGCGCCGTCGCTACAGCACCAACCAGACGCTCCGACACGGCGGTGGCGGCGTCGGCGACCTCCGAGGCAACGCGCGCGGCGACTCGTCGCGCCTCGTCTTGGCGACGCGCCCGTTCTCGGGCATCGCGTTCACGCTGTGCGGCCCGGCGCAGGGAGTCGGCCCGTCCGCGCACCGACGCGAGGCGCTCCTCTGCCGTGCGCAGCGCCAGCCGCGCTTCCATCTCGCTCGACCGCGCACCCGCCACCGCTGCAGCTGCGGCCGACCGTTCGTCTCCGTCTCCCCCGGCGTCTGTCGGTTCGGTCGTCGATTCGTCGCGCGCCAGGCGCAGACGTTCCCGGAGCTCGGCAAGGGTGGCGAGCATCTCGCCGCGGCCGTCCTCGGCGCGATCGCGCTGACGTGTGAGCCTCTCGGCCTCCGACTGCGCGGCACGCACCTCCTGCCCCAGTCGGGCGAGTTGCTCGTAAGCAGCTCCCACGGCAGCATCCGACTCGTGCAGGGCGGCCAGCGCCTCCTCTGCCGCCTCGCGACGCGCGCGTTGCTCGGTCAGCGCGCCCTCGAGTGCTGCCTCGGTTTCCTCAGTGGTCCGCCTTGCTGCGGCCAGATCTTCTGTTGCGGCATCAATGGCCGAGGTGACCTCCAGCGTCGACGGCCGGCGAGACGACCCGCCCTCGACGGACGCCGGGCCGATCCGATCACCGGCACGGGTGACGCAGCGCACGCCGTGGCGAACGGCGAGGTCGACGCCCTGCTCGGCATCGTCGACCACGACGACGTCGCCGAGTAGATGGTCGACCGCACCCGCGATCTGCGTCGGGGCGGTGACCACAGAGACCGCCCAGACAGCACCATCGGGAAGTGTGAGGTCGGGGCGCGACGAGACGCGGTCGAGCCCGCCGAGCAGCAGTGCTGCCCGGCCCCCGTCGCCGTTCTTCAACGCCTCCAACGCCCGCACGGCTGCCTGCGCGTCGACGGTCGCGAGGGCATCGGCTGCAGGCCCCAGCGCGCCTGCGATCGCCGTCTCGAAGCCTGCTTCGACGTCGACCAACTCCGCAACCTGACCAGCCAGCCCGTCGGGCGCGTTCTCGAGCAGCCAGGCACCACCGTCGTTGCGTTCCAGACCGACCGAGAGCGCCTCGATCCGCGCACTCAGCGATGCGATCTTCTGCTCCGCTTCGCGTTCGGCAGCCTGTAGCGACGCGACCCGCTCGTTCGACAGATTCAGCGCGGCAACACACCGCTCGTGGTGCTCGTCGAGACCCTTTTCGGACGCCTCCATCTGACCGAGGGACTCAGCAGCCGAATCCTGTTGCTGCGCGGCAGTTTCCGCACGTTCAGCCGCAGCAGCTATCGCCGCGGTGAGACGTGCGGCCTCCGCGTCGACCCCGTCTGCCTTGGTTTGCAGGCTCTCGACCTGCCCTTCGAGCCGGGCGAGCCCCTCGCGCCGGTCGGCAACAGCACGCACTGCGGCCATATGAGCACGCTCGGCGTCTGCGGCCACGCGCTCGTACTCCTCGAGTTCGAGCTTGGCCACCTCGAGTGATTCCGCGGCCAGCGACACCGCCTCGGCCATTTCGGCTTCGGTCAGCGCGGCTTCCTCGGCCTGTCGCTCGAGTTGATCCGGGTCCGGACCATTCGAGGTGACCGTCGGCTCAGCGAGATACCGACTGCGTTCGGTCGCGACACGGTTCGTCGCGTCGACGCGCTCGGCGAGCGCCGAGAGCCGAAACCACGCCTGGCTGGCGGCAGCAGCCGCGGGAGTCACCTGGGCCAGATGATCGGTGTGCTCAGCGACCTCGGCGTTGACGGCGTCGAGTTCTGCGGTCACCTCGTCGGAGCGGCGTCGGATCTCCTCCTCGACTGCGGTGTGCTCGGCCATCTCTGCACGACGCGTGACGAGGTCGTCGGCGGCCAGGCGCAGTCGCGCGTCACGGAGGTCGGCCTGCACCGTCTGGGCTCGCCGGGCGACCTCGGCCTGACGTCCGAGCGGTTTGAGTTGACGCCGCAATTCTGCGGTGAGATCGGTCAGGCGGGCCAGGTTCGCCTGCATGGAGTCGAGCTTGCGAACGGCCTTCTCTTTGCGCTTGCGGTGCTTGAGGACGCCTGCGGCCTCCTCGATGAAGGCGCGACGATCCTCGGGACGCGATTCCAGGATGGCGGCCAGGCGACCCTGCCCGACGATGACGTGCATCTCGCGGCCGATACCGGAATCCGACAGCAGTTCCTGCACGTCCATCAAACGGCAGGAGCTGCCGTTGATCTCGTATTCGCCTGCGCCGTCGCGGAACATGCGGCGGGTGATCGAGACCTCGGAGTACTCGATCGGCAACGCACCGTCGGAGTTGTCGATGGTCAACGTCACCTCGGCGCGTCCGAGGGGTGGTCGGCCGGACGTTCCGGCGAAGATGACGTCTTCCATCTTTCCGCCGCGCAGCGCCTTGGCACCCTGCTCACCCATGACCCACGTGAGTGCGTCGACCACATTCGACTTACCCGAGCCGTTAGGGCCCACCACGCAGGTGATGCCGGGCTCGAATCGCAGCGTCGTGGCCGACGCGAAGGACTTGAAGCCCTTCAGGGTCAGGCTTTTCAGGTGCACGACCGTAAAGCCTACCCATCACCGCAGTGCGGTTCGCACAACCGGTGACGCCACCTCCAGACAATTCAGCGTTCGACGAAACCCTGCAGGTCACCGCGCGCGGAGTCGAAACGTTCGACGACGAGGTCGACACGGCCGGGTGTGTCGCCGGAGCGGAGTTGGTCGAGTAGCGCGTGGACCTGCGAATCCGGTCCCTCGGCCACCACCTGTACCCGACCGTCGGCGAGGTTCGTCGCCGAACCGACCAGCCCCAACTCCAGGGCCCGCGACCGAGTCCACCAACGGAACCCGACGCCCTGCACCTGCCCGTGGACGTGCGCCGTCATCCGAACCGCCGCGCCGGAGTCTGTCATCGAGGACTCACTCGCTCTCGATGACGAGTTCGACCTCTGTACCTGCCTTGAGGGTCCGGCCAACGGTACACACCGAGTCGATCGCACGCGACACGACGACCAGCAACCGCTCGGCGGCAGCCGGATCGAGCTCCGACAGATCGACGTCGAGCACCTCGCGTAGGCTCGGGTACACCTCGTTCTCGCGATCGGCATCGCCCGATACGTGGATCGTCGCGTCGTAGTCGTCACCGAGACGACGCGACAGCGGCCGATCCGACGACATACCCGTGCACGCCGCCAGCGCGATCTTCAACAACTCACCGGGTGTGAACACGCCGTCGACGTCCTGCGAGCCGATCAGGACCTCAGCCCCACGCGAACTCTTACCGGTGTAGCGGCGCGTGCCGGTTCGCTGCACCCACAACTCGGTGTGCGCGCCGGCGTCGGGTTCCTGCGAACCCGTTGCTGCCGCGGGCACGGTCGAATTCTCACTGGTCATCTCGCGATGACTCCCTTCACACTTGTGATCGACGACGCGCCGCACACGGTCGCCTCGCATCGGTCGTCAGCTCAGGTCCACTTCCGTCAAGCTCAACGGCGCCGCGCCCCGTCCGTATTTCCTTGTAGTAGCGCACGCCCTGTTGCGGTGTCGCCGACTCCATCGACCACGCCAGCGTAGACCACCTTTCCGCCGTGTCGGCCAGGCCCGGGACCCAGATCTATGAGCCAGTCGGCCACACGGATCACCGCGAGGTTGTGCTCGATGACAACGACCGTGTGCCCGTCGTCGATGAGATCGTCGAGCACCGAGAGGAGGCGTGCGACATCTCCGAGATGGAGCCCTGTCGTCGGCTCGTCGAGTAGGTAGATACTCGGTTGGGTGGCCTCCCGCAGTTCCTTGGCGATCTTCACGCGCTGCGCCTCACCGCCGGAGAGCGTGTTGAGTGGCTGCCCGAGCCTGAGATAGCCCAGCCCGACCCGGTCGAGGTGAACGAGTCGGGACCGGATGGCGGGCTCATCGAACCGCGTGATCGCCTGTGTGATGGTCAACTGCTCGACGTCGGCGATGGACACGCCGTCGACGGTATGGGCACGTGCCTCGTCGGTGAACTTCGTCCCCGAACACGCTGGACACGTCGTCTCCTGCCCGTCCATGAACGCGAGGTCGGTGTAGATGATGCCGAGCCCCGCGCATACCGGGCAACCACCGTCGGAGTTCGCGCTGAACAATCCTTCGGGCGCGCCGGTGCGCCGCGCGAAGTACTTCCGCAACGGCTGGGCGATCTGGGTGTAGGTGATCGGCGATGACCGGCGATTGCCCGACACCGGCTTTTGATCGATGGTGATCGCACCCTGCTGCGCGACGAGGTCGACGGCGAGGCTCGACTTCCCCGATCCGGCGACTCCGGTGAGAACGGTCAGCACACCGAGTGGCACCTCGACAGTGACGTTATCGAGGTTGTTCGTCCTCGCATTCGCGACGGTGACCCACCCCGCCGGTTGCCTGGGCGTCACCTTCGCAGCCCTCTCCGTGTTGAGGGCACGACCGGTCGGGCCGTCGGAGCGCACCAACCCGTCGAATCGCCCCTGAAAGACCAGTCGTCCGCCCGCGCCGCCGGGGCCGGGGCCGATCTCGATGATCTCGTCCGCGCGTTCCATCACGGCCGGATCGTGTTCGACGACGAGGACGGTGTTCCCGCGGTCGCGGAGTCGGCACAGGAGTTCCACCATGGCGTCGACGTCGGCGGGATGAAGGCCGTCGGTCGGCTCGTCGAAGACGTACAACATCTCGATCAGGCTCGAGCCCAGATGCTTCACGGCTTTGATGCGTTGGGATTCGCCTCCGGAGAGGGAGCCGGTCGGCCGGGCGAGGTGGAGGTATCCGAGACCGATCGTGTCCATCGCTTCCAGCCGTTCGACCAGAGCGGCGACGACGTTTTTCACTTCCGGCGAGTCGATGGCGGTGACGGTCTCTCGCAGCGCGGCGACCTCCATGCGCGACATCTCGCCGATCGTGCGGCCGTGGACGGTCGCGGTGCGGGCGGCTTCGGTGAGGCGCTCGCCGTGGCAGTCGGGGCACGTTGCCGAGTGTGTGAACTCGGCGATCGTCTTCTTTTTGCGTTCCGAGAGCGCATCGGAGGTGCGCAGGTAGATGCGTTCGAAGCGGTCGACGATGCCCTCATAGTCCTTGGGCAGCGAGGTGTCGAGCGCTGGCGCTGCGTCGCCACCGCGGAGAAGCGCATCGATGTGCGCCTGAGGCCACTGCGTCAGCGGCGTGTCGACGTCGAAGACACCGATCTCGGCGTATTTCCGGTACCAGTACTGTCCGCGACCGAACCCCGGCAGACGGATGGCCCCCTCCCGCAGACTGCGGTCCCGATCGACGAATCGCTCGACATCGGGCGCCACGACCCGTCCCAGCCCCGAGCAGCCCGGGCACATTCCGCCGGGATCGTTGAACGAAAACGCCGACGACTCACCCACATACGGCTCGCTCAGTCGGGAGAAGAGTAGCCGTAGGTAGGTCCACGCATCGGTGATCGTGCCTACCGTCGAGCGCGCGTTGCCACCGAGACGTCGCTGGTCGATGACGATGACCGGCGAGAGACCGGAGATGGTGCCGACATCCGGTCGCGTCCACTTCGGTAGCCGATTGCGGGTGAACGGAGGATAGGTTTCGTTCAGTTCGGCACCCGCCTGCGCAGCAATGGTGTCGAACACCAGCGAGGACTTCCCCGATCCGGACACACCAACGAAGACGACCAGTCGGCCACGGGGGATGTCGACGTCGAGATGGTCGAGGTTGTTGGTCACGGCGTCGCGAATCCGAATCGTCTGCTGGCTCACGGTGTCGACACTATGAGCAGATCCGGCCGGATTCTGACCGCGATGTGTGCCATCGTGACGACATGGCGGATGTGACCAGAAGAATGCTGGATCTCCTCAGCTTGTTGCAGACCAAGCGGCAGTTCACCGGCGCCGAACTCGTCACCCGGCTCGGGGTCAGCGAGCGCACCGTTCGCCGCGATATCGATCGCCTGCGCCACTACGGCTACCCGGTCGACGCTGCGCCAGGACCTGGCGGACGCTACGGCCTCACCGCGGGGCGAGCGATTCCCCCACTGATGTTCGACGACGACGAAGTCGTTGCGATCATGCTCGCACTGGCGGCGAGCGCGAGCACCGATCCGGGTGGCCCTGGCACGATCGGCGAAGCGATGACCAGGGCATATGGAAAGCTGGATCACCTCTTGCCGATCCGATTGGCGGCGAGCGCCACTGCGATACGAGCCAGCGTCGAGGCCGAGGCGTTCCACTCACCGGTTGTCGACATCGCCGACATCACCCGCATCGCCACGGCCATTCACCAGCATCGCGAACTGGAGTTCGACTACCGGCGAGCCGATCGGGTCGCCCACCGCCGCGTCGAACCGCATCGTCAGGTCCACCACCTCCTGCGGTGGTATCTCGTCGCGTGGGATGTCGACAAGGACGCCTGGCGAGTCTTCCGCACAGACCGAATCGACACTCTCGTGCTGCGCACCGCGACGTTTACCCCACGCCCGATGCCCGAGGGCGCAGCACTCGACCTCGTCAAGGTCGGGGTGACGCGCTCTAGCCGACAAGCCGTCGTGACTGTCGAGGCGTCGGTCGATGACGTCGTCGCCGCGCTGGCCTATCAGTCCATGGAGGTCGAGGCGACCGGCGAGGGCCGAACCCGCGTGACACTCTGGTGCGAGGACTGGCACTGGCTTCTGTTCGTTCTCAGCCACCTCGACTGCGCTTTCACGATCGACGAGCCCACCGAATGGTCGGACACCATTGAGCGTTTCGCGGCATCGGTCGCGCGGCGGCCGGCGAGCCGGTGACGACAGGCGCCAGGTCGACAGGTGGCTAGCGTTTGCGCTGACAGACCGGGCAGTAGAAGCTCGAGCGGTTCATGAACTCCTCGCGTCGCATCGGCGTCCCGCAGCGTCGGCAGGGTTGCCCCGCGCGCCCGTAGGCGTTCAACGATCGTTCGAAGTACCCCGACTGCCCGTTGACGTTGACGTACAGCGCGTCGAACGACGTGCCGCCCACCGCCAACGCATCGCTCATCACCTCGGTCGCCGCGTCGAGCAATTCGGCGAGTTTCGCCTTCGAGATTCCGTCGGTCACACGGGTTCCGTTGAGCCGAGCCCTCCACAGCGCCTCATCGGCGTAGATGTTGCCGACACCCGAGATCAGCGACTGGTCGAGAAGCGCCCGTTTGACCTCGGTGTGCTTGCCGCGCATCCGACGCACCACGTCGTCACGGTCGAATGCGGGATCAAACGGATCGGGCGCAATGTGTGCGATCGAGCGGGGCAGTGCTCCGGAATCGCCGGGTAGCTCGACACCTGCGTCGACATAGTCGTCGAGATGCCAGCCGCCGAAGGTTCGCTGGTCGACGAACCGCAGCTCATTGCCGTCATCGAGTGTCGCCCGTACCCGAAGATGGGTGTGATCGGGTGCGCCGACCCGTGCCACAAGCATCTGCCCGCTCATGCCCAGGTGGACGACGAGCGCGAACCGGTCATCGCCCTGCGGCGCCGCGACGTCGAGCCACAAGTACTTGCCTCGTCGACGAGCGGCGAGAATCGTTGCGCCCCTGAGCCTTCCGATGAGATCGGGAGCGTCGCCGACGTGCCTGCGAACCGCTCGCGGGTGCAACACCTCGACGTCGGTGATGGTGCGCCCGACGACGTGCTTCTCGAGACCTGCACGAACGGTTTCGACTTCGGGAAGCTCAGGCATCGTTCGCAGCGCCGCGCTCGGTGAGCGCCTGCCATGCCAGAGATGCTGCCTTCTGCTCGGCTTCCTTCTTGGTGCGCCCGATACCCTCGCCAAGTTCTTCCCCTGCGATCACCGCACGCGCGGTGAACTCCTTGCTGTGGTCGGGGCCTGTGGAGCTGATCTGGTACTGAGGCGGCCCGTAGCCGCGTTCGGCCGCAAGCTCCTGCAGCGACGTCTTCCAGTCGAGACCGGCGCCGAGCTCACCCGCGCGCTCGAGGATCTCATCGAAGAGGTCGAGGATGATGCGCTGCGAGGTCTCAAGGCCATGATCGAGATACATTGCGCCGAAAAGTGATTCGAGCCCGTCAGCCAGGATCGAATCCTTGTCACGGCCACCGGTCAGCTCTTCGCCGCGCCCGAGATAGAGGTGGCGCCCCAGGCCGCCCTCCCCTAGTCCCCGCGCGACGTCGGCCAGCGCATGCATGTTGACGACGCTGGCCCGGATCTTCGCGAGCTCACCCTCGGGACGATCCGGGTACCGCAGATACAACCGCTCGGTGATCACGACGCCGAGCACCGAATCGCCGAGGAACTCCAGGCGCTCGTTGGTCGGCAACCCACCGTTCTCGTAGGCGTAGGACCGGTGGGTCAACGCGAGGGTGAGTAGTTCATCAGAAATGGGTGTGCCGAGTGCGGCGAGCAACGACCCGACGCCCTCTTTCTCGACGCTCCCGGTCGTGCGGGCTTCATGCTTGCCGTGGTGGGGTGCAGGCGACGCCGCGTCGTCGACACCGCTCACGCCGAACCCCGTTCGCCTCGGCCTGAATCCTTCGCCCCCTGCTCCAGCGAGCCGAACTTGTCGGCGAGACCGGCCCACCGCGGGTCGATGTCTCGTGCGAGTGACCCGGGTTCGGCGACGGCCAACCGCACGCCGCATTCGCTACACAGGCCTGCACAGTCCTCACTGCACAGCGGAGACATCGGCAGTTCGAGCGCGACAGCGTCGATCACGGCCTGCTCGAGGTCGATTCGATCGTCGACGATCCGGTGGACGTCTTCGGAATCGGTCGTCTGTTCGGTCTCGCTGTCGGGATAGGCGTACAACTCTGTCAGGAACACAGTGACGGTCCCGTCGACGGGTTCAAGACAGCGCACGCACTGCCCCTCGGTCTCACCGGAGACCGTGCCGGTGACCAGCACACCCTCGGACACAGACTCGAGACGAAGGTCGAGGTCGACGTCGGATCCCGCGGGAATGGCGATCATCTCGACGCCGATCCGCTCAGGTGCGACGACCGTGCGATGCACCTCTTCCATCGTCCCCGGTCGTCTGCCCATCGAGCGGATGTCGAGGACGAAGGGATCGCGCTGCGCCTGCGCACCTTGAGTCACTGCATTCTCGGCCACATGTGCACCATACGCTCGGGCAGGCCATTCATCGAACGACCCGACGCGCCAGTCAGACCGCGAGTGGCGAGCTGGTGTCGTGCAGGTCGCCCGAACCGGGTCGTGCCTGCTCAGCGCTCATCCGGCGAGCACCCGCATCGTCGACGCTCCGCGGGTATTCGACGTAGTCGTGCATGCCCGCGCCGGTGCGCAACTGGTGCCGCCCACGGTTGACCGAACGGAGGGTCCCGGTGAGGACTTCCTCGAACTCGGCGAGCTTCTCGTCGACGTACACGTCGCAGTCACCGCGCAGACGGTCGGCCTCGGCGTGCGCGGCGTCGATGATCCGCTCGGCCTCGGACTTGGCTGCCGCGACGACCTCGGTCTCCGACACCAGTCGCTGCTGCTCGGCGATACCGTCCGCCACGGACTTGTCGTAGGTGTTGTTCGCGGAGTCGATGGTCCGCTGCGCCTCGGCGCGTGCGCGCCCCGTCACCGCATCGAATTCACGTGCAGCGCTCGTCGAGAGCCGGTGGGCTTCGGACGTCGCCTCGTCGAGCAGGTTCTTGCCGTGCGTGCTGGCCTCGTCGACCATCCGATCCGCCTGCGCCTTGGCATCGGCGAGGATGCGGTCGGCCTCGGCGCGGGCGTGCGCGAGCATCGCGTCGGATTCCGACTCGGCGGTGGTCACGACCTTATCGGCGTGATCGGCGGCGTCGCCGAGCATGTTCTCGCGCTGGTCGAGCACGTCCTGGGCGTCGTCGAGTTCGCCGGGGATCGAGTCCTTGATGTCGTCGAGGAGTTCAAGCACATCACCACGCGGTACGACGCACCCGGCGGTCATGGGAACGCTTCGCGCCTCTTCGACGATGGCCACGAGTTCGTCGAGAGCTTCAAATACCCGGTACACAGCTACCCCAATCCGGCTCATGCCATTGCTTTCGGTGAACCTCGCGCCGCGATGACACGAGCCCACCTGAAACTGATGTGACTATTGTGCCGAATGTGATCGCTGGGATTATGGAGCTGGATGATATGGGCGTGTCGCCTGTGACCATTGTGGCGACTCAGCGGCGCCGATGAGCGCTCCAAAAGTCAGACCGTGCGCTCCCCCGCCAGCACGGCGAGGAGCCGGGAATGTATATGCGGAGAGAGGTAGGGCGACGCGTCGCCACCGAGCTTGGCCACCTCTTTGACCAGTGAACTCGACACGTGCGCGAAACGCGGATCGGTGATCATGAAGACCGTTTCGACGTCGGCGAGCTCACGGTTCATCTGCGCCATCGGGAGTTCGTAGTCGAAATCGACACCCGACCGCAGTCCCTTCACCAGGGTTGCGATGCGGTGTTCGGTCAGATAGTCGACGAGCAGGCCGGTCCAGCGATCGACCCGCACGTTGGGCAGGTCGGCGCAGTCCTCTTCGATGAGCGCTATGCGTTCGTCGATACTGAACAGCCCGTGCTTGTTGGGGTTGACCACCACGACGACGACGATCTCGTCGAACGCGGACGCCGCACGTTCGACGACGTATCGGTGCCCCCGGGTGAACGGGTCGAAGGAGCCGGGAATCACTGCGCTGCTCATGGCGTAAACCTACCGACTTGCACCCGTGTCTCCCCGTAGACCTTCTCGACGATCACATCGAACACCTCCGGCCACGTCGGAGGGGTCGACCGCACGTCCCGTTCGACGACCACGACTGCGTCGTCGGCGAGCCACGCGGATGCGAGTCGTCGCAGGTCTGCCTCGACCTCGTCAGTCTCGAGGGCGTACGGAGGATCAGAGAACACGAGATCGAAGCCTGCCGACTCCGCATCCCGTGCACCCGCTTCCGAGAGAAAGGACGCGACCGGTGCCGTCACGACCCGCGTCCGCCCCGCAATGCCGAGCGACCTCAGGTTGGCGGCGACGACCGAGGTGGCACGGCTACGACTGTCCACCAGGACGGCCGACGCCGCGCCGCGTGACACCGCCTCGATGGCGAGCGCGCCCGAACCCGCGTACAAATCGAGAACACGCGCGTCGTCGAACTCGATCCGCGCCCCGAGCACACTGAATACGGCCTCGCGGACACGGTCGGACGTCGGCCTGGTCCCGTCGTCGGGAACCTTGAGTCGACGCCCGCCGAACTCGCCGGCGATAATCCTCGTCATTGCACGTATTCTTCCCCTGATCGGCATCGTCTCCTGCACCCACCTCGTCATCAGGACGTGGTCGCGAATTGCATGCATGTGACCCCAATCACATTGCGGTGTTGAACTGCGCGGACACCGTGCTTTCTATGTCCGATTTCCGCAGCAGCATGACTTCGCTGACACACGTTGTTAACCTTTTAAACGTTATGAGCCCTTCCTCAACGAGAACGGCCCCATCAACTGTCCTGACGATCGAATATCGGATGCCCACGGTGTCCGACGGAACCCGACTCTGGGAAATCGCCTCAGATTCACAGGTTCTCGACGTCAACTCGAGTTACGCCTATGTGCTGTGGTGCCACGACTACGCCGACACCTCGATTGTCGCCGAAGTCGACGGCCGCGCAGTAGGTTTCGTCACCGGGTACCGACGCCCGTCGGACCCGTCGACGATCATGGTCTGGCAGGTCGCCGTAGACGACGACTTCCGCGGACATGGGATCGCAGCAAAGATGCTGCACCACCTGTTCGATCGTGTTCGGCGCAGTTCGGTGGTGGCCATGCACACCACAATCAGTCCCGACAATGTTGCGTCACAACGCCTCTTCGCATCGGTGGCGCGCGATCGCGGCCTGGATTTCGTCCGACGTGATCTCTTCGCCGTCGACGACTTCCCCGACGCACACGAGCCCGAGGATCTCTACATGCTCGAGCCCAAGGTCGGCGAACCCTAACCCGTCCGCCGGTGGCGACGTTGCCCCGGCCCTCACGAAACGGCTCACTGCGCCGCACGCTCCCTGATGCGGAAAGTGCATGCGTCGGTCTTCGACGTCCGTCAGCGAGTCGGCGCGCACCGGCGCGTCCCCACAGCAGTTCTCGACGACGCGCGGCCGAACTGAGCTGTGGCCCACAGATTTCCCACTATGGAGGATGCAGGATGCAACTTCTCGAAACCACCATCGATGACTCGGTGTTCACCCAGAATGAGTCCGAGGTCCGCAGCTACTGCCGCAACTGGCCGACCGTGTTCGGCCGTGCGCGAGGCTCGTGGATCACCGATACCGAAGGCCGCGAATACCTCGACTTCTTCGCGGGCGCGGGTGCACTGAACTATGGACACAATCACCCGATCCTCAAAGAGGCTCTCCTCGAATACATCTCGGCGGACGGCATCACCCACGGCCTCGACATGGCGACCGTGGCGAAGGGTCAGTTCCTCGAGACCTTCCAGAACAAGATTCTCGCGCCGCGTGGACTCGACTACAAGGTCCAGTTCCCCGGCCCCACCGGCACCAACGCTGTCGAGTCGGCACTGAAGTTGGCCCGTAAGGTTACCGGCCGCGAGTCGATCGTCAGCTTCACCAACGCCTTCCACGGCATGACGCTCGGATCGCTGTCCGTGACGGGCAATTCCATGAAGCGCGCCGGTGCAGGCATCCCGCTGGTCCATGCCACCCCGATGCCCTTCGACAACTACCTCGACGGCACGGTCGAGGACTTCAGTTGGTTCGAGCGCGTGCTCGAGGATTCCGGCAGCGGCCTCAACACCCCTGCCGCGGTCATCGTCGAGACCGTGCAGGGCGAGGGCGGCGTCAACGTCGCACGTGCCGAGTGGCTGCGCGGACTTGCCGACCTGTGCAAGCGTCGCGACATCCTGCTGATCGTCGACGACGTCCAGATGGGCTGCGGCCGCACGGGCGAGTTCTTCTCGTTCGAGGAAGCAGGCATCAAGCCCGACATCGTCACCATGTCGAAGTCGATCAGCGGTTACGGCCTGCCCATGGCCCTGACCTTGATCCGTCGTGACCTCGACGTCTGGGCCCCAGGCGAACACAATGGCACCTTCCGCGGCAACAATCCCGCATTCATCACCGCGACGAAGGCCATCGAGGAGTTCTGGTCCGACGACCAGCTCACCCGCGACGTCTACCGCAAGGGTCGCCAGATCGACGAGGTCTTCTCGGCTCTCTCCGATCGCCACGAAGGTCTGTCGACGCGTGGCCGCGGTATGGTCCGCGGACTCGTCTTCGCCGAGCCGACACTCGCCGCCAAGGCGTGTGCCCGCGCATTCGGCGCCGGATTGCTCGCCGAGACGTCCGGCCCCTCGGATGAGGTTGTGAAACTTCTTCCGCCGCTCAACATTTCCACCGAAGAACTTGACCGCGGACTCGGCATCCTCGTCGATTCCGTGGAGGAGGTGATCGCATGATCGTCCGTACCACCCAGGAAATCACCGGCACCGACCGCGAGGTCGCCGATCCCAAGGGCAACTGGGTGTCCAAGCGCATCGTCCTCGGCGGCGACGGCGTCGGCTTCTCGTTCCACGAGACCACCATCAAGGCCGGGAGCGTCAACGACTTCCACTATGCCAACCACATCGAGGCGGTCTGGCTCGTCGAGGGCGAGGGCACCCTCCTCAACAGGGACACCGGGGAGACCTATCCTCTCGCCGCAGGCTCGATGTACCTGCTCAACGACCACGATCGCCACACGGTGACGGCCGAGACCGAGATGCGCATGCTGTGCGTCTTCAACCCTCCGGTCGTCGGCACCGAGGTACACGACGAGAACGGCATCTATCCCCTCGTCACCGTCCCGGAGCAGCCGAACGGCAAGCACGCCAACGCCTGATCGTTTTCGGCGACTGTCCGACATCGACTCGTCCGCGGCCTCGTATTCTCGAGGCCGCGGACGAGTCGTATCAGCGGTCTATTCTGGACAGAGTGCGCACGCGGTTACAGATCGGCTGGACGCCGGCCGAACCGACCCTGATCGACGACGACCTCGATTCCCGTATCGAGCAGATGCGGCATCTCCTCGACGGTCGCCGGTGTGTCGTACTCACCGGAGCAGGTATCTCCACCGACTCCGGTATCCCCGACTATCGCAGTCCCGGTGCACCGGTCCGCACACCCATGACGCTCGAGATGTTCCTGTCCTCACCGGAGTTCCGGCGCCACTACTGGGCGCGTAATCACCTCGGCTGGCGCCACATGGACGCCGCACGTCCCAACGCCTCCCATCACGCACTGACCGATCTACAGCGCGACGGACGCGTCACCACGGTGATCACCCAGAACGTCGACATGTTGCACACCAAGGCGGGCACACGCGGGGTGATCGAGTTGCACGGTTGTTATGGACGTGTCCGGTGTCTGGACTGCGGACAAACCATGTCACGACGCCGCCTCGCCGACGCGCTGGAGGCGTTGAATCCGGGATTCGCCGAACGCATGGCCAGTCGCGGAGCGATCGAGGTGGCCCCCGATGCCGACGCAACACTCGACGACACGGGCGGCTTCATCGTCGCCGACTGCGCTGCGTGCGGCGGGACCCTCAAGCCCGATATCGTCTACTTCGGCGAGAACGCGTCGAAAGACACGGTGCAGCAAGCATTCTCGGCAGTCGACGACGCCGACGCGATGATCGTCGTCGGCTCGTCGCTGACTGTGATGTCCGGTCTGCGGTTCGCACGGCACGCGCATCGCTCGGGAAAACCGCTCGTGGTGATCAACCGCGGCACGACCCGCGCCGACGACATCGCCGACCTCAAGATCGACCACTACTGCGGCGAGGTGCTCCCCGCGCTCAGACGGCGACCAGATCGTCGGCGTGAATGACGGGGCGGTGCAATTCGTTCGGAAGTTCCGATGTCGAGCGGCCCACCATGCGGGCGACGTCGTCGGAGTCGTAACTGCTGACCCCCCGCGCACGTAGATTGCCCTCGGTGTCGACGAGTTCCACCACATCGCCGTCGTAGAAGCGTCCGCGCACCCCGACGACACCCGCGCCGAGAAGCGAGCGTCGGCGCCGTGCGACCGCCGCGACAGCGCCGTCGTCGAGCACGATCTGCCCACGCGCGTCGGCAGCGTGTCTGACCCAGAAGCGTCTGGCGGACAGGCGTTCCGGACGTGCGGCGAACACGGTGCCGACCGACCCGTCTCCGAGCGCGCGGTCGGCCTCGGCCGCGGCGGCCAGCAGAACCGGCACCCCTGCGTCGGCCGAGAGGCGGGCTGCAGCCAGCTTGGACGCCATGCCGCCGGTTCCCAGTGCCCCGCCCGAGCCGGCGATCACACCATCGAGATCCTCCGGGCCGTTCACCTCGTGGATGAAGCGCGCACGTTGGCCGTCGGGGCCGACCTTGCGCGGATCACCGTCGTAGAGGCCGTCGACGTCGGAGAGCAGCATGAGCGCATCCGCGCCTGCCAGATGCGCGACCAGCGCGGCGAGACGGTCGTTGTCGCCGAAGCGGATCTCGTTGGTGGCCACCGTGTCGTTCTCGTTGACCACGGCGACGGCGTGCAGCGCGCGTAGCCGGTTGAGCGTGCGCTGCGCATTGGCGTGGTGAGCCCGGTTGGAGATGTCGTCGGCGGTCAGCAACACCTGCCCGACCGTGCGGCCGTAGCGGTGAAACGACGTACCCCATGCGTGCGCGAGAGCCAGCTGCCCGACACTCGCTGCCGCCTGCTTGGTGGCGAGGTCCGTCGGCCGTTTCTTGAGTCCGAGGGGCGCGATACCCGCACCGATCGCTCCCGACGACACCACGATGACGTCCGAACCGGCCCGCATCCGCGCCTCGAGCGCATCAGTGAGCCGATCGAGTCGTTCACGATCGAGGCCGCTGTCGAGGTCAGTGATCGCCGAGGACCCGATCTTGACGACGATGCTCCGAGCTGCCGCGATCGACTCCCGGACGTCACTCACCGTCGGGCTCATCCTGCAACCCGCGGCGCAGACGACGCGCCTCCTTGCGCTCGGCGGCACCGACGCGTTCGGAGCGGTCGAGCCGAATGTCGGTGCCGCGCCCCGTGATCGGGACGTCGTCGCCCATCGGTGTCGTCGGCTCCCAGTCGAAGCTGACGTCGCCGATGGTGACCGGCGCCCCGGGTTCGGCTCCGAGCCGGACGAGTTCGTCCTCGACGCCGAGGCGGTTGAGACGGTCGGCGAGGTAGCCGACCGCTTCGTCGTTGTCGAACTGGGTCTGCGCGATCCACCGCTCGGGTCGCGTACCGCGCACGATGAACCCGCCCGGCGTCGCGGGGTCGGCGACCACCGTGAAACCACTGTCGTCCACAGGCTTCGGCCGGATGACTGGTCGACGGGCCGCAGGTTTCGGATGGGATTCGCGATATTCGTCGACCATCGTGGCGAGTGCGTCGGTCAGCTCCTTGAGGCCCTGGTGCGCGACCGCCGAGATCCGGAACACAGGCCAACCGCGTTCTGCGAGTTCGGGTTCGACCAGATCGGCGAGCTCGTTGGCCTCGGGCACGTCGGTCTTGTTCAAGATCACCACGCGCGGACGCTCGGCGAGGTCGTCGAGTCCGTGGTCGGAGTGGAGCGCGGGCTCGTACGCGGCGAGTTCGGCTTCGAGCGCGTCGATGTCGGACACGGGATCGCGCCCCGGTTCCAGTGTCGCGAGGTCGACGACATGCGCGAGCACCGCGCAGCGTTCGAGGTGACGAAGAAACTCCAACCCCAGCCCGCGACCGCTCGACGCACCCGGAATCAGCCCGGGCACGTCGGCGATGGTGAATACCCCTCCGGCCGTCTGCACGACGCCCAGATTGGGTTGCAGTGTGGTGAACGGGTAGTCGGCGATCTTGGGCTTGGCGGCCGAGAGCACCGACACCAACGACGACTTGCCCGCGGACGGGAACCCCACGAGTCCGACGTCGGCAACCGACTTCAGCTCGAGAACGAGATCACGGTGCTGCCCCTCCTCGCCGAGGAGTGCGAAGCCGGGAGCCTTGCGTGCCTTGGACGCCAGCGCAGCATTGCCGAGTCCGCCGCGCCCACCCGAGGCGGCGTCGAACGTCGTCCCCTCCCCGACCAGGTCGGCCAGGATGGCGCCGTTCTCATCGAGCACGACGGTGCCATCTGGTACATGGAGGATCAGGTCGTCACCGTTGGCGCCATTGCGGTGGTCTCCCATGCCCGGCGTCCCGTTGCCCGCCTTCGCGTGCGGCCGGAAGTGGAAGTCGAGCAGCGTGTGTACCTGAGGATCGACGACGAGGCGCACGGAGCCGCCATTGCCGCCGTTGCCCCCGTCAGGGCCGCCGAGCGGCTTGAACTTCTCCCGATGCACCGACGAACAGCCGTGGCCACCATTGCCCGCGGCGACGTGAATGGTCACCCGGTCGACGAACCGCGACATGACGTCCTTTCTCGTTCGATGATCTCCGCACCTGCTGCGGTCGCCTCGTCGAACCTGATGTGTTGTTCACCCTTTGAAACAACAGGGCGGGCCGGGTGCATATGCCCCTGGCCCGCCCTGTGATGAGAGCTGTGTGCTCGAAAACCGCTCGGTCAGGCCTGCACGGTCTCCGGAACGATGTTCACGGTCTTGCGGCCGCGCTTGGTGCCGAACTGCACCGCGCCCGACTCGAGAGCGAACAGGGTGTCGTCGCCACCGCGACCGACGTTGACGCCCGGGTGGAACTTGGTGCCGCGCTGGCGGACCAGGATCTCACCCGCGCTGACCTGCTGACCGCCGAAGCGCTTCACACCGAGGCGCTGGGCGTTGGAATCGCGACCGTTGCGCGAGCTGGACGCGCCCTTCTTGTGTGCCATTTTCTCGTCCTCCTGGCTACCTGGATGTCTGGGTGGGGATCAGGGCCGTGGCCCCGGGATTTACTTGATACCGGTGACCTTGAGGACCGTCAGCTTCTGACGGTGGCCCTGGCGCTTGTGGTAGCCGGTCTTGTTCTTGAACTTGTGGATGCGGATCTTCGGGCCCTTGACGTGCTCGACCACCTCACCGGTGACCGAGATCTTCGCGAGCTTGTCCGCGTCGGTGGTCAGGGTCGAGCCGTCGACGACAAGCGCCACGGGCAGGCTCACGCTGCTGCCGGGCTCGCTGTCGATCTTCTCGACCTTCACAATGTCGCCCTCAGCGACCTTGTACTGCTTACCGCCGGTCTTGACGATCGCGTACGTTGCCATCGAAGCTGTCCTCTTACTCATCATCGGGCTCGCGGCGCGTTCGTCGCGCACGAGCGTTGTGGGTGTGTGCGTCCCGGTGCGGGCCGCACGGCATCGGGCATTGCTGCCCGGGATGCTCACGGATCACACCAGAGGGCCTGTCCGCGGGTCTCGTCAGCAGTGCTCACAGCATGACCGGCACAGCTCGAACCCTCCGCGGAAGGCGACCAATCAAGATTACGGGACGCCCGACCGCTGGGTCAAACTCGCCCTATCATGTCATGGCTGCTGACGTGCTACTCAGTCCTCCACCGGAGGTCCAGCGGGCCGCCCGGCGGTGCGCCTGCGCGGTCGACGCCGCACCGCGACGGTTGTCGGCGCCGACGACACCGGTCCGAACGTCGTCAGCGGCTCGCTCGCGGGGGTCTCGTCGCTGAGTACCACCGGCTCGGCCACCCCTGTCGGCGATGCGGCCCGACGCACCGCACGGCGTCGACGTTTCGCCGACTGTGCGCTCCCGTCCGTCGACTGTGCGCTCTCGTCCGTCGACTGTGCGCTCTTGTCCGCCGACTGTGCGCTCCCGTCCGTCGACTGTGCGCCCGTCGCATCGGTTGAGGAGGTCACGGCCTCGTCGACGACCGTCTCGACGTCGACGACCTCGCTGTCCTCGTCATGGGTGTGCGCAGCCATCGCGCGGAACATCGGATGCTCGGCAGGGTTGTGGGCAGGTTTCTGCTCGACCTGCTCGGTCTTCTTCTTGCTGCGGCGAGACCGCTTCGAGCCGGAATTCTCCGATCTTCCGCCGTCGTCCGAGGTCACCTCGACAGGACTCGAATGCACGATGATCCCCCGGCCACCGCACGTCGTGCAGGTCGTCGAGAACGCCTCGAGCAGACCCGTGCCGAGTCGCTTGCGCGTCATCTGAACCAGCCCGAGCGACGTGACCTCGGAGACCTGGTGGCGTGTGCGATCGCGCGAGAGCGCCTCGGTCAGCCGACGCAGCACCAGGTCACGGTTGGACTCGAGCACCATGTCGATGAAGTCGACGATGATCATGCCGCCGATGTCCCGCAGTCGCATCTGCCGCACGATCTCCTCGGCAGCCTCGAGGTTGTTGCGCGTCACCGTTTCCTCGAGGTTGCCACCCGAGCCGGTGAACTTACCCGTGTTGACGTCGACGACGGTCATCGCCTCGGTGTGCTCGATGATCAGCGTGCCGCCCGAGGGCAACCACACCTTCCGGTCGAGGGCCTTGGCCAACTGCTCGTCGATGCGGTGCACGACAAACGAATCCGGTGCATCGGCACGCGGGCGCTCGAAGCGCTCCACCCGATCCATCAGATCCGGTGCAACCGAACTGACGTAACCCTCGACGAGGTTCCATGCCTTGTCGCCTTCGACGACGAGCTTCTTGAAGTCTTCGTTGAACAGGTCGCGCACCACGCGGACCAGCAGGTCGGGCTCCTCGTAGAGGGGGCGCGGCGAGACGGATCCCTTGTTGGCCTTGCCGAATGCCTCGTCGATCGACTTCCACTGCTTCTCGAGTCGCTCGATGTCGGCGGCGAGGTCTTCGGCGCTCACGCCCTCGGACGCCGTGCGGATGATGACCCCTGCGTCGTCGGGTACCAGCTTGGCGAGGATCTGCTTGAGGCGCTTGCGCTCGACATCGGGAAGCTTGCGGCTGATACCGGTCGACGTTCCGCCCGGCACATAGACCAGGTAGCGCCCGGCCAACGAGATCTGTGTGGTCAGGCGAGCGCCCTTGTGTCCGACCGGGTCCTTGCTGACCTGAACGAGCACCGGATCGCCCGGCTTGAGAGCCTGCTCGATCTTGCGGGACCCGCCATCGAGTCCCGCGGCATCCCAATTGACCTCGCCCGCGTAGAGCACGCCGTTACGACCGCGACCGATGTCGACGAAGGCGGCCTCCATACCGGGCAGCACGTTCTGAACGCGCCCGATGTAGATGTTCCCGACCATCGACGACGACGTCTCCGTGGTGACGAAGTGCTCGACGAGCACACCGTCTTCGAGGACGGCGACCTGCGTGTAGTCCTCGACAGGCGTGACGTGATCGTGCTCGTCGGACTGCGCAAGTCGCACGTTGGCACTGCGCTCGCGCACCACCATCACGCGGTCGACGGCCTCGCGTCGCGCGAGAAACTCCGATTCACTCAGGATCGGCGGCCGACGGCGGCCAGCGTCTCGTCCGTCGCGGCGTCGCTGACGCTTGGCCTCGAGTCGTGTTGAACCCGAGATGCCCTGAACCTCGTCGCGTGCTCGCTTGCTGCGCGGTTCGCGTTCGTGGACCACGGTGTTCGGCGGATCATCGGGCGACGCGTCGTCGGAGTCACCGCTGCCGCCCTTGCGACGGCGGCGGCGCCTGCGGCGCTTCGTCGACGATCCCTCCCCGGACTCGGAGTCGTCAGAATCGTCCGAACCGGCCTCGGCCTTGTCGGAGTCGTCGTCGGTCTTCTCATCAGCGTCTGCGTGCCGACCTTCTGGCTCCTTGCCCTCGGCGGGCTTGCCCTTGCCGGACTTCTTGCGCTTCTTTCCCGCCGGCCGATCGCCCGAGTCCGTCTCGGTCGCGTCGGTCTCCGACCGGTTCGCGTCAGCCTGGTCGGTGTCTCCGTGATCAGAGTCCGACTCCGAGTGCTCGGGCTCGGTGGACTCGGAGATGTCGGTGTCGTCATTCTGGTCCCGATCGTTCTGATCACCGCGGCCGCGTCCGCGGCCCCGACGACCCCGCCGACGACGACGGTTACGGCTGCCCTCGTCTCCGGAGGTCTCGGTCTCGTCCGAGTCCGCTGCGTCCGCAGCCGGACTCGACGTCGATTCCTGCGCATCGGATCGGGCATCGACGTCGCTACGCGGTTCGCGCTTTGTGCCCTCTGAGGCGGCCGCTTCGACGGCGTCATCGTCGCTGCTCTTGCGGTGCCGGCCGCTGGGGGCCTCGGATGCCGCAACCGGCGCGGGAGGAAGGAACAGCGGGCCGGTGGCGAACTCGTCGGCCGGAGCCGGCACATGCGGGTTCTCCGTCTCGATCGCGGAGAAGAGCGTGTGGGCTTCCGGCGCACTCGCCTCGTCGGTCGAGGCAGGCGCATCCGAGTCGGTTACGGAGTCCGCAGTCGTGGACTCGACTGCGGATTCGGCGTCTAGGGCCTTGGGTACAGAATCAGCCGTCGCGGACTCGGCTGCGGACTCGGCGTCCACCGTCTCGGATACAGAATCCGCGGTAGCCACGCCAGCGGTCGGCTCACCCTGAGGAGCGACACTCTCGGACGTCTGGCTACTGGTGTCGCCGGGCCCGGGCGCCTCGGATGACTCGGTGGTCGCGGACTCCTCGGACACCTGCTCGGGCGTGGAGGCGGCAGCCTCCGCGGCTTCGTCTGCCTCGAGGTGGTTGCGCACGCGGTCGGCAACGGCCTGCGCCATGCTGCGTTCGACGCTCGATTGAGCACTTCTGCTCGGCCAACCCAGTTCTGTGAGGTGTGCCAGCACCTGCCTACTCGTGAGGCCGAGTGTGCGCGCCAACGCGTGCACCCGAAGCTTGCTGGGAAAATCCTCCGCCGAGCCTGACGCAGCGTTCGCGTCGATCGGCGACCCGTTGTCGGTCACTGATGTCTCCTTGAACCCCCGGGCGCGACATTGTCGGCGGCCACGCGAGGGTCTCTCGTGTGTCCCGATCCTTCCGGACCGGTGTTATATGGTCTCCGCGCTCCTGGTGTTCCGTTGTCCGGAGTCCGCAGGCTGCGCTCTTGCTGGGTGATGAGGCCCGTCATGCCTTCCACGCCATGCGCGGCGGTGTGAACCGCCCGTCGAGTCTCTACCTCGACGTCGATGGGGAAAGCGATCTGTCGAACGCGAGTAGTGCGAACCGCTGCCAACTGCAACGATCTCCACTGCCTTGTCCGGCGCCGAACGCCATCGTCGTCATCACGAGCAGAGTGTGTTCGCGATAACCAAGCAAGTATCCCACACGGGGCGACCTATCCCGCAAACTATGCAAGAAAGCGCGCGTCGACGGCTTGACTTCCGTCGACGCGCGCGTGATCTCGCGGGATGTGCTCAGTCGGTCAGGTCGGGGAACCACAGAGCGATCTCACGCTCCGCCGATTCCGGTGAATCCGACCCGTGGACAAGGTTGTACTGCGTGCTCAGCGCGAAATCGCCGCGGATCGTGCCCGGCACGGCCTTTTCCACAGGGTCGGTGCCGCCGGCGATCTGCCGGAACGCAGCGACCGCGCGCGGTCCCTCCAGCACGGCCGCGACCAGCGGACCCCCCGTGATGAACTCGACCAGCGACGGATAGAAGGGCTTCCCCTCGTGCTCCGCGTAATGCTTGGCCGCGAGGTCGTCGCTGACATTCTTGAGTTCGAGAGCGGCGAAGGTGAGACCCTTGCGCTCGATGCGGGCGAGGATGTCGCCGACGAGTGCGCGAGAGACGCCGTCGGGCTTGATGAGTACCAGTGTCCGTTCAGTCACGAGCACACTGTAGCGACCCGACGCCGCCACACCACTCCGACCTGGCGATTCCAGCCCCAGGTGCTCAGGGGCAGTACTTGGGCTCGATCGGGAAGAACCCGTAATCGAACAGATTTCCCGCTGTGGTGTGCGAATTGATGATCACCTGGACGCATCCGCCCGGTTCAGCGAGGGCCGCGGTGACCGCACGGTCGAACTGCCCGGCGAAGGCCAGGTTCGCGGGTCGATACGAGTCGGGTACCGGAAGTGCCGCGACCGCCTGCGGCAGATTCATCGCGTCCATACGCTTGGTCAGATCGTGCGTCGCCAGGTAGCCGTAAGCCTCACCGGGCACAGGCATCGGAGGTCCCGGCGTCGGAAGCGGGATGTCGGGGTTTGCGGTGCCGCGGTCAACAGACGGTGGCGTGGACTGAGGTGCCGCCGACCGAGGTTCCGCCGACTGGGGCGCCCCCGACAGGGGTGCAGTCGATTGGGGAGCAGCCGAGGCCTCCGGCGCGCCGATCACACCCAGAGACACCAGCGCCAGGGAGGCTGCTGTCGCCAAAGCGAGACGGCCATGCCGCGACGCCTGTGCTGCAGGGCGGAGGAAAAAAGTGGTCGGGGCGCGAAAGGTCACGCGGCTCCTCTCGGATAGACGACGTATCCGACGTCGTACGGGACCTCTCGTCGCCACCCAGGACGCAAGACGTCATAACGAGCGCGCGGGGACCGTCGAATCGCAGATGCAGCCCCCGGGTGCGTGCGCCATTGTCACAGAGCACACCGGGAATGCAAAGATGCATACATCACATTTCGGTCCGCTTCGTCGCGGGCATCGTCGTCGACGCCGCTCAGGCGAAGTGCACGACGCTGATCGCGCCCGCCACGAGGCAGTAGACCACAAACGGGTAGAGCGTTCTGGTGTGGAAGTACTTCGCCAGAAACGCTACCGCGGCGAACGCCGCGACAAACGCACACGCCGAACCGACGAGTACCTGTCCCCCGATGCCCTGGCCGTCTGGCCCGAACAACTCTGGGATCTTGAGCACACCGGCGGCGAGTATGACCGGCGTGGCGAGCAGGAAGGCGAAGTGCGCGGCATCCTCGTGATCGAGACCACGCAGCAGACCGGCAGAGATCGTCGTTCCCGACCGTGAGATCCCCGGGAACAGCGCGAGAATCTGCGCCGACCCGATCGCCGTGCCCTCGCGAAACGACAACGAGGTCACCGGCCGGGCAGGGGCCTGCCGTGCCACGGCATGCCTCCCGATTCGACGGCGCCGCCTGCGCAGCAGTTCCGTGGTGAGCAGCACCAGACCGTTGAGGAACAACAGGATCGCCGCCGCGAGTGGGGTGGCGAACAAGACGCGCAGCGGTTTCTCGGCAACGAGACCCACGACGCCAACCGGAATCGTTCCCGCGATGAGAAGCCACGCCAGCCGACCGTCGTTGTCGTCGATGACGCTGCGACGCCGAATGGACCGGATGAGTCCGGTGACGATACGCACCCAGTCACGCCAGTAGAAAAGTATCAAGGCGAGCGCGGTCGCCACGTGCAGCGCGACGACGAATGCCAGGAAGGGAGTGTGACCGGAGCTCTTCGACTCGGTGACCAGCGAAGCCCAGTCGCCGCCGAGCCACGCAGGCACGAGGATCGAATGGCCGAGACTCGATACCGGGAACAGTTCGGTGACACCCTGCAGCAATCCGAGCACGACGGCTTGCGGGTAGGACAGATCACTCACGTCGGCGGCCCCCTCAACTCGGACGACGAACGTCGCCCCGGGAGGCCACAGTAGCGAAATCCGTTGCGCCGCGCGCTAATCGGACAATTGCGGCGACGACCTCACCCCTCGATGGGCTCCTGCCCGTAGAGCAGTCCGCGGTCGATCCGTTTCTGGACGTCACCCTTGATGTAGCGGATGTAGAGCCACACGCAACCGAAGATCACACCGATCACCGCGATGGACCAGTGGAAGACACCACCGATGATGACAAGCACCTGCAGTGCCAGATCGATGTTCAGTGCCTGTGGTCGCTTCTGCATACCGACGGCGAGCACCATGAGCACCGTCACCACACCCAGGTACGTTCCGGAAACCCACGTCAGGCCGTTTCCCACCCGCGCCACGATCGGGAAGGTCAGGATCATCACGATGATCTCGAGCACCATCGTGCCCGCCATGACACCGCGCAGACCCTTCCACGGATCGTTTGTCGGTGGAGTGAACTTCGGTGCCTCACTTGCGGATTCGCTCATGACGGGTCCTTCCCGAACAGGGTACGTCCCGCACCTGCGGTCACGACCGACCCTGTGATCACCACGCCCGCTCCGGAGACCGGCTCGCCGTCGGATTCCTCTGCGAGTCCGATCGCCATCTCGACGGCGTCGGGCAGGAAGGGCTCCACGTGGACCCGTTCCTCGCCGAACACCTCACGTGCGGTCTCGGCGAGAGCCTCGGCCTCCACTGCCCGCGGTGATCCGTTGTTGGTGATGACCACCGCGTCGAGCACCGGCTCGAGCTGGGTGAGGAATCCCTCGGCGTCCTTGTCGCCGAGCATTCCGACCACACCGACGAGACGGCGGAAGTCGAACTCGTCCGTGAGTGCGTGTGCCAATGCGTGCGCCCCGTGCGGGTTGTGCGCGGCGTCGACGAACACCGTCGGTGCGCTGCGCACCCGTTCGAGCTTTCCCGGACTGCTGACCGCGGCGAAACCGGCACGGACGGCGTCGATGTCGAGCTGTCTATCGGGGCCGGCACCGAAGAACGCTTCAACGGCAGCAAGCGCAATCGAGGCATTCTGCGCCTGGTGCTCGCCGTGCAGTGGCAGGAAGACCTCGTCGTACACGCCACCGAGTCCCTGCAGCCGCAGCATCTGGCCACCGACCGCGGTGATCGAGTCGAGCACGGCGAACTCCGAGTTCTGCCGTGCGACGACGGTGTCCTGTGCGACGGCCTCCCGTAACAGAACGTCCATCACCTCGGGCTCCTGCGGCGCAATCACCGTCACGGGATCGGTCACCACCAGATCGTCCTTGGCCGGCTTGATGATCCCGGCCTTCTCCCCTGCGATCGCTGCGAGCGAATCGCCGAGGTAGTCGGCGTGATCCATCGCGATCGGGGTGACGACGGCGACTGTCGCGTCGACGACGTTGGTTGCGTCCCAACGCCCGCCCATCCCCGTCTCGACCACGGCGACGTCGACAGGTGCCTCGGCGAAGTAGGCGAACGCGATGGCGGTGAGGACCTCGAACTTACTCATTCGCGGACCGTCGGCCGCGGTCGACGAATCGTCGACCATGGTGATGTACGGCTCGATGTCGCGGTAGGTGTCGATGAAGTCGCGCGCCGGGATGGGCCGACCGTCGATTGCGATGCGTTCGGTGACCCGCTGCAGGTGCGGACTCGTGTAACGGCCGGATCGGCGATGCAACGCGACCATCAATGCGTCGATCATCCGCGTGACAGACGTCTTGCCGTTGGTACCGGCGATGTGGATGGCCGGATAGGCGTGCTGCGGTGAGCCGAGAAGATCCATCAACGCTGCGATCCGCGTGAGTGACGGCTCGATCCGCGTTTCGGGCCACCGTGTGTCGAGTTCGTTCTCCAGATCGGCGAGCTCGGCCAGATCCGACGGGCTGTCGACGACGATGATCGGTGTGTCATCGATGTCGTCGCCGAGGAGCGACCCCAGATTCATCGGGTCGGGTTCGACGTCGCCGTCCTCGTACCCCGCGAAATCGGCAGAGGTGAAGATCGGGTCGTCGTCACCGTCTGGAGAGTCGGGAACATAGTCGTCGTCCGACCGGTCTGAACGGCCGTCGCGCGGACTCATGACCCGCCCAGCGATGCCAGTTTCGCCGTGAGCCGCTCGACTTCCTCGGTCGCCACCTGCTGCCGCTGCCGGATCTTGGCGACGACGTGGTCGGGAGCCTTCGCGAGGAACTGCTCGTTACCGAGTTTGCCGGTCGTCTGCGAGAGTTCCTTTTCCGCGGCGGCGAGATCTTTGGCCGCGCGCTTACGTTCGGCTTCGATGTCGACGGTCCCCGACGTATCGATGCGGACCGTCACCGTCGCCGATGACAGGCGCACGTCGATGGTCGCGGTCGCGCCGAAATCATCGCCCGCGGGATCCAGACGTGCGAGTGAGTCGAGGTAGGGACGCGTCTCTGCGAGGCCCGCAACGTCGAGACCGTCGATCTCTGCCGCGACCCGCTGCCCGGGACGGAGTCCCTGGTCGCTGCGGAACCGTCGGACCTCTGTGATCAACCGTTGCAGATCATCGATCTCGGTGGCAGCGGCGCCATCGGTCGGACGGCCCGAACGTGTCGGCCATGGTGCGATCACCACAGACTCGCCGCCGGTCAGCGCTTTCCACAAGACCTCGGTGACGAACGGCATGACCGGTGACAACGCGCGCAACAGGGGATCGAGAACCGCGCCGAGCACCAGCGCGGTCGTCTGCGAGCGCTGCGGATCCCCTTCGGCGAACTGCACTTTGGCGAGTTCGAGGTACCAGTCGCAGACCTCGTCCCACGCGAAGTGGTACAGCGCCTCGCAGGCTTTCGAGAACTCGTACGAGTCGAAGCCGCTGTCGACGTCGGTGAGCACCTCGTCGAGCCGTCCGAGAATCCAACGGTCGGCGACGGTGAGCGCAGCGGCGTCGGAGAGTTCACCGTCGGCAGGCACCTGTGCACCGTTCATCAGCGCGAACTTCGTGGCGTTGTACAGCTTCGTCGCGAAGTTGCGTGACGATTGTGCGTGATCCTCGCCGACGGAGATGTCCGAACCCGGGTTGGCACCTCGAGCGAGCGTGAAACGCAGCGCGTCGGCACCGAAGCGGTCGACCCAGTCGAGCGGATCGATGCCGTTCCCGCGCGACTTCGACATCTTCTTCCCGTGCTCGTCGCGCACCAGACCATGCAGGAAGAGGTTGTGGAACGGCACCTTCTTGTCGGCGTCGAGTTGCTTGCCGACGTACGTGCCGAACATCATCATGCGCGCCACCCAGAAGAACAGGATGTCGTATCCGGTGACGAGAACCGATGTGGGATAGAACTTCTCGAAATCGGGAGTGTCGTCAGGCCAGCCGAGCGTCGAGAACGGCCACAGACCGGACGAGAACCACGTATCCAGAACGTCGGTCTCCTGGACATACCCTTCGGGAGCCTTCTCGTCGGGTCCGACACACACCACCTCGCCGTTGGGGCCGTACCAGATCGGAATCCGGTGCCCCCACCACAGCTGACGCGAGATCGTCCAGTCGTGCATGTCGTCAACCCATGCGAACCACCGCGGCTCCATCGACGTCGGATGGATGACCGTTGATCCGTCGCGCACAGCGTCACCGGCGGCCTTGGCCAGTGATTGCACCTTGACCCACCACTGCATGGACAGTCGGGGCTCGATCGGCTCACCCGTCCGCTCCGAGTGCCCGACGCTGTGCAGGTACGGCCGGACCTCTTTCACGATCCGTCCCTGCGCGGCAAGCGCTTCGCGGATCTTGACCCTCGCCTCAAAGCGGTCCATGCCGTCGAACTCGGTCCCGGTGCCGGCGATGCGCGCTTCCTCATCCATGATCGTCGGCATCGGCAAGCCATGGCGCGTCCCGACGGCGAAGTCGTTCGGGTCGTGTGCCGGGGTGATCTTGACGGCGCCGGTACCGAACTCCGGATCGACATAGTCGTCGGCGATGACCGGGATCTTTCGATCAACGAACGGATGGTCGAGCTCGGTTCCGACGAGAGCCGCATATCGCTCGTCGTCGGGATGGACGGCTATCGCCGTATCGCCGAGCATCGTCTCCATTCGCGTGGTCGCCACGACGATGTGCGGCTCCGAATCGTCGAGCGATCCGTACCGGAAGCTGACGAGTTCGCCCTCGACATCGGCATAGCTGACCTCGATGTCGCTGACCGCTGTCTTCAGCACAGGTGACCAGTTGACCAGACGCTCCGCCTGGTAGATCAGCCCGTCGTCGTACATCCTCTTGAAGACCGTCTGGACCGCGCGCGAGAGCCCCTCGTCCATGGTGAAACGCTCGCGGGTCCAGTCGACGCCGTCGCCCAGTCGACGCATCTGCTCGCCGATATTGCCGCTGATCTCGGCCTTCTCCTGCCAAACACGTTCGATGAACGCGTCACGGCCGAGATCGTCGCGCGTCAGCCCCTCGGCGGCGAGCTTGCGCTCGACCATCGTCTGCATCGCGATGGCGGCGTGGTCCATACCGGGCAGCCACAGCGTCTCGAAGCCCTGCATCCGCGCGCGCCGGGTCAGCGCGTCCATCAGGACGTGCTCGTAGGCGTGCCCCATGTGCAACGATCCGTTGACATTGGGCGGCGGAATGACGATGGAATAGGCGGGCTTGTCGCTGGTGGCATCCGGGGTGAAGTATCCGGCGTCAACCCAGCCCTGGTAGAGCTTCGACTCGTGGTCGGCAGGGTCCCAGGACTTCGGCAGCGCAGGCGTCGAGTCGGTCACCCTTCAATCTTAGGGAACCGCTCCGACGGCACTCGCACCCTCTCCGGGCAGCCGCTCAACCGATCGCCTCGGCGCGCGCGGCGTCGGCCGAGATACGGACACGGTGCACGTCCTCGGGCGAGTTGACGTTGGTCAGCCACAGCGGGTCGGAGACGGTGACGCGATAGGTTGCGAGTGCTTCGAGTGCAGCGGTCATCCGACGCTCCCCTGCTGCGACGAGTTCAGCGATGGCGTCCGCGGCGTCGGTGCGGTAGATCGCAGCCATCGGATGATCACGTTCTGCGTCGTGCGCGACGACGGCCCCCGCGGTGTCGGTGACCGCCGCCTGCAACTCGTCGATGAGTTCCGGCTCGATGAGAGGCATATCGGTGGCCGAGACGAAGGCGAGCTCACAGCCTGCATCGCGTGCCGCCGCCAGTCCGACGGCGAGGCCGGCGAGTGGCCCTGCTCCCGGTTCCTCATCGGTGACCCACGTGGCATCCGGCCCACCGGTTCCATGTAACAGCCGGTAGGCAGCAGAGTCTTCGGTTGCGACGACGAACACCGGCTCGCAGCGCTGCGAGATGGTTCGCACCAGACCCGCCAGCATCGGCTCGCCATTCCAGTCCAGTGCCGCCTTGTCGCTGCCCATCCTGCGTGAGCGGCCGCCCGCCAACACAATGCCCGCGGTTGTCTCTTCGCTGCGTGTCATCTGCTCAGTCTGTACCAGCTGCGCCGTCGACGTCTGCAAGACGACGAAACGCGGGTCACCGTCCGGAGACGATGACCCGCGTGTCGAAGACCAGATATGTCAGGCGCTCTTGTCCCGACGCTCCTCGGAGCTACTCGACCGCGGCACGATGGTCGGCAAGACATTGTCGTTGACGGTCTCCGCGGTCACGACGACCTTTTCGACGTCGTCCCGGCTGGGGATGTCGTACATGACCGGCAGCAACACTTCTTCCATGATCGCGCGAAGTCCGCGGGCACCGGTGCCACGATGGATCGCCTGGTCGGCCACCGCTTCCAGGGCGTCCTGAGTGAACTCGAGTTCCACGTCGTCCATGTCGAAAAGCTTGGTGTACTGCTTGACCAGCGCGTTCTTCGGTTCCGACAGGATCGACACGAGCGATTCCTTGTCGAGGTTGGTCACCGACGCAATCATCGGCAGACGGCCGATGAACTCGGGGATCAGACCGAACTTGATGAGGTCCTCGGGCATCACGTCAGCGAAGTGATCGGTGGTGTCCACATCCTCACGGCTGGCCACCTCGTTGCCGAAACCGATGCCGCGCTTGCCGATGCGCTCCGAGATGATCTTCTCGAGACCCGCGAACGCACCTGCCACGATGAACAGCACGTTGGTCGTGTCGATCTGAATGAATTCCTGGTGGGGGTGCTTGCGCCCACCCTGCGGCGGAACGGAGGCCTGCGTACCCTCGAGAATCTTCAACAGGGCCTGCTGCACACCCTCGCCCGACACATCGCGTGTGATCGACGGGTTCTCGCTCTTGCGGGCAATCTTGTCGACCTCGTCGATGTAGATGATCCCGGTCTCTGCCCGCTTGACGTCATAGTCGGCAGCCTGGATGAGCTTGAGGAGAATGTTCTCGACATCTTCACCCACGTAGCCGGCCTCGGTCAGCGCGGTCGCGTCAGCAATCGCGAACGGCACGTTGAGCATCTTGGCCAGTGTCTGCGCGAGGTAGGTCTTACCGCAGCCGGTGGGGCCGAGCATGAGGATGTTCGATTTGGCGAGCTCGACGACCTCGCCGCTGCGGGCATCCTTCTTCTCCCCCGCCTGGATACGCTTGTAGTGGTTGTACACGGCGACCGCGAGCGTGCGCTTGGCCGTGTCCTGACCGATGACGTAGTTCTCGAGGAAGTCGCGGATCTCCGCCGGCTTGGGCAGCTCATCGAGCTTCACATCGCCGTTCTCGGCCAACTCTTCTTCGATGATCTCGTTGCAGAGGTCGATGCACTCGTCACAGATGTACACGCCGGGCCCGGCAATGAGCTTCTTGACCTGCTTCTGACTCTTTCCACAGAACGAGCACTTCAGCAGATCGCCGCCGTCTCCGATTCGTGCCATCGCGCGCTGTACCTACTTCCCTTGCTTGCCGTGCTGCCGTATCGCCGTGTCGTCTCGAAGAACCCGTTGCAGAGGCAGTCGGACGCGGACCATCGCTTCACGCAGGATCGCCCGATATCACGACGGTACCCGCGCGTGGACATAACTTCGACCGATAAGAGCAAATGTCGTCAACGAGTTTCGACGCCTCCGACCACCTGCTCGCCCGAGCGGTGCGGCACTCAGCATGCCCCTTGTCCCGCACCGCCCCGGGGAACCTCGCGGGTGTGTCGCTACTTCTTGAGCGACTTCTTCCGGTACTCGAACACCTCGTCCACGATCCCGTATTCCTTGGCCTGATCGGCCGTCAGAATGTTGTCGCGATCGGTGTCCTTGCGGATCTTCTCCTTGCTCTGCCCGGTGTGTCCGGCAAGGATCTCGTCGAGCCTGTTGCGGATGCGCTCGATCTCCGCAGCCTGGATCTCGAGATCGGACACCTGGCCCTGGAAGGCGCCACCGGTGCGCGGCTGGTGGATCAAGATGGTTGCGTTGGGCAGTGCAGCGCGCTTACCGGGGCTGCCGCCCGCGAGCAGGATCGCAGCAGCCGACGCCGCCTCACCGAGGCAGACGGTCACGATGTCGCAGTGGACGTACTGCATCGTGTCGTAGATGGCGAGCATGTCCGGCACGCTTCCGCCCGGCGAATTGATGTACATCGTGATGTCGCGGTCAGGGTCCTGGGACTCGAGCACGAGCAGCTGCGCCATCACGTCGTTGGCAACCGTCTGATCGATCGGGGTCCCGACGAAGACGATGCGCTCCTCGAACAGCTTCGCGTACGGGTCGTACTGCCGCTGGCCATTAGGAGTGTGCTCGATGAATTGCGGGAGGATGTAACGCATTTCGATGTTCTTCAGCGCGAGCGCCGCAGCGGGAATACCTGCGGCGACGTCGGCCGACAGCGAGTCGTACATGTTGGTCATGGTCTGCTCCGTGAAAGTGTGAGGTGACGGGTGAACTCGACGGTGGGTGATCGCTTCAGCGAAACGGTCGATCTACGACGCGTTCCTGGTTCGCGAGATCACGTGGTCGACAAGGCCGTACTCCTTGGCCGCGTCGGCGGTGAACCACTTGTCGCGATCGGCGTCGATCTCGATCTGCTCCACGGTCTGGCCGGTGTGTTCGGCATTGAGCTCGTTCATCTGCTTCTTGATGGTTGCGAACTGCTCGGCCTGGATCGCGATATCCGCTGCCGTACCACCGATACCCGCCGACGGCTGATGCATCATGATGCGCGCGTGCGGCAGGGCGTAACGCTTGCCCTTGGCACCCGCGGTGAGCAGGAACTGCCCCATCGACGCCGCGAGACCCATTGCGTACGTCGCGATGTCGCACTCGGCGAGTTCCATCGTGTCGAAGATCGCCATGCCCGCGGTAACGGAACCGCCGGGCGAGTTGATGTACATGTGGATGTCGCGCGTCGGATCCTCGGCCGAGAGCAGCAGGATCTGCGCGCACAACTTATTCGCGATGTCGTCGTCGACCTGCGTGCCCAGGAAGATGATCCGCTCGCGCAGCAGCCGCTCGAACACCGAATCGCTCAGGTTAAGCCCGGCGACTCCTGAACTCATCGAGGGTGTGTAAATGGTCGGCTTGCTCACGGTTCCCACCTTGTCTGTCGTTTGTGGTCTGTCATCCGCGCCCCGGCGACACCGGGACCCGTGTGCTTGGTGATCTCGAGTTCTTCGGATCGTCCTCACCGACAGTAGTCAATCGGCGCGACCCGACACCGCCGATGACACCCCTATTCGCTGAGAGCAGAACAGCCGGCCCCGGGCATGGCCCAGGATCCGGCTGTCACTTCTCTCGTCGAGAAAGCTCAGGCGTCGCTGCTCTTCTCCTCGGCATCCGACTCGTCAGTTGCCGACGCGTCGGCTTCGGCGTCGCCCCCACCGAAGAACTCGGCGGTGTCGACGGTGTTGCCGTCGGAGTCGGTGACGGTCACCTCGTCGACGATCCCGGCCAGAGCCTTGCCGCGGCGCACGTCGGCGTACACGGCGCCGACCTGGTTCGCCTGGGTCAGCTGCTGGATGAATTCCTGCGGGGCCATACCGTAGCGCTGTGCCTGGAAGAGAATCTGCTGGGTCAGCTCATCCTGGCTGACCTCGGTGTCCTGCTGTTCGGCAATGGCGTCGAGGAGCAGCTGCGTGCGCACCGACTTCTCGGCCGACTCGCGAGCATTCTTCTCGAACTCTTCGCGCGTGGTGCCCTGCGCCTCGAGCAACTGCTCGAAGACCGCGTCGTCGTGGCCGATGCTGTGCAGCACCTGCTCGAGCTGACCGTCGACCTCGGCCTGCACGACGTTCTCGGGCAACGGGATCTCGACGGTGTCGAGAAGTTTGTCGAGCACGGCATCACGAATGGCGTTGGCCTGGTCGAAGCGCTTCGACTGCTCCACACGCTCGACGATCGACTCGCGGAGCTCGTCGACGGTGTCGAACTCGGAGGCCATCTGGGCGAACTCGTCGTCGAGTTCGGGCAGCTCGCGCTCCTTGACCGAGTTCACCTTGACGGTGACCTCGGCGTCCGCCCCGGCGTGCTCACCCGCGACGAGTTTGGTGGTGAAGGTCGTCGACTCGCCCGCCTTCAGACCGACGAGAGCCTCGTCGAGCCCCTCGATGAGCTGCCCCGAGCCGACCTCGTGCGACAGCCCTTCGGTCGACGCATCCTCGACGTTCTCGCCGTCGACGGTCGCCGAGAGATCAATCGAGACGTGATCGCCGTTCTCGACTGCGCGATCGACCCCCTTGAGGGTGCCGAACCGCCCGCGCAGGCCCTCGAGCTGCTCATTGACTGCGTCCTCGTCCTCGGCGACGGCGTCGACCTCGACGGCCAGCGTCGAGTAGTCGGGAAGCTCGATCTCCGGTCGGACGTCGACCTCCGCGGTGAAGCTGATGCTCTCGCCGTACTTGAGCTCGGACAGGTCGATCTCCGGCTGACCGATCGCCTTGGTCTCGGTCTCGGCAACGGCTTCCGAGTACTTGCCCGGCAGCGCGTCGTTGACCACCTGGGCGAGGATCGAGTCGCGACCGACCCGAGCCTCGATCAGCTTGGCCGGCGCCTTCCCGGGCCGGAAGCCGGGGATACGGATCTGCTGTGCCAGCGAGCGGTATGCCCGGTCGAAGTCGCCCGAGAGTTCCTCGAACGGCACCTCGACATTGAGCTTCACTCGGGTCGGGCTGAGTTGCTCGACAGTGCTCTTCACGCCTGAATGCTCCTTATATGTACGTCTCGTACGCTGTCGTCACGGGTACGGCCCCGCGGTTTGCGGACCGGTCGGCCTGTCCTGATCGGTCGGCCTTGTCCTGATCGGTCGGGATGACAGGATTTGAACCTGCGACCCTCCGCTCCCAAAGCGGATGCGCTACCAAGCTGCGCCACATCCCGGTGGCCCCGATTACGTGTCACCGCGGCCCCGACGACCCCGGGTTCGGAGCTGTCGGTTCCCTGACGAGCAGGGCCAACAGAAGATAGTACGTGGCCTCCGTGGAGTAGCCGAATCCGGTCCTCGGGAGAGCAATCTCTGGGGACGACACCGTGCTGGATACGACCGGCGCATCGGTCATGCGGGCCTGACTCGCGCGGGGCCGATTTCGATACGGCGCAGTGATTGGGTACAGTCACATGCGCTGCCGCTGAGCGACAGCACGCGGGTGTAGCTCAATGGTAGAGCCCTAGTCTTCCAAACTAGCTACGCGGGTTCGATTCCCGTCACCCGCTCTGAGAAGAGGCCAGAGGGATTCCCTCTGGCCTCTTCTCGTGTGCGGCCGTCCAGCACCTCCCGATCTTTTGTGTGATCCAGAACACACTACCGGTGTAGCCTGAATCCATGTCCTCCAGCTACTCCAAGACCCCGCGAAGGTGCTCCAGCTGCGGAGCACCCCTATTCTTTCGCCGCGACGTCACCACCTCCGACAGCGGCACCCCACGGGTCGACGCCATGCTCGTCTGCCGCAACGAGGCATGCGCAGAGCCCGCCGTGCACCTACGAACCGAACGCTCGAGAACCCAGGGACAGCCCGCGTAAACCACGGTGCCGCAGCCCTTTCGAGACCTTCTGTGCGTCGATTTCACAAAGTGTGATGGGTGTCACATATTCTATGGGCCCTCCGACTACCTCCCCTTTTGCGGTATCGAAGCACCGATGCGAGACCGCAACGCCCCAGCGCCTGCGTTTTCCTTTGAACCGAAGACAACGGTTATGTAACGATGGTCGCGGCGCATGAGGGGGTGCGTCCACCATTTGTCCCGAGAACGAAGGTTTGCGAACACCCGTGCTGAACACAACTTCGTCCCAACGTCGCCGTAAGGGCGTCGTCCGCGGACTTCTCGCCGCAGTGATCGGCATGATCGCCGTTGCGCTCGCTGCGCCGGCCATTGCCCAGGCAACGCCCGTCACCGTCGTGCCCGGCCTTCCGCCGGTCGAGGTCCCCGACAACATCCCGGGACTGCCGACCCCGCCGAAGCAGACCACTCCTGCGCCGGCCCCCAAGACCACCACCCCTCCCCCGACGACCACCGAAGAGACACCGGGTGTTCCGGCGATCCCGAACGTGAAGACGTCGACCGGGTGGGTCGCGCTGGCGACCGACGGCGACCACACCATCTACTGGTGGAAGGACGGCAAATTCGTCAAGAAGATGCCGATCTCGATGGGTTCCAACGCGCACCCGACGCCCAACGGCGTCTACCACACCCGTGAGAAGTACCAGCACATCGTGATGGACTCGTCCACCTACGGCGTGCCGGTCGACTCGCCGGAGGGCTACCGCACCGACGTCTACTGGGCCACCCGTATGTCGAGCGACGGCATCTTCATCCACGCCGCACCGTGGTCGGTCGCGCAGCAGGGCAACAGCAACGTGAGCCACGGCTGCATCAACATCAGCACCGAGAACGGCAAGTGGGTCTACGACACCATTCCGCAGGGCACTCCGATCGTCGTCCGTGGCACGGTCGGTGGCCAGTACGACGGCAACTGATCACGCGGTCTGACGTCTGATTTCACAGACATACGGGAGAGGTCCCGGGTCCGATACGGACCCAGGACCTCTCCCGTCTTCTGAATTCGGGCGGCGACGCGCCGCGTCACCGCGGTTCAGACAAGACTTCCGCTCCCGACGTCGAGATCCATCCTGTTGCCCTCGGCCCGCACCCGGGCAATCGCGCGCATCTTGTTCGACGCATCGAGAGCCGCCACCTTGTAGCCCTCCGCCAGGGTCGGGTAGTTGAACACGGCGTCGACGAGATAGTCGATCTTCCCGCTCAGCCCCATCACCGTCTGTCCGATGTGAACCAGCTCGGCGGCGTTGCTACCGAACGCATGCACGCCGAGCAGGGTGCGTTCCTCTGCGTGTACCAGCAGCTTGAGCAGCCCGTACGAATCACCCATGATCGCGCCCCTCGCCAGTTCCCGGTATCGCGCGACACCGACCTCGAACGGCACATTGGCCGAGGTCAACTGGTCTTCGGTCCTGCCGACGAAGCTGATCTCCGGAATCGCGTAGATGCCGATGGGTTGCAGGTTGTCGTCGGTCGCCCCGACCGGTTCGTCGAACGCATGGTAGGTCGCACGCCTCCCCTGCTCCATCGACGTCGCCGCCAGCGCCGGGAAGCCGATGATGTCGCCGACCGCATAGATGTGGTCGACCTCGGTACGGAAGTCGGCGTCCACGGTGAGCCTGCCCCGCTTGTCCGCGGTCAAACCGGCCGCTTCGACCCTCAGCTCGTCGGATACGCCTTGGCGGCCTGCGGAGTACAGCACGGTGTCGGCGGGGATCTTCTTTCCCGACGCCAGGATCGTCAACGTTCCCGAAGGATGGGTCTCGACGGTCTGCACGTGCTCGCCGAACCGGAACGTCACGCCCCGTTCGCGCAGCTGGTACTGCAGTGCCTCCACGATCTCGCGATCACAGAAGTCGAGCATCGTGGGACGCTGCTCGATGACGGTCACCTTTGTGCCGAGCGCCGCGAACATCGAGGCGTACTCGATGCCGATGACGCCGGCGCCGACCACCACCATCGACCGCGGAACCCGGTCAAGGGCCAGGATCTGGTCGGAGTCGACGACGGTCGTGCCGTCGAAGTCGACAGAAGGCGGGCGCGCAGGCCTCGTGCCGACAGCGATCACGAACTTGTCGGCGCTGACGTGTTTGAGATCGCCCGTGGCATCCTCGATCGCGATCTCGTTCGGGCTGATGAAATATGCGCTGCCGAGCAACATGGTCACGCCGTTGCGGGCGAGCTGGCTCTGGATGACGTCGATCTCCTTGCCCACGACATGCGTGGTCCGTGCCGAGAGATCCGTGACCGTTATATCCGACTTCAGTCGATACGATTCGCCGTACATCTCCCGCTGGTTGAGGCCGGTCAGATACAGGACGGCCTCACGTAACGTCTTGGAGGGGATCGTGCCGGTGTTGATACACACACCACCAACCATGTTGCGGCGCTCCACGATTGCCGCTCGCTTGCCCAACTTCGCCGCTGCGATGGCAGCCTTCTGTCCGGCCGGTCCGGAGCCGATGACAACGATGTCGAAATGATCCACGCGCCCAGTCTTTCGCTCGTCTCTGGCCTGACGACCCGTCGTGGGCCTGTGATCAGTGTCGCTCAGCGGCGGCGTTCGCACGACTCGAGGCGTGCAACGGCGCGAACGTTGCGCCGACCTGTAACCACTGGGCCAACTCCTGGCAGCCCGTCGTGTCCGGTGCCGTCGCGAGACGGCGATACGGCTCACTGCAATACGCCGTATGCCTGCCCCCGTCACGATTCGTGATCACGAGACTGTGCCAGACGATGAGTGCAGGTAGGTATCGGCGCACCGCCCGCGCGGCCGCGCGCAGGCGATGCACATCGCGACTCCACTGTGCGGGGCGCAGCGAGGTGCGCGCTGCATTCTGAAACGCATTGTCCCGCACCACGACCAACATGTCGTGAATCCATCTGAGGGGCCGATGGAACTCGAGCGAGCCGGTGAGGTCGGCGATGTCGCGGATCAACGAATCCGGCTCGGCATTGCAGATCATGTCGGTCGGGGCGCCCACCCACCACGCGGGAATCCGGTCGGGCAGGGGTGGCCCTTCACCTGCGACACCCCAGCCCGCACATCGCGACACCACGCCGGGCGGCTGGTGCGGATCCGCCACGAAACCGAGCCCCAGAATTCGATCGACCGACGAATCACCGTCACGTTCGAGTTCGTGCACGCAGTGTCGAACGACGACGGCCCCCTGCGAGTACCCGACGATCATCACCGGCCCCGCAGAGTCCTCGACTGCCCGGCGCAGCGAACGGACGCCCTGGGCGACGCTGTCGGCATAACTGATGCCGCCTTTGCCTGTCGCCGGCCCATAGCTGGCCGGGTACCCGACCCATCGAGGAACGAAACGCTCGTCGAGGTCTGCGGTGACGGCGGCTAGCATTCCGGTCACCGTTGTGCGCGAATCTCCCTGGTATGACTCGCCCGTGCCACCGACCGCCAGCACGGTGATCCGACGGTTGGGCGTGGAGGCCATGCCGGCGCCTACGGCTACGCGTCGCTCCGCACGAGGGCATGCGTCTGCCGAGTCGATGGTGTGCATGAACTCGATGGTCGTCGCCATCGATGAGAGAAGCGCTTATCGACGCTGAGCTTTCGCTGTGAGGTCTGGCGGAAAGAGCGCAGGTCAGAGGTCGCGTAGATCACGTCGGTTCCGGTTGATTTACACAGAGTTAACGCGAAGAATTGACATAGCACGAGCGGCACGACACTTAGATGCCACGCACCACTCGATGCATCCGATCACAATCCTCGATATGAGAAAGCAGCGTTACCGATGTCTTTCGCACGATTCCGTGCACAACTCCACAACTCCTCCGACCGTCGCAGGCTCTACGACCGGATCAACCGCGTCGCCGCCGAGTCCCAGCGCGACGAACTCCTGATCATGGCGCAGCGCGCCGAGCAGCGGGTGCACTGATCGCCTCGTCCTGATCCCTGTGTGTCGTCAGGCAACGACTACGGCGAAGGCACCTGCTTGCTGTCGCGCGTCGGACTCACGACTGACATACCGGACACCAGAACAGGTTTCGACCCTCGAGCTCGCTATGCGCCACGGGGTTGCCGCAGATCCTGCACGCCTCACCCGCTCGTCGATACACGTAGGTACGCGGACGGTTCGCCGCATATGAGGGCGCACCGTGGTCGTCCTCCGCACGCACCACGTGGATTCGTCCCCGCCGAACCCCGATCGTCATCAGCGCCACCAGGTCGGACCAGACCGCATCGAACTCGTCGGCGGTAATAGACGTACCCGCACGCATGGGATCAATTCCATTGCGGAACAACACTTCTGCGCGATATACGTTGCCCACGCCCGCGATGACCTTCTGATCCATCAGCAGCGCACCGATCGGTCGACGCGACCGTGTGATAGCCGCGTATGCCCGCTGCGGATCGGCGTCGGCGCGCAATGGATCGGGCCCCAGCCGCGCGACGAGCGCATCGAGATCGGCAGGCGTGTACAACTCGCATGCCGTTGGGCCGCGCAGGTCGACGCCGTTCTGCTCACCGACGATTCTCATCCGCACCTGACCGACGGGCTCGTCCATCGGCACCAACTGCTCGGTGAATGAGCCATAGAGACCCAGGTGCACGTGAAGCAATTGCTCACGCCGCCGATCGCGGTAGCGCTGGACGAGATGCTTCCCCCACACCTGGGCGTCATCGAACACCATCCCGTCGACGACTGCGGCCCCCTCTGCGAAGCGACCCTGGGGTGAACTCACCGCAACGCGCTGACCGTCGAACAACTGTCGTTGACGCCGCGCGATGCGGTGCAGGGTATGACCTTCAGGCACGTGTGTCGATCGACCGGTGGGCGGTAGGCCCAGGGGGCATCAGCATTCAGGACTCGGGCAACGCCGGTGCGACACCGGTCTCCTCGTACTCGGTGAGTATGTCGATGCGACGCTGATGGCGCGGCTCCTCGGAGAACGGGGTGCTGACGAACGCGTCGACGATCGCCAGTGCCTCTTCCGTGGTGTGCATGCGGCCACCGATGCCGATCAATTGGGCGTTGTTGTGCTGCCGCGCCAGTTGAGCGATCTCCACGTTCCATGCGAGTGCACAGCGTGCGCCCTTGACCTTGTTCGCGGCGATCTGCTCGCCGTTCCCGCTACCTCCGAGCACGATGCCCAGGCTGCCCGGATCGTCGACGGTCTTCTGCGCGGTGGCAATGCAGAAAGCGGGGTAATCGTCCTGCGCGTCGTACACGTGAGCGCCGGAATCGATCACTTCATGCCCCTGTGCCGTCAGGTGTTCGGTGATCGTGGCCTTGAGTTCGAATCCGGCATGGTCGCCGCCGACGTATACGCGCATAGCGACCACTATAGATTGAAGGCCGTGGACGACTCATCGCCTATTCCCAATGTCCCGGGACTTGCCGATCCGGCGCCGACGGCAACCCCCTACGACCCGAATCGACGCTGGCTCGCGCCGGCCAAGTACGCGGGCACGCCACGACTGCACCCATGGGAGATCCCGACGCTCGTTGTGCTGATCCTCGTGTCGCTGGTCGGGTACGCGATGATCCTGGTGCTGGTGATGTTCGGCGTGTTCAACCAGTTCGCACTCCTGGCGCTGGCGCTCCCGCTGATCCTGTTCCTCATCCGTGGCATCACCTACGCCACGCCTCGTGTCAATGGAGTCCAGATGACTCCGACGCAGTTCGTCGAGGGGTATCGGATGGTCGTCGAGGCCGCCGCGCGATACGGACTCGAGTACGTCCCCGACGCCTACGTGGTGCTGGGCAACGGACAGATCAATGCATTCGCGTCCGGCCACGGTTTCCGGCGGTACGTCGTCGTCTACTCCGATCTGTTCGAGATCGGTGGTAGGGCGCGCGATCCGGAGGCTCTCCGCTTCATCATCGGACACGAGGTGGGCCATATCGCCGCAGGCCACACCTCGTACTGGCGCCAACTCGCGACCAGCATCGGCATGCAGATCCCGGTGCTTGGTTCGCTCCTCTCGCGGGCCCAGGAGTATTCGGCGGACAATTTCGGTTACTACACGCAGCCTGCGGGTGCACCCCGGGCGATGGGCGTGCTGTCGGCGGGCAAGTACATGCTCCGGGCCGTCGACTTCGACCAGCTGGCCGACCGCGCCACACACGAAAAAGGTTTCTTCGTCTTCCTCGTGAATCTGCTTGCGTCGCACCCTGTTCTCACCTGGCGTGCGGCGGCGTTGCGAGATCGGACGCGAGCAGGCGCCATTTTGTTCCGACCCAAGACCATCGTCCGAGGGGTCGGCAGCGGGAACGCGGTGCCGGTGGCACCGCCGCCCCACCCCGCGGCGGTCGCCGAGGGCTCCTTACCGAACGGACTCGAGGCCCCGCCCAAGATCTGACCGCTGTGATGCAAGCAGGTCTCAGTCGAACTGAGGGTCCTCGTCTCGACTCCGCTTGAGTTCGAAGAAGTGCGGATACGACGCGAGCGCGACCGCTCCGTCCCACACTGTTCCGGCGGTCTCACCGCGCGGAATCCGTGACAGCACCGGGCCGAAGAACGCGACCCCATTGACGTGGATGGTCGGCGTGCCGACATCGTCGCCGACCTTGTCCATACCCTCGTGGTGGCTGGTACGAATCCACTCGTCGTACTCGGACGAGTCGGCAGCCTTGGCCAGTTCGGGATCAAGACCGAGCTCGTCGAGCGACTCCCGGATGACCACGTCGAAATCCTTGTTGCCCTGGTTGTGAATTCGGGTCCCCATGGCCGTGTACAGCGGCGCGAGGATGTCGTCACCCTTCGCCGCGACGGCTGCCGCGATCACGCGGACCGGACGCCACGCATGCTTGAGTCCCTCGCGATAGTCGTCGGAGATGTCCTTACCCTCGTTCAGTACAGCAAGACTCATGAGATGGAAGTGCACGTCGATGTCGCGCACCTGCTCGGCTTCGAGAATCCACCGAGAGGTGATCCAACACCACGGGCATAGTGGGTCGAACCAGAAATCAACACGATCGGTCTGCGACATCTACACATTCCCTTCGAGTCATCACGTCACGAGCACTGCTCGACGCGTCGGTTGGGTGACGCGTCTTTCAACCGTTGGCGGTCCACATCGATTCCACGCCGACGTTACGCGGCTAAGCTGGCGATTGTGACTGCCCCGAACCTCACCCGCGACCAGGCGCGCGAGCGCGCCACCACCATCGACGTCTCCCATTACGACGTGGAACTCGATCTCACCGACGGTAACGGCAAGCCCGGAGACAAGACGTTCCGGTCGACGAGCACCGTCACCTTCACCGCGTCCCCCGGTTCGCAGACCTTCATCGATCTGGTCGCCCCGACACTTCTCTCGGCGACGCTGAACGGAAAAGCGCTCGACGTGGACGGTTTCGACGAATCGGTGGGCATCGCGCTTCCCGATCTCGCCGCCGACAACGAACTGGTCGTCGTCGCCGACTGCGCCTATTCACACACCGGCGAGGGTCTGCACCGCTTCGTCGACCCCACCGACGACTCCGTGTACCTGTACTCGCAGTTCGAAACCGCCGACGCCAAGCGGATGTTCGCCTGCTTCGACCAGCCCGACCTCAAGGCGACGTACACGATCACCGTGACCGCTCCGGATGACTGGAAGGTCATCTCGAACGCACCGACCGAGTCCGTCGACGGCGGAGTGCACCGTTTTGCCGAAACCCCTGTCATGAGTACCTATCTCGTGGCTCTCATCGCGGGGCCGTATGCGGAATGGACGGACACCTACACCGACGAGCACGGGTCCATCCCACTCGGGATCTACTGCCGCGCATCCCTCGCAGAGTTCATGGATGCAGAGCGCCTGTTCACCGAGACCAAACAGGGATTCGCGTTCTACCACAAGAACTTCGGCATTCCATACGCGTTCGGAAAGTACGACCAGCTCTTCGTTCCCGAGTTCAACGCCGGTGCCATGGAGAACGCGGGCGCCGTGACGTTCCTCGAGGATTACGTGTTCCGGTCACGCGTGACGAACTACAACTACGAGCGGCGTGCCGAGACCGTACTGCACGAGATGGCGCACATGTGGTTCGGCGATCTTGTCACCATGAAGTGGTGGGACGACCTGTGGCTCAACGAGTCGTTCGCCACCTTCGCCTCGGTGTTGTGTCAGTCGGAGGCCACCGAGTACACGAGCGCATGGACGACGTTCGCCAACGTCGAGAAGTCGTGGGCCTACCGCCAGGATCAGCTGCCCTCGACGCATCCCGTGGCCGCCGACATCCCCGACATCGCCGCCGTGGAGGTCAACTTCGACGGCATCACGTACGCCAAGGGCGCATCCGTACTCAAGCAGTTGGTTGCCTACGTCGGCGTCGACGACTTCCTCGCCGGCCTGCGCGATTACTTCACCGCGCACAAGTTCTCCAATGCGACGTTCTCGGATCTCCTTGCCGCACTGGAGAAGTCGTCGGGACGCGACCTCTCCGACTGGGGTAGCCAGTGGCTCAAGACCACCGGCATCAACGTCATGCGCCCCGACTTCGACGTCGACGACTCCGGCGCGTTCACACGTTTCGCGATCGTGCAGGACGGCGCGGCGCCCGGCGCGGGCGAGACCCGAGTGCACCGCATGCGCGTCGGCATCTACGACGACACCGCGGAGGGAAAGCTCGAGCGCGTGCAGAGCGTCGAACTCGACGTCGAGGGGTCGGTCACCGAGGTTCCCGATCTCGTGGGGGTTCCACGCGGCAAGCTGATCCTGCTGAACGACGACGATCTGACCTACGCGTCCGTGCGTCTCGATCCCGAGTCACTCGCGACGGCCACCGCGCGCATCGGCGACATCACCGACTCGATGCCCCGCACGCTGGTCTGGTCGGCGGCGTGGGAGATGACCCGCCAGGCGGAGATGAAGGCCCGCGACTTCGTCGCGCTCGTCGAACACGGCATCGCCGCAGAGACGGAAATCGGCGTCGTGCAACGGGTTCTGCTACAGGCGACGACCGCGATCGAGTCCTATGCAGATCAGGAATGGGCCACCACCATAGGTTGGCCCGGATTCAGCGCCCGACTGCTCGAACTCGCCCGTGCCGCCGAGGCGGGATCCGACCACCAACTCGCGTTCGTCAATACTCTGCTCGCGGGCAGGCTCTTCGACGAGCAGATCGCGGTTGTCCGGGCACTCCTCGAAGGGGACGATCCCGCCGACCATGGTCTGGCGGGTTTGACCGTCGACACCGACCTGCGGTGGAAGTTGGTACTCGGCTTGGCGACGGCAGGCGCCATCGACGACGCCCCCGCTTCGACGCCCGTCATCGACGCCGAGGCCGCGCGTGACAACACCGCCGCCGGTACGCGCCAAGCCGCGACAGCGCGCGCCGCGCGCCCACTCGCCGAGGCGAAGGCCGACGCATGGTCACAGGCCATCGACGACGACGCGCTCTCCAACATCTATACGAGGGCGGTCGTGGCAGGCTTCAGTCGACCGGGACAGTCAAAGTTGTTGTCGGAGTATGTCGACAAGTATTTCTCCGCGGTTCCTCAGGTCTGGAAGCGTCGCTCGAGCGAAGTCGCGCAAACCGTGGTCAACGGCCTGTATCCCTCGTGGGAGATCACGCCCGAGGCGCTCGCCAAAGCCGACAACTTCCTCGCCGGGGATCACCCCGCAGCGCTGAAGCGGCTGATCGTCGAGGGTCGCGCAGGGGTGGAGCGATCATTGCGCGCGCGGGTGTTCGACGCCGAGTAGCACCGGTCACCGACAACAGGCCGCGGCCCCCGGGGTTCGTTCCGGGGGCCGCGGCCTGTTGTCGCGTTCGAGGCGGTTGTCCGCGATCGATGCTTCTGTCCGCGTTCGGTGCGGCGACGCTCAGATGGGCGCCGCGGCCGTAGCCATGACGTGGAGCGCGGAGACGAGTCCGTCGATGAGTTCGTTCTGGCGGAAGCTGCTGATGGCAGCGGTCACGCCCAGGTCGGCGACGCGATCGTTGACACGATCGGCCACCTCACTCCCGGACACGACGACGACGTCGTGCGTGTTCGGCGAGACAGCGAGAAGCGTGCCGTAAGCGGGTTCGGGGGCCGACTTGAGCAGCACCTGGCGTGCATCAGCAACCGGATCGGCGCCGAGTTCGCCGATGTAGACCGAGAAACGCACCAGTGCCTTTTCGGTCGCAGCGTTGATCGCGTCGTCGAGCGCAATCAACTCGTCGCGCGAGAACGGAGGGGTCGTCGCCGTCTGTCCGGGAAAGCGGGTGGCCGACACGCGTCCGCTGTTCGTGATGACCGTGCCGACGGGGAGCGCCGAGGCCGCACTGACCTCCGGCGTTCCGCCGGCGCCTGTTGTCTGGGAAATCTCACCACTTGGCACTGGCCGAGCCTCCATCCACATCATTCGGTTCCGCATGGCGCGGCAAAGCAATCGACTCGATCTCCGTCGCGGAGAAGAGTAGCGGTCCTCGGTCCCACTTCTGGTCGAGCGTGTATTCCTGCTGCTTGGGGTACTTGACGCCACCCGAGAACGCCATCGAGACCACGCACGCAGCAGCGAACAAAACCACCAGGACCGTGACCGGCATTCCGATGTAGACGATCCAGTTGTCCATGAGACCCTTCCGATCGGTAAACCCTCTTGCGCACGGCCGGTGAGCGCGGGCTGACACGTTCACGCCGCACAGGTCGTGTGATCAATTTAGCCCACACCACCGCCATTCGGGCACCGACCCCTACGGTCTGTCGTAGACGCCTCGGGCGTGGTGTCGCTGCCGCCTCTGGACTGCTGTCGCCGTCGCGTCTCGCACCGATGTTGAGACCACAGCGCAGGGTGAGGACAATGGGTCCGGTGAGCGGCAACATCCCCGCCGGCGGCCAGCCGGCAACCACCGGAGTCCACCGTTCGTTCTACGACGAGGTCGGTGGTCACGAGACCTTCGAGAAACTGACCAGCGTCTTCTACCGCGAGGTCGCCGCCGACGAGATTCTGCGACCGATGTATCCCGAGGAGGATCTGGGTCCCGCTGAGCGTCGCCTCCGCATGTTCCTCGAGCAGTATTGGGGCGGTCCTCGCACCTATTCCGACGAACGCGGTCATCCTCGACTACGCATGCGCCATCAGCCGTTCACGATCGGCCCCATCGAACGCGACGCGTGGTTGCGGTGCATGCACACCGCGATCGCCTCAATCGACGACGACACCCTTGATGCTCCCCACCGGCAAGCACTCGTCGACTACATGGAGATGGCTGCCCAATCAATGGTGAATTCACCGCTCTGATCAGCACTCCCCCAATTCGGGCACATCGGTCACGACGCGCCGACACCACCTGGTCTTCTCCGCGAAAACACAGGTAAGGCAGAATTGTCGCGGTGAGCGACGAGACACCCGACGATGTCAACGAGGACGCGCTCGGCGCGCAAGAACAACCCGACGCCGCGCCCGACACCGTCAACGAGGACGCGCTCGGTGCGCAAGAACAACCCGACGCCGCGCCCGACACCGTCAACGAGGACGCGCTCGGCGCGCAAGAACAACCCGACGCCGCGCCCGACACCGTCAACGAGGACGCGCTCGGCGCGCAAGAACAACCCGACGCCGCGCCCGACACAGCGCCGGACGAGTACCTCCCCGTGGCTGACGGCGACGCCGGAGTCGTCGCATCACAGCTCGACCCGACCGACGACGCCTGGTGGCGCTCGGCGGTTTTCTACCAGATCTATCCCCGCTCGTTCTCGGATCTCAATGGTGACGGTGTCGGCGACCTCGCCGGTGTCATCGACAAACTCGGCTATCTGGAGCTGCTCGGCGTCGACGCGCTGTGGTTGAGCCCGATCATGCGCTCCCCGATGGCCGATCACGGCTACGACGTCTCCGATCCGCGCGACATCGATCCGCTCTTCGGTGATCTGGCCACTTTCGATGAACTGATCGCCGAGGCACACGAGCGTGAGATCCGCGTAACCATGGATCTCGTCCCCAATCACACCAGCGATCAGCACCAATGGTTCATCGACGCGCTCGCGGCCGGGCCGGACAGTCCTGAACGTGCCCGCTACATCTTCCGCGACGGACGCGGCGAAGATGGCGACGAGCCACCCAACAACTGGGTCAGCATCTTCGGCGGGTCGGCGTGGGAGCGGGTCACCGAGGCCGACGGCACGCCCGGGCAGTGGTATCTGCACATCTTCGCTCGCGAGCAGCCAGATTTGAACTGGGAAAACCCCGAGGTCTTCGAGGACCTCGAGAAGACATTGCGCTTCTGGCTCGATCGTGGTGTCGACGGCTTCCGCATCGATGTCGCGCACGGAATGGCCAAGCCCGCCGATCTACCCGACATGGATGTCGAGGCTGCCGGGCTCCTGGTCAACCGCGACGACGATCCGCGATTCAACAACTATGCGGTCCACGACATCCACCGCAAGATCCGGGCTGTCATCGACGAGTACCCAGGCGCCGCCAATGTCGGCGAGATCTGGGTCGACGACAACGAGCGATTCGCCGAGTACCTCCGGCCTGACGAACTGCACCTGGGCTTCAATTTCCGGCTCGCCAAGGCGCCGTTCGACGCCGACGCCATCCGCGACGCGATCGAGAACTCCCTCGACGCCGTGCACAGCGTCGCCGGCACCCCCACCTGGACGCTGTCGAATCACGACGTCGACCGCGAGGTGACGCGATATGGCGCCCTCGCGGATGCTTCCGAGGACGAGTCGACGTCCCACGAGGACCTCGAACTCGGCACTGCGCGTGCACGGGCCATGGCTCTCGTCGAATTCGCGCTCCCGGGATCGATATTCATCTACAACGGAGCGGAACTCGGCCTTCCCAACGCCGATCTGCCCGACGACGCTCTGCAGGACCCGGTGTGGGAACGCTCCGGACACACCGAACGCGGCCGCGACGCATCGCGCGTACCGCTGCCGTGGGAAGGTTCCGAGCCGCCCTTCGGCTTCTCGACGAATCCGCAGACGTGGCTTCCGATTCCGGAGTCGTGGGCGCAGTTCACCGTCGAACATGAACTCGAAGACGTGGACTCGACGCTGTCGCTGTATCGCACTGCGATCGAATTGCGTTACGAGCGAGACGAATTCGCAGGAGATGGCGTCGAATGGTATGGGGCCCCCGCGGGGTGTCTCGCTTTTCGGCGCTCCGAGGGACACCTGGTGTGTGCGCTCAACACGACAAGCGAGCCGGTCGGGCTGCCCCCGGGCGAGTTGATTCTGACAAGCGCACCACTCGTCGACGGCATGCTGGCACCCAACGCCGCTGCGTGGCTGGTCTGACAGACCACCCACTCGGGTGTCGACGACCGGGCGTGCGGCTCGTCAGAGCACCGTGACGTCGAGGTCGCGGTGCCTGCGCTGGTACACCGAGCCGTATCGTGCGTCGATACGAATCCATGCTGCCGATATCCGGACGCGGACGGGCTCGGTGGCTCCGATGGCGTCGAGCGGCGATGCCTCGGTGATCTCGTGACCGTCCGAGTCCCGCACGAAACCCATTGCGGTGAGCGCGAACAGCGACCGTAACGACACCGCCGCGTTCAGCGCCCCGTCGGCGGACGAGACATCGAGCACGCCCTGGTCGAGAAGTCCTGTCGCGGGTCCGAAGTTGCTGCCTTCCTCGCGGGCGAGGCGGGCTCCCTCTCGGGCCAACTCGACCACCGTCCGCGCCGGAACGTCGTCGAGGTGCCGGTATCCGGTGCGCAGTGGCAGAGCGCCACGCCACGCCGAGTCGAGTGACATTCCCGGCTCGACGGGTTCGCCAGGCGTGCCGTCGGCCAGTCGCCCCCGAAGTGTCCCCGCGTCGACGACGAGGTCGGAAGGCGCGACTCTGCCGAAGATCGACCGGGTGACCAAGACGTCGAATCCCGTGTGTGCCCAGAATGCCAGCAACCCGTCGGACCGTTGCACCACGCGGACCACCGCCGCCTCGTCGAGACGCATGGCCCGCGACAGGAAAGCCGTTGCGTCCGTCCTGTCATCGGGACTCGCGGCAACCACGAATCGTTCGGGCAGCACGTTCACGCGTCGTCGCCCGCTACGCGGCGGAAACTCTCGAGATACTCGCGCTCGTCGGGGGTCAGACGACGTAACCGTTGGGCGTCGACGTCGAAAGAGACGAGTTGGGTCGTCGCGGTGACAGCCGGTGCGTCATTCGGCGATGCGGCATCGGGTCGCACCTCGTATCCGACGACGAAGTCGGCGGCCCGCACCTTGTCGATGAACATGGTGACCACGATCGGCCCCTCATCATGTCGCACCTGGTGGCGGTATTTGACGTGTAGATCCGCAACGAGGCAGCCGGTGCGCAGGTGCGCTGTCGGGCGCTCGTCGTAGAAGAGCCAGGGTATCCGGGCCTCTTCGAGAAGCGTCACCATCCGCGCATGATTGATGTGAGCGAATACATCCATGTCCGACCACCGAACGGGAACCTTGACCACGTATCCGGCGTCGGTCCTGACTCCCTCGTCCTCGTAGAGCACGACTGTCCTTTCGTTCGCGACGCCTCGCCTGGACGAGGGTCGATGGTCGTCATCGGATGAGGCTGCGAAGCTGCCGTGCGGCAACCGAGAGTGTTGCGAGGTCGAGTTCTGGTCCCTGCTCGATGTCGGCGAGCATCGTACGCACCCGCGCCAACCGCGACGAGTGCGACGACTCCCACTCGGAGATCTTCTCCGACGCACTCTCGTCGGGTTCGCTGCTCTGCAGAATCGTCAACGTCAATGCCCGCAGCGCTCCGTGCATGTCATCACGAAGAGCCAAGCGCGCCAAAGCATGCCAGCGGTCGCCGTACTCCAGGTCCGAGACCGCGGTCAGCAGTTCCTCGAGCCCGAAATGTTCCATGATCGCGAAGTACAGCTCCCCGACCTCGACGGGATCGCGGTCGGATATCTCGGCAGCGTCGACGATGTCGAGAAGACAGAAGCGGTGCAGGCTGATCGCGACATCGTGAGCGAGGTCGGTGTCGACTCCGAGCGCACGATAGTGCTCGACCCGCTTGTCGACGTCGGCTGCCGACTGCGCGCCGAACCAACTGTCGATGAGTGCGGTGAGCCCAGCCACCTGTTCGGTGTAGCGCGTGATCTCCGCGGTCATGGCCAGGGGTTGCGGACGAAACGCAAGAAGCCATCTCGACGCGCGGAACAGCAATCGCCGTTCGTAGAGCATCATTTCGTCGATCGCATCTACCGGCGCATCGGCGTGCAGGATGCGCGCGAAGAGGTTCGACAAGCCGAATACACGGTCGGCCACGACGTAGGCACGCACGGCCTCTTCAGTGGTCGAGCCGGTCGATTCGCCGAGCCGGAACAGGTGGGTGATCCCCGCGCGGTCGACGACCTCGTTGACGAGCACCGTGGTGACGATCTCCCGATGGAGTCGATGCGCGTGGATTCCCTCTGCAAAACGTTCGCGTAGCGGGCGCGGGAAGTACTCGGCGAGAAGCTGGTCGAAGACGTCGTGCTCCGGTAGGTCCCCGGCGAGAAGATCGTCCTTGGCGATGAGCTTGACGTGCGACATGAGAGTCGCGAGTTCGGGCGAGGTGAGCCCGCGATGTAGCTCGGAGTGCAGTCGCTTGATCAGCTGTTGCGGTGTCGGTAGCGCCTCCAGTTTCAGATCGACTCCGCGCCCACTGATCTCGTGAAGGAGGCGTGCATGGACGTCGACCCGGTCGAGCGAGTAGGCACGGCAGAAACCGAGCTCGGAATTCTGCGATGCGTTGTCGGCCAACACCAGGTCGGCGACCTCGTCGGTCATCGACTCCAGCAGCGGATCCCGGTCGGCCGCGCCAAGGTTGCCCGACGACACAGCGGCGTCGAGCAGGATCTTGATGTTGACCTCGTGATCGGAGCAATCCACACCCGCCGAGTTGTCCATCGCATCGGTATTGATGCGCCCACCGGCGAGATCGAACTCGATCCGACCACGCTCCGTCACGCCGAGGTTTCCACCTTCACCGACGACCTTGGCGCGCAGCTGATCTCCGTTGACGCGGATGGCATCGTTGGCCTTGTCGCCCACCTGTGCGTCGGATTCCGCCGACGACTTGATGTATGTACCGATTCCGCCGTTCCACAGCAGGTCGACCGGAGCGAGCAGGATCGCGTGTATCAACTCGGGCGGCGACAGCGCATCGATCGACGAGTCGAGTCCGAGTGCGCTGCGCATCTGCTCGCTGATCGCGATCGACTTCGTCTCACGTGACCAGACGCCCCCTCCCTCACTGATCAACGACGTGTCGTAATCCGCCCACGATGAACGCGGCAGCGAAAAAAGCCTCGCGCGTTCGGCATACGACGACGCGGCATCCGGAGTCGGATCGACGAACACATGCCGATGATCGAAAGCCGCCACCAACCGGATGTGTTCGGACAACAGCATCCCATTGCCGAACACGTCACCGCTCATGTCGCCGATGCCCACGACGGTGAAGTCCTGCGACTGGGTGTCGACTCCCATTTCACGGAAGTGGCGTTTGACCGACTCCCACGCACCACGCGCGGTGATGCCCATGGCCTTGTGGTCGTAGCCCGCGGAGCCGCCCGAGGCGAACGCATCGCCGAGCCAGAAATCGTACCGGGCCGCAACATCATTGGCGATATCGGAGAAGCTGGCCGTGCCCTTGTCGGCCGCGACCACCAGATACGTGTCGTCACCGTCCCGGCGGATCACCGACCTCGCGGGGATGACCGTACCGGTGTGCCGGTCGAGATTGTCGGTGACGTCGAGCAGCCCGGAGATGAAGTCACGGTATCGCGCAACACCCTCGGATCGTGTGGCGTCGCGGTCGGCTGCGGCGTCGCCGGTCGGTGCAGGGGGTCGTTTGACGACGAAGCCGCCCTTGGCGCCGACGGGCACGATCACCGCGTTCTTGACGGCCTGAGCTTTGACGAGGCCCAGTATCTCGGTCCGGAAGTCCTCGCGACGATCCGACCACCGCAGTCCCCCGCGCGCCACACCGCCGAAGCGGAGGTGAACCCCCTCCACGCGAGGCGAGTACACGAAGATCTCGTGCAGCGGGCGCGGTTCGGGAGTCAGCGCAATCTCCCTCGGCCGCAACTTGAATGACATGACAGGGCGATCGCCATCGTCATCGTGTACATAGAAGTTCGTCCGCGATGTGGCGCTGATGACCGAGGAGAACGCCGAGACGATACGGTCGGCCTCCAGCCCCAGGACCTTTCCGATGTCGTCGCCGAGCTGCGCCGCGGCAACCTCGCGTCGTTGCTCGTCGGCACGGTCGGGATCGAAGGACGCCTCGAACAATGCGACCAGTCCGCGTGTGACAGCGCGGTGTTCGCCGAGCGTGTGGGCGACGAGGGTAGTGCTGTAGGAGAAGCCACACTGACGTAGGTATCGACCATATGCGCGCAGCATCGCCGCCGAGCGCCAATCGAGACCGCATCGGATGATCAACTCGTTGTAGGCGTCCACCTCAGCACGTTGGCGCCAGATCTGGACGAAGGCGTCGGTGAATCGATCCTCGAGGTCGTCGGCGCAGTCGTGGTCGACCGACATCCCGTCGGCGAGCTCGACGCTGAATTCATAGACATGACACACCTGCCCGTCCGGCCGCACCAAACGGTAGGGATGCTCGTCGACGACGTCGAGGCCAAGACTGTGCAAGACCGGCAGCACATCAGTGAGCGTGGCTGCGGCACCGCATAGGTAGAGCGTGAATGTCCACGAGGCGCCCGCCTCGGCGTCATTCGAGGCCAGTGTGACAGCGAGATCGTCGACTGCGAGCTCGGCGACATGGACGAGGTCGGCGACAGCCGCACGCGGCTCACGCTGGTCCTTGTATTCGTCGGGCAGGGCAGGAAGGAGCCGCAGCGCGACGTCCACGCTGCCGGCAGGGAGCCGTCTCGACGCCTCATCGACTCCTCTCGCCGACTCTCGGAAGCGCTCGTCCCACGTGCGGATGGCGTGGGACAGTTCGGTCTGGATGGCGCTCTGCTCGGGAGTGCCGATGTCGAAGGTTCCGTGGCGCGCGGCGTCGTCCCCATCGACTCGGACCATCACCTGGACCTGGGCGAGGGGCATCTCACTGACCCGCGCCGAGTACTCGAGCGCACTGCCGTGCAGTTGTTCGGAGACGACGCGTTGAAGCGCCAGCCTGTTCTGGGTGTTGTATCGGTCGCGAGGCAGATAGATCAGTGCGGTAGCGGTACTGCCCTGCGGGTTCACGCGAACGAACGCGCGCAGGGTTCTCGTGGCGACGGCATCGAGCATCTCGGCGACCCTGCGGCTCAGCTCGGCATCGGACGAAGCGAACATCTCCACGAGGGGGTAGTTCTGCAGCAGTTCGATCATCGACTGGCCGACGAACGAATCGTCATCGACGCCGGCTCGACGTATCACCTCGTGCACCTTGCCCCGTAGCACCGGGACGTCGAGGATCGTCTGGTGCAGGCCCGATGACGTGAATGTCCCGAGAAAACGGTGTTCTCCGACATGCGCTCCGGCGGCGTCGAACTCGGGAACCTGGATCAGAATCGGATAGTTCGACCGCTGCACACCGGTTTCGAGGTAGACGCGCGAGACGCGCGGCAGCAGCGGCGACTGTAGGAGCACTCCGAAATCGTCGTCGAGCGAGCCGCCCCGCCACAGGCCGCGCCCCTGCGACACCGTTCCGTCGAGACCGACCCTGCGATAGCCGAGCGGGACGAAGTGGTTGCCCGCGAACCAGTCGAGCAGACGCGAATACTCGTACCGGTCGACGGCCGCGATCCCCGACTGCGTCGTGGTCGGTGCCACAGCGCACTCTGCGCTACAGGTGGACAGGCGACCCCGCATGTCCACCGCGTCGCGATCGACGTCGGCGACCCGCGAGATCACGTCGACGAGGGCGGTGCGCAACGTCTCGGTGTCGACCTCGCTCGTGCCGGACATCGCGATCACGTAGATCCATGACTCGGTGGTGCGGTCAGGCCCTGACCCGATCTCGGTCAGGATGCCGGCCCCGTCACGGGCGACGGCCATGACCGGGTGGTCGATGCGCCCCACCGTCAGTCCATGCGCCTCGACAACCGTCAACACCGCTTCGACGAGCAACGGCATGTCGTCATTGACGACGACGATCTCGGTTCCGGTCGGCCCTTCGCTGACATCGACGAGGCACTGGCCCGCCGACCTCGTACGGGCCAGTTCGAGATGCCGACGAATCCGATCCAGATCGGTCTCGTCGATCGCCTCGAGGTCCGGTGTGTCGGTGAGCGTGCCATCTGCTGCCGCCGCGGGATGGTGCACGTCGCCCGGCGGATTGCTCGCGCTGAAGTAACAGCCGACCGCCGCGGGCAGCAGAGCACTCACTTGAGACAACGCACTCACCTTCGCTTCAGGAGACTGGGAACTGGTCTCCGATCAGAGCCCTACCGCGATGGTAGTGACCCGGCTCAGTCGCGAGTGAGTTTCCGGTGAGTAACCCGGTGCGGACGGGCGGCCTCGGGTCCGAGCCGATCGACCTTGTTCGCCTCGTAGGCCTCGAAGTTGCCTTCGAACCAGAACCATTGCCCCTCTTCGACATTGCCCTCCCACGCGAGAATGTGGGTACAGGTCCGGTCGAGGAACCACCGGTCGTGGCTGATGACCACGGCACACCCCGGGAACGACTCGAGTGCGTTCTCGAGTGAACCGAGTGTTTCGACGTCGAGGTCGTTGGTCGGCTCGTCGAGCAGGATCAGGTTGCCGCCCTCTTTGAGGGTCAGTGCGAGGTTGAGGCGGTTACGCTCACCGCCGGAGAGCACCTCCGCCCGCTTCTGCTGATCGGGTCCCTTGAACCCGAATGCACTGACGTAGGCGCGCGAGGGCATCTCGTTCTGGCCGACCTCGATGAAGTCGTTGCCGTCGGAGACGACCTCCCACACGTTCTTCTTGGGATCGATGTTGGCGCGGTTCTGGTCGACGTAGCTCAGCTTGACCGTCTCGCCGACCTTGACCGAGCCCGAATCGGGCTCCTCGAGGCCGACGATGGTCTTGAACAGTGTGGTCTTTCCAACGCCGTTGGGTCCGATGACGCCCACGATTCCGTTGCGCGGCAACGTGAACGACAGATCCTTGATCAGCACTCGACCGTCGAACCCCTTGTCGAGGTTGGCGACCTCGACCACCACGTCGCCCAGTCGCGGTGGCGTGGGGATCTGGATCTCCTCGAAGTCGAGCTTGCGCGTCTTCTCCGCTTCTGCGGCCATCTCCTCGTAGCGCGTCAGACGTGCCTTGTTCTTGGTCTGCCGGGCCTTGGCGCCCGAACGCACCCACGCAAGCTCTTCCTTGAGACGCTTCTGCAGCTTCTGGTCCTTCTTGCCCTGGACCTCGAGGCGCTCGGCCTTCTTCTCCAGATAGGTCGAGTAGTTGCCCTCGTACGGGTGGAGCTTTCCGCGGTCGACCTCACAGATCCATTCGGCAACGTGGTCGAGGAAGTAGCGATCGTGCGTGACGGCGAGCACCGCACCGGGATAGGTCGCGAGGAACTGCTCGAGCCACAGCACGCTCTCGGCATCGAGGTGGTTGGTCGGCTCGTCGAGCAGCAGCAGGTCGGGCTTAGAGAGCAGCAGCTTGCACAGCGCCACGCGGCGGCGTTCGCCACCCGACAGGTGGGTGACCGGTGAATCCCCCGGCGGGCAACGCAACGCATCCATGGCCTGGTCGATCTGGGAGTCGAGATCCCATGCGTCTGCGTTGTCGAGGTCCTCCTGGAGCTTGCCCATCTCCTCCATGAGTTCATCGGAGTAGTCAGTGGCGAGTTGCTCGGCGATCTCATTGAAGCGATCGAGCTTCTCCTTGATCTCGCCCATACCTTCTTCGACGTTCTGCTTGACTGTCTTCTCCTCGTTGAGAGGCGGCTCCTGCAGCAGGATTCCGACGGTGGCCTCGGGGTCGAGGAACGCCTCGCCGTTCGACGGCTGGTCGATTCCCGCCATGATCTTGAGGATCGACGACTTACCCGCACCATTGGGACCGACGACGCCGATCTTGGCGCCCGGATAGAAGGACATGGTGACGTCGTCGAGAATGACCTTGTCACCGTGCGCCTTGCGCACCTTCTTCATCGTGTAGATAAACTTCTCAGACATATACGGCCCTCACCTGCATGTTTGCGGTCATCTGCACGGGTAGCTCACTCATTCCTCACAACCGTGCGGAAATCCTCACACATGAGTTGGGAACTAGCCCGTGCAACATCGCTCACCATCCTATCGACGGCACCGCGCCGCCTCTTACGCCGCCGTGGTCGTGTCGGCGGCCCTCGTCTATGCCCTGCCGTTAGCCGCTCTAAAGTTGGCTCTCACGTTCGGCTGGTACGCGTCGTGAAGCACACCACCGAACACGGCTACCTCAACCGCCACGTCTCCGACACACTCGAAACGATCTACGACACCTGGGCCCACTCGGACTACGTAGGCCAGTGTCGACACGCCATCCTCGACATTGCGGGGTGCGACCAGTGACCACGGCACGCGCTGACTTATGGATGCGGGGATACACGCGAGCTTCAGCAGATGTAGCGAAACTCCCCGGCCCCATGCTCTCGATGCTGCTCCCCCGAATGCTGAAGTCGACACCAGACCCAACCGATGATCCGGCCTACGACGGTGGATACCGGACCGCTCTAGCCGACGTGCTCAATCAGATCGGTGGCGTCCGATGACTCCGATGACCCTGACCCCGATCCTCGTGGACGACCCTGGCTCAGACGGTTACCAAATCCACCAGTGGTCCGAGCACGTCGCTCCCGGCCCCGACTTCGACCTCACAGTCACCGTCGCTACCGCAATCCACCCGGTCACCGATCACGTAGACGGTCCTGTCGTGATCCTCGATCAGCCGGTCAATGTGGATGAGATTCGAGACCGTGCCCAGCTTGACGCCCTGATTACGGCCCTGGTCGATGCACGCACCGTGTGGGACCGCCTGAACGGTCTAACCACCTAGCTGCTCGTGGACGCGATTCTGTTGCGTCTGTGACGTTCTCAGCCCTCGTATGGGGCAGCCCTGACGGTCCTGTGTAGCGGTTCGACTCCGCTAAGGGCACTGGTCGCTATCGCAGAGTCCGACCCTTCCTTAACCGACCTGCTCGACGTAGCCTAGTCCCTCACCGTCGATGAGGGCCACCACTGCCGACCTCGCGAACCGACAGCAGGTGCCAGATGGTTACCGCCTTACCTAGGGG
>NZ_BANR01000018.1 GCF_000332975.1 Gordonia aichiensis NBRC 108223 | reverse complement strand
CCCCCCGCTATCTTCCAGTTCTTCACCATGATGCTCAACACGCTGCTGTCGGTCTGGTCGCCCGAGTTGTTTCCGACCTCAATCCGTGCCATGGGCGCCTCCGTTGTGAACGGAATCGGCAATGTTGCCGGAGCGGTAATGCCGTTTGCAGCACTGTTCTTCTTCAACCAATCGGGCGTAGCCGGAGTCTTCTTCATGATCGCGGTCATGTACGGGTTGCTGGTGATCGCCGCTCGTTTCGGCCCGGAAACGTTCGGCAAGTCTTTGGAGGAGGTCGCCGATAGCCCCTCCGCGCCGGCCAACACGTAGGGAACACACGAAACAACAAGATACGCCGACGACGCACGACGCCTTCTCGAATCCCGACTACATTTTACCGACAAAGGACTTGAAAACACATGAAACAACTATCCATTTCGGCAACCGCGCACGCTCTCAACTACCTGCCTCAATACCACGCAGACCACGTCGGGCTATTCGCTGCGCACGACCTCACCGTCATCTCCAGAGCATGTGACCCCTGGACGGGGGTCCTGGACGATCTCGACAGCGGTGTCGCCGACGTCGCGCTCGGCGGGCTGTGGGTCCCGGCAATGTACGCCGGTTCACAACGAGATCTCGTCGCTTTCGCGCAGGTCAATGACCGCTTCCCCAAGGCACTGGTCGTCAGGGACAACGCTGCCACCTTCACCTGGTCAAGCCTTGTCGATGGCACGGTCCTCGCTCCGGGTATTGGGGGGAGTGCACCGTATGCAGTGACCGCAGGACTCCTGCGCGATCATGGGGTTGATCCCTCATCCGTCGCTTTTCTGCGGGATCTTTCGACCCCGATGTATGTCGAATTGTTCGAATCAGGACTCGGAGACGCGATAGTGCTCGACACTCTCACCGCTCAATCCATGGTCGATCGGGGGACCGGCGTGATCGCCGTCGACTACACCAGCGCGGTCGGAGTCGGCCCGAACAGTGTTTACTACTGCCATCGAGACCGTGTGGACGAGCTTCGCGACAGGCTCACCGGTTTCGTCACCGCGCTCGATTACGCGATGCGGGAGGTTTGCGCCACACCGGTTGCCGGTCTTCAACCACTGCTGACACAGCACTGGCCCACCGCCGACCCGTCGACGCTCAGCGCCGCGTGCGTTGCGATTCAAGAGTCGGGGACGTGGGACAGCGTCCGGATCGATCCCGAGGGCACTCGCCGGTGGATGGAAGTGCTCGCAGCTGAGCGCATGGTGTCCACCGCACCGACATTCGACCAGATCGTGACGCCGAGCATCACCGCGCACCTCGAACTCAGCCAAAGTCATCGGTGACATGCCTCTTGTCCTCTCCGACGCCGACATCCGCCCATTCATCAACCGGTCGTCAATCATCGAGGCCGTCGAGCGTGCGCATGCCGCACTCTCGACGGGCTCGGCGAATAGTCCCGCGCCGCCCGCATTGACTTTGCCCGAGGACGGCGTCGCATTGCCGATGATCGCGTACGACGCCGGCCCGGATATCACACTGGTCAAGATGTTGTCGGATCTGCCCGCCAATCCCGCACGATCGCTGCCGCGGCAGCGATCAACGATCACCGCCTTCTCCGCGCGTACAGGAGAATGCATCGCGATGCTCGACGGCCATGCCATCACTGCCGTCAGAACCGCAGCTGCCAGCGCGGTGGCCACGAAATACCTTGCCCGACAGCGGCCGTCGATTCTAGGGCTCGTCGGGGCGGGAAACCTGGCGATTGAGCACGCGTACGCGCTCGCCGAAGTGACCGAAGTCCGCAGCATCATCGTATGGACCCGGTCGACGGAGACCTTCGAAGCATTTCGCACAGGTACCGATGCGCTCGGAATACCCATCGCCCGAGCGGCCACGCCACGCGACACCATCACGCAGGCGGACATCGTATGCACACTGACCCCGTCTGAAGATCCCATCGTCAATGGCGACTGGATAGCTCCCGGAACACATCTCAACGTGGTCGGCGCTGCCCCCAGAGCCGACCATCGTGAAGTCGACACCATCTCCATCCGACGATCTCGGCTCATTGTCGACAGCTACGACACCGCCGTCACCAAGTCCGGCGACGTGTGCATTCCGCTCGCAGAAGCTGCCATCACCGGCGACCATATCGTCGCAGAGCTCGGCGATATCGTGAGCGGAACCGTCGCAGGCCGACGCGCCGATTCCGACATCACCCTGTTCAATTCCACCGGGCTCGCTCTGCAGGACCTGGCGGCCGTAGCCACCATCCTGGACGGAATCGCGGCTTCAGGCTGGCGGGCGCCAGTGGAATGTGGCCATCTTCGGCGTGATTGCTGGTTACCGTCATGATGCAGCGCCTTCTCGTGGGTGCGGTCCGGACCGAGCTAGGCGACTAAGCGTGTCTAACGGCCGTCATCCGTAGTACCCGCTTGGAACTTCAGGATCTCTTCGCCGTGATCTTGCGCCCAGCTGGTGAGTACCTCGATGGGATCTATGAGGGTCTTCCCCAGGTCGGTGAGGCTGTACTCCACTTGCCGTGCACCGTCGACACTGCGCTGGACGAGACCAAACTCCTGGAGCCGACGCAGAGTTTGAGTAAGCACCTTGCGTGAGATACCGCCGATGAGGTCGGCAAGTTCGCCGTGTCTCCGAGGTTCTTTGCTGAGTCCGAACAGCACGAGCACAGCCCACTTGCTGGAGATCACCTCGATCGCCAGACGGGTCGGACAGTCCGAGAGGAACGCGTGGCCGGGCGTGGTCTGCACGAATCCAAGGTACCTCCAGGTAACCGTTCGACTCCTAGCGTGATGACTGGATGCTCAACAGTCAGAACCGGTATTCGCAAGGAGTCAGTCATGCCACGAGTAGTCGAATTCGATCAATTCGGTGGGCCGGAGGTATTGCACCACGTACATACCCCCGTCCCCGAGCCCACAGCCGACGAGGTTCGCGTGCGGATCGAGGCGTTCGCGATCAATCCGCTGGACGCGATGATGCGGTCGGGTTCATCACCAGCACCGGTTCCCCTCCCGCACGCACGCCTCGGCATCGAGGGCACCGGTGTCATCGACGCGACCGGCCGGGAAGTGTCCGGGTTCAGGGTCGGCGACCCGGTCATCATCACTGCGATCCCGGACTCGATAGTCCGCGGCAGCTACGCCGACTTCACCACTATTCCGGCGAGTTGGGTGGTTGCCCGACCCGCGGAACTCGACGTCGTCGAGGCCGCGGCGATCTGGGTGGGCTACTCCACCGCATACGGAGCTCTCGTCGAGGCAGCGAACATGCAGCCGAATGACCGCGTGCTCATCGCCGGAGCGTCGGGAAGCGTTGGGCGAGCGGCAATTCAGGTCGCGTCTCGACTAGGCGCGGTACCGATCGCCATCACTCGGGACGTGACGAAAACCGACGATCTGCTTGAGGCGGGCGCAGCCGCTGTGGTCGCTACTGACCGCGAGAACGTGCCTGCCGCGGTGCAGCGTCTCACCGACGGCACGGGTGCAGACATCACCCTCGACGTGGTTCGGGGGCCAGGCCAGCAGGCTCTCCTGAAAGCAACGCGTCCAGGAGGACGCCTGATTGCTGTCGGGTTCCTCGACCGGCGGCCGACACCCGAACCAGATGACGTATCGGTCACCATCGTCAACTATCGCGGCTTCGACTACCTTCTCGATCCGGCGGTGACGGGACGCATGTCCACCTTCCTCGACGCAAGCGTCCAGCAGGGCGGCTTCCGACCTGTCATCGACACCGTGTTCGGTCTAGACGACATCGTCGAGGCGCACCGCCGCTTCGAAGCCGGCCGACACGAAGGCAAGAAGATCGTCGTCACCACCTGACCACGCAGAAGACGGTCATCAGTCGGCGGTCTGGGTTGCACTGAACCGACAAGGTTGCCAACCATAGGGTTCAGTGCGATGGCTCGGACGTGAGGAATCGTCACAGTGACATATTGATCGCAGCCGATGGGGACTGCTGCACCGATAGAGACAGTTTCGGTGTCATGCCGCTGATGCGGCTGTGTTGATGATCGCCTCGTATTCGATCGGCGTCAACCGGCCGAGGCGGGCCTGGCGGCGCCTGCGGTGGTAGGTCCGTTCGATCCAGGTGACGATCGCGATTCGGAGTTGCTCGCGGGTGCTCCATCGCTGCCGGTCGAGGACGTTGCGCTGCAGCAATGCGAAGAACGATTCCATCGCGGCGTTGTCGCCGGCGGAGCCGACTCTGCCCATCGATCCGACGAGGCCGTGTCGGTTCACGCCGACACGAATGTGCGGGATCGAAATTGAGAACCCCTGTCGGAGTGAACAATACAACCCGCAACGTCGTGGCTGCGGCGGGCGACCGCACTGTTCAACGCACTGACGGCGAGACGTGAGTGCATGCGGGAGTCGATGCTGTACCCGACGATCCGGCCCGAGCAGGCGTCCTTGATCGCGCAGAGGTAGAGCTTGCCCTCGTCGGTCGAATGCTCGGTGATATCGCTGAGCCACAACTGGTCCGTCGATTCGGCGGTGAAGTCCCGTTCGACGAGGTCGTCGTGCACCGGCGGGCCGGGTTTCTTCCCGTTCCGGCCGCGTTTCTTTCCGAACCTCGACCACCAACTGTTCGCGGAACAGATCCGCCACGCCGTCCGCGTACTCATGCTCTGGCCAGCAGCTTCGGCCTCATCGGCGAGGAATCGGTACCGAACTCCGGGTCATCACGATGAGCATCGAACAGCGCATTCGCCCGGATGGCCTCGGTTCGTTCAGAAGTGGTGACCGCCTCGGTCAGCCACCGATAGTACGGCGGACGAGAGAGCTCAAGTACCCGGCACGACACTGCGACGGCAATCCCGTCCGCGGCGAGCTCCTTCACGAGCGGGTAGAGCCTTGTCCCGGGAGATTCGCCCGCGACAGATACGCAGCAGCCCTGCGCAGGACTTCGTTTTCCTGCTCCAACAGCCGATTCCGCTTCCGAAGCTCACGCAACTCAGTGGATGTCGTTCCCGGTTTCCGGCCCTCGTCAATATCGGCGCGACGCAACCACTTCTGCAAGGTCATCTCATGAATCCTGAAGTCCTTCGCGATCTGCGCGAGCGTCACCCCCGACTCTCGCTCGCGGGCCACCCGGACCACATCATCACGGAACTCCTGCGGATACGGCTTCGGCACGATAGCCATCCTTCCAGGCCCACCCTCCCAGGCAAGCCAGATCAGATGTCCCTATCGGTGCAGCAGTCCCCCCACCCCTGGGTGATGAGCAGCTACGAAACTGAACCGATGGGTTCACGCTGATGGAGGCAACATCATGGTCGAAAGGCCCAAGGACAAGGCGGTACCCCCGCACGCGCCGCCATACACACCGCCCGACATCGAGCCGTCAGCACTGAGCGACGAGTCAAAGCCCAGGCGAGGCGAGCGCCGTGCCCTCGACGTGGTGTCCGCCAGTTGATGCGCAAGTTGATGCTCGGCAGGCGTGACGCCGGGTTTAAGATTGCGGACGCGCGGAAGGGGGCCCACCAAAGACAAATTCGTCACAGCGACGTATAGGCGCCCAAGTTTCAGGGCGGACCCACAGACACGCCCAACAGCCACGATGAGCAATGTCCATTGACCACGTCGCACGTCGTGCGGAACAGGCAGCTGCCGGCGGCCGTCCCACCCGGCACGTGCATAGCACGCAGCCCCAGCAGTGACAGACTTTGTCACAGCTCGCCAGTTTGTTGAAAATCAAGGCCCCTCCGATGACAATTCGCCAATCTTGATGACGACTAACAATGCATCTGTCCGATTCAGAGATAGGTGATACCAAGCCGGGCTTGTGACCTGGCAACTCTCACGTCTCCCTAGAAGTTCGCATCGCTAAGTGTCCGCAGAGATATGAGTGTGTCGGACAGATTTCCAGAAAGAGGTGAGAGTGTCGAACCGGCAGGCCTGCGACGCGCATGGGGGTCTCCTTACTGAGCGCCAGTGTTTCACGGTACGGTGAAACTAGTTTCACGGTATGATGAAACAATGTCAAGATCGGGAAGCGAACGCGCAGCTTCCGCGGACCGCTCGGAGGACTTCAAGCGGGGCCCGCGGGATGAACGGGGAGTGCTGGCCGCACGCATCCTCGCCGTCGCGCGCGACGAGTTCGCCGCGAACGGGTATCAAGGCACCAGCATCCGGGCGATCGCACGGGGTGCCGACGTCGATCCGGGGCTCGTGTATCACTATTACGGGGGTAAAGAGGCATTGCTCGCCGCGTGTGTGCAGGCGCCTCCCGCGATGCTCGACCGCATCCGCGAGGCGTGGCAGACGCCCGCGGAAGCGCTCGGCACGGCCCTGGTGACCGTCACGCTGGCCAACTGGAGCGATCCGGACAGCTCCGCCTTCCTGCGTACGATGGTGCTGACTGCGGCCCATCACGCCGAGACTCGCGCGGTGTTGCGCGGTCTCGTCCAGAACCAGCTGATGGGGCCGGCGACGATCGGGACGGACGCCGACGACGCCCGGCGGCGGGCCAGTCTGATCGCCTCCCAGCTCCTGGGCCTCGGCGTGGCGCGATACGTCTGGGGTGTCGAGCCACTCGCGAGCATGACCGACGACGAAGTGATCGCCGCGGTCGGTCCCACGATCCAGCGGTACGTCGATGGGCGGCTGGGCTGAGCGCCCCGCTGCCGACCAACTAGCTTGCCGAGTATGTCGGAGGTCACAAACGCAGTGGCCGCCGCCTTCCGGCCGTCAGCTGCCCCGTTCGCCGTGTCGTCGGCGGTGCGCGCACTCCTCGCCGGTGGGACGATGCTGCTTCTCGGATGGAGCATAGGGGATTGGGATCGGCTGGGCGTGGCCTATCTCGGCGCGGCCTGCTCGGTAGCGTTCGTGGTCGGCGATTCGTACCGGGGACGGGTGACCGGCCTGTGCGCGCAAGCCGCCGGCGCGGTGCTCGGGCTCGTCGTGGCGGGATTCATCGGCGGCGGAGCGTTGACGATCGTCATGGTGGCCGCCGCAGCAGGCGCGGTGTCCGGCCTTGTCGGCGCGGCGGGTCCAGCGGGACCGGCCTTCGGGATGATGCTGAGCATCGGTGTCGCATACGGCCAGTTCGGCGGGTCCAGCCTCGGGCCGATCACGCAGGCGCTCTGGTACTTGGTGGGGGCACTGGCCGTCGGGGTGGCGCATGTCGCGGACTGGCCCTTCACCCGCGATGAGACGCACCGTCGCGCAATGATCGGGGTGTACGACTCGGCCGCCGACTTGTGCGAGGCGATCGGACGGCGGGACGCATATGGGGCGCGATCGCGGATGGCGGCCGCGTCTGCGAAGGCACGCAATGCCGGATGGGACGCCAGAACCGAACACGTCGCTTACGCCACGGCGGCCCTCTATGCGGAGGGGCTGCCGGTCCCCCCGCAAGTCGTTGCCGGACTCCGCACGGCGGCCACACAACTGCGTGCCGGAGACCCCGTCGAGGTCTCGGCCAGATGGATGGCGACAGCCGGTTTGCGCGCGATGACGCAGGCGTTGTCCAGCCCTGGATCGCAACCATCGCGGGTCGTCGACCGCGATCTGCACCCACCGCTGTTGCCGTCGCTGACTGGGGCAGCAGTCGCGAACGCTCTCCGTATGGCGGTGTGTCTGGGCGTGGCAACCACGGTCACCCTGGCCGCACACGATCCCAGCCATTCATTCTGGTTACCGCTCACCGTTGCGGTGATCGTGCGACCGGAGTATGCCTCGATCGTGGTGCGCACGGTGAACCGGATCGCCGGCACCATCATCGGGGCGCTGGTGGCGGCCGGGGTTCTCCTGCTGTGGAACAACGGCTTCGCGGTTGCTCTCGCCGCATCGCTGGGCTTGGCGTTCGCCGCGCTGACCGCGCCCAAGCTGTACGGGCTCAGCGTGATTGGGGTGACGGTGTCGGCGATCCTCGCCTCGTCGATGGGCCACGCGGACATTGTGACGCCGGCGATTCGGATCCTCGACACCTTTCTCGGCGCGGTCATTGCCGTCGTGTTCGGATACCTACTCTGGCCGGGTGTCCGGCGCCTCCCGCAACAGGCCCGCCTCGACGATGCTCTCGACGCGGCCACGCGATACCTCGATGATGCTGCCGCCGGGCCGTCGCGCGACCGCACCACCCTCGTCCGTCATCGTGACGACGCCTTCCTGAGAGCGCATGGGGCGAAGTCAGCGTGTCTGGCCGCGTTCGCCGAGCCGCCGCCGATTCCGGCACGCGCCCGCCAGATGTTGCCCTTGGCGATCGAAATGGAAGCGATCGTGGACGAGATCACCCGCATCTCGCTGTCGGTCGACGGCGCCGATCCACCGACCGACCAAGCCGTCGAACGGGCGCGGGAGCGTCTGCACGACCTGCGGTCTGCGGCGTCGGCTTCTGCCGCGCCATGAGCGTTGTCAGACAGGGCACCGACACCGAGGACATACTGAGTCGACGGATCCACTTACCGGTATCGCGGTTGGTCGCGAGGCGGAGCTCGCCGTGCTGGCCGAGGTCGCCCGGCACGCCGCCGACGCCCGACGGGGCCAACACGGCAAGCCGGAGAGCGATTAGCGTCGCGGCGCCCTGCGACCGCTCAGAGCCGAACTGTTGTCAAACCTCGCCAGAATCGAGCCCAGATTCGCCAAATTGGTGAAAACTCGCCAATCTCGGTGACCGTTCACATCGGACACCGTTGACGAGAACCGCCTTCTCGATGCAGTGCCGATAAGAAACATTATGTCAAGTAAACGATGCTGAGTCGTAGATTGTGCGAACTCGACTCCTCCCCGAACTGTCGGGTGACAGCACATGTGGGAGTTTGACAGGCTAGGTGGGAATGAGTGACAGATACATGGCGATCGGCACGAGTCTGAGCTACCGCGCTCCGCGCTAAACGAGCGCCGCGCTGGTGACCTCTCGCGATCGTCATCGGTACAGGCACCTCGTCTCTATCCAAGTCTGACCACGTACGCGGACCTGTGAGCGTGGTGACTGCTCTACGCATGCTCGGCAGGCACCGACGGCGCTAGCTGCAGCGGCGCATTACGGTTGCCCTCGTGATGTTCGGTCCATGTCCGCCAGTTCTCGTCTGATCTCCGCGTGAAGTTCTCCCGCATGCGATCCATAGGCGCAGGATGCGTGGAACACCGTCTCGATAGCGGCCTTGTAGGTGTCTTGGTCTTGAGCTGAGTACAGGGCAGGGATAGTCATATAACGGGGTTCATTGTTTGTTCCGAACGGGTTGTCGGCAAGGTCTTCGCCGACGCACCTCACGAATACCGCGGAGTTCACTGACGCCCCCTCCTGCGTCGACAGGCGCGCGAAAGCGTCTCCCACGTGCGAGATGTCGTCGAACGGCGCTGGCATAGCGGAATTGTCGCCGAGCGCGACGAGCGCGTCACGTATCCACAGTTCATCTGCAAGACCCGAGAACTCGCAGGCGCGAGTGACTGCATACACGGCGACCTGACGCGCGATGTCGGGGGTGGCATGCAAGATTGTTAGGACGAACGATCGGTCGAACTTCGTCAACGTCTGACCACCGTTGTAGGTGGCAACCTGCTCAATCGGCTGCCCACCCCACTAGTCGAGTCGGTGCTGGGCCGCACGTGGGTCGAGTTCGGTGCGCTCGGTCATGTCTCGTGGCCCGTCAACGTGCAGAGCCGTGACCCACTGCGGCTCGTCGTCGGCGGAAGGACTCTGACTCGGCCGGTGTTTGCTCCACGTCATCCGGAATCCCGTAGCCGGGCATGTCCCAACGCACGGCGGGACGCGGACTGGTGCCGTCGGTGGGGAACAAACGGATACGCCACTCGTCGTCTGGAGTGGTGGTGCCTGGCCAGCCGTAGTTCACAAAGCCGCGACCGGAAACCTGCACCAAGTACTCCCCCGGTAGAACCTGAACGTCGACGGGACTCATTGTCGAAGAGTCGATTTGAAGGACACCCTCGGGACCGATACGGAGTATGTCCTCGCAAATCTGTTGCCAATCCGCGTTGTCGTCGGGTGGACGGGCCGCGAACACTTCGACGTCGATGGGCATCTCGAAATTGTTCTGGTGCGGGCTCAGCACCACCATCGTCAATCCGTCGCCTGCGTTCGGCTGCGTCGCCAACGCCTGTTCGAGCAACGAAAACTCGTTGTCCAGGTCGCCCAGTCCGCCGCGCAGAACGAACTGCCCGTGGTCCATCGCCAGAATTACCCGCTCGGACACGGACGGCGTAGGCATCTGTTCAGTCATGCTTGTACCGTGCCATGTTGTGACCTCGCGTGCAGCTATTGTCGCCGCAGCGTTAGCCGGACGACCGAGTGCGCCATTCTGGCGATGGACCGCGCGGAGCCGCTCGTGAGCCGACAGCAGACCTCTGGGTTGACGCACCGGTTCAAAACCCGCGTCCAGTGTCAGTTCGTGGTCGTCCGGAGGCGTCGGAGCGAAGTCCGATTGAGTGCCAGTCTCCGGCCGATACTGCAATGATGTCTCGCCAAGCAGCAACGTCACACGCGCCCTCGGTCGTTCGCCCAACCGCAGTGACAGAACCGTCGGCACGCACGCCGAGAGTTCTCCGCCAACCGGCACAGATGCTCACTATCTCGGTCCAGTCGCCGACGCGAGTCTCCGGGGCGTGCGGAATACCCGCCGCAACGCAGCGTCCATCCTCACTGACGGCGACGGAATGGCGTCGTCCAGCAGCAATAAGGCTGCTCGCATTGCGTTGTCGTGCCGCAGAATTCCGCACTACCTGCCCCTTCCTCAGCACGTTTCATCGCTCTCACGCGGCCAGGCTCTGATCCGTCGTTGTGAATCGACGACGCAGTGCGAGCGATACGTACACAAGGCCGACGAGCACCGGCACTTCGATGAGTGGTCCGATGACACCGGCGAGCGCCTGCCCCGACGCCACCCCATAGGTGGCGATCGCCACTGCGATCGCGAGCTCGAAGTTGTTGCCGGCCGCAGTGAATGCCAGCGTAGTGGTACGTGCGTACCCGAGGCCGAGACCACCGCCGAGGGCGAACCCGCCGCCCCACATGACGGCGAAGTAGATGAGCAACGGGATCGCAATACGCACGACGTCCCAGGGTCGAGACGTGATCTGTTCACCCTGCAGCGCGAACAGCATCACGATGGTGAACAGCAACCCGTACAGCGCCCACGGACCCAGCCGCGGGAGCAGCACGCTCTCGTACCAGGCGCGGCCTTTCGCACGCTCACCGAGCCGTCGCGTCGCATATCCCGCGAGCAGCGGGATGCCGAGGAAGACCAACACCGACTTCGCGATCTGCCACGCCGACGTGTCGATGGTGGTCTGCTCCAATCCGAGCCACCCGGGCAGCACCGACAGATAGAACCAACCGAGCACGCCGAACATGATGACCTGGAAGATCGAATTGAGCGCCACCAGGACTGCAGCGGCCTCGCGATCACCGCACGCGAGATCATTCCAGATGACCACCATCGCGATACACCGCGCCAATCCGACGATGATCAACCCGGTCCGATACTCCGGGAGGTCGGGCAGCAACAGCCACGCGAGCGCGAACATCAATGCCGGTCCGACAACCCAGTTCAGCACGAGCGAGCCAACCAACATCCTGCGATCGCCGGTCACCGAATCGAGCCGGTCATACCGGACCTTGGCGAGTACCGGATACATCATGACGAGGAGCCCGAGAGCGATCGGCAGGGAGATCCCGTCGACCTCAACGGTCGCCAGTGCGTCACCGAGGCCGGGCACGCCACGTCCCAACAACAGGCCGACGACCATCGCGATGCCTATCCACACGGGAAGGAAGCGATCCAGAGTCGACATTCGACCCGCAACGCGCTCCTGCGCATTACTCATTCGACGACCCCGCAGTCGCGCGGCTCCCCCGTCGTCTCGGCCAAAGCGCCCAGTACCCCTGAAAGTTGTTCCAGTAGTGCGGAGTTGATCCGGTAGTAGACCCACGTCGCCCGTCGCTCGCTGTACACCAGACCGGCCTCCCGCAGCACTTTCAGATGATGCGAAATGGTCGGCTGTGCCAGCTCGAAGGGCCCGGAGATGTCGCACACGCAGGCCTCGCCACCTGGAGAGCGAGATACCTCGCTGAGCAGTCGCAAACGGACTGGGTCGGCGAGAGCCCTCAGTGCGCCGGCCCACCTCGCCACCTCTTCGGCGCCCATGCCCCGGCACGCGGCCGCGGACGACTCCTGATTAGACATTCATCAATATTGGCGAACGTCGAATCAGTAAGTCAACTTGCGCCACACCAACGCGTAGCGCCACATCGGGAGCAATCTCCAACAAGCACCGGGTAACTCGTCGTCCGCGACCCTGCGAACATCGCGGTACGAATCACGGGGAGGCCACACCGTCGGAGCTGAATGCTCCCAGTATCCGCGCCGCCAGGACAGCCAACGATGCTGGACAAGGCCGGCCAGGTGCATCCCGACTTCGGATGGTCGGGTCGTACGGGCCAGTCCCACGATCGCCACCACGCCTCCCGGCGCCGTCAGTTCGGCGAAACGACGCAGCGCGGCCCGTGTGTCGGGCAGGTGATGGGAGGTTGCGACCGAGACGACCGCATCGAATTGGCGGCCAAAGGAATACGTCATCACGTCTCCGTGCACCCACTGCACACCGTCGACCTGTGCACTGGCACGGTCAAGCACGTCGCCGTCGACGTCGATCGCGGTGACGCCCAGTGGACGATCACGTAGTTCAGCAGCGAGGAGACCGTCGCCGGTCCCGACATCGAGAGCGGTGCGGGCGTGATCGGGTATCGCATCCAGCACAAGGCGGTGGTAGTGGATGTTGTGGTTCCAGCGCACTCCCCTGTCGGCTCCCATTCCCCGACGCTACATCGACACCAGTCTTTCTCGGATGTGCCCGAATAACTGTGCGTCCACGAACGAGGACCGGAGTTGTCCCCTATCCCCCATAGCGTCGTCGACGTCAGACCACCCCACATCCTCTGGAGCACCCGATGACCCCATCATCTTTAGACTCGGACGACGTCACCATCGACAGCTCGAACACCTCCGCGCCCCGCGCCGAATCCTTCACTGCCGGTGAACCTTCCATCAGCGGAAAGGCTCGCACGATCGCGCTGATCTGCCTGCTGGCGGCGTCGTTCATGGAGTTGATGGACGCCACCGTCGTGAATGTCGCGCTCCGCACCATGCAGGTCGACCTGGCCGCGTCGCCGGTCAGCATTCAGTGGATCGTTGCCGGTTATCCGTTGACCTACGCCGTCGGGTTGATCCTGGGTGCGCGCCTGGGAGACCGCTTCGGTCGTCGCGCGATGTTCATCCTCGGACTCGCAGCGTTCGGTCTGGCCTCGCTGGCCTGCGGTTCGGCTCCCGGCCCAGCCGAACTGGTGGCCTTTCGCCTCATCCAGGGCATCGCGGCCGCGCTCATGGTCCCGCAGGTCCTGAGCAACATTCAGGTGCTCTATCCGCCTGCCGAACGAGGGAAGGCGATGGGAATGTTCACGTCTGTCATCGGTCTGGCCGCCGTGACGGGGCCGATTCTCGGGGCCGTGATCACCACCGGCGACTGGTTCGGCCTCGCCTGGAGGCCTGTGTTCTTGATCAACGTGCCCCTTGCGGTGATCGCGATCTGTGCCGCGATCGCATTCATCCCCGAATCACGCCCAGCGTCAACGCCTTCCATCGCACTCGGGTCCGCCGCACTTCTCGGCGGCTCGCTCGGCGCGATCATGCTCCCGATCACGCTCGGTCCCGAGAATGACTGGCCGGTGTGGGGATTCATGATAATCGCCGTGGGCGCTGCCGGTCTCTGCGCGTTCGGATGGAACCAGCAACGCACAAGTCGACGCGGCGTCGAACCCATGGTGCCGCCAGCGCTCTTCGCCACCCGATCCTTCACGATCGGCTTGGCGGCGTTTACGGCGCTGATGATTCCCACCGGCGGCTACTTCCTGGTGCAATCGCTGCATGTTCAGCTCGCGTTGGGCTGGTCGGTGCTGCACGCGGGCCTGATGTGGATTCCGTTCTCGGTGGCCGTTCCGGTGTCAGCGGGGCTGGCGGCAACGGTACTCGCGGAACGCTTCGGCAAGCGGGTGTTGCAGGCCGGCGGCGCAGTCTTCATCGTCGGCATGCTGCTCATGGACGTCGCCGAACAGTCGGCGCATCCCGCACTCTGGTTCGCGGTGGCGCTGATCGTCGCGGGACTCGGCTTCGGCGCCATCGTCGGTTCCGCGGGGCTGCTGGTGCTCAACGATGTACCCGTTCGACTCGCCGGTGCGGCGTCGGGAGTGTTCAACACAGCTCAAGCTCTCGCCGTTGCGTTCGGCGCTGCGGTTGTCGGCACGGTGTACAGCTCGGTCGGCGAAGGCAGCGGACTCGAAATTGGTTACCGCGCTTCGTTGTTCGTGATGATGGGATTCATCGCGGCGGGATGCATCATTGCGCAGACGATGAGGCCCGCGGGGGCGCGTACTCCCGCCGCCGTGCCAGCGCACTGATCTGACCGAGGATTCGACGATGAGTTTCGCGGGTACAGCGTGTCTGTACCTGCGACACTCTGATGTCGATGACAGGTACACCGAGAACGCGGGATGCCGAGAACGGGGACACGGTGACAACCGGTGCAACGCGAGATGACCCGACGACGAACACGGTGCTGTTCATCCACGGCGCGGCTGGGTACCTCGACGACCGACCGCTTGCCGCGGCGATCTCCGAGGCGCTCGGCGCCGAGTTGGTCATGCCGAGACTGCCCGACGACGATATGTCGGTGCCCTCGTGGACGTCGTCGATCAGGCCGCACGTCGACGATCTGTCGCCGGCCGACATGATCGTCGCCCACTCATTTGGGGCATCGATGCTTGTGACGTTGTTGCGGGCGATGTCGACACCACCGCGTCACGCGACACTTCTCGCGATGCCCAATTGGGGCCCGGACGGTTGGAACATCGCGGAGTACGACGTCGTCGGCGCCGAACCGACCACGTCGCTGACGATGCATCACTGCCGCGACGACGACGTCGTCCCCTACTCCCACCTGACGCTCAACTCCAGAGTTCTCCCGAGTGCACAAGCCCATCTGCACGACTCCGGTGGTCACCAGTGCATCGGTCTGGCCGGGGTGATCGCGGCAGGTGTCCGTGGGCAGCACAGGGCTGGCGAATCCGAGTGAGAATGTTCCCGCAACGATGTCGAGAACCGGTAGCCCGCTCCGCTCACCAGATGAGGACGACGAAAAGCGTGGTCCCCCGAGCCGGCACACACGAACCGGCGCGATACACGAGGAGTCATGATGCCGAAGTACCTGATTCTCAAGCACTACCGCGGCGGCCCGGAGCCGCACCATCCGTTCCCGACGATGGACAAGTGGGCACCCGAAGACGTGGAAGCGCACATCGCTTTTCAACATCACGTCAATGACATGCTGAGCGAGAACGGCGAGTTCGTCGATGCCCAGGGACTCGCCCCCACCCGGACATGGGTGCGATACGGCGGACCGGACGCGGCACCGGTGACAACCGACGGACCGCATCCCGAGACAAGCGACCTGATCGCAGGCTATTTCATGGTCGACGTCGATTCGTACGAGCGTGTCCTCGAGATCGCAGCCTACATATCGTCGGAGCCAGGTCCGGGCGGTGCACCCCTGTACGAATGGCTCGACGTCCGTGAGGTGATGTCGGCGTCGCCGTCCAACGCCGAGCAGATATGAGCAGTGCCACCTGGAACGAGGAGACGCTGCGGTCTCTCGTTCCGGTGGCACTCGCCACGCTGATCAGGCGCGGCGAGGACTTCGACGCCGCCGAGGACGCGATCCAGGACGCTGTGATCGACGCTCTTCGGGTCTGGCCCGATAGTCCGCCGAGAGACCCGACGGCCTGGCTGGTCAGTGTTGCGACGCGTCGCCTGATCGACGCGCGGCGTGCCGACGCCGCACGACGTCGACGACAATTGGCCATGGTCGACGGCGTCGAGTCCGAGCCACCCATCACCGAGCAGGGCGACGACACCCTTCTGCTGTTCTTTCGCTGCTGCCACCCCGACCTCGCGCCCGCCTCGCAGATCGCACTGACCCTCCGCGCCGTCGGCGGACTGACGACGCGCGAGATCGCCGCCGCCTTCTATGTCCCCGAATCGACGATGGCTCAACGGATCAGTCGTGCCAAACGCCAACTGCGCGGGCGCAGCTTCGATCGCCTTGGCGATGTAGCGGTCGTCCTGCGTGTCCTCTACCTGATCTACACCAACGGCCACGGCGGCCGTGTCGGGCTCGCGGACGAGGCCATCAGGCTCACCAGGCAACTTACGCTGCACACAGACGAACCGGAGGTACGTGGACTGCTCGCACTGATGCTGCTCAACCATGCCCGCCTGCCCGCACGGCACGCCGCCGACGGCTCGATCATCACGCTCGACCGTCAGGACCGGACGCTCTGGGACCGCGGACAGATCGCCCGTGGAGTACACATTCTGCAGTCCGCGCTCGCCGATCAGACCGAGGATCGCCCACCGGGGCGGTATCAGATCGAAGCCGCGATCGCGGCATTGCACGACGACGCTGCCAGTGCCGCGGACACCGACTGGGAGCAGATTCTCTCCTGGTATGACGACCTCGTGACGTTGAGTGACAACCCTGCCCGTAACGACCCGGCGGCGGTACTCGGCCGAATCGTCGCCGTCGGACATGCTCGCGGCCCGTCCGCCGGGCTGGCTGAAATAGACCAGCTCGCAACGGTTCTCGACGATCACCATCGCTGGCATGCGGTCCGTGGCCACCTGTATGAGCTCGCCGGCGACCGAGGTGCAGCAGCCGATGCATACACCGAGGCGGCACGTAGGGCCACCAGCGTCGCCGAGCACGACCACCTGATACGCACCGCGGCGTCGCTCCGACACAGCGACCCCACCCGCTGACGGGTCCGGGGCTTGTCGGTCAGCTAGCGCAGTTTCGCGCCGTAGACGTGCGTGACACGAAGTCGGAGCAATACCCGACGGTCGGCGACCATGACTTCTCGATATTCTGCCCAGTCCGGATGCTCACCTGCTCCGAGCCGGTAGTACTCGACCAGTGCATCAATCTCCGGTGAATCCACGTCTGTCGACGGCCCAATGAGTTCGGCATCGCCCTCAGCGGTCGCCCAGGTGTATCCGTCCGCGCTGGTGAATTCGATCGCAGCGTGCGGATCCCGCCGCAGATTGGCCGTCTTGGCACGTCCGTCGGTCATCGACACGAGGATGGTGTCGGACTCGCGGTCGTACACGGACGTGACAGGCGAGAGCTGAGGAATTCCATTGGCCTTGATCGTGGCCAGGATGCCGATACTGGTGTTCGCTATGAGATCCCGTGGGTCATACGACGCGTCAGTCATGTCGGTGGCAACCCGAATGGCCACTGCAGCATTCCCGCGCGAGCACGTTCAGCGCGCCCGACAGGTCTGTGGTTCGCTCGTCGACCCGGTGGGTGGGCGCCCGGATACGAGCAGGCCCGGGTGACTAAGCTGACCGACATGCGCGCAGCACGATCCTGGCTCTCGACAGGTCACGCGCGATGACGGCACTCGACACCGCGTCACCGTATGGGCCCGTCACCGTGCTGGAGTCAGCGCACGGCGGCGCCTACCCCTACGGCAACACCGTGGTAGTGAACGGCTCCGAGGCCACCCTGGTGATCGATCCGTCGCTCGAGGTCACGCACGATCCAGCCGGCGCCGATGCTGTGATGATCAGTCACGCGCACGAAGACCACATCGCCGGACTCAAGCATTTCGACTGTCCGGCCCATGTGCACACCAAAGATGTCGAGGGCGTCCGCTCACTGGCGGCGATGATCGACGGATTCGGCCAGCCGGCGCAGCAGCGCGAGGCGGTCGAACAGCACATCCTCGACCAGTTCGACCTGCCGACGGGCAGACCCGATGCCGTCGCGATCGAGGGTGATCACACTTTTGATCTCGGCGACCTCAGTGCAACACTCATCCATCTGCCCGGGCACACCGCCGGGCACTGCGGAGTCCTGATCGAACCGATCGGATTCTGCTATGTCGCCGACATCGACCTCACCTCATTCGGCCCGATGTACGGCGACCTCGGCAGCAGTCTTGACGATTACCTCACGTCGATCGAGACGGTGCGCGGTGTCGAGGCACGCTGGTACGGCACCTTTCATCAAAAAGGCGTCATCGACGGTGCAGCCGACTTCCGCCGACGCCTTGACGACTTCGCGGCGGTCATCCATCGGCGGGACGACCGGCTCCTCGAATTCCTCGCCGAACCTCGCACTCTCGGCGACATCGTCGAGCACCGGCTCGTCTACCGACCACACGTGTCGATGCCCTTCGTCGACGCGGTCGAGAAACGCACCGCAACGCTCCATCTCGAGCGGCACCTTCGTCGACATGATGTGATCGAAGTCGAACCCGGACGGTTCGTCCGCGCCGGAGGGAGGCACATCCGATGACCACAGGCGAGCAGGAACGCGTCGACAATCTACTCGACGCCCAACGCCATGCGGAGGAGCTCTTCGAGGCCGTCACAGCGCGCGGACTGATCCGGCCCGGAGTCGGCGAGCGGGCACTGTCGGACGAGATTCGCGATCTGGCGAACGAGATGTTCGGTGTGACTAAGCACTGGCACAAACGCATCGTCCGGGCCGGAGAGAACACCCTCGAAACCTTTCGCGCCAATCCGCCCGACCGCATCATCGCCGACGACGACATCCTCTTCCTCGACTTCGGTCCGATCTTCGAGGATTGGGAGGCCGATTTCGGCCGAACGTACGTGCTCGGCGAGGACCCGCTCAAACACCGTCTCGCTGCGGCACTTCCCCGTATCTGGGATGCGGGCCGCGAGTACTTCCGTGCGCATCCCGACGTCACGGGAGCCGAACTCTTCGACCATGTCGTCGAACTCAGCGAGCAGGACGGCTGGCACTTCGGGGGTGAGATAGCCGGGCATCTCGTAGGCGAGTTTCCCCACGAGAACATCTCGGGTGACGACATCGAAAGCTACGTTGCGCCCGGCTCATCGGGGCCGATGCGTCGACGCGACGCCTCGGGACGCGAGTGTCATTGGATTCTCGAGGTGCATCTCGTCGAACCGGGCCGCCAATTCGGGGGCTTCTACGAGGAGCTTCTCGACCTGCCGTGACAGGCAGGTGTTGTGTGCGGGGAATGAGACTACTTCCCCACTCTCGGTGACCTTGTGCATGCTGTATTCCCCGACAGGGTTTGCAGCGTGTCCACCGCCTCTCGACGGTAGTCACCATGTCCAGTGCCGTTCGTGGCACCACGCGTTACGACGACCGCTTCTCCACCGCTGTCACGTCGAAGAGAGACTGGCCGGTCTCTCCGCTACCGCTACCGGCGCGTGAACACCACTCGGCCTCGCGGGCTCGAGCGATGCCCTGATTCATCTTGCGGTGTCAGGGATTAGGACACTGTCACGATGTCGTCGGGAAGAGGCTTTCGCTTTTTGGATGGGAATCCACACTGGAGTTGAACCAGCAACCGGTCATTCGAGAAAATGACTGCTCTACCAATTGAGCTAGTGTGTTCAGTCGACTGAGGATGTGCTCTTCCGTGCGGTTCCGAGCCTTTTGGGATCGGAATGCCGCACACCCTCGACCTTTCGGATGTCGGTCCTACTTGATCTCTCGCGTCTCGACGAAGCCGCCACGCCCCGTCTCCACGTCCGTGGAACACGCCCTTGACTGAACAATCTCGGACTGACGTTCCTTCCCTCGCCGCAACATTCGTCGCTACTGACCACACCTGGCTGGTGTCGGGTCACCGATCGGCTCTCCCGGCTCACACCGTCAGATCGCTTCGACGTTGCCTCCGCCCTGGGGCGAAGGTTCCGGCTCGGAGTGCATGGGGTACCGGGACTGCTCCCGGCGACGGTTGTCACCCGCCTTTCACCGGATCACTCCGGCTTATGCGCCATGCCGCACAAGTTTATTCGATTCAATTGTCAAACGTCCTGCGTCCGAACGGGTGTCGGTCGACCCGCACGGCGCGAGACAACACTCTATGGACCGCAGTCGCGCCGCACAACAGGTTTTCGTCGACCATGCGCCGGTAGTGGCGACGCCGACTCAGCCCTCATAGCACCGCCCACCGACAATTCCCGAACCTGAAGACAGGTTATCCACAGGCCTCTTACCAGCGAAAATAGACCTTGAATCGAACACCTATTCGTGTATTTTGGAGTCATGACCGATTCGGTGATCAGCCCCGCCGTCGCCCACACGGATGCCGCTTTCGACACTCCCACCCTCGTTGCTGCGCTGCGTACTGCGACGGACCTGGTGCGCGAGTTACTCACCGCGCACAGCGAAGACTCAACCGTCGTCCATGGCACGGTGCGCCAGTTGGTCGAGCTGCGCAATGTGACCGATCACCAACTCGCCGCACATACCCACGCATTGGGTCAGCTCGGCGTCGATAAACGCTACGGCCGCAGCATGATCGAGGAACTGGCAGCGGTAGGCCTGGCGCCCTCGGAGACCCATCGGCTGGTGCGCATCGGCCGCGCAATCGGCAGTTTGGGAACTGTCGACGGATACGCTGCCGACGGCGCATTCTCCGCCGCACATGTCGACGCCATCGTGCGCGGATTGGCCCACATCGAACAACGCAGCGCCATTTCCGTCGATGCCGACGACCGCCGCGCGTACGCGTCAGCACTTGCCTCCCAGGCTTTCTCGGGCGCGAACCCCGCCGACATCATCGACTACGCCCGCACGCTCGGCAATGTGCGCGCCGACTCCACAGGTGGGCTGCCGCCTTCCGAAGACCGCACGATCAACTCGCTCACCGCCACCAAGGTCGACGGTCGCCTGCGGGTGAAAGCCGATCTCGACACCGTGGGCGGCGAGAAACTGTTGACCGCCATCGACAGACTCTCGGCACCCGCACCCCAACCCGATGGCTCCCGCGATCTCCGCGGGCCCGAACAGCGATATGCCGACGCCCTCGAGATCATCCTCGATCTCGCGACCGGGAGTGCAGGTGCCGAATCGTCACCGAACAGTGACGGCGACACGGTAGTCAGCACGTTGTTCACCGGCCTGGCCTCGCCTACCCAGCTCGGGTTGACCATCCCGGCGGCCACGCCTGAACTTTCATCGCTGCCGTTCATGGGGGCGGTCAGCCAAGCAACCGCACGGCGTCTCGCGTGTGACGCCGACGTCACGGTGATGATCACCGACGGCGAAGAAGTTCCACTCGCGGTCAGCCGGACCAAACGTCTGTTCACGCGACCGCAACGGCGTGCCCTCACCAAGCGCGACCGGTGCTGCATCACATGCGGAGCACCCGCGTCCTGGTGCCGGGCACACCACATCGTGCATTGGGCCGACGGCGGCGACACCGACCTTGACAACGCCGGACCATGAACCTCGACAATCTGCCGGCCGCAGCATGATTCACCATATTCCCTGACCCGTAACACCACATCTATCCCGCCATCAATCGCACACTCGCCTCGCACCCGCCAACGACATCGGGACCGCGCACGATCGTTGAGAACTTCATACCGGAGGACATGGCCCCAAGAGGTGGGGCATCCGGCCACTACGTGTTGGGTGCCCCACCGAGATCACTCGTTGAGCGGTCGGCGCCGCCCGCCAGCGCATCGAGGCGCTCCCGTGCCCGCATCTGCCCGTCGGAGGCGGATTCGAGAGCGACGACGGCGGCGTCCCGCTGGGTCACCGCTGTATCGACAACACGTTGCGCGAAGCGCAGTTCGTGTTCGGCACCCGCAAGTTCCGCGCGCAGTCGTCTGACGCGATCCGCGAGATTGGCGACGGACTGCTCGGCGTCGTCGAGGCTGCGCTGCGCTACGTCGAGTTCAGCGGTGGCCGACACTACGTCGGCAGCGAATCGATCGAGCACTGCTCGGGCTGCGGCGAGCTCCGCCTCGCGGGCCTCGCGCTCACGAACCTCCGCCGGACTTTCTCCATCGCCGGTATCTGTCAATCCGTCGCTGGTGTCATCACTTGAGTCCGCACTCTCAACCGTCCTACCGGTGATGGGCTCAGCTGAATCGGAAAGCGCAGCCGAATCCGAGGGCGCAGCGGAGTCCGTGAGCGCCACCAACCCGGCTGGGCCGAACCCGCTGTATTCCATTGCGGATACTGCTCTTCCGCGCTGCAAGAGTTGCGCCGCCTGCTCGTCGCCGATGGCAGCGCGCAGCGTCGCGATGGCTTCTCTCTCGAGAGCCGCGCTCATGGGAGCGCCGATATCGGCGGCGAACGAACGCAGTCGCGTCATCGCCTCCCGCACAACGTCTTGTCGTCGTGCAGAGAGTTCACGCAGAAGTCCTGCCGACGATCGGCGCTGGGCCTGACGAAGTTCGTCGGCGACGGTCAACACCGGGTCGAATTCTGTGGGCGATCGGCGTATCCACTGATTCAGCAACCAGGCGACCCGCGTGGGCTTTCGCGCCCGCGAGATCTCGCGGGCGAGTTCGGCATCACCCTCCGCCCGCGCGGAACGTGCCAGTTCGCGCCGTCGTGCGACGAAATCTACTGGGGCGCAACCATACAACTCGTCGAGCGCGTCGTCGAGGTCCATGCAACGCTCCTCAGATGCCGAACTCGATGATCGCCCGCTCACCGAACTTTCGGAATCCCATCCGCTGTAGCAGTGGCGATGACGTGGCGGTCTCTGCATGGACGAGTCCGAGCGAGGCACCCCGACCTCTGGCATCGTTCAATCGGGCGACGATCGAAGCCCTGTACACACCGAATCCCCGATAGGCAGGGAGCACAGCGCCACCCCACATTCGAGCGACTTCACCCTCGAGTGTGTAGCCACCCGCGCCGGCCGGCTCGGCGCGGGCGGAGGCGTAGGTGGCGGTGTGGGCAACGAACAGGCCGGGCGGGGTCTCGGCGATCGATGGATCGTTGAGGATGGGCGGCGGGAATCCCCATGCATCGAGCGATATCTGCGCGAACTCGGCGACACCGTTGTCCGTGTCGACTCGCCTTGCCTCGACGCAGGGCGGCACCGGAATCTGTGCCACGATCTCGGGCGCCGTTTTCATGGCGACGATGTCGCGAACTGCGATCGTGACGGCGTCGCGCCGGTCGAGCTCGGCATCGTCGACGCCACCGAATAGTCCCGGAGCGCGTGTGAAACGCAGGCGATTGGCGTCGAGCTTGCGACCGTGGGCTGCGGCTTGGTCGAGCACCGCAAGTGGATCGCGTTGTGCGCCGTGGTAGTTCAGCAGTGTGGCGATCCCGTCGAGCACGTAGAACTCGTATCCGTCGATGTCGACGTGGTGTGAGCCGACCGGATGCCACGAGGATGTCCACCGTATCGATTCAGCGCGCACGCGCTCTGGTGTCCACATCACCAGACCAGCGTGCCACAGCAGAGACATGCAGCTCGCGACGTCTCAGTTTGAGAGAAATCCTGAATCATTCCAGAATGCGTTGCATACTGACTCACGTGTCTCCCACGCCGGAGTACGCAGATCAACTGCGTGCAGCCGAACTTCGCGTGACCCGCCCGCGGGTCGCGGTGCTGCAGGCCGTCAACACCCATGCGCACGCCGACACGGAGACCATCTATCTCGCCACGCGTTCGACACTGCCCGACGTCTCGCGTCAGGCGGTCTACGACGTGCTCGGTGCGCTGACCGAAGCCGGACTCGTCCGACGTATCCAGCCATCGGGTCTCGTTGCGCGTTACGAGGCCCGGGTCGGCGACAACCACCACCACACCGTCTGCCGCTCGTGCGGGGCGATCGCCGACGTCGATTGCGCCGCGGGGGTCACCCCGTGCCTGACCGCATCCGACGACAACGGCTTCGTGCTCGACGAGGCCGAGGTCATCTACTGGGGCCTGTGCCCCGACTGCACATCCACACCGGGGTCACACACGTGATCACAGCCCGTATCACCCACAACCGGAAGGAAAACAGTGTCTGAAGAGAACACTGCCCAGGAGCACCCGCCCATCGGCGAGGCCCAGACCGAGCCAGCCGAATCAGGTTGCCCGATGCACATCCGGCCCCCGGTCGAGGGCGGAGGCAATCAGCAGTGGTGGCCCGAGAAGCTCAATCTGCGCGTGCTCGCACACAATCCGCAGGTGATTCGTCCGCGTGAACCCGACTTCGACTACGACGCCGCGCTCGCCGACCTCGACGTCGAGTCGCTCGTCAGTGATCTCAAGGACGTGATGAAGGACTCGAAGTCGTGGTGGCCTGCCGACTTCGGTCACTACGGACCCTTCTTCATCCGTATGTCCTGGCATGCTGCGGGCACCTACCGGGTCGAGGATGGTCGCGGCGGAGCCGGTACCGGTATGCAGCGTTTCGCTCCCCTGAACAGCTGGCCCGACAATGTCAGTCTCGACAAGGCCCGACGACTGCTGTGGCCGGTGAAGAAGAAGTACGGGAAGGCACTCTCGTGGGCTGATCTCCTGGTTCTCGCGGGCAACGTTGCACTCGAAGACATGGGCCTGCCGACCAAGGGCTTCGCGTTCGGGCGGCCCGACGAGTGGGAAGCCGACGAAGTCTACTGGGGCGCCGAGTCGGTATGGCTGGGCACCAACCTGCGCTACCAGGGCGGCAAGCGTGAGCTCGAGGAGCCGCTGGGCGCGACCACCATGGGCCTCATCTACGTCAATCCCGAAGGCCCCGAGGGTGTTCCGGACTATTTGGCGGCTGCCGCCGATATCCGCGAGACATTCGGCCGGATGGCCATGAACGACGTCGAGACCGCAGCATTGATCGTCGGCGGTCACACCTTCGGTAAGACGCACGGCAATGGCGATGCCGAACTTCTCGGACCCGAACCCGAGGCCTCGCCGCTCGAGCAGATGGGCCTCGGCTGGAAGAACCCCCAGGGCACCGGGGTCGGCAATGACGCGATCACCAGCGGCCTCGAAGTGACCTGGACACACACACCGACCAAGTGGGACAACAGCTTCCTCGAGATCCTGTACGGCAATGAGTGGGAGCTGTTCAAGAGTCCTGCCGGTGCGAACCAGTGGCGACCGAAGGATGGTGGCTGGGCCAACTCGGTACCCGTCGCGCAGGGCAATGGCAAGACCCATCCATCGATGCTCACCACCGACCTGACGATGCGTTTCGACCCGATCTACGGTGAGATCACCCGGCGCTGGCTCGACCACCCCGAAGAACTGGCCGAGGAGTTCGCCAAGGCATGGTTCAAGCTGCTGCACCGCGACATGGGCCCCGCCATCCGGTACCGCGGTCCGCTCGTTCCATCGGAGACCTACATCTGGCAGGACAACGTCCCCGCTGCCGAGGGACCGCTGATCTCCGACTCGGATGCCGACAGCCTGAAGTCCGCGATCCTCGAAACCGGTTTGAGCGTTTCGCAGCTGGTGGCGACCGCGTGGAAGGCCGCGTCGACCTTCCGTGGCAGTGACTATCGCGGCGGCGCGAACGGCGGACGACTTCGACTGCAGCCGCAGCTCGGCTGGGAGTCCAGTGAGCCTGACGAACTCGCGCAGGTGATCAGCAAGCTGGAGTTGGTCGCCGAGCAGTTCAACTCAGAGCCCGGTACCAAGGTGTCGTTCGCGGATCTGGTTGTTCTCGGCGGGGCTGCCGCGATCGAGAAGGCCGCCAAGGACGCGGGCTTCTCGGTGACCGTGCCGTTCACGCCGGGGCGGACCGACGCGACTCAGGAGCAGACCGACCAGGACTCGTTTGCCTACCTCGAACCGAAGTACGACGGGTTCCGCAACTACGAGGGCAAGGGCAACGAACTGCCCGCGGAGTACAACCTCGTCGACAAGGCCAACCTGCTGACCCTGTCTGCGCCGGAGATGACTGTTCTGGTCGGTGGCTTGCGCGTGCTCGGCGCCAACTACAAGAACTCGTCGCTCGGCGTGCTGACGACGAAGCCCGGCACCCTGACCAACGACTTCTTCGTCAACATCACCGACATGGACGTCGAGTGGTCACCGTCGTCGGCCGACGACGGGACCTATGTCGCCGTCGATCGAGAGTCGGGCGAACAGAAGTGGACGGGTTCTCGGGTCGATCTCGCGTTCGGCGCCAACTCCGATCTACGGGCGCTCGCCGAGGTGTACGCAGAGGACGACGCCAAGCAGAAGTTCGTCGACGACTTCGTCGCAGCGTGGGCCAAGGTGATGGAGCTCGACCGCTACGACCTGCACTGATTCGTTCGATCACACTGGTGTTGCACCCCGCGGAGATCGTCCGCGGGGTGCATCCCTGCTTCCAGCCGCGAGGGAGCCTTACGCTATGACCCGACACGTCGGGCAGGTCACCCGTACTCGCGCGTAGCGCAACGATTCGACACAATCGTGCGGGGCCGCTGTTTCCGCAGTCACACATGCCGCACTCACGCACGTGACGCAGACGGGGCCCACACCGCGAAGACACGTGCGTGGCACGGTCCGCAGCCAATGGCGCTGCGCACCGCGTCACGCCGGGGTCTTCGCACGGCGAGCGGGGGCGCTGCCGACGAGCAGTTCGAGAAGAGAAGGGAGTCGGTGATGTTCACGCGCATTGCCATCGTGAACCGAGGTGAGGCCGCGATGCGACTCATCCACGCCGTCCGCGGATTGTCCGCCGAGACAGGTCAGCCCATCGAGGTCGTTGCCCTGCACACCGACGTCGACCGCAACGCCACATTCGTTCGCGAAGCCGACATCGCATACAACCTGGGCGCAGCAGCCGACCGCCCCTACCTGAACTTGAAGGTGCTCGAGCACGCGCTACTCGAGACCGGCGCCGACGCTGCATGGGTCGGCTGGGGATTCGTCGCCGAGGACCCGCTCTTCGCTGAACTGTGCGACCGCATCGGCGTCACCTTCATCGGTCCATCCGCCGAAGCGATGCGCAAACTCGGCGACAAGATCGGCGCAAAGCTCATCGCCGAAGAGGTCGGCGTTCCCGTCGCCCCGTGGAGCCGCGGGGCCGTCGACACCATCGACGACGCACTCGAGGCCGCCACATCGATCGGTTACCCGCTGATGCTCAAGGCGACCGCTGGCGGTGGTGGCCGCGGCATCCGCGTCATCACCAGCGACGACGAGCTGCGTGATGCGTTCGACCGCACCCGCGACGAAGCCGCTCGCGCCTTCGGCAGCGGCGTCGTCTTCCTCGAGCGCCTCGTGACCGGCGCCCGGCACGTCGAGGTCCAGGTGATCGCCGACGGTCAGAGCACCGCATGGGCACTCGGTGTCCGCGACTGCTCGGTGCAGCGTCGTAATCAGAAGATCATCGAGGAGTCGGCCTCGCCGGTTCTCGCGCCCGAACAGGTCACCGACCTGAAGTCCTCGGCAGAGCGGCTCGCCGTCGCCGTCGGCTACCGTGGCGCCGCGACGGTCGAGTTCCTCTATCACCCGGGAGAAAAGCTCTTCGCCTTCCTCGAGGTCAATACCCGCCTGCAGGTGGAGCACCCGATCACCGAATGCACGACCGGAATCGACCTGGTCCGCGCACAACTCCACGTCGCGTCCGGTGGTCGACTCGACGGCGATCCTCCAGCCGAGCGCGGACACGCGATCGAGGCTCGCCTCAACGCAGAGGATCCCGACCGCGATTTCGCACCGGCGCCCGGTCGCATCTCGCGACTCGAACTGCCCGCCGGACCCGGCATCCGTGTCGACACCGGCGTCAGCGCGGGCGACACCATCCCCGCCGACTTCGACTCCATGATCGCCAAGATCATCGCCTACGGCGCCAATCGCAACGAGGCTCTCGGACGCCTGCGTCGCGCCATGAGCGAGACCCGCGTCGTCATCGAGGGCGGTGCGACCAACAAGAGTTTCGTTCTCGAGCTCCTCGGCCAGCCAGCGGTCATCGACGGCAGCGCCGACACCGGCTGGATCGACCGTGTACGCGCCGAGAACGGTCTGGTGGTCAACCGCCATTCGGCCATCGCACTGATCGCCGCTGCGATCGACAGCTACGAGGAAGAGGAGGCCGTCGAGCGTCAGCGTCTGCTGTCGACGGCGTCGGGCGGTCGCCCACAGGTGCAGCATGAAAGTGGTCGCCCGCTGGATCTGAAGCTGCGCGGCGTCGGGTACCGGGTTCGCGTCGCACGCATCGGTGCGAGTCGATTCCGCGTCGCCATCGAGTCCGGCACAGATACCTACACGGCAGACGTCGACATCGAGCGTTTCGACGAGCACGCCGCACAAATGGTGCTCAACGGGGTGCGCTATCGCCTCGTCACAGACACGCACGGGCCCATCCACCTCATCGACGTCGACGGCGTTGCCCATCGCGTCAGCCGCGACGAGGGCGGTGTCGTCCGCTCCCCCGCACCTGCTCTCGTCGTCGCAACGCCCCTCGCTGTCGGCGACGAGGTCGAGGCCGGAGCACCCGTGCTCGTGCTCGAGAGCATGAAGATGGAGACCGTGCTGCGTGCGCCGGTCCGCTCGCGCCTCAAGGAATGCTCGGTATCGGTCGGCTCCCAGGTCGAGACGGGCGCGACACTGATGCGGCTCGAGCCGCTCGTCGACGACGAAGACGCCGACGGCGCAGCAGAGGCGTCAGCAGAGAGCGTCGAACTGGAGTTGCCCGCGGTCCCGGGCAACATCGACTCCGACGTCAGGACCACGCGCACGCAAGAGGATCTGCGCAGTCAGCTCCTCGGATACGACGTCGACCCGCACGACCGGTCACGACTCCTCGACGACTATCTCGCCGTTCGTCGTGAGGTCCGCGCTTCGGGTCGTCGACCGATCGCCGACGAACTCGAGTTGCTCACGGTGTTCGCCGATCTCGCCGAACTGAGCCAGAAGCGTCCACCGTCGGGCTCGACCCCCGGGTTCGAGCACGTACACAGTTCGCGTGAGAACTTCCACACCTATCTGCAGAGCCTGGACGTCGAGCGCGACGGGCTGCCCGAGGCTTTTCACGAGCAGCTCCGGCACGCCCTCAGGCATTACGGGGTCACCGAACTCGACCGAACTCCCGAACTCGAGGCCGCGGTCTTCCGCATTTTCCTGACACTGCAGAATCCAGCCGCATCGGTCACCGTCATCACGACGCTGCTCCGCGAGTGGTTGGGCGAGCCGACGCCGCGCGACGAACTGCGCGAGGACATCGGCTTCGCGCTCGACCGAATCGTGGCCGCGACGCAGGTTCGCTTCCCCGCCATCGCCGACCTCGCGCGCGGCGTGATCTACGCCTGGTACGGCCAGGCGATGCTGCTGCGCGACCGCGCCCGCGTGTACACCAACGTGCGTAAGCACCTCAAGTACCTCGACGACAACCCAGACGCCGCGGATCGTGACGAGCGCATCGCCGAGATGGTGCGCAGCACCGAACCGCTTGTTCGCCTTCTGGGACAACGCATCCAGCGCAGCGGAACCGACAACACCGCCATGCTCGAGGTGCTGACCCGCCGCTACTACGGCAACAAGGGCGTCGACATCGTCTCGACGCAGACAGCGCAGGGCACAACGTTCGTCGTGGCTGCACGCGACGGCGCCAGCGTGGTCTCGGCAGCTGTTCCGTTCGCCGAACTGGCCTCGGCAGCAAGCGGACTGATCGAGCTCGCCCGTACCAATGCGTCCATCGCCGCGGACATCTATGTCAGTTGGGAAGACCAACCCGACGACTTCGATGCGATGGCGGCAGCGCTGCACGAGATCGTCGCGGCATCGCCGATGCCCGGTCAGGTGCAACGCGTCACGTTCACCGTCGCCGGTCGCGGTACCGCAGTCATGCACCACCACTTCACCTTCCGACCATCGGCCACGGGCATGGTCGAGGAACGCCTGATCCGCGGCCTGCACCCCTATATCGCGCAGCGGATGCGCATGGAGCGGCTCCGCAAGTTCGATCTGACGAGGCTTCCCTCGGCAGACGACGAGGAGATCTATCTGTTCCGCGCCGTCGCGAAGGACAACCCGGCAGACGACCGTCTGATCGCCTTCGCACAGGTCCGCGATCTCAGTTCACTGCGTGAGAACGATGGGCGGCTCCTCTCGCTGCCGACCGCGGAGACCGTATTGGCGTCGTGCGCCGACTCCATCCGCCGCGCCAAGCGCGGCCAGAAGCGTGCAGCCAACACCAACCGCATCATCATGTACGTGTGGCCACCGATCGATGCCTCGGAAGGCGATCTCGCGACCATCGCCGACCACATCAGGGGCACGACCGCCGACGTCGGACTCGAAGAGGTCCAGTTGATCGCTCGACGCCGCGACCGTGATACCGGTCAGCTGCGCAAGGTCTCGATCCGCTTCTCCGTCAACGCAACCGGCGGGTTCGACGTGGCGGTCGGCGAACCGTCGACCGAGCCGATCGAGCCCGTCGATGAGTACCGCCAGAAGGTTCTCAGCGCCGCTCGACGCAACACGGTGTACCCGTACGAGCTGACCGACCTGCTCGGCGACTTCCGCGAATATGACCTCGACGCCGAACAACGTCTGGTCCCAGTGCAGCGCCCGAAGGGCCGCAACACTGCAGCGATAGTCGCAGGCGTCGTGACGACGCCGACCGAGAAGTACCCACAGGGCATCACGCGCGTGGTGCTGCTCGGTGACCCGACGAAGTCGCTCGGTGCGCTGTCTGAACCCGAGTGTGCACGCGTGATCGCAGCGCTCGATCTCGCCGAGGAGATGAGGGTCCCCCTCGAGTGGTACGCACTGTCATCGGGCGCACGTATCTCGATGGATTCCGGCACCGAGAACATGGACTGGGTGGCGCGTGCACTGAAGCGGGTCGTCGAGTTCACACAGGACGGCGGCGAGATCAACATCGTCGTCGCGGGTATCAACGTCGGCGCCCAGCCGTACTGGAACGCCGAGGCCACCATGCTGATGCACACGAAGGGCATCCTCGTGATGACCCCTGACTCGGCCATGGTCCTGACCGGCAAGCAGTCGCTCGACTTCTCCGGTGGAGTCTCCGCGGAGGACAACTTCGGCATCGGCGGCTACGACCGGGTGATGGGCCCGAATGGCCAAGCGCAGTACTGGGCACCGAATCTCGGCGCTGCACGCGACGTGCTGATGTCCCACTACGACCACACCTACGTGATGCCGGGTGAGCAGACACCGCGTCGCCTCATCACCGCCGACCCGGTCGACAGGGACATCTCCGATTACCCCCACGTTCTCGCGGGAAGCGATTTCACCACCGTCGGAGAGATCTTCTCGAAGGAGATGAACCCCGACCGCAAGAAGCCGTTCGACATCAGGACGGTCATCCGAGCAGTCGCCGACCAGGACCACCAGGTACTCGAACGCTGGGCAGGAATGGCCGACGCCGAGACCGCGGTCGTCTCCGACGTCCACCTCGGCGGGGTACCGGTGTGCCTCGTCGGGATCGAGTCACGCGAGGTCTCCCGCCGCGGCTACACCCCGACCGATGGCCCGGACACCTATACCGCGGGCACGCTGTTTCCCCAGTCGTCGAAAAAGGTTGCCCGAGCCATCAATTCGGCGAGCGGGAACCGACCCCTTGTTGTTCTGGCGAATCTGTCCGGGTTCGACGGATCGCCGGAGTCGATGCGCAAGCTGCAGCTCGAGTACGGCGCAGAGATCGGCCGTGCGATCGTGAACTTCCGCGGCCCCATCGTCTTCTGCGTCATCTCGCGGTATCACGGTGGAGCGTTCGTCGTCTTCTCCAAGGCGCTCAACCCCAACATGACCGTGTTGGCGATCGACGGATCGTTCGCCTCCGTGCTCGGTGGCGCGCCTGCCGCCGCCGTGGTGTTCGCCGGTGACGTCAACAAGCGGGTAGACGCTGATCCGCGTGTACGAGAGATCGAGGCACGATTGGCACAGGCATCCGGCTCCGACCGATCGACACTGAGCGCCGAACTGGCCGACGTCCGCCAGTCGGTGCGAGCCGAGACAATCAATGCCGTCGCTGCCGAGTTCGACGCCGTGCACAGCATTCGTCGCGCCGTCGAGGTCGGTTCGGTCGACGCCGTGATCGACGCCGCCGAGCTGCGCCCGAGGATCATCGCAGCGATCGAGGGCAACTCCTCGTGGTCGCATCGCCGACACGAGGCCGACGACTCCGAGCAGGTTTCCACCGGCTCGGGATCGGAGAGCTAGCGCCCGGCACGCCCACCTGCTCGACGCGGGGCCGGTGGTCGGGACGATCCCGTCTACCGCCCCGCAGTCGCGCGGTGGGACTCAGGCTCCGTCTGACCCGGTCTCGCCCGCACCGGCACGCACGACGAATCGTCGAACACGCTTGCGTAGATTATCGATTCGCATGCCGCGCACCATCTCTCGCTCCTTCCCGGCGATCGCCGACGACGGCAGACGATGAACATTGCGCGAACACTCGAAATGCGAGCAGATGAGTGTGCCGAGGGTGTCTCCTCGACGACCTGCCCTGCCCACTCGACGTGCCGTGAACAACAGGACGTCATTGGGAAGCGACACGTCCTCACACAGCGCGCACAGAATTCGTGTGCGCGGCGGCACCGCGCCCGCCCGCAGGCGCAGCCCGACAAGTTGTGCCGGCGCGGCGCCCGAATCATCAGCTGGAACGTCGAGACCGTCCGCGAGGTCGACGACGAGGTAGCCGATCGACGGAGTCCTGGGATCTCGCCATCCCAGGAACTCGAGCCGATCCCAGTCGAGTGCATCGAAGTCGTCGGGCAGGCGGAGTTCCCTCCGCTCCCGCACCGACGCGTTGACGAGGGAAGTGCGCAGTTCGTTTTCGGAGATATGTCGCATGAAGAAGTCACCTGTTCGTGAGAGGCCACGCCACACCGGCGCGGAAAGCACAGTCATGTCGCGATGAATCGGCCACGCGCTCACCGGTTGGGCGAGTGCGTGGTCACAGGTGACGGCTATCTGTTGTCGGCGTACACGCCGACAACCTCCTCACGTCGCGCAGTGCGCACAGATGATGCGGACACGCTCTCGAGTGTGCCGCCCACCGACGACGGAAGTCAACGAGATAAATCGTCGACTCCCGTCGACGCATCACGTCACGACAGTGGCCTTCGTGCCCGACGGCACCGCGTGATCGCTCGCCGGGCGCCCGCCACCCATTGTGACTATGCTGGCGTTTTCCCGACGGCCGGTGCTGGCAGCGACGCCCCGACCGCCCCGCCGGGGCCGCCCGCGGAAGGAGCACCCGTGTCGATCGAGTCCGGAGCACATGCCAGACCCGCTGCGTCCGGCCGCCCGCCCGGTCATATCCGGTTGACCTCCCACAGTGGTGGCGTCGATGCCCCGCCGATCACATGGGGCGCGGCCACAGCGTCGGAGCGCGGACCTGTCATTGCCACCACCACGACCCGTGGTCATCGCAACGTCGTGGGCACCCACTCGGGCTCGTACAGCGTGTATCGCGCGCTGGCGGTGGCCGCCGGAGCACTCTCGCGCGAGCACCGCGCCGACCTGACGAATACGTCGCCCACCGATGTCGTCGGGCCCTACCCCCAGTGGAGCGACCCCGGGGCCATCGTGAGCATCGACCCGTGGGGCGCGACCATCGCCGAGTCGTTTCCCGACCTTCTGGCCGCCGGATACGACATCCGGCCCACCATCGCCATCACGAAGGCCCACGTCATCCTCCCCGAGATCGCAGAGGCGATCGCGAAGGGACGACTGGTTCCCGACGACGAGACCCTGCTGCCCAACGGTGCGGCACTGGTGACGAAGGCCGCGGTCGAACCGGTGTGGTACCTCCCGGGGGTCGCCGAGCGTTTCGGTTGCAGTGAAACCGAATTGCGTCGCGTTCTGTTCGAGGAGACCGGCGGGATGTACCCCGAGTTGGTGACGAGGTCGGATCTCGACGTGTTCCTCCCGCCCATTGGTGGGCAGACTGTCTACATCTTCGGCAACGCGCGCGACCTCGCCGACCCGACCGTTGAGCTCACCGCCCGGGTGCACGATGAATGCAACGGCTCGGACGTGTTCGGCTCCGACATCTGCACCTGCAGGCCGTATCTCACCCACGCCATCGAGGAGTGCATTCTCGGCGCACAGCGCGGCGGTGTCGGCTTGGTGGCGTACTCACGCAAGGAAGGACGCGCACTCGGCGAGGTGACGAAGTTCCTCGTCTACAACGCGCGCAAACGCCAGGTCGGCGGCGACACCGCGGATCAGTACTTCGCCCGCACGGAATGCGTTGCGGGAGTGCAGGACATGCGCTTCCAGGAGCTGATGCCCGACGTTTTGCACTGGTTCGGAATCACCAAGATCGACCGACTGGTCTCGATGAGCAACATGAAGTACGACGCCATCACGGGCTCCGGCATCGACGTCGGCGAACGCGTCGACATCCCCGACTACCTGATCCCCGACGATGCGCGCGTCGAGATCGACGCGAAGACGGCAGCGGGTTACTTCACCAGCGGCGCGGTTCCCGATGCCGACGAGCTCCGCAAGGCGAAGGGCCGGGGTCTGACCACATGACGCCGACCCACGCGAGCTCGACGAAGCCGACCGTCGATCCACTCGCTGTCCTGCGCAGCACAGACACGATCCGCCAGCGCGCCGGCACGTTACTCGCTCGAGCTCGCTCCGGTGATTCCCGCTGGTTCACCGTCGACGACAACGCGATCGGCGCAGTTGTTCGGCTCGTCGCCGACGTCACTCGCTCTCGCTACCCCGACCTCGACATTCCCTTCCACAGCAGATGGCGCCACTTCGAGGCAGCGGGCGTCGACAGAGTCGGCACGCTGGCTGAGCGCATGAGCGAGATGAGCCGAACCCAGCGGATACGCACGCGCATCGACCTCGCGGTCGTCAGTGTGTTGCTCGACGCCGGCGCCGGTCCCGAGTGGCACTACGACGAGCCGGGAACGGGCCTGCGCCTGGCCCGGTCGGAGGGTCTCGGCGTCGCAAGCTTCCACGCGTTCACGCGAGGGCTCTTCTCCGGAATGGTCGACGATCCGTTGCGCGTCGACGCCGCAGGCCTCCGCGCACTGACCTCCGATCGACTCGCCGAGGCATTTCAGGTGTCCGGCGACAATCCCCTCGTGGGTGTCGAGGGCAGGCTCGGGCTGCTCCACCGGTTGGCCGATGTACTCGGGGCGAACCCGAGCGCCTTCGGGGCAGATGGCCGTCCCGGCGGACTCGGCGACGCGCTGGCAGACGAGACCGGCGGTGTCGCAGCGGGCGATATTCTTGCCCTCCTATTGACGCACTTCGCGCCGATCTGGCCGTCCGACAACAAGATCGACGATCACCCGCTCGGGGACTGCTGGCGTCACGCCGACGTCGACGGCGTCGGCGATACCGCCGGATGGATGCCATTCCACAAACTGTCGCAATGGCTCGCCTACTCGTTGCTCGAGCCATTCGGCGACGAGGGCATCGCGCTGACCGGCGTCGACGACCTGACCGCGCTGCCCGAATACCGTAACGGCGGGCTGCTGCTCGACACCGGGGTCCTCGTTCCGCGGCCTGCGCAGTGGACAACGCGCGAGTGGCGTGTCGACGACGAGTTCATCGTCGAGTGGCGAGCGCTGACCGTCGCGCTACTCGACGAACTCGCGCCACTCGTCTGTGCGGAGCTCGGACTCGATGTGGGAAGCACTCCCCTTGCCTGCATTCTCGAGGGCGGCACGTGGGCGGCGGGCCGCGAGCTCGCCGCCCAACGGCGACAAGGACTTCCACCACTGCACATCATCAGCGACGGCACCGTATTCTGACCGACACGGACGAGAAGAGCAGACATATGAGCGGCACACTGCACCTCATCGATCACCCGCTGGTCGAGCACAAGCTGACGTTGATGCGCCAGAAGGAGACGTCGACCAACGACTTTCGACGCCTCCTCGACGAGATCTCCACCCTGATGGCCTACGACGTCCTCGCCGACATCCCGATGCACGAGATCAAGGTCGAGACCCCGATGGAGGTGACGACCGGCAGGGTCATCGACGGCAAGAAGCTGGTCTTCGCGTCGATTCTGCGTGCCGGGACATCGATTGCGGACGGAATGCTCGCCGTGGTGCCGGGCGCTCGGATCGGACACATCGGGCTGTATCGGGACCCGAAGACGCACATCGCCGTCGAGTACTACTTCAAGATGCCCAAGGAACTCTCCGAACGCGACGTCGTCGTAGTCGATCCGCTGCTGGCCACCGGACACTCCGCGATCGCGGCTGTCGACCGGATCAAGGAGTACCAACCGCGTTCGATCCGTTTCGTCTGCCTGCTCACCTGTCCCGAGGGGGTGAAAGCACTGCACGACGCTCATCCCGACGTCTCCGTGTACGCGGCCGCCATGGACCGCGAGCTCAACGACGACGGTTACATCCTTCCCGGACTCGGCGACGCCGGCGATCGGATCTTCGGCACCCAGTGAGGACTCGCCGCACCCGACCGTGAGTACGCTTTCGCGGTGAGGACAACGTTGCGGTGAGGACGTGGTTGCGGAGGACATCGTTAGAGCGCCACCAGGTCGCCATCTACCTGTGTGCGTTCGTCGCGGGCGGCCTCGCCGGAACGCTGACCTCACGAGTTCCCGCGGTGGCCGAACACCTCGTGACACCGGCGCTCGCGGCGCTGCTCTTCCTGACTTTTCTGCAGGTACCCGTGGCGGGGTTGGTGACCGCGTGGCGTGACTGGCGTTTTACCCTCGCGCTTGTCGCCATCAATTTCGTGGCCGTCCCCGCGGTGGTCGCGGTGCTTGCCCTCGCAATGCCTGAATCCGATCCCGTTCGACTCGGCATGTTGATCGTTCTGCTCTGCCCCTGCGTCGACTACGTGATCGTCTTCAGCGGACTCGCCGGCGCCCGCAGCGATCGACTGCTCGCCGCGACGCCGCTGCTGCTTGTCGCCCAATTTCTGCTGCTGCCCGTCTATCTCACGATGATCGACGGCCGGGGATCGGTCGACACCATAGACCCGACGCCTTTCGCGGTGGCCTTCGTGTCGCTGATCGTCGTACCGCTGATGTGCGCGTGGGCAGTCCAGTGGTGGGCACACAACAGCACGGCGCGGGAGGCGACGGTGCGTCGGCTCGAGATCGCCATGGTGCCTCTGATGGCGTTGGTTGTGGCACTGGTCGCCGCGTCGCAGGTGGCTCGGCTCGGCGCCGACCTCTCGACAGTCGCAGGCGCGTTGTGGATCTACGTGGTGTTCCTCGTGCTCATGCCCGCGATCGGGTGGATCATCGGACGAGCCCTCAGGCTCGACACGGGGTCGATCCGGGCCGTCGCCTTCTCCGGAGCGACACGAAACTCGTTGGTGGTGTTGCCGCTTGCGCTGTCGCTGGACGAGGGTGCCCGACTCGCGGCCACCGCGGTGGTGGCCCAGACAGCGGTCGAACTGGTCGGGATGGTGGTGTTCGTGCGGGTCATCCCGCTACTCATCCGCGCTCGCTCATATCCGCGGGAGCGGTGACCGAGCATCGCCTCTATTTATGGGGCACGTCCGCGGAAAGTCCACCGTCCATGACGAATTCGGCACCGGTCGCGTACGACGATTCGTCACTGGCGAGGAAGACCACAAAGGTCGACACCTCACTCGACTCCGCCGCGCGTCCGAGCGGCACCTTGACCATGTCCTCGGGCAAACCCTCCGTCATCGGCGTCCGGACCAGGCCTGGATGGATGGAGTTGACCCGCACGTTGTGCGGCGCGAGCTCGAGAGCCGCCGACTTGGCCAGTCCACGCACCCCCCACTTCGACGCGACATAGCCGTGCGCCCACGGACTACCACGCAGCCCCTCCACCGACGACACGTTGATGATGGAACCGCCCCCCGCGGCGATCATCGGATCAGCCACCGACTGGATACCGAGGAACGTGCCCGTCAGATTGACGTCGATGATCTGCTTCCACTTGTCCAGGCGGAACTGCTGGACCGTCGAGCCGTTGACGATGCCCGCGTTGTTGACCAGAACGTTGACCTTGCCGAAATCGTCGACAGCGGTGGCCACCGCGGCCTGCCAGTCGTCGGGCGAGGTGACATCGAGGCGCACATACCGCGCGGATTCTCCGATCTGAGCCGCCAATGCCTTGCCCTCGTCGTCGAGGATGTCACCGATGACCACCTTGCCGCCCTCGGCGACGAGCGCTCGCGCATGCTCAGCGCCCGTACCGCGGGCGCCTCCGGTAATGATTGCCACCTTGCCGTCAACACGTCCCATGGCGACACACAGTACCTGCTGAGAGCCTGAATGAGAACACGTTCTACCAAGATCTCCCCGGTCATGTTCTACTGATATGGACATCAGTCCGGACAGATGTACACCACACTTCCAGGAGGCATCGACACATGACGATCAGCGTCGCTCTCGTCGGCACCGGCAACGCGGGGAAGCTCGCGCTGACCCAACTCATCGACGACAGTCGTTTCGACCTCGTCGCCGTCTGTGTACACAACCCGGACAAGGTGGGCATCGACGCCGGGGTGCTCGCAGGTGTCGGAACCACCACAGGCATCGCCGCGGTCGACGATCTGGACTCGATCATCGCGCTGTCGCCCGATGTCGTCGTCTATTGCGCCATGGGTGACACGCGCCCGGTCGACGCCTTCAACGACGTCGTCGCGCTCGTGTCGGCGGGTATCGACGTCGTCGGCTCCGCGCCGGGCGGATTGCAGTATCCCTGGGGCGTCATGCCGGAGAAGGCGATCTCCGCGCTCGAGAACGCAGCGCGTGACAACAACGCGAGCGTCTTCGTCACCGGGGTCGACCCCGGCTTCGCCAACGACCTCGTCCCATTGGTATTCGCAGGCACATGTCAGCGAATCGACCAGGTCCGGTGCATGGAGATCGCGGACTACGCGACCTACGACGGCGCCGAGGTGATGTTCGACGTGATGGGCTTCGGCAAACCCCTCGACGAGACACCGATGCTCTTCCTCCCCGGAATACTGGGACTCGCATGGGGAACGACGATGCAGATCCTCGCCGCGGGCCTCGGGATCACCATCGACGAGATCCTCGAGCAGCACGAGAGTGAGCCTGCACCAGAAGAGTTCGAGATCGCGGCCGGGGTTGTCGAGAAAGGCACCAGGGCCGCGGTGCACTTCGAGATCATCGGCATGTCCGCGGGGCGGCAGGCGGTGGTGATCGAGCACGTCACCAGGCTGCGTGGCGACCTTCGCCCCGACTGGGCTCAGCCGTCGCAACCAGGTGGCTGCTATCGCGTCGAGATCGTCGGCGAACCGTCGTATCGCGTGGACATCATGCCGACGAGTGCCAAGGGCGACCACAACCACGCAGCCATCGTGGCCGCCATGGGACGCATTGTGAACGCGATACCCGCAGTCCACGCTGCCCCCGCGGGCATTCGCACGACCCTCGATCTGCCGCTGGTGACAGGCGACGGCGTGTTCGTCGGCGCGGGCGCCCCGAGTGACGGGGCTGCGCTCCGGTAAGTTGACCCCCATGAGCGAGCAGAGCGCCAGTGACCGTGAGTGGAAGGCCTTCGAGGTCGAGGTAGCCGACAACGTTGCCGAGGTGCGCCTCATCGGCCCGGGCAAGGGCAATGCCATGGGACCCGATTTCTGGCGCGAGCTTCCCGAGCTCGTCGAAGGACTCGACGCCGACGACGAGGTCCGCGCGATCATCATCACCGGCTCGGGCAAGAACTTCTCCTACGGCCTCGACCTTCCCGCGATGTCCGGCCTGCTGGCACCTGCTCTCGCCGATAACGCGAAAGCCAAGCCGCGCACCGACTTCCACAACACGATCCTCGACATGCAGCGGGCCATCAACGCGGTCGCCGATTCCCGCACTCCCGTCATCGCCTCGGTCAGCGGGTGGTGCATCGGCGGCGGCGTGGACCTGATCACCGCGGCCGACATCCGGTACGCGAGCGACGATGCCAAATTCAGCGTCCGCGAGGTGCGGGTGGGCATGGTGGCCGACATGGGCAGCCTCGCACGCCTCCCGGCGATCATCGGCGACGGCCACATGCGCGAGCTCGCCCTTACCGGCAAGGACATCGATGCGCGACGCGCCGCCGCCATCGGGCTGATCAACGAGGTCGCCCCGACGCCCGACGATTCGCTCGCTCTCGCGCGCACCACCGCAGCACAGATCGCGGCGAATCCTCCGCTCGTCGTCCAGGGTGTGAAAGCAGTCCTCGACCACATGCGTTCGGCGGCAGTGGCCGACAACCTGCGGTACGTCGCCGTATGGAATGCAGCGTTCCTGCCCAGCAACGATCTCACCGAGGCGATCACCGCGGTCTTCGAGAAGCGGGATCCGAAGTTCAGCGGGTCGTGACCCGGTTGATTGTCACCGCACTGCCCGACGGCGTCGCGGCCTAAGCGTGGTCGCCGGTGACCAGTGAGAACACCGGAATCAACCTGTCGGTCCGCCGTTCATAGAGGTCGAAGTTCGGCCATGTCGCGCGCAGCACCTGCCACGCCTGCGCGCGCTCGTCTCCGTCGAGTTCGTGCACCGTCGCCGTCGATGTCACGCCGGCGTGGCGCACACCAACGGTGTCGGCGGCGCGGAGGTTGTACACCCACTGCGGGGTATCGGGCCCACCGAAATACGAACCCGCTACCAACCACCCCCTCGCAGTGGGGGCGGCGAGTAGCGCCGTGGCACGCTCGACACCGCTGCGGCGTCCGCGCACGATCAGTGTGACGTGTGGGAGGCCTGCGATGTCGAGTAACCCGTAGCGCTGGCATGTGATGGCCGCAATCACCTTGTCGCACTTCACGATCTGCGGAAGATACCTCGGCATCCAGGGAATGGATCCGATCTTGATCGCCAGCGGAGTCAACAGGCCCATCCAGTCAGTGTTCCACGTCGGTCTCCCGGTGCCGTGAGGTCGTACGGTTCGGAACCCGGAGCGATCGCACGGCGCGCGTGCCAGAGATCCTCGACCTCACCTATGTCGACCTCGCCCATGTCGACGTCGCGTATGTCAATGTCGTCGTGCACACCTGTGAGCGGAGGCAAGACCCAGACGTGGGGTCGGGTCGACGATGGTCGACATGAACCACAACACCTGCACACCGCGCCCCTCAGACGAGTCCGGCAATGCCGCCGATCCGATCCCCGACATCGAGACCTTCAAGCTTCCGTTCGACACGACCGAGCAGTTGCGGCAGCGCTGGCGTGCACTCATGGGACCGCTCGGATTCAGCGAATCACGCCTCTGGGTCGGGATCGCCGACGGTGACCGTATGGCGCCCGGGGTGTTGCCCTACCTGGTTCTGCCCACCGTGCCAAGCGCCCGACTCATCGATCTGTTCATGCCCCAACTACTCGAGGCGACCGACGGGGTCACTCGCCTGTCGCTTGCCTTCCTGCTCAGTCGCCCCGGTTCCGACGGCATCACCCCTCGCGATCTGGGCTGGGCGCGGCTCCTCGTCGACGCAGCCGGACGGCTGGACGTACCCATTCATCCGACGCATCGCGCCAACGACGTCTCACTCGTGACCATTCCCGTACCCGCCGAAAGCGCCGCATGAGCGAGTAGTTTCGGGACGGGAGGTGCCATGACAACCGAACCGGGCACGCGTCGCGTCAGCATCGACGGAGGCCAGAGTGGTGCACGTATCCGCGTTGACGCCGACGGTAGGACTTCCGAGTTCGACGACGGCCCTGTCTACACTTCACGTCCGGTCGTCGAACAGGTCGCCGAGATTGCGCGTCGTGCGCTCGCGAACGCACCCGTTCGCCCGACAACGTTGGCGGTCGGGGTCTCGGGATTGACTCCCGAGCAGTCACGTCCCGAACAGTTGTTGGCCTTGACCACCGACCTCGGCGTGGATTCGGTGTTCCTGGTGCATGATTCGGTGTCGGCCTATCTGGGTGCCAACGGCTTCGACCACGGGGTGGTCACCGCCGTCGGCACCGGCGTGGTGACGTTGGGCGTCGGACAACTCGGCACCGCGCGGATCGACGGATGGGGGCACCTCATCGGCGATGCGGGCAGCGCGTACTGGATCGGACGTGCGGGACTCGACGCGGCGCTGCGCTCATTCGACGGGCGCGGCGCCGCCACCACTCTGCAACGCGCAGCGGAAGACGAGTTCGGCCCGCTCCCGGAGCTGTACATGCGTTTGCAGGCCGCACCCGACCATGTCGCCTCGATCGCGGGTTTCGCGCGCACCGTCGGCCGTGAAGCCGACGGTGGCGACCACATCGCCGCAGGCGTTCTCCGCGATGCGGCCGCAGAGCTCGCCACATCGGTGATCGCGGCACTACGGCGCACCGGATGGCACGACGGCGAGTCGGTTCGCGTGAGCTGGATGGGAGCTGTTCTCACCCGCAACGACATGATCCGGAACAACGTGAGCGACGAGATCGCTACGCGCGCACAGGGAGCCGTCGTCCGATCACCACTGGGAACCTCACTCGACGGCGTCGCACGGGTTGCGGACACTCCGCCGGGCCACCCGCTCGAGAGTGAGATCTACCGCGCCGGGTGACCGCAGGAAGACATCGTCAGCTCAGCGTGCCGCCCGACATCGCTCGCCTCACCGAGACGAAGTGAATGTGGGTTCGGCGGACGAGAGATTGACGGTTCCATCGAGGAAATCGGTATCGGTCCCGTTGCCCGGCCCCGACGACGTCGACATGAAGGTGGCCGTCCACTCGACGCTGCCGTACACCTTCACGCTCGTGAGGTCGTCGTAATCCTGACTGATGTTCAACCGGCTGATGTCGGTCGGCTTGCTCCAGCGGACACTGCCCGGAACCACAGACTGATACAGCGACTGCGAACATCCCGGCTTGTCCTGGGACGCATCCGCCTGCGTGGAGCCGGCACAGTTCGTGAAGTAAGTATCGAGGGCTGTCGCGACGGCCTTCGTGCCCTGATCGCTCAGCTCGGTCTTCAACGAGGTGAAGGACGAGTAGGTCGGACCAAGCGGGAAGTCTCGTGAGCTGTCGGCCTTCACCGAGAAATTCGGGTTGCCCGAACCCCACTCAACGGGACCCGGGAATACGTACACCTTGCTGTCCTTGCTCACGTCGACGCCGAATGCTGTCAGCTGCGGAACACGCGCGTTGTCGACGTCGATGGGAATCGTGCCATTGTCCACAGTCCACTTGCCGTCGGACTTCTTGAGCATGAAATCGATGTCGGCGTTGCGATCGCCGAACTTGTACGTGGCCTTCACGGTGGCCATCGTCGGCAGCGATGTCGAGGGTTCGCGGACGTTGATCTCCGAGATCTTGGCTGCCGCCTGCTGCTTCTTCAGTACCTCGTCGGTGAGCAACTTATCCGACGGCGGCGTACGGACGACACTCAGCGCCTTCTTGGCGTCACCGGCAGAGAGCCCCTCGAGGTAGGTCTGGACAGCGGCCTTCGGTGAGCCGCCCGGACCCGAGTCACCCGTGAACACGACGATCAACGTCGTCACGAGCGCGATGATCACCACGAGCACACCGACACCGATCCCGATGAGCAGGAGACGCTTGTTCTTCTGCTTCGCCTGTGGCGGTACTCCCCCCGCCATCGCAGGCTGGGCGCCCCATGCGCCTTCCGGTTGCTGTGCGTAACCCTGCGGTTGTCCGAACTGGGGCTGCCCGTACTGCGGCTGCCCCACCTGAGGTTGTCCGTATTGCGGCTGCCCCACCTGAGGTTGCCCGTACTGGGGCTGACCGTACTGGGGCTGACCGAACGACTGCTGGCCGCTGGACGCGTCGACCCCTTGCTGCGGTTGCCCGCCGAAGTTCACTGTGGGGTCGGCCGCACCGGTCGGTGCCGACTGCCACTGCTCGTATCCGCCCTGCCCGTATCCCGACTGCCCATACCCGGGCTGCGTCACGTTCGGTGCGGCAGCGCCCGATTGCGCGGGACCCGACTGGCTGTGGTCCGGCCGGCCGGGATCGGGGTGCGAATACTGCTGCGGCTGAGCTGGTGGCGTCGACGACCCCTGCTCGGGCGGGTGACCGGATTCGCCCGGCGAGCCCTGAGCGGCCGGCTCCCCTGGCCGAAACGGATCGTGCGGATAACTCACTGCGGCATCTCCCCTTGTCTGTGCCCGCGGGCGGCCACTGTGGCTTGTCGCTCTCGCTGTCGGGTCGTCGGAATCGGACTTACCTTAAACGAACATGAGCGACCAACAGTGGTCGGGTCGGACCAGCGAATGACGGCTACTCAGCTGTCATCGCTCAGGGTCACTACTCACGGTCACTGCTCGGGTTCACCGACTCGGTGAGCGTCGCCGCCAGCAGACGCGCGAAGTCGGCAGGGTCGTCGAGTTCGCCGCCCTCAGCGATCAACGCCATGCCGTAGACGAGCTTCGCGGTGGTGGCGAGCCGGGAGTGGTCGGCGTCGGCCTTGAACGCAGCATTGAGCCCACTGACCAGCGGATGATCGGGATTGAGTTCGAGCGCGCGTTTGGTCTTCGGCAGTTCCTGACCCGAAGCGCGATAGAGGCGCTCGAGCTGCGGCGACATCGAGTAGGTGTCGCCGACGAGACATGCAGCCGACTCGGTGAGGCGGTGCGAGAGCCGTGCCTCGCTGACGTCGGCGTCCAGCGTCTCGCCGAGCCAGCCGAGCAATTCTTCGAACTCGGTGTCGCGGGCATTCGAGGACTCCTCGGAAGTACTCGAGTCGCCGTCGATGTCGTCGAGATCCACCTCGCCCTTGGCGATCGAACGGAACGGCTTACCGTCGAACTCGACGCCACTCGACACCCACATCTCGTCGACGGGGTCGTGCAGGAAGAGCACCTCGATGCCCTTGGCCCGGAACGCCTCCATGTGCGGAGAGTTCTCGATCTGCTGACGCGACTCACCCGTGAGGTAGAAGATCGACTTCTGCGCCTCGGGCATCCGGCCGACGTAGTCGGCCAACGAGGTCAGTTCGTCTGCGCCACGGCTGGTCTCGAACGCAGATGCCTTGAGGAGGGCATCACGGTTGTCGATGTCGTTGACGAGCCCCTCCTTGAAGACCCGTCCGAAGTTGTCCCAGAAGGTGCGGTAGTCGTCAGGTCGGGAGGCGCGCATCTCGTCGACTGTCGAGATGACCTTCTTGGTGAGTCGACGACGGATCGCCCTGATCTGTCGATCCTGCTGCAGGATCTCCCGGGATACGTTGAGCGAGAGATCGGCGGCGTCGACGACGCCCTTGACGAAGCGCAGGTACTCAGGCATCAACTCGTCGCAGTCGTCCATGATGAACACGCGCTTGACGTAGAGCTGGACGCCACCCGTGCGTTCGCGCATGAACAGATCGAACGGCGCCTGCGACGGAATGAACAGCAGTGCCTGGTATTCGAACGTTCCCTCGGCTTTGAGGGTGATGATCTCGAGCGGATCGTCCCACGCGTGCGCGACGTGGCGGTAGAACTCCTTGTACTCCTCATCGGAGACCTCGTCACGCGACCGCGACCACAGGGCCTTCATCGAATTGACGGTCTCGGTCTCTGTGGTGGTCGTGGTGACCGGCTCGTCGCCCTCGTTCTCTGCGGGCGTGGTCGTCGTCTTCTCCACGTCCATACGGATCGGCCACGCGATGAAGTCGGAGTAGCGCTTGACGAGTGCTCGCAGCTTCGTCTGGTCGGTGTAGTCGTAGAGATGATTCTCGGCGTCCGCGGGCTTGAGTGTCAGCGTCACCGACGTTCCCTGCGGTGCGTCGTCGACGTCGGAGATGGTGTAGGTACCGTCGCCCGTTGACTCCCAACGGGTTCCGGTCTGCTCGCCGGCCTTGCGGGTGACGAGCGTGACCTTGTCGGCGACCATGAACGTCGAATAGAAGCCGATGCCGAACTGGCCGATCAGCTCTTCTGTCGCCGCAGAATCCGAGGCCTGCGCGAGTTTGGCACGCAACTCGGCGGTGCCAGAGCGAGCGAGTGTGCCGATGAGTCCGACGACCTCGTCGCGAGACATCCCGATGCCGTTGTCACGCACGGTGAGGGTGCGCTCGGAGCCGTCTTCGTCGCCGGCGTGTGGGTCGAGCGTGATGTGCAGATCGGAGGTGTCGACGTCGAGATCCTTGTCGACGAGCGATTCGAGCCTGAGTTTGTCGAGCGCGTCGGACGCGTTCGAGATCAGCTCCCGCAGAAAGCTGTCCTTGTCGGAGTACACCGAGTGGACCATCAGGTCCAACAACTGTCGGGTCTCTGCCTGGAACTCGCGGGTTTCCGACTGAGTGCTCATCGTTAGCCTCCGGATCAGTACGACTGTGCGTGTGTTGTCTGCCGATTCGATGCCGTCACCACCCCACACGAGGCGTGCCGCGACGACGTCAGGATTTTACCGACGGTGCGCGCAGTACCCTGAGGAGGGTCGGCACGCCTGGAGCAGTATCTCCAGGCGTCACCGACGTCAACGCCCGCCGCCCCACCGAGTCGCAGAAAGCGAAGCATGTCGACGCCGCGCATCATGTTCGTTCACGCACACCCCGACGACGAGTCGCTGTGGACGGGTGGCCTGATCGCTCGCCAGGTGGCCATGGGCGGCGAGGTGGCGGTGGTGATGTGCACGTGGGTATCGGGCACTCCACGGCACCGCGAGTTGCTCGATGCGCTCAAGGAGCTCGGTGTACCCGACGAACCGATCCTGCTCGACTACGCAGACCTGAAGGTTCCCGAGTCGGCGCCGGGCCGCGAACGGCTCTGCGATGCCTCGTTCGATTCCGAGGTCGCCGAATTGGCGTCGCACATCCGCCGATATCGCCCCGATGTCCTCGTCACCTACGACCCCTACGGGATCTATGGGCACCCCGACCACATCAGGGCCCACCGACTGACGTGCGCGGCAGCGGATGCGGCGGCGACCCCGACGCTCTACCGTGATTCGGCTCCCGCATGGCAGGTGCGCTCCCTGTACTTCGCGACCATCGCCGACTGGATGGTCGACGCACTCGCCGACGAACTGTTCCCGCGGCTGGAGCCGGGCGACTTCCCCGGAACGCCGACTCAGATGTTGGGGCTCCAACTGGATGTCTCGGAATGGATCGGGCACAAGGTGCGTGCCATCGAATCACACAGGACAGAACTCGCCAGAAGGTCGACCGTCGCGTCGTTGATGAGTCTGCCGCGCGCACAACGTGATCTGGCATTGGGCACCGAATGCTACATCCGTCGGGATCTCACCGCCGACGGCTGCGACATCTGAGACAGAGGCCGCCCGAGCCGGTCCGCTGATTCAGGCGAGTTCCCTGACCGCAGACCGCAACCCGCTCGCGCGATGTACCCGACGAGCAACGGCCTCTGCCAACACGTCTCTGGTTCCGACGATCCGGACTCGCGTGCGCGCACGCGTGATCGCGGTGTAGAGCAGTTCACGCGTCAGCAACTCCGACCCCGCGGGCGGTAGGACGATGGTCACTCCGCCGAACTGACTTCCCTGACTACGGTGAATCGTCATGGCATACGCGGGGGTGACGTCGGGAAGTTGCACCGGCGCGATGAGCCGTTCCTGCGAGCCGCGGCGGAAGGCGACCGCGAGACGGTCGGAATCGGTCTCGTCGTCGGTACGGACCACCACCCCGCAGTCACCGTTGAACGTCCCGGTCTGTCGATCGTTCGACGTCACGAGAAGCGGCTCCCCGACCGACCACGTCAACGTATCGAGATCGACCCGCGGGTGACCAGGCACCTCCGACAACCAGTCCGCGACACGTCGCTGCCACCCGCGCACACCCCAGAAGCCTTCGCGGTGGGCGCACAGCACCCGATGCGCGTCGAGCGCCGACAACGCAGCGGCGACGTCCTTGCCGGCGCTCGCGACGTGAAGGGCCCGCCCCCACGTGACGATGTCGTCGTGAACTGCCTCGAGATCGTCCGGCGCGACGAGCTGTACGTCGTCGATGTCGGACGACGTGACCAGGTCGACGACATCGTCGGCGTCGCCACGATTGACCGCATCTGCCACCCGGGAGATCTGCCCGCCGAACCGAAACCCTCGGCGCAGCGTCACCACTCCGTCACGGAGACGGGCTGAGTCATCGTCGCTCATCTCGATCGACGGATCGAGCGGGGTCGTGGGCGATCCCGGATGCGATCTTCCCTGCGAGCCGCGATCGACGAGATCGGCAAGCACCGCACCCGCCTCCACCGAGGCGAGCTGGTGGGGATCGCCGACGAGGATCAGACGGGCATCCGAGCGGACAGCGTCGATCAGTCGGCTCATAGCGGTCATCGACAGCATCGACGTCTCGTCGACGACGATCACGTCATGCGGCAGTTTGTTGGCTCGGCCGAAACGTGGCGTCGAACCCGGCCGCCAACCGAGCAGACTGTGCACCGTCACCGCCCGCACCGAGGCGGGCAACGTCGCATCGAGGTCGACCGATGCCTGCAGCTGGGCGGCCGCACGGCCGGTGGGCGCACACATGCCGATCCGGAGGTCGCCGCCTGACAGGTTGTCGAGGACGGCGAGAATCCGCGCGACAGTGTAGGTCTTGCCTGTACCGGGCCCTCCGGCGAGAATCGATGTCCAGTGCGAGGCGGAGACCTCTGCGGCGAGCCGTTGCCGGGGTTCTGAGGTGCTCTCGGCAAACACCCGGTCGACCTGCGCGCGCACGTCGTCACGGTCCACATCGGGCGCGCCGGACGCACGCTGGGCGAGGGTCTGACGAATCGACTGCTCCTGACGAAAGTACTTCTGCAGATAGACCAGCGGACCATCGTCGGAGTCCATCACCACGACGGGACGCAGGGTCGACCCGTGTGCGCCGCCGACCAGCGGGGAGCCGCGCAGATCTGTGAGCATCTCGGCTGCGTCGGGTAGACGCAGCGACTGTGCTCCGGGCAGTTCATCAACCGTGCCGAGGGCGAAGCAGGTCGATCCGAGGCGCACAGACCGTACTGCGAGCGCGGTCGCGACCCTAGCGGCGTCACCGACCGGCTCACCGCACATACGGACGATCCGCGACGTGATGTGCAGATCGGAAGCAGCGAGAAGTCCTTCAGCGTTCGCCTCGGCGAGAATGCCGTCGGCGTCGTGGACGCGCCGGGCATCGTCAGCCTGCAACAGGTCCGGGGTGTCGGCAGTCATCGATCTTCCCCTGTCTCGAAGCCCGCGAGCAGGTCGGACAACTCGGTCACCAGCCCGGTCGGGACGTTCCACTCGTACACACCGCAGCCGGCCGGGGTGTCCTCGCCGACCATCCCACGGACGAAGTGGTATTGCACCGGCCCCAAGTGTTCGGCCGGCCGGTACCCGGGCAACCGCCACCGTAGATATCGGTGCAGCGCAACGGAATAGAGCAGCGCCTGCAGCGGATAGTGCGCGCCGATCATCTCGGCGGCCATGGCATCGGCGGTGAAGTCCTCGGCACTGAGCTCGCCAGGGCGTAGCCGATTCGTCTTGTAATCCACCACCACGTAGCGGCCTTCGGGTGTCCGCAACACCGAGTCGATGCTGCCTGTGAGGTAGCCGCGAAGAGCACGGGTCGGGATCTCGGCGAGCGTTGCCGCGTAGGCGCGCAACCGATCGTGAGTGGGGAGATGACGCTCCACCAGCGCCGCGACGTCGGACAGGACTGCCGCAGCGGCGGACACCGACGAGGAGTTGCCGAGTGGGAACTCGAAGTCCAGTTCGGCCAACCGGTTTCGTGGTGTGATCGACCACAGGGTGCCCCCAAGCGACGCCAACGGTGTCGTCAGCACGGCGCGTAACGCGGTGGAGAGCTCGTCGACGTCGACGTCGAGTGCGTGTCGAGCCGCAGACGTCGCACAGAGCTCGCGTACGTGAGCGTCGATGTCGGGCGCAGCGGTGTCGACATACTCGAGTACCTCGTGAACAAGGGTTCCGAACGCCGCTCCGTAGGGCATGCCGTTCATCAGCGACGGAGTACCACCAGCAGGCTCTGGTACCGGTGCAACCGCTGAATCGGTCGCCGCGTAGGGATCGTCGGATGCGACAACGTCTGCGGGATCGGGCGGCTCGTCCGTGATCAGTCCGCTGTCGGCGACCGAACCCATGTCGGGTTCACTCCCGGTCGTCAACATCGGGTGGCGGTGCGCGACACCGGCGATCAGAGCCGAGTACGACGTGCGACGCCACTGCTGGTCGATCGTGCGGGTGAACCGCGCGACGTCGAGTTCGGGTCGCCGGGCGTCGCTGTCCGGCGGAGTCCACGGCGGGGCCGATGAGGCCTGCGCGTGCTCGACGCTGATCGAGACGGGCGGGTCTGCGGCGAGTGCGCGCAGCGTCGACACACACGTGTGATCGTCGGGCACGTTGACCGATGTGGGCAGCACTGTGGTGTCGGACCCGTGCTCTGCTCCGGCGCGCGACTGCGGGCGGCCGAAGACCAGCCGATGCAGCGGACTCTTGGAGGTGTTGAACGACGGAGCCCAGTGCACCACGACCTGCGACGCGGCGCGCGTCAATGCAACGTAGAGCAGCCGCAGGTCCTCCCCCGCCTCCTCGTCGTTGCGCCGCGCGATCCTCTCGCCCCAGCCCCGGGTTCCCTCGCCCCCCACGTCGAGATGCCGGTGACCGGTGTCGTCGTGATAGCGAAAGGTCTTCGGTTTCGAGACGCGTGCGGCATCCCACCCGAACGGCACGTACACGATGGGGAACTGCAGTCCTTTGCTCGCATGCACGGTCATGATCTGCACGACGTGGGTGTCGCGGTCGAGTCGTCGGGTCTGGTCTTCGTGACGTCGCCACTGCGAGACATCGGCAATACGGTCGGCGAGCCATTCCACCACGCCGGCCAATCCGCACTCGGTCTCGACGACATGCTTGTTCACCAGCGACGCCACCTGGAGCAGATCGGTGAGTGCGCGCTCACCGTCTTCGATACCGAGCACTCGCGCAGCGACATTCCCGCGCGCGAGGAGACGTTGGGCGAGCGCCGCGAACCCTCCGTCGGCGAACACGCGGCCGAGTTCGGCGAACGTCGACGACAACTCGGCCAGCCGGTTGTCCGAGGCTGTCGCGAGTTGCGCTGCCTCCCAACCGATCAGGGGCGTCAGAGCAGCGAGTCGAACTCGATCAGCGCGGGCCGGTTGCTCGATCGCACGAATCACCCACAACCAGTGCAGCGCACCGATCGTGCGGAAGACACTCGTCCCTGTGCCGACCACGGAAGCGATGCCCAATTCGGCCAACGCCCGCTGCAGCGGCTCGATGGTGCCGTTCGTCCGAACGAGAACGGCGATGTCGCCCGGGGTGACCGCACGAGGTCCTTCGCCGGTGTCGAGCCTGGCGTCGGACGCGAGTAACCGTGCGATGTCGTTTGCGACGTCGGCCGTGATCGCCGCTCGTACGTCGGCGACCGCCGGGAAGCCGCTCTTCCCACGGATTGTGAAATCGCTTCGGGACAGTGCACGAACCCGGAGCGCGGGCGTCCCCGAGATCCGGCTCCCGGATCGTGCCGCGCGAACCGGGTGCACCGTGATCGATCGATCTCCGAGACTCGCACCGCCATAGATGCGGTCGAGTGCGGAGACGAGGTCGGCGTCGGAACGGTGATTGGTGTCAAGGGCACGAAGTGAATCGGCAACCTCCACGGCGGTGAGGTAGCTGCGTACCTCGGCCCCGCGGAACGCGTAGATAGACTGTTTGGGGTCGCCGACGAGCACGAGGCGACGGTGGCCGTGGAAGCAGCGACGCAGGATCTCCCACTGAAACGGGTCGGTGTCCTGGAACTCATCGACGAGTACCAGCGCGAACCTGTCCCGGATGCGCTCACACGCCTGCTCACCCACTTCGGGGTCGGTGACGACACGGTAGAGGATCATCTGCAGGTCGTCGTACGTCCGTACGCGCGCGAGCCGTTTGCGACGCTCGACGCGTCGGCGCACCTGCTCGCAGAACTGCACGCGTCGGGACGCCGCCGACGGCTCGGTGCCCGCACCGTCCGCTGCGTCTGCGGGTTGCGGTGCCAACGGGACTCCCGCGCTGCGAACGGCCTCACGCGCAATCGTCATCGCCTCGCCGATGGAGAAGGGTGGGCGGTCCTGGTCACCCGCGAACCACGACAGGTACAGGTCGAGCGCCGTCTGCTCGACGATGTCGTCGGTGTCTTCGACGACGTCGTAGATCAGTTCACGTTCGCCGAGGAATCCGAGAGCCTCGAGCATCCGGTTGCAGAAGGTGTGGGTGGTCGCAATCGTCGACGCGTCGAAGTCGGAGAGCGCCTGCACGAGACGTGCGCGGCGCACCGCTATCTCGTCCGGACCGCCGGACAGCACCGCGCGCAACACCGGGTCGTCGTCGTCATCGCGATCGACGGGGGCGCGGGCCGGATCGAGTGCCGTGACGAGCTCGGCGAGCCGCGCACGCATGCGCTCGCGCAGTTCAGCGCTCGCCGAGCGACTGAAGGTGACCAGGAGTAACTCGTCGATCGGGAGGCCCTCGGCGATCTGGCGGGCCGCGACACCGACGATCGCATACGTCTTGCCCGTCCCCGCACTCGCCTCGAGAACCGTCGTACCCGTGGGCAACGGCGCTGCGACGTCGAAAGGTTGTGGCGCCGTGCCGGTTGCGGCCGACGACGTATCGGTCTCGGTGGAGGTATGTGTGTCGGTCATGTCATCGTCTCGTGGTCGAGCAGCGGATCCCAGAGCACGTGTGCGAGGACGGTGAACAGCGGCGCGTCGGGATCGACCGGCGCGGTGAACTCGGCCGGAACGCGCTCGTCGGTGACGGATCTCCGCAAAATCTCGTCGAAGGCGATCGACGACGTCACGTCGGCGCCGAACACGAACCGCAGATAGGTGTCGGTGCCCGCGCCGAACATCCCGTCGAAGCTACGTCGTGCGATCTCCAGCGCCGCATCCGGCCGCACGCCTGCACGCACCTTGGTCGCGTATTCCTCCGCGGGTTCGAGTGGCAACGGGAGCGGTGAACGGAGTCCCATATCGCGCATGCGTACGAGGTCGTAGAGCACTGCGCTCGCGTTCTCGGGCGCGGTGAGCATCGACTGCGCAACCGTTCCCGCGGTGCCGCGACCGACGACGAACGCCGAGGGCGGCGCTCCCTCGGTGGCGGACGATGCGGCCAGAAGCAGTAGTCCGAGCCACGCGGTCATACGCTGTTTGGCCCGCACCCGCGAATAGGTCGCGGTGACGGTCGTGGTGCCGAACGGCGAGTTCTCGACGATGTCGGCGATGCTCCCGTGCACACGACGACCGTCGGGCAACGTGACGACGATGTCACGGGTGACCGGCGCCTCGGTCCGGACCGAGGCCACCGCGTCGTACACCCGTGAGACCGCGGCGGAGATCTCGACCAACTCGCGACGTCCGAACTCGTAGGGCGGCAGGTTACCTCTGCGCAGTTCGGCGGCCTGACAGGAGACGAGATCGTCGCCCGCGAGCATGTGTTTCAGGAATCGGTCACCGACGCCCCATTTGTCGAGGGCGTCGAGCTCGACGTCCAATTCGTCGGCGTGCGCGCGATCGTCGTCGGGCATGCGCGCACCTAGTCGCTGGCGCACGAAACCCTCGATGGGGTTGGTCAGGAATGCGACGAGATCGCGCAGTTCGATGTCGGCGGGCTCCGGATCTGCCACCACGACGTCGGACAATCGCGCCGATGGCTCCGCGTCTGCGTCGAGGGCCTGTGCGCCCGCGAGTAAATCGGCATCGAAGCTGAAGGGACTCGAGATCGAGCCGAGTGCACCGGGAGTGAAGTTCAACCGATCGAATCCGTGCAGAGTGTGCGCGATGACGACGTCGGACGGATCATCGAGGCCACGAAGCGTCGCCACGCTCTCGGCGAGTTCGCTGACAACCACGGCGGGCGGGATGCGGCTACCGCTCACCGGATCTGCGCCGTTGTAGAAGACGAGCAGCGAATCACGGGCCGCACCGATGGCGTCGAGGAACAACTGTCTGTCCTCATCGCGTGGATTACGTTCTCCGACAAGTGGATCGCAACCGAGCACGTCGTCGCCGTCGGTGCGTTGGGCGCGAGGGAAGGTATCGGCTTCCACCCCGAGGAGCACGATCACGCGATGGGGCACCGAGCGCATCGGAACCATGGTGCACACCGTGAGTTCGCCGGTCCGGAAGTTGGCGCGAGTCGGGCGTCCCGCGACCACACCCGCCACGAGGTCGCGGATATCGGCCAGCAGCAAGTCTTGTGAGTCCGACGCGTCGTCGTCGAGGGCATCGCTGATCACGCGGACTGCCTGTGCCCGTTGCCATTCGTCGCCGGGGTCAGTGAGGGTGAGACGATCGACGACGTCGATCAGGGTGCGCTGCCATGCAGCACGGGAGGCTTTCCCGGCCATGCGGTCGACGACGGACGCGAGTCTGTCGATGAATTCGGCGAACCTGCCGACCAGGTCGATCTCGGTGCTCTCCACACCTGCCAAGGGCAGCGCGGTCCCCAGCCATTCACCGTCGGCCTCCTCGGCGACGGCCCCGAGAGCAATGCGATCGACTCCGCTGCCGAACGTGCCTTGCCGAAAACCCGACAAGCCGAATCGGGCACGCTCATTCTCGCCGAGACCCCACCGAATATTGCTGTGTGCCAGCCATTCCCGGACCATGTCGAGATCCTCGTCATCCATGGCGAAGCGTGAACGCACGGGCGAGCGGCCGAGCAGGTCGACAACGTCGCCGGCCGCCGCCCTCCCCGCGGCGAGTTCTACGACGGACGCCACGACGTCGAGGACGGGATTGGTCTGGCGCGGCCCGCGGTCGGCGAGCCGGACGCGAAGATCGAATGCCGGATGGTCGAGACCCGATTGGCCGAACGCACCGCGGATCAGCGGGGCGAACGCCTCGACGTCTGGGCACATGATCAGGACATCGCGCGGCTCGAGTGTCTCATCGTCGGCGAACAGGTGCAGCAGTCTGTCGCGCATGACCTCGACCTGGCGCTCGGCGCCGTGACAGGCGTGGATCTCCAGCGACGAGTCGGCTGCGGCACTCGCCGCGTGCACCGTGTCGTCGCGGAGACCGAGCTGCAGCTGACGGAGCAAGGACTGCGGACGAGCGTTCTCCCCGACCCCTGCCTCTTCGTCAAACGCAGCCTCGTGGTGAATGTCCTCGTCGACGATCGCGGCGATGCGCTGTTGGAGTTCCTGCACGTCGCGCGAGAGGCCTGCGAGCAGAGGATGATCGACCTCGGGAACCGGACGGTCGGCGCGTCGGAGCACCCGCTCGCCGGCTGTCCACTCGGCAACGCCCGTGCGTGCGTCCGAGCGCGCAACCGACGCCCACAGTGCGGGAGAAGGATGCGGCAGGAAAAGGTGCACGTCTCGCTCGTGTGCCAGCGCCGAGAGGATGAGCCGGAACGACTCGGTGACGCGGGTGGTACCGAACACACTCACGCGTTCCGGAAGATCGACGGAATCCGGGTCGGTGCGCACCCGTGTGCACACGTCGTCGAGGAGCAGAGCGGGGTGGTCGACGCCGATCCGTGCACGCACAGCCCTCCAGAACCGCGCCTGCCACGCCATGTCTTTTGCGAGCGCCGTCCCGGTGCCGTCTGTGTCATGCCCGGCCGCCCACGCGACCAGCATGGCCGGTCTCTGCCGGCCGTAGCGGTCGAACAGGTCGGCGAGGTGGCGGGCGGTGGCGAAGCGTCGTCCGGTGCGCAAATCGTTGTCGCTCGTCGCTGACCTGCGGGAACCGGAGGCCGTCGCGGAACGATCAGCGCCGAGGTGGCGCGCGATGATGTCGAGCGCGGGGTCGTTGATGTTCTCGTCGAGAACAGCGAGGACCTGCCACACCATGCGTGCGGGATCCCACGGGTCGTGGCGGCCGAAGGGGCCGCTGTGCGATGAAGATGTGGTCCGGACGGCATCCACGACTGCCTCACTCAGCGCTGCCGGTGACGAGAAGTCGATGTTCGCGGCGATCCCGTCGCCGCGACCGGCACCGGCTCCGAGAGTGGTTGCGAGACGCTGGGTCAGCCACCGTTCGACACCACGCGCGGGCACCGCGACGACCTCCGTCGCCATCGGATCGGCGAGCGGAACTCGCAGCACCTCGGCGAGTGCCTCGGCGAGCGTGTCGCTGCACTCGGCACGGTGAAGAGTCAGCACGGACAGCTCCCGGCGCCGCTCAGTTGGCCGGGTGCATCGGCACCGGTTGCGTGCGATGTCCCTCGAGAACGGCGCGGCCCTCGTCGGAGATGGGGCGCGGCCGACCTGTCCTCGGGTCGATCGTGACGACCGTCGTCTCGGCGACCGCGCAGACCTGGCCCGCGGGATCGGTCAAGACGCCCATGAGTGTGTACGACGACGTCCCGATCCGTGAGACGCCGGTCTCGATGGTGACCGGTTCGAAGGAGTACATGAGCACCGCGCGGAACTCGATGACCTGGCGTGCGACCAGAATCGGCAACACCGTCGAGGTTTCCTCGAACCATGTCGCGAACGTGCGCACACGACTCTCCTCGAAGAGCCGGGCGAACTGCACATTGTTGACATGTTCGTTGACATCCATGTCGCCCCAGCGGAGCTGCAGAGAGACCGCGGTGGCGCCCGAGTGCGGCACATGACCAGGACTCGTGGACACTGCCCGGTCGGTGGCGTCGGGCGAAACAGTGGTATCTGACACGTTGTGCAGCCTATCGGGCTGGTCCGACACCAGACCTGGGTGCGTCTCCTCCGCCAGACCTCGGTGCGTCTCCGCCACGCGCAGCACCCGTCTGCGAACATGACGCGTCGGGACACACCGTGACGATCTGACCCGTCGGCGGCGGCGACTCCGTAGACTCCCTCTCCGGGGAGAGACATTGCAGGGGGCCGCGACCCGCCCGGCACGCTTGTTTTTGGGGGATGTGTGAACGTTGAGACCCGCCGTCTACGACTGCGACCGGTCGAGCCGACCGACGTCGATGCGCTGGTGTATCTCGACTCCGACCCGGAGGTCATGCGGTTCGTCTCGGGCGGTCGACCGACGCCGCGCGCGCAGATCTCCGATTGGGTCATCCCCCGAGCACGAGCCGAACTGCGCACCGGGCGCGGCGGGATGTGGGTCGCCATCGATCTGCGCTACCAGTCGTTTCTTGGTTGGGTGCTGCTGCGCGCGCCACGCCACAGCCAGCGCTCGGAGATGGAGCTGAGCTACCGGTTACGCCGCGACACATGGGGCCGCGGCCTCGCCACCGAGGCATCGCGCGCAGTTGTCGGGCTCGCGTTCGACCGGTTGCACACCGAGCGCGTCTTCGCCAGCACCACGCTGCGCAACTCGGCGTCGAGACGAGTGATGGAAAAGCTGGGCATGCGGGTGTCGAGCGTCCGGGCGGGCGGAACCTCGCAGTTCTGGACACCAGGCGGCATCGACGACCTCGACCACGGAAATCGTGAACACGCGGGCGAACTCGAGTACGAACTGCTCATCCACCATTGGGCAGCGCTGATCATGCAGGCCAACGCACGTCATCACCCGCCTGTAGACCTTCCCGCATGACGGCATGGTCGTGCCCCGCGGGGACGACCGGCTGCGGAGTTCCGCACCAACCGAAGGCTCACCGCGACCTTCGACCGATCATTGACTACCGTTGAGAGGTGCGCGCGTCTGCGCGTCGTCCCAGCAATGCGCGAAGGAGATGTTCTCGATCATGAGCAGCCCCGCTCCGACAGCCCCCGCCCGTCCCCGTGTCGTCATCATCGGCTCGGGATTCGGCGGATTGTTCGCCGCGCAGCGACTCGGCAAGGCCGACGTCGACGTCACGTTGATCGCAAAGACCACACACCACCTCTTCCAGCCCATGCTCTACCAGGTCGCAACCGGCATCGTCGCCGAAGGCGAGATCGCGCCTGCGACACGCGTCGTGCTGCGTAAGCAGAACAACACCGCAGTCCTCATGGGTGATGTATTCGAGATCGACCTCAAGAATGGTGTCGTCAAGTCCCGATTGCTCGAGCGGGTCACCGAGACGCCGTTCGACAAGCTGATCATCGCCGCGGGCGCCGATCAGTCGTACTTCGGCAACGACCAGTTCGCCGAGTACGCGCCCGGTATGAAGACCATCGACGACGCCCTCGAGCTACGCGGTCGTATCCTCGGCGCATTTGAGCAGGCCGAGCTCTCCGACGACCCGGCCGAGCGTGACAAGCTACTCACGTTCGTCGTGGTAGGGGCCGGACCAACCGGCGTCGAACTCGCCGGGCAGATCGCGGAGATGAGTGACAAGACCCTCAAGGGCACCTTCCGCAACATCGACCCCACCCAGGCGAGAGTGATCCTGCTCGACGCCGCGCCCGCCGTACTCCCGCCCATGGGACCCAAGCTGGGCAAGAAGGCTGCGCAGCGCCTCGAGAAGCTCGGTGTCGAGATCCAGCTCAACGCGATGGTCGTCGACGTCGACTACGACGGTCTCGTCGTGAAGGAGAAGGACGGCACCACGCGTCGGATCGAGTCGCAGTGCAAGGTGTGGTCGGCCGGTGTGCAGGCCAGCCCCCTCGGGAAGCAACTCGCGGAGCAGTCGGGCGTCGAACTCGATCGCGCCGGACGCGTCAAAGTGCTCGCCGACCTGTCGATCCCGGGGTACCCGGATGTGTTCGTCGTCGGCGACATGATGTCGGTGGAGGGCGTGCCCGGGATGGCGCAGGGTGCGATCCAGGGCGGCAGGTACGCCGCAGACTGCATCAAGAACGAATTGAAGGGCCAGACCCCCGACCAGCGCAAGCCTTTCCACTACCACGACAAGGGTTCGATGGCGACGGTCTCTCGGTTCTCCGCTGTGATGTCGGTGCCGATTCCCGGGACAAAGAAGCGGTTCGAGACCGAGGGGTATTTCGCGTGGGTGGGCTGGCTGGCACTACACCTGGTCTACCTCGTGGGCTTCCGCAACCGCCTCAACACGCTGATCAACTGGTTCTTCGCATTCAGTACGCGCGGTCGTACGCAACTCGCCGTCACCGAGCAGCAGGTCTACGCACGCACCGCCATCGGGCACCTTTCCGAACTGGAGAACAAGCCCGTGTACGAGGTCGAAGGCGAATCAGCGGGCGAGAACGATCCTCAAGACACAGAGACACCGAGCAAGACCGACACCAAGGCCAGCTGACGGTCCGGTCACGGCGCCATCGTGACGAGTTCCAACTCGTCGACGAGGCGTCGTGTATCCGCAACGCTCGCACCCAGCGCAGTAGCGAGTGATCCTCCAGACGCCAGCGACAAGCGGGCCGCGAAGGCCTCCGGGTCGACTTCGTCGCCGCGCGTGTCGGGAAAGCGGAACACGCTGCTCGCCGCGCGCAGGCCAGAACGATGGGCGGTCGAGCCGACCCCCAGTGCCACTCGATGCCGCAGTGCCGGCATCCCATCGACGTCGACGTGCAGCCCGCCCTCCCAGCGTCCGCCTGCATCCTTGTCACCGAGATCCGCCGAGCGCCCGATCTGCACATCCTCGGCCAGCGTGAGGATAGCGTCGTCGGACATCGCGACCACTACCTGTGAACGGTGATCGGCACCCGCGGCCACAACGGTCGGTTCGGGGTGCAGGTGTAGTCGGGCACGCGCGCCGAGTTCGATGTGCCACGACATCGTCGAGTCGACACGTCGACTCGACGGTAGAGCGATGGTCGCAGCGACGCTCCCCAGGTCGAGATGTGCCCCCGCTTCGACGATCACGCGGACCTCGATATCGTCGCCGCCGAGCGGCGTTGCCGCGGTCCCGATGAGATGTGCTGCCTGCGAACCGGTTTGACGGACCGCCAAGCCGCCGGATGCCCGGTGCCGGAAGCGGCGTCCCGGCTCGACGACGATCTCGACTCGGGTGTGCACTATCCCGTCGCCACGGGTGCGGCGAGCTGGGCGCGGACCCACGCCAACACGTCGGTCGCCGCGGGATCGTCGGTGAGCGAGATCATGGCCGTCGGCCTGCCGTCGCGGACCTTCGCCGCATCGCGTCGCATCACGTCGAGGTCGGCGTTGACGCGTTCGGCGAGATCGGTCTTGTTGATCACCAGCAGGTCCGAGTACGTGACGCCCGGTCCGCCCTTACGCGGCACCTTGTCGCCACCGGCGACGTCGATGACGAAGATCTGCACATCGATCAGACCGGTGGAGAACGTCGCGGTCAGGTTGTCGCCGCCGGATTCGACGAGGATGAGATCGAGTGGGGGGTTCGCAGCGACCAGATCATCGATCGCATCGAGATTGGCGGTGATGTCGTCGCGGATAGCGGTGTGCGGGCACCCGCCGGTCTGGACCGCGGTGATCCGTTCGTCGGGCAGGACCGCGTGCCGTCGGAGGAAGTCGGCATCCTCGGTGGTGTAGATGTCGTTGGTGAGTACGGCAACCGAGAGTTCTTCGCGGAGCTGGCGACACAAAGCGGCGACCAGCGCGGTCTTTCCCGACCCGACCGGTCCGCCGACACCGATACGCAGCGCCTCACCCGGCTCACGATGGCGTCTCGGCCGATCGAGGTCGTGGCTGTGCGGTTCTCCGTCGATGAGATGCGGTGGCATGGTGTTCCTTTCGGTGAGAGATGTCCTGCTGGGCGGGGCATCGGGACAGCGACTGATCAGGACATGAACAAGGGCATCGGTTGTCGCTCATGACGTTCGGCGAAGACGTCGAGAACGGGGTCGGACAGATCGGCGAGCCCCACCGCGGCCGACGCCGCCACCCGTTCGCATTCAGGTCCGAGGTCGGCGATCATCAGCGCGACGTCGGCCGGATCGAGTGCGAGCAGTCGCTGCCCGGCAGTCGCCGAGCCGCTCATCGTGGTGTACACGAGGACCAAGGCCGTGTGGAAACCCGACAACCTGCTCGCCTGTCCCACCGAACCGCTGATGACCGGCAGATGTGTCGCAGGCGCGTGTGACGACCAATCCCGGTCGGGCCACATGCGTTTGGCCAGTCGGAGCATCCCGCGCCCCTGCGCGAGAGACGCCTTACGCGCCGCTGCCGATGGCGTCCGAGCATCGGTCTCCCGCAGCGCGGCCGCGACGTCGAGGGCGCCGTCGGCAACCGCCGCCGCGATCGACGCTGCCACCAGACCGCTCGTGGTCACGCGCCGGTGCAGGAACGACGCCAGGTCGCTGACACCCCGGATGAAGCCGTCTGCGATGGCCTGCTCGACGCCGCCCGAGTGCACGTGCCCACCAACGGGCAGTCGAGAGTCCGCCAGGGACAACATCATCGCCAACGGCGCCGTGGTGTGACGGAACTGCTCATCGGACGGTGACATGGTGTGTTCTCGATCGGTGGAGGATTGTGACGTGCTCAGAACAGGAAATAACGTTGTGCCATGGGCAGTTCGGTCACGGGCGGCGCGTCCCAGACCTCACCGTCGACAGTGACGGTGAAGGTATCGGGATCGACGGTGATCTCCGGCCTGGCGTCGTTGTTGGGCATGTCGGCCTTTCCGATGCCACGGGTGTCGGTGACCGGTACAAGTCTGCGTTGTACACCGATCCGCTCGGCGAGGCCCGGATCGCATCCCGGTGCGACGAAGCTGACCGAGGTCGCAGCGGCCAGAGACGCACTCGCCCCGAACATCGGCCGCGGCAGCACCGGCTGCGGTGTGGGTATCGACGCGTTGGCGTCGCCCATCTGCGCCCACGCGATCGCACCGCCCTTGATGACGAGATCTGGTCGGACACCAAAAAATGCCGGGTCCCAGAGGACGAGATCGGCGAGCTTGCCCGTCTCCACCGATCCGATTTCTGCGTCGAATCCGTGCGCTACCGCCGGGCAGATCGTGTACTTGGCGACATAGCGCTGGGCACGGTTGTTGTCCGCGGCACCGTCGCCCGGCAGTGAACCACGTTTGCGCTTCATCACGTGCGCGGTCTGCCAGGTGCGCAACACCACCTCTCCGATACGACCCATCGCCTGGGAATCCGAACCGATCATGGAGATCGCCCCGAGGTCGTGCAGCAGGTCCTCGGCGGCGATCGTCGACGGTCGGATGCGACTTTCGGCGAAGGCGAGATCCTCGGGAACGGTCGGGTTCAGATGGTGGCAGACCATCAGCATGTCGAGGTGCTCGTCGAGAGTGTTCACGGTGTGCGGGCGCGTTGGATTCGTCGAACTCGGAAGGACATTCGGCACCGAGGCCACCGTGATGATGTCGGGTGCGTGCCCACCGCCCGCACCCTCGGTGTGATATGCGTGGATGCTGCGCCCGGCGATGGCGCCGAGCGTCGACTCGACAAAACCCGCCTCGTTGAGAGTGTCGGAGTGCAGTGCGACCTGCACTCCGGTCTCGTCGGCGACTCGAAGGCACGCGTCGATCGCCGCGGGGGTGCTCCCCCAGTCCTCGTGAAGCTTGAATCCCGACGCGCCCGCGCGGATCTGCTCGTGCATGGCCTCCGCACTCACGGTGTTGCCCTTGCCCAGCAGCGCGATGTTCATGGGCCAGCCGTCGGTCGCGGCAAGCATCGACGCGAGGTGCCATGCGCCAGGTGACACAGTGGTCGCCTTGCTGCCCTCCGCCGGACCCGTGCCGCCGCCGATGAGTGTGGTGATGCCGTTACCGAGTGCTTCGTCCATGATCTGCGGGCAGATGAAGTGGACGTGACAGTCGATCGCACCCGCCGTGAGAATCTTGCCGTTGCCTGCAATGATCTCGGTCGACGCACCGATGACCAGATCGGGGTGAACCCCGTCCATGGTGTCGGGGTTGCCGGCCTTCCCCAGTGCGACGATGCGTCCGTCGCGAATTCCGACGTCGGCCTTGATGATTCCCCAGTGATCGAGAATCACCACACCGGTGATGACGGTGTCGGGAGCACCGTCGGCGCGCGTCGCGCGACTCTGCCCCATCGACTCGCGAATCACCTTGCCGCCGCCGAACACAGCCTCGTCGCCGGCGAGACCCGGTCCCCCGCTACGGTCTTCGGTCACCTCGATGAGCAGGTCGGTGTCCGCGAGGCGAATACGGTCGCCGACGGTCGGCCCGAACAGTTGCGCGTAACGATCGCGTCCGAGAGTTGCCATGTCAGTCAACCTTTCCCGGCGCGTCCAACGAGATTCCGTAGACCTCACGGGTTCCGCCGAGAGGAACGAGCGTCACGGTCATCTCGATGCCGGGTTCGAAGCGCACCGCGGTACCGGCGGCGATGTCGAGACGACGCCCCCGCGCAGCGGCCCTGTCGAAATCGAGCGCCGGATTGGCCTGCGGAAAGTGCACGTGACTGCCGACCTGGACCGGTCGATCACCCGTATTCACGACGGTCAGCGTCACGGGGTCCGCCCCTGCATTGAGTTCTATGGTTCCCGAGGCGGCAATAACCTCACCGGGGATCACCGCACGACTGTCGTCGGACATGGCACCTCTCGTTCCTGCAACCGCGCAGGCATCACCTGCGCGCCCGGGTAGGCGACCACGATCGTGGAAGGCCTTGCAGCCGTGGCACTTCGCGTCCCTGTGGCTCCCGAAATTCCTGTGGTTCTCGAAAGTTCTGTGATTCTCGGAGTCAACATCAACCGATCGGATGATGCACGGTGACGAGCTTTGTCCCGTCGGGGAAAGTCGCCTCCACCTGCACGTCATGGAGCATCTCGGGCACCCCGTCCATCACATCCGTGCGGGCGAGCACCTCCCGACCAGACGCCATGAGTTCGGCGACGCTGCGTCCGTCACGCGCACCCTCGAGCACGTGGTCGGTGATCACCGCCACGGCCTCGGGATGATTCAATTTCAAGCCCCTGCCCTGCCTGCGTCGGGCCAGTTCCGCGGCGTAGGAGATGAGCAAACGTTCTTGTTCATGTGGCGACAGGCGCACCTGAACCCCTCTTCACGACGATGCGGGGTCTACCCCCACTGCTGGTGTGGTCATCCTGCCACGCGCGCTCGGCGACGGCTCGGCGAAGCCGCGTCACTCGTCGAGGAGCGCGCCACCGGTGGCCCGCAACTGTGCGAGGCGGATGGCAGTGCACTGCGGCGCGAGCGCGGTGACCTCGGCCTCGGTGAACGCACCGGCGGCCAGACCACGTTCGACGACGAGCGCCAGCGACATCGCGGTGGCCGGCTCGTCGACCACGTCACCCCCGCGACGTGCGAGATAGCCCTGCAGTCGCGCCGCCGCGGGCGGCATCGCCGATCGGAAGAATCCGGTCACCGCGGCCCACCTGGTGATCAGATGACCCGGGTGCATATCCCACCCTTGGTAGTAGCCACGCTCCAGCGAACGAAGGACCAGCGAATGGTGCCGCCGCAACGCGGCCGCCACCTGCGCCTCGTCGCCGGTCGGCATGACCTGGGTCGAGCCGTCACTGAGCCACACACCGGTCTGCGCGGCCGCCGCCTGCATGACGTTCTTGGCGTGGTCGGCCACCGGATGCGCGAGAGACTGCTGCGCCGAGACGATCCCGCACGCGGCGCTGTAGTCATAGGTGCCGTAGTGCAGGCCGCGCAGACGCGGGGCACCGCGGTGGACCGCTTCTCCGACCGTTGCGCGACCATCCGGTCCGAGGATCGCCTGCGGGATCTCGATCTGCAGTTCGTATCGCAGCGAGCCCTCGGGAACCCCATGGACACGCTCGAACTCGGCGCACAGCAGATTCACGGCGTCGACCTGCCGTACGTCGCGCAGCTTCGGCACGGTGAACACGAACCCGTCGGGGATGCCGCCCGCAGCGTCGAGAACCAGCTCGAGGGTGCGCAGGCCACGTCGACGTTCGACGGCCCCGAGCCCCTTGGCCCGCACGCCCGCCGATCGAGGCGCGAACGGCCGGTGCCGCGTCCACTCCGCAAGCACTTCGCCCGCGCGTCGCGCGTCGGCATCCTCGGCGGCGTCGGCACGCCACCCGTACCCGTCTTCGAGGTCGATACGGAGGTCCTCGATCGGGTTTGTCCGTAAGCGGTCGCGCACGATCTGCACAACGTCGTCATCCGCGAGTTCCCCGAGGACAACCGAGGCGGCGTCGGCAATCCTCCGAGCCTCGTCGCCCCATGACCGCGGCGTCTGCTCCTCGGCGTCGGCAGCGCTCACGTACACCGTGTGGACCGGCTGCGGTTCGGCACGGTCTCCGGGATAGAGCGTCGCGAGATCGGCGTCGACGGGTTCGAGCAGGTCCTCGACGGACCGTCGCACGTCATCGCCCAATATGCGGCGGGACGTCACGCGTCCGCGGGCATGTCGATGTTTTGGAGTCGTACCTGCGATGTCGCGAGTACACGTCCGGCGTCGTCGACCATTTCCACCCGCCACAGTTGCTGACGGCGTCCTCGATGGATCGGTGAGGATGTCGCGGTCACGACACCGCTGCTGACCGACCGCAGGAAGTCGGTGTTGTTGTTGACCCCGACGGCCGTCTGTCCTGGTCCCTGCGTGGACAGCCACACGAAGGCACTGGTGCTTGCAACGCTTTCCGCGATCGCGCAGTACACGCCGCCGTGCACGATGCCGAACGGCTGGTGATGATGTGCCTGGATTTCCAGGGTCGCGACGACGTGGTCCTCGTCCATCTCCGTGAACTGCAGACCCAGCGTCGCGTCGAGGCCCTTGGCCAGGAACTGCCCGAGATTGTCCGTGTCAACTGTCATGCGAACAAGACTGTCACGACGATCACCGACCGGCATCGCAGACCCTCACCGCGCCAGCGATACGCCTGTGATCTTCGACGGAGCAGCACTCGGGCGTCGAACCACGGGAACCAGTAAGCCCCACATCCCGTTGGGGATGTGGGGCTTACCGCGACGTGGACCGGGGGTCTCTGCAGCCCTCAGGACTCTCGCGCGGTCCGACGTTGTCATGAATGTAGGCTAGCCTTACCAATGCTGTCAAGCGTCCCGGGGGATTACTTGGGGCCGGCATCGAGCGAACAGAGGAAACGGCAGTAAAATGCGAAAGATGAACGGATTGGGTGATCTCGAGCGCGCGGTGATGGACTCCCTCTGGGAGAGTCCGACCCCGCAGACCGTTCGACAAGTCCACGCGGACCTGTCCCGCGATCGATCGCTCGCCTACACCACGGTGATGACCGTGCTGCAACGTCTGGCGAAGAAGAACCTGGTCACCCAGATCCGCGAGGATCGCGCACACAAGTACGTGCCCACCCATCCTCGAGAAGACCTCGTCGCGTCCTTGATGGTCGATGCTCTGAGCGAGGCGCACGCACCGGGATCGCGTCACGCGGCGCTTGTCAGCTTCGTCGGTCGCGTCGGTGCGGACGAAGCCGCAGCACTGCGCCGCGCACTCGATGAACTCGAAGCCGCACGAGGACCGCAGGAGACCAGCTAGATTCACTCTTGCACGGTTGATTCACTCTCCTACACAGCCCACCGCTAGGACAGCACTCGATGACCGCACTGCTCTTCGGCATCATGACGCTGGTGTTCGTCGGCCCTGCCCCCGAGGCGTTGTCGCGAGCCCAGTGGCCGATCCGCGCACCACGCGCGGCGATGACCCTGTGGCAGGCCATTGCACTCGCCGCTGTCCTGTCCGCATTCAGCTGCGGGTTGGCCATTGCAGCCAACCTGCTCTCCCCCGGGCCAGACGGGGCGCCGACGACGCACCCTCTCCGTGAGATCGAACGTGTGGGCCTGCCGCTGTGGATCGGCTATGTCGGCGTTTTCGCTCTCACCCTGATCATCGGCGCCCGGTTGATGTTCACCGTCGTGCGGGTCGGGGTGCGCACCCGCGCGCGCCGGGCAAAACATCGGCAACTCATCGACATTCTCGATCGGTGCGACCGCTCGGATCAGACCCATCCTCTGTTCGGCCGCGACATCCGCATGATCGACGTCGAACAACCCCTCGCCTATTGCCTGCCCGGTATCCGTCAACGTGTCGTTCTGAGCGAAGGCGTGGTGTCCCGACTCTCGCGCGACGAACTCGTCGCCGTCATCGCACACGAGCGCGCGCACCTGCGTGCACGCCACGACCTCGTTCTCGAAGCCTTCATCGCCCTTCACGAGGCGTTTCCCCGCTTCGTGCGCAGTTCATCGGCCCTCGGATCGGTCGAACTCCTCGTGGAGGCACTTGCCGACGATCAGGCCGTCCGCGCCACCGCCCCCACAACCCTCGGACGAGCGCTTGTGGCGTGCGCTGATGCCGTCGCACCACGCGGCGCGATGGCCGTAGGAGGACCGACAACCCTGACGCGCGTGCACCGGCTGCGCCACGACCGCGCGCCGATCTGGCTGGTCACCATTGCCTATTCCGGCGCGATCGCGATCCTCGTCGTGCCGACGCTCGCGGTCGCGATTCCCTGGCTCACGGAGCTGAGCAGGCTCGTCGCCTCGCACTGAGGCTGAGCAGGCTCGTCGCCTCGCACTGAGGCTGAGCAGGCTCGCCCGCGTCGCAGTGAGACTCTGCGCACGGCCACCGACCTCCTCGGATCGCGCGGGTATCTGGGATCGGCCGCACGTTATGCGACACTTCGGGCACCACGGACCACAGGATGCCGTCGAGGCAATAGGCTGATGGCATGACCAACTCCGCCACATCGTCCGCGTCGTCGAAGGCCCAGATCGGAGTCACCGGCCTGGCAGTCATGGGCTCCAACATCGCCCGCAATTTCGCCCACCACGGCTACACCGTGGCGCTCCACAACCGCTCCATCGCCAAGACCGACGCCCTCATCGACGAGCACGGCGGCGAGGGCGACTTCATCCGCACCGAGACGATGCAGGAATTCGTCGACGCCCTCGAGAAACCGCGCCGCGTGCTGATCATGGTCAAGGCGGGAGATCCCACCGATGCCGTCATCTCCGAGCTGGCCGACGTGATGGAGAAGGGCGACATCATCATCGATGGCGGCAACTCTCTCTTCACCGACACGATTCGTCGCGAGGCGGCGATGGCCGAACGCGGCTTGAACTTCATCGGCGCCGGCATCTCAGGCGGCGAGGAGGGCGCGCTGAACGGTCCGTCGATCATGCCCGGCGGCCCGGCGGTGTCCTACGAATCGGTCGGCCCGATGCTCGAGAAGATCTCCGCGCATGTCGACGGCGAGCCCTGCTGTACCCACATCGGGCCCGACGGCAGCGGCCACTTCGTGAAGATGGTGCACAACGGCATCGAGTACGCCGACATGCAGCTCATCGGAGAGGCGTACGACCTGATGCGCCGAGGCCTCGGCATGGCACCTGCGGAGATCGCCGACGTCTTCGCCGAATGGAACAAGGGCGAACTCGAGAGCTACCTCGTCGAGATCACCGCGCAGGTGCTCGCACAGGTCGACGCAGAAACCGGAAAACCGCTGGTCGACGTGATCGTCGACCAGGCAGGTCAGAAGGGCACCGGCCGCTGGACGGTGAAGGCCGCGCTCGACCTCGGCATTCCGGTCACCGGTATCGCCGAGGCGGTGTTCGCCCGCGCACTGTCGAGTGCCGCTGATCAGCGCTCCGCTGCGACCTCACTCGCCTCCGGAACTCTCGCGGAGGCGCCGAAGGACAAAAAGCAGTTCATCGAGGACATTCGCCGCGCGCTCTACGCGTCGAAGATGGTCGCCTATGCACAGGGATTCGACGAAATCAGCGCCGGCAGCCAGGAATACGGATGGAATGTCGACCGCGGCGCTCTCGCCACGATCTGGCGCGGCGGGTGCATCATCCGCGCCAAGTTCCTCAACAGGATTCGGGACGCCTACGCCGACAATGCCGATCTGCCGAGCCTGTTGCTCGCGCCGTACTTCACCGACGCGGTGGAGTCGTCGCTCGACAGCTGGCGCCGCGTGGTGTCGACGGCGACTCTGATGGGCGTGCCCGTCCCCGCGTTCGCGTCGTCGATCTCCTACTACGACGGCCTGCGCAGCGAACGGCTTCCGGCAGCACTCACACAGGGCCTCCGCGACTACTTCGGTGCTCACACCTACAAGCGGATCGACAAGCCAGGTACCTTCCACACACTGTGGGGCCAGGATCGCACCGAGGTGAAGACCGACTGAACGTCGGGGGTGACGACCGATTGAACGTCGGGGGTGACGACCGACTCAACGCAACAGTCGAGGATCGGACCGGCACCGAGAACGCGTCGACGGTGCTGGTGATCTCTCCACATCTCGACGATGCGGTCTACTCCGCGGGTGCCGCATTGTCCGCAATGGACGACGTCGTCGTCGTGACCATGTTGGCCGGTCGGCCCGATCCGCCGCAATACACCGAGTGGGATCGGTCGACGGGCTTCGCGTCGTCGACCGAAGCGGTCGACGTCCGACGGGCCGAAGACGAGAAGGCTGTCGCGACTCTCGGCGCCCGGTCGGTGCATCTCGACTTCCTCGATCAGCAGTACGGTGGCGCCGACCTCGCAGCGTTGACCGCCGCCGTGTCCGATCTCGTGGAAAAGCACCAGCCGCAGGTGGTCATCGGGCCGCTCGGTGTGCGGCATGCCGACCACAAGGTCGTACGCAATGCGGTTCTCGCGGCGCACGTGCCGGTGACGTTGTGGATGTACGCCGATCTTCCCTACTGCAACGTCAGCCGCAGCGACGAGATGGCCAGTCGCGACGCCCTTCGCTGGCGCGGATGCGTGTTGACTCCCGTGCACCCGCCCACCGGTTCGATGGAGGTCAAGCGCGCGGCCGTCGAGTGCTATCCGACACAGAACACACAGTTCGATCTCGACAACATCGTTGCGCGCGAACGCTTCTGGGAAATCTCACGCGACCTGCGATGAGTCACCGGACGCGAAGCACTCGCGCGTACGTCGACGGCGATGCCGCCATACCGACCGCAGATGCCGCCGACCGCAGCTGACCGTCGGCGATCAGCGGGACGACGTCGATGAGTGAGGACCGTCGACGCGACTCGGCGATCAGCGACCGGAGCAGGTCTTCGTCACCGGAGTCGGCGTGCGCGGCGCGCATGGCCATGTGCGCCGCGGGTATGAGGACCTCTCGATATCGGAAGGCACGGGCGAGTGCCGCGGTCCGGCCCGCTGTACAGAACGCATTCCGATCGACGAGCTCGGGCACCAGTCGGGCGACCTCGTCGCCCATCGCGAAGACGTCGGCTGTGTGTGTACAGGTGACCTGCGACGTCGAATCGGGGTGCTGCCGATACCAGAGCAGCGAGTCATCGACGAGGGCGACGCGGTCGGCCCGGAGAGCGAGCCGCAAGGTTGCAGCCATGTCCTCGTATGCCCTGCGCTCGTCCCAGGGCGCGTCGCCGAGGATGTCGCGGCGGAACACTCGCGCGGGCGGGTACGCCTTTACCCTGCCCCGCAGGAGCATTCGGGCGAACTCGTCACCACTGACCGCGGAACGGCGCGCTCGTCGCCGTTCGGCAACGCCGAGCGGCCCGCCTTTCTCATCGACGAACATCGTGCGACACGACGCGAAGTCGGCGCGTTCGCGGATCAGTGCGGCGAGCATGCGTACGGTGAACGCGGGGTCGGCGAGATCGTCGCTGTCGAAGAACCAGACGACGTCACCGGTCGCGGCGCGTACACCGGCATTGCGCGCGAATCCTGCGCCGTGATTGCGATCGAGCTCGACGACGTGGTGGTCTAACCCGGCCGACGTGAGGATGCGCGTCGCAAGCCCTATCGAACCGTCGCCGCCATGGTCGTCGACCAGAACGATCTCATCAGGAGGTCGGCGCTGACCCAGGATCGATCGCAGACACGGCTCGATGTACCGAGCGCTCCGGTACACCGGGATGACCACGGATAGACGCATCCGATCGGGCGTCGACGCCACCTCGCCCACTCGCTCCCCGTTCCCAGTCACCCCACAGCCATCTCGCAGCAAAGTTAGCCTACCCTTGGACGCGGTGAAAGAGTCCGATCGTCCGACTCGCACCGCAGCGCCGACTGGCGACGGCCCGCGATCTCGTGCCCGGTACAGTGTGTGTACGTGCGCTTTCTCTCGGGACACTCACCCGCATACGACCTCACCTACGACGACGTCTTCGTCGTTCCGTCACGCAGTGACGTGATCTCCCGATTCGACGTCGATCTCGCGTCGTCGGACGGCTCCGGTACAACCATCCCGGTCGTCGTCGCGAACATGACCGCCGTCGCGGGCAAGCGTATGGCCGAAACCGTCGCCCGCCGCGGTGGCCTCGTCGTTCTGCCCCAAGACCTGCCGATCCCGGCCGTCGAGTCGAGTATCGCGTTCGTCAAGTCGCGGGATCTCGTCGCCGACACCCCGGTGACGCTGGGCCTCGACGATTCCGTCAGCGACGCGCTCGCGCTCATCACCAAGCGTGCACACGGCATCGTGGTGGTCGTCGACGCAGATGGTCGCCCCGTCGGCACCGTGGACGAGGCTGCCTGCACGGACGTCGACCGTTTCACCCGCCTCGGGGACGTCCTCGACCGCGGATTCGCGTCGGTGGCCTCGGGAACCGACGTCCGCGAGGTGTTCGAGATCCTCGACGCCGCGCACCAGCACGCTGCGATCATGCTCGACGCCGACGGCCGTCTAGCTGGCGTCGTCACCCGTACGGGCGCTCTGCGCAGCGGCATCTACCGGCCGGCCGTCGACGACGAGAACAGGCTGCGTATCGCGACGGCAGTCGGCATCAACGGCGACGTCGTCGGCAAGGCGAAGGCGCTGGTGGCTGCCGGTTCTGATCTGTTGGTCATCGACACAGCGCACGGCCACCAGGACAAGATGCTCTCGGCCCTCGACGCCGTCGCCACCGCCGACCTCGGCGTCCCGCTCGCCGCGGGCAACGTCGTGTCGGCAGCGGGCACACGCGACCTGATCAACGCAGGCGCCGACATCGTCAAGGTCGGCGTCGGGCCCGGCGCGATGTGCACCACGAGGATGATGACCGGCGTGGGGCGCCCACAGTTCTCCGCTGTCGCCGAATGTTCCACCACTGCAGCAGAGCTGGGCAAGCACGTGTGGGCTGACGGGGGTGTGCGCCACCCCCGCGACGTCGCACTGGCCATTGCCGCAGGCGCGTCGAACGTGATGATCGGTTCGTGGTTTGCGGGGACGTTCGAGTCGCCCGGCGACCTCAAGCGCGATGCGTCCGGAGCGCTGTACAAGGAGAGCTTCGGCATGGCCTCCAAACGCGCCGTTGCCGCGCGGACCTCCGCAGACAGCGCGTTCGATCAGGCCCGCAAGGCCCTGTTCGAGGAGGGCATCTCGAGTTCCCGGATCAAGCTCGACGCCGAGCGTCCGAGCGTCGAAGACCTCATCGACCACATCTGCTCGGGGGTGCGCAGCACCGCGACCTACACCGGTGCGCGCTCGCTCGGCGAACTCCGCGAGCGCGTGGTTCTCGGAGTGCAGTCGCCCGCGGGCTTCGCCGAGGGCAAGCCGCTGCCCACCGGTTGGTGAGCCGTCGCCGTTGTCGCACTTAGAATGGTCTGCGTTGCCCGCGGAGTGCACCGACTCCGCGGCGTTTGTCCCCGGCCACTCGGTGCATCATGGAGGATGGCCTGTGCCACAGGCACCGGACGTGCCCACACTCACTCGACCCCGGGGTGACTCGTGCAAGCACTGATCATCATCGGCAGCCTGATCGGGTTCATAGCGCTGACCCTGGGCACCGCGATCTTCGTCGCAGCCGAGTTCTCACTCACCGCGCTCGAGCGGTCGGCCGTCGAATCCGAGGTCGCCCAGCGCGGCGACCGCCGTTCGCGCATCGTTCAACGCGCCCACCGCACCCTGTCGTTTCAGCTTTCCGGAGCCCAGCTCGGCATCACGATCACCACGCTGATCACCGGTTACATCGCGGAGCCGGTGCTCGCACTGATCCTCGAACCCGCGTTTCGTGCGATGGGCGTCAGCGAGTCGGTGTCCTCGGTCGTCTCGCTGATCCTGGCGCTGCTCATCGCGACGTCGCTGTCGATGGTCCTTGGCGAGTTGGTGCCCAAGAACATCGCCATCGCGCGCCCGATGGCGGTGGCTCGTGCCACCGCAGCGCCGCTCGCCTACTTCTCGCTCGCATTCCGCTGGGTGATCAAGGGTCTCAACGGGGCCGCGAACTGGATCGTCCGCCGGTTGGGTATCGAACCCGCCGAGGAACTCAGATCGGCACGATCACCGTCGGAGTTCGGGTCCCTGGTGCGCAACTCGGCCAAACAGGGTTCGATCGATCCGGAGACGGCGATCCTCGTCGATCGGTCGCTGAAGTTCGGTGAACTCACCGCGGAGGATCTGATGACTCCCCGGGTCACCGTCGAGTACCTCGATCGGGACGACACCATCCGCGACCTCGTCATGGCGACATCGCGGACCGGGCACTCACGCTTCCCGATCGTCAGCGACGGCGATCTCGACGACATGATCGGCGTCGTCCACATCAAGCAGGCGTTCACGGTCGCACCCGAAGAGCAACTCTCCACCACGCTCTCGTCGATCGCCCGCTCGGTTCCGACTGTTCCCACCACACTCGACGGCGACGCGCTGATGGCGCAGATCCGCGCAGACGGCATGGAGGTCTGTGTGGTCATCGACGAGTACGGCGGCACCGCGGGCATCGTGACCACCGAGGATCTGATCGAGGAGATCCTCGGCGATGTCACCGACGAGCACGACGACGAGCGCGCCGACGTCCAGGTCGACGCCAACGGATACCTGCTGTCGGGGCTGCTGCGCATCGACGAGGTCGCAGATGCCACCGGCTATCGCGCACCCGACGGCCCCTACGACACGCTCGGCGGGTTGGTCATGAACGAACTCGGCCGCATCCCGGTGGTCGACGACTCGGTCGACCTCCCCGTGGTCGTGACATTGCGCGAGGACGACGAGGAGGACTCCGACGAGGAGTTCGATGAAACCCCGTGGAACGCGACCGTGGTCGCCATGGATGGTCGACGCGTCGACGTCGTCCGGCTGACACCGGTCAACTCCGACGACGAACCGACGGAGACTCAGGGGAGCACACGATGAACGATGCCTGGGCCGTCGTCCTCACCGTGGTGCTGCTCGCGGGCAATGCGTTCTTCGTCGGTGCGGAATTCTCCCTGATCTCGGCGCGACGCGACCGCCTCGAGGCTCTCGCCGAGAGCGGGAAGTCGCAAGCGCGCACGGTGATCCGTGCGAGCGAACACCTCTCGCTCATGCTGGCAGGCGCACAGTTGGGCATCACGATCTGCTCGATCCTGTTGGGCCGCGTGGGCGAGCCGGCCGTCGCGCACATCCTGGAGCTGCCGCTCGAGGTCGCGCACGTCCCCGACTCGCTGCTGCATCCGATCTCGTTCGCGGTGGCACTCGGCCTTGTCGCGGTGCTGCACATCCTTCTCGGCGAGATGGTGCCCAAGAACATCGCACTCGCGGGACCGGAACGGGCCGCGATGCTCCTCGTCCCCGCCCACCTCGCGTTCATCAAGGTGGTCCGACCGCTCATCGGGTTCTACAACTGGCTGGCCAACATCACGCTTCGCGCGCTGCGCGTCGAACCGAAGGACGAACTCGACTCGACCGTGTCGCCGGTCGAACTCGCGCAGATGCTCGGCGAGTCACGCGAGGAGGGGCTGATCGACGCCGAGGAGCACGAGCGATTGACCCGCGCGCTGCGGTCGGTCGCCCGCACGGTGTCGGAGGTGATGATCCCCCTCGACAAGATGCGCAGCGTCGACGTGGAAGTCGATTCGGTGAGCGGCGGGGTCGGCCCCACCCTGGGATCCGTCGAACGCGCCGTCAGTGACACCGGCTTCTCCCGCTTCCCGGTGCGCGGGCTGGACGGCACGTTCACCGGCTACCTCCATCTGAAGGACGTGCTCGACGACATCCTCGACGAGAACGTCGGCCAGGAGACGATCATCGGCGTCGACAAGATCCGCCCGCTTCCGGTGATCGGCGTCGACACGCCGCTCGACGACGCGACGCGCACGCTGCGCCGCACAAGCTCGCACCTCGGTGCCGTGGTCGACGACTCGGGACGCACAGTCGGCATCGTGGCACTCGCCGACCTGGTGGAGGAGTTCGTCGGCACCGTCCGCGACGAAACCCACCGGGTGTGACCATGCCGCGCGCAGGTCCTGACACCGAGGTCGAACTCTCCCCCGACGTCTGGCTCGCGCGCCGCGATGAGCACGCGGCCCGCGTCGAGGACCTCGTCGGCCCCTATCTGCGCGCTCGCGCGCGCGGCGAGAAGCACCCGGTCCTCGACTTCCTGTTCACCTACTACTCGGCGCGTCCCTCGCACATACGACGTTGGCATCCCGGATACGGGATCGTGCTGGCGTCGGGCGGTCGACCGAACACCACGGTCACTCGCCTCCTCGACAAGATGTCGACGCTGCGGGGCTACGCCCGAACTCCGCAGGGTGGCGTGACGGTCGACCGCGAGTTCGTCGTCAAACGTCGCGGTGCAGTGCTGGCGACCTGCGCACTCCTTGATGCGACTGCGTCGCGGCCTACCCGGCTGGGGTGCTTCGGTCTGCACGAGTGGGCGATGGTCTACCGCAGCGACAACCCGCGCCATCACGTCCCCCTGCGACTCGGTTCCGCGGCTACCGACGCCGTCGTCGAATCGATGCCACTGCGGTGCACCCACTTCGACGCATTTCGCTTCTTCACGGCTCCGGCACGGCCGCTCAACGAATCGACGCTGTCGCGCCGGACGCAGATCGACAACGAACAACCCGGCTGTCTCCACGCGACCATGGACCTCTACCGGGCATGTATCAGTCTCACGCCCCTGGTTCCCGCTGACCTCACTTTCGACGCGTTCCGACTCGCCCTCACTGCCCGCGAACTCGACATGCGGGCGAGCCCCTACGATCTGCGCGATCTCGGCTACGCACCCGTCAGGATCGAGACACCCGCCGGGCGTGCGGAGTACGTCCGGGAGCAATCCGATATCGCCGAGCGCGGCGCGCACCTACGACGCGCTCTTCGTTCCTACCTCGGCGCCCTCCTCGACGCCTCCTGACGACGCGATTTACCTCGCGAGTAACATAGAGCGAGTTCACGATCGCCCCTGTTGTCCCGATGAGGGCTGATGGCGTGCGCGGATCTCGGCACCGAATCCCGACGACACCAGCTTCCGGGCCACCGGAGAAGGAAGGCTCTTATGTCGGACCAGAATTCCCCCGCCCCAGACTCCACCGCCCGCACCGATGTGGAGGGCCTGCAGGTCGCCACCGTGCTCTACGACTTCATCAACAACGAGGCGCTGCCGGGCAGCGGTGTCGACAAGGACGCCTTCTGGAAGGGCGCTGCGGCGGTCATCACCGATCTCGCGCCCCGGAACCGGGAGCTGCTCGCCGTGCGCGACGACCTCCAGACCAAGATCGACGCATGGCACCGCGATCACAAGGGTGTCGACTTCACCGATCCCGCTGTGTTCGGTGAGTACAAGAAGTTCCTCACCGACATCGGCTACCTCGCCGAGGTTCCCGCCGACTTCCAGATCGGCACGACCAATGTCGACCGCGAGATCTCCGAGACCGCGGGCCCGCAGCTCGTCGTCCCGATCCTCAACGCACGCTTCGCACTCAACGCGTCCAACGCCCGTTGGGGTTCACTCTACGACGCCCTCTACGGCACCGATGTCATCAGCGAGGACGGCGGCGCCGACAAGGGTAAGGGCTACAACAAGGTTCGCGGCGACCAGGTGATCGCGTACGCGAAGGGCTTCCTCGACAAGGCTGTTCCGCTCGAACAGTGCAGCTACACCGACGTCACCAAGATCGCCGTGGTCGACGGCGCTGTGCAGGTCACGCTCGCCGACGGCACGACATCGACGCTCGCCGATCCCTCCGCGTTCGCCGGCTACACCGGCGACGCCGCCTCACCCTCCTCGATCCTGTTGCGCCACAACGGTTTGTATCTCGACATCGAGATCGATCCCTCGTCTCCGATCGGACAAACCGATCCGGCAGGCATCAAGGATGTCGTGATGGAGTCCGCGATCACCACGATCATGGACTTCGAGGATTCGGTGGCGGCTGTCGACGCCGACGACAAGGTCCTCGGTTACCGCAACTGGCTCGGGCTCAACAAGGGCGACCTGTCCGAAGAGGTCAGCAAGGGCGGAAAGACCTTCACCCGCGTGCTCAACCCCAACCGCACCTACACCGCGCCTGACGGCACCGGCTTCGATCTGCACGGTCGATCGCTGCTGTTCGTGCGCAATGTCGGCCATCTGATGACCAACCCCGCAGTTCTCGACGCCGACGGCAACGAGGTTCCCGAGGGCATCCTCGACGCGTTGTTCACCTCACTCGCAGGCATCCACGGCCTCAACCAGGACGGTCTGCAGAACTCGCGTACCGGATCGATCTACATCGTCAAGCCCAAGATGCATGGACCCGACGAGGTGGCGTTCACCGTCGAGTTGTTCGAGCGCGTCGAGCAGGTCCTCGGCCTGCCCGAGAACACCCTCAAGGTCGGCATCATGGACGAGGAGCGCCGCACGTCGGTCAACCTCAAGGCCTCGATCAAGGCCGCGCAGGATCGCGTGGTGTTCATCAACACCGGCTTCCTCGACCGCACCGGCGACGAGATCCACACCTCCATGGAGGCGGGCGCGATGATCCGCAAGGGTGAGATGAAAAAGGCCACCTGGATGCTCGCCTACGAGGATTCCAACGTCGATATCGGGCTGCATGCCGGTCTGCAGCACAAGGCCCAGATCGGTAAGGGCATGTGGGCCATGACCGATCTCATGCGCGACATGGTGGAGCAGAAGATCGCCCAGCCGCAGGCCGGTGCGAGCACCGCATGGGTGCCCTCGCCCACCGGCGCGACGCTGCACGCGATGCACTACCACCTCGTCGACGTGTTCGAGCGCCAGGACGAGATCGCCAAGCGCGACCCGGCGTCGGTCGACGACATCCTGACCATCCCGCTCGCACCCAAGACCGACTGGTCCGATGCGGAGAAGAAGGAAGAACTCGACAACAACTGCCAGTCCATCCTGGGCTACGTGGTGCGCTGGATCGATCACGGCGTCGGTTGTTCGAAGGTGCCCGACATCCACGACGTCGCGCTCATGGAGGATCGCGCAACCCTGCGTATCTCCAGCCAGCTCCTCGCCAACTGGATTCACCACGGGATCGTGAGCGCCGACGACGTCGTCGCCGCGCTCGAGCGGATGGCGCCGGTGGTCGACAGGCAGAACGCCGACGACCCCGACTACTCGCCGATGGCTCCGGATTTCGACACGAATATCGCATTCCAGGCCGCGAAGGAACTTATCCTCGAGGGTGCGAAGCAGCCGAGCGGCTACACCGAGCCGATCCTGCATCGCAAGCGCCGCGAGTACAAGGCTGCTGCGGCCAAGGCGTGAGCACGCGTGAGGTCCCGGACAGGCGTTCGGTCTGTCCGGGACCTCGCACGCGACAACGGAGGCAGTAGTGGCGCATCATCGGGTGACCGGTGGCGGAAACGGGATCAGACAGCGAGGGGTCAGCCGCGGGCTGGTCTTTGTGCTGCTCGCGATCGTGCTGATCGCCGCGGTGATCGTGGCATGGCAGCAACTCGGTGACCATCTCGACAGACAGGCCGACAACGCCGCCGCGTCGTGCATCGAGGGCCCGGCGACCGTCGACGTCGTCGCCGACGCCGACGTGGCCCCGGCGCTGATGGCGATCGCCCGCGAGTACGCGGCGAGCAAGCCCGTCGTCCGCGACCACTGCATCACCATCGCGGTGCGTGCGGGTGACGCCAAGACCACCCTCGACGGGTTGACCGGACGCTGGGACACCGGCTCCATGGGGGCATTCCCCGCCGCGTGGATTCCGCAGTCCTCCGTGTGGGCCGCCGAGTTGGCGCAGGCGAAGCCGTCGTCGCTCGAGGGGACGCCGTCGTCACTGGTGACCTCGCCGGTCGTTCTCGCGACGTCTACCGAACTCGGCAAAACGCTGGACGGCAAGCTCGACTGGGCGCAGGTCCCGACGCTGCAGCAGCGCGACGACAGTCTGCGCGACTTCGACATCTCGGGTTGGGGTTCGCTGCGGATGGCCATGCCACTCGGTGCACAGTCCGACGCCTCGTCGCTCGCGGCCCAGGCGGTCGCCATGCGCGTCATGCGTACCAGCTCTGCCCTGACCAGAGAGGACGCCTCGTCGTCCCGGGTCTCCTCGAGTGTCTCGGCGATGCTCGACGGCGCCCCGCAATCACCCGATGGCACCCCCACAGGTGCAGCCACTGTGATGCGCGACGCGGGTGACGCGCGAACCTCACCCATTCATGCGGTTCCGATCACCGAACAGCAGCTCTACACACTCACCCGGGAAGATACGACGGCCCGACTCGCCGAGATCGTGCCGACCGGACCCACCCCGCTCGCCGACTATCCGGTCATTCGTCTGTCCGGTGACCAGATCTCACCTGTTGCCAGTGCCGCGGTGGCCGAGTTCTTCACCTTCGCCCAGGACCCGAAGCACCTGTCGTTGTTGACGTCACAAGGGTTCCGCGGCAATGCACCGCTGCCGCCCGCGACGAAGACCGTCGACTTCCCGATCACCAAAGAGCCGATGCCACAGCCCGAGAGCTCGGCCATCGTGACGATCAACAAGCTCGTCTACGGCCGCGACTTCGGCCCCGCGAGCTGACTCACATTCGCCGACACCCCGTCTCGATCAGGGTGTCGGCGACTCAGGGCGACGAGCGGGTCAGTGCGCGAATGCTTCGATCGGCGGACACGAGCAGACAAGGTTGCGGTCACCGTAGGTGCCGTCGATGCGGCGTACGGCGGGAAAGACCTTGGCTCGCGCTCCGGCGGACGGCAGACCAAGAGGATAGACGGCCTCCTCGCGTGAGTATGCGCGATCCCATTCTCCGACAAGGCACTCCGCGGTGTGGGGTGCCCCGCGTAGCGGGTTGTCGTCGACGGTCCAGGTCCCGTCCCCTACTTTGTCGATCTCGGCGCGGATCGCGATCATCGCATCGCAAAAGGCGTCGATCTCGTCGAGGTTCTCACTCTCGGTCGGCTCCACCATCAGGGTGCCCGCCACCGGAAAACTCATCGTCGGCGCATGGAAACCGTAGTCGGCCAATCGCTTTGCGACATCGTCGACGGTCACTCCGGTCTCCTTCGTCAGGCCGCGGAGATCCAGGATGCACTCGTGAGCGACCCAGCCGCCGTCGCCTGTATAGAGCACGGGGTAGTGATCGCCGAGACGTCGGGCGATGTAGTTCGCCGAGGCGATCGCCGTCAGCGTCGCACGTCGCAGCCCCTGGGCGCCCATCATCGCGATGTAGGCGTAGGTGATCGGGAGAATCGACGCCGAGCCATACGGTGCAGCCGAAATCGTTGCCGCTCCGGGCAATTCGTCCGCGAGCGGATGTCCGGGGAGGAATTGGGCGAGATGCGAACGAACCGCGATCGGCCCCACGCCGGGACCACCGCCGCCATGCGGGATACAGAAGGTCTTGTGCAGGTTGAGATGGCTGACGTCGCCACCGAAGCGGCCCGGACGTGCGACGCCGACGAGCGCGTTCAGGTTTGCGCCGTCGATGTACACCTGACCGCCCGCATCGTGGACAGCGGCGCAGATGTCGCGGATATCGTGCTCGAACACTCCGTGCGTCGACGGGTAGGTGATCATGATCGCCGCGAGGGATTCGCCGTGTGCGTCGATCTTGTCGCGGAGGTCGTCGACGTCGACGTCACCGTTCTCGCGGCATGCCACCACCACGACACGCATGCCTGCCATCACCGCCGACGCCGCGTTGGTGCCGTGTGCACTCGAGGGGATCAGGCAGATGTCGCGGTCGGCCTCGTCACGGCTGAGGTGGTACTGACGGATGGCGAGAAGTCCTGCGAACTCGCCCTGAGAGCCGGCGTTCGGTTGCACGCTGACCCGGTCGTAACCGGTGATCGTCACCAACCACTGTTCGAGGTCCGCGATCAGTTCGCGGATACCCGCTCCGTCGCTCTCCGGCGCGAACGGATGCAGCCGGGTGAACTCGGGCCAGGTGATCGGCTCCATCTCGGTGGTCGCGTTGAGCTTCATCGTGCACGATCCGAGCGGGATCATGCTGCGGTCGAGTGCGATGTCCTTGTCCGACAGTGCACGCAGGTACCGCAGCATGGACGTCTCGCTGCGGAAACGGTTGAACGCGGGATGTGTCAGGTACTCACTCGTCCGGTTCTCGATCGGTTGCGCGAACTCGCGTGGCTCGACACCTGCGACCTCGAATGCCGTCAGCACAGCTTCGATGTCTGCCGCCGTGGTGGTCTCATCGCACGCGATGGACACCGTGTCGGCGTCCACGCAGCGCAGGTTCACTCCTGCTCGATGTGCGTCTGCCACGATGATCTCCGCCCGCCCCGGTGCCCGGACCGCGATCGTGTCGAAGAAGTGTGCGTGCGCCACACCGAATCCTGCTGCGGTCAGGCTGTTGGCGAGTGTTACCGCATGTGCGTGCACACGTCGCGCGATGGCGCGCAGCCCGGCCGGCCCGTGATAGCCGGCATACATCGCGGCGACGATCGCGAGCAGAACCTGCGCGGTGCAGATGTTGCTGGTGGCCTTCTCCCGTCGGATGTGCTGCTCGCGCGTCTGCAAAGCCAGCCGGTAGGCGAGGTTGCCGTCGGCGTCCTTGGAGACACCGACCAGTCGACCGGGGAGTTGGCGCGAATGCTTGGAGTGCACGGACAGATAGCCTGCGTGGGGCCCGCCGAAGCCCATCGGTACGCCGAATCGTTGGGTCGTTCCGAAACACACATCTGCACCCTGTTCGCCGGGCGGGGTGACGAGGGTCAACGCGAGCAGGTCTGCTCCGACCGCCACGAGTGCACCCCCCTCGTGCGCGACGTCGACGATCGGAGCAACGTCGAGAATGCGGCCCGATGCTCCCGGGGTCTGGACGACGACGCCGAAGTAGTCGTCGTCCGGAAGTCCGCAATTCGGAAGGTCCGGATGCAGCGTCGCCTCGACGACCTCGATCCCGAGTGGGAAGGCTCGAGTATCGATCACCGCTCGGGTCTGCGGGAAGAGGTCGGCGTCGACGACGAGGCGGTTCGACTTCGACTTTCCGCCGCGCCGCATCAGTGTCATCGCCTCGGCGGCCGCGGTCGCCTCGTCGAGCATCGACGCGTTCGCCACCTCCATCGCCGTGAGGTCGGAGACCATCGTCTGGAAGTTCAACAGAGCCTCGAGCCTGCCCTGGCTGATTTCCGGCTGGTACGGGGTGTAGGCGGTGTACCAGGCCGGATTCTCCACGACGTTGCGCAGAATCACGCCCGGGGTGATCGTGTCGTAGTAGCCCAGGCCGATCATCGACCGGTTCACGGTGTTGTTCGACGCCAACGCCGACAAGCGCTCGAGCGCCTCCTGTTCGGTCAGCGGGTCGTCGAGTGCCGACAATCCGTTGTCGGACAGATCGTCGAGGATCAGCGACGGCACGACGTGCTGTGCCAGGTCGTCGAGCGACTCGACGCCGAGGAACGAGAGGATCCTGGCGGTCTCCTCACCATCTGGCCCGACATGGCGGTCGACGAAGGCCGCGGACGTGAGTTCGGTGCCGGAGATCTCGGGAATCGACGCATCGGCTGATGTCATGGGGTGAACCTCTCGCGCGCACCGGCGTGGTCACCGGCGGGTCGGCCCTCCCCCTCTGTCATGCCGCGGGGCGGCGCCTGAGAGATTCAGTCATCGTGTCGGCGGCGACACGACGACCTTTCACCGTGGGCGGAGACGGCTCGGCCGTCGTCACTTTCCAGAGACGCCGTCGACAGCACGGTCCGGGTGCCTGAGAGTTTGACGAGGAGTCCTCAGGGGCCGATTCTGTGATGCCGCCGTCCGCGCGTTCTCCGGGGAAGTCGGCGATGGCTCCGGTCAACTCACGCATCGCGCCGTTCACGGCGATTCCGAACACGCCCTGTCCGCCCTGGAGCAGGTCGACGACCTCTTCGGCCGAGGTGCATTCGTACACGGTGGTGCCGTCCGAGAACAGGGTGATTCCCGCGAGGTCTTCAACGCCACGCTGGCGGAGGTGATCGACCGCCACGCGGATGTTCTGCAGCGAGATCCCGGTGTCGAGAAGACGCTTGACGATCTTGAGGACCAGGATGTCCTTGAAGGAGTAGAGCCGCTGACTCCCCGATCCCGCCGCACCGCGAATCGACGGTACTACCAGCGATGTCCTGGCCCAGTAATCGAGTTGCCGGTAGGTGATCCCGGCAATCTGGCACGCACTCGGCACGCGATAGCCCACGAGTTCGTCGGGAACGGTGTCGTTGGGGAAGAGTCCCGGCGCGATGTCGTCGAGACTGCCCTGCGTCGACCCGCGACGCGGCGGGTACCCGGCTGTCGACTGCTCGGCCCGTGCGTCGACATGCTCATCCGACGTCGTCTCGCTGTCTGACGGCTGACCATCTCCACCGTCGAACGGCACATCGCCCACTGCAGACTCCCTCGCCACGCTCGGATCGGACCGGTGCGGACCTGCGTCCACGATACGCCGCCGAACCCGATCTGCTCTTCAACACCGGGGGTGTCCCCGATGATCACCTGCGTGACGGTATGTCGCGGCCATACGCCGAATCAATGCGACGCGCCCTAAGGCTCAACCTCAACTTGAGATCGAGATGAACGGTGATCTCCGGGAGACGCAACCGTGACGTGTCGCTACGGCGGGGCAGCCGAGCCCTGTGATGTCAGGCTCCGCCGCTCGCCTTGAAGTCGTCGGGCGACACGTTGTCGAGGAACTCGCGGAACTTCTCCACCTCGTCCTCTTTCTCATCAGGCCCGTCGTCGGAGTCTTCGTCGGGGATCAGCAGACCCGCCTCGGCGAGAACTTCCTCATCGGCGATGATCGGCACCTCTGCCCGCATCGCGACCGCGATCGAATCGGACGGTCTGGCCGAGACCCGGACATCGTTCGCGAAGACCATCTCGGCGTAGAAGGTGCCCTCTTGCATGTCGACGATGCGAACCTCGACGAGTGTCTGTCCGAACTCCTCGATCAGGTTCACGATCAGATCGTGGGTGAGCGGCCGCGGCGGTTCGATACCCTTTTGTCGCAACGCAATCGACGCCGCTTCGCTCTGTCCGATCCAGATCGGCAGGTAGCGCTCACCGTCGACCTCCCGCAGCAGCAGAACCGGTTGACTCTGCGGCGGCTCGACCCGAATGCCCACCACACGCATCTCGCTCATCTCGCACCTCCCGAGCCGTCAATGATTGCTCTCGACGCTACACCGACTGGCCCGTGGACGGCGTCGTGGCGAGACACAGAACGCTGCGTGGCCGGGAACAGCGACGTGGCCCTGAATGCCGGGCGGTGGATTCAGCCGAGTAGCGGCTCAGTCGAGCACACCGCGTACGGCCTGCTTGACCAGCTGCGTGTGCAACGTCACCGAGAGTGCCGCGATCTCGCGGATGAGTTCCTCGGCACGGTCGCGCGCACCGGTGCCCTTGCCCTTGGCGATCGGATTGGCGATCTGCGCGACCAGTCCCGCCTCGCGGTCGGCAGACACCTTGAAGGCGCGGAGATGTCGGGTCTCCACGCCATAGTTCGCGAGAGCTGCGGCGGCCTCGACGAGGCGCACCGCATCCTCGTCGAAGAATCCGGCAGGTCCCGACGTGAGCAGGCCATTGCGCTGGAGTTCGGTCACGAACGCCGAATCAACCCCGGTTCGTTCGATGAGCGCATCGCGCGACACCCGACCACCCCGCGCGGAGAAATCGGTGGCAGGTGCGACGACGCTGCGCGCCGCCGACAGCACCGGGGTTCCGCCCGCCCCGAAGCCACCGTCGCCGTTATCGATGGCGTCGAGTTGCTCTTTGATGACCTTGAGCGGCAGATAGCGGTCACGTTGTGCTGTGAGCACGAAACGCAGGCGCTCGCAGTCGGACTGGCTGAATCGCCGGTAGCCCGACGGTGCGCGTTCGGGTGTGACGAGTCCCTCGGCTTCGAGGAAGCGGATCTTCGAGATCGTCACGTCGGGAAAGTCCTCGCGCAACAGCGCAAGGACCGACCCGATGGACATCGATCCTCCGCCGCGCGCATCCGCAGTCGAGGCCGGCACGGTGTCAGGCGCCGGAACCGTCGCGAGGACCGCTCAGGAAGACCAGGCGGAACTTTCCGATCTGGACCTCGTCGCCATTGCTGAGTGTCGCGCTGTCGACCGGCTCGCGATTGACGTACGTGCCGTTGAGGCTGCCGACATCGACCACCTGGAATTCGTTGTCGCCCAGGCGGAATTCGGCGTGCCGACGGCTCACGGTGACATCATCGAGAAAAATGTCGCTGTCGGGGTGCCTGCCCGCCGAGGTGGTCGGCTGGTCGAGCAGGAAACGCGACCCGGCGTTGGGACCACGCTTCACGACGAGCAGTGCGGTACCGGGCGACAGCCGCTCGACCCCCGTGTCGGTCGGCTCGCTCGAGGTCGCCGTGCCCGCGTCGAGTTCGTTGATGAACTCTTCGCGGAACACCGATGTGGTCTCCACCGGCGCCTCGTAGCCATTGTCGTTATCGCTCACCGCTTCTCCTTCGTCCTCATCCGTTCGTCACCTTGAGTGCACCCACCGTCGGCGTCCACGCTCACGCGCTGCGAGGTTTGCACCTGGTCATCCGGCATCGCCGATGCGACGTCGGTTTCCGTTGGCTAAACCGTACCGCCTGTACCGAACGCAGCGACGTGCGACTCGGCAGGACAACGACGATCATACTTTCCCGCGCCGGCGGAATGGTCAGCCTTCGATCACGGCCCGGTAGCCATCCGCATCGAGCATGTCGCCCAGTTGCGCATCGAGCGCCGAGGCGTCGTCGAGGCTGATCTCGACGAGCCACCCGGAATCGTACGGCTCCGAGTTGACCAGGTCGGGCGACGAGTCGAGCTCGTCGTTGACCTTCGAGATGGAACCGTTGAGCGGACCGAAGATGTCGGAGACGCTCTTGGTCGATTCGACCTCGGCGAACGACTCGCCCACCTCGACCTCGCTGTCGATCTCGGGGAGCTGAACGAAGACGACGTCGCCCAACTGCCCCTGCGCGTAGTCGGTGATCCCTACTCGGACCGTGGTCGGCCCGACCTTGCGTACCCACTCGTGTTCGGGCGTGTAGCTCAGCTCGGCCGGTACATTGGTATCGGTCACGTCGACCCCTTTCTAGTCCCCCGAGACTTTAGGCCATGTCCTTGCCCATCGGCACGCCAGCACGCGGCATCCGCGTGACCACTGCGATCGTCTGCGCCCAATACAGCAGGAACGACCACACATACAGTGCGACTCCCCAGATGAGGAACGCCCACCCGATCGGGTAACAGATCGTGCCGATCACCGAATCCAATTGTCCTGCAAGCAACCAGGGGAAGGCACTCATCAGCGCGAAGGTCGCCGCCTTGCCGATGTAGAGCACCGGGAGGGCAAAGAGACCCCTGCTGCGCAGCAGCGGACCCGACGCGAACAGCAGTACGTCTCGCGCGACGATGACGGCGATGATCCACCACGGGATGATCCCCCTGATTGCGAACGCAACCGGGATGATCACGATGTAGAGCCTGTCGGCCAGCGGGTCGAGGAGTTCACCGAGTCGCGACGATTGATCGAGGAGACGGGCCAGCTTGCCGTCGGCCCAGTCGGTGAAGCCTGACACCATGAGGACCCAGAACGCCCAACCGTCGGCCTTGACGTCGAGCAGCAGCCACAGGAACAGCGGTATCAGCGCGAGGCGTAGCACGCTCAGCGCGTTCGGCACCGTGACGATACGCGACCCCGACGACGATCCGGTCGACGTCGACGAGGTCGCTTGATCGGTGTGGTCGTCCACGTCAGCGGAAGATGCCGATGACGCCCTGCAGAGTCTTGGCCCCGCCCGACGCGAACAGGTTGTCGTGCACCATGTATGTCCACGTGGTCGTCGACCGGTGGAGGTCGGCCGAGCCGAGGTCGACGCCGTCGGCCGTGATTGCGACGTCACGGAAGGTCGCGCGCGCATTCTCCACCGCCTCATTGGGCAGCTCCCCGAACTCGGCCAGGATCAGGCGATGGAACTCGTCGAGCGGACTCTCCTTGCCGATCGCCCGCAGATGGATGCTCGCCCGGACGTCGGAGACGAATGCGAGATGATCAGCCCAGGCGCGGTCGAGGTGATAGAGCATGATCTCGCGCGCCGCCTGTACGAGAACCTCACGGTCGACCGGCTCTGCAGGAGGGGTCGGCGCCTGTGTCTCCTCGGCCGGATCTCCGGCCGATCCCTCTGCCGTGTCGGCGGTGTCGGCGGATTCCGACTCGTCGACATGAACCTTCGACGGGGCCTCGGCCCCGGTCAACTTCGCGTATCTCTCGGGTTCGAGCTCGGCGAGTTCATCGAGCGCGATCTCGGTGGTGAGCAGCTTCATCCGACGCGCGACGACGATCTCGCGCTGCTGATTGACCAGCTTGTTGTAGCGCCAGGTGTTGGCGTGGAGTTCGAGCATCACGCCCTCGGCCACCCGCTGTGCCTGTTCGATCAGATCGATGCCCTTCTGACCCATTGACCCGTCGGACTCCTGTGACACCGGATCGCGCTTGAACGCCAGGTTCTTGGTAACGACGGGGTCCTCGAGACTGCTGAAGAACACAGCCGAGCCGGGGTCGCCCTGTCGACCGGCGCGCCCGCGCAGCTGATTGTCGAGTCGTTCGGTGTCGTGGCGACCGGTGCCGACAACGCACAGGCCACCGAGTTCGACGACCTCGTCGCGTGCGGCGGGATCGTCGTCGGAACCGCCGAGCCGGATGTCGGTACCACGACCTGCCATCTGTGTCGAGACTGTGACGGCGCCCTTCACGCCCGCCTCTGCGATGATCTTGGCCTCTTCGATGTCGTTCTTGGCGTTGAGTACCACGCTCGGAACTCCCGCCTTGTCGAGGAAATAGGCAAGCTCCTCGGACTCGGCGACGTCGTGCGTGCCGATCAGGACGGGCTGACCCGTCTCGTGGATCTCTTTGACGTAGTTGACGATTCCCTCGACCTTGTTGGCTTTGGTGTCGTACACGCGGTCGGGTAGATCGGTACGGATGTTGGGCGTGTTCGGTGGGATCTGCGAGACTCGCAGCTCGTAGAACTGGCGGAACTGCTCGCCCGCGGCGAGCGCGGTTCCGGTCATGCCACAGACCCTTGGGTATCGACCGATCAGCGCCTGCACGGTCAACGTGTCGATGACCTCACCCGAATCCGTCTGTGCGAGACCTTCTTTGATCTCGACTGCAGCCTGCACACCGTCAGGCCACCGCTGCAACTGCGCAACCCGCCCCCTCGACGCGTTGATGAGGTGTACACCGCCGTCCCGGACGATGTAGTGGACGTCCCGCTCGAGCAGGTAGTGCGCGTGCATGGCGATGTTCACATGCACGAGGGTGGTGCCGACGTGCTCCTCGTCGTAGAGGTTGATTCCGCCGAGTTCCTCCTCGACGAAAGACGCGCCCTCGTCGGTGAGCGTGACGTTACGGCCCTCGGCGTCGATGTCGTAATGCTTGTTCTTCAGGCGCGCGACCACCTCGTGGATCGCCCGATCGGGCACCTCGGTCTCGGTGGATCCGGCGAGGACGAGAGGAATGAGGGCTTCGTCGACGAGCACCGAGTCGGCTTCGTCGATGATCGCGACGTCGGGCCGCGGCGAGACCAGCTCGTCCTGCGACTGTGCGAGTTGGTCGCGCAGGACGTCGAATCCGATTTCGTTCACCGATCCGTACGTGATGTCGCCGGAGTAGGCCCTCTTGCGTTCCTCGCGGGTCGAGTTCTCCGAGACGGCGCCCGCGACGATCCCGAATGAATCGAACAGAGGCTTCATCCACTCCGCGTCGCGGGTGGCGAGGTAGTCGTTCACCGAGATCACGTGCACCTGATGCCCGTCGAGGACGTATCCGATCGCCGCGATGGCCCCCGCGAGGGTCTTGCCCTCACCGGTCCCCATCTCGATGACGTCACCTTCGAGAAGTCGAAGTGCACCCTGTAGTTGGACGTCGAACGGCCTCAGGCCGAGCGTGCGGTCGGCGGCCTCGCGGACCAGTGCGAGGAACTTCGCCCTGTCCTTCTCGTCGGCCCCGATCTCGAGCTTCTCGGCCTCGTCGCGGAAATGCTCGGTGTCGAGCGCCGCGGCCCACTCGGTGTAGCCGTCGGCCTCTTTGATGATTCCGAGTGACTTGGACTGGTTACGTGAGGACTGTGCTCCCAGCAGCCGCCACATGCTGTTCGTCAGCTTTCCCACCGAACGATTCTCCTACCTGGTCGTTTCAGCCGAACCCCGACGTCACGGCTCGGATCGACAACCACGGTACGCGGCCCGGTGCGTCCCGATTACGACACATCCGCCCGACGCGTTCGACTACCGTGAATCGGGTGAGCATCCGAGGTCCGGTGGGTCGGCAAGGTCGGGCGGTCTCTCGTCCGACGGTTCGGTCGGTCGTCGCGTCGACCGGGGTCGCGTGTGCACTCGTGCTCGCCGCCTGTGGTGGCAGCTCCGATTCGTCATCACGGCAGGCCGATCCAGGTGTGCTCGTGGGCAAGAACTACTCGTCGACCTCTGTCACGGGTACCCAGATCCCCGGGGGTGGTCCATTGCAGGTCGCGTTCCCCGAAGCAGGACGAATCTCGGCGACTGCGGGCTGCAATCGGCACAACGGTGCGGCGACCTTCGTCGAGGACACCTTCACCACCGAGAAGCTGGCGACCACGATGATGGCGTGTCCTCCCCCGCGTGACGGCGCCGACACCTGGCTCAGCGACTTCCTCTCCGGCTCGGTGACGTGGAAACTCTCCGGGGAGACGTTGACGCTCACGCACAGTTCGACGACCGTCGTTCTCACGCAGAGCGCGGCGGGGAGCTGACGCTCACGCGCCATCGCTGACCAGCAGGGTGCACCGTCCGGCCACCGTCATCGAGACGACGTCCACCGCAACTCGACGCGCCCGACAACCAGACAGGAACTCGAAGATGACAGACACCGCCCCCGTGGTTGTCACCGTGACCGGCGCCGCAGGCAGCATCGGGTACGCCGCGGTGTTCCGCATCGCGGCAGGCGACATGCTCGGCCCGGATCGGCCGATCCGGCTCCGCCTGCTCGAACTCCCCCAGGCGATCTCGGCAGCACACGGCACGGCAATGGAGTTACAGGACGGCGCGTTCCCACTCCTCGCATCCATCGACATCTTCGACGACGCACGCGCCGCGTTCGACGGCTCCGACTTCGGACTCCTCGTGGGCGCCAAGCCTCGCACCAAGGGCATGGAACGTGCCGATCTACTGTCGGCGAACTCGGCGATCTTCGCAGAGCAGGGCGCAGTCATCAACGATGTCGCCGCCGACGACGTCCGAGTGATCGTGGTCGGCAATCCTGCGAATACGAATGCGGCAGTGGCCGCCGCGAACGCGCCCGACATACCCGCCGAGCGATTCACCGCGCTGACGCGCCTCGATCACAACCGAGCGATCGCGCAACTTGCAGCACACACCGGCGCACCCGTGCGCGACATCAGCAGAGTGAGCATCTGGGGCAATCACTCGGCGACGCAGTATCCCGACATCTTCCACGCCCGCGTCGGCGATCGTAGTGGCGCAAGCGTCGCCGAAGACACCGAATGGCTCGTTGACGACTTCATTCCGACGGTTGCCGCGAGGGGCACCGCGATCATTGAGGCGCGCGGAGCGTCGTCGGCGGCGTCGGCGGCCAATGCAGCCATCGATCACGTACGGGACTGGGTGGCCGGCACACCGGCAGATGACTGGACGTCGGCAGCAGTGAGCTCGCCGGGCGTCTACGGGGTTCCCGAGGGGCTGGTGTGTTCGTTCCCGGTGCGCGCGGTCGGCGGACGCTGGGAGATCGTCGAAGGCCTGGAGATCAACGAGTTCTCGAGGTCGCGTATCGACGCATCGGTGGCCGAGTTGCAGTCCGAACTCGACGCCGTGGCCGCGCGTTCCTGACGCGCCGACTACAGCCCCTGCAGCGGCGGACGGGGACGAGTGCACGGCAGCGCAATCACCGATTGGCTCCGTTGAGCGTTCTCTCCCGCTCACACGGCTACGGCAGCTTAAACTTCCGACATGTCGAAGAAGTCGAAGTCGGGCGGGAACAAGCCGAAGAAGATCCCCACCGACGTCTACGAAGCAGAGCTCTTCCGATTGCAGACCGAGATGGTGAAGTTGCAGGAGTGGGTGCGCGAGACGGGCGCCAGGGTGGTCGTCATTTTCGAGGGGCGCGACGCCGCAGGAAAAGGCGGCACCATCAAACGCATCACCGAATATCTCAGCCCCCGGATCGCACGCGTGGCGGCGCTGCCCGCGCCGAACGATCGCGAACGCGGACAGTGGTATTACCAGCGCTACGTCGCACAGCTGCCCGCACCCGGCGAGATCGTCCTGTTCGATCGCTCCTGGTACAACCGTGCCGGAGTCGAGAAGGTGATGGGTTTCTGCACACCGGAAGAGCACACGCGCTTCCTCAGGCAGACGCCGATCTTCGAGCAGATGCTGATCGACGACGGCATCCTCCTGCGGAAGTACTGGTTCTCGGTGTCCGACGAGGAGCAACTCCGACGATTCCGGGCCCGCATGAACGACCCTGTGCGGCAGTGGAAGCTGAGTCCGATGGATCTCGAGTCCGTCTATCGGTGGGAGGACTACTCGCGCGCCAAGGACGAGATGATGGTGCACACCGATACCGCGATGAGTCCCTGGTTCGTCGTCGAATCCGACATCAAAAAACATGCGCGACTGAACATGATGTCGCACTTTCTCTCGACGATCGATTATCACGAGGTGCCTCGTCCGCAGGTGTCGCTACCGAAGAAGCCCATCGAGAGCGGCAATTACCATCGTCCACCGCGGTCGTTGTCGAAATACGTTCCCGACCACGTCGCTGAACTCATGGGCCATGATGACTGAGTTCCGCACGCTCGACGTCGTGCGTAGCATGATCGGCGATGTGGATCGGTATCGCTGAATTCGAGTTCCTGCTCGGTGACGTGCACTCTCTCAAATCGAAACGGTCGCTGGTGCGACCGATCGTTGCCGAATGTCGCCGACGTTTCGCGGTCTCCGTGGCCGAGGTGGATCACCTCGACGCACACCGACGGACGTCGATCGGAGTGAGCCTCGTGGCGCCCGATCGAGCGCACGTCGTCGAGGTTCTCGACTCGGTGGAGCGGTTTGCCGCCGCGCGTCCAGAGGTCGAGCTGCTGTCGGTGCGTCGACGCGAACTCTCGTCGACGGACGTCTGAGGACAGTCGTCTGCCCCGACACCAAATGCGCGAGACCTCAGGATGTGCGAGATCTCAGGGTGCAAGAACACCCGCCGCCACCGCCACCTCCCGATAGGCCGCGGCGAGGCTGTCGATCGTCTCGTGTGCGTTGAGCCCACTGGGATTGGGAACCACCCAGATCCTGGTCTCGCCCCAGCGCTCGGGTTGCTCACCTGACGTCGCACGACGGTCACCGAATGCGCTGCGGTAGGCCGTGATCCCGGCGACCGCCACGACATCGGGACCGATCTGTTCGACGCGGTCGCGGAGGTGTCGACCGCCCACCACCAATTCGGTGGCGCTCAGTTCCGCGGCAGTCGCCGTCGCCCTGGCGACCACATTGGTGATGCCTATCCCGCGGCCGGTCAGGTACTCCCGGTCGGCATCACTCATTCCCGACGACGCGTCGACGAGATGGTCGGTGATACCTGCTCGATAGAGCGCCGGCCAGAATCGGTTTCCCGGGCGGGCGAAGTGGGCGCCGGTCGCCGCACTCCACAAACCCGGATTGATGCCGACGAACAGCAACCTGCAGTTCGGCCCGAGCAGGTCGGGAACCAGACGGTCGCTGCACGCAGCCAACTCGGCTCGGGTGAAACCCATCCGTCACACGGTACGCGCGGTTGACGCGCGTGACTTGAGCCCATTCGATGGACACGTGAGTGCAGACGATGATCGACCCCTCCTGGTGGTCGATGCCGCCAACGTCGTCGGATCCGTTCCCGATGGATGGTGGCGTGACCGCCGGGCCGCCACCGAGCGCCTCCTCGACAGGATCGTGGACTTGCCAACGACCGGGCTGGCTGACCTACCCGGTCCCCTCGACGTCGTCGTTGTCGTCGAGGGCGCGGCCCGCGGTGCGCGCCCGCGGCCAGGGATCCGTGTCGTCGATGCCCCCGGGTCCGGTGACGACACGATCGTCGACGTGGTGTCTTCCGACACCGGCCGAGCTGTCACAGTCGTCACCTCAGACCGCGAATTACGTTCACGCGTAGAAGAACTGGGCGCTGATGCGGTGGGACCCCGCACCATTCGATGAGGATCGCGTACACCGGCAATCCGGTGGCGGGCACCGATGACACGCATAGGATGGTCACCAGGGGAACGCTGGGGGGCGACGAGAGGATGACAATGGCCCGCTATGACCTGCCTACGCTTGACGATCTTCGCGAGCTCGGGACGCGACGAGAGAACGCGATCACGATCTACGCCGAGACCTCACCTGCACCGGATGCACGCGAAGGCAGCTACCTCACTGCGAAGAGCGCGTTCGATCGCGCAATCCGCGAGCTCCGCGAGGAGGGCATCCGGCACGCGACCGAGACCGCGCTGCGCGATCAGTGGGAGAAGGTCCGCACGGACGAGGCATGGACGCGTCTGTCGAGTTCAGTGGCCATCTTCCTCTCACCCGAGCAACTGCAGTTGTTCGTCCTGCCCAATCGGCTCGAGAACCAGATGCAGACCGGCGGACACTTCGACCTGGGGCAGATCGTTCGTGCGGTGACCACGCCGCAGAGTGCGTTCGCGTTGACGCTGTCGGCACACGGCTGGAACCTCTGGCAGGCGACGCCGACGACAGTGGCCACCGAGCTGGAGCTCCAGGGCGATCACAGCACAGATGTGGCCGACGCCACCAATAGGGCCACCATCCGCGACCGCGGTCACGTCCGCAGACTCGTCGGAGACGAAGGCAAGAAGGTTCTGCTCGAGCAGTACGCCAATCGTGTCGCCGAAGCGGTCAGCGCCGAACTCGCACTGGTCGACCGCAGCGGAGAGCGCCCACTGTTCCTCTTCGCCACCGACCCGCTACTCGACATGTTTCAGGCCGCCTACACCGACCGCACGGTGGTGCCGGTGCCCGGCGCACCCGACGAGCTCCGCGCCGACGAGATCGACACCGCGATCCGGGCCGAGCTGCCTGCGCTGAACGCCGCGCAGAACAATGCTGTCGTCGCGCGTCTGTCCGACGGAGTGAATCGCGGCCTGGTCGCCACCGACCTCGCCGAGATCAGCAAGGCCGCCTCCGCCGGCGCCGTGGCGACACTCGTCTACGATTTCACTCGCGACATCCCCGGCGACATCGACTCGGAGACAGGCGAATTGACCTATGACGACAACGGATACGACGTCATGTCGTCGATCGTGGTCACCGTGCTCGACCGCGGCGGGGAAGTGATCGCCGTCCGAGCCGACGAGATCGATTCGCCGCTGTGGAACGACACGGCCATCGCCGGCCTGCGATTCTCGCTGATCGACACCGCACAGTAGGTAGTAGTTCCACCGACCCCGCCGCACGGCCTGTAGAGCACACTGCAGATCTGCTCCGTGCGGCGGGCGTCGCCCACATCGCCGTACCACGCGCGTGAGGTTGGACGCGCGTGCCGAACAAGGAGTGTGCACCATGGCTCGAACCGTCGCCGACAACATCATCGAAACGCTCGACCAGTCAGGTGTGCACCGGGTCTATGGCATACCCGGCGACTCGCTCAACGGCTTCACCGATGCGCTTCGCCGAGACGGGCGCATCGAATGGGTGCACGCCCGCCACGAAGAGGGCGCGGCCTTCGCCGCGTCGGCGGAGGCAACGCTCACCGGAGAACTCGCGGTCTGCGTCGGAAGTTGCGGACCCGGCAACCTCCATCTGATCAATGGATTGTTCGACGCCCAGCGCAGTCGAGTCCCCGTACTCGCAATCGCCGCTCATATCCCGGAGGCCGAGATCGGCAGCGGGTACTTCCAGGAGACCCATCCCGAGCAACTCTTCGTCGAGTGCAGCGATTACTGCGAACTGGTCAGCACCGCAGAGCAACTCCCGCGGCTCCTCGACATCGCCATCCGCACCGCCGTCGAACGCCGGGGTGTCTCGGTGCTCGTCATACCCGGCGAGATCTTCCTGGCCAAGGCGCACGAGCGCCGGGCGGGTGGCGCGATCAAGGCCATCGAGAAGGTGGTGCGCCCCACCGATGCTCAGCTCCGCGAGACTGCCGGCGTGCTCAACGCCGCGGAGAAGATCACGATCCTCGGTGGCGCCGGAGTGGCGGGAGCCCACGACGCCGTCGTCGAACTCGCGGGCGCACTGCAGGCACCCATCGTGCACGCACTGCGCGGCAAGGAATTCCTCGAGTACGACAACCCGTACGACGTCGGGATGACTGGTCTGCTCGGCTTCAGTTCGGGCTACCGCGCGATTGAAAAATGCGACACGCTCCTCATGCTCGGTACCGACTTTCCATACCAACAGTTCTTTCCGTCGAAGGCGACGATCGTCCAACTCGACATCCGGGGCGAACAGATCGGTCGCCGCACACCGGTCGATCTCGGGCTGGTGGGCTCTGTTGCGGACACGATTCCCGCGCTGCTACCGCTACTCGACCGCAACCGCAGCTCGGATCATCTGCGTTCATCGCGCGAGCACTATCTCAAGGCGCGGGCGTCGCTGAACGATCTCGCCGTCGACGACGGCAAGACACCGATCCACCCTCAGTATCTGGCGAAGCTGCTCTCCGACCACGCCACCGACGACGCCGTCTTCATCCCCGATGTCGGGTCGCCCGTGGTCTGGGCCGCACGCTACCTACAGATGAACGGGTCACGACGTCTGATCGGCTCGTTCACCCACGGGTCGATGGCCAATGCCCTGTCCCAAGGGGTCGGAGCCCAAGCCGCGTTCCCCGGCCGCCAGGTGATCGCGATGGCGGGCGACGGCGGTCTGGCGATGCTGCTCGGCGAATTGCTGACGCTGACGCAGAACGCGCTCCCGGTGAAGATCGTGGTGTTCAACAACTCGTCGCTCAACTTCGTCGAGCTGGAAATGAAGGCGGCGGGTTTCGTGAACTTCGGCACCGACCTGGAGAATCCGGATTTTGCGGCGCTGGCGCGCGCGATCGGAATCAAGGGCGACCGTGTCGAGAACCCCGGCGACCTCGACTCCGCGGTACGCGAATTCCTCGCCCACGACGGACCGGCACTGCTCGACGTCGTCACCGCACGTCAGGAGTTGTCGATCCCGCCGACGGTCTCGGCGGCCCAGGCGAAGGGGTTCACCCTGTATGCGATCCGAACCGTGCTGTCCGGCCGTGGCGACGAACTGATGGATCTCGCCGAGACCAACGTGTTCCGCCGCTTGTTCGACTGACCCGCCGGGCGCTGGTCCGCGTTCGCGAGCTAGTGCGGAATCCGGCTCAGATCGGCGCGGATCAGCATCACGTTGTAGTCGCTCCACCGTGAGGCGTTGAAGAACAGTTCGGGCGTCGACCCGACGACCGCAGGCGACTGCGGTTGGATCATCGGGCCGTAGAGGACGACGGTCCCCTTCTCCACGAGGTAGGTGGGCGCACTCCACGGGCCCTCCGGCCGGTCTGCGGTACGGATGCGAATTCCGTTGTCCCCGTCGAGCATCATGTATTTGTTCAGGTAGGGACTCCACGCCACAGATAGTTCGGTGACGGGCGCCGGCACCACGATCGCCGATCCGTCGTCGGGTACGCGGGCGATGTCGTCCACCCAACCCAGCTGACGACCCGCCCAGTACTGGTATTTCCCGCGCTCGAGGATGTCGCGCGGAGCGAACCGGGAGAGAAAGCCTGCACCGAATCTCCCGTTGGGAGTGCCGAATTGATAGACGTAGTCGCTCTGCGCACCGTGGCCGCGGACGTAGGCGTTCTGTTGGAACTTGCCGTTGTTGGGGTCAGCAGCCGGCAAGCCAAACGGAAGTGCCACCGACACAGGAGAATTCACGAGAAAGGTGCTCTGGGGCGCCGTCCACGTCTGACCGTTGTCGTCGGAGTAGGCGATACCCGAATAGTTGGTCACCCAGTGCCCCGCCGAACCCCAGGAGCGTACCGACATGAAGTTGATGAACTGCCGATGACCCGAGCCCCACGGCAACGAGATCGCCGCGGTCGGGATGGTTGTCACCTCGACCGGACTGAATCCCAGTGCGGGAATCAGCTCGCGGGCATACGTCGGGCGCCCGGCGTCGACGGGACTGCCGGATTCGACATCGCCCGGCACCCCGGGTGGAACGCTCACCCCGTTGCCGAGTGTGGTGTCACGCGTTCGAAGCAGGGTGTTGTGTCGCCACTGTTGGCCTGGCGCATTGCAATCACCGAAGGTGTCGCCAAATGCCATCAGCGTCTGTCCGGACCCGTTGTCCCACGAGATGCCCAAGTCGGTGCCGCTGATCGAGTATCGACTGAAGGTGCGGTTGATGCTGCGCGGACCCGTCACCCATGCGACCGTGCGGGCGCGCGGAGTGAGGTAGACGGGTAGCGGCCCCTGGGTTCCCAGGCCCGGCCGCGTTCCCGATGAGCCCGACGACCCTGCCGATCCAGTGCCGAGCGATCCTGTGCCCAGTGAACCGGTACCGCCCAGCGACCCGGACGCACTCCCGAGATCGGGCAGTGAGCCGTTGCCCGCGTTAGCACACGGCGCTGCTGCCGCGTGTCCCCCACCCGAAACGAGCAGAGCACTCGTCGAGACCGCGACCATCCCGGCGACGAGCAGTCTGCAAGCGGCTGATCGGTGTCGGAGCATGGGTGACGGTCCTCTCGATCAGCAGGGCACAGCCTGCGTGTGACATCTGTGATAGATGTGACTTAAGAGGCCAGTGTGACCCATGCGTATTACCGTTGACCGCCGCAGACGGTCACGATCACGTCTCGGAGCGGGAGAACTCCGACGCTCGCGCCACCTGATCGGCGGTCACGACTCTTCCGGTGTACTTCTCGAACTGCGCCGCCGCCTGCAGCGCGATGACCTGTGCACCGGTGATGAGTCGCTTTCCCGCCGACTCTGCCGCGACGACCAACGGCGTCCGTTCCGGCAGCGCGACCACGTCGAACACGACCTCTGCCGCGTCGATCGCGTCAGCGTCAAACGACTGCACCATCTCATCGGCACCGCGCATTCCCAGCGGCGTGACATTGACCAGTATCGATGCGCCGGGGGCAGGCGCCGTGTCGATGCTGCGATAGTCGTAGCGGCTCGCCAGTGACTGTCCGGCCTCCGCGTTGCGTGCCCACACGGTGAGGTCGTCGAAGCCTGCTCCGCGAAACGCGGCGACCACGGCTTTGGCCATGCCGCCCGAGCCGCGCACCACGACCGGCAGCGCCGGATCGACGTCGGCGATGAGTGTGGCGACCGCCTCGTAGTCGGTGTTCGACGCCGTCAGTCGCCCGTCGTCGTTGACGATCGTGTTCACGGACTCGATCGCTTTCGCGGACGGTTCCATGTGGTCGACGAGCGGGATCACCGCCTCCTTGAACGGCATCGACACCGAGCACCCGCGGATACCCAGCGCACGAACACCGCGGATTGCGCCCTCGATGTCCGTCGTGGTGAATGCCTTGTAGATGAAGTTCAGACCGAGTTCGTCGTAGAGATAGTTGTGGAACCGCGTGCCGATGTCGGAGGGACGCGCGGCGAGCGAGATACACAACGTCATGTCTTTGTTCAGTATCGGCATGGGAGGAACATTAGGCCCCCGATGCGATGTGACAGCGGATCAGCGGAGGTCGTAGCCTCGTCGGGGTGATGAGGCAAAGTCAGGAGGTCGATCACTGTGTCGTGGAACACATATGTGGCACTTGGTGATTCGTTCACAGAGGGGGTCGGCGACCCGGATCACTCCCGCCCGAACGGGCTGCGCGGATGGGCCGATCGTGTCGCGGAACAGCTCGCGCTCGGCAACCCCTCACTGCGCTACGCGAATCTCGCGATCCGAGGGCGGCTGCTCGATCAGGTGATTGACGAACAGATCGACCGTGCCGTGGCACTCTCACCCGATCTGATCACCATCTACGCGGGTGGCAACGATCTGATGCGCGGCTCACTCGACCTCGACGCGATGATGGCACGCTACGAACAGGCCATCGCCCGTCTACGGGCGACCGGCGCGGACGTTGTCGTGTTCACCGCATACGACGCGGGATGGGCCCCGGTGTTCCGGCTCACACGAGGACGCTGCGCCATCTACAACGAACTGCTCCGCGAGATCGCGGATCGACAGGGCGTCCACATCCTCGACTTCTGGCGACTGAGAGGCTATGACGACTACCGGATGTGGGACACCGACCGACTTCACATGTCGTCGATGGGACACACGCGTATGGCAGCCGAGGTGCTGGACCTGATCGGCGCACCGCACGAGATCGACGTGCCCGCACTCGCGCCCGCGCCTACTCCGACACGCGAGGAACGTCGACGCGACAACATCGAGTGGGTGCGGACGTTCCTGTACCCGTGGGTCATGCGGCGTGTCCGAGGGGTTTCCTCGGGCGACGGGATAACCCCTCGCTGGGCCGAGCCCGTCGCGGCCGCCGAGGCACTCAGCTGAGCCGACGCCGATCGCGTAACAGCGGAAGCACGTGATCGGCGAGCAGGGGCGCCAGCGGAACTGCGGGCGCGTCGATGTCGATCCACCTCAGTTCCGCGATCTCGGCTGCTGGTGCGTCGACGAGCACATGGGGATGTTCGAACACGGTGGCCTCGACGAGGTGCCCGGCTTCGTTGGCCGCATCGGCACGGAAGACACCGAGCTCGACGAGGTCGGCGTCGACTAGGTCGACAGACAATTCTTCGCGCGATTCACGCAGCGCCGTCTCACGACGGCTCTCCCCCGACTCGGGTTTTCCGCCGGGCAGCATGAAGCGGACGGCCCCGCTCTTACGGACGGTCAACAGGCTCCCGCCATGATCAACGATGACCACCGCGGCCACCGTGATCACCGGCATGGGCGTACTGCTCGACGTCATCGGCCGCCACCCCGCCCCTGTGACCGCATGATGCGCGCCTCGGACGCTGTCACTTCCCGAAGCCGGCGTCGCGGAGAGCCTGAGCCATCGATCCGTTGAGCGGCTGGGACTCACGACGACCCCTGCCCTGACCTCCGCGTCCCTGCCCGCCACTCTTGTGGTCGCTCCCCTTCTGACCGGTGCGTTTCTGGGCACTACCCTTGTTGCCGCCGCCCGACCGTCCCCGGTCAGCCTGCGCGTTGTTTCGCCCGCGCGCCGCCCCACCAGATTCCTGGCCGTTGCGCGTGTCGGCGCGCCGCGCACCGCGGTCGGCGCCGGGGGTCCGAACCTCATCATCGAGCCGCAGACTCAAGCCGATGCGCTGACGGTCGACGTCGACCTCAACGACCTTGACCTTCACCACCTGCCCTGATTTGACCACCTCGTGGGGGTCGGACACGAAGCGGTTCGCCATGGCTGAGACGTGGACCAGACCGTCCTGATGCACCCCGACGTCGACGAACGCGCCGAAGGCCGCGACGTTGGTGACCACACCCTCCAGCACCATTCCGGGTCTGAGGTCGGCGACCTTCTCGACTCCGGCGGCGAACGTCGCGGTGGTGAACGCTGGGCGCGGGTCGCGTCCCGGCTTCTCGAGTTCGCCGAGAATATCGGTCACGGTCGGCACGCCGAACCTCTCGTCGGCGAGCTCAGCGGGCTTGAGCGACTTCAACGACCGCTCGTCGCCGATCAGCTCGGCGAGTCGGAGTCCCGTGCGGTCGAGAATGCGACGGACCACCGGATACGCCTCCGGATGCACTCCGGAGGCGTCGAGCGGGTCGTCGCCGTCGGTGATCCGCAGGAAGCCGGCACACTGTTCGAATGCCTTGGGCCCCAGTCGAGGAACCTCGAGTAGTGCACTGCGGCTGCGGAATCGACCAGCGGCATCCCGATGTCCGACGATCGCCTCGGCGAGCGCGGGCGTCACGCCCGACACCCTTGCCAACAGAGGTACCGACGCCGTGTTCAGGTCGACGCCGACGGCATTCACCGCGTCCTCGACCACCGCGTCGAGGCTCCGCGCGAGCGTTCCGGGTGTGACGTCGTGCTGATACTGGCCGACGCCGATCGACTTGGGGTCGATCTTCACCAGTTCGGCGAGCGGATCCTGCAGCCGACGAGCGATCGACACCGCACCACGCAACGAGACGTCGAGATCGGGTAGTTCACCTGACGCGTACTCCGACGCGGAATACACCGATGCCCCGGCCTCGCTCACCGTCGCCTTGACCGGCGGCTGCGCGCCGGACGCCTTGATGTCCGAGAGCAGTTCGGCAGCAAGCGAATCCGTCTCCCGCGATGCCGTTCCGTTGCCTATCGCGATCAACTCGACGCCGTGCCTCGCGACGAGCGCGGCCAGGGTGCCCTTCGCCGCGTCCCACTGCTTCTGCGGCTGGTGCGGGTAGATCGCGCAGGTGTCGAGTACCTTGCCCGTGCCGTCGACCACAGCCACCTTCACGCCGGTCCGGAACCCCGGATCGAGGCCGAGGGTGGTCCGGTTACCCGCGGGCGCCGCGAGGAGAAGGTCCTTGAGGTTCTTCGCGAACACCGCGACGGCGTCGTCCTCGGCGCGTTGACGCAAACGCACCCGCGCGTCGACCGCGGTGCTGATCATCAGTTTCGTGCGCCACGCCCACCGCACCGTCGTGGCCAACCACGTCGAGGCAGGTTCGGAACCGGAGAGGTCGACGCCGAGACTCGCCGCAACCATCGCCTGGTACCCCTCGTCGTCGCCTCCGGTGAAATCGACGGCGAGCACGCCCTCCTTCTCGCCGCGCAGCACTGCGAGAACGCGGTGCGACGGCATATCCTCCAATGGCTCGGAAAACTCGAAGTAGTCGCGGAACTTCTGTCCCGCTGCACTTTTCGCGATCTCTTCCGAGCGCGGAGCACTGGTGCACGCTCCCTGACGCCAAAAGGTCTCACGCACCTCGCCGACGAGCTGCGCATCTTCACTCGCGCGCTCGATGAGGATATGGCGGGCACCCTCGAGCGCGGCAGCGGCGTCGGTCACGGCGTCTGAGACGTATTCGGCACCGACGGCAACGGGATCGAGCGACGGATCGGCGAGCAGCCGCTCGGCGAGCGGTTCGAGCCCGGCCTCGCGGGCGATCTGAGCCTTGGTCCGCCGCTTGGGCTTGTACGGAAGGTAGATGTCCTCTACGCGCGACTTGGTCTCGGCGGTCAACAGTGCGTTGCGCAGTTCGTCGGTCAGTTTGCCCTGTTCCTCGATCGACGCGAGCACCGCGGCGCGTCGTTCGTCGAGTTCACGCAGGTAACGCAGCCTCTCGTCGAGCAGACGCAGTTGCGCATCGTCGAGCGATCCGGTCGCCTCCTTGCGGTAGCGCGCGATGAACGGGACCGTAGAGCCCTCGTCGAGGAGCCTGACCGCCGCGGCGACCTGATGCTCGCCGACCTGGAGTTCCTCGGCGAGGCGTGTGTTGACCGACTTGATCCCGGAAACCTTTTCGGATGCACTCGAAGTCACCCGGAGCACCCTACCGAAGCTCGCTGACAATGATCCGTGCGGTGGATGAGTGTGTCGGCGATCCCGTCGTGCGTGCGCATCGATTTTGGTCCCGCGTCACTGCGGCCGCCGTAAGATTCCGTGGTGGAAGATCTCGAGCCGGGGACACCACCGTCGAGACCGTTACCGAGAATCGAGCGCCATGGGATTCCTGATCGGCTTCTCCCCCTGGATCATCTACTGGATTCTGGTCGGCAACTCATCGTTTCGTGTCGCGGTGATCGTCGCACTGTGTCTGGCAGTCCTGGCCGTCGTCGTTCAGCGGCTCCGCCGACAGCCCTGGCACACCCTGGAGATCGGGGCGGTGGTGGCGTTCGCGGTCTTCGCCATACTGGCCTTCACCGTCAGCGACTCCTTTCTGGAGCGCTGGCTGCAGCCGCTCGGAAACGCTGCGATCTTCCTCATCGTTCTCGTCGGCATGCTGATCCGACGGCCTTTCGTCCGCGAATATGCACGCGCGACGGTCACCGACGACGTCGCACGCAGCGACGGGTTCCGCGTGATCACCGCCGCCATGACCTGGATGTGGTTAGCCGTGTTCGCGATCATGACCGTGGTGTCACTGATCCCACCTCTCGTGCAGGGTGACGCGACCATCCACGATGGCGCATCGACGTTGTCGATCATCTGCTACTGGGTGATCCCGTTCACGATCATGGGCGTCGCCGGGACCGTCTCCGGGGTGTTTCCGGCATGGTTCTCCTCCCACACCGATGCAATCGACAAGCGCCAGGCTTCCGCTCGCCCCGGCGAGCCGGTCGCCCAGCCCACAGCACCCCCAGACGAGCTGGATCCACGTGTCGTCGTCCACGCACCGTCGACCAGTCGCCACGACGAACCCTTCTCCATCGGCGTCGACGCACCCGGTATCGCCACGCTCGGCGTCACCGTCTCCGGTCAGGATCTCTACGGACGACTCTGGCGTTGGCAGGGCAGGCTGGCAGGCACCGGACAATCCGTCGACGACATCCTCTGCGGCATGGCATTCACGGGTGAGCCCGATCGCGCCGACCTGTTCGTACCACCGGCAGAACCATGGCAGGTGCGCATCGAAGTGAACGGCGAGCAGCACCGGACGGCGGTCACCCGGCTACGCTCGGCGACGGCCCCCGGCGTGCACGTGACCGAGGTCGACGTCGACGGACGTCCCGGCCTCCTCGCGCTACCGGTAGGCGGGCGCGCTCGTCAGGCAGTCGTCTGTTTCGGTGGATCCGAAGGCGGCTACGACTCACAGCGTGCCGCCATCTCGGCGCTGGCGTCGCGCGGCTTGGTCGCCCTCGCGTACAACTGGCTCGACGCCGACCCCGAAGCAGTCCCCGTCGCGAACATCCCGCTCGAGCGTTTCGCCACCGCGATCTCGTGGCTGGCGGCACGAACGGAGGTTGAATCGAACAAGGTTGTCGCACTTGCCATTTCACGCGGCTCCGAGGGTGTGGCGGCCACTCTCGCGCGCGAGCCCGACCTTCCGGTCAGCGCATTGATCCTGGTCAGTCCAAGCTCGGTGACCTGGCAGGCCATCGGCGCCGGCGGCGAGATACCCGACACCTCGTCGTGGACCCACCGCGGGCAGCCATGCCGGTACGCACCGCTACCCAGCGGAACCCTCATGCCTCAATTGGTCAGCAATGCATGGCATCTCTCCCGCGACATCGCACGACACGAGCCCACGCTGCTGAGACTGGCCCCCGCCTACAGTGCCGGTCTCGACGCGCTGGGACGCAGCAAGACCGCAACCGGAGCGATCATCTCTTCGGAGAACATCCCCTGCCCGATCCTGTGTGTCAGCGGGTCTGACGACCACCTCTGGCCGTCGGAGCAGATGGCCGACGCCCTCCTCGCCCGCCGACAGACGGCATCGGACACACACATCCGCTACGACGGCGCAGGCCACCTGCTCCGGCCGGGGCTCTATCCGTCCACAGTTCAGGTGGTCGGCGGCATCGACCTCGGCGGCCGGCCCCGCGAGCACGGCCTGGCGTGCCTGGCACTGACGGACGAGATCGTCGGGTTCCTAGGTTCGGTGGGCAACGTCGACGCCGTGCACTCAGCGCGGTAACCATCTCGCGCTCAGCGCGGCAACCATCTCGCGCTCAGCGCGGCAACCATCCCGCGCTCAGCGCGGCAACCATCCCGCGCTCAGCGCGGTGACCACCCGAGCGCAGGGCCGAGGTGCTGTGCCATGTCGGTGATGATCTGCTCGTAGTCCTCGGCGTCGAAACTGAACGGCAACGCGAACGCGACCTCGCTCGCTCGCTGAAATCCGGCGTGGGAAAACAGCTTTTCGGCGAGTTGTGCCGAGCTGCCGACGTAGTCCGGCGAGAACATCATCCCGCGCGGACCCTGCGGAGTGAGCGTGCGCTCGAACCGCGACGCCGCGTACGCCTCGTATTTGCGTACCTGCTCAGGCGTGGCCGAGTCCGTCGGAACGACAACGAGACCCTGCGACACCCGCGCCGATGCCGGGTCGGCGAGGTTCGCGCGATACGCGTCGATGTGTTCGGCCTGGATCGTCGCGAAATCGCGCGACGTCGTGCCCTCGGTGGTGACGACCGAGGAGGTGAGGTAGTTGAGGCCATTGCGCGCAGCCCATATCGCCGATTCGAGACCGCCGCCGTACCAGACGCGGTCGGCCAGTCCTTGCGACTGAGGCTGGACCTTGCGTGAGAACGTCTCGATACCGACAGTGCCCTCGAACGAACTGACCGGCTCGCCGCGCAGATGGGACAACAGTCGCAGCACGCGGTTCTTCGAGAAGTCCTCGAGCTCGTGGGTATCCGGGTAGAGAGAGGTCTTGAAATCGTCGTAACGCATCGGAGTCCCTACCGACACACCCGGATTGACGCGTCCGCCAGACAGCAGATCGACGGTGGCGAGGTCTTCGGCGAGACGAAAAGGGTTCTCGAGACCGAGCGGGATCACCGCCGTGCCGAGCTCGATCCGGCTCGTCCGCATCGACGCGGCTGCGAGCATCGCCACCGGCGACGAGATCCCGAACTGCAGGTGCCGATCCCGCAACCAGACGCTGTCGAATCCTAGCTCCTCTGCCGTCTCGATCGTGCGCAATGTCTCCAGATGGCCTGACCTCGGATCGGCCTCGTCGAACCGACCGATGGTGAGAAAGCCCATCTTCCGTAGTGGTTCACCCTCGCGCGGCATCGTGCCTCCCATCGTGATTCTGATCTCGTGTCAGTGATACCCCGCCCGTCCGCTCTGCGCGGCCTCGGACGTAGCCGCTGAAACGAGGTCTGGCCACGACGACGTGACCATTGCCGACTTTCGCTCACCGGTAGCGAAAAGTCTGCGCGGACAATTCCCCTCCGTTACGGTGCCGGGAATGACCAGATGTGCGACGCCCCGTTTGCGCCACCGGCTGCACCTCCTACCGACGGCGATCGCCCTCACCTGCTGCCTCGCAGTCGGCGCAGTGACCGCCCTTCTCCCGGCCCGCTCAGCAGCAGTCACCACCGACGTCTACGCACTGGCAAACAGGTGCGTTCGGCTCGTCGACCCGAATGGCAAGGAGGTAGGCGCGGTATCGGCCCCGTTCACGGCCAAGGCCGCGGGACTCGGCAACTTCCTTTTCTACGGACGGGACGGTCGTCTGCTCACCGCAGCCGCAGCGAAACCGACACTCGTATCTGCTGTCAGCCCACGCGCGCAGTGGAATGTCACCGGTGGCGGGCGTGACTTCACGTTGACACCCGCGGTCTCGGACAGCGGCGGCGCGCACAACGTCCGCCTCACTCCCGCGACAGGATGCCGGGCGTTCCCCGAACCCGAGATCGACGTGACCGGGCCTGTCATGCGCGGCACCGATCCGCACGGCAACCTCCGCGGTTTCGTCGATTCCCACGCGCACCTGCTCTCCGAGCAGTTTCTCGGCGGAGAGCTGCACTGCGGCAAGCCGTTCGACCCGCTTGGTGTGACCGTCGCACTCCGCGACTGCCCCGACCACGAGCCCGAGGGCATTCCTGCGGTGTCCGAGCAGGTGCTGTCCCGTCCCGGCCCGCACGCAACCGACGGCTGGCCGACCTTTTCGCAGTGGCCGAGGTGGGACTCACTGACCCACGAGCAGACCTACTACCGCTGGATCGAACGATCGTGGCGATCAGGTCTACGCATGATCCAGAACTACTACGTGCAGAACCGCGTCCTGTGCGAGAAGTACTGGCGCGGCGATCAGCCGTGCGACGAGATGGAATCAGTACGTATCCAACACACGCTGCTCCACCAACTCGTCGACTACATCGACGCCCAGAACGGCGGCCCGGGAAAGGGTTTTCTCCGGATTGTGTCGTCGGCCGCTGATGCGAGACGCGTCATCGCCGACGGCAAGGTCGCCGTCACGCTCGGCATCGAGATCTCCGAACCGTTCGGATGCCGTGAAGTCTCCGGGCGTGCACTGTGCTCACGCGCAGACATCGACCGCGGACTCGACGAACTGAAGTCCATGGGCGTACGCCAGGTGATCCTCACCCACAAGTTCGACAACGCGCTCGGCGGGACACGTTTTGACCAGGGCGCCACCGGAGCGGCGGTCAACACCGGCGAGCAACTCGCCACCGGTCACCCCTGGCAGGTCGAGAAGTGCCGCACCGCCGAGAAAGACAATCCGGTCCTCGGGTATCCGCGGGATCGACGGTGCGACGTGCGCGGACTCACCGACCTCGGCGCCTACGCGGTCGACGGCCTCATCGACCGCCACATGGCGATTGACATCGATCACTTCAGCGCGAAATCCGCCGAAGCGGTCCTCGACATCGTCGCCGGGCGTGACTACCCGGGAGTGATCTCGTCGCACACTTGGACCGACCCGCACAACTACCGACGCATTCTCGACGCGGGCGGGATCGTCGGACTCTTCGCAACCCCTGCCGAGGCCAGGACTGGCGAAAAGGGACGCCACGGCGATCTGCCACCCGATTTCCTGTCGGCGTGGCGGGTTCTCCGCGCGCAACGCAGCCCTGACCACTTTTTCGGCGTCGGCTTCGGTCCGGACATGGGCGGACTCGGTGCGCAGGCACACCCTCGACCGTCGGCGGCACGCAATCCGGTGCGGTATCCGTTCCGCGGCGCAGATGGGGTCACCGCGATCAGCAGGCAGGTCTCCGGGCAGCGGGTGTTCGACGTGAATGTCGACGGCACCGCCCACTACGGTTTGCTCCCTGATTGGATCGAGAGTCTGCGCGTCCAGGCAGGACCCGTCGACGGACCGCGCGTCGTCGGAGATCTGTTCGCCGCGGCCGAGGCCTATACCCGTATGTGGGAACGAATCGAGGCCTACCGTGAGTGACCGATCGAACACAGCACCCGACCCCGACACGATCGGTCGGCGAACGCTGCTGTCGTACGCGGCAGGCAGTGTCGGTACCGGCGGATTCGGCACGCTCCCAGGACTGGTACTCGCGTACTACCTGACCGATACCCTGTCCGTCGCGGCGACGGTGGCCTCGGTTGTCGTGGTCGCCCCGAAGATCATCGACGTGCTGGTCAATCCGCTCATCGGAGCCCGCTCGGACGCCCGCGCGATACGTACCGGGAGTAGACGGGCGTTCATGTTGTTCGGCGCCCTGGCCCTTGTTCCGTTGTTCATCCTGATGTTCCTCGTGCCATCGGGCGCGTCACCTGCTCTCGCCGCGGTGTGGGTGTTCGTGTTCTTCTCACTTGCCGCTATCGCCTACGGCTTTTTCCAGGTGCCCTACATAGCCCTGCCCGCCGAGATCACCCGCGATTACCACCAACGAACGCGACTCATCACCACCCGGATTGCAGTACTGGCTCTCGCGATACTTCTGGTTGGTGCGGGCGGACCCGCGGTCCGCGACGCCGCGGGCGGTGGTCACCTCGGCTACGCGGTGATGGCTGTCGTTGCGGCACTTGTCCTCTGCGCCGGGATGGTCATCGCTGGGTTCGGCGCCGCGCCGCGTGGCGGGGCCACGGACATCTCGACGCAGCAACCCCGCCATGCCCGACTGCGTGACGGGCTGACCGCGTTGAGCGAGGTACCCGACTTCCGACTCCTCGTCGCGCTGTTCGTCGTACAGGCACTCGCAAGCGCGGTGATGCTCGGAGGTGCACAGTACGTCGCGACCTATCTGCTCGGCGATGCGTCGGCGCTGACATACATGTTCGTCGCGCTGGTCGGACCGGCACTGATCGTGATGCCGCTGTGGTACCGACTGGGCCGCCGATTCGGAAAGGTAACCGGATTGGTGCTGGCATCGGCGTTGTTCGTCGCCGCGACCGCATCGTTGTCGATCGCGGTCTGGGCCCCGGGATGGTGGATGCTCGTGTCCGTGGCCGTCGCCGGCATCGGATACGCGGGGATGCAGGCGTTCCCGCTGGCGATGCTCCCCGACATCATCGACACCGATAGACGTTCGACGGGCCACGATCGGGGAGGAGCGATGTCGGGCGTGTGGACAGCGTGCGAGACCGTCGGCCTTGCCCTGGGGCCCGGGGTGTTCCTGGTGATCCTGGCATTCGGCGGGTTCGTGTCGTCGAGCGGTGATGCCGCCGTCGCGCAACCGGATTCGGCGCTGACCGCCATCGCGCTCGCCTTCTCGGTGGTCCCGTCGCTCCTCGTCGCATGCAGCCTGCTACTCCTCCGCCACTATCGCGACCACACCACCGCCGGGCTTGTCCCGGGTCGACCGACCGCAACCAGACACCTCGCACAGTGACCCGTAAGGACCGCCGCCGATGACCCCGCCCGACTCCCCCACTCCCGGCACACCCGATCCCGTGGATATCCACCATCTGACGGAGCGAGCAGACGCAGCCCTGCAGGTCCTGGCAGCGTACCGATCGGCGGATGCTCCGACGCACGGTGGGCGCGTACTGTCCTATGTCTACGACTCGGGGCTCGCCGTGCTCGATGAGGTCGCGGCGTCGGCGGCACGGATGGTCCAATCGGTCAACGGACTCGACCCGACGGTGTTCGGCTCGGTCGCCGCGATGGAACGCGACCTGATCGAATTCGGCCGCAGCGTTTTTCACGCTCCGGATGCCGTCGGTTCGGTGACGTCCGGCGGGACGGAGAGTTGCCTGCTCGCGGTGAAGACCGCCCGTGACCACGCAGGCGCGGCGCCCGGACAGGCGTCCATGGTCCTGCCAACGACCGCGCACGCGGCGTTCCTCAAAGCCGCCGAGCTGTTCGGCGTCGAAGCGATCCGGGTACCCGTACCGACGCCGTCGACCGCGGTTCGTGCCGACGACATCGCCGGCGCCATTCGCGACGACACGATCCTCGTCGTCGCATCGGCACCGAATTATCCGACCGGAGTGCTCGATCCGATCACAGAGATCGCTGAGGTCACCAGCTCGCTCGATCTCGCGTTGCACGTCGACGCATGCCTCGGAGGTTTCGCTCTGGCGTGGTGGGACGGGCTGCCGCCGTGGGACTTCCGAGTCGACGGAGTCACCAGCTTGTCGGCCGACCTGCACAAGTACGGCTACGCACCGAAGGGATCGTCACTTCTGCTGCACCGTGACCGCGAGCGGCACCGCGCCCAGTTCTTCTCGATCACGCAGTGGCCCGGCTATCCGATTGTGAACCCGACACTGCTGGGCTCCCGCTCGACCACGGGACTCGCGTCGGCATGGGCAGTCAGCCGGACGCTGGGTGCCGACGGCTACGCCGCACTCACCGCGCGGATTCGTCACGCCTTCGATGCCGTCGTGGCAGCCATCGACGGTATCGACGGGCTGAGCGTGGTCGGCGCACCGTCGGGGCCGGTGCTCGCGGTGCGCACAGATCCCGACGCAGACGAGCCCGTCGACACCCACCTGTGGGGAGCAGCAGTCACCCACCGGGGCTTTGCGCTCCAGGCACAACCGGCGTTCACGCAACCAGACGGCACCGAACTGCCCGCCACCACCCATCTGACCGTCACACCGGTCACCGCCTCGGTGCTCGACGAATTGCTCGACACACTCACCACCGCTGCCGACGAGGTTCGCGGGCAACCGTCTCCGACTGCACCGACACCTCTGCGCGAGCTGGCAGCAGCGTTCGACAGCGGAGCGGTAACCGTCGAGCAAGCGCTCGCGTTACCCAGCGCCGCAGCGGAGGAGGTCTTGGTCTCGGCCGGAATCGATCCACATAGCCACAGCGGCGGAGCGGATCTGGATATGCCCGCGATCATCGCGGCGGTCGAGTCGCTCCCACGGGAGGTCACCGCACGACTGCTCGCCGAATTCCTTGCTGCGTACTGCAATCCGTAGCTCGAGCGGATCAGAATTCCTCGTAGGTCGCGGGGTCCTGATCGTTGTTACGTCCGTCCGGGCGGCCGAGAGCCGTGATCGCGTCGACGTCCTCCTCGGATAAGGTCACCGACGGCGCCGTGAGATTTTCCACCTGCCGCTCGAGCGAGGAGGCCTTGGGCAGAGGCAGCGCGCCCCGTGCGACCTGCCACGCCAGCACGACCTGGCCTGGCGAGGCGTCGACACGCTCGGCGATGCCGGTGATGACGGGGTTCGTCAGAAGGTCGTTACCTCGTCCCAGCGGACTCCATGCTTCGGTGATGATGCCGTGTGCGCGGTCGTAGGCGAGCGTCTCTTCTTGCGGGAAGTAGGGGTGCAGTTCGATCTGATTGACAACCGGCACCACGGAGGTCTCGGCTTCCAGGCGATCGAGGTGCTCAGGCAGGAAGTTACACACACCGATCTCGCGGACCAGTCCTCGACGTCGTGCTTCGATGAGCGCGGTCCACGCCTCGACGTACTTGTCGACCTTCGGATTGGGCCAGTGGATCAGATAGAGGTCGAGATGATCGAGACCGGTGCGGTAGACACTTTCCTCGATCGTCGCCAGCGCCTCGTCGTAGGCGTGATGGCGGCCGGGCAGTTTCGATGTCACGATCACCTTGTCGCGATCCGTCGATGCACGGCGGACCGCACGTCCCACCGCTCCCTCGTTCTCATAGTTGAAGGCCGAGTCGACGAGGGTGTAGCCGGTGTCGATGGCACGCGCGATGGTCTCCGAGCCGTCGGAACCGTTGAGCTTGAACGTTCCGAAACCGCGTCGGCAATTCGAACCCGTTGGCGGCGGTGAACACGTCAGGCATGTCGTCTCATCTCGTGTCGTGGCAATCTACTTCGCTGACAACACTCCAGAGTGTCGAAACACCGGCCGATGCGCCACCACAGTCCAGCGGGAGTGGCGCGCATTGAGTCGGCGACGTGTCAGTGGGAACGTGGGAGGCGTGACCCTCACCTCGTTGCACGATGACACGCGGCGTTCCTTCGCCAGCGACAACTACGCCGGAATCCACCCCGACGTCCTCGCCGCTCTGGCAACAGCGAACGGCGGACACCAGCCGCCCTACGGTGCAGATGACTACACCCGACGACTCGGCGACGTGGTCCGCGATCATTTCGGAGACACCGCCGAGGTGTATCCACTGTTCAACGGCACGGGCGCCAACGTGGTCGCGCTGTCGGCCGTCCTCCCACGATGGGGAGCGGTCGTTGCTCCGCTCAGTGCGCATATCAACACCTCGGAAGGCGCTGCACCCGAACGTCTTTCGGGCATCAAGGTTATCGGTGTGGACACCGACGACGGCAAAGTGACTCCCGCACAGATCGAGATGGAGGCGCTTGCCCTCGGCGACGAGCAACTCGCGCAACCCCTCGCCATGAGCATCACGCAGGTGACCGAACTCGGCACCCTCTATACGGCGGTGCAGATCGCTGAACTATGCGAGACGGCGCATCGCCTCGGGATGGCTGTCCACGTCGACGGCTCACGACTCTGGAACGCGGCAGCCGCACTCCGACAACCCTTTCGGGAGTTCCTGACCGACGTCGGCGTCGACATCGTGAGCCTCGGCGGCACGAAGAACGGAACTCTCGCCGCCGAGGCCGTCGTCGTCATCAACCCGGAGCGCGCGCCGGGAGTCGGGTTTCTCCGCAAGTCGACCACGCAACTGTCAAGCAAGATGCGATTCACCTCGGCCCAGCTGCTCGCCCTGTTCGACGACGACCTCGGCATCCGGAATGCGACCCACTCCAACGCCATGGCCACGCGGCTACGCACTGCGCTGGAGAAGGGGATCGATGACGGTGCGCTTCCCGGGCTCTCGTTGACCCAGAAGACCGAATCCAACACCGTCTTCGCGCGCCTGCCCATCGAGATCGCCGACCGCATCCGCGAGACAGTGCACTTCTACGACTGGGACCGAAGCGCGGGCGAAGTGCGCTGGATGACCGCCTGGGACACCACCGTCGACGACGTCGATCGATTCGTGGAGGCGATCCGCTGGGGATTCGCGCAGCGGTGAGCGCACCGTGAGAGGCCGCTTCCCGCCCGATACACCGGTCAACCTACCTGTCACAACCGTGCCTGCTACCGCGTCGATGATGTGTGAACAGATACGAAAAGAGAAGCGGCATGGACGAGAGAGACCCCGACCTCACCATCGAGTTCGAACGTGAACGATCGCGACTGGTGCGATTGGCGGCACGCGTACTCGGCGACGACACCGAGGCACACGACCTGGTGCAGCAGGCGTGGTTGCGGATGAACTCGACGGACGCCGTCATCGAGAACCTGCCCGCATGGCTGACGACAGTGACCAGCCGACTGTGCCTGGATCGGCTGCGCGCGCGGGTTCCCGAAGCCGCGGAACCGACGGTGGACGAACGCTCCGACGACCAGGACCCGGCGGACGCCGTGGCGCTCGCCGATTCCGTGGGACTCGCGCTGACCATGGTGCTCGACCGCCTGTCCCCTGCCGAGCGTGTGGCTTTCGTGATGCACGATTCCTTCGGCTTCGAGTTCTCGACCATTGCGTCAGCACTCGACGTCACGCCGACCACAGCACGAAAACTCGCGTCGCGCGCACGCGCCAAGGTCCGTCAACCCGCCCCTGACGATGCACTCGCCGATTGGGAGGTCGTCGACGCGTTCATGGCCGCGGCCCGCGACGGTGATTTCGAGCGACTGCTCGAGTTGTTGGCGCCAAACGCCGAGGTGCGGGCCGACGATGAGGCGATAGCTGCCGGCACACCGGTCGCGATCGACGGCCGTCGCAGCATCGCAGAGTTCTTCAACGGCAGCGCAAGCGCTGCACTCCCGGTCCTTGTCGACGAACGCCCGGCAGCGGCGTGGTTCCACCGCGGCGCCGCTGCTGTTGTGTTCGATTTCGAACTCGTCGACGGTGAGGTTGCCCGCATCACCTTCCGGGCCGACCCCGCCCTTCTCTCGCGGGTTAACCGACGCGACCGGGACACGCCCCGAACCTGACCCGACGCACTTCGCCTCATGCGCCAGGAGCTCGGTAACCGCGTCACGTTTCCGGTCGCCGCGTCGTCAACAGTGTGTACCCCATCAGCAATCGGCGGCGGAGAGCCGCTGCCGCGAAAACGAGGAGCAATTCGATGAAGACCATGACCTGCATCCAGCTCGGAGGACCCTGCGACCTGGCGCATCACGGTGCCACCGCAGACGAGGTCATCAAGGCCCAGGATCAGCACCTGAAGGAAGCCGAGAAGCTCGGCGACGCCAGCCATCAGGAGGCGAGGGATGCGATGAAACGCCGGTGGCGCCACCCGCGGCAGTCACTGGGTTGGTACACGGGCATCAAGCAGACGTTTGCCGGACTACCCGAGGACTGATCACCGCGGAATCAGCCCAGCAGCTTGTGAAATACGCGATCCCGGTACACCATCGGCTCGGCCGCCGGCCTGAGCCGGGTCTCGATCACCTCGGCGAGTACCAGAGTTGACGACCCGACGGCGAGCGTCGAATCGATCACGCATCTCAGCGCCGCATGCGCGTCAGCGAGGATCGGCTCACCGGAGTCGAATCGGGTCCAGCCCTGCTCAGGAGTGAAACGAGGCGCACCGGGCCGCGCGAACGCCTGGGCGACGTCGACGTGGCGGGCGTCGAGGAGGCTGATCGCGATGCTGTCGGCAGCCAACACCGCCCCCGCGCTCCCCCGTGAACTGGTGACCGAGAACGAGACGGCGGTCGGGTCGACCGCCACGGAGGCAAGGCTTGACACCGTCAAACCCACTGGCCCCTCGGGTGTGGCCGCAGCCACGATGGCAACCCCCGCGGGGTGGAGTCGGAAGGCGGTGGTGAAGGCGGTGCGCGCGTCCACCACGTCGGACACTGGCTGCATGCCTCGACCATAAGACTTCAAGGAAGCTTGAAGTCCATTGGTGCGACGGAGATCACGCCGTGCAACGCAGTGATGTACGAGGCTGCGCGTCGTGCTTCGCTCACCGCATCGCGCTACTCGAGCACGAACACCGGGATCTGGCGATCGGTCTTGGTCTGATACTCCGCGTAATCCGGGAACGCAGCGACGGCAAGTTCCCACCAGTGCGCGCGCTCGTCGCCGTCGACCTCACGTGCGGTGAGTTCGTACACCTTGTCGCCATCCTGGGCTGTGACCTGCGGGTGTGCCTTCACGTTGTAGTACCAGGCAGGATGCTCCGGAGCACCGCCCTTGGATGCGACCATCGCATACTTGCCGTTCTCCTCGACCCGCATGAGTGGCGTGTAGCGCTTCTTGCCCGACTTGGCGCCGGTGGTGGTGAACAGCACGACAGGGCGATCACCCACCTGCACGCCGTCCGTCGTGCCCTGCTCGAGAATCTTCTTCGTCTGGTCGCGTACCCACTCGCTGGGGCTCAGTTCTGGTTGTTCACTCATGGCTCGCACAACGCGTGCGGCGCGATTCGGATTCCGCGCGACCGCAACGTTTCGATCACGAGTGGTAGGCATGAGAGTGGACCCCATGCGGAAGGACCTGTGACATGGCCATTGCCACCATCAACCCTGCAACCGGACAAACCGTTCGGGAATTCGACTCTCTCACCGAGGCGCAAGTCGACGAAGCGCTCGACCGCGCGGTGCGCGGGTTCGCGGACTACCGCACCACATCGTTCGAGCAGCGGGCCACATGGCTTCGCGCCACCGCCGACCTCCTCGAAGCCGAGGCCGACGACGTGGCTGCCATGATGACCGAGGAGATGGGAAAGACACTCGCCTCCGCGAAGGCCGAAACACTGAAGTGTGCGAAGGGATTTCGCTACTACGCCGATCACGGTGCCGAGATGCTGGCCGACGAGCCGGCCGATGCCGAGGCGGTGGGGGCCAGTCGCGCCTACATGCGCTACCAACCGCTCGGGGTTGTGCTGGCGGTGATGCCATGGAACTTTCCGCTCTGGCAGGCGGTGCGCTTCGCCGCGCCCGCACTCATGGCCGGCAACGTCGGCATCCTCAAGCACGCCTCCAACGTTCCGCAGTCCGCCCTGTATCTCGAGGACGTGCTGCGGCGTGCTGGATTCCCGGAGGGCTGTTTCCAGACGCTGCTGATCGGATCGAGCATGGTCGAATCCATCCTGCGCGACCCGCGTGTTGCCGCAGCGACGCTCACCGGCAGTGAACCCGCGGGCAGATCGGTGGCCGCCATCGCGGGTGACGAGGTCAAGCACACGGTTCTCGAACTCGGCGGGAGCGACCCCTACATCGTGATGCCCAGTGCCGACATCCCGCGGGCCGCAAAGACTGCTGTGACCGCGCGAGTACAGAACAATGGCCAGTCCTGTATCGCCGCAAAGCGTTTCATCGTCCACACCGACGCCTACGACGAGTTCGTCGACGCCTTCACCGCGGGATTCCGCTCCCTCGTCGTCGGGGATCCGACCGAGGAGGCCACCGACGTCGGGCCGCTCGCCACCGAGCAGGGACGAACAGATCTCGAAGAACTCGTCGACGATGCAGTCGGTAAGGGTGCGAAGGTCCTCATCGGCGGCAGCCGAGTCGACCGGCCCGGCTGGTTCTACGAGCCGACGATCCTCGCCGACATCACCGAGGAGATGGAGATCTACTCGGCCGAAGCCTTCGGTCCTGTGGCCGCGTTGTACCGCGTCGAGAACATCGACGACGCCATCGCGATCGCCAACGACACCACGTTCGGTCTCGGTGGCAACGCGTGGACGACAGATGCGGCCGAGCAGGAGCAGTTCATCGATCGGATCGAGTCGGGCCAGGTGTTCATCAACGGCATGACCACCTCGTACCCCGAACTCGGATTCGGCGGCATCAAGCGCTCGGGCTACGGACGCGAGCTGACATCGCACGGAATACACGAGTTCTGCAACATCAAGACCGTCTGGATCGCTTGACTCCGGCACGGGCCTGGTCCGCGGCACCTGACCGACCCACATCGGCTCGCAGCGAGATCGTAGGCTTGAGATGTGGTTGATTTCGCATATGTCATTGCCGGTTCGGAAGCGACGGGCGGCGCAGGTCTTCAGGTCGATCTGAAAACCTTCCAGGAACTCGGTGTCTACGGCGTGGGCACCATCACGTGCATCGTCTCGTTCGACCCCGGGAACGGGTGGGCACACCGGTTCGTCCCGATCGAGCCGCAGGTCATCGCCGATCAGATCGAGGCGGCCACAGCGACCCACGACCTCGACGTGGTCAAGGTCGGCATGCTCGGGACTCCCGCAACCATTGACGTCGTCGCCGACGCTCTTGCCGCGCGACAGTGGCGGCATGTCGTCGTCGACCCAGTGCTCATCTGCAAGGGCCAGGAACCGGGCGCCGCGCTCGACACCGATACGGCGTTGCGCGAGAAGATCATTCCGCTCGCGACCGTCGTCACACCGAATCTCTTCGAGGCACAGATCCTCTCCGGCATGGACGAGATCAGCAGCGTCGACGATCTCGCAGAGGCCGCCCGCCGCATCGCAGACCTCGGCCCGAAGTACGTTGTCGCCAAGGGCGGCGTCGAACTTCCCGGGGACGACGCCGTCGATGTGCTCTTCGACGGCACCGACGTGACCGTCCTCGCCGCACCCAAGGTCGGATCCGAGCGAGTCTCGGGGGCCGGATGCACACTCGCCGCGGCAATCACCGCCGAGTTGGCGAAGGGCGCCGAGATCGGTGATGCCGTCGCATTCGCCAAAGAGTTCACCACGGCAGGAATCAACGGGCGCGTCTCGGCGCACACACCATTCGACACGGTGTGGCAAGGCGCCTTCGTGGACGCGCTCGACGGCTGATCGCTTCAGCCCGCGTGGACCCCAGCGGGCTGTCCGGACCTCGGCAAGCCATCGTCCGCGAGTTCGCGGGTCTGACCGAACGCCGCGTCGGATGCGTCGGCGAACAACCGCCGGGTCTCGACGACGAACCGCCATCTCCGGACACCCAGGTCCCTGAGCGCACCACCGTGGTCGACGGCGACAAGCACGGAAACCGCCAGCGCCAGCCCACGCCAGGCCACAGCGATACCGGCGCGCTGCCACGTTGGAGTGCCCGCAAATCCCGCGCGCAGGCGATGGCACTGAAACGGCACGTGGCGTAACTCGTCGGCGAGAACCCGCTCGGCAACCTCGGTGAGAAGAGCGTCGTCACCCTCCGCGAGCGCACGGTAGTAGCGCAGCGCGATCACCTCGGCGATCGCGAGGATCATGATCTCCATGCGCAGCCCCATCGAGCGTCGGAGTCGTACGAACACGGCATCCGACCAGTGCTGATTGATTGGAACAGCGCCGGCGGCACAGAGCAGTTCCTCGAGCATTCGCGCGTGATTGCGCTCTTCTGCGACGAACAGCCGCACCGCGTGTGCGTAGTCCTTGTCGCCGGTCGAGTCCGCTTTGGCAATCAGGTGCGCACCGTCACCACTTTCCCCGACCTGGAACTTCTGCAGACTCCTGACCACCGAGCGCGGCAGTCTCGAACCGCGCGCCCAGTCGGGTTCGCCTGCGCGCACGCGTCGCGGGATGGCATCGTCGAAGTCGTTACGCCAGTATCGGGACGGGTTCATCCGGCCAGGCTAGCGACTGCTGTCCGATGCTCATTCGGGCAAACGATGCCGGCCTGGTGAGCGCGCGCACGAGGGGCTGCAGGGGCGGCCGACGCCCGAGTCAAGGGTTGGACCCAGCGGGCGTCTGTGGACATGACGGTCTACTCCTCGTCGTTGCAGTGGACGTCAGCAACGCGAACGATCCAGGGAGCATCGAATGACCCGAACAGTGTCCACATCGGCAACGTCTGCCGAAGATGGCTTCGCTGAGGAATGGCAGCAGTGGCACGCCGTCCGCGAGCGTGATCTCGCGGCTCCGCTCGGTTGGTTGTCGATCAACCGCCTCGAATGGCTCGAGACGACCCCTTCCCGCTTCGACGGTCTGCCGGGAACCTGGTGGTTCGAGGGATCGCTCGCCCGTGTTCGCCCGGGCGCCGAGGAGACCTTCGACGCACGCGCCTTCGATCTCCAACCAACGGGTCCGGGCGAGGTGATCGAGATCGATGGTGCGCATATCGAGGTCGCGCGGCGAGGTGATGGCTACCTGATCCGAGTGCACGACGCGGATGCGCCGACGGTGCGCGGTTTCCGTGGAGTTCCGGCTTTTCCCGCTGACCCGGCCTGGCTCGTGCATGCGCGGTTCGAACCGTACGACCAACCTCAGCCGGTCACGGTGGGCGCGGTCGCCGAGGGATTGGCCCACGTCTATGTCTCGCCGGGTGAGCTGGTCTTCGAGTGGAACGGAGACGAGCATCGACTCATCGCCTTCAACGGCAAGCAGGGCGGATTGAGCGTCCTGTTCACCGATGCCACATCGGGGATCACCACCTACGCGGCGAATCGAAGCCTGGCCGTCGAAGCATCCGACGAGGTCCTCCGCCACGGCGGACGAGTGGTGCTCGACTTCAATCGAGCCATCAATCTGCCGTGCGCATTCATCGACTTCGCAACGTGCCCGCTACCGCCTGCGGGGAACCACCTCGACGTCGAGGTCACCGCTGGTGAGAAGACGCCATACGAGCGCGCTGCTCAGTAGAGCCATGGGCGGTAGGCCTCGTCGGCGAAGTCCTCGTCGGGGATGTCGTCGAGACCCGCCATCACCTGCTTGGCGAGCTTCGCCGTGCTGGCAACCTTGCCGGGCTCCCACGTCTCCGGCTTCCAGAGTTCGGACCGCATGAATGCCTTGGAGCAGTGGAAAAACACCTCTTCGACGTCGACCTCGACGGCGAGGATGGGTCGTTTGCCGCGGACCGCAAGCTGGTCGAAGTACGTGCCGTCGTCGACGATGCGCGCCGAGCCGTTGACCCTGAGGGTGTCACCACGTCCCGGGATCACGGCCAGCGTGCCGATGTGCGGATTGGTGAGGATGTTCTCGTAACCGTCCACCCGTCGGTTGCCTGGCCGTTCAGGAATGGCGATGGTGCGAGAGTCGATGACGTGCACCACTTTTCCTGCGGGATCGCCTTTGGGCGAGACGTCGACGCGGCCGGAACTATCGGAGGTGGCGAGGAATAGCATCGGCGTCGCGGCAAGCCAGTCGACGTGGGCTTGCAGGAGTTGCGACCGGACCTTGTTAGCGATGATCTCCGCGGGATGCCCGACGACGTCCCTTAATTGCTCTCGCGTGGTAATCCGCATGCCCTCCATGATGCCGAGTCATCCGGCAGCGGCGGTCGGCAGCGCCAGGTCGAGTTGAAATCCCGCCGCGGTCCGTTGGGCTCGGATCGTCCCGCCGTGCGCCTCGACGATGCCCCGCACGATCGCCAATCCGAGACCGGCCCCGGTTGTCGCCGAGCCGTCCGTTTCGGACGAGCGCGCAGTGTCCGCTCGCCACCCCACGTCGAAGATCGACCCGAGGTCTTCCGACGACACGCCCTCGCCTTCGTCGATGACGCTGAGGATGAGGGTGGCGTCGTCGCACACAGCACGCACGGTGATGACGCTGTCGTCGGGCGCGTGTCGCACACTGTTGCTCAGCAGGTTCCCGATCGCTCGCGTGATCTCGCGGGGGTCTGCCCAGACGACGTGACCGTCAATGCCATCGTCGACGATCCTGATGCCTCGATCGTCCGCAAGTGCCTGAACGTCGGCGACGGCGTCACTGACGAGATCGAGGAGCACAACCGGCTCGCATCTCAGTTCGATCGAGCCGGTCTGCAACTTCGAGAGCTGAAAGAGGTCGTCGACCATTCTGTTGATCGTGTCCACCTTGGTCCGGATCGTCGTGATGTAGAGACCAGGTTCTGCCGCTGTTCCGTCTTCGAGCGCTTCGGCCATAGCGCGCATGCCGGCGAGCGGAGTCCGAAGGTCGTGAGATATCCATGCGAAGAACTGGCGACGGGCCGAATCCAGCTCGGCGATCTGCGCACCTGCCTCCGCAAGCCGTCTCGATGTTTCGGCCAATTCTGCTGAGACCTCATCGAATTCACGCAGACCCGTTGCCGAGGCGGTGACAACATCCCCGTCGCCGACACGACGGGCATCGGCAACGAGCGCATCGACGGGTGCCCGGACACCGCGTCCGGTCACCGCCCAGCCTGCGGCCATGCTCATCAACGCCGAGATGCCGATGACCCAACCGAGGACGACGGCATCATGCCCGGACAGGTACATCTCCGCGGCAACGGCCAATGTGGACGCGACGATCGACAGCAACGACCCGCCGAGGACCACAGCAAATCTCAGCGCGATGCTGCTCGGCGGCGTCAGTCGCAGGATGAGCGCAGTCACCAGGGTCACTGCGGCCGTGGCGGCAAGAGTTGTGACCGCGATCAGGAGAACTTCGTAGGGGCCCAACATCATTCGCCCCAGGCGGTGAATCGGTAGCCGGCGCCCCACTCGGTATGCAGGAACGTCGGGAAACGCGGTTCGGGTTCGATCTTCTCGCGTAGCCGGCGCACGTGAACCGTCACCGTCGACGCATCCCCGAAGGCCCACAACCACACCTCGCGCAGGATCTCCTCGCGACTGACGACACGATCCGGATGACGCACGAGATACAGCAGCAATTCGTATTCGCGTGCGGTGAGCGCGATCTCCTTGTCGTCGACCCACGCTCGCCGATGCGCGGGATCGACGCGGAAGAGTCCGACGGTGAACGTCGACGCTACGCCTCCGGCGGCGCTCCTACGCAACAGCGAGTTCACCCGCAGCTGCAGCTCTCGCAGCGCAAACGGCTTGCCCAGATAATCGTCGGCGCCTCGTTCGAGGCCGTCGATGCGATGGTCGGGCCCATCGAGTGCCGTGAGCATGATGATCGGAATCTGCGACACCGCGCGCACCCGACGACACAACTCATCACCATCGACGTGCGGGATCATCCGGTCGAGAATCAGCAGGTCGGGCATCTGGGCGCACAGCGCGGACCACGCTCGCCGGCCATCGGTGTGTATCGCGACGTCGCAGCCGGCGGCCCTGAGGTGATCGGCGACGACGGTACGGACCGCCGGATCGTCCTCGACAATCATCACCCGCGCACCTTGCTGCATGAACCGAGCGTAGCCACGCAATGGCCCGACTCCGCAACGCCAATTCTTACGATGCTGAAATCTCTGCTTACAGCCCTGAAAGGAACGCCCACTGCGCGTTCGGAAATTGCTCTACTTCCTGTCGTGCCAAGTCGGCACATTCACGACGTCAGGAGAAATACATGCGAATCAAGACCGTCCTCGCCAGCTCCGTCGCCGGTCTCGTGATCGTGGGCGCCGTCGCCGGATGCGGCGATCAAGACACGTCGTCGTCGATGAACTCGACGGCCGCCATGTCGTCGAACGGCATGTCGATGGCGAACGGCATGTCGACGGCGATGGCTCCGGCCGCCTCGATGACCTCGGCACACGGAGCGTTCTCGGGACTCAACGACAAGAAGGTGTCGGGCAACGTCGCAGTGGCCTCAGGCAAGGTGGACCTCGCGGGGTTCGCGTCGGATGAAGGGCCGGATCTACACCTCTACCTGGCCAGGGGCACGTCGGAAGCTGACGTCGACGCGGGCGTCGAGCTCGGCAAGGTCGCCTACGACAAGGCTTCTCAGTCGTTCACTGCGCCCGCAGGTGTCGACACCGCCGACTACACCGACGTGGTGGTGCATTGCGACAAGGCCAAAGCCGTCTTCGGCGCGGCCGAATTGATGAAGTGACAACAACGAGTGTGTTGATCACACGGTGGGCGGGGGTGGGGGCGGTGACATCCGCCACCCTCGCGCGCGTGGCGCTCGGTGTGCTCTGGCTACACGAGGGCATCGTGAAGTACAGGGCGGGTTTCGGACGGGCCGACATCCTTCTCGTCGTACAGAGCACCGCGAGCAACGAGCGGGTGCCGTCCTTCTATCGCGCGTTCACCCGCGAGGTGGTCGGACACATCCCCTCGGTGTTCGGTATCGGCGTACCGCTGATCGAACTCGCGCTCGGCGTTGCGCTGATCCTCGGAATCGCCACGCTCCCGGCGGCACTGCTGTCGGCGTTCGAGCTGTGCAACTACTGGGCGGCTGATCAGCTCGTCGCCCAGTATCCGGTCATGTTGGTGTTGTCTGTGGGGGTCACGGCGTTCGCGAACTGGGCGTCGCGCTACGGCCTCGGATCAGCACTCGTCACCAGAAAGCTACTCGCTGCTATCGGTAGACCACCACGAGCGGCGCGTGGTCGGACAGACGGCACTCAGGCGAGGACTCCTTGTCCACCGCCACCGACAGCGCCCGACGAGCCAGACCGGGCGTCGCGAGCTGATGATCAACACGCCACCCGACGTCCTTGGTGAACGACTCCCCTGCCCAACTCCACCAGGTGAGTGGTCCCGGCCGGTCCCCGTAGACCTGCCGCACGACGTCGACCAGTCGACGCCTACCCAGGACGGAATCGAACCATGCGCGATCTTCGGGGAGGAAGCCGTCCATCGACCTCGCTGCTCTCCAGTTGGTCACGTCGAATTCGGTGTGCGCGATGTTGAGATCGCCGAGGAGGAGAAACTCCCGACCTGCGCGCAACGCCGACAGACGGTTTCGATGCAGCTCGCGGCCGAACGCATCCAGGAATCGTTGCTTCCGCTCGTACTTGGCCCCGCCATCGGGCGCGTCGCGCATGGCTCCCGCTCGTTGACGGTGCGCGGGCAATCCGCCTTTGGGTAGGTAGAGGCATGCGACGGTGATCGGGCGATCGGCGAGGTCGACCTCCACATACCGCCCGTGGGACGCGAACTCGCGCAGACCGCGGGCGCGCGGCGGATGCGACACCCAGGTACGGCTGGCTGTCGGGCGCGTCCTCGTCAGAATCGCCACACCGTTGCGCCCGGCGACCGAGCCGACGTCGCTCGCGAGAGAGTAGCCAGGAAAGTCACCGACTTCCGATGCGGGACAACGTAGTTCCTGCAGGGCCACGACGTCGGGCGCGCGTTCGGTGAGCCAGCGGTCGAATCCTCGACGACGCGCCGCGCGAATCCCGTTGACGTTGAAGGAGACAACCGTGAGTGATTTGGGGTCGGCAAGACGCATACCGAACACTGTGCCCGACTCCGGCGGATCGCCCGCAGGTACCCGTATCAGATGCCGAACGGCTGACATGCGTGATGGATGACACCTGTTGCTGTGATGTCCACGGTTTCCCGCACCTGGTCACTGGTTTACGTCACAGCTCTGCGACTCGTCCATCCTCGACGCGCCAGCGTGTGTCGAGGCGAACGCCGTCGAGCATCCGCCGATCATGGGTGACGAGCAGCACCGCACCGTCGAAGGAGTCGAGTGCCGATTCGAGCTGTTCGATGGCGGGAAGATCGAGGTGGTTGGTCGGTTCGTCCAGCACGAGCACGTTGACTCCTCGCGCTTGCAGCAATGCCAACGCCGCACGAGTCCGTTCGCCCGGCGACAGGTCGGCGACCGGTCGGTCGACGTGATCGGCGCGCAGCCCGAATTTGGCCAACAGCGTGCGCACCTCGGCTGTCGTGAACTCCGGCACGAGCTGTTCGAAGCGCTCGGCGAGTAGCTGCGGTCCGGCGAATTGACCACGCGCCTGGTCGATTTCGCCGATCGCGACACTCGCACCGAGCTGTGCGGTGCCCTCGTCGGGCACGATGCGACCGGTCAGCACACCGAGCAGCGTCGACTTTCCCGCACCGTTCGGTCCGGTGATGCCGATGCGTTGACCGGCGTTCACCTGAAGCGAGACGGGGCCCAGAGTGAAGTCGCCGCGTCGCACCACCGCCTTCGTGAGTGTCGCGACCACCGAACTCGATCGGGGCGCTGAACCGATGGCGAACTCGAGCACCCATTCCTTGCGGGGCTCGGCGACCTCGTCGAGTCGAGCGATCCTGCTCTCCATCTGACGCACCTTCTGCGCCTGTTTCTCGCTGGATTCGCTTGCCGCCCTGCGTCGGATCTTGTCGTTGTCGGGCGCCTTGCGGATCGCGTTGCGCACGCCATGACTCGACCATTCCCGCTGAGTACGCGCCCGCGCCGCGAGATCGGCCTTCTTCTCGGCGAACTCCTCATACTCCGCGCGACGATGCTGTCGCGCGATCTCCCGCTCCTCGAGGTAGCTTTCGTATCCGCCGTTGTAGACCGTGTTGGTGCGCTGGGCGAGATCCAGTTCGACGATCCGAGTCGCGCTGCGCGCCATGAACTCTCGATCGTGACTGACAAGCACGACGCCTCCGCGCATACCGGCGACGACGTCTTCGAGGCGGGAGAGTCCGTCGAGGTCGAGGTCGTTGGTCGGTTCGTCGAGCAGCACGACGTCGAATCGTGAGCACAGCAGTGCAGCCAGTCCGACCCGTGCGGCCTGCCCACCGGAAAGACCGGTCATCAGTGCCGAGCCCGCAGCGACGTCGCCCGCCGGAAGCCCGAGGTCGGCAAGAACTGCGGGCAGACGTTCGTCGAGGTCCGCGGCGCCGCAGGCGAGCCAGCGATCAAGGGCGGTCGCGTAGGCGTCGGCCGGGTCGTCGGCCCCTGAGTGATCGTCGTCGCCGAGGGCGGCCGCCGCAGCCTCCATCGCCTGCGTCGCGGCGGCACAACCTGTTCGGCGCGCGACGTAGTGCGCCACCGTCTCGCCCTGCACGCGCTCGTGTTCCTGGGGCAACCATCCGACGAAGGCATCAGCGGGGGCGCGGGTCACAGTGCCTTCCAACGGTGCAAGCTCACCCGCGAGGACGCGCAGCAACGTCGACTTTCCCGCGCCGTTGGCGCCGAGTACCCCGACCACGTCGCCTGGAGCGACCGTCAGATCGAGGTGATCGAACAGCATGCGATGGGCATATCCACCGGCGATGTCCTTGGCGACGAGCGAGGCTGTCATGCCTCACATGGTCCCATTCACGGTGCCGTGCACTGCCGGGGAGTCGTGTTACAGCTCTCCGCCACCTGATGGATCATTCGGGCACCAATCAGAGCACCTGGGACAGAAAGGCCTTCAACCGATCGGATCTCGCGTCGGTGAACAGTTGATCCGGCGTACCGGTCTCCACCACCTCGCCGTGATCCATGAAGACCACGTTGTCGGCCACGGTGCGTGCGAACCCCATCTCGTGGGTCACCACGACCATCGTCATGCCCTGCCCGGCGAGTTCGGTCATCAGCGCCAGGATGCCCTTCACCAGTTCCGGGTCGAGTGCTGAGGTGGCCTCGTCGAAGAACATGACCTGCGGCGCCATGGCCAGCGCACGCGCGATCGCGACCCGCTGTTGCTGACCGCCGGACAGGTTGGCCGGACGGACGTCGGCTTTTGCGCGCAGCCCCACGACGTCAAGCTCATCGATCGCACGTGCTCTGGCCTCGTCCTTGGACAAACCCAGTAGCCTGCGCGGACCGAGTGCCACGTTGTCGGCCACACTCATGTGCGGGAACAAGTTGAAGTGCTGAAAGACCATGCCGATGCGTCGGCGCAGTTCGTCGGGGTTGTCTTTCAGGACCGATCGGCCGTCGAGCAGGATGTCCCCGCTGTCGGGCTCGTGCAGTCGGTTCAGGACCCGCAGCAGCGTCGACTTTCCTGAGCCGGACGGACCGATGACCGTCGTCGTGCTTCCGGCATCCACATCGAGACTGATGCCACGGAGCACGTGATTCTTGCCGAACGAGAGGTGTAGGTCTTTCCCCGTGAGAGAAACCGCGTCGCGGTGTTGTGTCGCGGCGGCACTCGAAGTGTCAGTTACGTCGGCCATGTCAGCTCTCCTGAAGGGTGCTCGCCGAGACCGGCGGCGTACTCTCGTCAATCTGTTTGCCGGTGCGCAGGCGATTGTCGACGTAGTTGACGAAGTGGGTCAGCGGAATGGTCAGACACAGGTACACGATGCCCGCGGCAACCAGTGGCGACAGATTCCCGGTCTGCGCGTTGAGATCTCGGCCGACCGCGAAGAGCTCGCGTTGGCTGGCCAGAAGACCGAGGAAGTAGATCAGCGAGCTGTCCTTGATGAGACTGATGAACTGATTGACCAATGCAGGCAGGACACGACGAACGCCCTGCGGGACGACGACCAATCGCATCGACTCGCGGTAGGAGAATCCGATGGCGCGCGATGCCTCCAATTGTCCGGCGTCGACGCTCTGAATGCCCGAGCGGAAGATCTCTCCGATGTAGGCGGCCGCGAGCAGGCCGAGTGCGAAAGCACCCAGCCAGTACGGGTTGTTGCCCGTCAGATTCTTGACCACCGGCCCTATCCCGAGGCCGACGACCAGAATCACCACCACGGCGGGCAGCCCTCGGAAGATGTCGGTGTAGATGCGGGCTGGCCAGCGCAGCCACCGGGATCGGGAGATCCCGGCGACGGCCAGTAGCATGCCGAGCACGATGCCGATCAGACCGGAAACCACCGACAGGATCAGCGTATTCGGCAGCCCCGTCTTGATCAGATCGGGGAACGCCTGCTTGTAGAGATCCCAGTCGAAGAACGTCGAGCGTAGTTGCGCGAGTGTGCTCTTCGGCTTTTCCGACGCACTCTCGTCAGACTTCTTCGCCGCATTCTGTTTGGCGATGGCCGCGAAGTCGGGTAGCTCCGGCGCCGGTGCTGCCTTGCTTCCCGGCTTCCACCCCGTGGGCAGTTCGCGTGGCACCCAGTCGGAGTACAGCTTGGCGTAGGTGCCGTCGGCGATGACGGCGTCGAGGCCCGAGTTGAGGGCGGCCACCAGTTTCGGCTTGTCAGGTGCTACCGCCCACGCGACGAAGTTGTTGACGCTGAAGGTGTTTTCGATGATGGCGGTGCCGTCGCCTGGCTTGACGGCGCCCTCGGCCTGCTGCGACGGCGCGACCCATGCATCGATCTGGCCGCTCTTGAGGTTCGCGTATGCCGTGGCGTAGTCGGGAAACTTGACGGGCTCCAGGTGCAGAGTGTTGACGACGTAATCGTCTTGCACCGTGCCCTGGACGACGCCGATTCGGGTGTTCTGACCCAGACTGCCGAAGCCCTTGATGCTGCCTCCGGTCGGGGCGACCAGCGAGAAGTATCCGAAGTCGTACCCGTTGGTGAACGCGACAGTCCTGCGTCGCTCGTCCGTGGTTGTGATCGACGACGACCCGACGTCGAAACGATGGTTGGCGACCTGTGCGAGCAGCCCGGAGAACTCGGTGCCCGAGAGCTCGATCCGGAGGCCGAGTTTCGCGGCGATCGCTCTGAGCAGTTCATTGTCGAACCCGGTGAACGTGCCCTTGCTGTTCACGCAGATGCTCGGTCCGGCGTCCGAGAGTGTGCCCACCGAGATCACCCCGGGCGTGCCCAGTCCCAGATCGTTGACGTTGATCTGATCCACTGGCGTGGTATCGGCAGTGGTGTACCGGTCCTCGCCGCCCTGCTCGGCGGCAGCGAGGTTGGTGGGTGCCGCCGACGCCGAATTCTGGCCCGGCGGTGAACAATTGTCGGCGGGTGCGGCCGACGCCAACGGTATGGGACTCAAAGCGGCTGTCATCAACGCGACGAGTGCCACGACCACTCCGAGGACGGATAGTCGGGCGGCTCGTGTCGTCGACTGCGTGGGTGCAGAACTCGTACGGCTCACCGGAGAACACTAGCCAGACAAGCGAGCAAAATCCCAAACGTTCGGCTCACGGTGAATGTAGAGGTTCTTCGGGTCGCGGCTGATGACCGGTGACGCGGTTACGCAGTGTGCGTGCCGACGTTGATCACCCGACCGTCCGACGCACGGTAGAAGAATCGGGTGACTCCCCAGGGTTCGTCGGTGAGCGGGTGCACGATGTCGACTCCGGCAGCGGTCGCGTGCGCGAACGCCTCTCGGACGTCGTCGACGAACACCGAGACGTCGGGGTTCACGGGTGCGGACGCGTCTTCGGTCATGACGCTGAGCTGATGCCCGTCGTCGTCTCCCAGGGTCACGATCCAGCCGTGATCCATGAGCACGCGCAGTCCGAGCACCTCCGAGTGCTCGGCCACGGCTCGGCGGAGATCGGCGACGGTCAGATTGGGAACCACTCGATCAACACGCATGCGTCCACTCTCCCATCGACCGGTCTCCCCTCGTCGAGTCGCGGTTCGGTCAGCGTCGGTCGTAGGTGAGCACGCGCACTCCCCCGGGCAGCAACGTCTCGTCGACCGCAGTGAACAGCGTCGGCAAGAATGGTCCATTGAACAGTGATATACCGCTGCCGATGATCGATGGGTTCACCTTGAGAATCAGCCTGTCGATCTCGGGCAGCAGCGCATGTGCCAGCGTTCCGCCGCCGACCAGCCAGATGTCCAGTCCCTCTTCGAGCTTCAGTTCACGCACCTTCACGATAGGGTCATCTCGCACGATTTCAACTGCACCAGAGGCGGTCTCGGGCAGAGTCGTCGAGAAGACCACATGCCGCAGGTGCGGATAGGCGTCGTCGAGGCCCGCATCAAGACCGACCTCGTATGAACCGCGACCCTCGACTACCGTGTCGAAAACAGTTCCCTCGCTGTCGATTCCCAAGGCGTGACGCGCTGGCGCGGGTAGCGTCTCGGGATAGTTCTCGACGACGAATCTGATGCCGTCGTCAGTGATCGGAAAGAAGTCGGAGCCGGATGGGTCGCCACCGTCGGGCCCGGCAACAAATCCGTCGAGCGTCGTTGCCACGTAGTACACGAGTCTCCGCATCGGGCAATCCTCGCATAGAGGACACCGTCGTGTTGTCGCCGCGGGCTACGAGGCGACGATGTTTTAGCGTTGATCCATGAACATGACCAAGCGGGTGGCACTGGTGACCGGCGCGACGTCGGGCATAGGACTCGGCATTGCCCGACACCTGGCGCGGGCCGGTTACCACGTGATACTGCACTCGCGGGCGTCGGTTGACGCAGGGCGGGTACTGGCTGCCGAACTGGTCGACGCCACGTATCTGCAGGCAGATCTTGCCGACGACGATCAACGGCGGCACCTCATCGACGAGAGCATCCGTGTTGCCGGACGCATGGACGTTCTCGTCAACAACGCAGGTATCAGCTCGGTGATACCGCATGCAGATCTGCAGGCAGCGTCGGCTCAGGTCTGGCGAGAGTTGTTCGAGGTGAACGCGATTGCCCCGTTTCGGCTGGTGGCCGAAGCCGAACCCCATCTACGCGCGGCGGCTGGTGATGGCAGACCGGGAGCAGTGCTGAACATCGCATCTCACGCGGGAGTACGGCCGAAGGGAGCGTCGATCCCCTACGCGGCGAGCAAAGCTGCACTGATCCACACGACCCGACTTCTGGCCCTGACACTCGCGCCTGACATCCGGGTCAACGCCGTCGCGCCCGGTCTCGTCGACACCCCGCTCACCGCAGGGTGGGCCGACAGTCACACGCTATGGCGTGAGCGAGCGCCCATGCGCAGGCCAGCAGGCGTCGACGATGTCGCGAAAACCGCACTGGCGCTTATTGATTCGGACTACATCACCGGCGAGTGCGTGGTACTCGACGGCGGGCTCGGTCTGACCTGATCAGCTACGCGGGGCCCTAGACCCCGATTCGGTTCTGCATAGCGCGAGTGATGCGTGGTGCGGTCGTGCGGGTCGTGCACGACAAGCCTGACGAGCTCGTTCCTCATGAGAATCTGAAACGCTGCTTTGAGTAACTGGGAGATGGTCCGCCGGCCGGCGGATCCTGCGCGCTACCGGCCGGCTGGTGCCACGTGCCTGGATCAGCTTTGCGTAACCCACTGCCAAGAGGTGTAGGCGTCGAGGTCCGCACTGCCGCCGAAGGCAGTGCCATTGCCAGAGTATCCAACACCGCCGAGCGGCGCCCACGCGACGGCGAGTGAGGTGACGTCATTGATGTGGATGTTTCCCGAGCGGATGTTGTCGGCAATGGCCATCGCACGTCCGGCATCGCTGGTCATGATTGAACAGGTCAGTCCGTATTCGGAGGCGTTGGCCAGGGCGATGGCCTCCTCATCGGTCTTGAAGGAAGTGATGCCCACGACCGGCGCGAAAGTTTCCTCGAGGAACAACGGGTTGTCCGCGGCGACATCGTCATAGACGTGGGCCGAGAAGTACAGGCCCTCCGGCGGATCGCCGACGAGCTTGCGTGCGCCCGCGGCCTCGGCGCGCCGGGTGAGGTCTACCGCGTGGTCGAGTTGCTTCTGGTTGACCAGCGGCCCTTGCATCGTCTCGGAGTTGGTGCGCGGGTCCACGGCTTTCACGTCCGCCGCAGCTGCCGCGATCGTCGCGGCGTACTCCTCGGCGATGTTTTCGTGCACGAGGTGTCGCCCGATGACCAGGCATCCCTGGCCGTTCGCGAAGACGGAGCAGGCCAAGCCGATGTCGACCGCAGTCTCCAGGTTTGCGTCCTCGAGCACGATGTAGGCATTGTTGCCGCCGAGTTCCAGCTGAACGGGCTTGAGGTTCTCGCTGGCGGCGCGCCCGACAGTCCTTCCGATCGCGGTCGAGCCTGTGAAGGCAATCGAGTTGATGTTCGGATCAGTGGTCAGCGCGGCACCAGTCGGCCCGTCACCGGGGACCACCTGGAGCACCCCCGCAGGCAGGCCGGCCTCCTCGAAGATGCGGGCGATGAGGACGCCACCCGACACCGGGGTCTGTGGGGCCGGCTTCAAGACGACGGCGTTCCCGAGTGCGAGCGCTGGAGCCACGTTGCGCAGGGACAACATGAAGGGCGCGTTCCACGGACCGATGACGCCGACGACGCCCCGGGGCACTCGGCGGGCATAGTTCTTCTGGCCGGGCTTCATTGGCGGCAGTATCTCGCCGCGGGGTGAGGCACACAGTGCGGCGCCCTGGCGGACGAGTTCAGTGCCGTACTGGATTTCAACGGCTGTCATGCCGGACACTGAGCCAACTTCATTCTGGATCCATTCGCGGATCTCGTCGGCGTCTCGCTCGATGATGGCGGCCGCACGGTTGAACACGGCAACGCGCTCGTCGATGCCTAGTGTCCTGAGTCATTAATTGTCATTCGGTTGTTAGGCTGGGAATGGCAACCCGGGGTCCGCGAGCAGTGGATATTGTTCTGACCGATGACGAGCGCCGTGAGCTCGAAGGGTGGGCGCGTCGGCGAACGACGGCCTCGGGTTTGGCGATGCGCTCACGAATCGTTCTCGCTGCCGCTGATGGCGGTTCGAATACTGAAGTGGCACAACGACTCGGCCTCAACCGAGGTACCGTGCGGCGCTGGCGAGGCCGGTTCGTCGAGCACCGCTGCGAGGGGTTGCTCGACGAACCCCGGCCCGGGCGACCTCGCACCGTCGGCGACGAGCAGATCAAAGACCTGATCACCGCAACTCTCGAGACCACGCCGAAGAATGCGACACACTGGTCGACGCGGTCGATGGCTGAGCATCTCGACATGTCACAGTCAACTGTTTCGCGTGTATGGAGAGCGTTCGGATTGGCTCCACACAAACAGGAGTCGTGGAAGCTGTCGAAAGATCCCCTGTTCACCGAGAAGGTCCGCGATGTCGTCGGGCTCTATATGAACCCACCCGAACGTGCCCTGGTGCTTTGCGTTGACGAGAAGACCCAGATCCAAGCGCTCGATCGCACCCAGCCGATCTTTCCCATGCTCCCGGGCACCCCGCAACGGGCCAGCCACGACTACGTGCGCAACGGCACCTCCAGCCTGTACGCGGCGTTGGACATCGCGTCGGGCAAAGTCATCGGTTCGCTTCACTCACGGCATCGCGCAACGGAATTCATCGGATTCCTCCGCAAGATCGACGCCGAAGTACCCGACGAGCTCGACGTCCACCTGGTCATGGACAACGCCTCTACCCACAAGACGCCCGCGGTCAAACGATGGCTGACCTCGCACCCACGATTCGTTGTCCACTTCACCCCGACGAGCTCATCCTGGATGAACCTCGTCGAACGCTGGTTCGCCGAACTAACCACCAAGAAACTCCAACGCTCCACCCACCGCACCGTGAGAGCACTCAACGCCGACATCAGAGCATGGATCGAGACCTGGAACGACAACCCCCGCCCCCAACGTGTGGGTCAAGACCGCTGACCAGATCCTCGACTCCATCGCCCACTACTGCACACGAATTAATGACTCAGAACACTAGGGCGTCCCACTCTCTTCCGGCGTCAGCCGCTGATTCGGCGGCGCGCGCGACGTCGCCAACGGAGGCTTCGCCCACCTCGGCAATAACCTCGCCATCGAGCGGGCTCACGATCTTGGTTGTGGCGCCGCCTTCGGCGGGAATCCACGTGCCGTTGAAGATCATCCCGGTCCAACGCTGGTTCTGGGTCATTCGCTTCTACCTTGTCCCTTCATGCGCTCGATGACGTGCTTCGCCACATCGTCGCGGTCAAGCGATCGTCGGAGTGACGGACGCCGCTTCGCATTCTTCGGGCGAGGACGCGGACGGGGAAGAACAAAAGTCACGTGGTGAATGTGATTCAGCCGAGGGTCGACACGATGTACAAGCCGTTGGGATCATCGATGCGTAGACCCAGCTCGGTGCGTGCAACCAAGCCGCGATCGCGAAGCTCTCGTAGGGTTCGGCCGACGACCTCCCGCACCGACCCGATGGCGTCAGCCATCTCCTGTTGGTCCTGCACGACAACCAACTCGCCGGATTGCTGGATCGCCAGGTCGAGCAGGTGACGGGACAGTCGGCGACGCACGGACCCGAAGACAGTCGACGACATCATGTCGATGACCTCCGTGGCAACCGATCCAACGAGTTGAGCCAACGCCCACCCGACCTCTGGCTCCGACCGGACAAACCGACGCAGTCGGTCCACGTTGAAGGAGAGAACATCCAACTCGGTGACCGCCTCGACGCTGACTGCCTGGCGATTGACGGCGC
>NZ_BANR01000019.1 GCF_000332975.1 Gordonia aichiensis NBRC 108223 | reverse complement strand
ATTGCGTCGTGATCGACGTCGACGAGACCGAGGTCCGCGTGATCGGCCTGGGGTCGTGGACCGACGCGGAGCAGAGCCGCGATTCGTTCGCGTTGTTCGGAAGTGAGGGGCGGAGCTTGCGCTAATACCTTCGCGACATAGCTCTCTAGCGTCGCGGCTTTCAGATCCTGACGCGCTTCCGCAAGGGCGGGGTCGTCGGGCTGGCGATCACGAGACAGCGCTCCTACTCGAGCGCGATGGTGTGCGACTACGGAAGATGGCGCGGTAGCCATTGGTGCCTCCAGGGCAGGTTTGAGTAACCCGCCCGCTGAGGCGCTTGAATGCTGCGGATTAACCCTGTCCCAGCTCGGGGCCCATGCCTTAGGGCACCACGCTCGACTACCTAGGTCGAGATGCTTGCAACGCTAGCAGCTAGTCCCGTTAAGCTAATTTCCGACACGCCGTGTATCGACAGTTTGTTCAGAACCGCGAACAGCTTCTCCTCCCGCACAGGAACCGATGACATTCCTCGACACTTGCGGCATTCGAGGACGTAACGAGACCGAACCCGATCGGGTGACACGCGCTGATTGCGAGAGAACATTCCCTTCTCGGGAATGGCGTCATCGACCAACGTCGTGCCCGACTCTCTTTTTCCACTTCCCGAGAAGGGCGACGTATAGTGCTCGTTCCAGCGCTCCTGAGACCACAGCGGTCGTCGGAAGTTGGTTACCGCAACCCTCTTTGAGTGCCGGGGCGAATCACAGAAGATAAAAACCTGCTCGATTGACGGCTCGCTCATTACTTCCACTCCACTTTCACTCGTTCGCTCACATGAAAACCTTTACGACGCGCGCGCCCAGGACCGAGCGGTAGCACCGTCACAACCATCAGCGCGTCGATGATCTTCCCTCGAATATCGGCCGTCAGTGAATCCCATTGAGATGCAATATCTTCCGCCATTATCATGCCGGCAACCGGGGAGGACTCACGCGCGACCGCCAATTGTTTGTCCAATCGGTCTATGTCGGACTGGATTCTCGCACTGCCAAGGCGTAGCTGCGAACCGTCAATACTTCCCGTCGCGAAAAGCGCCGCCAACTCATCTTTCCGTGCTTGAAGTTCGGCGCGACGCCGACGCACATCCGACAAGTCCACATCATCGTCAGACGTAAAAACAGAAATCGCGTCCTGTCTTGAGAGCCTTTCCAAGACAAGGGCGCTCACGAACTCGTCTAACGGAGCTTGCATCTGCGACAGGTGATAACTCCGCGAGCACTGATAATACCGCTCGCGCTTCACCCCGTGTTGCACGCGCATCGGCGCATCACATCGGCCGCAGCGGTAGACACCGGCGCCCTGGTTCCTTCGAGCGAAAGACACGTAGGACCGTCGACTCGGGTCGGACACGATGGTTCGGATTGCATTGAGGGTGTCGACGTCGTAGATGGCGGGCCACTGGGCGGGTCCGACGATCTTTCCATCGGACTCGACGAGGCCCGCGTTTCGGGCGCGCGTCAACACGCGCCGGACGCTGGTCGCGGTCCAGCGATTCCCCTGACTTGTCGTGAACCCTTCCGCATTCCAAGCCCGCGCCGTCGACATCAACGACGCACCTGCGAGTAGGTCGTCAGCCGCCTTGCGGATGCGTGCTGCCTCCGTCTCGTTAAGCACCATCCCGCCGACCTCGTAGCCGATTGGCCGAACGCCGCCCCGGTACTTGCCCTCACGCGCCTGTGCCTCCTTGGCGCTCCGGATGCGCTCCGCGGATCGCTCGACCTCGTAACGTGAGATCGAGGCGAACATCGTTGCGCTCAGCCGTCCGCTTGGTGTCGACAGGTCGACTTCACCTGCACGGCAAGTTCGAATCTCGATTCCGCGGTCGTCGCAAATCTCGATCAGTTCCGACAGGTCGGGGATTGAGCGATACAGCCGGTCTGTATGCCAGGCCAGGACCGCGCCGACGTTCCCGGTCTTGAGCTTGTCGAGCATCCGCCGATACTCCGGTCGCGGCTTGCCGCTGTAGGCACTCACGTCGTTGTCTGTGTAAGTCTCGACGACAGACCAGCCGAGGGAGTCGGCGAGCTTGAAACAATCGGAGCGCTGGCGCTCTACGCCGACGCCTTCACCGGTCCGATCCTGTGAGATTCGGCAGTACACCACTGCCGGTGAGTCGATAGGCACGAAGACAGTCTATCTTGACTTTGTGTCCCGACGACCGTGATCGTGTCGTAGGTGCGCAGGATCTGTTCGGCGACGTCGTCGGTGTTCATGGTGCACAAGTCTAGGTGCGCGCCCCCTGCACGGAGGGCTGCTCGGTTTCCTCGTTGGTCAACCAGGCCACCAGCGAAGCGCCGACAATGGCGCACACGAACCCGACAATGGCGAGCCACCCGAGACCTGCAACCGCCTTGTCACCGAGGAACACGACTCCGACGATCGCCGGCAGACCCGTCTCACCGACGACGAGAACAGCGGTCACGGAGTTGACGGGTCCGAGTTGCAGCGCGAGGGTCTGGATGTAGAACGCCATCGCACCGGCGATCGCTATCGTCCACGCCGCCGGGTCCTCCAGCAGCGTGACGACGTCGAACGGATGCACCCCGTCGAGTACGCGGACCGCAACCGCAAGCGCGCCGTACATCAGACCGGCGAGCGCGCCCCCGAAGATCGCGCCCCGACGGCCCATCGCTCGCATGACAGCGACACCGAGAACGGCGACGGCCGTCGTCACCGCGAACAGCGCCCAGTGAAACGTGCGGTCCGCCTCGGTGGTCGCCTGCTTCGATGCCGACGCGCCGAGAACGCACAGCGCGAACACCACGAGGAAAATGGCAGCCCAGTCCTTGGCGTGCAGCGAGGTGTGCAGCATGACCGTTCCGAGTAGCGCCGTCACGATCAGATTGCCCGCGACGATGGACTGCGCAAGGAACAGCGGAAGGAATCGCGCAGCAACCGCGCCGCCGATGAACCCGAGCATGACGGTGAGCGTGCCGAGGAGGAACGTCGGGTTGGCGAACGCTGCGAGCGCACCTCGTGCCGACCCACCGGTACCCGAGGTCTGCGCAGCCGCTTGTGCGCCCATCGCACGCAGCACGGTCGAGAGTCCGTATGCCACCGCAGCCAGGCAGGCTGCGACGATGCCGATCGCGTACATGTTAGTCGTCGGGGTAGGGCTGGTGCGCTCTCCGTGGGTCGCCGTAGGTGATGGCACGCTCCCCGCGGGTTCCGGTGATCAGTGTGGCCGACCATGTCACCACAGCTCCCATGCGATTGCGCACACCGGCGAGGAACGCCACGTGGATCACTCCCCACGCGAGCCAGCCGAGGGTTCCCGACAGTTCCAGTCGTCCGCTCTGCACGATCGCATTCCGCCGCGCGATGTAGGCGGCGTTGCCGAGATCGTGGTACTTGAACGGCTTGCGTTCCGTTTGTCCTGCAACGAGATCTGCGATCACCGCCCCGACGTGGCGGCCACCCTGCATCGCCACCTCTGCGACGCCGGGCAGGTCGCGCAGCGACGAGGTGTCGCCAGCGATGAACACCTCGGGATGTCCTTCCACCGAGAGGTCATCGCGGACGGGGATACGACCGCCGTGGTCCTGCTGTACGCCGAGCGCCTTGGCGAGCGTTCGAGCGAATGGAACGGCCTCGACACCTGCGGTCCACAGGGTCGTCCGCGCCTCGTAGGTGGTGAGCTCGCCCGACTTCTTGTCCTTGGTCTGCACGGTGTCCTCACCGACGTCGACGACGTGGACGCCGAGATGTGTCTCGACGCCGATCTTGTCGAGAGTGCGCTGCGCGCGACGCGACAGCGACGGACTGAACGAGGGCAGCACCCTGTCGGAACCGTGGAACAACAGCACCCGCGCTTCGGTCGGGTCGATCGAGTCGAACTCACGGCCGAGCGCCAGGGTGGCCAATTCGCGTATCTGCCCGGCGATTTCGACGCCGGTCGGACCCGCACCGGCCACAGCGAAGGTGAGCCAGCCCCGGCGATCCTCCGGATCGTCGAGCGCTTCGGCTATCTCGAAGGCCCCCAATACCTGTCGCCGAATCGCGAGTGCGTCGTCGAGGGTCTTCATCCCGATCGCGTTCTCGATGGCGTCGTCGCACCCGTGGTAGGCCGTACGCATCCCGGTCCCGACGACCAGATAGTCGTAGTCGAGGCGGATCGGATTGCCGTCGGCTCCGAGCACGGTGAGAACCTTTGCCGAGACGTCGATGTCGTCGGCCTCGCCGAGCAGAACGTTGACGTTGCGCTGGCGCCGCAGGAGGTGACGCACGGGGCTGGTGATGGCACCTTCAGACAGCACGCCGGTCGCGCACTGGTAGAGCAGCGGTTGGAAAAGGTGACTCGTACCGCGGTCGACGACGGTCACCTGGACGGGTTCCTTCTTGAGCCGACGCGCCGCGTGAACCCCCGCGAACCCCGCACCGACGATCACCACACGGGGCTTGGTCGCCATCTCAGTTCTCCGATGTCCGGGAGGTGACAGCGTAGGTCGCGGCGCCGAACGCGCCGGTCACCGCGAAGACCGACCGCCAGGCCCCGATCTTCTTGGCCAGCGGGTGCGAGAGGCCGAACGCGGCGAGATAACCCGCCAGCAGGCCCGCCGCGGGACCAGGGCCCCTACGAAGCCACTGCTTCGTGCACCACGCGCCCGCGAGGCCGAGCACGACCCCGCCGAGTGGACGCTGTCCGGTGTAGCGAGCAGTGGCATACCCGCCGATCAAACCGACACTTGCGACACCGACCGTGGGATCCACACGCATGCCGGTCAGCGTACCAATCGACGACGTGCAACGTGTGCGGCCGAAACGCCGCCCATCACGATTTGCTGCCACACTGGATTGCATGGGTGATCAACCCGCAATCGTCCTCGTGTCATCCGGCCACACCGACCAGTTACGTGGCGAGTTCGGCCGCTACCTCCGCGACTACCGCGTCGAGTGCGCAGAGTCGGCAGTCGGTGCGATCGTGCTGCTCGGAAGCCTGGTCGGCGACGGCGTTCCGATCGCGCAGATCGTCGTCGAGTCCGAGTTGCCGGACATGTCGGTGTTGGAAGCACTCGGCACGTTCCGCAGCATCGTCCCGACGGCAAAACGAGTCGTGGTCATCTCGTGGGAGAACTTCGGTGCGCACTCCGCGAGCCTGCGACCGGCACTGCAGAAGGGCAAGTTCGACACATTTCTGCTCATGCCCCGCGGCGCACGTGACGAGGAGTTCCATTACGCGATCACCGAGATGCTGTCGGACTGGGGCGCGACGGTCGCGACGCCCGTCGTCGACTCGGTCCGGATCATCACCGACTCGCCGTCGGCGCTGACGCTCGGTATCCGGGATCTTCTCGACCGAATGGGCATGCCCAACCGCATGTACTCGCCGGACAGCCCGGAGGGGCGAGCGGCGATCGCGCTGTACGACTCCCACGATGAGCCGACGCCGTTCCCGCTCGTCCACTCGATGGCGCCGAAGCTCCATGATCGTGTCATCGCTCCGGCCGGTGTGCGCGACGTCTCGGCCTTGATCTTCGGTCGGCCGTCGGATGTCGACGAGGACGAGATCGTCGACCTCGCGATCGTCGGAGCCGGACCCGCGGGTCTGGCCGCCGCCGTGTACGGCGCGTCGGAAGGTCTGTCGACGGTGGTGGTGGAGTCGGATGTCGTTGGCGGACAGGCTGGTACGAGCTCGATGATCCGGAACTACCTCGGCTTTCCACGCGGGATCTCCGGTATGCGACTGGCGCAGCGCGCACGTACGCAGGCAGTGCGTTTCGGCGCTCGCTTCTACTCCGGGTGGCCGGTCGACGAACTCCGACTCGGCGTCGACGATGCACCGCACCGTGTCTGTACGAGGGGTGGCGACGTCCTGGCGCGCAGCGTGCTGATCGCCAGCGGTGTCGCCTATCGACGACTCGGAGTCGAGTCGTTGGAGAACCTGGTCGGCGCGGGCGTCACCTACGGCGCAGCGATGTCCGCGGCACGCGAGATGGACGGACGTGACGTGTTCGTGGTCGGCGGCGGCAACTCCGCGGGACAGGCTGCGATCCATCTCGCGCGGTTCGCGCGCTCGGTGACGATCCTGGTGCGCCGAGCCGACCTCACCGAGACCATGTCGCAGTATCTGATCGGCGAGATCGCCTATCACCCACGGATCAATGTCCGCGGAACCACCGAGGTCATCGACGGTGGTGGCGAGGGCCAGCTCGAGTGGATCGAGTTGTGCGACACCGATTCTCGTGCGACCGAGCACATCGGCGCAGGCGGACTCTTCGTGCTGATCGGCGCCGATCCGCACTGCGACTGGCTACCGAACACCATTGCAGTCGACGACAGGGGTTTCGTCCTGACCGGGCGCGACGTCCCGAAGGACCTGTGGCCCGACGAGTTGCCCCCGCCTGATCTCGCCACCAGCGCCGCGGGGGTCTTTGCCGCCGGCGACATCAGGGCTCACTCGATGAAACGTGTCGCCGCGGCAAGTGGCGAGGGCGCGAGCGCCGTTCCGCTGGTACACGCATGGCTCGCAGCGCGATCCACGTCAGCGGCCGAGGACTGACGTCGCCCGCGCTACACGGCGTCGCGGGCGTCGAGCTCGTCGAGGAACTGCTCGACTCGCGGCCACGTCTGCTCGGAAGCGGCGTCGCCTGCGATCAGCCCGAGGTGACTGGTCTCCACGGTCTCGAAGTGCACGTCTGACGAGCCTTCGAGAAGCTCGACGCCGTGGTGCGCGGCATCCCAGCTCGCGATCGCGTCGCGATGACTACCGAAGAGCTGCACAGGCTTTCGGAGAGTTCTGAGGTCGATGATGCGGCCGTCGAAGTCGACCACCCCCGAGGCCAGTTCGCCGCGGTAGACGAAGTTCTCCCACATCTGCAGCGACACCTTGCCGGCGTATCCGGGCATGGCGTTCTGGAACCTGTCGATCACCTGCATCCGGGCCAGCGCCTCGTGATCGTCGGCATTGCGCATGATGTACAGCGGCTTCTTGAGCTCTCGATCGGCTGCCAGTGCGCGATATGCGATGCGCACCAACGGTGCGGGGATACCGCCCATCACCTTCAGCGATGCTGTGATCGGAACCCCTCCGACGGGCTGCATGACCTGCTTGACGAGTGGATAAGGAGATACCGCGTCGTAGTCGAGTGGGGTACCGATCGCTGTAATGGAACGTACCGGCAGGTCCGGATGTGCCGCGGCCATCAGGAGCGAGACCGTGCCACCGAGACTCCACGCAGCAACGTCGAGGACACCTGCCGCTTCGCCGGTTCCGGAGTAGTCGGCGAGTACCCGATCGATGGCCTGCGGGACGATGTCGTCGATGTAGGTCTCGAAACCGACGTGGCGGTGGGCCTGTCCGACGTCACCGAAGTCGACGACGTAGGGGATGCGGCCCGCTGCGAGGAGATGCTCCACCGCAGACTGCCCCGGTCCGAGGTCGTAGCAACGCGCAGGAACCGCGAGTGGCGGCACGAGCAGGATCGGAGGCCTGCCGGAAGCACGCGCCGCGGCGAACTGCCCGTCGCTCCCGTAACGGCGCAGCGTGCGCTGCGGATCGTCGACAAGGGTGACGTGGGGTGACTCGACGTCGGGCGCGACCTGATGCCCGGCCAACAGGCGCGCCAGTGTCTGCACCCGCTTCCACCGCGACGCGGCCATCTGCTCTCCTTCATTCCGATGATCGAAGTGCAATCTACGTGACAGCGCTGACGGCATACTCGTCGGTGTGGAGGCAACAGAATCAGGCGCCGTGGCCGTCGTGGGAACGTTGAATCTCGACCTGGTGGTCACGCTCGTCCGCAGACCGGCCGTTGGTGAGACCGTACTCGGGCGAACACTCACCGAACGACCGGGCGGCAAGGGCGCCAACCAGGCGCGCGCGGCTGCCGCGGTGTGCACCACCGCACTCGTCGGCGCCACGGGCACCGACGCCGCAGGCGACCGGATGGTCTCCGACCTCGCCGCTGCGGGTGTCGACGTGACGTATGTACGCAGGGCGTCTGATACCAGCGGACATGCCGTGATCGAGGTCGACGACAGTGGCGACAACAGCATCATCGTGATCTCCGGGGCCAACGGCCGGCTGACCGCCGACGACGTCGTATCGGCACTCGACGCCCTCCGGCCGACTGTTGTGATGACCCAGCTCGAATCGCCCCGGGAGGTCACCGAAGCGACTGCGAAGTGGTGCCACGCCAATGGGATTCGGTTCCTACTCAATCCCAGCCCCACAGCGCACCTCGGCCCGTCGATCCTCTCCGGCGCCGACCCGCTGATCGTCAATCAGATCGAGGCGGCGTACTACGCCGAGGCGTCGGAGGACGCCGAACCCACGGAGCTGGCGCGAGCGCTGTTGAGCATGAGTCGATCCGCGATCATCACGCGAGGTGGCGACGACGTGGTGGTGGCCACTCGTGATTCGATCGACATCCTCGACGTGCCGAAGGTCGACGTGGTGGACACCACCGGGGCAGGCGACGTCTTCGCCGGCACGCTCGCGGCGCATCTCGCCCTCGGATCAACGCTTCTCGACGCCGCCCGGTCAGCGACCAGGGCGTCGGCCGATCACGTCGCCGCGAAGTGATGGGGTGTGGTCGAGTGCGGGACGCACGAAGACCGTGACAGACAGTGCGTACGGTCGTCGGGATCGGGTTACTCGTTTTGGCTGCGAACGTCGTTGTCCACAAGGCAGATCGGTGTTGTCCACACCATGACCCTGTCGGACCGATGGACGAATCAGAATTGTCAGACCTCGCCTGTATGTTCGAGATATGTCCTTGGAAAACCACTCTCGCCCGGTCGGCGATACGGCGGGTGCACCCGTCTCGCCGCCGGTGCTCGCACGTGTCGCCGAGGACGAAGCGCTGTCGAAGACCGACCTCGTCGAGGTCATCGCGCACTGTGCATCGACCGTGTCCACCGCACAGTTTCGAATGCTGCAGGCCATCAGTCTCATCCACGAAGAGCACGAGGAAGACTACGGCGCCGAGCTCGGCGAGCTCACCAGCGGTGAAGCAGGGTCAGCAGACGCCGTGGACGAGTTCGCGCTTCGCGGACGGGCCGGAGAGAATCCACGCGCACAGTACGGACCCACCGGACTCGAACGCACCATCGCCGACGTCGGCGCTGTGCTGACGGTGCCGCCCGGCCGGGCGCGTGAGCTGATCATCGACGCTCATGCACTGCGCTATCGGCTCCCGTACACGTCGTCGTTGCTCGCATCCGGTCGAATCGATCTGCAGCGCTTCCACATCGCCGTCGCACGCACCAGCCTCTGCGGTCCGGAGACGATCGACGAAGTCGACGCGCTACTCGCGGCAGCACTCTCCGCACGCGACCACATGTCGACGACGCGATTCGCTGCTCTCGTCGACTCAATTGTCGCCCGGGTCGATGTAGAGGCCGTCAAACGTCGCCGCGCCCGTGTCGACTCCGACCGCAATGTTGAGGTCCGACCGGACAGGTTCACTCCCGGTCAGTCACGACTGACCGGAACCGTCCCCGCGGCGTCCGGCGCGCTGATCAACCAGCGGCTGAACATGCTCGCCAGCAGCGTTCACGACGCCGACCCGCGCACCCGCGCGCAGCGTCGAGCCGACGCCCTCACCGCGTTCGCCGATGGGCAGACCACCCTCGACTGCCGATGCGAGGCGTGTGTGGGGCGCGAGGAGGGCGACCGCGAAGCCGTTCGGCCAGAACCCACGGGCCCCGACGGCACCACGGCGGCACCGGCACCGCTGCCCGGTGGCTCTCGAGCGATCATCCACGTGGTGGCTAACCAGTCCACCCTCGACGGCGACGATGACACACCCGGCTACCTCGACGGATACGGGATCATCGACGCCGACACGGTCCGCGAACTCGCGGTAGACGCTCATTTCGATCATCTCGACAGCAGCGCAGGTGACGTCGACCCCGGCAGCCCCGACCACGAGGCGGCCGCGCGTGCCGCGCTGCGCTATGTCCCCAGCAAGAAACTCCTGGCGCTGGTTCGGTCGGGCGAATTGTGCTGCACGTTCCCCGGCTGCACCAACCCGGTGTGGACCACCGATGTCGACCACGGCGAACCGTTCAATCACCGGAACCCGCATGACGGTGGGGCGACAACACGGCGAAATCTGAAGCCTCTCTGCAGATTTCACCACCGCATCAAAACCTTCGGTCGTTGGCGCGACTACCGGCCCGATCTCAAGACCGCACTCTTCGTGTCCCCGACCGGGCACAGCTTTGTCGGCAACTCGTTCAGTGGACTCGACTTGTTCCCCGGACTCGTTCCCGACAAGCCACCAGATCACCCTGCACGCCGCGCGATCGATTCCATCCACAACTCCCGGCGCGCGGAGGTCACGCGCGTCGCCGAGAAGTGGAACGCCGAGAATCCGCCACCCTTCTGAGCACGCCTGGACTTAGTCCGCAGCCGATCCCAGCCGGCTGGCGGGAGTGAACGGGTCTGGCACCGACCCGACATCCACAGATAACGCGAGTGTCTCGCCGATCGTCGGCGCGTGTTTGAACAGATTGTGTCCGGCAACAGCGAAGACCGGGCCGTCCTGCCAAATCCCGACGCCGTCGTCACCCCAGGGCAGAGTGGTGACCCAACAGTGCACGATCCCGATCGGCGTCGGATCGAGTCCCGGCAGTGCCCGGGAGACGTATGCGCTGGCATCATGCGCATAGCGGGCAAGGGTGGCCCCGTCGACGATGGCCCCATCCGAATCGGCGTCGACCGTATCCGACAGTCCCAGACCATAGGCCGAACGATCCGGGTATGCAGCCGCGTAGATCCCGCTGAAGCCGAATTCCCCGCTGCCGTCCTGAAGCGTCGGAAGACGGCCGACACCGCTGTCGCGCACCGCGAAAGACACCCGCACATGCGCCCCGAGTTGCACCGGGATCTCGATGCCGACCGAGCGCGCGATCGCAGCCGTGCCCCTACCTGCACACACGACCACCGCCCCGTGATCGCCGACAAGTGTGGGACACCGCACCTGCACGCTGTCGTCGACGATGCGCACCGAAATGGCCTGTTCACGCACGATCCGGTCACCCAGCGCAGCCGACAGCAACTCGATGGCGGTGCGGGTGTGGATGGAGCCTGCGGTGGGATCGAACACGGCAGGGCCGTCGTAGTCGGCCAACTGTGGCAGCAGTGTACGCAGTTCTTCGGAGTCGATCTCGCGGGCGCCGATCTCCGAATACTGTTGCATTGCAGGAAGTCTGCGCACCGCGGTGTCGCCGAGCGCGAGACCGCCGTCACCGGAGACGAGCGGCGCCCCCAACTCGTCCTCCCACCGCCGCCAGTGCGCGCGAGCGCGGACCGCAAGCTCCACCAACCGCGGATCGTCGTGCGCGTGTCTGAAGATGCGTGACTGGCCCGCCGACTGCCCGAAACCCGGTGTGCCCGTCTCGTACACCGTGACGGTCGATCCCTGCTGCGCGAGTTGATAGGCGGTGGAGAGCCCGATGATCCCAGCGCCGATCACCGCAACGTCTGACGTCAGTGCCATGTGCCCACCGTACGTCCGCATCTCACGTGACGTCGCGCGCTCGGCGCGTACCGTCGACAGCGGGGACCGAAACGAGAGGAGCCGTGTCACATGGCAGACGAACTCAACGGAATCACCGTGGCCTTCCTGGTTGCACCGGAAGGAATCGAGCAGGTCGAGTTGACCGAACCGTGGCGCGCCGTCGAAGAGACCGGCGGCACACCGAAACTCGTATCCACCAGCGACGGCGAGGTGCAAGCATTCAACCACCTCGACGCCGCCGACACCTTCAGCGTCGACGCGACAACCGATTCGGTCAGCGCAGCCGACTTCGACGCGCTCGTGCTGCCCGGCGGCGTCGCCAACCCGGACTTCCTGCGCACCGACGCATCGGCCGTCGCCTTCGCGAAGGGCTTCTTCGACGCGGGCAAACCCGTCGCGGCGATCTGCCACGCACCGTGGACGCTCGTCGAAGCCGACGTCGTACGCGGGCGCACACTCACCTCGTGGCCGAGCCTGCAGACCGACATCCGCAACGCTGGCGCCACGTGGGTCGACGAGGAGTTGGTCGTCGACCGCGACGGCCCCAACACCCTCATCACGAGCCGCAAGCCCGACGACCTCGCGGTCTTCGACGCTGCACTGGTCGCCGAGTTCGGCCGGAGCAAGGTGTCGAACTAGGACACATTCAGTCCTGAGCGTCGAGTTCCGCAGCGATGTCGGCGGGGAAGCCGCCGGTGGCAACCGGACCCCACGACGTCGGCGTGATGCGGATCAGCGACTTCTTCTGCACCCGCATCGCGGCGCGGTATTCCTCCCAGTCGGGGTGCTCACCGGAGATCGAGCGGAAGTAGTCGACGAGGACGTCCTCTGCCTCAGGCATGTCGAACACCTCGGCGGTGCCGTTGACCTGCACCCACGGGCCGTTCCATTCATCGGACACGACGCAGACACTGACGTCGGGGTTCCGTTTGGCATTCGACGTCTTCGCCCGCCCGGGGTACGTCGCTATGACGATCCGTCCCTCGTCGTCGACCCCACCGGTCACCGGCGAGAGCTGAGGTGAGCCGTCACGTCGCTGGGTCGCCAACAACATGCGGTGTCGCGGGCGGAGGAACTCGAGGAGTGCGCTGTGATCGACGGCATCGGCGGTCGCAATGGTTCGGGCCATGACCCGACACTACGACCGCCGACGCATCCGCCGCTCACACAGAGGCAGACGACCTACTCAGTCAGTCGAGTTCCTTGCTCCCCGGATGCTTGCCCGTGGGAGCCTCAGCAGGCGCGTGATCACCGATGGACCCGTTGAGGTCGATCGCATCGTTGCGGATGGTCCGCTTCGAGCCGGCCGCGGGAATCAACTCGTACTCGGCGAGGAGCTGGCCGATCTCGTTGCCCTCGAGTTTGCCGAGAATGGCCTCACGGATCTTGCTGGGGCCGGGCAGGTCGGCGATCTTGCCGTCGCGGAGACGACTCGTCGCCGCCACCATGCTGCGAACGTCGTAGGTCGAGTTGAACACCTCGGGCACCGCGCGCTCGATGCCGAGCAAGGTGTAGACGGCCTCCATCGGCGTACGCACCGAGTACTCGGTGGTGAAGATGCAGTCACGACTCGTCTCGGCGAACTGACCGATGAATGCGAAGTTGACCGAACCTGCGGGCACGACGTCGGGACGATCACCCGCCTGCCGCGGCATGAAGAACGACGTGACATACGGCATCATCACCGGGACCGCCTTCGCGCCGGTCGCAGCCATCTCGGGGATCTGTTCCTCGGGCACTCCGAGGTGGTAGAGCCACTCCTGTGTGATCTCCTCACCCGTGCACTCCGACATGCTCTTCTTCACGTAGTTGCCGGGGGTGTCGACGAGCAGTGCATACACCCACACGACGATCTGATCGGACGGCTGCTGCTTGAAGTGCGGTTGCCTGTTGACCGTCCAGCTCATCAGCCAGTTGGAGTCCTTGGCCGTGACAATGCCACCGGTCACCACGCGCCCCGAGAACGGATCACGCTTGGTGATCTTCTGGATGTACGACGGGATGCGCGGGTCGAGCGTGGTCACCGTGCATGACTCCCACTTGGTCTTGTCGATGTTGCCGCCGAAGACGTCGGGATGGCCGAACGACGGGTCCTTCACCGCGATGCGCCGCCACAGATCCCAGGCAGGCGCCGGTCCGGTGTTGAGCTTCGCAGGCGTCTCGTGATCGCCGTTGTCGGAGTTCTCGGTCAGCGACCCGATGGTCATCAACAGCAGGTCGTTCTCACCCAGCTCGGTGACACCGTCCTTGCCCGCACTGTCCGGCACCGTGCTGTCCTTCCCAGCGGTCCAGTGAATCTTCGTGGCCTGCTTACGATCTCCGCTGATCTCGAAATTGACGTCGGTGACCTCGGTGTCGAAGTGGAATGTCACGCCCTGGTCGAGCAGCCAGGTGTAGAGCGGCAGCACGAGCGACTCGTACTGGTTGTATTTGGTGAACTTCAACGCACTGAAATCAGGCAGACCACCGATGTGGTGGATGAAGCGGTGAATGTAGAGCTTCATCTCCAGCGCCGAATGCCAGCGCTCGAACGCGAACATCGTCGTCCAGTAGAGCCAGAAGTTGCTCTCGAAGAACTCGTCGCTGAAGACTTCGTCGATGCGCTTGTTCTCCATCTCCTCACGCGTCGCGAGGAAGACACGCGCGATGTCCTTCTGCGCTTTGTCACTGAGAGTGAACTTGTTCTCCGTGTGCGCGTCCTGCCCGCGGTTGATGGTGGCGCGGCACAACGAATAGTTCGGGTCGTCCTTGTTGAGCCAGTAGAACTCGTCGAGGACGCTGGCTCCCTCGATCTCGATCGACGGGATGGAATGGAAGAGGTCCCACAAACACTCGAAGTGGTTCTCCATCTCGCGGCCACCGCGAATCACGAAGCCCTTCTTGGGTTCCTTGATGCCGTCGAGCGCGCCACCGGGCAACTTCAGGCGCTCGAACACCGTGATCTTGTCACCCTTCATCTGCCCGTCGCGGATGAGGAACGCCGCCCCGGACAGTGACGCAAGTCCCGCACCGACAAACCATGCGGTCTTGTCGTCGACGCCCTTGGGTTTCCGTGGCCGGGCGAACGCCTCGTAGTTGCCGCTGCTGTAGTACATGCGCACTGCCTTTCGGTCGATAGACCCCCGCCGTTGACATCTCCCACCATCAGCCCTACCACCCCATGGTGCTGCCTGAGTGAAATCCGAAAGCGTCGTCGCCGGATTGCGCCCAGACACACGTTCTCGTCACGATCACACCCTCGCCACAGCCCGCCGCACGGGTGCAACACCACACACGCTTGTGTCGTCGGCTTTAGAGTTGACGAGATCCATCACGAGAGGCTCGGGGCACGAGGGTGTCCTCCGAAGCGAGAGGAACTCGATGTCAGTGACGGCTCCCGACCGCCCGACAGGTCTTCGCGAACTCACCATCCGCGGAGTGATCCTCGGTGGCGTGATCACCTTGGTGTTCACCGCTGCCAACGTCTACCTCGGCCTCAAGGTCGGCCTCACCTTCGCCACCGCAATTCCCGCAGCTGTCATCTCGATGGCGGTACTGCGCAGCTTCGCCAACCACTCGATCGTCGAGAACAACATCGTGCAGACGATTGCGTCGGCTGCCGGCACTCTGTCCGCGATCATCTTCGTGATCCCCGGCCTGGTGATGGTGGGGTACTGGACCGGCTTCCCCTACTGGATCACCGTCGCCGTGTGTCTGGTCGGCGGCATCCTCGGCGTCATGTACTCCATCCCGCTGCGCCGCGCACTGGTCACGGGATCCGACCTGCCCTATCCCGAGGGCGTCGCCGCTGCGGAGGTACTCAAGGTCGGCAACACCGACGAAGGGGGCAGACGCAATCGAATCGGGCTGCGCGCCATCACCATCGGCGGCATCACGTCGGCGATCTTCGCACTCCTCGGCAATCTCAAACTGATCAGCACCGACGTCTCAACGGCGTTCCGGGTCGGCTCCGGGGGCACCATGATCGGTGCAGGACTGCAACTCTCGCTGATCGGTATCGGACATCTCGTGGGCTTGAGCGTGGGCATCGCCATGTTCGTCGGGGTGATCATCTCCTACGGGATCATCCTCCCGATCAAGTCCGCGGGGCAGTTCGCCGCGAACTCCGACGTCGCCGACGTCGTCAGCACCGTGTTCAAGGACGACGTCCGCTTCGTGGGTGCAGGAGCAATCGCCGTGGCCGCGGTCTGGACCCTGCTCAAGCTCATCGCGCCCATCGTGAAGGGCATCATCGACGCGATGGCGTCGGCGCGCGCACGCCGCGAGGGCGTCACCGTCGACATCACCGAGCGCGACATCCCGTTCCCCATCGTCGGCGGCACCATCGTCGTGATGCTGCTGCCGATCGGCCTCCTGCTGTGGGACTTCGTCCACGGAACCGCACTCTCCGGAAGCGCGGGCGGGATCATCGCGGCCACGGTTCTCTTCATCTTCGTCATCGGCATGGTCATCGCAGCCGTGTGCGGCTACATGGCCGGTCTCATCGGGTCGTCGAATTCCCCGATCTCCGGTGTCGGCATTCTCGCCGTCATCATCGCCGCACTGCTCATCAAGTTCGTCTACGGTGCGGCCGACCCGCAACAGTCAACTGTCCTCGTCGCCTTCACGCTGTTCGCCACCGCCATCGTGTTCGGGGTCGCGACGATCTCCAACGACAACCTGCAAGACCTCAAGACCGGTCAGCTCGTCGGAGCGACGCCGTGGAAACAGCAGGTGGCGTTGATCATCGGCGTGTGTTTCGGCTCGTTGGTCATCCCGCCGATCCTCGGCGTCATGAACACCGCGTTCGGATTCGACGGCGCGCCGGGGGCTGGAGCAGACGCATTGCCCGCCCCGCAGGCAAGTCTGATCTCCGAACTGGCCAGGGGCGTGTTCGGCAACGACCTCAACTGGAGCATGCTCGGCATCGGCGCGGCCATCGGTGCCGTGGTCATCGTCATCGACGAACTCAGTGGCCGGGTGAACAAGAAGGTGGCGCTTCCCCCTCTCGCTGTCGGCATGGGGATGTACCTACCGATGTCGGTCACCTTGATGATCACGGTGGGCGCCATTCTCGGCCACATCTACAACAAGTGGTGCGAACGCGTCGGCGGCGACGTCGGACAGAAGAAGCGGATCGGCGTACTCGTCGCGACGGGACTCATCGTCGGCGAAGCGCTCTGGAACGTCGTCTATGCGGCCATCGTCGCGTCGACGGGTGACGACGGTGTGCTCGCGATTGTCGGCGACGGTTGGGCGAATGGCTCGCAGATCGTCGGCGTGATCGCCTTCGTCATCGTCGTCCTCGGCATGTACAAGGTGACCGAAATCCTTGCCAAGCGCAGCGAGGAGACCGATCCCGCGCCGGATCTCGGCACGAAATGAGCGCCGCTGAATAAACCGATCCGTCAGTCGGCTAGCGTCCCGTGTTCGAGAATCGCGAGAATCTCTGAACCCCAGTCCTCGTCGAGCGGCTCCGCGGGAAACAGCAACGCCCGCAACATCGCCGCGCCACCCATCATCTCGATGACGCGGTCCGGATCGGTACCCGCACGGACCTCACCGTCGGCGACTGCAGCGACGAGACGCTCTCGGAACGCGGCGAAAACGCCTGCAAATCCTGCGATCACCCGACGATGCAGTTCGGGGTCTGCTGCCATGTCGGTCACCAACCCGGGTAGCGCGGCACGGGTCACCGGCGAGTTGAACAGCTCGCGCACCCGCGCCACCATCACCACGAGATCGTCGTCTGTGTGCCCGGTCGGCGCCGACAGCGCCGTCATGTCGGCGAACGTCGCGTCGTGGACAAGGTCCTGTTTACCTGACCAGCGTCGGTAGAGAGCCGTCTTCGTCGTCCCAGCTCGGTCGGCGACCGCCGCCACCGTCAGTCGCGCATATCCCAGCTCCACCAACAGTTCTCGTGCAGCAGCAAGAACGGCCACGTCGATCGCGCCGTCGCGCGGACGACCTTTTCCGAAAACCTTGCCATCCGTGGTCACATCTGATTCCATAACGCTACTCAGCGTAGCGTAATACGGCGGAAGGACTCGCCATGGCCACCCGACCAACCTTCGAAGAACTCGATCACCTGCAGCGCTCGGAGCGTGACACCGCGTCGATCCCGTCTGCTCTCGCGTCCTGGCTCACCGACCTCTTACCAGCCGGTGCCGATCCCACGGTGACCGTCGACGCGGGCATCGACTCCAACGGCATGTCGTCGGAAACCGTCATGCTGACCGGTCGCTGGACCGAGAACGGTACTGTGCGCGAACAACAATGGGTGATGCGAATGCAACCACGCCCGGCCGACATCCCGGTGTTCGCCGAATACCACCTCGACCGACAGTTCGAGGCGATGAGGCTGGCCGCAGAACTCACCGGCCTCCCCGTCCCGACGACCCGATGGCTCGAACCCACCGGCGACATCCTCGGTTCGCCGTTCTTCCTGATGGACCGCGTCGCCGGACTCGTGCCACCGGACGTCATGCCCTATACCTTCGGCGACAACTGGTTCTTCGACGCGTCGGCCGACAAGCGTCGCCAACTGCAGGACGCGACGATCGATGTCATAGCGACACTCCATGCCATCCCCGATGCCCGCACCACCTTCGATTTCCTCGACCCACACGCCGACACCTCGTCGACGCCGCTGCGTCGACGCCTCGACGAACTGCAGCGGTTCTACGACTTCGCAGCCGCCGATCTCGGCCGGTCACCGCTGCTCGATCGCGCGATGACCTGGCTCGATGCGAACTTCCCGGACGAGCTCGCAACCGGCGAGACCGTTCTCAACTGGGGAGACGCACGCATCGGCAACGTGATCTACCAGGATTTCGAACCGGCGGCGATCCTGGACTGGGAGATGGCAACGCTCGGGCCTCGCGAACTCGACGTTGCGTGGCTGATCTTCGCGCACAACGTCTTCCAGGAACTCGTCGGCCTCGCGAGTATGCCCGGTCTGCCCGACGTGCTCCGCGAGGAGGACGTCCGCGCCACCTACCGCGAGCTGACCGGCGTCGACCTCGGCGATCTGGGATGGTTCTACCTGTACTCGGCCGTGTTGTGGGGTGTGATCTTCATGCGCACCGCGTCGCGACGCATCCACTTCGGCGAGATGGCTCGACCCACCGACATCGAGGCCGAGCTCTTCTACCACCGCCCGCTGCTGCAACGGCTGCTGGACGACCGCGCCTGAGTCCCGTCCCCCGGAGAGGAACCCCCATGCTCGGACCACTCGACGAATACCCCGTTCATCAACTGCCCCAACCTATTGCGTGGCCGGGTAGTTCCGATCGCAACTTTTACGACCGGTGCTACTTCAACGCACACGACCGAACCGGCGACGTCTTTCTCGTCACCGGACTCGGCTACTACCCCAACCTCGGGGTGAAGGACGCGTTCGTGGTGATCCGACGTGGAGACGAGCAGACCGCAGTGCACTTGTCCGACGCCATCGACCAGAACCGGCTCGATCAGCACGTCGGCGGCTACCGCATCGAGGTCGTCGAGCCCCTCCACACCATTCGGCTCACCCTCGAACCCACCGACGGGATCTCCTTCGACCTGACCTGGAACGGACTGTTCGACGTCGTGCAGGAGTTGCCGCACGTGATGCGCAGCGGCACTCGAATCACCCTGGACGCACAGCGCTTCGCCCAGCTCGGCTCGTGGTCGGGATGGATTCGCATCGACGACACCGAAATCCCCGTCGAACCGTCGACGTGGATCGGGAGTCGCGATCGGTCCTGGGGAATCCGGCCGGTCGGAGAGGCCGAGCCCGCGGGACGTCCTGCCGATCCCCCATTCGACGGCATGTGGTGGACGTATGTGCCCATCGCATTCGACGACTTCGAGCTCGTGCTCATCGTCCAGGAGTCACCGGACGGCATCCGCACGCTCAACGACTGCTCCCGGGTGTGGAAGGACGGCCGCGTCGAACAACTGGGCTGGCCCAGATTCGATATCCACTACCGTTCCGGCACGCGGGAGGTCAGCGGCGCGACGATTGCGGCCACCGCTGCCGACGGCTCGTCGGTCACCATCGAGGTCACGTCCTTGCTCGCGGCGCCGCTGCATGTCGGCGGCGGCTACGGCGGCGATCCGGACTGGCAGCACGGCATGTGGCGGGGGGAAGGGTTCACCGAACGGGTCACGTACGACATGACCGATCCGGCCGTCGTCGGCAGGATCGCCTTCGGCGCCACCGACCACGTCGCGCGGGCGGAATGCCGTGAGGCCGACGGCACGACCAGAGTCGGATGGGGCATGTTCGAACACTTCTGTCTGGGCAGGCACGATCCGAGCGGCTTCACCGGTTGGGTCGACGTCGCGCCCTGACGGTTCTACGCATTCTGCGTACCGTGGACTCATGAGCACACAAGAGATCACGCTTGGCAATTTCGAGGACACCATTTCGGCCGGCGGCACCGTGCTGGTCGACTTCTGGGCCGGCTGGTGCGGTCCGTGCCGACAGTTCGCGCCGACCTTCGAGAAGGCCTCGGAGGATCACCCCGACATCGTGTTCGGCAAGGTCGACACCGAGGCGGAGCAACAACTCGCAGCGGGTTTCGGCATCCAGTCCATCCCGACGCTGATGGCCTTCCGCGACGGTGTGCTGGTCTTCAATCAGCCGGGCGCTCTGCCCCCCGCCCAGCTCGAGCAGCTGATCACCGCTGTCGGCGACCTCGACATGGATCAGGTGCGAGCGGAGATCGCCGCTGCCGACGCCGCGCAGGGCGACAACCCGCAGGGTTCCTGAGTCTGACGACCCGCAGTGTTCTCGCGCACTTAGAACCGTCCCGCGACGAAGCCGGCGAAGAGCACGATGAACCCGCCGATCTCGCCGGTCATCAGCGCAATCATCGACGCTCGTAGCGCCGGGTCCTCTCGGGCGAACTGATTGGTGGTGTCACGCATCAGCCCGTGCGCGATGTAGCTGCCGATCGCGCCGACGAAGAACACCACCATCACCATGGCCGCGGCGAGGTTCAGCCACGACGGCCACGCGCTGAGGTAGACGAAGACCGCCACGAGCAGGGTCGCGAATGCGTAGAGCAGCGCCGAACGGTGGGCGATGTCGACATAGGGGTGCGCGAGATGATTCTCTGAGCTGCGCATCTGCTCGTACTTCCACACCCCGAGAATCAGAGCGAGCAGAAATACCAGACCCGACGCTGCGAGCGTGATAGCGGTCGCGTAGTCGAGGTCGATCGTCGTGCGCATCGCTCAACGATATCGGTCCCGCAGGTTGGGATCGGACTCCCACCACAATCCGCTTCCGGTCTCGGCGGGGTCGTGCGCGGGTAGTTGTGCGCCCGACTCCAACGCGGCGTCGACCTCCTTTTCGGTCTCGCGTTCGTCGGAACGGAACCTGCGGAAGAGCACCATGAGGAAGGGCAGTCCGACAACGTCGCCGAGAACCCAGAGGAGACCGGCGCCGATCGTCTGGTCTGTGCGCAGACTCGGCCCCCACGTTCTGTGCAGCGACGTGTAGTAGTCGACGGCGACCAGCGATCCCTGCCACAGGACGATGCCGAGCAGTCCGTCGGCGATACTCTCGGCCGTGGTGATACCCAACGAGAGCGCCTGCGGATAGCGGCGCGGCACGGGATCGACCTGGAGGCGCGCGTAGAAGTAGCCGACGCCGATGACCACCAGCTGTAGGCGCGTCGCGACGTCGACCGACGCATCCCGCAGGATCAGCTCGTACCAGCCGCTGAAGTAGATCAGCCACGGTACGGCGAGCATCAGAGCCGAGGTCGGGATGGGGCCGAGAAGCAGGCGCGCCGCACGGCCGGCGAGCGCGGCGTCGAACCGAGTGCGGCCGAGGTCGCCGAGCGATTCCCGCAGGACCGTCACCGGGCGACCGAGCGCCAACCCGAACGGCGCGACCAGCAATAACAGTACGAACTGCAGCGCACGCACCCAGAACAGCGTGTCGGCGTAGACGCCGACCACACTGACACCGGCAACCAGCCACACTCCGATGCCGAGCACACCGAAAACCACCACCCCAGATCGCGGCACCGACGATCCTCCGCGCGACGACGCCCTGCGCCATGCGAGCACGTATGCGGCCAGGACGACGACGGCCACGACCGTGGTGACGGTGTCGAGTCGCCATGAGGTGAGCGCGACGTCGAGGGTCAGCGGCGTTGTCGGCGGATGCACGACAGACAGTGTGCGCCGTCGAGCGCTGCGATGGTGCCCGAAATGACCGGTGCGCGAGCAGAATTCACGCGCAACGTAGCCGCTGCCCGAGGGCCGCGGTGGTTATCCGGACAACTCCGACAGCTCTACAGATGAATCAGCGAGCTTCTCCGGGTCGACCGGGTCGCCGGAGACGATCAGTTCCTTGATCGCGTCGAGTTGATCCCAGATGTTCACCTGCATGCCCGCGAGAACGGTGTTGTCGCCGTCGAGCCAGAAGACGACGAACTCGCGGCCCGGCACGTCACCGCGGAAGACGACCTTCTCGTAGCCATCGGACAGCCCGCTGTACTCCATCCCGAGGTCGTACTGGTCGGTGAAGAAGTACGGCAGGTTCTCGTACTCCGCACTACCGCCGAGCATGTTGGCCACGGCGACCGCCGGCTGGTTGAGCGCGTTGGCCCAGTGTTCGACGCGGACGCGCCGTTCGAGGATGGGGTGCTCAGCGTTCGCGATGTCGCCGACGACGTAGATGTCGGGATCGCTGCTGCGCAGGCCGGCGTTCACCAGCACGCCGCCGCCGTCGATGTCGAGTCCCGCCGACTCCGCCGCGTCGAGGTTGGGTACGGCACCCGCAGCGACCAGCACGACGTCGGCCTCGATCGTGTCGCCGCCCTCGAGACGCAGGCCGGTCGCGGCGCCATTCTCCGTCGTGATCTCGTCGACCTTCACTTCGGTGCGCAGGTCGACGCCGTGCTCGCGGTGCAGATCGGCGAAGACCTGCGCCACCTCGGGCCCCAGTGCGCGCAGCAGGGGAAGCTTCGCCGATTCGGCAATCGTCACCTCGACACCGCGCTCGCGCGCGGACGCCGCGACCTCCATACCGATCCAGCCGGCGCCGACGATCGCCAGGCGCGTGCCCTCGGTCAACACGTCCCGGATCGCACGCGCATCGTCGATGGTCCGCAGGTAGTGCACACCCGAGGCTTCGGCACCCGGTAGGTCGATGTGCCGCGACGACGACCCGGTGGCCAAAAGCAGCTTGTCGTAGGTCAGCGTCGAACCGTCGGGAAGCGTGACGGTCTTCGCCGCGGCGTCGACCTTGTCGATACGCGTCCCGGGCCGAAATTCGACGCGCTGGTCGAGATACCAGTCGGTGTCGTGCACGGTGAATTCGGGCAAATCCTGCTTTCCCTGCATGAATTCCTTCGACAACGGCGGCCGTTCATACGGCAACTCGTTCTCGACGCCGAAAATCACGACGTCGCCGTCGAAATCGTGCTCACGAAGCGCCTCGGCGGCCTTTGCCCCGGCGAGTCCTCCCCCGACTATCGCGATCGTTGTCACGGCGCATACCTCCAGGTTGGATGTGGTCAGACGGACTCGACTCCAACGCTACGCGTCGACCAGGCACCTGCCGGGCGAACAACCGCTGAGCATCAACGGACAATGACGGCGGATTTGTCCGGTTGGCGGCAGTTGGCACGTCGGAATGCCATTCCTGCCGCCAATGTCGTATTACCATTGATAACGACACGCTGTAGGCTCGGTCGCGATTCAAGAATCCGCCGTACCGATCAGACGATCGGACGACTTCCGGATTCCCTGCTCTTCTAGTGGAAGTGATCGCTCGTGTCCCACACACGTCGGGCTGTGCCCATGAGATTCCTGCCCATCGCGGTCCTGACGGTTGCGCTCGCGCTTGTCGTCGGCCTGATCTCGGGTGCGGGCGGCGCACACGCGTGGGGCCCGCCCGCCGGCAAGGTCAGAGGCTTCATCAACGAGCAGATCTACAACTACGGCATGGACCACCCGGTGTCAGTCCGCGCGTGGCCATCGCAAACCACGAAGCCGAGTAGTGCGCCGACGGTCATCTTCCTCGACGGCCTACGCGCCACCAACGACTACAACGGCTGGGAGCGCGAGACGAACGTCGCCTATCTCTCACAGCACGGCTACAACGTCGTCATGCCGATCGGCGGCCAGTCGTCGTTCTATGCCGACTGGCAGCAGGCGTCGGCCAGCGCGGGCCAGCGCCACCCGTATCGCTGGGAGAGCGTGCTCAAGGGCAGCCTGCCGCAGTTCCTCGACCGACACGGCTTCCGCAACCGCACTCTCGTCGGACTGTCGATGTCGGCGAGCCAGGCGGTCATCATCGGCAACCAGCGCCGCGACCTCTACCAGCGCGTGGTCTCGATGTCGGGCTTCATGAACCTCGTCGCGACGGGCATGCAGACCATGCTGCGGGCAGCAGCCTGGGACGCGGGCCACTACAACCTGAACGACATGTGGGGCTGGTTCCCCAATGCTCAGGCATTTGCGCACTCGCCGACCGAGAACCTGCCGTCGATGGGCGGCCTGCACCTGTGGATGTACGCGGGCACCGGCGTGTGGGGCGACCACCAGCCCCCGGGAGCGAACAACACCGACTTCTACATCACCGGATTCAACTCGACGGCCATCGAGTCGGTCGCCGGTGAGCAGAGCCGCACCTTCGCGCTCGCCGCACCCGCGTTCGGCGTGAACCTGCGCACCGACTTCCCGATCACCGGCACCCATGCGTGGGGTTACTGGCAACAGGCGATCTGGAACATCTACAACAACGGCTGGTTCCGCAACGGCTGACCACCGGCTCAACGAGAACGCGGCGTCGAAGCATGTGCTTCGACGCCGCGTTCTCGTTGGTAGTGATATGTGTCAGGACGGCTCGATACCCGTGCGCCAGTAGGCCTGCGCCTTCACCGACTTCTTGTCCAGCTTGTAGTCGGTCTTGAACAGGGCCGCGATCGCCCTGGTGGCCTGCATGTCAAGCGCCACCCAGCCGAAGTGGTCCGACGCGTCGAACGCCGCCGCGCGAATCTCATCGACGATCGCGGTGCCGTCGGCCCCGCGCTCGACGTAGTTCAGGGTGTCGTGGCTGCGCACAGCGATCGGCAGTTCCCTGTCGTCGTCGTGGGAGACCTCGAACCAGACCGTCGCGGGGACGTCGGGTGTCGATTCCGTGAGTGCGCCGAGCAGCGAGTTGATCGCGGGAAGCGCTGCGGGATCGCCGGCGATGATCCAGCCCGCGGGCGCGGGCTCGGGCAGCGCGAACTTGGAGCCCATGAACGTCGCACTGATCTTGTCACCGGGTTGTGCCGACAGCGCCCAGCGCGGCGCTGCGCCGTCGTGGATCGCGAACTCGATCGAGAAGGTGTCGGCCGTCGGGTCGGGATCAACCAGCGTGTAACCGCGTTGGTGGATCTTGTCGTGCTTGTTCATGAACCACATGCGGATCCACATGGTCGGATGAACGGGCCTGTCCGCGAGAAGTCCGCCTCCGGTGAACCCGACCCGCACGTAGTGGTCGGTGACCCTCTCGGTACCCGTGACGGTCAGCTCGTAGTCGTCTGCGCCGAAGAGCTTGAGAACCGCGCCCTGCCAGCCACGTGACTTTCCTTTGGTGGGTGATTCGACCATGTCTCGACCTTCCGTGCTGCACTCTGCGGCTCGTTAGTGAGGGTAGCCTACGTTCACTTGATGTCGAGTCCCACTGGGCGGCTACCCCGCACCCATCCCGCGTGCGTGCTACACCGAAGACCGTGTGTGAGAGTCCAGTCGGAGACGCGTACGCCACGGAGCGTGCCGTGAGTCCGCAGATCGTCGAGTTGCGCATCTGGGGGACACCCCGCGTCAGTCATGCCGTCGCTCGCGTCGCCCTCGACAGGACCGCTCTGCGACGTCTGAGCGGCTTGTCGTTCGCGAAGATGCTCGGGACCGGATCGGGCCAGACGTTCACGATGCGCGACGCCGATCCCCGGCACTGGGCAGCGCTGACGGTCTGGGATAACGAATCAGCGGCCGACGCCGCTGCCACATCGAGGGTGTTCCGTCGGTGGTCAGAGATCAGCGACGAAACCCTGACGGTCCGGATGGCCCCGCTGGCCACCAAGGGTCAGTGGTCACGGCGCGCACCGTTCGCGCCTGGTGACCCCGTCTGCAGACGTGAGTGGGGCGGCCCGGTCGCCGCACTCACCCGTGCGCGGCTGCGTCCGAGCAGAGCTCTCTCGTTCTGGCACGCGGTCCCACCGGTCGTCGATCAGCTCGCCGTCAGCGATGGACTGCGTCTCGCGGTGGGGATCGGTGAGTCGCCGATCGGACTGCAGGGCACGTTCTCGCTGTGGCGAGACCCCGGCGCACTCACCGACTTCGCCTACCGCTCACCCGCTCATGCCGCTGCGATACGCCAGACCAGACCGCAGCGCTGGTACGTCGAGGACCTCTTCGCGAGGTTCGCCGTGCTCGACGTTGCCGGAACCTACGCCGGGACCGCGCCGTGATCTCACGTCTGTCGTGGCTACTGCTGGCGACGATGGTGCTGGTGCAGATCTGCTTTCCGTTGACCTCCGGTGGTACGCGAGCACTGACGACCGCAGCGGTCATCGCATTCGCCGCCGCAATGCTCCTCGACGCCGCGGCCACTCGCGGAGCCGTCGCGGCCCTGCTGCTCCTGGTGATCGCGGGCGGCGGAGGACTCGTCGCCGAAGCGGTCGGTATCCGCACCGGATTCCCGTTCGGTTCGTACCACTACACCGGGACACTGGGCCTCAAAGTGGCCGGCGTGCCGATCCTGGTACCCCTTGCATGGGTCATGATGGCCTGGCCCGCCTGGAACGTCGCGCGGCGACTCGTCGGGCGGCACGGTCGGCCGGCGACGGTCATCGTCGGCGCGTACGCGTTGACCGCATGGGACGTCTTCCTCGATCCGCAGATGGTCGACGCCGGGCACTGGCAGTGGGATCGCACCACACCGGCGCTTCCGGGCGTCGAGGGTATTCCGCTCAGCAACTTCGGCGGCTGGCTTCTGGTCTCGCTGCTGATGATGACGGTGCTCGACGCTGCGCTCGCCCTCACCGCGCGACCGACGACGACAGGCGACTCCTTGCCCGTCACACTGCGTGTGGATGCAGTGCCGGTTACCGCATATCTGTGGACCTACTTCTCGTCGGTGCTCGCCCACGCCGTCTTCTTCGGCCGTCCGCCCGTGGCGCTCACCGGCGCACTGCTGATGGGCGTGGTCGCCATTCCGTTGGCGGTGTCGGTGACTCGCGAGATCCGGACCGAACGTCGCATCAAGGAGCACGATGTCGAGGTCGCGTGAGGGGACCCGGCTTCACCAGACGAGGGTCGGGCAGTGCGTCGTCGCGGCGGGCACGGCGCTCTCGGTGGCATGCCTCGCGCTGACCGTCGACAACGCACGCCGCATCCGCGTCCCCGACCCGAACCTTGACGTCGAGGCCGAGCCGCTGTGGGTGCTGCTGCCCGTCCGCGACGAGGCGGCCGACGTCGCCGACTGTGTACTCGCTCTGCGCGAAGCGGCCTCGCAGTGGCCGGGACCGGCACGCATTGTCGTTCTCGACGACGCGTCGTCGGATGACACACCGGCCATTGTCGCCGATCTCGCCACGCACGAGGAGACCATCACGCTGTTGTCGGGCTCCGAACGTCCCCCGGGCTGGCTCGGAAAGCCCTGGGCCTGTGCCCAATTGGCCGAGTACGCGACGACTCGACAGCAGCCGGGCGGTGTCCTGGTCTTCGTCGACGCGGACGTGCGTCTGCAACCACATGCGCTTCGGGCAACGGTGGCGACGATGCGCGCGGCGGGTCTCGATCTCTTCTGTCCCTATCCGAAGCAGGAGGTGAGCGGCGTCGTGGAGCGGCTGATCCAGCCGCTGCTGCAGTGGTCCTGGATGAGCACGCTGCCCCTCGGGCTCGCCGAACGGTCGCCGCGGCCCAGCCTGTCCGCCGCCAACGGCCAGTTCCTTGCGGTCGACGCCGATCGGTACGCCTCTCTCGGAGGTCACGGTGCGGTCCGCGATCAGGTCCTCGAGGACATCGCGCTCCTGCGCGCGGTCAAGGCCGCGGGTGGCCGCGGGGTGGTCGGCGACGGCAGTGCTGTGGCCAGTTGTCGGATGTACACCGGTTGGCGCGAGGTGCACGCGGGCTACCGCAAGTCCCTGTGGTCGGCGTTCGGCTCTCCTTCCGGGGCCGCCGCGGTGATGTCGCTGCTCGTCATCGGCTATGTCATACCCTCCCTCGCGGCACTGCGCGGTTCCCGCACCGGGCTCGTCGGCTATCTCGCGGGTGTGGCCTCGCGAATCGTGACCGCCCGGAGGACCGGCGGCCGCTCCACGCCCGACGCACTGGCACACCCCCTCTCGGTGCTGGCACTCGCCGCCGCAACCGCCGACTCCGTCCTCGCTCGACGCCGCGGGGTGCTGCGATGGAAGGGCAGGCCGGTACAGGTATGAGTCGGATTCTCGTCATCGGAGCGGGCGTCGGCGGACTCGCCGCGGCCGTGCGCCTGTGTGCGGGCGGCCACGATGTCACCGTGCTCGAACAGTCGCGGGAGGTCGGGGGCAAACTCGGCGTGATCGAGCACGAGGGATTCGTCTTTGACACCGGACCGTCGTTGGTCACCCTTCCCCACATCCTCGAGCAACTCTTCGCCGACACCGGCGCACCACTGTCGGATTCGCTGACACTGCAACGACTCCCGATTGCCGCGCGATACCGCTTCCCCGACGGGACCGCGCTGGACATGCCCGGCGAGATGTCGGAGATTCCCGATGCCATCGACGCCGCACTCGGACCGGGGACCGGCGCACAGTGGGCGTCGTTCCTCCGCCGCGCCGGACAGATCTGGGATGCCACCCACGGCCCCTTCCTGGAGTCGCCGATCACGCTGCGCGACATGGCCACCGGCGCTCTCGACATCCGTGACCTCGCCACCATCGCACCCTGGCGTACGCTGCGCGGACTCGGAAGCCACTATCTCCGCGATCCTCGCCTGCGCATGCTCCTCGACCGCTACGCCACCTACACCGGGTCGGACCCACGGCGGGCGCCCGCCGCGCTCGCGAGCGTTCCCTATGCCGAGCAGCGATGGGGATCCTGGTACGTGCGGGGCGGCCTCGGCACCATCGCCTCGGCCCTGCAGCAGAGACTGACCGATCTCGGCGGCAGGATCGAGTTCGGCGTCGAGGTGACGCGGGTGACCACGACGAACGGGCGGGCCGACGGTGTGCGCACCGCGGACGGCGCCCGCCGCTCCGCCGACCTGGTTGTCGCCAATGCCGATGCCGCACAGGTGTATCCGGGCCTTGTTGCGACTCGACCGGCACGCCGCGCGGCGCGTCGCCTCCGCGCGAGCACACCCTCGTTCTCCGGCTTCGTCCTGCTGCTCGCGCTCGACGACCCACCGCCAGGGCAGCCGCATCACCACATCCTCTTCCCCGACGACTACGACGACGAGTTCGATTCCGTGTTCGGACGACGCGGCCGCGCACGTCCCGCGAGCGATCCGACGATCTACATCGCCGCTGCGGATGATCCGGCAGTGGTGCCGGGGGCCGAAGCGGCGTCGTGGTTCGTTCTCGTCAACGCCCCGCGTCACGACCCTCGAGGCGGCACCGATTGGGACAGCGAGGGATTGGCCGACGCCTACGCCGACCACATCATCGCGCTCATGGCACAGCGCGGTGTCGACGTGCGCGATCGGATACGCCATCGCATCGTCGTCTCCCCCGCCGACCTCGAGCGCCGCACGCTCACCCCCGGTGGGTCGATCTACGGCTCGTCGTCGAACGGGACACGCGCAGCGTTCCTGCGGCCGGCCAATGCGTCGCCGGTAGGAGGCCTCTACCTCGTCGGCGGATCGTCGCATCCCGGCGGCGGACTCCCGTTGGTGATGCTGTCGGCGAACATCGTTGCACGACTGATCGGCCCGGCGTGAGCGGTCGGTGTCAGCACTGCGACGGGCCCGGCGAGTGGTCGCCGCGAAGTCTCTTGCGGATCAGCTCCGCGCTGATCAGACACATCGGCAAGCCGATTCCCGGACGCGTGCTGCCACCGGCATAGTAGAGGCCGTCCACACGGGCAGATCGGTTGTTCGCGCGGAGAAATGCGCTCTGCCATAACGTGTGTGCCGGTCCGAGCGCACCGCCGGACCATGAGTTGAGATCGGCGACGAAATCTCCCGGGCCGGTGGTACGTCGGACGACGACGCGCTCGGCGAGGTCGTCGATACCCGCCCAGGACGACACCATGTCGATTGCTCGGTCGGCGATCTGCTCGATCACCGGATCACCCGCACCATCCACTCCGCCGCGTCCGAGTTCCGGATCGGCAGGCACCGGGATCAGCATGAAGAGGTTCTCGTGTCCGGCGGGCGCCACGGACTCGTCGGTCGCCGAGGGACGGCACACATACAGCGACGCGGGATCAGGTACGGCCGTGGGTGTTTCGAAGATGTCGTCGAAGTTGCTCGTCCAGTCTTCGGTGAAGAACAGCGAATGATGCTCCAGCTGGGGCAGTTCTCCGCGCACACCGAGAAAGACCAGGACAGCCCCCGGCCCCGACGTATGTCGATCCCACCACCGCTGCGGAAACGTCTGCAGCGGCCGCGGCAACAGTCGGGTTTCGACGTGATGCAGGTCGGCGGCACCGATCACGATGTCGGCGTCGATGATCCGGTCAGGTCCGTCAGCGTCGGCGACACGCAGCCCGGCCACCGCGGCTCGGCGACGGGACAGCCGCCGTCGTATCCGAGATCCCCGACCACCGTCGCTCTCGGTTGGGCGCGTGAGGATCTCGGTCACCGTGACACCTGCGTGTAGTCGGGCCCCCTTCGCCTCGGCCACCGCACACAGCGAGTCGACGAATCGCGTGAACCCGCCGTCCGGATAGCGCACCCCCTCGTCGAGGTCGAGCCAACTCATCAGGTGGTACATGGCGGGCGCCCGCTCGGGCGAGGACGCGAGGAACACCGCAGGGTAGCCCAGGATCTGGCGGAGTCGGCGATCGCCGAACCGCGCGGAGATGAACGCGTCGAGGTTGGTGCCCAACAACTGCACCAGGGTTTTCGCGTGCCGCAGGACCTCGGGATCGACAAACGCCCGCGGGGTGTCGAAGTTGGTGTAGAGAAAACGTCGCACAGCGATGTCGTATGCGTGTCTTGCAGACGACAGATACTTCGACAACTGTTGTCCCGCACCAGGTTCAAGATTCTCGAACAGTTCGATGGAGCGTCGTTCGTTGCTGTGGACGTCGACCGGATCGGCATGCCCCTCGAAGAACACCCGATACCCGGGGTCGAGACGGAGCAGGTGGAGTTGCTCGGCGGTCGACGTGCCGAGTAGTTCGTAGAAATGGTCGAACACCTCGGGCATCAGCCACCACGACGGCCCGGTGTCGAAGCGGAACCCCTCCGACTCCCAGGAACCGGCTCGGCCTCCGAAGTCGGCGCGCTGCTCGTAGACGTCGACCGTGTACCCGTCGTCTGCCAGGAGCGCTGCCGTCGCCAGTCCCGCGACCCCGCCCCCGACGACGGCGACGCGCGGCGACGTCGCGCTCACGCGACCACCGCCGCCGACGCACGGGCGCGGGGCTGACCGCGGCGCAGGATGGCGGCGGCCGCGATACGTGTCTTGACCGGCGTCGACACCCGAACCCGTTGGCGTGCAGCCATACTGGCGGGGGGGTCACGCAGTCGAGCGTTGAGTTCCGCGAACAGGTCGTGCGCGACGCACACGGCGACACGGCTGTTGCGCGGGAGTCGGGGAATGGTGTCCGCGGCGACGGCGAGGTCGGCGTCTATCTCGTCGAGCCATCGCGTCCACGCCTCCTCGGCGGGATGCGCGGGATCGAGGCCGATCAGGTATCGACGACCGAGATCGCCACTGTCGGTGGCGAAGTCGCGGAGGAAGTTGACCTTCTGGAAGGCTGCACCGAGGTGTCGTGCGCCGGGACTCAGTTCGTCGTAGCGCTCGTGCGCTCGCGGCTCGTCGGCGACGAAGGCGCGCAGACACATGAGTCCGACCACCTCGGCCGACCCGTAGATGTACTCCGCGAGACTCGCCTCGTCGTGAGCGCTTCGAGTGAGATCCATCCGCATCGACGAGAAGAACGGTGCGGTGAGCGACCTGTCGATGCCGGTGCTGCGCGCCGACCGGGCGAACGCGTGCACGACGAGATTGGTACTCGAACCACTGTCGAGGGCGTCATCGGTGTCGGATTCGAGGCGATCGAGCGCGATTCGACGCTCGTCTGGACCCTGGCCCGGTCGAGGCGCGTCGACGATCTCGTCGGCGACGCGAACGAGCGCATAGATGTTGCGGACATGCACACGGACCGACTCGGCGAGCAGTCGCGATGCCAGCCCGAACGACGACGAGTACGAGTTGATCACCAACGCCGCGCTGGCGTCGGCCACCTCGTCGTAGCGAGTGTGCGGCGCGTGCAGGTCGACGCGAATCCGGCGGCTCATCCGACGTCCTCGCCGGCTGCTGCATCGTGGTGTGCACGTTCGACGCGTCGTGCATAGGCTCCGACCGCCGGCCCGAGTTCGGCGATCTGGTCGACGAACCACGGACTCAGCATCCATGGGGTCCGTCGAGCGATCTCCCAGATGTCATCGATCTCTGCCCAGGTGTGCTGCATCACCTCGTCGGGGTTGGGCGCGAGGTCGCCGACCGGCCGCGCCGCGTACACCGGACACACCTCGTTCTCGACGACCCCGCTCGCGTCGACGGCCCGGTAGCGAAAACCGGGGATCACTGGCCGGAGATCGATGACGTCGATGCCGAGTTCACGCTGTGAGTAGCGGGCGATCGCCTGTTCGGGGCTCTCACCTGGTCGCGGATGTCCGCAGAACGAGTTCGTCCACACGCCGGGCCAGGTCTTCTTGCCCAGTGCCCGTCGGGTCATCAAGATTCGCCCACGGTCGTCGACCAGGTGGCAGGAGAACGCGAAGTGCAGCGGCGTATCGGGGCCGTGCACGGTGAGTCGATTCGCGGTGCCACGGGGACGGCCGTCGTCGTCGACGAGTACCACCAGGTCCTCGACCATCGATCCCTTCACCTCTCGCCCTTCACCTCTCGATTGTCCGGTGCGAACGCGGTTCGCGCTTCACGCGGGTCATCAGCCGAGCCCATGAGAGGTCGGCAGTCCTGTCACCTTGTGTTCGACGCCGCCGGACGCCTGGATGGGAGGTGCCTCGAACTGCGCGCACTAGGCTGGCCGGGTGCGCTTCGGTATCTGTATTCTCCCCGATCTGGACTGGCAACGCTCGCGACCGCTGTGGGAGCGAGCCGAGCAGATGGGTTTCGACCACGCCTGGACCTACGACCACCTCGTCTGGGGTGGCCTGCCCGACTCTCGGTGGTTCTCGTGCATGCCGACTCTGACCGCTGCGGCCACGGTCACTCGCACCATCGGACTCGGAACGTTCGTCGCCTCACCCAACTTCCGGCATCCCGTCGCGTTCTCCCGGGAGGTGCAGACCCTCGTCGACATCTCCGACGGCCGGTTGCTCCTCGGGCTCGGCGCGGGCGGTACACCCGACGACAGGCTTCTCGGACAACCCGAGCTCACCGAACGGCAGAAGGTTGATCGGCTGCAGGAGTTCACCGGGCTGCTCGACCGCACATTGCGCGACGACCACGTCGACGCCCACGGCGAGTACTACACCGCACGCGACATGCGGCTGGTCGGCGGATCGGTCCGTGAGCGCGTGCCACTGCTGCTCTCGGGCAACGGACCGCGGTCGGTGCGCTTTGCCGCACGCGTCGGCGACGGCTGGATCACCACGGGCAACACCACCGCTGCCACCGTCGACGACTGGTTCACCGGCATCGCACGCAACTGCGAGATCCTCGACGCCGCGCTCGCCGACCGTTCCGATGTCTCCGACTTCCGTCGATACCTCAGCATCGACTCGGGGCCGGCGCAGTCGCTGGAGAGCCTCGGCATGTTCGACGACCTCACCGGCCGCGCGGCCGAGCTCGGCTTCACCGATGTGATCGTGCACTGGCCGCGGCAGACGCCTCCGCACGTCGCGTCGGAAACGGTTCTCGACGAGGTTGCCGCGACGAGGCTGACATTGAACCGCCGCTGACCTGCACAGATGCCCCGGACGAGTATGCGGCGATAGGCTTTGGGCCGTGACGGTACGCGCGGGCATCGTGGTGACAGGGACAGAGGTCCTCACCGGACGGATCACCGACCGAAACGGCCCGTGGGTGGCCGAACAGCTTTTCGCGCTCGGCGTCGACGTTGCCCACATCATCGTCTGCGGCGACCGCCCCGAGGATCTCGCAGCAGAGCTGCGCTTCCTCGCCGACGAGGGCGTGTCGCTGATCGTCACCACCGGCGGCCTCGGCCCTACCGCCGACGACCTCACCGTCGCCACCGTTGCCGAATTCACCGGTCGCGAGCTACATCTCGACGAGCCGCTACGCGATCACATCGCCGAGATCATCCGCCGCTGGCAGGGCCGCGGCGGCAGCGAGTCGGCGTCGGCTGCCACGGCGGCCGGCATCGACAAACAGGCCATGGTTCCCGAAGGCGCACAATCGATTCCACCCACCGGCACCGCGCCGGGAGTCGCCGTCCCCGCGGGCGAGGATCCGCGTGGGCGCCGTCGCCTGCCCGCAATCCTCGTACTACCCGGACCGCCACGGGAGCTGCAGCTGATGTGGCCCGACGCGATCACCGCGCCCCCGATCGACCAGGCGATCGTCGGGCATCCTGACATGCGGCAGAACACCATCCGCATGTTCGGGCTGCCCGAAGCCGACCTGGCTGCCGGCCTGCGCGCCGCACACGATGCGGTACCCGGCTACGACGACCTCGAGATCACCACGTGTCTGCGCCGCGGCGAACTGGAGATCGTCACGCGCTACCCCGTCTCAGCGTCTGGCGACTACACCGCACTGTCCAACTTCCTCGTCGGGATGTACCCCTCACAGACCTTCTCCACCGACGGTGCCACCATCGACGACCAACTCGCAGAACTGTTGACGGGACGACACATCGCCACTGCCGAATCCTGCACGGGCGGAATGGTTGCCGCGCGACTCACCGATCGTGCAGGGTCGTCGGCCTACGTCCTCGGCGGAGTGGTCTCCTACTCCAACGACGTGAAGATCAACTCACTCGGCGTGCCTGCGTCGTTGATCGACGAGCTGGGTGCGGTGAGCGAGCCGGTCGCCGCGGCAATGGCCGAAGGCGTGATGGCCCGTCTCGGCGCCGACACCGCGATCTCCACCACCGGCATCGCAGGGCCGGGCGGTGAGACTCCCGGAAAACCGGTCGGCACAGTATGTTTCGGAATCGGAGTACCCGGAGCCCCGACGATCACCCGGACACTGCACCTTCCGGGCGACCGCGCCGCGGTCCGCGAACGATCGACGACCATCGCCTTCCACCTCCTCGCCGACGCCCTCCGCGCCGCCGCGAGCTGACCGGCTCACGCAGCGCGCCGCGGCGCCGGGTCGTCTCGCCGCTGCGTCGTCGAGGCGGTTCGGGTGCGCGAGAAGTCGCGGAAGAGTCGGCGGCCGGCGCAGAAACCCGCGGCAGAGTCGGCCGCCGGCGGAGAAGTCGCGGAAGAGTCGGCGGCCGGTGCAGAAACCCGCGGAGGGGTCGGCGGCCGGTGCAGAAACCCGCGGAAGGGTCGGCCGCCGGTGCAGAAACCCGCGGCAGAGTCGGCCGCCGGCGGAGAAGTCGCGGAAGAGTCGGCGGCCGGTGCAGAAACCCGCGGAAGGGTCGGCGGCCGGTGCAGAAACCCGCGGAAGAGTCGGCCGCCGGCGCAGAAACCCGCGGAAGAGTCGGCCGCCGGCGCAGAAACCCGCGGAGGGGTCGGCGGCCGGTGCAGAAACCCGCGGAAGAGCGCTGCCCGGCCTTCTTCCCCTAGTTCCGCCCGCTTCCCCTAGAAACTGCACGGGGAAACGCCCAACGCCCGCGGAAAGAACCCTTCCCCCACTTTCTGCCGCGCCCGGCACGCACTCCTTCCTCTACCTCCCCACCTTTCCCCCAGAAGCTGCACGGGGAAACGCCCAACACCCGCGGAAACAACCCTTCCCCGACTTTCCGCCGCGGCGCCCGAGCCCCCGCGCGAACCCTTCCCCCACTTTCCGCACCGCCGACCCCTGTTCGACGCCGCGGCGCCCGAGCCCACTGCGGCCCACCCGGGTCAGCCGCGCTCACCCTCCCGTGCCTCGAGCACACGGATTCGCTCTTCGAGCTCGGCGACTCGACGAGCGTTGGCCTGATTGAGCTCTCGGATGTACTCGCGGTCGTACTGCGGCACCAGGCTCCGCGAGCAGTTCCAGTCGATGCCCTCGACGTCGATCAGTATGCAGAGCTCCGCTCTGGCGGACACCTTGCCGTCGGGAACTGTCATCAACTCGCGCAAGAGCTGATCGTCGTCGTCGACAATCATCGCGCGGCCAAGGAGTTTCAGCCGCATCCGACGCGGGTAGTCGGCGCAGAACAGCGCCACACGGTGGTTGTCCTCGATATTGCCCACCGACACGAACTGAGAGTTGCCGCGGAAGTCCGCGAAACCGATGCGGTTGCCACCGAGGTGATGCACGAACCCCTTGGGGCCACTGCGGTATTGGATGTAGGGCCAGCCGCCGTCGGTGACCGTCGCCAGGTGGAACTGGAACATCGAACGCAGAAAGGCCAGCTCGCGCTCGCCCAGCTCATCCGGACCCGAATCAGGTTGTGCGGCAACGTCTCCGTATACGACGTTGCTCCCGGCACGATGCTGTCGCGCAAGCGCGTGCGGGCCGTACGCGATGTGGTGGTAGCGATCTCCCATGCGGTCAGTCCTGCGATTCCGATGCCCGCGCAGCGGCAGCCGCCGTGGTCTGTGACCAGATACGTGCGATGATCTCCTCGGCCGGTCCGAAGCCTGTGTCCCGGAACGACGTTCCCGCCCACAGATTCAGGAACTCCGGATCTCCCGCGAGTGCGGCCGCCGAGCGCAGCGGGCTCGTCAGATGGTGCAGTTGGGGGTATTCGGCAGGTGCGAGCGGCGTATACCGATCGGTGAACTCGTTGCGCAATGCCCGCGCGGGTCTGCCGGAGAACGCTCGTGTCACCACGGTGTCGGTGAACCGCGGATTACGCAGTGCAGCACGGTGGGTGGGCTTCGTTCCCGCCTCGGCACTGTCGAGGAACGCGGTTCCCAGTTGCACCGCAACGGCTCCCGCGGCCAACGCGTCGTCGACGTGTGCGCCGGTGGCGATCCCGCCGGCGGCGATGATCGGGAGGTCGACGACCTCGGCCACCTGCCGGACCAACTCGACGGTCCCGATCTCCAAGGGCTCTGCGTCCACGCTCAACGTCCCACGGTGCCCACCTGCCTGCATACCCTGCACACACAACGCATCGACGCCAAGCGCTGCCGCACGAGTTGCGGCATCGGGATCGGCCACTGTCGCCACCGCGGCGATGCCCGCCTCATGCAACCGCGCGAGAACTGCGTCGTCGGGAAGGCCGAAGGTGAAAGACACCACCGGGACACGACGTTGGATGACCACGTCGAGCTTGGCCGCGTACGCATCGTCATCGGATTCGACGACGGCGCCCACTTCGACGTTGTATCGCCGCGCCACGGGCGCCAGCTCGTCACGGTAGTGGCGCACCGCTTCCAGGTCGCGAAACGGTCCGCCCGGCACGAAGAGGTTGACGCCGTAAGTGCCCGCCTCGGACGCGACGACCTCATCGATCTCGGCAGCCAGAGCCTGGGGCGTTTTGTAGCCTGCCGCGAGAAAACCCATGGCCTGCGCGTGTGCAGCCGCGATGACCAACGCCGGCGTCGTAGGGCCACCCGCCATCGGCGCGACGACGATCGGCACACGCAGGCTCATCAGGTCGAACATCTCTGGGCTGTCAGGCATCTGTGTGCTCCCGTCGTGCGGAGTGAACGCTGGCGATATCGACGAGGCTACTCACCGACGCCACGTCTGGGAAATGCCCCCTGAGCATGAACTATGCTCTGCAGTTATGGATCTCGAGTTGCGCCACCTCCGGGGCGTCGTCGCCGTGACCGACGCGGGCTCGTTCACCACTGCGGCAGCGCAACTCGGCATCTCGCAGCCTGCACTGTCCCGAACCATTCAGCAGGCCGAGCGCATTCTCGACGCACGGCTGTTCGAGCGGAGCAGCCGCAGCGTCGGACCTTGCCGAGCGTGAATCGTTGAGTTGGCGTGAGCTCGGCGAACTACCCCTGGTGGTCAACACGCTCACCGGCACGACCTTCCCTCGCTCGTGGCAGGACGAAGAGAACCTCGGAGACCGAAAGGTCATCGAGTGCACCAACTTCGACGAGTGGCTCGAGTTGATCGCGGCCGACCGCGGCGTGGGAGCAGTGCCAGAGATTGCTGCCCGACGCGTGACGCACGCGCACGTCCGGTTCATCCCGATCCCCGACGCGCCTGCGACGACACTTCATCTGGCCTACCTCACCGAGTCAACCGGCGCGATGATCGATGCTTTCCTCGACGCCGCCTCAGCGGCGGTCAGTCGCGAGCAGACTGCTCACGGTGATGGTGCTCGTGCGTGATCGGGTACAAGATGTCGACGTCGACAGCGGACGTGCGAGAACTTCGGTTGCCCAACATGTTCCAGATGAGCACGGTCAGCGTGCCGAGGCCGGCGTACAACCCGAGACACACCAGGGCGGAGGCGCATCCCGCGTCGGGGAAGTACAGCGAGTTGCGGACGAGCTGTGCGCCGCCACCCGTGGGCAACCACTCGCCGAGCTTCGCCCAGAAGGTGGGCAAGAAGTTCCACGGAATCGACGCCCCCGAAAGCGTTGCACCGATGAGGAAGTAGAAGCCGCCGGCCAGTGAGCCGATCGGTCCGAACAAGGTCACCAGCCCCGCCGTTGACCCCGCGATGGCCAGTGAGATCAGCGTGTAGGTCCCGAAGAGCCGCCATTGGTCGGCCGAACTACCCACCCCGAAGAACCAGGAGAACAACAGTACGATCCCCGCCGAGACCGCCGCATAGGCGACCAAGGCCGCCACGTGTCCCAGGCCGCGACGCAGCGACTGCGGAACCCGCGGCATCAGCCGTCCCAACCCCAGCGACGCGATGCTGCCGCCGAGTGAGATCACCTGCAGGATATAGCCGATCGACGAGCCGTTGATGTCGTCATCCGACAGCGTGACCACGTCGACGGGCAGAGTCTGGGGCAGCTTGTTCTGCACATTGGCCTGCGATGCAACGGCCTTGAGCGCGGTGGCAGGCAGCGCACCTCCCGCGCCCGCGACGACAGCGACGATGCCCTGTTCTGTCACCTCCAGCCCGCCGTCGACCTCGCGGTGGGCGATCGCTGCTCGCAGATCATCCATGGATGCGAACGGACGCGTCTCGAACTTTCCCTCGGATTCGACGGCGGCACTGAGTTTCTCGGTCTGCGCCGGCGGCCCGACAACTCCGATCGGCATATGCCGCGGCGACGGCGAGTGCCCGACTCCCAGATAGAAGCTGCCCAGTCCGAGCTGGACAAGGGCACCGAGCAGGACGACGGCCAGCAGGAGACGTCGGTACTTCGTTCCGAACGAAAGAGGTTCGGCTTCGGTCATGAGCATGGTCGCATCACCTCAACGTGTGTGGACGGATTGGTCGGTGAGTAGTGCAGCGCGCGAGTCGGTTACGCGGTGTAGCCGTCGACGGCGATGTGCACCTGGGTGCGTACGTCGTCGAACGAATCCCGTTCTGAATGGGCGCCCGTCGATGCGCGAGCGATGGCGAGCGCGGTGACGGCGAAGATCATGTTGGCGGTAAGCATGGCTCGGTCCGGCTCGACAACCCCGTCAGCATCGGCAACCAGACGCTCGGCGATGCGGTCCTGTAGCTCGGCAACCAGTGCGAGTCCTTCTGCGCGGTAGTGGTCGCCTGATCCGCCGAAGAGTAGTTCGCGGTGGTAGGCATTGCCGTTCTCGGGGTTCGCCTGTGCGTACTCGAGCAGCGGAAGCACCATGCGGTAGACGGCCTCGGCGGTGTCGGTGGTGGTTGCAGCACGCGTCGCGCCGACGTCGAGAGCGGTACGCAACTCCTCGTTGAGCACCATGAGAAGGAGCTCACCCTTGGTCGACGCATAGCGGAACACCGTGCCCGCCGCGACGTCGGCGCGGTCGGAGACCTGGCCTGTCGACACCGACTCGAACCCGCGTTCTGCGAAGAGATCGGATGCCGCCCGGAAGATCCGATCGTGCTTGTCGCGCATGTTGCGCGCACGTCTGCCATTCGCGGTCGAAGCGTCAGAGCCCATGGTCACCTCCTCGTAAAATGAGTGTGCTCAAAAATGAGCATACTCATAAACACAGCACGCGTCAGCGGCCTACGCTTGAGGACATGTCCCCCAGCACTCTTGTCCGCATCGTCCTCGGCGCCTTCATGACCTTCGCGGGCGTCTCACACCTGACCGTCGCGCGCGACGAGTTCCAAGCACAGGTCCCCGACTGGTTCCCCATCGACACCGACGTCACCGTCCTTGCGTCGGGTGTCGCGGAGATCGGCCTCGGCACGTCATTCCTCGCCCTGCCCAGGTACAAGCGGGCCATCGGCATCGCGCTCGCGGTGTTCTACGTGCTGATCTTTCCCGGGAACATCGCGCAGTACGTCGAGCACAAGGACGGATTCGGGCTCGACACCGACCGCAAGCGACTCATTCGACTGTTCTTCCAGCCCGCGCTCATCGCCGCGGCGCTATACGCGGGCGGCGTCGGTTCGGATAAGTAGAAGCGACCCTCATCGGCGCTGCGTGCGACGTTGGGTAACGTCAGAGCCCATGAGCGACTGCATCTTCTGCGGCATCATCGCCGGCGATATCCCCGGTATCAAGGTCTCCGAGACCGACACCACATACGCCTTCATGGACATCAACCCGGCCAACGACGGTCACCTGCTGGTGATCCCGAAGCGCCACAGCACCGATCTGCTCGACATCGGCGCCGATGACCTCACGGCGGTGACCCTGGAGGCTCAACGCATCGCCCGCGCCATGGTCGACGGCGTGGGCGCCGACGGAGTCAATCTCCTCAACTGCTGCAGGGCTCCGGCCTGGCAGACCGTATTCCACTTCCACCTGCACGTGATCCCGCGCTACGCCGACCGGAACACCGATCGCCTGTCGCTGCCGTGGCAGCCGGGTGTTCCGGGCGATCGAACCGTCATGACCGATTACGCGCAGACCTTGTCGGCCGCACTCACCTGACGCGGCAGGGTCAGACCGTACCGGACATGACCTGATCCACGAGTGGTACCAGCGTCTCGATGAGTATCGCGCGCGCCTGTGTGCGTGTCAGGGTCTTGCGATCCACCCACTCACGCGCCGTGGCCTTCATCATGCCGCCCCAGCTACGGAAGACGGCCAGGGCGTCGCGATGCGCTCGGCCGGTCCCGGAGAATCCGATCGCGTCGAGGACGCGTTGCGCGGCACGGTCGTCGGCGTCGTCGAGGATCGCCGCGATCTGCGGATCGTCGCCGATTCCGTCCACACCGACGGCCAGCCACGTTCTGCCATGCGTATCGAGGACCGACATCAGCCAGTCGACGGATGCCTCGACACGGTGGCGCAGAGTGCCATTCGGCAGATGAACGCGGTCGATCTCGGGCACGATCATCAACGCGCGCACGACTTCGACGTAGAGGTCACGCTTGGTGCCGAAGTAGTGGTTCAACAAACCGCGCGCCACGCCTGCTTCGCGGGCGATCTCGGCCATCTGCACCGCCGCATAGGGCTGCTCGCCGAACACCCGGATGGCGACGGCGAGGATCTCGTTGCGTCTGGCATCCGGGCCGAGTCTGCGCCAGCGCGGTTCGTCTGCGGTGGTCACGGAATTCGATGCTGTCACATCAGCGGTTGTCCGTCTCGCGCACGCGCACGAAGCGCGTCGGCGACGAGCATCCGGCTCTCTAGAGACTGCGGGCGATGAGATCCTTCATGACCTCATTGGCTCCGGCGTAGATCTTGGCGATGCGACCGTCGACGAACAGTCGTGCGATCGGATACTCCTCCATGTAGCCGTATCCGCCATGAAGTTGCAGGCAGCGGTCGACGATCTGGGTTTGCTGCTCAGAGCACCAGAGTTTGATCATGGCAGCACCCTTGACGTCGAGTTCGCCTCGCACGTGCTTGGCGACGGCGTCGTCGACGAAGGCCCGCATCACTTCGACGACGGTGGCGATGTCGGCCAGTTCGAATCGCGTGTTCTGCAACGCGAACAGCGGCTTGCCGAATGCGTGACGCTCACGCACGTACTCGAGAGTGAGTTCGTATGCAGCCTCGACGACGCCGAGCGCGGCGACTCCGACGATCAGCCGTTCCTGCGGGAGTTGCTGCATGAGCTGGATGAAGCCACGGCCCTCGACTCCACCGAGGAGATTCGCTGCCGGAACGCGCAGACCGTCGAAGAACAGTTCCGTGGTGTCCTGCCCCTTCTGCCCGATCTTCTTGAGCTTGCGGCCGCGCTCGAAACCGGTCGGCTCCCTGCCGCTCTCGTCGGGGCCCACCTCGGCGACCAGCAGCGAGACCCCTTTGGCTCCGAGTTCGGGATCGGTCTTGGCGGCAATGATCAACAGGTCGCAGGTTGCCCCGTTGGAAATGAATGTCTTTGCGCCCGTGATCACGTACTCGTCGCCCTCGCGGACCGCGCGGGTACTGATCGCTTGCAGATCCGATCCGGTTCCTGGCTCGGTCATCGCGATCGCGCCGATCCATTCACCCGACGCCAGCCTGGGTAACCAGCGCTTCTTCTGTTCCTCGCTCGCATACGAGAGCAGATAGTGCGGAACGATCCCGGAGTGGACACCGAGTTGCATCGAGAGGTCGGCGCCCCGCGCCTGCTCCCGGAAAAGCACCGACTCATGCGCGAACGTAGCGCCACCGCCGCCGTACTGCTCGGGGATGGACATGCACAGCAGTCCGAGGTCACCTGCACGGCGGTAGAGCGCACGGTCGGGTTCGCCTGCGGTTACGAACTCTTCGTGACGGGGCGCGACCTCCTTGGTGAAGAACTCTCGCGCAAGTGCGGTGAGGTCGGCGAGTTCGGTGCTCAGATCGTCGGTCATCATCGTCCTCCTCTGTTGGCATTAGGCCAACAATGATCAGGACTAGTTGGCACAATGTCAATAACACCGACTTGCTCACCGTCCCCCAGCGGTCACCGGAAGCATCGTTTGCGCGCCCGACACGGCGGCAGCGGTGTACACCCATTCCATGACCCGTTCGCAGGCCCAGTCGGCACCCGACTACGACACGATCGTCGTAGGCGCCGGTATCGCCGGTCTCACCGCGGCCCGGTTGCTCACCCGAGCGGGGAGGCGAGTCGTCGTACTCGAGGCCCGCGACCGCATCGGCGGGCGCGTCCATAGCGATCGCTCGGGCGGCACGGTCACCGACCGCGGGGCGTCGTGGATTCACGGCATCCACGACGCCCCGCTGTATGCGGTCACCGAGGCATTCGGCATGCGCACCATCGAGTTCACGGTTGGTAGTTATCAACCCGGCGGTCGGTCGATCGCCTACTACGACCCCGAGGGTGTCCGACTCGACGATGCTGCCGTCGGTGCATTTGGCGACGATGTGCAGACGTTCGACGCCGCGCTGTCGGACTATGTCGCGTCGTTGGACTCAGGTGTGTCCTACGGCACCGCCACAGAGGCGACGCTTGCGCTACTCGGGTGGGAGCACTCACGGGCACAACGTGTTCACGAGTTCGCCTGCCACCGGACCGAGGAGCAGTACGGGGTGTGGATCGACGAACTCGATGCCCACGGCCTCGACGATGACGAGACCGACGGGGACGAGGTGGTGTTCCCCGACGGTTACGACGCACTGGCGACACACCTCGCCGACGGCGTCACAGTGATTGTGGAACACGTTGTGTCGCAGATCCGTTGGGACAACAGCTCCGTCACTGTCGCGGGTCCCGACGCCGCCGAGACCTCGGCCGAGCACGTCGTGGTGACCGTCCCGGTCGGCGTACTCAAGGCTGGTGGACTCACATTCGATCCCTCGCTTCCAGAGCCCGTTGCCGGAGCACTCGACCGACTGGAGATGAACGCCTTCGAGAAGGTGTTCCTCCGCTTCGGGTCGAAGTTCTGGGACGAGAACGTGTATGTGATCCGACGCCAGGGACCTGCGGGAGCGTGGTGGCATTCGTGGTACGACCTCACGCCTCTTCACGGCACCCCGACTCTGTTGACCTTTGCCGCCGGACCGTGCGCGCGGGCCATACGCGAGTGGCCCGACGCGCAGATCGCGGCATCGGTGCTCGACTCACTGCGCGAGATCTACGGCACAGCCGTGACTGACCCCACTCGTGTCGACGTCACTCGTTGGCAAGACGACCCGTTCGCGCACGGCTCCTACGCGTACATGACCGTGGGCTCGACGACGGCTGATCACGACGTGATGGCGACACCACTCGGCAATGGGTCGGTCCACCTCGCGGGCGAGGCCACCTGGACCGACGACCCGGCAACGGTCACCGCCGCACTCGAGTCCGGGCGCCGCGCGGCGTCGAACATCCTGGGGCGAGAGGTCGAGCTGGACGAGTTGTGGAGCTGATCAGGGGCCGGAGGGCAGCTCGACGTCGACGGCGACCGTGACCTCGTCGACGACCTTCAGTGCGCCCATCATCATCGAGTACGGCTTGAGTCCGAATTCTCGTTGGGACACAACGGTTTCGACGGTGGCCCGCTGCGCGCCGGTCACCTCGACGTCGAGCGGGTGCGGACGCGACTTGCCGTTGATCGTCAAGGTGCCGTCGAGGCGGTAGCCGGTCTCGGTGGCGGTGATCGTCGCGGCGTCGTAGGTGATCGTGGGCGCCTTCGAGGCGTTCAAGGACTTGAGCGCATTGCCGCGCGCGATCGACTTCTCCGGGCCGGTCAGCGGAGTGACTCCACCCTCACCGGAGACGACGGTCAGCGACTCGACCACGACACTCGCGGACAGCCCGGTGGGCATGCCGTCACTGCTCGACACTGTCGCCGACCACTCCCGCATCTCGATCGTCAGGCGGTGTCCGGTTCTCGCCGCGGGGCCTGTCACGTCGGTGTGGACGCTGAGGGTTCCTTCTGCCGGTCCCAGCTCCCATGAATCCTGGGTCATCGCTCGCCTCCCCGATGCTTCTCTCCCGAGGTGTGCCGCTCGGTGTCGTCGACGACCACCCTAATCGGCGCACCTGTGCCAGTGTTGTGCTGTGACCACTTCACGCGGTAGCGGTATCGGTGCTGGGACAGTTGACGGTTTCGACGCATGGCTCGTCACTACGCCCGCGGCCACGGCGGCGATCTCGGTATTCGGCGGGCAGGTGCTCTCGTATCGGCCATCCGCCGCCGACACCGATCTACTGTGGCTGTCGCCGCTCGTCGCGACACCGCCGACACCGATTCGGGGTGGTATCCCCATCTGCTGGCCGTACTTCGGCAAAGAGAACCAGAGCGACAGCGATGTCCCGTCGCACGGATATGCGCGCACCACGCGGTGGCAGCTGGCAGGTTCCCAGACACTGCCAGACGGCTCGGTGGAGGCACGGCTGACGCCGGAGGGCCTCGAGCGTTTGGCGCTGCGCGTCGCGGCTACCGTGCGCGTCGGGGCAACACTCGAGATCGGGTTGCGCACCACGAACACCGGCGACCGGGAAGCGATACTGACCGAGGCCCTGCACAACTACTTTCGCGTTTCCGACGCGACAACCATTCACGTGCAGGGACTTTCGGGTGCAGCGTACGAGGACAAGTTCGACGACCTCGCTGTCAAGACACAGGACGGCGACTGGCGGCTGCCAGACGACGAACCGCGCAGCGACCGCCTCTATCCCGACGCAGACGGCACCTACCGACTCGTCGACCCGGGGCTTGGCCGCACCATTCGCGTGCAGGGCAACGGTGCGCGCACCGCAGTGGTCTGGAATCCGGGACCCGACGTCGCCGCGGGTATGGCCGACGTCGGGCCGCACTGGCGCGAGTTCGTCTGTCTCGAAACCGCTAATGCGGGTCCGGATCTCCTCACGGTCGCCTCGGGTGCGACCGTCGAGATGTGGCAGACGATCGCACTCGAGTGACGCGGTGCTCCTACTCGGGTACGACTGCTACTCGGGTACGACGACGGCGCGGCCGCGCAGATCGTTCGCTGCGAGCTTGCGATAGGCCGCCACCCCGTCGTCGAGACTGAACTTTTCGACGGCGACGTCGAGCACTCCGTCACGCGCCAGATCGAGAACCTCGATCAGCTCCGAGCGGGAACCCCAGTAGGGTGAGCGGACCGACACCTCGTGCGGTTGTGCCCAGTAGCCGACATGTGCCACCGACTTGCCGTCACCGAGGCCGACGATCGTGACGTCGCCAAGCGTGCCGACGACCCCCATCGCGGTGTTGATGGTCGGCTGATATCCGACGAAGTCGAATACGGTTGTGGCGCCGTCCTTTCCGGTGATCTTGCGGACATTCTCGACGGCGTCGGCGTCGCTGAGTACGACCTCGTGTGCGCCGACCTGCTTGGCGAAGTCAAGCTTGTCCTGGGTGACGTCGAGGGCGATGACGCGCGCAGGCGTCAGGTGGCGGAGCATCTGGATCGCCACGTGACCGAGGCCGCCGGAACCGATCACGACGGCAGTCGTACCGCCGACCAGCTTGCTCAGCGACGGCTTGATCGCGTGATACGGCGTGAGGCCGGCGTCGGTGAGCGGGACGGTTGTGACGGGATCGAGGTCGCCGATCGGGACCAGATGGCGCGGGTCGTCGACAACCACGTACTCGGCCATCGCACCATCGTGCCCGAGCCCGGGCGGGGTGATCTGTAGCTCCTCGGCGCGCGAGCAGTAGTTCTCGAGCCCCTGCGAGCAGAGGTGGCAGACACCGCAACCCCACGGGCCGTAGATCGCTACCGAGGTCCCCTCGCTGACCGTCGACACGCCCTGCCCGAGTTCGGCGATCACGCCGACACCCTCGTGCCCGAGCGTCATGGGGAGCGGATAGGGGAACGACTCGGCAGGCATGTTCAGGACGAAATCGTCGGAGTGGCACGCGCCCGCGGCGGTGACCTTCACGAGCACCTGCCCGGGACCGGGCGTCGGTTTGTCCACCTCACGGAGTTCGGGTTGCGCGCCTGCCTTGATCATCTGAACGGCCTTCATGGTCGGTTCGCCTTTCGGTTCGGTGTGCGTCCCCGGCGCCCTCCCTCACCTCTGGTCTACCCTCACATCGTGAACTGCGCATATGCGCTGACTCGACGACGTCTGACCCAGTACAGCCAGCGGACAGGCGGCCAGCCTCGCGTGTTCGCGCTCCACGCAGCCCATTGCCCAGCGACTGCGGAACCACACGATCACTGCCATGGCCGCGCCGCCGCCACCGCATCCGCCTGCACACACCAGGACGCGACCGAGTCGGCAATGTCCTGCGGGGTCGCCCGCGTCGAGAACAGTTTCGACGTGATCGACGGCGCAGGAAGCCCACCGGACATCGTCAGGTGATACCAGCTGTCGGCGCACACCTGGCCGAACCAGTGCCTGAAGATGACCGGCTCGGTCGGGTGCTCGCCCGGCGTACACACGACGAGCACCGGTCGACATCGGTATCGAGAACCAGATCGGTCAGTGACGAGACGACGACATTGCGCAGCGCCCGTGTCGGGCGAGCCAGTGTGTCGAAGTGGAACCGCGACGTGGAACGTCGAATCGCATCACCGTCGACGAACAGGAGTCCGGTCCTGGCGTCGTGCGCGGGGTCGGCGCCGAGGTGCAGCCCGTACGCGGCCAGTGATGTCGTGATGCCCGACGGCATGGATCCGAAGGTGCGAACCGCAACATGATTGGGCGACAACGACTTCGGACGATCCAGCGCAATGGTCATGACATCTCCTCCTGGTCTGCGATAGAGCGTGATGTGGGACGGGTCTCGGAGCGCGCCACTCATCTGCGGGCCACCATCGGTGGTCGACGACGCCGCGGCGGGAGCGAGTCGTACACGCGTTGCCAGACGACTTCGTGCTCGACGGGCGTGATGGCACCGCGCGCCAATCTCCGGTCGGCAGAACGTAGTTCGCTGACCGTATTAGCGATACTGCGCGGAGTGGGCATGCCCTCGGGTATGTCGTAGCCGGGGATGGTGGTCAGGTCGACGGTGCGCACCGTTGCGGGCAGACGACCCGCAGCCCGCCGCGCGGCGACACCGGACACGACGAACACCGTGGTCGCGGCAGCGAGGACAACCGGCCCCGACGCGCCGCATGCGCTGAGTCCTACGGCGACAGCGAGCCATACCAGCGGACCCCAGACGGGCCACCCGCGCCAGAGGCGGAGGCGGCGACGTTGCATCGAGTTGACGCCCGGCGGAAAGACGACGAGACGGTAGCGGCACACCCCGAAGCGTCCCGTGCCCGCGCTGAACGATCCCCACACCGACGGTCCCTCGGCCAGTCGGTCGATCAACACCGACCCCGACGCGTCAGAAGTTTCTGCACTGATGCACGGCTTGCGCTGCGGTTCGGGCTCTGGCTCGGGCGAACCGAGCGGTCTGCCGGGTGAACTCATCGTCGTCATTCCGACAGTGCTACGCCGCTCCTGCGCAGCCCGGAAGTGTCTCGAGGGCACTTTGACGAGACTTTGACGCGGCGTCGGACAGCTTTGACGGGCTGCTGACGACCACACCTGCGACCGCATACAAATGGCCGCCCCGGCATCGTGGGCGACGCCGGGGCGGTGATCGTCAGAGGTTCTCAGGCGACCCGGTTGAACGGGTCGTGCTCGGCGATGAGCTTGTCGACGCGGGCCTCGTCGATGCGGGCTCGCACAGTGGTCAGTTCCTGTCGGTCGCGCACGACCTTCGCGAGGGTGAACGTACTGGAGGTGAGGAAGAGCAGGGTGATGGCGAGAAAGCCTCGCTGCCAGGGATCGAGCGGCAGGTAGAGGATGCCGATGCACGCGGTGGCGAGGCTGACACCGAAGGCGATTGCTGCCTGGATGAAGTAGGCGACGGTAGTGGGGGTCTGAGGGATCTCATTGGAGGACGACATGCGTTCCAGAGTCTCAACGTGCGCGCGCTTCCGGATGCGTATGACTACGCAGTCGACGTGAGTGTTTGGGCGCGAGGTGACCGTTCAGGAACCCGTCTCGAGCGCGGCTCGCACGGTGCGGACCACGCCGTTGTCGTTGTTCGACGGTGCGACGTAACGCGCGGCGTCGAGGATCTTCTGATGCGCATTCGCGACAGCGTATGACCAGTCGGCCGTATCGAGCATCCCGAGGTCGTTGAGGTAGTCGCCGAACACCATGGTCTGTGCGGGGCTGACACCGAGTCGCTGTTGCACGGCCCGGACCGCCTGGGATTTGTCGACGCCGCGCGTCATCACGTCGAGCCAATGCTGGCCGGACACAACGACTTCCGCGTCGAGCGACAGGGCTTCGACAGCCGGCGCCGTGGTGTCCTCGATTCCGGCGAAATCGTAGACCGCCACCTTGACGAACTCGGCGTCGACGGCACCGAGATCATCGACGACGGTGTTCGCGTAGTAGTAGGGGCGGATCTGCTCGAGGAATCGTTCGTCGGAGCGTTCGACATAGGCGATCTCGGGCGAGCACAGCACCACCCCCAGGTCGGCGCCGTCGGAGTGCAACGCGCGGGCGCGGGCGAGCACGGCCTTCGCTGTGTCGGGCGCCAACGGCTGCGTCCGCAGGATCTCGCCCTGCCTGGCCACGACCGCGCCGTTCTCGGCGATCACGATCAGCCCGGGGACGGCTTCGCCGAACTGGTGAAGCAGGGTCGCGGCCTGTCGCCCGCTCGCGGGGCTGAACACGATGTCGCGGCGCCCGAGTTCGTCGAGCAGCGGCCACAGATCGTCAGGAATGCGTTTGGCGTCGTCGAGCAGGGTGCCGTCGAGGTCGGTGACGACGAGGCGCAGGTCAGCGGGGACGGGCGGCATCAGACTGGGCATCGTCGTCCATTCTGGCAGACCCTCCCCTGCCTGCCCGGAACATTTCGGCGGCTCCGGCGCATCCAATCGGTACCTACTCACATCGAGTACCTGCCGAGAAGCCCTCCGAGAGGAAACCGAGACCGTGAAGATCACACCGACTCACACCCCGTCATCGAGCGCCGTCGCGCGCGTCATGCTCATTCTGCTAACGGGACTCGCCGCGTTGCTTACGTCCGTGGGCGTCGTCGCCCCTGCACACGCCGATACCAACGGTCGGTACCCGTCGCTGCCCATGCGCGGCGTCGACGGCGGTCCGGGCCTTGTCGCGGGTACGAACTTCAGTCCGGCGGATCACCCCTACGTCATCTCCGATGGGTTCGCAGGCATCGAGTACACGTTCGGCATCCCGGGCGACTGGTCGTGCGGGGCAGGCTCGTCCGCCGTCTCGGCCTCGGGCAGGGCGACGTGTTTCGAAGAGCGCACAACCAAGACCAGTAGTGCGGGAGGCGTTGTCGCCTACCAGAAGTGCGCTGCGCAGCGGTGCACTTCTGCCGACGTCAACCGTGTCGCAGCGAAGATCCGGGTGAAGCGCGAATCGTGGCGCTCCGTCGACGAGACCACCTCGTACGCAGAGGAGTCAGGAACCATCGACAGCATCCGCAAGGTTCGGGTCGCCGTGATCCACGAGTTCCACACCGCGGACGGCAAGGCCGGCATCGCGTTCGCTCAGCTCGACGGCCCTCCGGCCAAGCGCGGTGAACTACTGAAGATCGTCAACAGCATTCGCGCCAACACTCCGCGCTGATCCCAGGTACCGGACCCCAGCCTCTCGGTTGTCGAGCGGCTGGGGTTCGGTTCAATTCAGGGCGTGCGCCCTCACATCCGCGCGTACCGGGCCATCACGAAGCAGTAGATCCCATACGCAGCGAGTCCTACTGCCGCCAACAGCAGAAAGAGTTGGCCTGCAGGCCAACTCGCGACTGTCTTCACCGCACCGTCGATGCCGGTGGCTTTCGACGGGTCGGCAGTGACCGCCGCGACGACGACGAGAACCCCTGCACCGATCAGAACAAGTCCCTTGGCCGAGTAGCCCACGATGCCGGTGACATTCACAGCCGGATTGCCGTCGATGGTCAGGTCATCGAAGAACGCGCGAGTCAGGCCCTTGTACATGTGGTAGACGCCGACCGCGATGATCACCAGCCCCACGATGACGAGCACGAACTTGCCGAGCCCAGAGCCCATCAGCCGAGCACTCATGCCCGCGTTCTGCCGTCCACTCGACTGCCCATGACCGAGCGCGAACTGCGCCGCAGTCCAGGCGAATGCGAAGTAGACAACTGCGAGTGCACCTGCTTGTGCGCGATCGAACCATCCGTCGTCGTCGCCTGCCTTCGGATTGGCGGGGTGCGGGCCGAGGATCACCTCGGCCACCCGCCACAAAGCCATGGCGACGAAGGCGACGACGGCGACCCACAACGCCACACGTCCGCCCTGCGAGGACGCGAACATCGCGAGCGCTCCGGACTGATCAGCATTGCCTGTGTCGCCGAATGCCAGTCGTGCCACGATGAACGCGATCAACAGGTGCAGTAGGCCGCTCGTCACATGACCGCCACGCGCCAGCGCTTCGAACCACCCGTTGTCCGTCGCCTCCCGAACAGCGTTCTTACCCGCGTGTATCCCGATGATGGCCGTCACCCCTCACGTCGTGTCGATACCTGTTTGCTTCTGCCTACACCGCCGTGTCGGGGTAGGTACCGTCACCGAGGTCGGGGTCGGGCAGGGCGTCGTCGGGATCGATCAGCACCACCCGTCGGCCGTCGAGTCGTACGCGGCGCATGCCCTCGAGCACCATTCGACGTCCCACGTCACTGAAGTGGCTCACTCCGGAGACATCGAAAACCACTGTCGGCGAGTCGGTGTCATCGGAGTCGAGCGCATCGAGGATGTACTCCGCGCCACTGAACTGGATGACACCCTGGATCTGGAACGTCGTCGTGTCTTCGGCGACCACGACGTCCCGCAGGACCGTCGTGCCGTAGGGCTCGGCGTCGACGAGATGCATGTTCATGTCGTTCGAGAGTCGCCGGAAGGCGGCGACGCCACGGACGCTGTTCCCGTGCTCGTCGAGTCGCGGCGAGAAGACGGCGATGCCGCACTGCCCCGGTAGCGTGCCCAGGAGTCCTCCTGCGACACCGCTTTTCGCGGGGATGCCCACTGTGGTGAGCCATTCACCGGCGCCGTCGTACATGCCGCATCCCGCCATCACCGACATGACCTGGCGAGCAACCCTTCTGTCGACGACTCGTTCGTGGGTCGTCGGGTGAATCCCGCCGTTCGACAGGCACGCCCCCATCATCGCGAGATCGCGTGCCGTCACCAACACCGAGCACTGGCGGGTATACCCGTCGACGATCTCGTGCGGTGTAGCAGTAATGATGCCGTAATTGCGCAACATGTGGGCGATGGCGAGATTACGGTCCGCCGAATCGATTTCGGAGCGATAGACCTCTTCACCGATCCGTAGCTCCCGTCCGGCGAGCGTGGAGAAGAAGCTGCGCGCGCGGTCGACCCGCGCTTCCTCGGTCGCGTCTGCTCCGACGAGCAGGCCATGGGTGGCGATAGCGCCCGCGTTGATCATCGGGTTGCGCGGTCGGCAGGTGTCGCCCTCGAGGGACAGCTCGTTGAATGCCTCACCCGAGGGTTCGACCCCGACCGTTGCCGACACAGCCTCGAAACCGCGATCGGCGAGCGCGGCGGCATAGGCGAACGGCTTCGAAATCGATTGGATCGAGAACTCGACCTCGTCGTCGCCCACACTGTAGGTGCGGCCGTCGACGGTGGTCAGAGCGATAGCACAGCGGTCGGGGTCGGCGGCCGCGAGCTCCGGAATGTAGTCGGCGACGGCTCCGCCGTCGTCGTCGGCCAGGGAGTCGAGCACTTCGGTGAGATAGTCGCGGACGGGTGAGTGCATGCGGTTTCGACGCCTCCTTGCGTTGTGGCGCCAGGGTACCCAGTGCCGCGCACGGGGCGCTCGACCCGGCTCGGGAGCATCACAGGCGTCGTCGTGGATTTGGTCAGCGGGCGAGTCCCGTCACCTCGTCGAACCCGGCGGCCAGACATTCGACGAGCACGTCGATATCCGGTACGGCGGCAACATCGACATCGATTCCCAGACAGCAATCGTCGACGTAGCTGAGCAGGGTGATGTTGAACGACGCACCGATCGTGGGACCGAAGACGTACTGCCGGGTGATCCGCCCACCCGCGAGGTAGAGCGGTACCGGTGAACCGGGCACGTCCGACGCGAGGAAGTCGACATGCTCGAGCATCGCGCCGACCGCCGACGAGGGCAACACGTTGAGCGCTCCGGCGATCGACTCGGCCAGCGGCACTGCCGGCTCGCGCCGCCACCCTTCGATGACCTTGTGTATGCGCTCGATGAGTTCGCGCGGCGTCGAAGTATCACAGGGAATGGCGATGCGCAGCAGTGTGATTCGATTTCCGCCGAATGCCGAGTCATCGTCGGCGCGGAGATTCAGCGGCATCGTGACCCGCAGATGGTCGACATCAGTGCCGTGACGCCGGTGGTAAGCGCGTATGCCGAGCACCGTGCCTGCCAGGAAGGCGTCGTTGAGGGTTCCTCCGGCAGCATGTCCCGCGCCCGTCAATGATGTGACGGGCACGTCGAGTGTCGCGAAGCGGCGCCGGGTGCTGCGTTCGGTCATCACCGGTGACGCCGTGCGCATGACCGGCTCGACGATCCGAGCCACCGACACCGAGGTCCCCGCCACCTCGCGCAGCGCCCGGATGGGACGCAACAGCATGCGGGCGCCGAGGCCACTCGTCGTCCGCACCACTCCACTCACCAGTCCGGCGGCGGTCGTCGCGTACCAGCCCGCGGTGGAGAAGATCGACGGTGCGCGCGCAGCGCTCGCCGTCTCGGGCACGGGCGGACGGGGTGTCCCTGCTCGCTCAAGGTCCATGATCTCCGCCGCAATCGCGACGGCACCCACGCCGTCGGTCAGCGAGTGGTGGAACTTCATCACCACAGCGGCCGCCGGAGCGTCGGAATCGGTGTCGTCGCAATGGGTGTCGCCGTCACGGGTATCAAGGCCGTCGAGGAGGGTGAACTCCCACATCGGCCGCGCTGGATCGAAGGCCGTCATCCCCGCGGTGCGCGCCACGTCGAGCACCCCGGCAAGGTTCCTCGGGTGCGGGGCGTCGAGGTGGTGGAGATGCCAACTCACGTCGAAATCCGGGTCGTCGACCCACCGTGGCGGTGCGAGTCCTCGATCGGGAACGAGTCTGCGACGCATCGCGGGGAGCACCTGAACGGCTCGCGCGACAGTCGCGCAGAACCGCTCCCAGTCGGGAGAGGCGTCGAGCAGGATGACGACGACCACGGTGGATCGCAGAACCGGATTCTGCTCCATCCGCCAGGTGAACATGTCCGATTGACTCATCCGGACGACGTCGTCGCTCACGGATGTCATTCTCCTCCCGCGCGCGGCGCGATGGAGCCGTTTTCACCAGCGCGTATCACTCCGATGGGCGCGGCGAGAGCTACAGGCGCGCGAGGAGTTCGGCCTTCTTCGTTGCGAACTCCTCGTCCGTGAGGATGCCGCGGTCGTGCAAACCAGCGAGCTGTTCGATGGCGGCAAACACGTCGTCGCCACGCACGGACGGCGGGGTCTGTGCCTGCGGGGCCTGCTCCGGCATCGACGGCGCGGACTGCGACGGTACGAAAGTGGACGGCTCGGGAGTCGGTGCCGTCTGCGGCCGCTCGGGGGCGGGCGCCGCGACGGGGGTCGCCTCCACCTGCTGGTTGGTCAGCTCGGTCAGGCTCGACACGTCGAAGGTGCCGAACTGACTCGAGAAGCTCACCGAACCGGGATAGCCGCCCTGTTGCTGTTGGACACCGCCGATCTGGTGCTCACCGGTGTCGAACACGCGAGTCACGCCGTTCTGCTGGATGGCAAGACGCCGTGTCGCAGGAAAGACCGCGTACTTCGAGTCGTTTTGTCCACCGGTAGAACTCGGCACACCGAGGTCGGCGGGCCACCAGTTGTTCGCGGTGGCGAAGCCGTACGACGAGCCGGATGCGGCGGCGGGCGGGAACACCACAGTCGTGGCGAGCAGCTGCGACAGTTCGTTGCAGAGGCCGTCGACCCGCGCTTTCAGAGCGTTGTCGAACATGTTGCCGACCATCGTCATGCCACCGCGCATCCACTGTCCCGAGCCACCGAGCTCGGGGATGGAGAACTGCGCCATCGTGCCGCCGCCGCTGTTGACGGCGTACAGCATCGCCAGGACGGCATCCTGCGACAGCCCGTAGCGGCTGGAGATGTCGGTGATCGCCCGTTCGGCGTCGGGGGTGAGTGCGCCCTGCATGCTGTGACTCTTTCGTCGTCGGAATGCGCACCAAGTGTACGAGCCGAGCCGGTGCCAGGCAGGGGGCGATTCGAAGCTGCTGCTGTTGTTGATCGTCAGTCCTCATCCGCGGGCTGCAGGCTCGGTGATCGATCCGTTCACATACTCGGATCCATCGATGGGAACCACTGACGGCCAATCCGAGCCGTTCTTTGTGTCGAACCCTGAGCAGAGAGCGCCACGCCAATCAGGAGACGACCAATGAGAACAGCCCTCCGCACGGCAGTCGTCACAGCGACGGCCACCGCAGCATTCACTCTCGTCGGGTCTCTGAACGGCGAGGCTCACGCGGCCCCGCAGCCGCCCTTTCCCACCGGCCACTACAGCGGGCAGCTGACCGGATGGTCGACGCCTGCCAATGCCATCTGGTTCGGCAAGGACTTCACCGGCGCGACGGTCATCAACGACACGATTGCCGGCCGAATCGTCCCCGCCGACGTTTACCGCGCCAACTCGGTGGTCAATGGCCGGCCGGTCATCGTCGTGGATTACGCACGGTCCGGGCTCCCCGGCATCCGCGACGAACTCACCTCAGACGGACGCGGCGGCTACAACGGCATCGGCGTCGCGGGAAGTACACCGGCACTCACCTTTACGCTTCGTCGGTGACCACCGCCCGTCGGTGACCACCTCCCCTTCGCCGTGAGAAGCGAACCCTGACCAGCAACACGGTAGATGCCGAGCATGAATCGCGAGCTGCACTGCTCCAGTTCGGTGGAGGGTTCGGCACGTCGCGAGCGGCGACCACCCGACATCCTCCACCCCCCATTCTCCGATCTTGACGGACAGCGTACGCAGAATCTGCAGTTGACCTCTCTATATGTCTGTGCAAGAGTACTCGTACGAACTATTCGTAGGTAGTTGTGCAGTTTCGCCTACGAATGTCGGCCGAGTGGTCAATGAAGCCCGCAGCTCAGAGGCGATGCGTCCCTCCCGAGCATTCGTCGTTCAGCTCATGCCTTCACACTAGGAACGCCTGATGACAGATACACCAGCCGCAACAGCCGTCGGCCCGTCCGCGGACGACGACGGCAACCCTCTGCACAGCGGGTCGATGAAGGTTCGACACCTCGTGGTCTTCGTCATCGGAGCGGCATCGCCGTTAACAGTGCTGGTCGGCTTCGCTCCTCTGGGACTCGGCGCCGCGGGGGCATCGTTCCCCCTGGCTTACCTGGTGCCGGGCCTCATATACCTACTCTTTGCTGTCGGCTACACGGCAATGAGTAGACATTTCCGAGGATCCGGAGCCTTCTATGCCTATATTTCCGAGGGATTCACTCGGACCGTGGGAGCCGGAGCGGCGTTACTGGCTTACGTCGGCTATCTGGGCGGCCAGATCGGTTTTGTGCTGGCATGCGGCGTCTTCCTCTCCGCGACAGTCGGTTCCATTGCCGGATTGACACCTCCGATCTATGTCTGCGCGCTGGTCGTTTCGGTGGTCGTGGCAATTATCGCTTACCGGAAGGTCGATTTTGGAGCGCGAATCCTTCTCGTGCTCATGGCTCTCGAGCTGGGCACCCTCGCGGTCTTCTGCGTAGCAGTCCTGGCGCACGGCGGACACGAAGGTATCTCACTGGCCGGAATAACATTCGGCTCGGTCTTCTCCAGTGGTGTCGCCGGCGCTTTCCTGCTCACATTCACATCATTTGTCGGATTCGAGCAAACAGCGGTGTACAGCGATGAGTGCGTCGAGCCCGCGAAAACGATCTCCCGGGCGACATATATTGCTGTTGCCGCTTTGACTTTCATCTATACATTCTGCGCATGGGTTATCGTGCAGGCCATCGGGATCAGCAGAATCGGCGATGTTCTTTCGGGCGACCCATCAGCATTGGTATTCACGCTCAACAGTGAGTTTGCCGGCGCCACCATGACCGAAGTAATGCGCTTGTTGATTGTCACGAGTTTCTTTGCCGGGTGTCTCGCACTGCATAACGTGTGCACTCGCTATTTGTTCGCGATGGGAAGAACCGGGGTTGTGCCGTCAGTTCTCGGCCGCGTCTCACCGACTACGATGACTCCCAGTGTTGCGGGTGTCGTCCAGTACCTGTTGGTATCGGGCGTTCTGCTTGCTTTTGCTTTTACACCCACGGACGCATACACGCAGGTCGTGGTGTGGACCACGAGCCCAACGATCTTGACAGTTCTTGTCCTCCAGGTACTGACGTCGGTCGCCGTTGTGAGATTCTTCCGACGCAACGACTACGGCGAATCCCGATGGAATCGAGTCGTGGCACCGACTGCTTCGGCGATAGTTCTCGCCATGGTCGCTGTCGTCCTCGTCGCAAACATGGGACAGCTCACCGGACTTGGCACGGCAGGTAACGCATTGATCTTCGTGCCGCTGGTCGTCGCCGCCGGCGTCGGGTTGACCCGGGGGTTCATTCTGACGCGTACGCACCGCCGCCGCAGGTCCGGCGACCAGTGACCACGACATCGACCGATGCCGACATGAGATCACCTGACGTGTGGACCGGATGAGCTCAGAACAGAAAGAGGAAGGTGAGTATGGACAAGCTGCAGGCGTGGTCACAACCCGGAGGACTGATCGAGCGACCGGGCCAGTATCCCGAGGCATCTGAATTATGGTGCTACACAGACAAATTCAGCTACCTGGGCGGCGAGAACGTCTCCATCATGGTCTACGCGAACACCGATGAATACGACGTGGAGATCATTCGGGACGGCGCTCGCCCCACGACGGTCTTTACTCAAACGGGACTTCCCGGCAGACAACACCCGACGCCGGCCGACGCGTATGCGGTGGGGTGCGGCTGGCCGGAATCGCTGTCGGTCGTCGTCGATTCCGAGTGGGAGTCCGGCTTCTATCTCGTCATTCTGAGAGCACGACATCGCGGACGTGTGGTCGAGAGCGAGGGCTTCTTCATCGTTCGATCGTCAACGCCCGCCGACGCTGACTTCGTGCTGATCCACACGACGAGCACGATGCTGGCGTACAACGATTGGGGCGGGGCGAATCACTATCGCGGGGTGGTGAACGAGGAGGGCGACGACCTGCCAAGTCCCGTGTCGTCTACCCGACGTCCCGTCGCACGGGGAATGCTGCGGAAACCGGCAGGCGCGCCCCGCAACGTACATACCGACAGCCCCGAACCCGGATGGATTCCCAGACACCCCGCCTACGAATGGGCTTGGCTCAATGGCTATTCCCGCCACCACGCCGATTCGTTCTGGGCTACGTACGAACGACCGTTCACCGTCTGGGCCGAGGAACAGGGCTACACCTTTCATCATGTGACCCAGCATGATCTGCACGCGGATTCCGACGCGCTGGCAGGCTACTCGTGCGCAGTCATCGCCGGGCACGACGAGTACTGGACATGGGAAATGCGCGATCGAATCGACGCATTTGTCGATGGCGGCGCGGGCCTCGCCAGGTTCGGTGGGAACTTCCTGTGGCAGGTGCGCCTTGATCTCGACGCAGGCACCCAAACCTGTTTCAAAGATCCGGCCGCCGACCCGATGCTCACGGTTGATCCGACGCGCGTGACCACGGCGTGGGACTGGCCGGAGATCAACCGGCCGGGAGCACACACGATGGGGCTCACCGGCAACGCCGGAATCTATTCGCGCTTCGGTGCTACAACGCCTCGGTCGAGCGGCGGGTTCACGGTCTATCGGCCGGACCATTGGGCGCTGAAAGGCACGGACCTCTACTACGGCGACGTTTTCGGTGCAGCCCCGATCGTCGTATTCGGTTTCGAGGTGGACGGCGTCGACTACACCTTTCGGAAAGGATTGCCGTACGCCACGGGCGCCGACGGAGCCAGCAGTGACCTCCAGATCATTGCGATGGCGCCGGCCGTTCGCGGTTCGCGCGACCTCTGGAACGGTACCGTCGCCATCGGTGCGCCTCTCGATGAGGCAGAAGAGCTCGCTCACGCGATGTTCAACGGGGACACTCCGGATCATCTTGATACAGAGTTCGGTTCCGGAATGATTGCCGAATACTCCAGGGGCGCCGGCACGGTCTTCAATGCCGGATCGGCGGAATGGGTCAGTGGACTGATGCGCCACGACGGCTTCACCGAACGAATCACTCGCAACGTACTCGATCGGTTGGGTTCGCCTGCAGCAGAAGACATTGCCGGGAGGAAACGATGAACGACGAGACGATCATGCCAGCGCCTGTCGGTCCGGTCGACGCGGCGGTAGTGCCGCGGTACGGCGGCGAGAGTACCTTTGCTCGACTACCTCGCCTGGATAGCGTGGCCGACGCCGACGTACTCATCTGGGGAGTCCCCATCGACAGTGGTGTGAGCTACCGACCGGGCACGCGATTCGGCCCCACGCACATCAGACAGGGCTCACGGCTACTGCGACCCTACAATCCGGCGAACGACCGATTTCCGTTCTCGCGCAACCAGGTTGCCGACGCCGGAGACATCGGGGTCAGTCCATACGACATCCGAGCTGCAATCTCCGCCATCGAATCATCGGCTTCGTCGCTTGTCGGGACCGGACGAACTCTGCTGACCCTGGGCGGCGATCACACGATAGCGTTGCCGCTGCTGCGCGTTGCTCACCGAATGTACGGCCCCCTCGCCGTTCTGCACTTTGATGCCCATTTGGACACCTGGGACACCTATTTCGGTGAACCGTATACGCACGGCACACCGTTTCGTCGTGCTTCCGAAGAAGGCCTGATCGACAGAGAGCACTCCATGCACGTCGGATTGCGCGGCCCTCTCTATGCCAAGCTCGACCTCGACGAGAGCGAAGAGATGGGGTTCGCGGCGATCAATTGCCGCGAGTTCGCTCGTACCGGCATTGATGCGCTGATCGACCGAATGCGGGCACGGTTGGGTGACCGGCCCGTGTACGTGTCGGTGGACATAGACGTGCTGGATCCGGCTCACGCGCCGGGCACGGGCACCCCTGAAGCAGGTGGCCTGACAAGTCGCGAACTTCTGGAGATGGTGAGAGGCCTGGCGGGCTTGAACATCGTGGGGATGGACATCGTCGAGGTGAGTCCTGCTTATGACCACGCCGAGTTGACCGCGCTCGCGGCGGCGCACACCGCCTACGAGTTGCTCAGTGTGGTACCGGCGCGACGCTGAGGAAGCACCGAGTAGTGGTGACCGGTGAGCGTCCAGACGGTTTCGGTCGCCGTTCGTTCTTATACCGTGAAGCAATGGCCACAGGTGCGAATGCCACTGCGAAACCTCCGATCGATGACATCGATCGACGCATCATCGAGTTGCTTCAGCACGATGGGCGTGCGAGTTTTCAGAACATCTCCGAGGCGATCGAACTATCACGTCCATCAACCAGGGCACGGGTTCTGCGTCTTCTCGACGATCGAATCGTCGAAGTGCGAGGGGTTGTCCACCCCTCGGTGTTCGGGCTGCACGCCTATGCGCACGCGTCGGTCGTCGTGACGGGTCCTGCCGCCCGGGTAGGTGAGGTGCTTGCCGCCGATGAAGACGTACCGTTTGTCAGTGTCACCGCCGGAGCGCATGCTCTGGTGGTCGAGTTGCGATGTGCCGATCAGCAGAGTCTTGCAGCGGCGCTGGCGAGGATCACCGCGATTGACGGGGTCGCCCAGGTCACCACTTCCAGTTACCTCTCGATCGCCAAAGACGCGTACTGGCCTCCCAGGCCGTTGTCTGTCAGTGACGTAGACACCACCGATCGGCTGCTCTTGGAGATGCTGCAACGAGACGGTCGTACCAGTTTTGTCGAACTCGGCAAACACACGGAACTCTCACCATCCGCAGTGCGTACGCGTGTCGCGCGTCTGATCGACGGCGGTGTACTGCATATCGGAGCGCGCATCCGTCCTGACGTACTCAACACCCAGCATGTCGTGGGATTCGGGCTCACTGTTCATGGTGATTCGAGTCCCGTCATCGAGAAACTGCAGGAGTGGGACACCATCCAGTACCTTGCGTCGTCCATTGGCCGCTACGCCGTCATCGGTACCGCGATTTCGGTCTCGCACTCACAGATGGCCGAAGTCATTGACCTGATCCGCGCCAGCCCAGGCGTTCACGTTGTCGATACCTGGACTCACCTTCGCTTCGTCAAGGAAGACTACGACCACTCGCCAGTCGGCTAGTGCTCGCCACCGGGCCTCGCGGTCACCGACGCTTCCGGCTCACGCCACGCGGCTGCAACAGCACTACTCAGCGTGACTCAGCGATTCCACAGCACGGCGCGAGGATGCTTGCGCCATGCAAACACGTGTGAGGATCGCGCTCGGAGGTGTCCTATTGATGGTTGCCGCGGTCTACGCGCTGCGGTTTCTGCTGTCTGGTGGAGCACCCGTTCGAATCGACAGCGTCGTGATGTCCTGGTTTGTAGGCATACGTACCCCCGCGCTGACGACCGCGACCACGTATCTGACTGTGCTTTTCGGTCCGTGGGCTGTCGCGCTATGGGCCGGGATCACCGGGCTTACCTTCTACGTGCACGACGGCACGCTGCGCCGATCCGCCACCCTGCTGAGCACGGTCGTAGCGGCCGCTGTTCTGTGCGAGGTGATGAAACTGGTTGTGGCACGACCTCGACCGCCGGTCACGGACCAACTAGGGGTCCTCGAGACCACCTACTCGTTTCCGTCGGGCCATGTGACCGGCACTGCTGCATTGGCTTTCGCAATTGCGGCGCTGACCGCTGGCCGAATGCATCGCCGTGGCGCGATCGCGACGTGGATCGGCGCCGCGATCGTGGTTCTGACTGCCTCGGCGACCCGGCTCTATCTGGGCGCGCATTGGATCACAGACGTGATGGCGGCGGTGTGCGTCGCCGGTGCCTGCGCGCTGCTCGTGCTCCCAGCCGCCGATACAGTCGCGGATCGGCGACATTCGTTTCTCCACCGCGTCCACACCCACGGGCAGCGATCACACTTTGGCTCGTAGCCATGTTCGTCCTCGCTGATAGTGATGGCCCTGCCGACGGGAACGCCATGACGTTCACGGCCAGTCACTCTGTCGGAACGATGCTGAGGGAGTACGCCACGTGGTTCGCGGCACATCACCACCGGCGTCACGCTCAGCGGTGTACGGCGCCGCTCACCGTGTTTAGTCTCGACACGTGTACAAGCATCCGGCTGCAGCGCTTCGACGAGCCGCCGAATGGATTCGTCCTATACGCATGCGGTTGACCCTTGTCGCGACAGGTTTGGTCATGATCGCATTGGCCATTGCGGCGGTTGTCATGGTCGAGGCATTGCATCACGTATTGCTGCGTAACGCCGATGCTGAGACATCGGCGCGAGCCGAGCAGATAGCCGGCTCGATCAGAACAGAACGGGGCCCTGCCGGTATCGATCAGTCGCTACTTGCCACCAGTAAGAACGTGGCCGCGATCCAGATCACCGACGCATCGGGTGCCATTCGAGTGACCAACAACCCGATGTACTCGCGCCCCATGGCGCCGCCGCTCGAAGCAGGGCATCGGCTGACCGTTCACGGCGCGCGTGCAACCGACACCGACCAAGAATTCCAGGCAACCGCGCTCGGCGTGGGAACCGCAAACGGTACGTTCACCGTCCAGGTCGGCGCCGAAGAAGCTCCGATCAATGCTACCGTGGCCGCTCTTGGAGTGCTGTGCTCGATTGTGTTTCCGTTCATCGTCATCGGTATGGCCATACTCACCTACGTTTTCGTTGGTCGCGCCCTCCGACCGGTCGACGACATCCGGATCCGCGTCGAGGAGATCACCGGCGGGGACCTCGATCAGCAAGTTCCGGTACCAGCAACCGCGGACGAGATTGCGGCTCTGGCGCGCACCATGAACGAGATGCTTCATCGCATCGCGTTGTCCCGACAACGACAACTGCAGTTCGTCAACGATGCCTCGCATGAACTCAACAGTCCGCTCACCACCATCGTCGGGCTTCTCGATCTGTCGAGCACCACATGCCAACCGATCGACGCCGACACTGTCGACTCCGTGCTGCTTCCCGATGCACTGCGACTGCAGCGGATGGTTGCAGACCTACTGATCCTCGCACGTGCAGACGAAAGCGGTATCCCTCTGCGAGTCGACGACGTCGACCTCGACGAGATCGTCAACACAGAAGCCGTTCGCCTCGACGCCGTGACCACGCACACCGTCGACGTGTCCCTCAAGGCGACCCGGGTCAGCGGCGACGCCGACAAGTTGGCACGAGCCCTGCGCAACGTCGTCGACAATGCGATGCGATATGCAGTCAGTCGCATTGCAATTCGAATGGATGTCGATGACGCCCCGTCACACAGTAAGTGTCACCGTGTCTGACGATGGCCCCGGAATACCCGACGGCGAGAAGTCGCGCGTGACAGACCGGTTCGTGCGACTCGACACGTCACGGCAGCGAGGATCGGGAGGTTCAGGGCTCGGGTTGTCGATCGTCACCGAGATCGTGCGTGCCCATGGCGGGGTCGTCGTCATTGAGGATTCGGACTACGGAGGCGCATCTGTCGGATTCCGACTCCCGTTGCAGCAGATGGATACTCAATCCCCACCGTCTTCGGCGAACCGATAGCCTACGCCGCGTACTGTCTGGATTGCTTTGCAGCCGAATGGCGCATCGATTCTCCGACGTAGATAGCTGACATACACCTCGACCACGTTCTCGTCACCGCGATAGTTGATGTCCCAGACCGAATCGAGGATCTCGCGCTTCGTCACCACTTCACCCTTGTGGCGCAACAGGAACTCCAGCACGCTGAATTCACGAGGAGTAAGCGTCAGTTCGGTGTCGCCACGGCGCGCAGTATGGCCTGCGGGGTCCAACGTCAGACTCCCAGCGGTCAACACTGCCGGACGCGCCGGTGCGCCTCGTCGAGCGAGGGCCCGCAGTCGCGCGATCAGCACAACAAACGAGAACGGTTTGGTCAGATAGTCATCGGCGCCGAAGTCAAAGGCGTCGGCTTGGTCGTACTCGCCGTCCTTGGCAGTCAACATCAACACCGGTGTCCACACGCCCTGGCTGCGCATCGACCGAACGACCTCGTAGCCGTTGAGGCCCGGCATCATGATGTCGAGGACGACGACGTCGAAGTGTTCGGTTGACGCCTTCTCCAGCCCGGCCGCTCCGTCGTCGACCACATCTGCGACCCACCCCTCGGCCACCATCATCCGGCGTACGGTTTCCGCGACATTGTGATCGTCGTCGACGATGAGCACGCGCACCTGAGTTCTCCGTTCCCGCCCACACATTACTCACCTGCCGGCGCACCTCTGGCATCGTTCCGAGCATCAGGCCCCTGCACGCTACGACCTGCACGCTGTGGAAACACTGAGTACCGCGTCGTGGTTGACATCGTCGCCCAAGGCAGTAGCGAAACCTAGCGTTACCAGGGGTGATGGATGGATCGTATTGACAGTGCGCTTTCAGCGACTCTTCAGGCGAACTGCCGATCATGGAGTCACACCAAAAGCAGTATCCGTCGTCAGCGATCGGCTTGACGATGGGGCTGCCAGCCCTTGGAGTCACCCATGAACACCGTCAATCCTGTCAGCCGTGCGCGGTGGATCACCGTCGGGATCTCTGCTGCGGCGGCGGTCGCCACTGCAGCGATAGCCACTGGCCTGGCCAGCGCCGAGAGTTCCCACCACTCGACACCCTCGACGACCACGCCCTCGACGACGACCCCGTCGCCCACCACGAACCCGGGTACACCGTCGAGCGTGACGACATCAGACGGCAGCTCGTCGGACGGCACGTCAGGAACCGGGACATGGTCGCCGACGTCGCCCTTGAGCAACAGCGACAGTCCGAACTCTCACGCCGACACGGCCGCGTCATGACGGGGACGATCACGGCAGGGACGATCACGGCAGAGGCCGAGCGGGTCTATTCGTTATCCCTGCGCGCCATCGGCACACATGTCCGCCTGCTCACGCCCGATGCCACCGTTCTCGATGCCGCGCGTGTGATGCTCGCCGACCGTCTCGAGAGCCTCGATAGGGTCGCGTCGCGCTTCCGCACCGACAGTGAACTGGCTCAGATCAATCGCGCATCACGAATCGCGGCGGGCGAAGGCCGCGATGTCGTACGACTGTCCGTATCGCAGGAACTCGCCGAGCTTCTCGCCCATGCTCTCGAGGTCGAGTCGCTCACCGGCGGACTGGTCACTCCAACGGTCGGAAACGCCTTGATCGCTGTGGGATACGACGCCGACATCGAAGTGGTTCGTCACCGCACCGAGAGTGCGCGATCCACGGATCGCCCGCGTGGCGTAGACATGGGCTCGGAGTGCGTACTTCAGGGAAACACTCTCACCGTGAGCGCTGGAGCGGCACTGGATCTCGGTTCGTCGGCCAAAGCCTTCGCAGCGCACCAGTGGTCCGCCAAGATCGCCTGTCGAGTCGGAGCAGGGATTCTGCTCGACCTCGGAGGCGACCTCGCCTCCGCCGGTCCAAGTCCGAGTGGCGGGTGGCGAGTCGGCGTCGTGGACTGGACCGGAACGACCCGACAAGTGGTTGTGGCCGACGGTGGTCAGTCGTTCGCCACGTCGTCGACGAAAGTGCGTGTCTGGCAAACGGGACAACGCCGACGGCACCACATCATCGACCCGCGGACCGGATCTCCCGCGCGCACTCCGTGGGCGCAGGTGACCTGTGCGTGCGCGGCGACGCAGTGGGCGAACGCTGCGTCGACAGCGTCGGTCATTCTCGGTGTGAATGCTCCGGAGTGGTTGTCGGACAGAGGCATTCCCGCACTATTGATTGCCCACAACGGAGCCGAGACCCGGGTCGCCGGATGGCCACCGGCAACCGCTACAGATGCCGGGGCCCAGCGATGAGCGGGCAATGGCTCTGGTACGCCTCCCGCGCCGCTGGGATCGTCAGTCTCCTCATGTTCACCGCCGTACTCGTTCTCGGAGTTGTGACGGCCGGGACGACACGTGGCGGGAGATCGGCGACGGCGACCGTGCTTCACCGGAGCCTGGCTGTTTCGTCATTGGTGTTTCTTGCCTGTCATGTACTCACGGCGGTGCTCGATACCTACGTCGATATCGGCTGGCAGTCGCTGATCGTTCCGTTCGCCTCGAGGTACGAACGGTATGCCGTGGGTCTCGGGACGATAGCGCTCGACGTGGGACTGACGGTGATCGTCACTTCACTGCTCCGCCATCGGATTCCGGAGCGAGCCTGGCGCGCGGTGCACTTCTCTGCCTACGCGATGGCACTCTTCGCCGTCATCCACGCACTGATCATGTCGAGTTCCGACCAGCCGGTCCTCACCGGCACTCCATCACCTGCGCAGTCACGATCGTTCTCGCCGCCGCGCTACGCCTCGGCTACCTGCGAACCACATCGCGCACCCGTCACCTCGAACTCGTCAGGGAGTGGACATGAGCACAGTGATCGACCTCGTCGCCGCCGCAGGACTCTGCGGACGAGGTGGGGCCTCGTTCCCCACCGCTGTGAAACTGCGGGCGGCCGTCGACAACGACGCCTCCCTCGTGATCAACGCCTGCGACGGCGAGTGGGGTGCACGTAAGGACGCCTGGGTCATCGCGCATCACCTTCGAGAGGTGATCGACGCGGCGCAGCACATCGTCGGCGACCGATTCCAGATTGCGGCTCACCGCGACTCGACCACGCTCGAACTCGTCCGTCGCGCCGGGTTGCGGGCACTGGAGGTACCGCAACGATACGTATCCTCCGAGGAATCGGCACTGGCGGCGCTGGCCGCGGGAGACCTGGCTCGACCGATCATGCGCTTCGCGCCGATCACCTCGGGAGCGCGCTCGTCAACGGGTAGGCCGATACCGCCCACCCTGGTCTTGAATGCCGAAACACTCTGGCGTATAGCGCAGATCGTCCACCGTGGGCCGCGGTGGTTCCGGTCGATCGGTACGTCTACCGAGCCCGGCCCCCGCCTGGTCGCCCTGGGCGGGGTGGTCGCCCGTCCGGGAATCTACGAAACAGCCGCGGGAGTTGGGCTGCACGACCTACTCGCCATGGCCGGCGGGCTATCGATATCGTCGGAATACCTGTGGTTCAACGGAATCGCCGGAGGATTCCTGCCGACCCGATTGGCCACTCGTACGCAGTGGTCCGCAGACGGTCTCGCTCCCCACCGTCTGCGCATCGGTCCCGCGATCATCACCGCCCTCGACGCGCGTACCGATCCGTGGCGACTGGTCGGTGACACAGTTGCCTACGCAGCGGGTGAATCAGCTCGGCGATGCGGCCCTTGCACATTCGGGCTGCCCTCTCTCGCAGAGGACCTGAATCGAGTCCTCAGCGCGCCCACGCCCGACCAGCGGTACCGACTCGCCCAACGACTATCTCAGTTACGCCGACGAGGCGCATGTCGTCATCCCGACGGCGTCGTCGAGTTCGTGGAATCCGCGTTGCGGACGTTCGGGGACAGACGCCCGCCGTCGTCCTTGAACGCGCCGCTGTCGGCAACACGAACCGAGTTGACGGAGGTATGAGATGACTCTGATCAACCGCCTCACCGGCGTCGAACCACCAAGCACCGAACCCCGCCTCGCAGTCGACCGCGTCGCCTGCGACGGGCGCGGTCTGTGCTCAGTCGTACTCGCTGATTACGTACGACTCGACGAGTGGGGCTACCCCATCGTCGACGACGATCAGGTCCCGGCAGACGCAGGTGCCACAGCCATCCGACTCTGCCCTGCCCGTGCGCTTCGTTGGCGGTAGCGGGCAGGTGAAGCACCCTGCCTCCCGCTCGCCAGAAATCGAAGTGGGTACGCCACTATCCAAGCCAGACGGCACGAGCGCCGGAGTCGCCGACCAGCACGACGACGATGACCGCACCGACCCCGACCACGACGCAGCCAGCCGCCAGCGCCATTCGTGACCAACGAAGGGTTCTCGACGACAGCGCGAAGGACACCCGAGCGAGCAGCCGATCGTCATGAGCGGCCCAGAACAACACGACGACCACGAAGAGCGCGGCTACCCAGTAGTTCATCTGCCCACCGATCTCGGTGTGCTTGTGTAACAACCCGGTTCGAGGCACCTGCTTCTCGAGTGCCTCCCCGGCCGACGCGGTCAGCGGAGTCACCACCACAGCCACCAGTGCGACGAGAGGTGTGATCACGCCCAGTCGACGACGTCCCGCAGGCCAGGTCGCGGTGAGCACCGCGAGCAGGCCGGTCAGAGGTATGACCACCACAGCGAGGTGAACCAACAGCGGGTGGGCGGGCAGGCCGGTAATGGTGTTCATAGCGGGAGTGTCGCTGACGGCCGCTTAAAGCACGCTGAACCCGGATTCCGTCGCGATCCTGATGCCTCTCGGATCATCGGCGTCGTCGAAGCTCGGCATCGAGTAGTGGCCCGATCACTCCCAGCGCCTCGGGATTGGTCATCTGCGCATGCGTCACGTCCACACGGTGCTCGACGATGTCGCCGGAGACGTGCGGCCGCCACATTGTCGAGTCAAGCGGGGCGGTGACTCCACGTTGTGCCGAGAAGTACACCAGATCGCCGTCGAACTGCTTGGGCCGGTACGTCACCGACATCGAGACGCATTCGACGTATCCCTGGTGCAATTCGCTGAGTTCGGCGCCGGTCAATCCTCGACCGGGGCCATTGCTGTCGGCCAGCAGCATGACCGCCTCGTCGAGCGACAGTGGCCGTTCGTCGGCAATCTCAGACTCGTTGCCTTCGAGATGCGTGACCAGGTCGCGGAGGCTGGGCATGGCGGGCGGCGACACACCCTCGGCAAACGCCACACTGTCGAGCATGATGACAAGGCCTACCTCGCGCCCCTCGGCGCGCAACTGCGCGGCAAGCGCATGCGCCAATTGACCACCGAGGGACCATCCCAACAGATGCACCGGCCCAACGGGACGAAGGCGGTCGATCTCGCGACAGTAGACCGATGCCAAGTCGTCGACGGTCATCTGCGCCGTGCCGTGCCGACCGATCGCGGGCGACTGCAAGCCCAGGATGGGCCGGTCGCCGACGTAGCGCAGTAGACCCGAATAACACCACGCCAGCGGTACGGCCGAATGCACACAGATCAGCGGTGTGCCCGATCCTTCGCCACGCAGTGGAAGTACGGTACGCATCGCCAAATTGTCTGCATTTCCAACGTCGTTGGAGCCTGCGGCCTCGACGGCCGCGGACAGCGCCTCAACCGTCGGGGCGAAGAGCAAGGAGATCCCGATCATCGTGCCGGTCTGTTCGGAGAGCCGTCGACAGAGCTCCACCCCTGTCAGTGAGGTGCCGCCGAGCTCGAAGAAGTTGTCGTCGAGACCTACGTTCACCTGTCGGGTGATGTCCGTGATTCCCTGTGCCACCATGCGTTCGGTCGTCGACGTCGGCGCCCGATACGGCGGTCGGGCCACCGTATGCGGGTCGGGAAGGGCAGATCTGTCCGCCTTCCCACTGCTGGGATTGATGGGAATCGCGGGCAACACCACCAACATCGCTGGGATCATGGCGGGCGGGAGAATGGTGCGCAGGTAGGCCAGGACCGCGGCGCGATCGAGGTCTCCGTCGGGATGAGCGCTCACGACGTATCCGATCAACCGATCGCCGAGTGAGGTCGACGACCACATCCGGACGACCGCCTGGTCGACCTCGGGATGGCCAACAAGTGCAGCTTCTACCTCCGATGGCTCGATGCGCTGTCCCCGAAGCGAGATCTGACTGTCGCTTCGCCCGACGTATTCGAGTGTCCCGTCGGGCAATTCACGAACCACATCCCCGGTCCGGTACAACCGGCTCCCATCGGGTCCGTACGGATTCGCAACGAAAGAGCCCGCTGTTGTACCCGGACGTCCGAGATAGCCTCGCGCGAGCGCGTTTCCGCTGAGGTACAGCTCGCCGCGGGCGCCGTGCTCAACAGGATTCAGCCGCTCGTCGAGCACGTAGAGCCGCACCCCGGCCACTGCGCCACCGATCGGAACCCGAGAAGAACGGGCGTCGAGTGGATCGGTCTGGGTCACCACGACGGTAGCCTCCGTGGGGCCGTACGAGTTGAACATGGCAACGCGACCCGCCCACTGCTCGGCGACCCTCGGCCGACAACTGTCACCACCGACCGCCACGGTGTGCAGCGCCGGGAGTCGATCGGCGTCGAGGGTCTCGAGGACCGTCGGAGTGACCATCAGGTGTGTGACCGCGTGCTGTTGGAGTATCTGCGACAAGGACTCGCCCGCCACGACATCAGGTGGTGGTACGACCAGCTGTGCGCCGGATGCGAACGCAGAGAGGTACTCGAGCATCGCCGCATCGCAGTACGGCGAATGAGACTGCGGTACAACCGATTGTTCGTCGACATGGTATCGATCGAGCAGGTCGTCGCTCAGTGCTGCGAGCCCGCCGTGCGTCGTCAACACACCCTTCGGCTGTCCGGTCGAGCCTGATGTGTAGATCAGATACGCTGCGTGAGCGGCGTGTAGCGGTCGCAGGCGTTCGGTGTCGGTGACCGGCCCGGTCGACATCCCCTCCGCCGATGAGGTGAATCGCTCCTCGTCGAGGACGAGCCAGTCGATGTCGTCACCCGGCACAGGCCGCCAGCGGCCCATCGTGACACCGAGCTGCGCCTGCGAATCGGCGAGCAGCGTGCGCATGCGTGCGGCCGGTGCGGCGGGGTCTATCGGGAAGAACACCGCACCCGCTTTGGCAACCGCCCACAGTGCCACAACCGACTCGACCGACCGACTCAACATCACTGCGACGACGGTTTCTGGTCCCGCGCCGTGCGCGATCAACACCCGCGCCCATTGAGAACTCTCAGCGTCGAGTTCCCTGTACGTCAGTGCACGTTCCGTCGAGCGCAGGGCGATCCGATCCCCGCTTCGGACGCCGGCCGTCAATAGGTCCGGTAGCAATCCCCCGGACTGCGCGTGCGACACCTCGGCGCCCTGCGCACGGCCAGGATTGCGAGAGCCGAGAGTCGACACCCGCTGATCACCGGACGCCAGGAGGAATCGTGACAGGCAGGCGAGCAGTTGACGCCGGTGTCGATCCAGATCGTCGACGTCATACAGTGCGGGATTGGCGAAGAAGTCGACGTTGAGCGGCCCGTCGCCGAATCGGTAGCAGTTGATCGTCAGGTCGTCGACGGGCCCGGCAGACAACAGATGCGCGCGACCCCGCGCCTCACCGAACTCGATGTGGTCGGGGAAGCTCACGACGTTGATCATCGGCCCGTACCCGCTTCGTCCTGCCACGCCCGCGCCCAGATCGCGCAGAAGGTCCTCGTGCCGGTAGAGCTGGTGGCGCAGCGCGCCGATGATGCCCACTCGAACCTGGCGCACCAGATCGTCAACGGTATGGGCGGGAACACCTTTCACTCGCAGCGGCACCACATTGGACACCATGCCTGCCGAGCGTCGTAGCGCCGCCGTGGTGCGTGCAGCGACCGGGAGCGACAGGGTCACGTCGGGGTCGCCGGTCATCTGCGCGAGGTACACGACGACAGCCGCGACGATCACTTCCGTGATTCCGGCGTCGGTGCGACCTCCGACATCACCGAGCTGACTCATCGTCGTCGAGTCGAGTCGCACTCGGGAAACGTGCGGGTGCGCCGACGGTGGAGCGTGTCTGTCGGTCAGCCGTGTCACCCTGTCCAATCCGGCCAGGTTGTCGCGCCAGTAGTCACGGTCGGCGAGGAATCTGGGTGATCGTCGATAGTCGCGGTCGGATGCAACGACGTCCTCCAGGGACATCGCTCGACATGGAGGCGGTGAGTATCCCTGGGTGGCAGCCGAATACAGCTGCGCTCCCCGAGCGAGCAGTTGCCCGGCGCCGTAACCGTCGATGGCGATGTGATGAATGCGCCCATAGCATCGGTGCCATTGCGGACCGAGCCTGAAGACGACCGCGCGGTTGATGTCGTTCCCGACGACATCAACCGCGGACTGGTGATCCCTGTCCATCCACACCTGCGAGTCGTGCGCCGGGTCTGCGCTGTCGGTCAGGTCGACGAGGTCGAATGTCGGATCGTGGTCGTCATCGATGAACTGGCGAGGTTGCGTGCCGTGGAGCGCGAAGCGCAGTTGCGGCGATTGCAGTTCGCGTCCCGCGCGGGCAGTGGCTTCTTCAAGGAGTCCCACGTCGATCGGTCCACGCAGGTCGGTGTACTGCGCGATCGAGAAAGGTATCGAGGGATACATGTGCTGTGCCAGCCACAGTTCGGACTGTGCCGCTGACAGGTCGAAGTGATCGGTGGTGGCGCCGTCGACACCGTCTCGCCACGCGGTGTTCGACAACTCAGTCAACGACGCCCTCGAGGAAGTGGCGGACCTCGGCCAGCATGGCGTCGATCGACTCGGCGACGAACAACGCAGGACGGTGCACCCCGTCGTCGATCTCGCTGGCAAGGATGTCGTCGATCCTGAACTCGCGTAGGTCACCGTCGGCGAGTGACTCCATCGCCGACGCCGACGACAGTAGTGCGGCTCCACAGACGCGTAGTCGTCCCTCCTCCATCACCGCTCCGACTTCCATCGTGAACCAGAACAACCGGGCAAGTGCGGTACGCAGCTGATCGGAGCGGGTTGCGCTCGCTGCTCGACCGAAGCGGCGATAGAGCTCGGCAAAGTCCGGATCTGCCAGCATCACAGCGTGGCCGACGATCTCGTGGATGATGTCCGGTTCGGGAGAGAAATCCTTCTGCGCTGCCGGGCGGATGAACGGTGTGGCATGCAGGATTCCGTCGGCCATGGGGTTGTAGAACTGCGGACCGGACAACGACCCTATCGCCGGCGCCAGGCGGAATCGGGTCAGGGACCACAGTGATTCCGACACCTCGCGCAGTTGTGGAATGTGCTCGGTGGGCAGCTGCACGAGCCGCGCAGCCGACAGATAGCGCGCGCACCCGAACTGCTCGTGTTTGCCCGCCAGCACCCCGAAGATCTGGGTCCACAAGGCGTCCTCTTCCTCGGAATACTCGAACCACGGAAGCGGACCGCCGGCCTCGTACGCCGAGCACACGCGTTCGCGCTCAGCTCGGATGTCTGCAGTCGTCGTCATCGTCGGGTCCCTTCTGGTTGCTCGCGCGCAGTCACTGGAAGCAACAGGGTGGCGGCGTCATCGCCGATGATTCGCCGGGCAGGCACCATGAGCTGACTTACTACAACGAATGTAGCAGCTGATTCTCGCTACTGCCTTGACCTCGGATTGTGTGGATAATGGTCCACACGCGTTCGCCGGTGTTGGTTGGTTACCGACGCTGGGTACCGACGGGCGCGAGTGAACATGGACGGGAATCGAGGCGGCAGCTGCATGGGAAGACGGCGTCCCGGTGAACTCGAGAACGACGTAATCGAAGCACTCGGGGCCGGCGAATGGATGTCGGTGGCCGAGGTAGCTGCACAGTTGCCGGACCCGCTCGCGCACACCACCGTCATGACAGCGCTGGTGCGGTTGGCCGACAAGGAGTTGGTGAGCCGGGAACGACGCGGTCGTGCGTACGCCTATCGGCTCATTGCGCCGGTCGATTCGCTTCCCGCGCTGCGTGCGGCCCTGCGTATGCGCAGGACACTGGACACCCGCGACGACCGTGCCGATGTGCTCGTCAATTTCGTTGCCTCCCTCGAGCCAGAGGACGAGGCGCTTCTGATGCGAATTCTGGCCGGCGACAAAGACATTGACGAGCACGGACGATGAGCTTCGCGATCACAGCCGTACTGCCGTGGGTTCTGCTGGGCGCCAGCCTCGTGCTCACACCGCGACTGGAACGCGCCCTGGCACCGCGGTTCTTCACAGTCGGGATACCGTGCATGACCGCCGCGGTGGTGGTTGCGACGGCAACCTCCGTGGCAGCTGTCGCCGCTGTCGGCCTGAGGGCGCATTCCGTCCCTGCACACATCCTGGGTGCGGCTTTGCTGGCCCTCGCCGCCTGGCGTCTGGGGGTGATGGTGCGACATGCCTGGCGCGTATGGATGAGCTATCGCTCAGCACAGACGTTCGCCCGCGCCACCGCTTCGGGAACCGACGTGCTCGTCGTCGACGATCCCGTGCCTGATGCGTTCGCAAGTCCCGTCGGACCGGGGGTCGTCGTCATCACCACAGGGATGTGCGATGTCTTGCGGTCAGACGAGGTATCCGCGTTGATCGGTCACGAACGTGCGCATCTGCGCTATCGACATGCCATCTGGATTCAGCTGGGCGAACTGTCTGCACAGTTGAATCCGATAACCGCCGGTACTGCTCGCGCGGTTCGTCACGCCGCCGAACGGCATGCCGATGAAGTGGCGGCGGCGGACAATCGCACGGCACTGCTTCGTGCCATCGCCCGCGCCTCCCTCGCCACGGCCGATACACATCGCTCAGCGAATTCGTCCGATCTGCACAGCGGTGGCGGGGACGTCGCGCGACGCATCCGTGCGCTCACCAACCCCTCTCCCACCACCACGCCGAAGCGCGCCATCGTCGTCGTGTCATCGATAGCGATTGCGGCTCTGATGGTGAGTGCAGCACTCGGTGATGTCGTCGAGGACTGTGCAGCACCAGAGAAGGGCGAGCCGCCCACCGCCGTCTTCCGCTGACGTCCACAGATGAGCTGTGCGTCCTGGCCTGCTCAGGGCCGCCGCAGTCGACCGACTGCGGTGAACGCGCCCAGGAGTCCGGCCACAAGCGCTGACACGCCGATCATCACCGGACCGGACCGGCTCGCCGCGGCCAATGCTCCTGCCGCCAATCCGAGCTGCTGCGCCACTCCGAGCGCTGCCGCACGCGAAATCGGTCGATCGCTGGCGGTTTCCAGCGTGCCCTGATTGGCAATCGGAAAGACGAGTCCGACTCCGAGGCCCATGGGAATCGTGGCGACCAGCAGCAGGATGGGGGTCGAACGTGTGAACGCGACACTCACACACGCCACCGCGAGAAGCGCCAGTCCTACCGCCAGCAATCGTGGAGCCGACAGTCGCCGACCGGAGGCGGCCACGAGTAGTGCACCTATCCCGGCGGCCGCGTTGGCCGGAAGAAGCGCCACTCCCACCCATATCGCCGTCCACCCATTGTCCAACTGAAGTGCAAAACTCACGGTGATGACCGTCAGCGAAAGGACGGCGTTCGCACCGACGACGGCCGCCAGTGTCCATCGAGTGAACGCCTCCGACACGCCTGCTACTCCACCGGGGCGACGCACGCGCTCAGAAGTAGATAGGTCGTTCTCGTGGTCCGTAGACACGTGCCGCATCGCGAGCGCCAGCACACACCCGCAAGTCACCGACGCCACCGCGATCACCCCGAAGCACCAACGCCACGAGTACGTCGCCAACGCTCCTGCGAACAGGAGGGCGGCGATAGCACCCGAACCGGACACCAGGGAGAAGACCGCGAAGGCTCGAACGCGCCGATCATCGTGACGTGTGATCTGGTGCAGCGCCGCCACGATGCACGTGGCGGCCACCGCGGCAGCAAAGCCCTGCGCAACACGAGCAGCAACAAGGTATCCCAGCGTGGGAGCGACCGCACCGGCTGCAGCGGTCAACCCGAAGGCAATAACGGCAGGTGCGACGACGCTCCGCGGATCCACCCTCCGCAACAGCACTCCCACCAACGGCAGCGCACACACGAACGCGGCCGCGAACGGGGTGACCAGAATCTGTCGGGCTTGCGCACCGACGTCGAAGTCACGAGCGATCAGCGGCGCGAGAAGCGAGGTCGACGTCTCGTCGATGATCACCAGGAACTGCGCCACCGCAAGGAGGAGGACGCGCTTCATCTGGCTTCGGATGCGGCGTAGTGGCAAGGACTGCTCGCTCCGAGACGACGCCGCCCCCTGACGTTCACTCTCCTGCCGCCTCTACTCGCTGCTGACGACATCGCCGGAGGAGCGCGAACCCGAACCGTGGCCGGCCCCACCGACATTGAGTAGCACCACGCCCACAATGATCAGCCCAATGCCGATGATCGCGACAACGGACAGCGACTCGCGGAAGATGACGACGCCGAGAATCGCGACGACCGTCGTCCCCACCGCAGCCCAGATGGCGTACCCCGTGCTGACGGGCAGTCCGCGATTGAGGGCCAATCCGAGCAAGACGAAGCTCAGCAGGTAGCCGATCACGACGAATATCGACGGGGTCAGCTTGGTGAAACCCTCGGACGCCTTCAGCGACATCGTCGCGACCACCTCGCTGAGAATGGCGGCGATCAGCAGAACATAGGCCATTACGCCATCTTCACAGAGGACACTGTAAACGTCAACGTCTCTCTACACGCTCGTCGGTTTCAACGTCAGGGGCAGACGCGGCGCCGCAGCGTCGGAGTCGAGCAGTCATTCGTCGAGGCAACCCTCTGGGGCGCTTAAGGACCCATCGATTCGTCGGGCTCGACGAGCAGGCGACGAACTCGACGCTCCACGTCGCCGTCGGCTCGACGGCTGCCGCCCAAGGTGTTCACTCCGAACGAGGCAACATTCGACCCGCCGAGCCATCCCCCTGCAACGGTGACGTCTACCCGCCTGCGGTCGCCTACGATCCGACGATGCCCGCTCCGTCGATCACTCTCTGACACCGCCGCCAGCCCGCCCAGCCGCCTCGGGGCCCCCTCCGTTCCGCCGCCTCCCATTGGGGACATGTCGACGGCCCAGGTCACAGCCCTACCGGTATAAGTTCCGGTATGTTTTAACCCCTTTGTCCCCAGTCGCCGCCCCTCAGTGCGCACAATCGGAGTCGTGCATCTTCCGCCTCCTCTCACCACCGACGACCCGACGGCATCCGCCGAACTACTAACTGCCTACTACGCACCCCACAACCCGGGACTCCGCTACACGGGGGCACTGTTCGACGAATGGGACTCCACCGGAACCCGTGCCGCCGACACCAATACATTCACTGCCGACGACTTCGTCGCCATCACACTGCTATCGGTGTCAGCAGGTGGCCCTGCCGCGCGCGCTCTGCTCTGCGACCGTGCCGATGAATTCAACGGTCTCCTGGCCGCGATCGGCGACGACAGGGACCTCGCAGACGAACCTGACCCCATCGACTCCGCTTGGCCCGCATGGCAACTCGAAACCCGCCTCAGGTCGGTGCGTGGCATTGGACTTACGATCGCCACCAAGCTCATCGCACGCAAACGCCCTCGCCTCTACCCGATCTGGGACGAGGTCGTCACGGAAGTACTCGGCACCCGACAACGCCACCTCCAGCCGATCCACGCGGCGCTCTCCAGCGACACCCGACTGCGTTCCAGGTTGCAGGCCGCGCGCACGACGGCAGGGCTACCGACGGTGATCAGCGAGCTACGAGTCCTCGACGTCATCACCTGGATGTACGGCACCACTCGCAGCGCTCGGTGACGTGGGGATTCATCGCCCTCTCTGAGGATCGTCGACCCGGCTGCGCCCCGGACGATATGCAGGGAAGGTGGTCCGGCCCGGTGCGACAGCAACATGATCCACCGCCACATGTGGTTGACCAGGCACGTCCGGACGGGCGACTGGGTGAATTACGTGCAACTAGGTCAGAAATATCCGAACGCACTTCTCCGGTTCAAGCGGGATCGCCTCGGAGTGCGACAGCCACCCGGTTGAGTGTGTGCAACGCGAACACCACGCACAGATGAGCACGACTGAGGATGGCGAAGGCCGCCCGCCCGGCAGAGAGGAGGGGATTCCGCGACTTCGAGGTGCCGGCACACCTCGTCGAGTTCCTGACCAGCAGCCAGGAGCTTGATTCTTCCTGCTCGAATCCTCGAGCAACTAGAGTCCCTCATCTCCCTGTAAGCGACGTGTCTCTAGGATCTGCAGGTTCCTCTGGTGTGCCCAGCTAATGTCGGTCGCCCTTGTTATACCTTTCCTTAGGGATGGGAGTAGAAGGAAGCGATGGGCGTAGAAGGACGAATGCGTGACTGAACAGAGTTCGGCGTTTGAGCAGTCGATACGCGCAGCCGTGGCACAGGGCCAGGCTGAACTGACGCGTTTGGATTCACTGGCGGATGCCGCAGCGGTGAACATTGCCGAAAGTGGGCGATACGAGCCGGACCAGTCGGACTCAAGCAGCCTCCTTGACGAGTTCCTCCGAGGCTTCATGCGTGACCTTCGGCGACACCTCGACCACGAACGGGGCGCTCTCGAGTCGTTCAACATCGTGTTCTTCGGTCGGACAGGCGCCGGAAAGAGCACCCTCATGTCCGCATTTGGCGGACTCGACGGTGGTTACGTTTCACCTGGCGCGAGCGACTGGACCACCGGGGTCCATCACGTCCAATGGCATGATTGCCGACTGTTGGATACCCCGGGCATCAACGGGTGGGGTAGAACAGAAAGCCGCGAGAAACTCGAAGCAACCGCCCGTCGGGCAGTCGAGACAGCAGACATCGTCCTCCTGTGCTTCGACAGTCAGAACCAGCAAGCTATGGAATTCGCAAAGATCGCGTCATGGATTCGCAATTATGGCAAGCCTGCCGTGGCTGTGCTCAACGTCCGAAATAGCAGGTGGCGGCATCCGGCACTCGTCCCCGACGACCGACGTCAGCATCTCAGCGATTCCGTCCGGCAGCACGCCGACAACGTCAAAACCGAACTCGCACAAATCGGGCTGGGGAGCACACCGCTGGTAGCAATCCAAAGCAGGCGAGCGCTCTTCGCACGCGCGACGACGCCATTCCGCGGCCCTGGCCCTGAGAGCTTTCAACACGAAAGAGACGAGTTCGGCATCGAGTACCTCGCACGATGGTCCAACTTCCGAACTCTTGAGAACCTACTCACAACTGCAATCCAGCTGGGCGCCAGCGACATTCGATTATCAACACTCCGCGAAGACGTCCGCGAACGATGTCGGGTAGCGTCGCTTGCGCTTTCCACGATGGCCGGTGAATTCGTCTCAGATGTACACCGCCTGGAAGACGGAATTGAGTCGATCCTGGCGGTGATTGGATATCCCACCGCCAGTGAGCGCGAGAACTACCTTAAGCGCGAGGAAGCTGGGTCCGACTTGCTTGCTACGTTAGAGAATCTGCAGGGCCGCGCCTTTACCTCCCCGGGCAAGGGTTCTCTTGATCGGTTCGTCCGCCATCAGGCCTCTTCACGCTTGGCTGCCCAACGCCGACACAGCAACACTCAGGCCCAGCTGAAGATTTCAGAAGCCTTCGATACGAAGCAAGCCATCGACGAAGCAGCGTTCAGGGCCGCAGTCTTCAACGAACAAGCCATTGACGCCACCATCAAAGACGCGTGGGCTGCTCGCGGCGAGTTCCTCATCCGCGAACTCCAGGTCACCGCCGAGCAGGACTTCGAGAAGGACCTCTCCTCCCTGTTCAACACCGCGTCTTTCGTGGGTACTGACGGGCAGCACACAGCCGGTGACATTCTGCGGGGTGCTGGAATCGCTGTCGGACTGGCCGGGGTGGCCGCGCCATTCGCGGTGGCGAACTTCTGGAATCCGGCCGGATGGGCTGTCGGTCTCGTCGCTGTGGGCGTAGGCATCGCGGGCCAGGCGCAACAGTACTTCGGCAAGAAGATGAAAGATGACGCGCAGAAGAAGGCTAACGAAGCACGGGCACAAGCGATCGCTGGCGCCACCGATGCAGTGGAAAAAACCTACGACGCATACGAAGAGGCAATCGTTGCGAGCAGTCGGGCCGCGTCGTGGGGATCGCTTGCACCGATAGTCACGGAGTCACTCCGGAAGTCGATCGCCCTCCGCAACGCCCAACAGCGCGCCCTTCACCTAGCTGAGCAACTCACTGAGCAAGCAGACTCGATTACCGCTACTCACGCAGTCGAAGACATCCTCACCCGGGCTCAATCAGTCATCGCCGAGTCATCCACCGAGCTTCGCACCTTGTTGTTGGGCGAGGATTGGCTCCAATCCGATCATCGCCACGATGCACCGCGGGGCCTCGATGAATCCGTAGTGACCATGTATCACGATCGCGCAGTCAAGGCCCGTTCCGCGCTGACGACGGCTATGACAAAGGCATGGACCCGCCCGTCACCCGACGAAATCAGGTTGTGGTCAGAGGAGTTGGACGACGCCACCCTGCACGACAGCGGCCTGCTAGAGGTAGCGAAGGAGATGCGCCAGGTCTCCCGACGCAAGCCGGCGTTCACTGTGCTCGGTGATTACAACTCAGGCAAGACCTCCCTGATCCGACGAATCCTGGTGGAGGCCGGAGATCTCACCGGCCAAGATGGACTGGAAGTACTCGCTCGGCCCGCAACTGCGACCGAGCAAAGATACGACTTCCCTCGCCTCCAACTGATCGACACCCCCGGACTCCAGAGCGGAAACACCTGCCACGACGATCGCGCGCTCAACTCAATAACGGAGTCATCGCTCACTTTCGTCGTCGTTCACGTCAACCTCCTGATCGGTAACACCGCCGTCATTGAAGAGATCGCCAACGGATCCTCGATGGTCGCCGCCAAAGCCGACAGGCTGATCTTTCTGATCAACCGTTCCGACGAACTCGGAGCCGACCCGCTCGTAGAACCACACGCATTTCTGAACCTCCAGGACCGGAAGAAAGAAGAACTCATCGCGGCACTAGCGGCGAAGTCGATCACCATCGAGGAGGCGTCGATCCACTGTGTAGCAGCAGATCCCTTCGGTTTAGTCGGAAACTCAGCGAGTGTCACCGATGATGACTTCGATGCAAATCGAGTTTGGGATGGAACTGATTCCCTCATCGACGCCATCAAGGATCTGTCTGACTCTTCGCTGGCCGCTGGAACGTTGATCGCGGGTTTCGACACGGCATTGACCTTGCTCAAACGGCGCCGCAATCTTCTCCGCACCGAGCTCGACGCCTACACGAAGACAATCCAACAGCGCGATTCAGCCATCGCCACGCTGGCGGCAGCCGAGGCGGATGCCGCGGTTTTACAGAAGTCCCTGTCCGAGAATGCTGAGCGTCTCGTCAGCGCCGCAGTCCTGAATGCAGCCACAGAGCTCTACCAAGTAGCTGTTGGCGACAACGCCGGCTTGGACAGGGTGGCGAACAGCTGGACTGAGGATCCTCGCCTGCGCTCAGCAATCGACCGATACGCAGCCAGCGCCGAGAAAGACCTGCTCAGCTGGCAAGAAGAGCACGCTTCGATGATCGAAAGAGAGTTCCGTGGGACCGGTTCGCTTAATGATGAAACCGCTGCTACTGACTTCAGTTCTAACCGTGCCAGCGGGACAGTCGATGGGATCATCGGAGGGGCAGGAAACGTGGCCGAGCACGCGGCGAAAGCGGCCAAGATCCTCGGCAACCGAGACGCCGTCTATGCGATTGGCAAGCAATTCGGCCACAAGTTCAAGCCGTGGGGGGCTGTCAAAGGCGGAGCACGCGTAGCTAAGGTCGGGGTTGTGTTGGGGGCCGTGGCGGCTGCAGCAGATGCAAAAAGCATGCTCGACGACAGCAAGAAGTCTGAAACCCACCGCAAGAATCTGGACGCGGCAACCCAAGTGATCGAAGCTCGAGCGGATCAGCTCGTCGTTCAAATCACGGCCGGCGACAACGGTTCGGGCTTAACCGGCTTCCTCGATGAGGCAAGGAAGGAAGTCCAGAGGTTGATTGAGCGCACCACGGCCGAGAAGGTCGAACTCGTCGCGCTACGCGATGCGACTGCATTCAAGTATGGGATGGCCAACCGCCTGGTATCGAGCGCGCTCCAACTAGAGGCTGGCTACCAGGACGAGGAGACGTGATGATGCAGATTAACGCCGCGCAGGAATGGCTCGACAACTTACCCGCCGGGTCCGAAAGTCGTTACACTCAGGCCTGGGAAGAGTTCGCACTAAACTCTCGACCTGTTGCGACCCTCGTCGGGTCGTACGACACCGGCAAGAGTTCTTTGCTTCGCCGACTGCTCATCGATTCCGGCCAGTCGGTGCCTGGCTGGCTTACCATCAGTGCCAGACATGAGACATTCGAGAGCAACACTGTCGAAATCGGGGACTGCCTGGTCCGTGATACCCCAGGATTCGCTGTAGATGCGAACGACATTCGCGGACAGAGCAATTCATCTCGGGCGCTGGATGCCGTGGGACTGACGGACCTAGCCATCGTAGTAGTAACTCCGCAACTCGTGACCTCCGAGCGAGATCTGTTCAGAAGGCTCATCCACAGAAATTGGCCCGCGCGCTCTCTGTGGTTCGTCATTTCACGATTCGATGAAGCTGGTGCTGATCCGGAATACAACCTTCCGGGGTATGAGGATCTGTGCGAGCGCAAGGTCACAGAACTGCGCGACCTGTTCGACCTTAGTCCTGACGTTCCGGTCTTTGTCGTTGCGCAAGATCCTTTCCAAGAAGTGGGCCCCGACAACGATGTTTCTGCTGCGGTCTGGGACAAGTACCGCTCTTGGGATGGCATGAATGCGCTTCGAGACCAGCTAATGCGGGTCACTGCAGCCTCACTAATCGACTACCGCGCAGCCGCCGCGGATCGCTACTGGACAATTGCGGTGGCAGATGCACTCGCCGCCCTGCGCGGCGAGCTTGCGACATGCGAAGAGAATGCGCGTATTGCCGCGCAAGGCCTTGCCCGCCGCGATGCGTGGGCGAGCGAACTCGATTCGATCGACCAAGCCGCCATAGCCAGCCTTGAGGGCCTGATCGCTTCTGTTGTCGACCAGTGGTTCCGCAGACCAGACACTCCACGCCTAGACCTACAATCCGAGATCGAAAGTTCCCTTACTCATTGGTTCGCGCAACACGACTCGCATCTTCAGCGCCTGCAGCGTTCCATTGGTAAGGCCGTGGAGCGCGATCACCGGCAACCCTCGTGGAATGGCTTCGCTGCACTAGTCGCCGAGCTGCACAGCGAAACCACAGCCGACAGTTCACCGCCCGCCGCAAGGAAGACAGCAGATCATGTCGAAGAGGTGGGAACCCACGTGCTCAAGATCATGAAAGCCCTCGCTACAGACGAAGGCGCTGTCAAACGCACCACCGCCACCGCGTCCTCCAAGTCCGTCACCGCCGGCAGGACAACGGCGGTCGGCAACAAAGCAGCTGCGGCTCGAAAGACGGCCGGATCAACCGGCGCGGGTACCTCAAATGTAGGTCGGTATATCTCCGCTGCGGAGGCTGCCCTACCCCTGGCTATTCTAGTCGCCAAACTGATCGATGAACAGCGACCAACGGACGTTGATCAAACCCAGGGGTGGCACAAGCCGCAGAAGCGCCAACACGTTATCGATTCATGTACGGACCAGGCTCGTGCTACGTGGGAGTCCTATGTCGGGTACACCCGCACTCTGATCACCGAGGAGACCGCTGACCAAGTCCGACTCGAAGCCGAACTACGCGAGGCCGTAAGTCAGCTTGGGGCAGCTATCGCCGCCGGCGACTCGCTGCTTGGGGGTGACTAAACTCGGGCCCCGAACGACACAGGATCGCAACTCGACGGTCTTACTTACTTACAACAACAACTACCCTCGCGCCATATCCACGAAACGACTCAAATGTAGTTGGTGCGCAACGGTAATCGTGGCAGTCGGTCCATTTCGATGCTTGCCGACGATAATGTCGGCCTCACCGGCACGCGGGTCGTCGCGCTCAAAAGCATCCGGGCGATGCAGCAGGATAACCATGTCCGCATCCTGCTCCAGCGATCCCGACTCACGAAGATCCGACACCTGCGGCTTCTTGTCGGTGCGCTGCTCGGGACCACGGTTGAGCTGACTGATCGCGACGACCGGAACCTCGAGTTCCTTTGCGAGCAGCTTCAATTGGCGGCTGAACTCCGAGACCTCCTGCTGGCGTGACTCGACCTTCTTGCCCGAGGTCATCAGCTGCATGTAGTCCACCACAACGAGTTTCAGGTCGTGACGCTGTTTGAGGCGTCGCGCCTTGGCGCGGATCTCCATCATGGTGAGGTTCGGAGAGTCGTCGATGAACAGCGGCGCCTCGGAGATCTCGCCCATGCGGCGCGCAAGACGGGTCCAGTCGTCGTCGGACATGGAACCGCCGCGCATATCGCCGAGTTTGATCTTCGCCTCGGCCGAGAGGAGTCGCATCACGATCTCGACCTTGCTCATCTCCAACGAGAACATCGCCGCAGTCATCTGGTGGCCGATCGAGCACGAGCGGATGAAGTCCATGGCCAATGTCGAGTTGTGCGTCGGCACCATGGCCTCGCCCGCGAGGTACATGTGCTCGTCGTTGTCGACCTGCACGCACCGCACCGGGACACTGCGGACGGGACGAACGGCGACGAGTCGTCGGACTCCGGCCTGGCGTCGAAGTTCCTTGTGGCGCAATGCTTTGTGGTAGACGGTGAAGACGTCATCGTCGCCGGTGTCGACGCGGAGCCAACCGGTCGCCGACCGCTTGTAGGTGTAACCGAGCCCGGCAACCAGGTCGGCGATCACGGCGGTCATGTGGCGTGTGGCGGCAGGAACGATGATCCAACCGTCCTCGTCGACGCTGGCGCGGGCATCGAGGAGTCCGGCGAGTAGCGCTCGACGCTGGGCGATCGATCCGCGCAGATACTCATAGGGGATTCGGCCGCCGAGGTCGGACATCAGCGCCATGACGTCGACGTCGCCCTCGGCGTCGATCCGGATACCGATCTCGGGGTCGTCGAACGCCATACCCGCAAGCGCGGCAACGGTGTACGGGCCGTAGGCGAAGTTCTTGCGCGGCAACTCGAGCGGTTCGGTGTTGCGCACCATGGCGCAGCCCACATGGACCCTGAGATCCGCGGTGGTCAGGGTGCGTCGTTCGTCGTCGATCTCGGCGACCCACTGATGGTGCTCGTCGGCGACCAGCACGGTGCCGTCGTTGAACTCGACCTCGAAGCAGGGCCGGTCGGTCATGACCTCGGTCGCTGCGATGACCCGCGTCGGCTTTCCGCTGGGATCCATGAGCTCATCGCCGACACTGACGGTGCCCATCGTGGTCCAGCCGGTCGGGGTTGGCAGCGGGGTGTCGAGAGCGAGCGCCTTGCCGACACCTGGACGCGCGGCCACGATGATCATCTGCCCGGGGTGCAGCCCGTTGGTGAGCTTGTCGAGATCGGCGAAACCGGTGGGTACACCGAGTGAAATACCGCCGCGAGAGGCAATGGAGTCGATCTCATCCATCGTCGGCTGCAGGAGCTCTTCGAGGGGAACGTAGTCTTCGGCGGTGCGACGCTCGGTGACCTCGTAGACCTCGGCCTGGGCGCGGTCGACCACCTCGGCGACATCCTGGCCGTCGGCACCCGAATAGCCGAACTGCACGATGCGCGTGCCCGCCTCGACGAGGCGTCGGAGAATGGCTTTCTCGGCGACGATCTCGGCGTAGTAGCCGGCGTTGGCAGCAGTTGGAACCGTCGAGATCAGTGTGTGGAGATACGGCGCGCCACCGATACGACGCAACTCCCCGGCCCGTTCGAGTTCGGCGGCCACGGTCACGGCGTCGGCAGGCTCGCCCTTGCCATACAACTCCAGGATGGCCTCGTAGACGGCCTGATGGGCCGGTCGATAGAAATCGTTGGTCCGGATCTTCTCGATGACATCGGCGATCGCGTCCTTCGAGAGCATCATGCCGCCCAGGACCGACTGCTCGGCAGCCATATCCTGCGGCGGTTGTCGGCCGAACTCCTCGACAGGGATGTCTGGCTCGTCAGGCCGTCCGGAATCTCGCGGCGCGCCATGGCCACGATCATCGACAACTGCCACGTGTGCCAACCTTTCGAACTCGAAACCCTGACGATCGACGTCCCCCAACCGTCACTTCGTCGACACGGCGGTGCGCTGACGAATCCGCCGCCCACGGCCGATGGATGGCTGAGTCGTCTTAGTTCATACCCTGGGGGTCTGACACGGTGATCTGCACATCGACACGCGCGACCTCGACGGGCACTGATCGAGAACAGTAGGAGTTCGAATCGTCGCACTCAAATGAGCTTGTGGACGAAGATGTGGATGGTCTGTGGACGACGCGCTCAGAACTCGGCGTCGGTTGTGCACCCTCTGTGGAGAACGTTGGGGAGTTCATGTGTGAACAACCCGATCTTCGCAGGTCAGACCCTGTGCGCGATTTCCACAACAAAGAACTTTTCTCTGCACGGCGTGTCTTGGGAAACTCCCAGTCGGGCGTGTTGACGGAAGCTGACAACCAGCACGTGACGACCATGCGGTGAACACTCGGCGTGACGTGCGCTACAGCGAAGTGACAGCCTCTTCGAGAGAAGTCGGGAGTCCCCCGGCGGCGCTCGGGACGCGCGTTTACCCCTCGCGCACAGCTCTGATGTGGTCAACTGGATGCCGTGCCGACAACGAGGAGACACCGCCAGCGTTATCGCTCGTGCGTTGCCTTGTTGCTCGCGTCCGTGGCCGCGCTCGGCCCGTTGCTGAACGCTTCCCCGGCCTCCGCGGCACCGACATCCCTGCCCGCCGCATTCGACCTCGCGCGCTATCGGGCAGTCGATCCGGCGTCGTTCCGCTCACTGGCCTACGCCGACAACGGGCGGTCGTTTTTCACCACTGGCCGGTGGAACTGTCAGATCGGTCCGACGTTCCGTTCCGTGGGCTGTCAGGGCCGTCCCGCCACGGCTCCACCGGGCACCCAGGGCGCAGCCATCACCGCTGACGCACAGGGCCCATGGTGGGTTCCGAGTCCCGGTCTGCTGACGGGCACCACCTACCGCTTCGGCTCGACCACCGGCTTCCGTGCGCCACGGCTCGGCGTCGGCACGAGGGTGACCATCGCAGGCGTGACCTGCACCGTGCCGTCGGCCGCCGAGGTCGCGTGCCGGACAGGCAACCGGGCGCTGATCTTCGCGCCCGGCTTCCACAAGTTCTATTTCCCGGCCGGCGACACCGCACACAACGAGAACCCCGCACCGCGCTACCTACCCGCAGCCATGCGTTCGTCAAATCAGCTACCAGCGGTCCCCGCACCACCGGCATAGGCGGCCCCATACCCTTTGATCTTGCGCGGTCCTCAGCTGGCCGTCGCAGGCAATGCGCCCGGCGTCGCCCGGTGCCACCCCATAGGAGCTCGACGCGACGACGCGGTGAGCAACAGGCAGGCGTCGATGCCGCGTGGAACGGTGACAACGCGGAAACCCTCTGTCGCACAGATCTTTCGAGCCAGCTGGGTGGGAGTCCCACCGCAGCCGAGGACCACAACAGATGCGCCGAGGGCCCGGGCTTCACGGGTCAGCACCGCTGCCGGTCCGCCGCTACGCACCACACCGTGGACGTCGAGTGCCCCCGCAGCGCGGGCGATCTCTCGTGCGTGTCGCTGCACCTCGTAAATGGTGGCCAGATCGGTGAGGAGGTATCCCTCGGCACCGAGGGCGTCACGCAGCCGACGTTCCTCCGCCGAACCTCGACGTGATCGCTCGTAACCGTCGCGACGTGCCGCACAGACGGCGCTGACAAGATAGACCGGCGCGTCCGCGCCGATCGTGCGCGCCGCGTACTCGACCGCCCACCGGGATCGCTCGGTGCCGCAGACTCCGACGATGACCGGCGCCGCGGGCGGACGCATCTCGTGTCCTCGGCCGTCCGACGACGGCCCCGTGCCGGTGCGAATCGGTATGGTCGCGACCTGGTGATGGCTGATGTGATGTCCGAAGAGTGTGCGCTGCATGACGACTCCGAGGGTCCTGAGTGTTCTGGTCGAACGAGCCCCGTCTGAGGCGTGCACATCCTTGTACTCGGTCACCCCGGACGGGGAACTCGCTTACCGCCGACGCTACGAGCACACGTCGACGCCGCACTGCGTAGCCGACTACCCCACTTGCCGCGATGAGTCACGTAGCGCGCGCATCGAGGCTTTTTGATCATCAGCTCTGCCAACGACGTTTACAGACGCCGAGAGCCGGGCGGAATGACATCCGCCCGGCTCTCGAACCGAGTTACGCTACTGCGAAATCAGGCAGCGACCACGTCGATCTGGACGGTCGCGGTCACGTCGGGGTGCAGATTCACGACGACCGGGAATGAACCGGTCGACTTGATGTGCCCCTTGGGCAGTTCGACGTTGCGCTTGTCGACGACGGGCCCGCCTGCCGACTTGATCGCGCCTGCGACATCGCCAGCGGTGACCGAGCCGAACAGCTTGCCTGAGTCGTGTGTCTTGACCGTCAGGCTGATGCCCGAGAGGTTCTCGAGCGCCTGCTTGATCTCGTTTGCGTGCTCGACGCCGCGGACCTCGCGGGCCTCCTGCGAGCGCCGGATGGTCTCGACCTGCTTCTCGGCACCGCGGGTGGCCTTGATGGCCAGGCCGCGGGGCAGCAGATAGTTGCGGCCGTAACCGTCCTTGACCTCGACGGTGTCGCCTGCTTCGCCGAGGTTCTCCACGGCAGCGGTGAGGATGAGTTTCATGTCTGTATCCCCTTCCGGCTTATCGGGCGGTCGAGGTGAAGGGCAGCAGTGCCACCTCACGCGAGTTCTTGACGGCCACAGCGACGTCGCGCTGGTGCTGGACGCAGTTACCGGTCACGCGACGCGACCGGATCTTGCCGCGATCGGACAGGAAACGACGCAGCAGCGCGGTGTCCTTGTAGTCGATGTCGGCCTTCTTGTCCTTGCAGAAGGAGCACGCCTTGGTCTTGGTGACCTTCTCGACGCGCACCTTCCGGGTGCTCTTAGCTTTTGCCATGTGTTCTTACTCCAAAGTTGTTGCGAGAAGCCCTCTTTCGCGTTGAGGGCGTCGTCGCCGATCAGAAGGGGGGTTCGTCGTCCCCGCCGCCGAAGCTTCCGCCGCTGCTCGCGGGGGCACTGCCCCACGGGTCGTCGGCCACCTGCTGGCCCGATCCCGACCCGCCGCCGCGGCTTCCGCCGCCGGACGAGCCGAAACCTCCGCCGCCACCACCGCGTGAGGCCTTGTTGACCTTCGCGGTGGCATACCGCAGTGATGGGCCGATCTCGTCGACCTCGAGCTCTACAACCGTGCGCTTCTCACCCTCGCGGGTTTCATACGAGCGCTGCTTGAGGCGACCCTGCACGATGACCCGGGCTCCCTTGGTCAGACTCTCGGTCACGTTCTCCGCGGCCTCGCGCCAGATGTTGCAGCGCAGGAACAGCGCTTCGCCGTCCTTCCACTCGTTCGTCTGACGATCGAATGTGCGCGGCGTCGACGCCACCGTGAAGTTGGCCACCGCCGCTCCCGACGGGGTGAACCGGAGTTCCGGATCAGCCGTGAGATTGCCGATGACTGTGATGACCGTGTCGCCTGCCATGTGATTCCCCTTGGTCTACGTGTGGGCACTCGTCGAAGTCGATGTGCACCGCGAGTTGGCCTCAACCCTAGGTGCCGGCACCGACGAGATCGATGGATTCGTTCGGTCGATCAGGGATCTGTGGGTTACTTGCGCAGAACCTTCGTGCGCAGAACCGACTCGTTCAGCTTGAGCTGACGATCGAGCTCGCTGACCGTTTTGGGCTCGGCATCGAGATCGATGACCGCGTAGATGCCCTCGCTGTGCTTCGAGATCTCGTAAGCGAGTCGGCGCTTGCCCCAGATGTCGACGTTGTCCACCTTGCCGCCGTCGTTACGGACAACATTGAGGAAGGTATCGAGTGAAGGGGCGACGGTGCGCTCGTCCAGATTCGGATCGAGAATGACCATCAATTCGTAGTGACGCATAAGACCACATCACCTCCTATGGGCTCATCGGCCACGGACTGTCCGTGGCAGGAGGGTCGCCTGCGTCGGCAACCGCTCCACCATACACGGGGCACCCCTGACCAGCGAAATCATGATCCGCCACCGCGCTGACAACCCGCCGGCTGATTCCGGACCGATTCTGTCCTGTATCGGTCCTAGCGTGAGTGGTCGGTGATCACGAGGTCACCGCTCCCACAGAAACCGCCCCACAGAAGAGGTAGTGACATGAAGCTGGCAGCCACCCGGATCATCACCGACGACGTCGACGCCCTGGTGGCGTTCTACGAGAAGGTCACCGGCCTGACGGCCAACCGCCTGCATCCGCTGTTCGCCGAGTTCGCGACGCCGACCGGCACGCTCGCCATTGCGAGCTCGCAGACCATCGCCCTACTCGGGGAGAACGCCCTGGAACCGCGAGCCAATCGCTCGGTCACCATGGACTTCATCGTCGACGACGTCGACGCCCTCTACCCGACGCTGCAGGGCATCGTCGACGACTTCGTGAACCAACCCACGACGATGCCGTGGGGCAATCGCTCACTGCTGTTCCGTGACCCCGACGGGAACCTCGTCAACGTGTTCAGCCCCGCGACCGCCGCGGCGCGAACGCGTTTCGCCCAGTGAGTTCGCCTCGTCCTGCAAAGACACGTCGGGGCCTCGGGTAGGTGACGCAGCCCACCGCACACCCATCTCCTACCCTGTAGGCCATGCCCGCGCTCCGTTCTTCTCCGACCATGGGCTTCGGGCAGTACACGCGCTCGCGCCGCGGTGAAACGGCACTGATCCTCGTGGTTTCGCTGCTTCTCACCTCGGTAGCTCTCTACTGGTCCTACGTCATCAAGGTGAAGTGCGGCGGTGAGCCCTTCTACCCAGACGGTCGCTCGCACCACTTCCCCGTCGGTGACGTGAACGCGGTCGTGCCCTGCTACTCCGACCTGATGTACCTGTGGGTCGGGCGCGACATCAACAATCACGTTTTCCCGTTCATCCACGGCGGCATCACGGCCGACGGACATCTGTTCGGCGGCTCCGTCGAGTACCCGGTGCTGTCTGGCCTGCTGATGTACCTCGGTGCGATCGGCGCCCACAACGACACCGAGTTCTTCACGCATTCCGCGCTGATCCTCACACCGTTCGCGCTCGCCATCACGATCATGCTCGCGCTGATGACCCGCTGGTGGGTGTTGCTGTGGGCTGCCACCCCGCCGTTGGTGCTCTATGCGTTCCACAACTGGGAGCTGCCCGTGGTGGCGACAGCGGTCGGTGCCGTCGCGGTGATGGCGTGGGGAGCGTCGATCAGTCCGCGCACCGGAGAGCGACGGCTCACCCTGCGAACGTCGGCGGTTTTGGCCGCCATCCTGTTGGGAATCGGCTTCTGCCTCAAGCTGTACCCGGGCTTCTTCGCTCTGCCGTTGGCGCTGTATGTGCTCACTCGCGGCGGCGAGGGCGTCGGTGCGGATCGTCGGGGTCGAGCAGGCGCGCTCGACTGGACCGGTGCCGTCATGACCGCGGTGTCGGCGGCGCTGACGGTCGTGGCGATCCAGCTGCCGTTCATGATCCTCGGCTTCGAGGGGTGGAAAGCTGCACTCTCGTTCCAGGGCAAGCGCAAGTCCGAGGTCGACACCAACTCCATCTGGTACTGGGGTCTCCGGCATTTCACAGGGGGCCAGACCGACACCTACAACTCACTTGTCGGGATGTTGTCGCCGCTGCTGATCGTCTGCGCGTTCGCGCTCGCCGTGTACCTGGGCTGGCGGGTGTATCTCGAGTCCGGGACCTACCCGTGGATCGGCGTGTCCGGTTCGATGCTCGCCGGATTCATGTTGTTCCACAAGGTGCATTCACCTCAGTACACCCTGTGGATCCTGCCGTTCTTCATCCTGCTGAGAACACGCTGGCCCATCATCATCGCCTACCTCATCGCCGACTTCATCCTGGACACCACCATCTTCCGATTGTTCGGCATCTACACCGCGGGGTCGCCGATGCAGTGGTGGGTCATGACCGGCGTCAACATCGGTGTGTGGGTGACCGCAGCGATCCACCTGTACCTGATGTTCGCCTTCGTACGCTCCCCGCTGCGAGAACCGTTGGCCACCATCGTCGCTCCCCGGCCACGACCCTCAGGCGAGCCCGAACCCGTCCTGGCGACGTCGTCGTAGAGGAGTCGAAGTGACCGACTGGCTCGGTACCAAAACGCTCGTCGGTGAGCGGGTCACGCTGCGCCCCTTGACCTTCGACGACGCTCCCGCGCTCGCGCAGGTGGTCGACGATCGGCAGCGCTTCGCCTGGACATCGGTACCCGACGACGAGCAGTCGGCACGTGCGTACATCGCCGCGGCCGACGCCGACGATTCCCGGATCGCCTACGCCGTCGTCGACAACAGCGACGGTCGGGTGGTCGGCTCGACGAGCTTCTACGACATCGACCAGGCCAACCTCGCGGTCGCGATCGGGTACACGTTCTACGCCGATTCCGCGCAGGGCACGGCAGTCAACCCCACGGCGAAGTACCTTCTGCTACGGCACGCATTCGAGGAGTGCGGGGCCGTCCGCGTCGTCTGGCACACCCACGAGAACAACGCGCAGTCACGGGCAGCGATAGCCAAACTCGGCGCGACATTCGAAGGCCTTCTCCGCAAGCATCGCCGTTGGGCGGACGGCTGGCGCACCACCGCCCAGTACGCCATGACCGACGACGACTGGCCCACCGCGAAAGCTGCTCTGTTGCAGCGACTCTCACGTTACGAGTAGGGCATACCGACCCGACTGTCACGCGCATCGTGATACCTGTCGTACCCGGTTTTTCGCAGGTATCCCGGCTCGCCCAGATCTGTGACGGACCGCTCGATCTTCGGCTTGATCGTCGAGAAGTGCTCTGCCGCAGGCGAGGTGGGGCTCAACTCGGACAGCATACCCATCCAGTGGTAGACGAGCTTGAGGTCGTGTGCTGTCAGCGGTCCCGGTACCCAACTGTCCTGTGACCACGTGTCACGGTGCCAGGTCTGCCATCCGTGATCCCATCCGCTCGGTGGCGCTATCGCGACGAGACCGTTGACCACGATGTCGAGGCGCTCGACGCCGATCTCGGTACGCCAGCGGCGCAGCAGACCGAGGTAGTCGACGTACTCGTCGGCCGACCAGTTGGTGCTGCTCAGCGCGTCCCACCCGGACCAGCGCAGTGCCCGCGCGATCGCGGGTTCGAGCACCTGGCACGGGTGGTCGGCGGCGCCGGCACCCGCGAAGTAGAGATACCAGGTGAATCCGCTCGGCCCGAAGCGGTCGATGCGATTGGCACGCCCCGGACGCAGCAGGTCGTAGGCCGTATCGGGATCCGTTGACGCCACCTCGGCGGCCTTCTGCAACAAGCGCGCCACGCGGTCGCGATTGGCACTCACCGCGACGATGCGCTTGCGGTTGTCGGCCATTGCGCGGCCCGTGCAGAACGCGACGGTGTTCCACAACAGCGCGAGGGCTGCGTCGGGATTCGCCGACGCCTGTGCGCCGAGTTCGAACAACTCGACCCGCGACCGGGACGAGCCGATCGCGGCGTCGGGAAGCCCTGCGGTCACGAGTTCGTCGCGCCACCAGGCTCCGTCGGTCTGCACTGTGTCTGTCATGAGGTCGGCGGCGCGGTCACGATGCGTCACCCAGTCGATGAGTTCGGTTGGGGCTGAGATGTCGGGTGGTGTCATGCAAGCTAGGACGTCGAAAGGCGTCCCGCGGTTCCACCCGGATTCCCTGCCCCCACCGCGTCGGGATTCGCCGATTCGAGCGGCGGGTACGCACCGACGGCACCATCGAGCGGTCCGCCGGCGGGGTCGTCGAGCGGCCTACCGAGGCGGTCACGTCGCACGAGGTCGTCCTCGGGATGGTAGATCTGCCAGATCACGACGATGCACAGCACCAACACCATCAGCCCGCGGAGCACCACCGCGAGCGTGAACCAGCCCTCGGGCAGCCATCGTCGGGAGGGGTCGAGAAACAGCGACATCCGGGGCACCCACACGAGTGCGTCAACCACCATCCATGCCATCAGCAGCCGCGTGTGGGGGATCGCCAGCACGGCGAGCGGCACCAGCCACAGCGAGTACTGCGGACTCCACACCTTGTTGACAAGCAGGAAGCCCGCGACGATGAGAAAGGCCAGCTGCGCCAGCCGCGGGCGCGTCGGTGCCCGCAATGCCATGTAGCCGATACCGCACGCGATCATCACCAGCAGACCGAGCGTGACCGCGTTCAGCAGTGTGATGTTCCATGTGAAACCAGCCGCTTTGGCGATGATGCGGAAGATCGTGTCGGAGTCGGCGCCGCGCTCGCCGTTGTAGCGGAAGAACTCGTACCAGCCGCGTGGATAGAGCACGAGGATCGGAAGGTTGACGACGACCCAGGTGAGCACTGCTACCGACGCCGCTGCGAAGAAGTCGGTCACCCGTCTGGCGCGTAGGCACAGCACGAGGAGGACGAACAGCAGCAGGATCGGATACCACTTCGACGCGACGCCGAGTCCGATGAACAGCCCGGCCAACCAGGGCTTGTTGCGCGACCACGCCAGGATCGCGACTGCGACCATCGCCACCGCGATGGCGTCGAAGTTGGTGAACGCGTGCACGATCACCAGGGGTGAGAGTGCAGCCAACCACGCTGTCCAGATGCGGACGCGGGCCGTCAGTGCCGTCGCCCAGACAACGACGAGCCAGAACAGCGCGAGTCCGAGTGCCACGAGGTCGAAGAACAGTACGACACTCAGCGCACCCGGGATGCCGAGATTGTCGTGCAACCACTCCCACCCGTGCGCCGCCTGCGCCGCTGCATACATGTAGAGCCCGGTCAGCACCGGATACTCCATGTATCGCTTGATGGTGTTGCCGTCCTGGTCTTGTTGGAACCAGTACGCGCGATAGGGAAATGCCCCCTTGTCCAGACGTTCTGCGCCGTAGAGCGCGATCACGTCCGAATAGCAGAGGTCGGTGAACTGTCTCTGGTTGTCCCAGTCGAGCCGCATCGAGTGCCCGGCGTCGTTGGCGGCCGACGTCGCAGGAGCCTGTTGCAGACATCCCGCCTTGCCGTACCAGCTGAGCGCCAGCGCGCACAGAGAGAGCAGGAACAACACCCGGATCGGCGTCCACCGGCGACTTCGGCCGACGGCGCCATGCGCACCGAGCGGACCGCCGATCGCGCGACTCGCATCCTCGACGACGGGGTCGGTGCGAGAGAGGATCACCCGCGCATCGTCGACGCGCTTATCGTTCGAGAGAGTGACCGGACTCGCCACACCCCCGTCGGAGATCACGCTCTCCTGTGTCCTGGCCGACGCGGCGTCGTCGAGTCGCGTGCCCGGCGACGAGTGACGATCAGCCGACCGGCGGCTCAGGGGTGTCTCCGCCCTCGTTGCCGGTGCCGCCTGTGCCTCCGGTGCCGCCCTCGCCGGTGCCGCCGTTACCGCCGTTACCGGCACCACCACCGTTACCGGTGCCGCCGTTGCCCCCGTTTCCCGGTGCCGGGTTCCCCGGAATGGGAATGGTCACGCCCGGCGCGAGGGTGATGCCGCCACCGCCGCCGTTGCCCGGGATCTGCGGGATCTGCGGGGTGTCCTCACGCTGTGTCCGGGTGCGCGGCGAATTGTAATCGGGGCTATAGGTATTGGTCGGCGCCTCGACAGGCGCGCCGGCCTGGCCGCCGACCGCTTCCGGCTCGGGAAACTCCTGGACCGGATCGCCCTCGAGCGCATTGTTCATCGACTTGCGCCAGATCTGTGCGGGCAGTCCACTGCCGTAGACCGGCGACCCCCCGTAGTTGGTCAGCGCTGTGCCCTTGTCGGTGCCAACCCAAACGGCCGTCGACAGTTGAGGCGTGTACCCGACCATCCACGCATCCTTGTTCTGCCCGGTATCGCCGAGCTGGGCGGTGCCGGTCTTCGCGGCCGACGGACGCGCACCATAGGTGTCGTCGGAAAGCGAGTTGCCGTTCGAATAGGCAGCGATCGGCTCGAGTGCAGAGGTCACGTTGTCGGCGACCTTCGCGGGGAAGACCCGCTTGCCCTCGTTCTGCTGATGCTCGTAGAGAACCTCACCGGTCGACGTCTCCACCTTCTGCACCATGTAGGGCTCGCGGTACACACCGGATGCAGCGAGCGTCGCATACGCCGATGCCATATCGATCACCCGCGAGGGGTACTGCCCGAGCACGACGCCGCCCTCGACCTGACCGTTCGCGTTCTGCAGTGTCTTCTGGATATCGCCGAACGACTCGGCGACACCGGCCTTGTGCGCAGCATCGGCGACCGCGCGCGCCTGACCGTCGAGGTCCATCATCAAGCGGTAGTACACGGTGTTGAGCGACATCTTCATCGCAGTCGCGAGGTTGCACGAACCACAGCTCTCACCGTCGGAGTTCTCGACGGTGAGCCCGCTGGAGGTGGTGTACGGGGCCGAGCTGTAGACCTTCGACAGCGGGATGCCTTGCTGCAGTGCGGCGATCAAGGCGAAGACCTTGAACGACGATCCGGTCTGCAGGCCTGCCTGTGCATAGTCCCAGCCCTGGCCGTCATCGCCGCCGTAGTAACCCCGGACTCCACCTGTCTTGGGATCGATCGACACGACGGCGTCGCGGATCTTGTCGGGCTCACCGTTGAGCACGCCGTTGTCGCACGAGTAGATCTTGTTCTCCCGGCACGCCGCCTGGACCGCGGCGTTCTGCGCCTTGGGGTCGATCGTGGTGGTGATCTTGAGGCCCTCGGTGCGCACCTGCTGTTCGGAGATGTTGAGCTTGTTGAGCTCCGCCATCACCTGCCGCTTGATGAGCCCGTTGGGTCCTGGCGTCTCGACGGCCGCCGCGGGTTGCGGGTAGACCTTCGGGTACTGCATCGACGCCCGCTCGGATTGCTTGAGCGACCCGATCTGCACCATGCCGTCGAGCACGTAGTTCCAGCGTCCCTCCGACGCCACCTTGTCGACGGCGGGATCGTAATAGGAGGGTGAGCGGATCGCCGCGGCCAACACCGCGGATTCCTCGGGGGTCAGCTTGCTGACATCTTTTCGGAAGTACGCCTGCGAAGCCGCGGAGACGCCATACGCACCGCGTCCGAAGTAGATGGTGTTCAGGTAAGCCGCCATGATGTCGTCCTTGGACCACTGCCCCGACATCTTGGTCGCGATCGCGAGTTCCTTGAACTTGCGCTCATAGCTGTGTTCGTCACCGACCAGTGCGTTCTTCACGTACTGCTGGGTGATGGTCGAGCCACCGCCCGCGTCGGAATTGTTGGTGAAGCGCCCGAGCACGGCTCGACCGATGCCGGACACCGAGAAGCCCTCGTTACTGCGGAACTGCCGGTCCTCTGCCGCGATCACCGCGTCCTGCATCGATGTGGGGATGTCGGTGATCTTCACGTCGGTGCGGTTGCCCTCGGGCGGCACCACCTTCGCCAGGGTCTTACCCGTCGAGTCGGTGATGAGGGCGACCTGGTTCTGTTTGATGTCGCCGGGACTCGGCACGCTCACCATCGCGTAGGTGATCGCGAACGCGAGAATTCCGATCAAGATCACTGCGGGAACCAGCCCGCCGAGAATGCCGAGGGTCCAGGCGATCAGGCGATGCCGCGACTGCGTAGCCTGCTCGGCATCGTTCTTGGCCGACCTGCCCGGCCGTTTATCCGCGCCGCGCGACGACTCCGTCCCGCTCATCGATCACCTTTCCGCACCGCAACCCGAGTGACGCGTACGTCAACCTGTGCTGTGTTGTTCGAGGTCAGAACCGCCATCGTGGTCGGTTTACCGCTCCTCACAGTACTTCTCCATCGCTTTTCGACCACCCCACTGTGACGTATGCGGTGCTCGCGCGGCAAAAACCTGCGGCACACACCACACACGACGCATCGTCGACGAGAATCACAACCCTCGTCGACCACCGTGGAAACAAACCGTTATTCGGCCACCCGGCGACGTCGTCGTGTCGATCGTGGCGGCAGACCCGCAACGTACGACTGGACGAGATGGTTCCAGCTACACGTCCGGCAGACCTCGACGACGTGGACCGTGAACTCCTCGGCGGTCGCGTCGAGCTTCGCGATCTCTTCTGCGGTACGCGCCGACCCCGATACCTGGCCGAGGCGGTCGCCGAACACCCAGGACACCAACGTGACCTGCTCTTTACGGCAGATCGGGCATAACGTCGGCGACGGGCGCCCATGGAACTTGGCAGCGCGCAGCAAATACGGATTCGCGTCGCACACGTCGGCGACGGCTGTCCGGCCGGAGTGGACATCGGACAGTCGGGACCGACGCTGCAAGGCGTAGTCAACGATCTGGCGCACGTGTTTCAGCGTACGTCGTCGTGCTCGACGGCGTCCTCGTGACGCCCCGGCCAGGTGCGCGTCAGTCGCCGGCCATCGCCACGACACCTTGTGGCCACCTCCCCGTCGACACGGTTATATCGGTGCGATACATTGAGAACCACATCGACGCGACATGCCACTCCGTCCCATCGGACGAGTTCCGCGCCCGCGTTCACCCGCAAGAGAACCCGAGGAGGTGCGCCCCATGCTGGAACTTGCCATCCTCGGATTGCTGCTCGAATCGCCGATGCACGGCTACGAACTGCGCAAACGCCTCACCGGGTTGCTTGGCGCATTCCGCGCGTTCTCCTACGGCTCGCTGTACCCGACGCTGCGCCGGATGCAGGCCGACGGTCTGATCGACGAGGCGAGCGCTCCTGCGGGCGTCAAGGTGCGTCGCGGACGACGCGTGTACCAGCTGACCGAGAAGGGCCGCGCCCGGTTCAACGAGCTCGTCGCCGACACCGGTCCGCAGAACTACACCGACGACGGGTTCGGCGTCCACCTGGCGTTCTTTTCACGCACCCCGGCGGTAGCCCGGATGCGCATCCTCGAGGGACGTCGACGTCAGGTCGAAGAGCGACGCGAGGGACTTCGGGAACTGGTCACACGCGCGACGCGTGCGTCGGATCGATACACCCGCCAACTGCACGAGCTGAGCCTCGAATCCAGCGAGCGCGAGGTGCGCTGGCTCAATGAGCTCATCGCCGCAGAACACACACTTCCGGACGCGAGCCCACAGCCGGGCCGCGACGGGACAGAAGAAACACCCGAGCCGCCGGAATCGGCTGCGCTCGACACCGCCCCGGTGCCCCAGAACTCACCGGCGGTGACCCACGTTCCAGGGTCCAGCGATGTTCGCGGTCCCAGAGAAAAAGAAGGAGAACCCGACCATGGGTGAGCCCAATAAGGTGCGCGTGGCCATAGTGGGCGTAGGAAACTGCGCTTCATCCTTGGTCCAGGGCGTTCAGTACTACAAGGACGCCGACGAGAACTCGACCGTCCCCGGTCTGATGCACGTCAAGTTCGGCCCGTACCACGTGCGCGACGTCGAGTTCGTCGCCGCATTCGATGTCGACGCCAAGAAGGTCGGCTTCGACCTCTCCGACGCCATCTTCGCGAGCGAGAACAACACCATCAAGATCGCCGATGTCCCGCCGACCGGTGTCACCGTGCAGCGCGGTCACACCCTCGACGGCCTGGGCAAGTACTACCTGCAGACGATCACCGAGGCCGACGGCGACGGCGTCGACGTGGTGCAGACCCTCAAGGACAACGACGTCGACGTCCTGGTCTCCTACCTCCCGGTGGGCTCCGAGCAGGCCGACAAGTTCTACGCGCAGTGCGCGATCGACGCGGGCGTCGCCTTCGTCAACGCCCTGCCCGTATTCATCGCCTCCGACCCCGAGTGGGCCGAGAAGTTCCGCGCCGCCGGTGTGCCGATCGTCGGCGACGACATCAAGAGCCAGGTGGGCGCGACCATCACCCACCGCGTGATGGCCAAGCTGTTCGAGGACCGCGGCGTGGCGCTCGACCGCACGTACCAGCTCAACGTCGGCGGCAACATGGACTTCAAGAACATGCTCGAGCGTGAGCGCCTGGAGTCGAAGAAGGTCTCCAAGACCCAAGCCGTGACGTCGAACCTCACCGGCTCGCTCGCCGGCAAGGTCGAGGACAAGAACGTCCACATCGGACCGTCGGATCACGTTGCGTGGCTTGACGATCGCAAGTGGGCCTACGTTCGCCTCGAGGGCCGCGCCTTCGGCGACGTTCCGCTGAACCTGGAGTACAAGCTCGAGGTCTGGGACTCCCCCAACTCGGCAGGCATCATCATCGACGCTGTGCGCGCCGCGAAGATCGCCAAGGACCGCGGCATCGGTGGCCCGATCCTCCCGGCCTCGGCCTACCTGATGAAGAGCCCGCCCGAGCAGCTCGCCGACGACGTCGCGCGCCAGCAGCTGGAGACGTTCATCGCGGGCTGACGCCTGATCGTCCGACCCAGCGTTTCCGTGGCGGTTCTTCCGAAGGGGAGGACCGCCACGGTCGTTTCGGTGTCACCCGAACTCGCCCAGCAACTCCACGAGCCGCCCGTACTCGACGTCGGGATCGCAGTGGTCGGGGCCGCCGGCGACGATGTCGATCAGCTCACTCTCACCGGTACACCACTCGACGCACTCGGTCGTAACCGTGAATGTTCTTGCTGCAGAGCCTTGCTGGTGCTCGCCCGGAGTCGCGTGGGCATAGTGCAGTTGCGTACTGTCGATATCGACTCGTCCCATCGGCGAATTCGAAGTCGGCCACGGGCCGCCCGTCGAACAGCAACTGGATACAGTTAACCAGTTCGGACAGCAGCACCTCGCCCGGCATCACCACTCCCCGCCACCGGACCACCCGCGAGTTCTCGACGAGCTCGACGCGAAGGGTGAGCACCGGACACTCGTCGTCGAGTAACTCCCCGTCATCGGGATAGAGGTCGTCCTCGCCGTCGGCGTCCCATGCCAGAAAGCGCTCCTAGTCGAGATGATGCGACGACAGCGGAGTCGGAATGTGGTTGTGCCGACGCATGTTCTGCGCTCTGCCGGCGAGACCGCGTCGGGCTTTGCGCCGAGCGCGTCGTGCGGACTTGTCGATCGATTGTCTCCCCACGCCGGTGAAGATATCGGTGGGTACCGACAAATCCGGCGTACCTCACATCACCACCTCCCCCGCCCTCGCCTCCGCGAGTTACTCTCGCGCCGCCCGTGCTCTTCCCGGCGTAGATACTGCCGGTGCTCGAACTCCTTCATACCCGCACTCAGTGGTCTCTCAAGCCCTAGGGGCACAGCGTATTTACCGTCCTCCAGACGTATCCACCCGTAGGTGATCATCTCGTCGAGGGCCTCGCGGATCCCCGGTTTGTCCACGTAACAGGGCTCGTCGTGAATCCGGAGTGCGATTTCCTCGGCAGCGTCGTTGTCCATTTCATCGTCGTCCCCGTCGTCCCAGAGGGAGTCGAACCAGTCGACGCCGCGCGGGATGGAGGACGACCCGGCGTCGATGAACGCGCAGAACTCCTCGCTCGAGCCGCGGTTGCTCATCGATCGATGGTCTTCGAGGAGTCGAACGACCCACTCCGAGAAGGTAGCCCATACCTGATCAATCGGCGGGCGCCCATCGCGCCAGTCCTTGGCGCCGGAGCCGCGGTGGATCACGCCGTCGCCGCCGTAGGAGATCAGGGCATGCTCGGGGTTACCCGCGTAGTGGATGAGTCGCGAGGCGAGCCCTGCGGAGATGCCGAGCTTCTTCGCGCACGCGTCCAGGCCCTCCGGCAGCTGACCGCCCTGCGCGGTCGGTTTTCCCTTCCCGATCCACTTCAGGATTCCGACAGGCTGCGCATGGGTTCGCCGGACAGCAAGACCTGCCGTTCGGCGTCGAAGTCGTCGAGGCGCAGGCCGTCGATCGCGGAGTCCACCACGGTGCGCGCGGCCCGCAACGCCGCGGGCGTGCCGCTCCACTTTCCGCTGGATTCGGTGAAGATCAGGTAGGTGTGCAGGGCGAAGCCGAGCTTCTCGCCCGGCACCAAGGTGTCGAGTGCGGCCCGGAAGGCGAGCCCTACCTCGGTGAGAATCTCGGCGTCGGTGGCCGTCCAGGCGATCGGGTCGAAGTCCGGGTTCGCTTTGTCCGCCACCCGGAATGCGGCGAGAAGGTAACGGCTCAGCAGCATTGAGTCGTCGAAGTCGATCTCGGGCACCTCGGCAAGCGCCCACAGGCGGTATTCGTCGATTTGTTCTGCACGTCGCGCCTCGCGTTGCCGTTGTACGGCGAGGTCATCGGACATGTCTCGAGCCTACGAAGTCGGACCGGTCTCGGCGAGGCCATCGGGAGGATCGATGGCGGGCACGATGCGGTCGTGAGTGTTTCCCGTGGAACAACGGTGACCTGGGCCGCCGCCCGCAGTGAGAAGGACTGTCGGGACGATCCGGCACAATCGGCCCATGCGACGAGGACGTCTGGCGCTCGGGGCGTCCGTGGTTGCGGTCGCCGCGATCGCAGGCTGTGCCGCACCCGGAGACCCGGTGACCGTCACCTCACCCGACGTGACCGCGGTGAATGACATCCCACCGAGCTCCGCGACGTCATCGTCCTCGGTCGAGACAACCGCGCCCACCGCACTCTTCCCCGATGCGGCGCTGGCGTGGTCGCAGCTGCAGGCGCTGCCGGTCAAGGGTCGCGCACCCAAGACGGGTTACAGCCGCGCACAGTTCGGTCAGGCGTGGTCGGATGACGTGAACGTCGACGACGGTCACAACGGCTGCGACACCCGCAACGACATCCTGCGCCGCGATCTCATCGACATCGTCCTCAAGCCCGGCACGCGCGGATGCGTGGTCTTGTCGGGCACGTTGCACGATCCCTACACCGACAAGGCCATCGATTTCACGCGCGGAGAGGCCACCTCGTCGGCCATACAGATCGACCACGTCGTGGCGCTGTCGGATGCCTGGCAGAAAGGCGCGCAACAGCTGACACCGCAACAGCGCATCGACTTCGCCAACGACCCGCGCAATTTGCAGGCCACCGACGGACCCACCAATCAGAAGAAGCGCGACGGCGACGCCGCGACCTGGCTACCTCCGAACCGTACGTATCGATGCACGTATGCGTCGCGGCAGATCGCCGTGAAAGCCGCCTACCACCTGTGGGTGACCTCGGCCGAGCGGGATGCGCTGGCTCGCATCCTCGGTACGTGCTCCGTTCAGCCTTGCGCCTGAGTCCCGCAGTCCGGAGGCCGTAACGGTGAGGGCCGTAGCCTTGACGTCATGGGCCCTCGCACCGGCATCGCCACATGACCCCCGCACGCCGCTGGGTCGCCCTCGGTCCCGGTGGCCTCGATGATTTCGCCCTCACCGACATCGAGGTGACGTCGCCCGCGCGTGGTGAGGTGACGATTGAGGTGACCGCCGCCGGTGTGAATCCGGCCGACCTCAAGCACGCGCTTGCCGCGACGGATTTCCCGCTCCCGATCGGGTACGAGGTCGCGGGCCGGAACATCGCACTCGGTCCCGACACCGAGATCGGTTCGGGTGCCGTAGCAGTCGGCCACGAGGTGCTCGCCTTCCGGGTCAGAGGCGGGTATGCGACAGCGCTCACGGTGCCCGCGGAGAAGGTGTTCGCGCGGCCGGAGACCCTGGGTGTCGACGAGGCGGCCGGACTCCTGCTGGCGGGTACGACCGCCGCCGACATGCTTCGTGCGGCCAGTACCGCGCGCGACGAGCTGATCGTGTTGCACGGTGCGTCGGGAGCGGTTGGGGTGGCGCTGCTGCAGCTGGCGCGTCTGTGGGGAATCCGGGTCATCAGCACCGCAGGTCCCCGATCGGGCGAGCGCGTACGCGACTTCGGCGGCCTGCCCGTCACGTACGGGCCCGGCGTGCTCGACCGCATCCGGGCTGCCGCCGACGGTCGACCCATCGCCGCCGCGCTCGACGCCGTCGGCACCGATGAGGCGGTCGACGCCTCACTCGAACTCGTCGCCGACCGCTCGCGGATCGTCACGATCGCCGCGCCCCGGCGCGCCGCCGCCGACGGGTTCCAAGCCCTCGGCGGCGGCCGACCGGAGGGCGCAGAGTTTCGGGATACGTTGCGCACCAGCCTGATTCGACTCACCTCCGACGGTGATCTCGTCATCCCGATCGGCGCGATCTTCGGTTTCGAACAGGCCCGGGAGGCTCTGCGCCTGGTCTCCGACGGGCATGCCGGCGGAAGGTCGTCCTCCGCACTGACCGGTGACTCGTCGCGCCAACACCCCCGACCAGACCTCCGGCGTTGGCGATTTGCTCCCGCAGAGCATCGGCTACGATTCGGAGCGACCATTCCCCGTTCGCGAAACGCCGACCCAGTTCGAACGCTATCTGGCAGAGGGACCAGGACTCGTTGGCTCACGGCCCGCTCCTTCGCGCCGGTGGGGACACCGGGCCAGCAAACCGGGCACCACTGCCAGACTTGGAACCGAGGCCAGAATCGTTCGGTGCTCGTCTATAAGGGCATGTCAACACCTGGATGTCTACGCAGCCCAGGTAGCGCGGCCGGGTGTGAATGGCCATGAGAAAGTCCCCACTGGTGGCCAGGTCGAGGTCCCCGGTGGTGGCCAGGTAAAAGTCCCCGCCTTGTGTTCGTCGTGTCGAACCTGGAATGGAGGCCCAGACGGGGACGGTAAAGGTGCCAACCGCTCACCATCACCGCCTGGGAGTTCCATTGAAGTCTGCGAGGGACCGTATGGATATCATGTCTGCTTACCGCGAAGTCGGAAGCTACCGTGCTGCAGCCGAGATCTGCGGCACCACTCATAAGACCGTCAAGCGTGTCGTTCAGCGTTTCGAGGCCGATCAGTCCGGCCAGACGCCGCCGCCACGCACACCGCGGCTCAACAACTACGACGTGGTGGCCGATCTGGTCGCGCGACGGGTGAAGACCTCACACGGCAGGATCACCGGGAAACGATTTCTACCGATCGCGCGGGCGGCCGGCTACACCGGTTCGGCCCGCAACTTCCGGCGGCTGGTGTCACGGTCGAAGGTCCAGTGACGGCGTGGGCAGCACTCGGACCGGCGACCGGCGGTGTGGACCCCGGGCGAGTATCTAGTGATGGACTGGGCCACCGACGGCGGGCTGCACGTGTTCTGCGCGGTGCTGGCGTTCTTGAGGTGGCGATTCGTGCGGTTCGCCACCGACGAAACAGTCACCACAACTTTATGTTTCATCGCTCAAGCCCTCGAACAGGTCGGTGGCGTACCCAAGCGGATACTCGCCGACCGGATGGGGTGTCTCAAGGGTGGAGTGGTCGCCCACCTGGTGATCCCGACGCCGGCCTGCATCCAGTTCGCCACCCATTACGGGTTCGCCCCCGACTTCTGTAACGGATCGGATCCGGAGTCCAAAGGCATCTTGGAGAACCTGTGTGGTCTGGCGCAATCGGATCTGGCCGAACCGTTGTGGACCGCAGCGAAGATCGCTGCCGGCCGCGTCGACATCCGCCTCGATGTCCACGACGCCAACCGGGCGGGCCGCGACTGGTGCATCGAACTGAACAACCGCCGCCCCACCGACACCTGCGCCGTCCCCGACGAGCAACTCGTGATAGAGCGGGAGATGTTGGCGCCGCTACCTTCTCTGTGTGCACAGGTCGGTCCACCGCCGGTCACCCGCAAGGTCGACAAGCTCTCCTGTATCCGGTACGCCTCGGTGCGGTATTCGGTGCCGACCCGGCTGGTCGGCACCACGGTGGCGTTGATCCAGGAGGATGGGCGGCTGCTGATCATCGACCCGAACACCAGTGAGGTGGTGGCCGATCACCAGTCAGGTGCGCCCGGTGAGGTGGTCCTCGATGACGCCCACTACGGTGGTGCCCGCAAACCTCCGAACCGAGCGCTGCGCCCGAAAACTGCTGCGGAGAAACAGTTCTGCGCGATCGGTGAGATCGCCGAGCAGTTCCTGGTCGGAGCCGCGGCGTTGACGCGGGCGGTCGCGTTTCGGCGGTTCAAAGCCGCTGACGTGCGTTCGATCCTGGCCGCCGGTGCCGGGGCACCGAACCCACGACCGGCCGGTGACGCACTGGTCACCGAGCTACCACAGGCACCCACCCGGGATCTGGACCGCTACAAGGTCACCAGCGACGAGGTGACCCGATGACCACCACCAACACCGATAGTGTTTCACCCCAACAGATACCGCCCCTGGACCCGGATCTGGACATGGGGATGCGGCGGTTGAAACTCGCCGCGGTCCGCCGCCAGGCACCCGAAGTGCTGCTGACCGCGAAAACCCAACACTGGACCCCCGAGGAACTGCTACGCACCCTCATCGACGCCGAGAGCACCGCCCGCGACGCCTCCAACATCCGCAACCGACTCAAGCCGCCGGGTTCCCCGTCACCAAAACGTTGGATAGCTTCGATGTGGCCGCCTCATCGATCCCGGCCAACACGTTCGCCTACCTGGAATCATCGGAATGGATACGCACCCAACACAATCTGGTGATCATCGGGCCCGCCGGTACCGGCAAAAGTCACACCCTGATCGGACTCGGGATCGCCGCGGTGCACGCCGGACCCAAGGTGCGGTACTTCATCGCGGTCGACCTCGTCGAAACCCTCTACCGAGGACTGGCCGACAACACCGTCGGCAAGATCATCGACACCCGGCTACGCCAGGACCTCATCATCATCGATGAGATGGGATTCGCACCACTCGACGACACCGGCACCCAACTGCTGTTCCGGCTCGTCGTCGGCGCCTACGAACGCCGCTCTCTGGCCGTTGACACCGTGGCAGTCGGAAATGATCGCCATATCGCTACCCAAGGCGAACCGGTGGATGGAACCTCGCGGCTCGTCGCCGCGGTAGCCATCCCGCGGGGCGGCGAACCGGGTGCGGTTGGATCGCCACCGCGGCAGCGGAAGAGTCGCCGCGACCCCTTAGAACTCAATTTCATTGGAACGGACTAAAGCCATACCAGGGCTCACTAGCTAGCCTGAGGCTATCGATAAGCAACGTAGGAGTCCGGAATCGGAGTGCCCGCTGTGTTCACAGCGGTTGTACCCGTGCCCGGAGTGCTATGGCGAGGGCGGCGGGTACAGCATCGCAGGACGCTTGACGTGCATGAAGTGCGCAAGCACCGGCAAGATGTGTCCAACTCACGGCGGGGCCCGACCTCGATGAAGGCACAGGTCAACGCATCAACATTCGCTCACGATCAACCCATCCATCCACAATTAGTTCGACGAGCAGTTGTGCGCGGTTGCTGACTGGTCGACCAGCTTCGAGGTAGCGACCAATAACACGCCGAAAGTGCGATCGAACCGTGCTCTCGGCGATGAAATGCCGAGCAGCCGTGTCGCGGACCGACGATCCCAACGCATAGGTGGTCAGCACCTCGTGCTCGCGACGGCTGAGATGCACCCCGCTTCGGCCAGTCGACTCTGAACCGACGATGCTGTCGAGCGCACTCCGCAAACTCCCTGCGGAGTAGGGTGAGTCCGCAAGTGCTATCCCACCCGCGCGGTCGACGTTCACACCGATCCCGATGACCTTGGCCGGGCCCACATAGTCAAGGTGCTCAGCCCTGCGGGCAAGGACAACTTTCGTCGCCGGACCCAGCACTCTGACACCGCGCAGGTCAGCAATACACGCCCGATACCCTGCTTTCTCGACCAAAGCCACCATCGCAAC
>NZ_BANR01000020.1 GCF_000332975.1 Gordonia aichiensis NBRC 108223 | reverse complement strand
GCCGACCAGCGTCACGACGACGGGCCGCGCATAGTCGCGGGTGACGTGGACCGACGCCGACCCGCCCCTGCCGTAGCGCCTCACGCGGCACCGCTCCGTGGTCGACCAGGCAGGCGGGGTGAGCGAGCAGCGAGCACAGAGCCGTCAGTGCGCCGCTGTGCCGCCCAGTCCCGACAGCGATCGAGGGCCGGACAGCGGTGGCACAACGCTTCGGCGTTCGCGTGTCGGTACCGGGTGTCGGCGGCGTCCTCGTACGGGGCAGGAGGATCGAACAGTTCTGCCGATTCGACGCACATGGCGCCCGACAGGTCGGCGGTGTCGCGCAGTATCGCTTCGAGCAGATCAACCACGCCGCCTTCGCGACGAGACACGTTGCGGCTCATATCGCCTCCAGCGGTCCGAATACCTCCACGCGCAAGGTGGCGGCTGCGTCGTCGACATACACGCGGTAGTGGCCGCGGTCGGGTGTGCCGGGGTCACGCAACCTCCGATCGGTGAAGAGGAGTCGTTCGCCGCGTTGCTCGATGACGGCCGCGAACACATGCGAGATGTGAATGCCGCCGTCGACGACCTCGGTGGCTCGGATTGGTCTGCCATCGGAGTAGTGGGTGAACTCGAAGGTGGCTCGGTGCAGATTGGCGACCGTCTCGGCGAGCGCATCGGTCTCGAACTGGTGGTCGTCGCAGACGCCGTGATCGCTGAGGGTGTCAATCACCCACGAGAAACAATCTGTCGTCTCGAGAGCTGCGTGGAGGAGCATGTCGGTCGCGAGGTTCGGGGATTGGCTCATCAGTGTGTCTCCTTGGGGAAGTGGAATGGTCGTCGAATGCGGGCGCGTTGCACAGAGCCTCGAGGCCAGGCGATGGGCACGCATGTCAGGTGCTGGCCGCGCTCGATGTCCTCGTCAAAACTCATCGGGAACCGGCAGGCGCCACAGAGCGGCATGTCACGGGTTTTCATGCGACACCCCCTCTGACCTGCGAGGGTGACGCAGATGACGCACCATATGTATGAATCCATATGTGCGCGCGCGTAGAGGGATACCTTTTATGCGTCATCTGCGTCACCCCTCATCCCCATCTGTATCGACAGGAATGCCGATCCCGGCTCGCCAACGGCCCGCCTTTGAACGGCTCGTGACCGAATAGCCCAACCTGTCCAGAGCAGCACCGAATGCCTTCTGGCTCATAGGCTCGGCTCCGTCTGTGATTGCCCATTTGGCCCACGCGTCATGCAGTTGCGATGTGGTCGCCTTGAGTGCCGGCGAGGACGTCACGCAGAACTCCGCCACGAACCGCGCCACGGCATCGCTGTCACGTTGGTAGCTGTCGGTGGCAACACGAACCGATGAGGGCTCGTTAAGGCCGCCACCGTCGACGTAGGAGCGATAACCCTCGACCATCCAGGTCAGTACAGCGTCGGCTTCCGCGGCGAGTTTCTCGTCGAGCTGGCCGTCCCGCTCACTCTCAGGCACCACAACGTCGAACGGCACCACACGAATCCGCCGCCAGATTGCGGGGTCATCCCCCGAGACTTTCGGCAAGAAGTTCGTGATGAGCAGCGGGGTATGGCTCGGCTCGAACTCCACGAAATCCTGCCGCATACGGCGCGCACGGATAGTGTCACCACCTGTGAGACGCTTCATCGTCGCCTCAGCCAGCCGACGATCCTTCTCCGACTCAGATACCGCAATGAGCCTGCGACCCATCAGGTCCATTTCGCCAGTCGGGTGAGCGCCCTGACGGTGCATGAACAGATCCGGCTCCACGGTGCTGCCATAGTCACCGAGCGCGTGCAAGAGCGCCTTGTACAACGTCCCTTTACCATTCGCACCAGTCCCGGTGAGGATGGGCAGAATGTGCTCCACCACTCGACCCAGCAACGCGACACCGGCCACCCGCTGCGCGTACTCACGTACCTCACGATCAGGCAGCACTTGAGCAATGAACCGCGGCCACGACGACGCCGGCGCATGAGCGTCGTAACCCGCGGTAGTGACTTTCGTAATCCGGTCGCCTGGGTCATGCGCCCGCGACGTCAGATCACGCAGATCGAGAGTTCCCGTCGCGGTGTTCAGCAAGTACGGATCGGCGTCCAAGTCCCCGACCGCACAGGCGAACACCTCCAAGGCCGATGCAACCTCAAGCACACCAGCGATACCCGTAGCCGACTCACACTTCGCCACGTCACGACGCAACCTGCGGTCGTCGAGCGACTCCGCAAGCGCCGCCTTCAGTACCTCGATGACAGCACGTCGAGCAACGCCAGTCTCGTCCTCTTTCCAGCGGGTTCCGTCCCAGAAATGCCACCCAATACCGGCGACATGCAGCAGTCGGTTAGCGTGCAGTTCGGCCAACCGGTAGGCCATACGGACCTGGCCCGAATGCTGTTCGTTCTGCACGAGGAATCCTGTGTCAGTGCGGTCATCGCCATACTCGATCACTGGCGCACCTCGACAAAGGTTCCCGATTTAATGGCGGCGTCTCGTCGGCGGATGCGTTGTGCGACGACATTCCAGTCCGCAGCCTGCGAGATCGCCACGGCTGCGTCTTTCATCGAATCCCGCTTGTCCTCCAGCGCGTCGAGCTCTTGCTCAAGACAGCCGCGGACGCCCTCAGTCAGCAACGCACAGAACATCGCCCGGTCGACGTCCTCGGGCAATTCGACGTCGATGAGTTTGTACCGAAGATTGTTTGCCTGCTCGTAGCTCAGTGACATCATGCGTCACCGCCCTTGCTCCGACAGACCGGGCCACGATGCAACGCAACGGATTTCGGAGCCACAAGCCACGACCCGCACGACCTGCATTGCACGGCAGGCCGGTAGCCGAGTTCGACGACGACAGACACGGCAGCGACCTCAGAGCGCTCCTCAGTGGTGAGGGGTTCGCTATAATC